>NZ_JBFNXL010000010.1:0-99608 GCF_040812195.1 Shinella sp. S4-D37 | reverse complement strand
CGCTGCTCGGCGAGGCGATCCGCGTCAATGTCGAGGGCGCAAGCCGCATCCGCCTGGTCACCCATCTCGACGTTTCCGCCGGGGACGTCGAGACCGCCGGGCTGGCGATCGTGGCGGCGCTGGCGCGGCTTGGCCATTCCGCCCCGCAGGGGTGAAAAGCCCCCGGTAGTCAGCCCGTCATTTCGGCGCGTGGCCGTGCTCGGCGTCGATCGTCCGGCTCTCGCCGGAGGCGACCATGGTGCGGGTGGCATCCACCGTGGCATAGGTCCAGAAGATGCGCATCGGCTTGTCCGACGCGTTGATGAAGCGGTGCGGCACGTTGGCGGGAATCCAGGTCGTGTCGTTGGTGGCAAGGTGGTGCTGCACCCCGTCGATCTCGGCGATCGCCTCGCCCTCGATCACCATGACGCTTTCCTCGCAATTGTGGAAATGCAGGCCGATGGCGGCGCCGGGATCGAAGGCGGTGATGCCGTTGATCATGCTGGTGGAGCCGCAGCGGCGGGTGACGAGCGGCGTGGTGCGCGCGCCGCCGCCGCGGTCGTTGGTCTTCAGTTCGTGCGGGCGCAGGATGGCGGGTTCGGGCATGTGGAGCCTCACTTGGAAGGACCGATCCAGACGGTCTTGACGTTGACGAATTCGCGGATGCCGTAGACGCCGAGCTCGCGCCCGTAGCCGGAGCGCTTGATGCCGCCGAACGGGTAGCGCGGGTCGGAGGCGGTCATGCCGTTGATGAAGACGGCGCCGGCATCGATGCGGGCGGCAAGCGCCCGGCCGCGGGCCGTATCGCCCGTCCACAGCGCGGCGCCGAGGCCGTATTCGCTGTCATTGGCCATGGCGACGGCCTCGTCGGCGTCCTTCGCGCGGATGATGGCGGCGACCGGGCCGAAGGTCTCCTCGCGGAAGGCGGTCATGCCGGGCCGGACGCGGTCGAGCACGGTCGGCGGATAGTAGAAGCCGTCGCCCTCGACGGGCGTCCCGCCGAGCTTCAGCTCCGCCCCTTCGGCGAGCGAGCGCTCGACCTGGTCGTGCAGGCCGGTGCGCAGGTTCTCGCGGGCCATCGGGCCGATCTTCGTGTCGCCCGCCATCGGATCGCCGATTTTCAGCGCGGCGGCCTTTTCCACGAAGAGCGCGGCGAAGCGATCGGCCACGGCCTCCTCGACGATGAAGCGCTTGGCGTTGACGCAGGACTGGCCGACATTGATGTAGCGCGCCTTGACGGCGGTCTCGGCGGCGGCCTCGATATCGGCATCGGCGAGCACGATGAACGGATCGGAGCCGCCGAGTTCCAGCACCTGCTTCTTCAGCGCCTTGCCGGCCTGCGAGGCGACGATGGCGCCCACTTCGGTCGAGCCGGTGAGCGTGACGGCCGCGATCCGGTCGTCGGCGATGAGGCCGGCCACCCTGGACGTGTCGACGAGGAGCGTCGCCGTCAGCCCGGCCGGCCCGCCGGCGGCCTCCATCACCTCCTGCACGGCGAGCGCGCATTCCGGCACGTTGTTGGCGTGCTTGAGGATGGCGCCGTTGCCGGCGGCGAGCGCCGGGGCGGCGAAGCGGAAATACTGCCAGAACGGATAGTTCCACGGCATGATCGCCAGCACCACGCCGAGCGGCTCGAAGGCGACGACGCTCTCGCTGGCATTGGAGGCGACGGGCTCGTCGGCAAGATAGGCCGGCGCATGCTCGGCGTAGAAATCGCAGTTATACGCGCATTTCTCGATCTCGGCCTCGGCCTCCGCGATGGGTTTGCCCATCTCGCGCACGATCATCTCGGCATAGCGCGCCTTGCCGGCGCGCAGCGCCGCGGCCATGCGGGAAAGCAGCCCCACCCGCTCGCCGACCGGCACGCGCCGCCAGGCACGCTGGGCCTGTACGGCCGCCTCCAGCGCGGCGTCCACGGCGGCATCGTCCTGCAGGTCGAAGCTGCGGATCGGCTTTCCCGTGGCGGGGTTGACGGAGGTGATCGTCGTCATGAAGAAACCTTTTCGGAAAGGAGCCGCTTCCAGCCCGGCAGGAAGGCGGCGCTGGCGGATGCCGCGGCGGAAGGGATGTATTCGAAGCCGATGGCGCCGGCATAGCGCGCCGCCGCAAGGGCGGTAAGGATCGGCTCGAAGGCGAGCTTACCGGTGCCCGGTTCGTGGCGGCCAGGATGGTCGGCGATATGGACATGGCCGATGCGGCCGGCATTCCGCGTGATCCAGCGGCGCGGGTCCTCGCCGAGCACGGCGGCATGATAGGTGTCGAACAGCAGGGCAAAACGGCCCTGGAACTGGTCCTGCAGGTCCGCCGCAAGGGCAAGGCTGCCCATGTGGTATCCGGGAATGGTGATCGCCTCGACGAGCACCCGCACGCCGCTGCCCTCCACCCGGCTCAGTGCCCAGGAGAGGTTCAGCCTGTAGGTCTCGGCGGCATCCAGAAGCCCGCCCTTCGGCACGCCCGCCATGGGGTGGACGAAGGGGCAATCGATCTCCAGCGCATAGGCGAGCGCGCGGTCGAAGCCGGCGCGGAACTCCGCCTCGCGGCCGGCGAGCGCGGCAAGACCCTTCTCCCCCGCAGCCGCATCGCCCATGCCGGAGGTGACCTGCGAGAAGGTGAGGCCGAGATCGGCAAGGCGGGCGCGCATCTCCCTTGCCGGCACGGCAAAGGGTTCGGGATGCTCGATGGCGGTGAAACCGTCGCGCGCCGCCGCCGCCGGCCGCTCGGCAAGCGGCAGGTCGCCGTAGAGATAGCCGATATGGGCGGAAAGGCGGTTCATCAGGCGGCCTCGAACGGCGCCGCGCTGCCCGCGGGGAAGGCGATGCCGGCGCCCGCGCCGTCGGCCGTGAGGTCCGCGACGACATTGCCGGTGACGGGGATGCCGGTGCGGCGGCGCTCGTCCTCGCGGCGCTGCTCGGGCTCGCCCGGCATCATGATCTCCGCGACGCCGGCCGCGCGCGGCAGCACCTTGATGCGCTCGTAGAACTCGTCCATCCGCGCGCCGAAATCGTCGAGCGAGAGGAAGAGGTCCGGCTTGATGGCGAAGAAAAGGTGGCCGACATTCTGCGGCTCGGAATGGTCGAAATAGAGGCTCTTCACGTCGCCGCCGAAATTCGCGCCGGTCAGCACGCCGGACATCAGGTCCATCAGCGTCGCCAGCACCGACCCCTTGACGCCGCCGAAGGGCAGGCAGACGCCCTCGAAGGCCTTGGCGGCATCGGTGGTGGGGTTGCCGTCGATATCGAGCGCCAGCCCCTCGGCAATGGGATCGCCCTTCATGGCGGCCAGCCGGATTTTTCCGCGCGCGATCACCGTCATCGCCATGTCCATGACATAGGGCGGGTGCTTGCCGCCCGGGATGCCGGCGGCGATGGGGCTTGCGCCGAGGAAGGTGGTGCGCCCGCCCCACATGGGGATGGCGGGCGAGGAATTGGTGAAGATCATCGAGATGAAGCCGCGCTCGATGGCGCGCAGGGCATAGCAGGCGCCCATGCCGAAATGGGTGGAACGGCTGACGCCGGCAAGGCCGATGCCCATCTCGCCGGCAATGTCGCAGGCGGCGTTCATCGCGATGTTCGAGGCGATAAAGCCCATGCCGTTGTCGCCGTCGACCGCGGCGACGGCGCCGGCCGCCTTCGTCACCTTGACGTCGGGGCGCGGATTGACGAGGCCGCGCCTCAGCCGTTCCAGATACATCGGGATGCGGCTGACGCCGTGGCTGTCGACGCCGCGCAGGTTCGCCTTGACGAGGTCGCCCGCGATCAGCGCCGCATCGGCGCCGCTCATGCCCACGGAGAGGAACATGTCGGTGGCGTAGCGGGTCAGGTCTTCGGCGCGGAAGTAAAGCGTTTCGGCCATTTTGGGCTCCCTGAGGGTTGCGTTCTCCCACCCGGCCGCAGGGGGTGCGGCCGGGTGGGCATCGGCATGGATGTGGCGACGTCAGGCGCCGGCGGTTTCGTCGGGCATGTGGATCTTGCGGCTGCGCCGCCATTGCAGGATCGCCGGCACGATCACGACGAGCGCGCAGACGGCGACCAGCACGGCCGAGAGCGGGGTGGAGACGAAGACCATCGGGTCGCCCTGCCCCACGGCGAGCGCGCGGCGCATCTGCACCTCCGCCATCGGCCCCAGGATGAGGCCGATCAGCACCGGCGCGATCGGGAAATCGTAGACGCGCATCGTGTAGCCGAGAAGGCCGACGCCCGCCATCATGGCAAGGTCCACCCAGGAGTTCGACACGCCCCAGATGCCGACCAGCGAGAAGATCAGGATGCCGGCATAGAGATAGGGACGCGGGATGAAGAGCAGCCGCACCCACAGGCCCGCCAGCGGCAGGTTGAGGATGAGCAGCATCAGGTTGCCGACATAGAGCGAGGCGATGAGGCCCCAGACGAGATCGGCCGAATTGATGAACAGCATCGGCCCCGGCTGCAGCCCGTAGTTCTGGAAGGCGGCGAGCAGGATCGCGGCGGTGGCCGAGGTCGGCAGGCCGAGCGTCAGGAGCGGCACCAGCACGCCGGCGGCGGCGGCGTTGTTCGCCGCCTCCGGACCGGCCACGCCCTCGATGGCGCCGTGGCCGAACTCTTCGGAATGCTTGGTCAGCTTGCGCTCGACCGTATAGGACAGGAAGGTCGGGATCTCCGCGCCGCCGGCCGGCAGCGCGCCGATGGGAAAGCCGAAGAAGGTGCCGCGCAGCCACGGCTTCCAGGAGCGCTTCCAGTCCTCCTTCGTCATCCAGATGCCGCCGGCGAGCGGATTGAGGTTGGGCTTCTGCATGCCGAAGCGGCTGGCGACAAAGAGCGTCTCGCCGATGGCGAAGAGCGAGACGAGCACGACCGTCATCTCGACGCCGTCCATGAGGTCGGGCACGCCGAAGGTCAGCCGTTGCAGGCCGGTCTGCTTGTCGATGCCGATGACGCCGAGCGAGAGGCCGAGGAGGAGCGCGATGAAGCCGCGCACCTTGGAGGTTCCCATCACCACGGAGACGGAGAGAAAGGCGAGCAGCATCAGGGCGAAATAGTCCTGCGGCTTGAAGATGAAGGCGAGTTCGGCGATGGGCGGCGCCAGGAAGGTGATGCCGAGCGTGCCGATGGTGCCGGCGACGAAGGAGCCGATGGCGGCCGTGCAGAGCGCGGCGGCGCCGCGGCCCTTGCGGGCCATCTTGTTGCCCTCCAGCGCCGTCATCATGGAACCGCTCTCGCCGGGCGTGTTGAGCAGGATCGAGGTGGTGGAGCCGCCGTACATGGCGCCGTAGAAGATGCCGGCGAACATGATGAAGGCCGCCGTCGGCTCGATATAGACGGTGACGGGCAGGAGCAGCGCGATGGTCAGCGCCGGTCCGATGCCCGGCAGCACGCCGATGGCGGTGCCCATGAAGGTGCCGACGAAGGCCCACATCAGGTTTTGCGGCTGCAGGGCGACGGAAAAGCCGTTCGTCAGGCCGGTGATCGCGTCCATCCTACACCCCCATCATCGGAAGAAGACCGCCGAGCTGGACACCCAGCTTGCGGAAGAGCCACCAGCACAGGAGCGAGAAGCCGAGGCCGAGCAGCAGGTCGAGATGCCAGCGGCGCGACTTGAAGGCCGCGGCCACCAGCACGAAGCAGCCGGTGCAGGTGACGACGAAGCCGAACGGCTTCATCGTCAGCATCGGCAGGGCGCAGGCCGCCGCGGCAAGGCAGAGCGCCGTGTAGTTGACCGCGTGGTCCTCGCTCACGTCCTCGGCTTCCTGTTCCTCGAACGGAACGCCCCGGTAGATCTGCAGCGCCAGCAGGAGACCCATGAGGACCAGGCCGAGCCCGACGGCCGAGGGCATGAAGCCCGGGCCGACATGGGCGTACTGGTCGAACTGGGGCAGTTCCGCGGCCTTCCAGAAAACGACGGCTCCCCAGCCGATCGTTCCCGCCGCAAGCCAATAGGGGCGTTCCGTCATGTCAGACATCCTTTCGAGACGCGCGGCGGCTCACTTGGTGAGGCCGGCTTCCTTCAGGATGGCGCCGATGCGGGTCTTCTCGTCGTTCAGGAACGAGACGAAGTCGTCGCCGGCGAGATAGGCGTCTTCCCAGCCCTGCTTGGCGAGGATATCCTTCCAGGCAGCGCTGTCGTGCATCTTGGAGAAGCGGTCGAGCCACATCTTGCGGCCGTCCGCCGACATATCGGGCGCACCGATGATACCGCGCCAGTTGCCGACCACCACGTTGAGGCCGGATTCCTTCAGGCTCGGCGCGTCGATGCCCTCGAAGCGGCCCTCGGAGGTGACGGCGATGATGCGGATGCGGCCGGCATCGGCCATCGGCTTGAACTCCGAGACGCCCGACACGGCGACCGTCACGGCGCCGCCGCCGAGCGCGGTCACAACTTCCGCGCCGCTGTCATAGGGGATGTAGTTCAGCTTGCCCGGCTCCAGGCCGCTTTCCTTGGCGATCAGCGCCATCACGATATGGTCGACGCCGCCGGCCGAGCCGCCGCCGATCGACACCGCGCCGATGTTCTCCTTCATCGCCTTGACGAGGTCTTCCACCGTCTTGATCGGGGAATCGGTCGCCACCGCGATGACGCCCGTGTCGTTGGTCAGGCGCACCAGCGGCGTCACGTCGTCGAGCGTGACGGGCGAGGAATTGAGCAGGATGCCACCGACCAGGATGACGCCCATCGACATGACGGCATTGTCGTTGCCGCGGTTCGCGCCGACGAATTCGGCAAGGCCGATCGTGCCGCCGGCGCCGCCCTTGTTGGTGAAGGTCGCGCCGTCGGTGAAGATGCCTTCCTTCGACATGGCGTCGAACGGCAGGCGCGCCATGGCGTCGTAGCCGCCGCCGGCGCCGCCCGGCGCCATCACCACGGCCGGATCGGCAAGAGCCGGCGCTGCGGCCGAAAGCGAAAACGCCAATGCTGCGGCAAAAACTGCTTTGATCATGATTTCCTCCCAAAAAGTCCGGGCCGTAAGCCCCGGTGCTGCCGAGCCGGCAACACAGACAGCGGCCTCCTTGCCGTTGTCGTATTAATACACTTACGACAATCTGGCCGCTTGTCAACCTCGTTTTGCCGGGAGATGGGAGAAGCCGTCGCGGGCATGAGAGCCTCCCGCGCCGGCGGCGGGGAGGCGGCAGACCGGTCAATCGATCTGCAATTCCTCCAGGAGGCAGGCCCAGCCGGCGCCGTGCATGTCGCGGTCGGCGCGCGTGCCCTGGACGACGGGACGCGGCACGGAGAATTTGACCACGTTCAAGGCGGGAATGTCAAAGCGCTTGAGCAATTGCGGCTCCACGCCGAAGAGCCGCGCCACGGTGACGTCCTTCAGCCCGTCGCGCACGCGGGCATAGGTCGCCGGGTCGTCGCAGAAGACGTCGACCGTCAGCCAGAACGGCCCGGCATTCTTGGAGCGCACCTTGCTGACGAGGCTTCCCAGTTCAGGCATGTCCCACCTCGTGGGTTTCGAGCACGAAGGCGGCCAGCGGGTTGTCCAGCTCCATCACATGGTTGAGGCAGAACTCGTAAAGCGCGCCGCGCTGCATTTCGGCGGGCGAGAAGGGAAAGGCGAAGGTCGGCATCGGCTCGTCCTCGGTCAGGGGATGGTGCAGGAGATAGGGGTTGAGGATCTTGCCGGCCTCGGCCGCCTGGTCGGCGGTCGGGCAGGTGAGGATGCCGAGGATGCCGACCTCGACGGGCATGTCGTGGCGGTTCTCCAGCGCGCCGAGCGTCGCATCCATGCCGATCAGCCGGATTTCCACGGTGAAGGCATCGGGCGCAAGGCCCATGCGGGCGACGATCTTGTCGTGCACCTTCGCCTCGATGTCGGCCGCCCATTCGCGCACATGCCGGACGTAGCGGCGCTCGCGCACCACGGCAAGGCCCACCGTCTGGTAGCCGACGATGCGCGCGCCTTCCAGCTTGACCGTATAGCGCCCCGGCACCCATTTCGAGCCCTCGACGCGCACCCGCCGCCCGTCGAGCGCCTCGTATTCGGAGCGCGTCACGTCGAGATGGCCGCCCGGCTCGTGCAGGATGAAGGGATCGGAATTCTCGTAGAGCATGTGGGCCGAGACGGTGTAGGGCGTCGCGGCGGCGTCCGCCGCCATCGGCTCGATGGTGAAGCCGGCGGCGTCGAAATCGATCTGGATCACGCCGGAATTCGGCTGCGTGGTGGCGAGCGCCCCGCATTCGCCGACCTTGGCGCCGTGCCAGGCGGCGCCGGCATGGTCGCCGCGCACCACCGGGAGCGCCGCGATGATGGCCGTGTCGGTCGTCCGGCCGGCAATCACGATATCCGCACCGGTGGCAAGCGCCGCGGCCACCTGCTCGACGCCGGCAAGCGCGACGATGTTGGTGCAGTCGTCGACGATGGCCTCGTTGACGGCGGGCGCGGCGGGCAGCGCGTGCAGGCGGCCGTCGCCGAGCGCGGCCTTCACCCGCTCCTTCGGCTGGCCGGATTTCAGCGTGGCGACCTTGACCTTCATGCCCTCCTCCAGGGCGATCTCGCGGGTGATGTCGAACAGCCAGTCCACCGCCGCATCGGCGCCGCAGGTGCCGGCCGTGCCGATGACCAGCGGCACGCCGGCCTTGGCCCGCGCCTGCATCAGCTCGCGCCATTCCACCTTGGTCGAGGCGCGCGAATATTTCGAGACGCCGCGGCCGAGATAGGACGGGCCGCTGTCCGTCGAGCCGCCGTCGATGGCGATGATGTCGGGCCGGTTGGCGACGCCGCGTTCCAGCGCCGCGCGGTCGTAGCCCAGTCCCAGCGCGCCCGCGGGTATCAATACGCGTGTCATGTGTCACCCTCCTTGCCCGGCCCGCCAGCGGGGCCTGCGGAAAACATTTCGGCGCGGGCCTTGCGCAGCTTGGCCTTGCCGAGGTGGTCGTGCATCAGGTCCGCCGCCCGGCCGGCATCGCCGGCCTCCAGCGCGTCGAGAATGGCCAGGTGCTCGGCGTTCTGGCCGCGCACCTGCCCGGCATTCAGCGTCTGGCGGTATTCGACGAGGCGGCGCAGCTGGTTGAGCTTCTGCACCGTGTTGACGAGGAAGCGGTTGCCGGAAAGCGCCGCAAGCCCCTCGTGGAAGGACGCGTTCGCCTCGAACAGCTCCATCTGGCTCAACCGCCGCCAGCCGCCGTCGGCGACGATCTCCTGCCGGCGGCGCAGATCCGCGAGCACGGCGGGATCAGCCCGGAACGTCGGCGAGCGGATGCCGTGCACCTCGATCGCCTGGCGCAGGTCGTAGCATTCCCGGTAGGCTTCGAGGGAATCGATCAGCACCGCGAAGGTCCAGCCGCGGCCCTCGTTGCGCTCGATCCAGCCCTCGCCGGAAATGCGCGTGAGGATGCGCCGCAGCGCGAGCCGCGACACGCCGTAGCGCCGCATCAGGTCGGTCTCGCTGACCCGGTCCGGCAGGCGGCGCGACAGGCGGTCGTCGGCGATGCGCAGATAGGTCGCCTCGTCCGACGTGTCGGCGGCGGCCGGCAGCGGATCGGCGGCGATGCGGTCGGGATCGCGCAGGTAGAAGCCCTTGTTGGGCACCTGCTCGACGATGCCCTGGTCGGCCAGGATGCCGAGCGCCGAGCGGATCGGCTGGCGCGAGGTGCCGAACAGCGTCTGGAGGCTGGCTTCTGTCAGGTGCTGTCCCCGTTCCATGGCCGATGTCCTGATATGGCGGACGATCCTGTCCGCCAGCGAGCGATGAAGTTCGTTCATGATCGACCCCTGGATGGTATTAAGCGCGTATATACGACAATCCGCAGGCAATCAATCAGTCCGGCCTCACCGTTTCCGCCGGTCGGCCCTCTTTGGTATTTCGAAATGACAAAAGTCCAATAGTCGGAAATCTGGTACTATGCAAGCACAAAGAGCCGGCGCTTGGCGAAACCCGCCGAACATGCGACAAGGGCCGGGTCCTCCAGGAGCGCCCATGACCGAGATCGCCAGCCCCCTTGCCCACGAGATCGCCCGGCTCGTGCATGCCGAGGGGCTGGCGCCCGGCGAGCCGTTGACCGAGCGCAGCCTTGCGGAGCGCTTCCTCGTCTCGCGCTCGCCGATCCGCACGGCGCTGCGCGAGTTGCAGCGCGCCGGCGTGCTGGCGGCGGCCGAGCGCGGCGGCTTCAAGGTGGCGGATCCCTCCGCCGCCAGGGCGCTTGCCGCCAGCGCGCCGCCCTCCGACGGCAGCGAGGAGGTCTACCTCGCCATCGCGCGTGACCGGCTGGCCGGCGAGATCCCCGACCGGGCGAGCGAGAACGAGCTCCTGCGCCGCTACGCCATCACCCGCCCGCGCCTGCAGGCCCTGCTCCGGCGCATGGAAGGGGAAGGCTGGACGGAGCGGCTGCCGGGGCACGGGTGGCGCTTCCTGCCGGTTCTGACCTCGATGGAGACCTACCGGCAGAGCTACAGCTTTCGCCAGGCGATCGAACCGGCCGCGCTGCTGGAGCCGGGCTTCACGCTCAACCGGCCCGTGCTGGAGCGGCATCTCGAACAGCAGCGCCGCTTCGTGGCGGGGGAAATCCTCGACATCTCGGCCGTGCGCCTGTTCGAGGCCAACAGCGAGATGCACGAGGCTATCGCCGAATGCAGCCGCAACGCCTTCTTCATCGAAAGCCTCAAGCGCGTCGACCGGCTGCGCCGGCTGATCGAGTACCAGCAGCGGCTCGACCGCGAGCAGGCCCGCCGGCGCTGCGCCGAGCATGTGCGCATCCTCGAACTGTTGCTGAAGGGCCGGAACGGCGAGGCCGCCGAGGCGATGCGAAGGCACCTGAGCGCCCTCGGGCCGCTGAAGGCGCCGGCGCCATGACCGGATATTGAACCCGACAGGGGCGGGAACGCCGGCTGGCCGGTCGCTGGTTCGGCTCGCCGCCGCGAACGGCGCCGACGCGTGATGCGGGCGGTCGAGGCCGCCGATGCAACCTGGACCACCCTCTTTCGCCGGGCGGCATAGAGTCCGTTAACTTCTATGGTGGAAGATTTCCGGCTTGGGCGAACGATCCCGGGGGGGAAACGACGAATGAGCGGACGAACGTGCGCAAACGCTGTGGCACACCGCCTTCCCGGCAAAGGGCCGGCATGCCTCCTCCTTGCCGCCATGTTCGCCCTTTCGAGCCTCGCCCTCGCCGAACAGCCGCCCGGGGACCCGGTCCGGTTGCAGATCATCGGCGGCCTTGCCGGCATTACGCAGTTCACCCGGATCGAGCAGCCGTTCTGGCAGTCGGAGATCGGCCCCCTTTCGCAAGGGCGGATCAGCGCGACGATCCGGCCGCTGGATGCGGGCGGACTGCGCGCCCAGGAAATGCTCCAGCTCCTGAAGCTCGGCGTCGTCTCCTTCGGCACCGTCCTCCTCAGCGCCACCGCCGGGGACGAGCCCGAGCTGAGCGCGATCGACCTGCCGACGCTGAACCCGGACGTGGCGACGCTGCGCCGGACGGTCGGCGCCTACCGGCCCCATCTGGAGGCGGTGCTGGACCAGCGCTACGATATCCACCTCCTCGGCGTCTACGCCTATCCCGCGCAGGTGCTGTTCTGCAACACGCCGTTCACCAGGCTCGACGACCTTTCCGGCCGGCGGATCAGGACCTCGTCCGTCGCCCAGTCGGAACTGGTGGCGGCGCTGGGCGCCGTGCCGGTGACCATACCCTTCGCCGATATCGTGCCGAACCTTCGCGACGACGTGGTCGATTGCGCGATCACCGGCACGCTGAGCGGCTACGAGATCGGCCTGCCGGGCGTCACCTCCCATGTCCATGCCATGGCGCTCAGCTGGGGCGTGTCGATCTTCGGCGCCAACCGCCCCTATTGGGAAACCCTGCCCGCCGATGCCCGCGACACGATCCGCCAGGGCGTGGCGCAGCTCGAGCAGCGCATCTGGGCGCAGGCCGAGGCGGATACGCAGCGGGGGCTGGCCTGCAATGCCGGCGCGCCGGATTGCTCCGGCGAGGCCCAGACGCCCATGACCGTCGTGCCGACCTCGCCGGAAGACGAGGCGCGGCGCCGGCGCCTGCTGCTCGACGTCGTGCTGCCGCGCTGGTTCAAGCGCTGCGGCCGGGACTGCGAACTGACCTGGAACACCTATCTCAAACCCCTCTTTACGGCAGAGCCCCAAACCCCATGACGAACCCGAACGGCCGGGGCTGGCTTCCGGTGATGAAACGTCTCAAGCTCGTGATCGGCGCCGGTACGGCGGCCATCCTGTCGATCATCGCGCTCGGCACCGTCCATGTCGTCGAGAAGACGGAACGGGCCGCCTGGCAGGCGGCAAGGCAATCGCTCGAAGGGTCCGCCAAGGCGGTGGAGAACGCGCTGGAGCGCCAGTTGCTGCAGGTCGACGGCGCGCTGGCGAGCCTTCCGGCGCTGTTCAAGGCGGCGAAGTTCGCCCCCGGCCAGGCGGGACCGGCCGGCCAGCTCTTGGGCGGCATCAGCTTCCAGACCATGGCCTTCCGCAACCTCATGCTGATCGCGCCCGACGGCAGCGTCGTCGCCTCGGGCCAGGCAAGGGCGGTGCGCCATCCGCTGCCGGCCGACGTCGCCCTGGTCGGCCGCAACCCGACGACCCTGATCGGCCCGATCCGCAATGCCGCCACGGGCGACTGGTCGCTCTACGTCGCACGGCCGATCCCCGGCTGGATCGGCATCGTCCCGGTCGCCGAGGTTCCCCTGCCCACCCTCATGAAGCTGCTGTCGCAGACCAATCTCAGCCACGGCACGCGGATCTTCCTGGAGCGGCCCGACGGCAAGGTGCTGGCCTCGCAGCCGCATGACGAACTCCTCATCGGCAAGCCGCGCGAGGCCGGCCGGCAGGCGCCGGCCAACGGCGTCGCCTTCCCGACCACCGGCACCGGCCCGGACGACGGGATGTTGACGGTCGCAAGGCAATCGCTGTACGGCGACCTCAGGGTCGTGCTCACGGCGCACAACGCGATCCTGCTCGCCGACTGGCGCAGCGCCCGC
The DNA here is from genome assembly GCF_040812195.1 of Shinella sp. S4-D37. Lineage (NCBI taxonomy): Bacteria > Pseudomonadati > Pseudomonadota > Alphaproteobacteria > Hyphomicrobiales > Rhizobiaceae > Shinella > Shinella sp. S4-D37. Next base: position 86,716 of record NZ_JBFNXL010000010.1, on the reverse strand, counting down.
GACCGCATCGTCCTCGGCGCCGGGATCGTCGCGCTCTTCGTGCTGGCCTTCGCCGCGGCGATCCTCGTCGCCATCCGCCAGCGCGAGAAGGCCGGCGCGGAACGCGACCGCGCCGCCGCCGTGCTCGACAACGCGATCGCGGCCATGTCCGACGGCTTCGTCATGTGGGACGAGAACGACCGGCTGGTGACCTGCAACCAGCGCTACCACGACCTCTATGCCCTCAGCGCGCCCTTCATCCATGCCGGCGCGCGCTTCGAGGATATCGTGCGCCACGGCGCCGAGAGGGGCCAGTATCCGCAGCTTTCCGGCGATATCGACGCCTTCATCGAGGACCTGCTCGTCTGGCGCCGGCAGGACAGCGGGACGATCGAACGCATGCTGCCGAACGGCGTCTGGGTGCTGGTCAGCGAGCGGCGGACGGCCGACGGCGGGCGGGTCGGCATCCGCACCGACATCACCGCACTGAAAACCGCCCATGCGGAACTGGCCGCCGCCAATGCCCGCGCCAATGCCGCGGCGAAGGAGGCCCGGCGGCAGAACGCGGCCCTGACCCGGCAGGAGAGCCGCATCCGCTTCCTCGCCCATCACGACGACTTGACCGGCCTCAAGAACCGCCTCGCCTTCCGCACGCAGATCGCCGACGTCCTGCAACGGGTCGGCGCCGAGGGCGGGCAGGTCGCCCTGCTGTTCCTCGATCTCGACCGCTTCAAGGACATAAACGACACGCTCGGCCACCCGGTCGGCGACCGGTTGCTGCGGGATGTCGCCGGGCGCCTGGCGGCATGCGTGCGCCAGACCGACAGCGTCGCGCGCCTCGGCGGTGACGAATTCGCGATCCTGTGCATGGGCCACGACCAGCCGCATGCCGCCGAAGTGCTGAGCGCGCGCATCGTCGACGTCCTCAGCCAGCCCTTCTCCATCGAGGGCCGGGCGATTTCCATATCGACCAGCATCGGCATCGCCATTTCCGACGGCGCGGGCGATGCCGACACGCTGCTGAAGCAGGCCGACGTGGCGCTCTACCAGTCCAAGTCGCGCGGGCGCGGCGTCTTCTGCTTCTTCACGCAGGAGATGGACGCGCAGCTGCATAGCCGCATCGCGCTGGAGGCGGACCTGCGCCGGGCGATCGCCGAGGAGCAGTTCGAACTCGCCTACCAGCCGATCTACCACCTCGCCTCGCGCACGCTGTCCGGCTTCGAAGCGCTCCTGCGCTGGCACCACCCGGAGCGCGGGCCCGTCCCGCCGGGGGATTTCATCCCGCTGGCGGAGGAGACGCGGCTGATCGTCGAGATCGGCGCCTGGGCCCTGCGCCGGGCCTGCCGGGATGCCGCGCAGCTGCCGGGCTTGCCGCGCATCGCCGTCAACCTGTCGCCGGTGCAGCTGGCCTTCGGCGACATGGTCGCGATCGTCGAGGACGTGCTCGCCGAGACCGGCCTCGACCCCGCACGGCTCGAACTGGAGATCACCGAGACGGCGCTGTTCGACGACGACAACCGCACCCTTGCCGCGCTGAAGGGCCTGAAGGCCCTCGGCGTGCGCATCGTGCTCGACGATTTCGGCACGGGCTATTCGAGCCTCAGCCATCTGCGGCTCGCCCCGCTGGACGCGGTGAAGATCGACCGGTCCTTCGTCAACGACATCACGGTGCGCCCCGACAGCGCCGCCATCGTCTCGGCCATCGCGGCGCTGGCGGGCGAACTCGGCATGACGACCACCGCCGAGGGCATCGAGACCCCGGCCCAGCTCGAAGCCATCGGCAAGGCCGGCTGCACGGAAGCGCAGGGCTACCTGCTCGGCAGGCCCCAGCCGCTCCTGAAGGCCACCGCCATCGTCCACGAGGAGATCGGCGCGATCGCGGGAGACCGCCTCGTCGGGTGATGGCGGGGCACCCTCGGCGCGAAAGTCTGAGGGACGTGCAAGCCTCCAGCCTCCTCCACGGGAAGGAAACCCCTGCCTCCTTTCCCTTCTCCCCAGCGGGGAGAAGGGGAGAACGGCGACGGAGATGCCGGCAGGCAGAGGGGGGCTACAGCCCCCCGTTCGCCTCCAGCTTGTCCTGCGTCTTCGTGTCGAAGTCGGAGGCGTCGTGGCGTTCGTGCAGCTGCTCGGCGGGGTCGCCGTTCAGGCGGTTGACCATGCGGCCGCGCTTCACCGCCGGCCGTGCGGCGATCTCGGCGGTCCAGCGCTGGACATGGCCATAGCTCTCGACGTCGAGGAAGGTGCCGGCATCGCCATAGGCCTGGCCGAGCGCGAGATTGCCGTACCACGGCCAGATCGCCATGTCGGCGATGGTATAGTCCTCGCCGGCCATGAACCGGTTGTCGGCCAGGTGCCGGTCGAGGACGTCGAGCTGGCGCTTCACCTCCATGGCATAGCGGTCGATGGCATACTGGATGCGGATCGGCGCATAGGCGTAGAAATGGCCGAAGCCGCCGCCGAGGAAGGGCGCCGAGCCCATCTGCCAGAACAGCCAGTTGAAGGTTTCCGTGCGGGCGCGCAGCGTGTCCGGCAGGAAGGCGCCGCCGAACTTCTCGGCAAGGTAGAGCAGGATGGAGGCGGATTCGAAGACGCGCACCGGCGCGCCGCCGCCCACCGGCGCATGGTCCATCAGCGCCGGGATCTTGGAATTCGGGTTGACCTCGACGAAGCCCGAACCGAACTGGTCGCCATCGCCGATGCGGATGGGCCAGGCGTCGTATTCGGCGCCCGCATGGCCGGCGGCCAGAAGTTCCTCCAGCATGATCGTGACCTTCACGCCGTTGGGCGTGGCGAGCGAATAGAGCTGCAGGGGATGCTTGCCGACCGGCCGTTCCTTCTCATGCGTCGGGCCGGCGGTGGGGCGGTTGATATTGGCGAAGGCGCCGCCGTTGCCCTTCTCCCAGGTCCATACTTTCGCGGGTTCGTAGCCGGCGGGGAAATTGTCGGCTGGGGATTTCTCGGTCATGAATCTATCCTTGTCTTTGCCCGAACGCATCCGGCTGCCGGATGCACATTCTCCCATATAGGAAGGCGATCGCATTTTCTTATCCCCTCCCGCGTGCTTCGTTGCAACGGCCAGCTCTGGCGAAGGGCAAGTGGCTGGCGCATAGTCCGCCGAGGGGGAGAAGACGCATGATCCACGACTACTGCATCATCGGCGGCGGCATCGTCGGACTGGCAACGGCCATGCGGCTCCTGGAGGAGCGCCCCGGCAGCAGCCTCGTCCTCCTGGAAAAGGAGGCCGCGCTCGGCCGGCACCAGACCGGCCACAACAGCGGCGTCATCCATGCCGGCATCTACTATCCGCCCGGCAGCCTGAAGGCGGAACTGTGCCGCGAGGGCGCCGTCGCCACCAAGACCTTCTGCGCGGAAAACGGCATTCCCTTCGAGACCTGCGGCAAGCTTCTCGTCGCCACCTCCGCCCTCGAAATGCAGCGCATGGACGCGCTTTTCGAACGCTCGAAACAGAACACGATCGAGGTCCATCGCCTCGGCGCGGACGAATTGAAGGAGCGCGAGCCGAACGTCCGCGGCCTCGGCGCGCTCCTCGTCCCCTCGACCGGCATCGTCGACTATGCCGAGGTCTGCCGGGCCATGGGGCGCCGCATCGTGGCGCTGGGCGGCAAGATATGCCTTTCGACCCGCGTCACCGCCATGCGCGAGGACGCGGGCGCGGTGACCGTCGATACGGCCGGCGAAAGCCGGCAGGCGCGCAAGCTGGTCGCCTGCGCCGGCCTCCAGTCGGACCGGCTGGCGCGCCTTGCCGGCCTGTCGATCGAGCACCGCATCGTGCCCTTCCGCGGCGAATATTACCGCCTGCCGACCGAAAAGAACGACATCGTCCGCCACCTGATCTACCCGATCCCCGATCCCGCCTTGCCCTTCCTCGGCGTCCACCTGACACGGATGATCGACGGCGGGGTGACGGTCGGGCCGAATGCCGTGATCGGCTTTGCCCGCGAGGGCTATCCGCGCCTGTCCGTCGACCTTGCCGACATGGCCGACTACGCGCTGTTCCCCGGCTTCTGGAAAACCCTCTACGCCAACCGGAAGTCGGCCGTGGCCGAATTGCGCAATTCGCTGTGGAAGCCGGGATATCTCGCGGAATGCCGGAAATACTGCCCGGGCCTTGCCCTTGAGGACCTGCTGCCGCACGAGGCGGGCATCCGCGCGCAGGCGGTGAAGCGGGACGGCACCCTCATCCACGATTTCCTGTTCATGGAGACGGATCGCATGCTGCATGTCTGCAACGCGCCCTCCCCCGCCGCCACCTCGGCCATCCCGATCGCGCGGATGATCGCCGCCCGCACGCTGAAGGCGCCCTAGAGTCCGTCTGGTTCATTCCGAACCGGACAAACTCTAGATTCTTGTTTTTACCGCATTATCCGACGCCGAAGCGATCTCGCTTCGGCTGGAAATGCTCTAGCGAAGCCACCCGTCCACCGCGGCGGCGGCGGCAAGGACCCGCTCGTCGCTGTTTCTCGGGCCCGACAGCAGGAGGCCGACGGGCATGCCGTCCGCGCCCGTGCCGCAGGGCAGCGAGACGCCGCACCAGTCGAGGAAATTGCCGACGAGCGTGTTGCGCAGCGTCTTGCCGTTCGTCTGGAAGAACAGGTCCTCGTCGTCGATCAGCGGCCGGATCGCCGGGGCGACATGCGGCAGCGTCGGGCTGATGAGAAGATCGTCCGGGCCGAGGCGCGCCTCGAAGGTGGCCGTCAGGCGCTCGCGGGCGTCCAGCGTCTCCAGATAGTCGGACAGCGTGATCTTCTCGCCGAGAAGCGTGCGCTTGACGACGCGCGGATCGATCCCGGCGGCCGCCGGGCCGGTGATGCGCGCGCGGTGGAGGACGAAGGCCTCGGCCGTCACCAGCGCGCCGTGGCGGGCCATCAGGTCGAAGATCGCCGAAAATTCCGGGAAGGCCTGCCGGCGGATGCGGGCGCCCGCCCTTGCCAGAGCCTCGACGGCGTCCTCGAAGGCGGCGAGGACTTCCGGCTCGGCGCCGTCGAGGAACACGGTTTCGGGGATGACGAGGGAGAGGTCGGCGGGGAGAAGGCGCGGCAGCATCGCGGCCGGCGCCCGCCCGCGCATGGCGGCGTCGATCCAGGCCGCATCCTGCACGGTGCGGCAGAGCGGGCCGAGGGAATCGAGGCTTCTGGCCAGCGGGAACACGCCGTCCATGGCGTAACGCCCGCGCGTCGCCTTGTAGCCGACGATGCCGTTGAAGGCGGCGGGGATGCGGACCGAGCCGCCCGTATCCGTGCCCATGGCGACGGGCACCAGCCCCGCGGCGACCGCGACGGCCGAACCCGACGAGGAGCCGCCCGGAATGCGGTCCTCCCCGGCGGGCGAGGCGGGATTGCGTGGCGTGCCGTAATGCGGGTTGATGCCGAGGCCGGAAAAGGCGAACTCGCTCATGTTGACCCGCCCGACGCTGACCATGCCGGCCTCGGCGAGCGCCTGCACGACGGCGGCATCGCGGCCTGCGGGCACCGCATCCTGCAGCACGCGCGAGCCGGCGGTGGTCGCAAGGCCCTTCATGTCGAAGAGGTCCTTCCAGGCGATCGGCACGCCGTCCAGCACGCCGCGCGAGCGCCCTTCGCGCAAGCGCCGCCGCGCGGCCTCCGCCTCCGCCTTCGCCCGCTCGTCGAGCAGCGACAGGAAGATCGTGGTGTCCGGGTGGGACCGGATGGCGGCCAGCGTCTCCTCGGCGAGCGCGACGGGATCGAGCGCGCCCGATTGCAGGAGAACGGAAATCTGGGCGATCGACCGCGGTTCCATCGTCATCGTCAAATCTCCTTGCCTGATCGCCCCATCGCCCGCCTTCCGGCCGGCGCGCAGGGCCCTGTTTCAACAGGATGGGGCGGGAGCGTCAACAGGAAAGACGAGGCTTCCCCCCGCCCTCAGCCCGGCAGGGTCGCGAGCGCCACCAGCCCGGCCAGCGGCGAGGGCTCCCTCGACAGGACATCGGTGACGCAGGGCGCCGCCAGCACGGCGGCGACGACGAGAAAGACAGACAGGCGTTTCATTGCGGCCTCCTGGGCATTGTTCGGGACGTATTTTCGAGATGCGCCTCTAGGTTTCTTTGTTTTCGTTTGTCTCTTCGGGAAAATCGGTTCCCACTTTTCCCTGACAGACTCTAGGCGAGCCGCAGCACGACGTCGATATTGCCGCGCGTCGCCTTGGAATAGGGGCAGGTCCGGTGCGCCTCCTCGATGAGCGCGCATGCCAGGTCCGGCTCGATGCCGGGCAGGCCGACGGTGAGGCGGGCGGCCAGGAAATAGCCCTCGCCGGCCATGCCGAGATCGACCTCGGCGTCGACGGCGGTCTCGGCCGGCAGGCGGATCTTGCGCTTGCCGGCGGCAAGGCCGAGGGCGCCGATGAAGCAGGCCGACCAGCCGGCGGCGAAGAGCTGCTCGGGATTGCTGCCGGGCTTACCGCTGCCGGGCGGCGACAGGCGGATGTCGAGCGCCGCGTCGTCGCTGCGCGCAGCCCCGTCGCGCCCGCCGGTGGTGCGGGTCCTGCCGGTATAGAGAACCTTCTCGATCTTGGTCATGGGATGCTCCTTCGTTCGGTCGCGGTCTGCGACGCTGTTGACGGGAGCGTTTTGCCCGGCCGGCGTATCGGGCATGTTTCCGAAACGGGCGAAAATGTATCAAAGCGTAGCGGCGGCCCTCACGGCTCCGGGCGGCCCCTCAGGGCAGCAGGATCTCGGCGGCGAGCCCGCCGCCCGGCCGGTTGGAAAGCCGCACCGACCCGCCGAGGACGGCGGCGAGCTGCTGGGCGATGGCAAGGCCGAGGCCCGCCCCGCCCGTCTCGCGGTTGCGCGACTGCTCCAGCCGGAAGAAGGGCTGCATGGCCGCCTCGATCTTCTCCTCGGGAATGCCCGGCCCGCGGTCGAGAACGGTGATGCGCGTGCCGCCGTCCGCCCGCCGCTCGACGCCTATCTCGGCGCTGCCGGCGAATTTCAGGGCGTTGTCGATGAAATTGGTGAGGATGCGGCGCAGCGCATGGGGCTTCGTGGCGACCGTGCCGGAAACCGCGCCGGCCACCGTCACCGCCTTGCCCATGTCCTGGTAGTCATAGGCGATGCTGTCGATGAAGGAGGAGAGGTCGATGCGCGAGGGTTTCTCACCGTTGCCGTGGGCGCTGCGGGCATAGGCGATGCCGTCCTGCACCAGCCGCTCGATCTCGGCAAGGTCGCTCAGGAGCTTGTCGCGCTCGGGCGTGTCGTCAGCCATGTCGGCGCGCAGCCGCATGCGGGTGATCGGCGTCTGAAGGTCGTGCGAGATGGCGGCGAGGATCTGCACCCGCTCCTCCAGGTAATGGGCGATGCGCTCGCGCATGGCATTGAAGGCGCTCGCCGCATGGGCGACCTCGCTCGGCCCTTCCGCGCCCAGCGGCGGGCCGGGCCGATTGGGATCGAGCGCATCAGCGGCCGCGGCCAGACGCTCCAGCGGCCGCACCGCCTGGCGCACCGCATACCAGGCGCAGAGCATCAGCAGCACCATCTGCACGACGAAGACGGAGGGCAGCCAGTTCGCCACGGGCATGACGCCGCGCGGAAAGATGTCGATCGTTAGGGGGCTGCCGTCGCTGAGCGACAGATGGGCCTGCAGGCGCAGCGCCTCGCCGGGGATCCTTTCGAGGCGCAGCGGGAAGCGGTGGCCCACCGCCTCCTCGATGCGCGCGGCGATCTCGGCGCCGCGCGCCGAGGCGTCGGGCTCGCCCGGCAGGCCCTCGCCGAGCACGAAGCTGTAATTGCCCCGGCCGAGGCGATCGACGAGGCCGGCGCGCTCGTCCGCCGGCATGAGGTCGAGCACGGCGATCGAGGTCGCCACGTCGCTTTCCAGCGTGCCGAGCATCACCGCCTTGGCCGACATGTAGCGTTCGAGCGAGAGCAGGGTGAAGGACAGGCCGTAGGCGGCCGCCAGCCCGACGAAGAGGATGAGGAAGACCCGGGCGCGCAGCGTGCCGGGGAGCAGGCGCAGGACGCCCGCCCTCACGCGCGCGGCTCCACGATGCCGACCGGCACGGAGAAGACATAGCCCTCGCTGCGCACCGTCTTGATATAGACCGGCTCGCGGGCATCGTCGCCGAGGCGCTGGCGCAGCCGGCTGACGAGAAGGTCGATGGAGCGGTCGAACAGGTCCGCATCGCGCCCCTGCGTGAGGTTCAGCAGCTGGTCGCGGTTGAGCACGCGCTGGGGATGGTCGATGAAGACGCGCAGCAGGCGGTACTCCGCCCCGCTGAGCGCGATCTCCGTGCCGTCCCGGTCGAGCAGGTGGCGGCCGACCGTATCCAGCCGCCAGTCGCCGAAGGCGAGGAGCTGGCCGGCCTCGCTGATCTGCAGGTTGGGCGGCAGCATGCGCGTGCGCCTAAGCACCGCCTTGATGCGGGCGAGCAATTCGCGCGCCGCGAAGGGTTTCGGCAGGTAGTCGTCGGCGCCCATTTCGAGGCCGATGATGCGGTCCATCTCGTCGCTGCGCGCCGTCAGCATCAGGATCGGCGTCGCCTTGTGCCGGCCCGCGCGCAGCTCGCGGGCGAGCACCAGCCCGTCGTCGCCCGGCATCATCACGTCGAGCACGATGAGGTCCACCGCGTTCGTCTCCAGGAAGGCGCGCATCTGCCGGCCGTCGGCGGCGACGCTCGCCCGCAGCCCGTTCTTCTTCAGGTAGGACGACAGGAGCTCGCGGATCTCGCGATCGTCGTCGACGACAAGGATATGATCGACATGGTCCATGGGCGGATTTCCGAATGCCTCCCGGCGGCCCCTGCGGCCTTTTCGTGTTGTAGACCGGCAGCGGGCTCCCGCGAAGGGGGTACGCGCACGGCGGGGCGGCGTCCGCCGCCGCTTTTCCAGCAAAGCCCGCTCCTGTATCGCGCCTGTGTCCGGCACGGCCCGTTCCTGTATGCGCCCGTATCGGCGGGCCGGCCGGATACAGTGCGATACGATCCCTACACTCAGGTACAAATCCGCCTCCTTGCGGACACATGCGGGATACGCGCCGCTGGCGATATGCCGCCACTGGCCGCCCATCACAGCCAGCGCCCGAAACATCCAGAGGACCCGACGATGACCCTCCTTGTCATTGCCTATCTCGGGGGTGCGCTGACCATCCTCAGCCCATGCATCCTGCCCATCCTTCCCTTCGTCTTCGCCCGCGCCGGCCAGCCCTTCGCCACGAGCACGCTGCCCATGCTCGCCGGCATGGCGATGACCTTCGCGCTGGTCGCGACCCTTGCCGCCGTCGGCGGCGGCTGGGCGATCGAGGTCAACGAATACGGCCGCGCCGCCGCCATCGCGCTCGTCGCCGTCTTCGGCCTCGGCCTCCTGTCGCCGCGCTTGGCCACTCTGCTCGCCCGCCCCGCCGTCGATATCGGCAACCGGCTGGCGAATGCGTCCGGCACCGGCGGCAATCCGGCCGGCGCCCTCATGCTCGGCGTCGCCACCGGCCTGCTGTGGGCGCCCTGCGCCGGCCCCATCCTCGGCCTCGTCCTGACGGGCGCCGCCCTCAAGGGCGCCAATCTGGCGACGACCGGCCTGCTTCTGGCCTATGCCGCCGGGGCTGCCACCTCGCTCGGCCTTGCCCTTGCGCTTGGCGGCCGGCTCCTTGCCGGGCTGAAGCGCTCCCTCGGCGTCGGCGAGCGGATCCGCCAGGGGCTCGGCGTCGCGGCCCTCGCCGGCGTCGCCGCCATCGCGCTCGGCCTCGATACCGGCTTTCTCGCACGGCTCTCCTATGCCGGCACCAGCGCCTTCGAACAGGCCGTTCTTGACCGACTGCACGCAGAGCCGAAGCGCGCGCCGGTCGCCGTCGCCTCCGCGAACGAGGCGGAGGCCTTCCGCAGCGCCCTGCCGCACGAGGGCGCGGCGCCCGCGCTCGACGGCGCCGTCGCCTGGCTGAACTCGCCGCCGCTCGACATGGCGTCGCTGCGCGGCAAGGTCGTGCTCGTCGATTTCTGGACCTATTCCTGCATCAACTGCATCCGCACCGCGCCCTATGTCCGCGCCTGGTCGGAGAAGTACAAGGACAAGGGTCTCGTCGTCATCGGCGTGCACGCGCCGGAATTCGCCTTCGAGAAGAACATCGACAATGTCAGGAAGGCGGTCGCCGACTTCCGGATCGACTATCCCGTCGCCGTCGACAACGACTACCGCATCTGGCGCGCCTTCGACAACAGCTACTGGCCGGCCCACTACCTGATCGACGCCGAGGGCCAGATCCGCTACCGCCATTTCGGCGAGGGCAGCTATGCCGAGACCGAGCAGGCGATCCGGGACCTGCTGCGCGAGGCGGGCGGCAGCATGGCCGGGAGCAGCCCGGTCAAGCCCGAGACGAAGGGCGCCGAGGCAGACACCTTCGGCTGATCGCGAATGCCCTCGTCCTGCCGATCCGGGCCGCCGGCGATTGCCTGGCGCGCCCGGGGCCTTTATCCATCTGTCCGGCCGGTGCAGCGCCCGGCCCGATTCGCGCAGTGTCGCCATTGGACCGCGCTCGAACAGGCGGCGATCTTCATCGACACGCTGCATCGCGTCCTGGAACCGCAGGGTTATTTCTGGAACGCGAACGACGCGGCGAGCGCCTTCGAGGATCTCGTGGCCTTCCGCCTGAAGGGCGTGAAGCGCAGGAAGCGGCTGCATGCGCCGCGGGAGCCTTGAACGCGGGCGGGCAAATTGTGCCGCCGCCGCGCCGCCTGTATGCTCCCCCGAAAACCGAACCACCTCTGGCTTGCGGATGATGTCATGAACCTGCCCTTTCCCCTCGCCGCACTGGCCGCCACCGCCCTCGCCTTCGGCGCGCCGGAAGCCCGGGCGGCGGCGGACGCCTGCACCGCCGGGGGCGCGGCGATCATCGGGAACGCCTATCCGGCGGCGCGGGCGAGCGGGGACGGGACGTTCGACGTCGAGGGGGCGACCGTCAGGCTGCCGGCGGACGGCGACCCGCATGCGATGATCTGCCGGACCTGGCCCTCGCGCCCCGACCTCACCCTCGTCGCCGTGCCGCTGATGACAGGGCAGTCCGACGACGGCAATACGGGCCATATAGACCTCCTCGTCGTCGGCAGCGGGGATTTCGCGGTCCGCCAGCGCCTGCGGCTTGCCGGGCTGATGAACGACGACGCCCTCTACATCTCGAATGTCGCCCTCGACACGGCGCTCTACCGCCTCGCCCCGGGCAGGACGGCCTTCGGCCTGCGGCTTTCCCTCCACGGCAGCTCGCGGCCCAATCCCTTCGGCGAAACGACGCTGTGGCTCTTCCTCGTCGACGGCGGGCGGATCCGGCCCGTGCTCGACAAGATCGTCGTTGCGAGCAACCGGGGAGAATGGGACACCAACTGCGCCGGCGAGTTCGAGGCCGTCGAGCGCACCCTGTCGATGGAACCCTCGCCCGGATCGGCCGTTTCCGACATCGTGGTGAGCGAGAAGACCACGACGACCGTCAGCACCGCCGGCAAGGACGACGCGTGCGAGGACACCGCGACGACGGCGACGGCGACGCACCGGCTGCGCTACGACGGCTCCGCCTACCGCGTTCCCAAGGCGCTGGCGCGGATCGAATAGAAGGCGGCGGCGGAGGGAACCTTCCCGCTCCCCGGCCGTTAACATCCTGTTGCGAAAAAGTCCGCCGGCGCCGTCCGCCGGCGCAAAACTTCTCTTTTCCGGGTTCAACGCGCCCTCGCACAGCCTTCATTGCGGTGAAGGGCGCGGCCTGCAGGGTGTACCGAATTCATGGCTCGTCTCGTCGTCGTCTCCAACCGCGTTCCCATTCCCGACAAGAGCGGCACCGCGCCCGCCGGCGGCCTTGCCGTCGCCCTCCAGACGGCGCTTGCGGCGCGCGGCGGCCTGTGGCTCGGCTGGTCGGGCCGGTCCTGCGCGGAGGATGCCGTCGGGCCGTTGCAGATGCTGAAGGAGGGCAACATCGACTATGCGCTCACCGATCTTACCGAGCGCGACGTCGAGGAATATTACCAGGGTTTCGCAAACCGGGTGCTCTGGCCGATCTGCCACTACCGGCTGGACCTGGCCGAATACGAACGGCACGAAATGGCCGGCTATTTCCGCGTGAACCGCTTCTTCGCAAGCCGCCTCCTGCCGCTCATCGAAAAGGACGACCTGATCTGGATCCACGACTACCATCTCATTCCGCTCGCCGCCGAACTGCGCCGGCAGGGCGTGACCAACCGCATCGGCTTCTTCCTGCACATTCCCTGGCCCGCGCCGGACGTGTTCCACGCCATGCCCGTGCACGAAACGCTCCTGACGAGCCTGACGGCCTATGACGTCCTCGGCTTCCAGACCGAGCACGACCGCGAGAACTTCGCCGACTGCCTGTCGCGGCGCGGCCTCGGCAAGCGGCTCGATCCCGCCCGCTTCGTCGTCGGCGAACGGGCCTTCACCGCAAGGTCCTATCCGATCGGCATCGAGACGGACGATTTCGCCGCGCTGGCCAAAAGGGCGGCCGAGACCACGCTGCACCGGCGCATGCTGCAAAGCCTCGACGGCAAGCAGCTGATCATCGGCGTCGACCGGCTCGACTATTCCAAGGGCATCACCCAGCGCATCGACGCGTTCGAATCCTTCCTCAACCGCCATACCGACAGCCAGCGCAAGGTGACGCTGCTGCAGATCACGCCGAAATCGCGCTCGGAAGTGCCGGAATACGAGGCGATGCAGCGGGCCGTCGCCGAGCAGGCCGGCCGGGTGAACGGCGCGCTCGGCACGGTCGACTGGGTGCCGATCCGCTATATCAACCGCTCGCTGCGCCGCCCGGCCCTCGCCGGGCTCTACCGCATGGCCAAGCTCGCGCTGGTCACGCCGCTGCGCGACGGCATGAACCTCGTCGCCAAGGAATTCGTCGCCGCGCAGAACGAGGAGGACCCCGGCGTGCTGCTGCTCTCCCGCTTCGCCGGCGCCGCGCAGGAACTGAAGGAGGCCGTGCTCGTCAATCCCTACGACGTCGAGGGCACCGCGGACGCCATCGCCGGAAGCCTCGCCATGCCCGTCGAGCAGCGCCGGGAACGCTGGAAGGCCATGATGAAGACGCTGCGCACCAACGACGTCTTCGCCTGGTGCGACACCTTCCTCGGCGATCTGGCGGAAAGCCCCGCGCCCCAGAAGGCATCTCCCGCCGGCATTCCGAAACCCGCCCGGTCCGCCGAGACCCGCGCACAGCCCCTGCGAGCGGCCGCAGCGACGTCCCACGCGCGCTGGTCATAGCCCGCCCGGGGCCTTCTTCGCCCATGGAGTTCGACGCTGCCCATCTCCCCTTCTCCCCAGCGGGGAGAAGGGAGAGCGGCGACGCCGAACTCCCCGTGCAAAAAGCCCCCGTTCACCGGGTGAACGGGGGCGCATATCGTTGCGGATCCTTGCTTATTCGACTTCGTTGTTGGCGTAGTCGACCTTGCCGCTGGCGTCGAGCTTCCATTCGTAGACGACGTAGCGCGGGTCCTTCATGTCGCCCTTCTCGTCATAGCTGATCTTGCCGGCGACCGTGTCGAATTCCTTGCCCGAATGCATCACGTCGGCCATCTTCCGGCTGTCGATGGAGCCGGCCGCCTCTGCCGCCTGCTTCATGATCTGCACGGCCGCATAGGCATAGAGCGTGTAGGATTCGGGATTGAACCCGGCCGCCATGAACCTGTCGACGATCGGCTTGTTCTCCGGGATCTTGCGCGGGTCGGCGGTGAAGGTCATCAGCGTTCCGGCGGCGCCCGATCCGGCAATGCTGGCGAACTCGTTGGAGACGATGCCGTCCCCCGAGACCATCAGCGCGTCGTAGCCCTGATCCCGCATCTGGCGGATGATGAGGCCGGCTTCCGGATACATGCCGCCGTAATAGACGATCTCGGCCTTCGCCTCCTTCAGCTTGGAGACCAGGGCGCTGTAGTCCTTCTCGCCCGGATTGATGCCCTCGAAGGCCACTTCGCTGACGCCCTTGGCCGAAAGGGCCTTCTGGGTTTCCTGCGCCACGCCCTGGCCGTAGGCCGTCTTGTCGTGGACGATGGCCACCGCCTTGCCGGCGAGGCGTTCGGCGATGAAGTTGCCGGCGACGGAGCCCTGCTGGTCGTCGCGCCCGCAGGTCCGGAACGTGTTCCACATGTCCCGGTCGGTATAGGTCGGCGAGGTCGATCCCGGCGTGATCTGCAGGATGCCGTTTTCCAGGTAGACCTCGGATGCCGGGATGGAGACGCCGGAATTGATGTGGCCGACGACCCAGTTCACGCCCTCGGCGACGAAGCGGTTGGCGACCGACACGCCCTGGCGCGGGTCCGAGACGTCGTCGCCGACGAGGATCTCGATCTTCTGGCCGAGGATCCCGCCGGCCGCGTTGATGTCGGCGGCGGCCTGCTCGGCGCCGCGCTTGAGCTGCGCGCCGAGCGATGCATTCGGTCCCGTCAGCGGACCTGCAAGGCCCAGTTTGATATCCGCCCGACCCGGGGTGGTGAAACCGATGACCGTGGCGAGCAGCAAGCCAATCCCATAAGCGTATTTCATGACGTTCCCCTGTTTTTGAAGAGTGGTCTGGATTCTTGTTTTTTTAAAATCGCCGGCGCGGCTCAGATCGTCCCCACGGCCTCGATCACGATATCGGCCAGCCGGTCGAGTTCGGCGTCCGCGATCGTGAAGGGAGGGCCGAGATAGAGGCTGTCGCCGCGGCCGCGCGTGATGAGGCCGGCCTCGCGGCAGGCTTTCAGCACCCGCGCCCCGACATTCTCGTCGGCACGGAAGGCGGTGCCCGCGTCGCGGTCCTGGACGAGGTCGATGCCGAGGATCAGGCCGAGGCCGCGAATGTCGCCGACATGCCGGTTCCCCGAAAGGCCGTCCTCCAGGCGGGCCTTGAGGCGTTCGCCGAGACGGGCGGCGCGCTCGACGAGGTTCTCCTTCTCCAGGACGCCTATCGTCGCCAGCGCCACGGCGCAGGCCACCGGATGCCCGCTATAGGTATAGCAGTGCATCCACGGCGCGTTCGCCTGGTCGGCGAAGGCCTCGGCGATGCGGTCCGAGACGCCGACGCCGCCGAGCGGGACATAGCCGCTCGTGATGCCCTTGGCGAACTGCACGATATCCGGCTGCACGCCCCAGCGTTCGAGGGCGAACATCCGGCCGGTGCGCCCGAAGCCGGTGATGACCTCGTCGGTGGCCAGCAGCACGCCGTGCCGGTCGCAGATCTCCCGCACCCGCCGGAAATAGCCGTCGGGCGCGACATAGGCGCCGCCGCCCATGACGGGCTCGATGAGGAACAGCGCGACCGTCTCCGGTCCCTGTTCGAGCAGGACCGCCTCCAGGTCGGCGGCCGCGAGCGCGGCAATCTCGTCCTCCGTCCGCCCCGCCGCCCTGTGCCGATGGTGCAGCGGCACATGGACGAAGCCGGGCATGCGCGGCTCGAAGGCCGGCCAGTAGGCGGGCATGCCGGTGGCGCACATGGCCCCCAGCGTCGTGCCGTGATAGCCGCCGGTCATGCTGACGATCTTGACCTTGTCCGGCTTGCCGGCCGCCTTCCAGTAGGACCGCGCGATCTTGATCGTCGTATCGGTCGATTCGCCGCCGCCCGAGGTGAAGAAGAAGCGGTTGATCGCAGGATAGGCGATATCCGCCAGCTTCTCGCCGAGTTCCGTCGCGCGCGGATTGGTGTTGCCGGAATAGCCGGAGCAATAGGCGAGCGTCGACATCTGCGCGCTCGCCGCCTCGACGAGTTCCTTGCGGCCATGGCCGAGCGTCACGTTCCACAGGCCCGACATGGCGTCGATATAGCGCCGGCCGTCGCCGTCGTAGATGTCGGTGCCCTCGCCCCTGATCCAGGCATTGCCCTGAAGGTGGGACACGGGATTGTGCAGGGCGTGCAGGACGTGGCGGTTGTCGCGCTCGAGCAGGCTGCGGTTCGTTTCCTCATAGTTGCGAAGGATCGCCTGGTTCATGGTCATTCCCCCTTGATCACATGTTCGGCGACAGGCAGGCGCGTGCGCTCGGCGACCATCGAGAGCGTGTCGGCCGCCACGCGGCGGCCGTGCTCGGAGGCGTAGGCCGCCTCCAGCGCCGCGGCGCTGTCGAACCACAGTTCGGAGATCCCGTCATAGGGACCGTCCGTCACCAGGTTGAACACGACGCGCCGGACGCCGGGCAGGTCGCGCGCCAGCGGCGCATGCCGGTTGAGCCACCAGTCGGCGAATTCGTCCTTGCCCACGCCGTCCTTCCGCTTCAGCAGAATGGCTGCCTTGAACATCTCACACCCCCTTGATGCGCTTCAGCGGACGCCCGCCTATGCCGAAGGCGAGCGCGACGACGACCTCGTCCGGCCGCGGCGCATCCGCGATGGCGATCTCGGTGCTGTCCATGTCGTCGAACACCCAGACGTCGTCGCGGTTGACCAGCGGCATGGTGATGAGCGCGCCCGGCCCGCCGACCTTCTTGGTGGAGGGGATGATGGCCTTGCCGCCGCCGATGGCCGAGCGGACGGGCGCGCCGAACTTCGGATGGATGAGCGCCGCGGCATGCTCGATTTCCCCGTCGGTGCCCACGATGGCGCCCTTGCCGTAGGCGCTGATCTGCCCGGCCTTGTCCCCCAGTACCTCCAGTGCCCGCGCGGTCAGGCGCTCGGCCACCTCCGCGCCCGTGTCGTAGAGCGGCGAAAGGTCCTCGACATAGCGCCCGGCATAGGGATTGCGGACGACGGCGGCCACCGTGAGCTTCGTCGCCCGGGGTTCCACCGTCCGGCCCATGTCTTCCAGCGTCTCTTCCACGACGACCACGATCTTGCGAATTTCTGCAACCATTTGCGCGCTTCCACCCCTTCGACGGCGTTGACAGAAGCGCAGTTAAGCAGCTAGTCAGGCATGCGAAAAACTAAATTATCGAAGTTCAGCTTGCGGTTCACGAAACCTGGTTGCGCGATTTGAAGACCATCGATCTCGACCTTCTCCACGCGGTTGTGGCCTTTGCGGACGCCGGTAGCTGCAAGGGGGCGGCAAAGCTGATCTTCCGCAGCGAATCGGCCGTCAGCATCAAGCTGAAGAAGCTGGAGGATGCGCTCGGCGCCAGCCTCTTCATCCGCTCCGGCCGCAAGATCGACCTCAACCAGCGGGGCCTCGACCTCGTCTCCGATGCCCGCCGAATCCTGAGGATCAATGCCGAGCTGGTCGAGAGGGCGACGTCGCGCGAACTGACGGGAACCATCCGCCTCGGCCTGCCGGACGACTATATCGGGCTGCTGGCCAATTTCCTCAGCCGCTTCGCGAACGAATTCCCGGATGTGAACCTGCTCCTCCACTGCGCGCCGACCGCCGAGCTGAAGCCGATGCTGGAGCGCGGCGCGCTCGACCTGTCCATCCTGTCGTCGGAAACGGACACGAAGGACGGGATGGTGTTGCAGACTCAGCCCGTCTACTGGGTCAGCTCGAACACGAGCGACGTCCACCTGCGCCAGCCGCTGCCGCTCGCCCTCTTTCCCGAAGGCTGCATCTTTCGCAAATGGGCGGTCAATGCGCTTGCCTCCGTCGGGCGCGAGCGGAAGATCGTCTGCACCAGCGCGAACATGGCGGCGCTGCAGGCCGTCGTGCAGGCCGGGCTTGCCGTCTCGCCGCTGGTGAAGGCCGACGTTCCGCCGGGCAGCCGCGTGCTGGGGCCGGACGACGGCTTTCCGGACCTGCCGAGCGTCACCGTCATGGTGCGGATCTCGCCGGCGCTCGGCGGGCAGCGCCAGAGCGCGCTCGCGCTCGGCCTGCGCGACATCATGCTGAAGACGATCTGACGGCCTGTCCCCCCGCCGAACAGCCTCGCAAAGGCTTTGCGGCCTATAGGACGCTGCGGCCCGGCCGCCTCCAGCCACGATGCAAGGGACAGTCCATGCGCGACACCCCCTCCCTCTCCGCCGCCACGGGCCTCTACGCAAAGGGCGACTATCCGGCCGCCCTTGCCATGCTGAACACGCTCATCGGACAGCGGCCCGAGGCGGCGGCCTATGAGCTGATCGCGCGGATATTCCTCAGGCTCGACATGAAGGCGGAGGCCGCGGCGGCCTGCCGGCAGGCTGCGCAACTGGACCCGCAGCGCAGCGACGCGCTGCTGCTCGACGCCATGCGGCTCTATTTCGCGGCGGGCGAGAAGGACGAGGCCTTGCGGGTGGCCGGCGCGCTCGTCCACAAGGCGCAGGACGAGCCGGAAGTGGCCTATGTCCTCGCCTCGATCTTCCTGGAGCGCGGCAACCGCTCGATCCTGCAGGGCATGCGCGGGCCGCTCGCGCGAAGCCGGCAGGAGAAGCACCTCGCCCTTGCGCTCGACCTCCTCACCGACAATCCGACGGATCCGCTGAACTACGAAACGGTCGACGCCGCCCTCCGGCACTGGCCCGACCGGCTGGAGCTTCTCTTCTACCGCCACATGCTGTCGCGCGAGATCTGCGATTTCGAAGGCATCGAGGCGGCGCTTGCGACCATCCGCGCCGCGCTGGACGAAGGAAGGACCGGCATCCTGTCGCAGGAGCAGCCGCTCGCCAACCTGACCTGGTGCGGCGACGAGGCGCTGAACCGGCTGGCGACGTTCACCACGCCTGCCGCCGATGCGGGCCGCCCGGCCCGGCGGCGCACGATGCCGCACCGCTGGCACGAAGACAGGATCAGGATCGGCTATCTCTCCTGCGACCTCTGGCCCGGCCATGCCACGATGCGGCTTCTCGGCGACGTCCTGAAGCGGCACGACCGCAGCCGGTTGGACGTCTTCCTGTTCTGTCACACGGCGGAGCGGAACCTCAAGCGCGGCGGAGAAGACAGAAGCGCATGGGGCAGGATCGTCCCCGTCCGGGACCTCGACGACGCCGCGGCCGCGCAGGCGGTGCGCGACCACGGGATCGACATCCTCATCGACCTCAAGGGCCATACGAACGGCGAGCGCGTCGGCATCCTCAACCATGCGGCAGCGCCGATCCAGGTCGCCTGGCTCGGCTTTCCCGGCACGACCGTCAACGTGGACCTCGACTATATCATCGGCGACCGCATCGTCCTGCCGGACGCCGCCCGGCCGTTCTTCCACGAAAAGTTCTGTCGCCTGCCGGAATGCTACCAGCCGAACGATCCTTCGAGCCGGCCGCTGCCGGCTCCCCTGACGCGCGCGGAGGCGGGCCTGCCGGAGAATGCCTTCGTCTTCGCCTCCTTCAACAGCGAGCGCAAGGTGACGGCGGAGATGACGGACCTCTGGGCCCGCATCCTCCATCAGGCGCCCGGCAGCCTCCTGTGGCTCTTCGCGAAGGGGGATGCCGCGCGGGCGAACCTTGCCGCCCGCTTCGCCTCCCTCGGCATCGATCGCGACCGCATCGTCTTCGCCGGGCAGGCGGACTATGCGCGGCACATCAGCCGGATGCCGTGCGCCGATCTCGCCCTCGACACCTATCCCTGCAACGGCCACACGACGACATCCGACGCGCTGTGGAGCGGCCTGCCTGTCCTGGCCTACAGGGGGACGAACTTCGCCTCCCGCGTCAGCGAGAGCCTTTTGAATGCGGCAGGGCTGCCCGATCTCGTGGCGGCGGACGCGGACGGCTACGTGGCGAAGGCCGTCGACCTCGCCGCCGATCCGCAGGCCGTCGCAGGCTACAGGGAAAAGCTCCGCGCCGGGCGGCTCCATGTGCCGCTCTTTGATTCCGGGCGCTTCTGCCGCCATCTGGAGGCGGGGCTGGAAGAGATGGTGCGGCGCGCACGCGCCGGCCTGGCGCCCGATCATTTCGACGTCCCCGCCGCCCCGTGACGCACCGCGCACGGGAGGGCAATGCCCCGAAACGACACATCGATAAAATTGTCCGCAACCGTTTAAGCCCGCCGCAACCGGCCCGGGTGTAGAAAGGGCCATCGGACGGCGATGGACAGAGACCCGGCCGACATCCAGGAACGAAGACGGGGACCGGACAATGTTCAAGACGCTCATGGCAGTCGCCGCATGTACATCCGCGCTGTTCGCCGGCGCGCAAGGCGCCGAGGCCTTCGGGCCGGGAAGCCTGGCCCGCAGCCTCGGCCAGACCGCCGGAATCCAGTCTCTCGCCGCCCGCCAGGCGATCCTCGCGCCCGTCGACCTCGTGGAATTCTCCCGCGGCAACCGGCCGGCCGCGCCGCCGCCGGGCGCGGAATGGTCGCGGATCTGACCGCCGCCGCCCGCGCGGCCATGAGAGGCGCCGGCGCCGTTTGCCGTTGACAGATGTCTACGCCTCGGCTTCATATCCGCCGAGAGCCCGCCAGCCCGGCGCGCATCCCGTCAGCCACGGCCAGCCGTCCTTCCCGCAAGAGCCTCGCATGCATACTTCATCGGCGGACGACCGCTTCGCCGCGTTCCGGCACCGGTCCTACACCCTCTTCTTCTTCGCCCGTTTCCTCGCCGCCTTCGCGATCCAGATCATTTCCGTCGCGGTCGGCTGGCAGATGTACGAGGTCACGAAGAGCGCCTTCCTGCTCGGCATGATCGGGCTCGTGCAGTTCCTGCCCTCGCTGCTGCTCATCCTGGTCACCGGCCCGGTGACCGACCGCTACAGCCGGCGCTCCATCGTCTCGATCTGCCTCGTCGTCAGCGCGCTCTGCGCCATCGCCCTGCTGCTGCTCACCCTCACCGGCACCTTCGCGCCCGTTCCCGTCTTCGCCGTCCTCCTCGTCTTCGGCATCGAGCGCGCCTTCATGGGGCCGGCGGTGCAGTCGCTTTCGCCAAACCTCGTGCCGGAGAAGGACCTTGCCAACTCCTTCGCCTGGAACGCCTCGTCCTGGCAGACGGCCTCGATCGTCGGCCCGATGGCGGGCGGCCTGCTCTACGGGCTCGGCCCGACCGTGGCCTATTCGGTGGCCCTCGCCTTCATGACGGCGGCAGCGGCGCTGGTCTTCGTCATCCCCAAGCCTGCCCAGCGCAAGGTGGGCGAGCCGACGAGCTGGTCCTACATCCTCGCCGGCTTCCGGTTCATCCGCCTGGAGAAGGTGGTGCTCGGCGCGATCTCGCTGGATCTCTTCGCGGTGCTGCTCGGCGGGGCCGTGGCGCTGATGCCGATCTTCGCCTCCGACATCCTGGTGCTCGGCCCGCTCGGCCTCGGCCTCCTGCGCGCCGCGCCGGGCGTCGGCGCGATCACCATGGCGATCTTCCTCGCCACCTTCCCGATCCGGCACGGTTCGGGGATCAAGATGTTCGTCGGCGTCGCCGCCTTCGGCCTCGGCACGATGGTTTTCGGCCTGTCGCAGACGCCCTGGCTCTCGATCCTGGCGCTCGCCATCATGGGCGCCGGCGACATGATCTCGGTCTATGTGCGCGAAACCCTGATGGCGCTGTGGACGCCGGACGAGGTGCGCGGACGCGTCAACGCGGTCAATTCGGTCTTCATCGGCGCGTCCAACGAACTCGGCGAATTCCGCGCGGGCCTGATGGCGCATTTCATCGGGGCCGTTCCGGCCGTCGTCATCGGCGGCATCGGCACGCTGGCCGTCTCGGTGCTCTGGGCCTGGGGCTTCCCGCAATTGCGCAGGATCGACACGCTCGATGCGCCGGACCGCCGGCAAAGCCCCGGCGCGTGACGATGCACCGCGCCGTCGCGGCCCCTTTACCCCCGCTCCATGCCGCCGGCGCCTCCTGCGTTAACATTAATACGCACTAAACGCATGGTTGACGTCGTTTTCGGCACTCGCGCTCTGGCAAAAAACCCTAGATTGCATTAGAACTTCCTCCAAGGGGCGAGTGGGGGCTCAACGCGCTTTCCGGTTTGACTTTGTTTGTAGGCGTTTCCGGACGGCGGGGGCTGCGGCTTCCCGTGTCCTGGCGGGGGGCAAGGGCGTGGCGTTTTCCGGGGAAGTCCGTTTCGGCAATTTCAACGTGCAGCGGGACCGTGTCGCATTCCGGCACGCCGCGGACGGCGCGGCCGCCGGCCTGTCGCGGGCGGCTGCGGGCATCTGCCCGCCCTCCAAGGCGCGGGGGCCGAGATGAACCATCAGGCCCTTTCCAGGCTGTTCAAGCTGCGGCGCTGGCAGAAGCGCATGGTCCAGGTGCTGGTGGATACCGGGCTGATCGCCTTCAGCTTCTTTCTGGCGATGCTGCTCAGGCTGGACGGCCTTGCCTTCATGGCCGACCACCGGGTCTGGTATGCGCTGCTCATCCTGGTTCCCACCAGCCTCATCGTGTTCGCCCGGCTCGGCTTCTATCGCATCGTCATCCGCTTCATCGGCCTGCGCGTGCTGCCGACGATCCTCCTCGGCATCGTCGCCTCCGCCTCGGTGCTGCAACTCGTCATCCTGCTGATCGGGCTGCCGGTTCCCCGCTCCGTGCCGGCCATCTACGTTCCCATCGCGCTCATGCATATAGGCGGGGCGCGGTTCGTCCTGCGCGCGCTGTTCCTCAGCCGGGAATCGCGGCGCAAGACCCGGGTCGTCATCTACGGCGCGGGCGAATCCGGACGGCAGATCCTCTCCTCCCTGCGGGAAGGGCCCGAATTCGCCCCCGTCGCCTTCGTCGACGATTCCCCGCTCCTGCAGGGCACCGTCGTCGGCGCGACCCATGTCTATGCGCCGGACAAGCTGCCGTGGATCATCAAGACCTTCGGCGCCCAGAGCGTCCTCCTCGCCATTCCGAGCGCGAGCATGGGCCAGCGCGCGGCGATCCTGCGGAAGCTGGAAGCCTACCCGCTGCATGTGCGGACCATTCCCGGCATGGCCGACCTCGTGTCGGGCAGGGCCCGGATCAACGAGATCGCCGACGTCTCCATCGAGGACCTGCTCGGCCGCGATCCGGTGCCTCCGCGGCAGGACCTGCTCGATAAGGACATACGCGGCAGGACCGTGCTCGTGACGGGCGCGGGCGGGTCCATCGGCAGCGAATTGTGCCGCCAGATCCTCCGTCTCGGGCCGTCCCGGCTGCTTCTGCTGGAGATTTCCGAGTTCGCCCTCTACACGATCGATCTGGAACTGCGGCAGGCCGCCCTTCGCGAGGGCCTTTCGCTGGACATCGTGCCGCTGGTCGGCTCCGTGCGCGACAGCCGGCGCATCGAGGCGATATTGCGCCGCTTCCGCGTGGAGACGGTCTATCACGCCGCCGCCTACAAGCATGTCCCGCTCGTCGAGCAGAACATCATCGAAGGCGTCCGCAACAACATCCTCGGCACCCTGACGGTCGCCCGGGCGGCGGTGGAGACCGGCGTGCGGGCCTTCATCCTGATCTCCACCGACAAGGCGGTGCGCCCCACCAATGTCATGGGCGCGTCGAAGCGGCTGGCGGAGCTCATCTGCCAGGGGCTGGCCGGGGAGCAGCAGGCCACGCGGTTCTCGATGGTCCGCTTCGGCAATGTCCTCGGATCGTCGGGCTCGGTCATCCCGCTGTTTCGCCGGCAGATCGCGGCCGGCGGGCCGGTGACGGTCACCCATCCGCAGATCACGCGCTATTTCATGACCATCCCAGAAGCCGCCCAGCTGGTCATCCAGGCCGGCGCCATGGCGCGGGGCGGCGACGTCTTCGTCCTCGACATGGGCCAGCCCGTGCGGATCGCCGACCTTGCCGCCAAGATGGTGCGCCTCAGCGGCCTGACGCCCGTCATGACCGGCGAGCAGGGGCAGGGCCAGGCCCTCCAGTCGGGCGACATCGAGATCGTCTTCACCGCGCTGCGTCCCGGCGAGAAGCTCTACGAGGAGCTGCTGATCGGCGACGGTGCGGCGCCGACCCGGCATCCGCGCATCCTGACCGCGATGGAGGAGACCGTGCCGTGGCAGGCGTTGAGCCTCGTGCTGGGCAGGCTGAGCGCCGCCTGCGAGACCGGCGACCTTCCGACGATCAAGGCGCTGCTCATCGACCTGCCGATCCGGTATTCGCCCGCCGGCGAGGACTTCGCCGATCCGACCTGGAGCGGCGCGGCGGAAGGCGACGGGCGGACCGGCCCCTCGCTGCCGGGATACGGGGAACCGATCCTGGCGGGATGAGCCGCCCGCAGCCGCCCGGTCAGGAGATGATGTCGAAGTCCGAGACGGTCACGGAGAGGCCCTTGTCGAGGATCGCGAACAGCACGGCCTTGCCGCCGCCATTGCCGTCGGCGTCGTACCACAGCTTGCCGCTCGCCTTGTCGTAGAGGATGCGGTCGGAGGCGTCGTGCGCCTTCGCGCCGGCGTAGAAGGCACCGGACGACAGGTCGCCGACCTTGCCGACCTTGGTGAAGATCGTCCTGTCGAGCAGGATCGTGTCGTCCTTCACGGAGAAGTCGTCGATCGTGTCGACATTGGTGGAGCCGAGCTTCGTGTCGAAGACGAAACTGTCATTGCCGCTGCCGCCGGACAGGAAATCCTTGCCGAGGCCGCCGAAGAGCTTGTCATTGCCGCCCTGGCCCCACATGCGGTCGTTGCCGCTGCCGCCCGACATGCGGTCGTTGCTCTTGTCGTCCGCCTGCACCTCGCCGGGGATCGACCATTTCTGCGGCGTCATCGTCTTGCCCGTCGTCCCGTCCCAGGTCAGCGTCAGCGCCTCGCCGAACCAGTCCCCGCGGAGCTTTTTCTCCGAGCCGCCATACATGCGGTCGTTGCCGCTGCCGCCGTTCATCACGTCCTTGCCGTAGCCGCCATACATCAGGTCGCTGCCGGATTCGCCGTAGAGGGTGTCGTTGCCCCACTCGCCATGCATGTAGTCGCCGCCGGCACCGCCATACATCTTGTCCTTGCCGCGCCCGCCCAGCAGCTGGTCGGCCCCGTCCTTGGCCGCCGCGTCGGAACCGTTGGCTTCCAGGCCGGAAATGTCCGACTTGCCGTAACCGTAGATGAAGTCGTCGCCGTCGAGGCCGACCGCGATGTCGCGGCCGGGTCCCATCTGGATCTCGTCGGCGACCTTGCCGGTCCAGGCGAAGTCGTCGCCTTTCCCGGCCACGACCTTGACCGGTTCCGTCGCATCGGAAACCCTGAAAAGCTCCGGCCGGTTGCCGACGCCCATGAAAGCCAGGGTCGTGCGCAATTTGGCATGGTGCAGCAGGTCGACCTGATAGGTACCCTGGTCGCCGTGGTTGTAGACCTGGAAGGAGATGACATCGGCACCCGCGGGTATCGTCAGGGTGCCGGTCATCTTTTCGTCGCTCAGGAAGTTGAGCTTGAAATTCGGCCCGAAGGTTTCCATGTAGGTGTAGGTATAATCACCCCAGCCGACATGGATATCCGTCCCGGAAGAGCTGGAGAAGGAGACCGTAACCTTGTCCCCCGGCTTCAGGCCGGACTTTGCTATGTCGAGCGCGAAGTAATCGGCAGTATCCTGTCCAAGATATTCGCTGAGAGACCCCTTGTAACGTCCGACGACGTCCCTGTCCAACTCGAAGACCGGATAACGATCGAATTCGCCGCCATATAGATCTTCGTTATACGTGTCACCCTGGGTAAACTCCGAATATAGCTGTACGCTTGCCATTCATGCCTCCCCGGCCGACCGCATCGCCTGCCGGCGATACATCCCGTCTATAGTATCTTTCCTCCGAAAAACCCTGTCAATGCGGCAGGAAAAGCGGGAAATGCTCTTGGCGTGCGGGCGATGCCCCTTCGCGGGACAAGCTTCCCGTCAGGCCGGAACGGGGGACGTCCCGTCCGGCGCGAGCGCCTGCGCGACCGCGATCCCCGCCATGGCGAGCGCGGCCTCCCGCGTCCGTGCCGCGGCGATGAAGCGGCCGTTGTGGCAGAAGGTTGCGCCGGCCACGCCGCAGGCCGCCGCAAGGTCCTCCCCGGTCAGCCCCGCCCAGGCCGCCGGCAGGTCGGCGCGCAGCGCGAACCCGTCGCCCGACCGGCGTATGCCCGTCAGGCACCAGTCGGTTTCCCGCGGATGGACGACGAACAGGAGATGGTCTGCGCCCGCCTTCACGATGGCGGGCCGGAACGGCATGCCCAGGGGAAGCTCCAGCACCCGCCCCTCGCCGGCCGCCGCGATCGCCCGCAGCACGATCGCCTCCGCGCGCAACTTGGCGGCGCCCTGCTTTAAGGCGGCCTCCACGAGGCTGCGCGCGATGGAGAGCGCCGCGTGGAACGCCCGGTCGTCGGCCTCCGGCGTCCTGTCGTCGAAGACCGGCTTCAGCGTTTCCAGGAGGACGGGCAGCGTCAGCTTGGCAAGGGCACCGGCGGCCGAGGGCTCCAGGGCGCCGTTGTCCATCAGGTCGACCGGCAGCACGAAATCGAGGTCGAAGGCCGCATGGAGGGCATCGACATCGGCGGCGGGGACGTCGAGGGCCTTCAGGAAATCCCGCCCGAACTGCCGCCAGACCAGCCCGAAGGAGCTGAACGGCCTGCCGTCGTCGCGCAGCGGCGCGCCGCGCTGGTGATGGTCGAAGATCCCGGCGGCCGGATCGAAGGCCCCGCCGACGTCGTAGACGATCCTGTCCGGCCCGGGCGTGATCCATTCCGGCGCGCGGCTGCGCACGAGGCGGGCATCGGGGAACAGGCGCGTCAGGATCACGCTCGACAGGAGCTCATCGGCATGGAAGCCGCCGGAATGGGTTACGAGAAAGTCGGGGACCATGCTGTTCAACCTGCCGTTCCTGTTGCGGATCACCGGCGTCGGATACCCATTGCAGGCCGGGGTTTCAAGGGGGCGGCCGCGCGGGCCGGCGCCCGGCACCATAGTGGCATTCGACTTCATATTCTCATGCGGACATAATTTCATATTCAACAGTTCCACCCTTTTGACGACAATCAAACCGTTCCGCTCCTTGGCGCGGAACCCAGTTTGTCAACGCGTCGGGAGGAGATGCCGTGAGCAAGTGGAGCCTGTGGAACGATACGGTCGCACGCGATCTCATCGATGACGCGAAAGGCGCGCCCGGCGCGCTGCTGCCCATCCTGCATACGCTGCAGGAAACCTTCGGCTATATCGACCGCGCGGCGGAAGCGCTGATCGCCGAGGCCCTGAACATCTCGCGCGCCGAAGTGCACGGCGTCGTCACCTTCTACCACGACTTCCGCCAGTCGCCGCCGCCCGCCCACACGCTGAAGCTCTGTCGCGCCGAGGCCTGCCAGTCGATGGGCGGCGACCGGCTCGCGGCACGGGCCAAGGCCCGGCTCGGCGTCGACTTCGGCGAGGCCACCGCGGACGGGCGCATCGGCCTCGAACCCGTCTACTGTCTCGGGCTCTGTTCCGCCGCGCCGTCCGCCATGCTCGACGGACGGATCACCGCGCGCCTCGACGAGGCCAAGCTCGACGCCCTCCTGACGGAGGCAGCACGATGAGCCTGCGATTGTTCGTTCCCTGCGATGCCGTGGCGGTGGCGCTGGATGCCGACCGCGTCGCGGAGGCCCTGCTTGGGCAGGCCGCGGCGCGCGGCATCGCCGTCGAGATCGTCCGCACCGGCTCGCGCGGCCTGCACTGGCTGGAGCCGATGGTCGAGGCGGCGGGGCCGGACGGCCGCATCGCCTACGGACCCGTCACGCCGGCGGACGCGGCCGGCGTGCTCGACGCCGTGGTGGACGGGACCGCCCATCCGCTCCGGCTCGGCGATCCGCAGGAGATCCCCTTCCTCAAGCGGCAGACGCGGCTCACCTTTGCCCGATGCGGCATCGTCGATCCGAAATCGGTCGAGGACTATCGCGCCCATGGCGGCTATCGCGGCCTTGCCCGCGCGCTGGAGATCGGCCCGGCGGCCATCGTCGCCGCGGTCACCGAATCGGGCCTGCGCGGGCGCGGCGGGGCGGGTTTCCCCACCGGCATCAAGTGGGACACGGTGGCCAAGGCGGCGGCCCCGCAGAAATACATCGTCTGCAATGCCGACGAGGGCGACAGCGGCACCTTCGCCGACCGCATGATCATGGAAGGCGATCCCTTCGTGCTGATCGAGGGCATGACGATCGCCGGCATCGCCACCGGCGCCACCTGCGGCTACATCTACATCCGCTCCGAATATCCGCACGCCATCGCGGCCATGGAGGCGGCGATCGCCGCGGCGCGGCGATGTCGCATGCTCGGGGCGTCCGTCGCGGGCTCTCCCCACGCGTTCGACATGGAGGTGCGCGTCGGCGCCGGCGCCTATGTCTGCGGCGAGGAGACGGCGCTGCTCGACAGCCTGGAGGGACGGCGCGGCGTCGTGCGCGCCAAGCCGCCGCTGCCCGCCCACAAGGGGCTGTTCGGCCGGCCGACCGTCATCAACAACGTCCTGTCGCTCGCCTCCGTGCCCGTCATCCTCGACAGGGGCGCGGCCGCCTACCGCGACCTCGGCATGGGCCGCTCGCGCGGCACGATGCCGATCCAGCTTGCGGGCAACATCCGCCATGCCGGCCTGTTCGAGGCGGCCTTCGGCGTCACGCTCGGCGAGCTGGTGGAGGAGATCGGCGGCGGCACGGCGAGCGGCCGGCCGGTACGCGCCGTCCAGGTGGGCGGGCCGCTCGGCGCCTATTTCCCGCGCGAACTGTTCGACACGCCCTTCGACTACGAGGCCTTCGCCGCCAATGACGGCCTGATCGGCCACGGCGGCATCGTGGTGTTCGACGATACCGTGGACATGGCGCGCCAGGCGCGCTTCGCCATGGAATTCTGCGCCGTGGAATCCTGCGGCAAGTGCACGCCCTGCCGGGTCGGCTCGACCCGCGGCGTCGACGTGGTCGACCGGATCATCCGGGACGAGGAGCGCCTTGCCAATATCGAGCTGCTCAAGGACCTGTGCGAGACCATGAAATTCGGCTCGCTCTGTGCGCTGGGGGGCTTCACGCCCTATCCGGTGATGAGCGCGCTGACGCATTTCCCAGAGGATTTCGGCATAACGCCGCCCGCCCGCCAGGCGGCCGAATAAAGGAGCGTGCGATGGCAAAGGGACAAGAGGCCCACGGGCTGATCGAGGAAACCGACTACGGCACGCCGGCCTCGAAGGCGGCGGAAACGGTGACGCTGACCATCGACGGGCGCACGGCGACCGTCGCCGCCGGCACCTCGATCATGCGCGCGGCGATGGAGATCGGCACCGAGATCCCCAAGCTGTGCGCCACCGACATGCTCGACGCGTTCGGCTCGTGCCGCATCTGTCTCGTCGAGATCGAGGGCCGCGCCGGAACGCCCGCCTCCTGCACCACGCCGGTCGCAGACGGCATGACGGTCGTCACGCGCTCCGAGCGCCTCGACCGCCTGCGCAAGGGCGTGATGGAACTCTACGTCTCCGACCATCCGGTGACCTCGCTCGAACCGGACGGCGAGCGCGGCGGCGACCTTCTGGAGGTGGCCGCCGCCGTGGGCCTGGAAGAGGTGCGCTACGGCTTCGAAGCGGTCAAGCACCGCGACACCGGCATCGACCAATCCAACCCCTATTTCACCTACGACCCGGCGCAGTGCATCGTCTGCTCGCGCTGCGTGCGGGCCTGCGATGACGTGCAGGGCACCTTCGCGCTCACCATCACCGGCCGCGGCTTCGGCTCGCTGATGGCGGCCGGCAGCGATCAATCCTTCCTGGAGTCCGACTGCGTGTCGTGCGGGGCCTGCGTGCAGGCCTGCCCGACCGGCTCGCTGCGCGAGAAGACCGTGCTGGACATGGGCAAGCCCGAATGGTCGAAGATCACCACCTGCGCCTATTGCGGCGTCGGCTGCTCCTTCAAGGTGGAGATGAAGGGCGAGGACGTCGTGCGCATGGTCCCCTGGAAGGACGGGCAGGCCAACCACGGCCATTCCTGTGTCAAGGGCCGCTTCGCCTGGGGCTACACCAACCACCGCGACCGCATCCTCAACCCGATGATCCGCGCGCGGATCACCGATCCCTGGCGCGAGGTGAGCTGGGAGGAGGCGATAAGCCACGCCGCCGCCGAGTTCAAGCGCATCCAGGCGAAATACGGCACGCGCTCGGTCGGCGCGCTGACCTCGTCGCGCTGTACCGACGAGGAGACGTTCCTCGTGCAGAAGCTGGTGCGCGCCGGCTTCGGCAACAACAATGTCGACACCTGCGCGCGCGTCTGTCATTCGCCGACCGGCTACGGGCTCGGCAAGACCTTCGGCACCTCGGCCGGCACGCAGGACTTCGATTCCGTCGAAGAGACCGACGTGATGCTGGTCATCGGCGCCAACCCGTCGGACGCCCATCCGGTCTTCGCCTCGCGCATGAAGCAGCGCCTGCGCCAGGGCGCCAGGCTGATCGTCATCGACCCGCGGCGCACCAACCTCGTCCGCTCGCCGCATATCGAGGCGGCCTATCACCTGCCGACGCTGCCGGGCACCAATGTCGCCATCCTCAACGCGCTCGCCCATGTCATCGTCACCGAGGGCCTGATCGACGAGACCTTCGTGCGCGAGCGCTGCGACTGGGCGGCGTTCCAGGACTGGGCGGAGTTCGTCTCCCAGCCGCGCTACAGCCCGCAGGAGATGGCGGCCGTCACGGGCGTTGCCGCCGACGACATCCGCGGCGCCGCGCGGCTCTACGCCACCGGCGGCAACGCGGCGATCTATTACGGCCTCGGCGTCACCGAGCACAGCCAGGGCTCGACCGCGGTGATGGCCATCGCCAACCTCGCCATGGCGACCGGCAATGTCGGCCGCTCGGGCGTCGGCGTCAATCCGCTGCGCGGCCAGAACAACGTGCAGGGCTCCTGCGACATGGGCTCGTTCCCGCACGAATTCTCCGGCTATCGCCACGTCGCCGACGAGGGCGTGCGCCGGCTGTTCGAGGTCGACTGGGACACGCCGCTGGCCAAGGAGCCGGGCCTGCGCGTCAACAACATGATGGACGCGGCCGTCGACGGCACCTTCATGGGCCTCTACGTCCAGGGCGAGGACATCATGCAGTCCGATCCCGACGCGCGCCACGTCGCGGCGGGGCTGGAAGCGATGGAATGCGTCGTCATCCAGGACCTGTTCCTCAACGAGACGGCGAACTACGCGCATGTCTTCCTGCCCGGCGCCACCTTCCTGGAGAAGGACGGCACCTTCATCAACGCGGAGCGGCGCATCCAGCTCATCCGCAAGGTGATCGAGCCCAGGGCCGGCATGGCGGACTGGGAGGTCACCGTGGCGCTCAGCAACGCGCTCGGCTATCCGATGCACTACGACCATCCCGCGCAGATCATGGACGAGATCGCCCGGCTGACCCCGACCTTCGCCGGCGTCAGCTTCGCAAGGCTGGAGGAGATGGGCTCGATCCAGTGGCCCTGCAACGAGAAGGCGCCGAACGGCACGCCGGTGATGCATGTCGGCGACTTCGTCCGCGGCAAGGGCAACTTCATGGTGACGGAGTATTTCGCCAGCAACGAGCGCGTCGGCCCGCGCTTTCCCCTGCTGCTCACCACCGGCCGCATCCTCAGCCAGTACAATGTCGGCGCGCAGACGCGCCGCACCGGCAACGTGGTCTGGCACGACGAGGACCTGCTCGAAATCCACCCGCACGACGCGGAGGAGCGCGGCATCGCCACGGGGACATGGGTGAAGCTGGCAAGCCGCGCGGGCGATACGACCCTTCGCGCCCTCGTCACCGACCGCGTCGCGCCGGGCGTCGTCTACACGACGTTCCATCACCCCGACACCCAGGCCAACGTCGTGACCACCGACGCCTCGGACTGGGCGACGAACTGTCCGGAATACAAGTGCACGGCGGTGCAGGTCTCGCTCTCCAACGGGCGGTCCGAGTGGCAGGAGGAGTACAGCGCCTTCTCGCAGAAAAGCCGGAGGGTGGCGCCTTCCGAGGCCGCGGAATAGCAGGAGGAGGAAGGATCGATGGACCCCGACAAGCTTATCCTGATGGCCAACCAGATCGAGCAGTTCTTCGCCACCCAGAGCAAGGACAGGGTGGCGAGCGAGGTGGCCGACCACCTGCGCAAATTCTGGGAGCCGCGCATGATCGAACGGATCTGCGCCCATATCGAGGCGGGTGGCGAGGGGCTTGCGCCCGCCGCCCGCAAGGCAGTGGAGGCGATCGCCGCGGAAAGGAAGGCGGAGGCGACGACGGCATAGGTGCGGCGTGAGGCGCCGCGCCGGGGACGGACCACCATAAGAACAACTGAGAGCAAGTCTTAGGAGGAGGAAACTCTCATGACCAACACCAACACTGCCGGTCCCGCTTCGGGATCGCTGCTTCCGTTCCTGGACCGGAAGCACACCATAGCCAAGCCGGGCTACAGCCGATGGATGGTGCCGCCGGCGGCCCTTTGCGTCCATCTGTGCATCGGCCAGGCCTATGCCTTCAGCGTGTTCAACCTGCCGATGACCAGGCTGCTCGGCCTCACGGAATCGACGCCCGACGACTGGAAGCTGACCGACCTCGGCTGGATCTTCTCGATCGCGATGGTGTTTCTCGGCATTTCGGCCGCGGTGTTCGGCCGCTGGGTCGAGGAGGGCGGCCCGCGCAAGGCGATGTTCACCGCGGGCTGCTGCTGGGCGGCCGGCTTCCTCATCTCCGCCTTCGGCGTCTATGTCCACAATCTGTGGATCATCTATCTCGGCTATGGCGTGATCGGCGGCTGCGCCCTGGGCATCGGCTATATCTCGCCGGTCTCCACGCTGATGAAATGGTTCCCCGACCGTCCCGGCATGGCGACGGGCATGGCCATCATGGGCTTCGGCGGCGGCGCGATGATCGCCTCGCCGCTCTCCGTCTGGCTGATGAACACGTTTGCGACCGCAAGCGATGTCGGCGTGCTGTGGACCTTCATCACCCTCGGCCTCGGCTACTTCGTGTTCATGATGGTGGGGGCGGCGATCGTGCGCGTCCCGGCCCCGGGCTGGAAGCCGGAAGGCTATGTCGCCCCGGCCACGCCCACCAAGCTGATCACCAAGAACGACGTCTATGTCTACGACGCGGTCAAGACGCCGCAGTTCTGGCTGATCTGGTGCGTGCTGTTCCTCAACACCACCGCCGGCATCGGCGTTTTGGGGCAGGCCTCGGCCATGAGCCAGGAGATGTTCCCCGGCCAGATCACCGCCATCGCCGCCGCCGGTCTCGTCGGCCTGATGAGCGTGTTCAACATGGGCGGCCGCTTCTGCTGGGCCTCGCTGTCGGACTTCATCGGCCGGCGCAACACCTACTTCGTCTACATGACGCTGGGCTTCATCCTCTACGTCACCGTGCCCTTCGCCGGGGGAACCGGCAATGTGGTCCTGTTCGTCTGCTGCTTCCTCATCATCGTGAGCATGTATGGCGGCGGCTTCTCGACGGTGCCGGCCTATCTGCGCGACATGTTCGGCACGCGCTATGTCGGGGCCATCCACGGCATTCTCCTGACCGCCTGGTCGGCGGCCGGGATCGTCGGCCCCGTCCTCATCAACTACATCCGCGAATACAACATCACCCACGGCATTCCGAACGCGCAGGCCTACAACGTCACCATGTACATCATGGCGGGGCTGCTGGTCGTCGGCTTCATCTGCAACTTCTTCGTCAAGGCCGTCGACCAGCGGTATCACATGAAGAGCGAACCGGACGGCGCCGGCCTGTCGCCCGCCGCCTCGCAAACCGCGAAAGCCTGAGGGAGGATACGCAATGCAGAGCGACGACACCAGAAAGACGCCCCCGTTCGTGATCGCCCTGGCCTGGGCCTTCGTGGGCATCCCGCTGCTGGCGGGAATTTCGCAGACGCTGCTCAACGCAGCCAAGCTGTTCCAGTAGCGCCATGGCGGCCACGAGGGTTCTCCGCGTGGCCGCCCTCCCGGTGGAGCGGCGTGCCGCGACCGCCGGTTTCATCCGCGTTCCGGTTGACGACCGGCGCGGGAGCCTGTCAGATAGACCCGTCAGGTGCCTTCGCGCCGGGGTGATACCCGAATGGTAAGAATAAACATCGAGCCGACGTGGCATTTCACCAACGATCGCTCCCCGCATTCGATGCGCGTCCTGCTGAGCTTTCTGAGCGAGATCCAGGCATCGGGAACGCTTGCGACCGCCGCCGTCAATGCCGGCATGTCCTATCGGCACGCCTGGAACCTCGTCGACAAATGGTCGTCCTTCTTCGGCGAGCCGCTGGTGGAGCGCCACCGGGGCAAGGGCACGCAGCTGACCGCGCTCGGCGGCAAGCTGGTATGGGCCGAGCAGCACCTGAAGGCGCGCCTCGACCCGCAATTGCACAATATCGCGCAGGAACTGGAGATGGAGCTGGCGAGCCTCCTGCCGCGGGTGCCGCCGTCGATCCGCATCCACGCCAGCCACGGCTTCGCCATCGCGAAGCTGCGGGAATTCCTGCTGCTCGAGCCCGATCTCGGCGTCGACCTGCGCTACATGACCAACCAGGCCTCGCTGGATTCATTGATGGCGAAGGAATGCGAGCTCGCCGCCATCCACCTGCCGCACGATGCGCTGCGCCGCCGCGCCGCCACGGCCTTCAAGGCCTGGCTCGATCCGGACGTGTTCCGCGTCATCGGCTTCGTGACGCGCGACATGGGGCTGATGGTCAAGCGCGGCAATCCGCTGGCCATCACCGGTTTCGACGCGCTGCGCGATCCGCGCATCACCTTCGTCAACCGCGATCACGGCTCGGGCACCCGCACCCTCCTGGAACATCTCCTGACGCAGGAGAAGATCGACGGCCGCGTCATCACCGGCTACCAGAACGTGGAGCTGACACACGCGGCGGTGGCAGCCCATGTCGCCCGCGGCATGGCCGATGCCGGCTTCGGCGTCGAGGCGGCGGCGGTCCAGTTCGACCTCGACTTCATCCACATCGTCACGGAAGACTATTTCTTCGTCTGTCGCGAGCCGGTGCTTCGCTCCAACGTCACCAAACGGCTGATCGACATCATCAGCGGGCCGGAATACCGCCGCGCGGTCGGCACCCTGCCCGGCTACTCGGTCTCGGATGCGGGCGTGGTGAAGACCGTGAAGAGCTTCCTGCGCAGCCATTCCTGACGGCCGCCCTCAGGCGACCGCCTGCGCCCCCGTGATCTCCACCAGCGAGCCGCACATGAACGCGGCCTCGTCGGATGCAAGAAAAGCCACCAGAGCGGCGACCTCCTCCGGCCTGCCGATGCGGCCGAAGGGCACCAGCCTGTCGAGATCGGCGATGGTGCGGCCCGAACGCCTCACCCCGGCCTCCAGCATGGGCGTGTGGATCTCGCCCGGGCAGACGGCATTGACGCGGATCCCGTCCGGCGCGTAGTCGCGGGCAAGGTTCTGCGTGAAGCTTGCCACCGCCGCCTTCGTGACATTGTAGGCGATGTGGTCGGGCGCGGGATGAAGCCCCCATTGCGAGGCGGTGTTGACGATGGCGCCGCCGCCCGCCGCCACCATGTGCGGCAGCGCCGCCTGGCAGAGGTGGAACATCGCGTCGACATTGACCGCGAAGCTGAGGCGCCAGTCCTCCGGCGTCAGCGCCAGGAGGTTGCCGCGGCGGTTGATGCCGGCATTGTTGCACAGGACGTCGATGCGCCCTTCGGTGGCGATGACGCTCTCGACGATCGCCCGGCAGCCTTCGGCGGCCGAGATGTCGCTGGCGAAGGCGCGCGCCCTGCCGCCTTCGGCAACGATCTGCGCGGCGGTCGCCTCGGCGCCCTCGCCGTTCATGTCGGTGACGACGACCTCAGCGCCCTCGGCGGCGAAACGGGCGCTGATCGCGCGCCCGATGCCGCCGGCAGCCCCGGTGACGATGACGACCTTGTCCTTGAAACGCATGGGAATTTACCTCATGTAGCTGCCGCCGTTCACGTCCAGCACCGCGCCGTTCAGCGAGGCCTGCGAGGGACGGAAGGCGAAGGCGGTGATCTCGCCGATTTCCTGCGGGTCGGCCATCCGGGCGATGGGGATGCCGGCAAGGGCCGCCGCCTCGCCGTGCTCGGCGA
Organism: Shinella sp. S4-D37; assembly: GCF_040812195.1. Taxonomy (NCBI): domain Bacteria; kingdom Pseudomonadati; phylum Pseudomonadota; class Alphaproteobacteria; order Hyphomicrobiales; family Rhizobiaceae; genus Shinella; species Shinella sp. S4-D37. The sequence goes on along the minus strand of NZ_JBFNXL010000010.1, from coordinate 51,072 downwards.
TATAGGCTTCGGCCATTTCGGTGCGCACCCAGCCGGGCGCGAGCGCGACGGCGGTGACGCCCTCGTGCCCGTGGCTCTGCGCGATGGATTTGGTGAGGTTGATCAGCGCGGCCTTCGAGGCGCCGTAGGCCATGGCGCCGGACGTATAGCCGCGCTGGCCGGCGCGGCTCGCCATATTGACGATCCGCCCGCCGCCATTCGCGCGGAAATGCTCGATGGCGAGCTTCGACAGATCGACCGCCGAGAGGAAATTGACGCGCATCTCGCGCGCCCAGACGCGCTGCCATTCCGCCATCGGCGCATCGATGGCGACCTCGGAGCGGATGCCGGCATTGTTGACGAGGCCGGTCAGCCGGCCGGCGGCGGCAAGCGCCCCCTCCCACAGCCTTTCGGGCCCGGCCGGGTCGGACAGGTCGGCCGATACCGCCCGGCCCCTGCCGTCCAGCGCCTTCACCAGCGCCTCGGCGGCAGCGCGGTTGCGGCCGTAATGGACGACGACGCTCGCCCCCTCCACCACGAGCGCCCGGCAGATCGCCTGCCCGATGGCGCCCGTCGCGCCGGTGACGAGGATGGATTGTCCCGACAGTCTCATAGGTCCCCCACCTGCGGCCCCCAGGTATCCGACAGGGCGAAGCCTACCCCGAACGGATCCTGCGGATCGAGCCGCAATTGCTGGCGGCCGAAGACATAGCCCCGGCCGGTAATGCGCGGCAGAACGGCGGGGCGGCCGCCGACCGTGGTCTCCCCGAGGATCTCGGCGGTGAACTCGCCGCCGATGATGCTGCGCGAGACGCGACTGTCGCCGGTCTTCGCGCGGCCCCGCGCATGGAGGATCGCCAGATTGGCCGAGGAGCCCGTGCCGCAGGGCGAGCGATCCACCCGGCCGGGCTTCAGCGTCGTGCAGGTGAGGACCGAGCCGTCCGGCTGGTACTCGCGGAACATGACATAGGCGATCCCGTCGAGGCCGGGGATTTCCGGAAGCCCGACCTCGACCTGCCCGGCCAGCAGCGCCTTGATATCGGTGCCCGCCTCGGCAAGCGCACGGGCCGCCTCCGGCACGATGCGCAGCCCCACCTGATCAACGTCGACCTGCGCATAGAACACGCCGCCGAAGGCGATGTCGCCGGTGATCATGCCCCATTCCGGCGTGTCGATCGTAACGTCCAGCGCATGAACGAAGGCCGGGACGTTGTCGAGGCTGACCGACAGGCAGCGCCCGCCTTCGCAGCGGGCGCGAGCGACGATCAGCCCGGCCGCCGTATCCAGCCGCACGACCGTTTCCGGCTCCGTCATCGCCACGCGGCCGCTCTCCAGCAGCGCCGTCACCACGCAGATGCAGTTGGAGCCGGACATCGGATGGGCGCGGTCCGGCTGCAGCACGATGAAGGCCGCATCGGCATCCGGCCGGGTCGGGGCTAAAAGCAGGTTCGTCGTATGCACGACCTGCGCGCGCGGCTCGCGCGTCAGAAAGAGACGCAGCGAGGGGTCCACGTCGTTGAGGTGGTTCATCTTGTCGAGGATGGTTGCACCCGGAATGTCGGGCGCACCAGCGAGAAGAACATTGCCGCTCTCGCCCTGGCAATGGACGAGCAGGATATCGAGCGCCTTGTCGAAGGTCATTTCAGATACCATCCCCACGGCTCCTCGCTGACGAGGCGGGTGATCTGCTTCGTCTCCAGATAGTTGTCGAGGCCCCAGCGGCCGAGTTCGCGGCCGATGCCGGACTGCTTGTAGCCGCCCCAGGGCGCCTCGGTGAAGGTCGGCTGCGAGCAGTTGATCCAGACGATGCCGGCGCGGAAGGCCTTTGCCACGCGCTCGCAGCGCGCGTCGTCCGCCGACATGACGGCGGCGGCGAGGCCGAAGCGGGAATCGTTGGCAAGCCGGATCGCCTCCTCCTCCGTCTCGAAGGGGTGGATGCACACGACGGGGCCGAAGATCTCCTCGACCCAGGCGTCGCTGTCGAGCGCCATGTCGGTGAGGATGGTCGGGGCGACCCAGAAGCCCTTGTCGAAGCCGTCGTGGCGGCCGCCGCAGGCGACGGTCGCGCCCTGCTCGACGGCGCGGTCGATGTGGCGCAGCACGTCCTCGTACTGGCCCCTGTTGACGAGCGGGCCGAGTAGCGTGCCCGCGTCGAGGCCGTTGCCCATTCTGATCTTCCCCGCCTCCTCGATCAGCCGCTCCAGCAGCTTCCGATAGAGCGGGGCCTCCACCAGCACGCGCGAGGTGGCCGAGCAGACCTGGCCCTGGTTCCAGAAGATGCCGAACATGATCCATTCGACGGCCTTGTCGATATCGCTGTCGGCGAAGACGACGAAGGGCGACTTGCCGCCGAGTTCCAGGCTGATGCGCTTGATGTCCTTCGCGCCCGCCGCCATGATGCGCGAACCGACCGGGCCGGAGCCGGTGAAGGCGACCTTGTCGACCGCGGGGTGCTCGACCAGCGCCTGCCCGACGACCGAGCCCTTGCCGGAAAGCACGTTCAGCACGCCTTTCGGCAGGCCCGCGGCCTCGGCGATGCGCCCGAGTTCCAGCGCCGTCAGCGAGGTGGTCTCGGCGGGCTTCAGGATCATCGTGCAGCCGGCCGCGAGCGCCGGCGCGACCTTCCAGGAAGCCATCAGCAGCGGATAGTTCCACGGCACGATGGCGACAGCCACACCGAGCGGCTCGCGCACGGCCCTGGAGACGAAGCGCGCATCGGCAAGCTTCACCTCTTCGACCTCGCCGTCCAGTTCCTCGGCGAGATCGGCATAGAAATCGAAGCAGCCGGCGGCATCCGCCAGGTCCCATTCGGATTCGGGCAGCGGCTTGCCGTTGTCGCGGGTCTCCAGCCGCGCCAGTTCCGGCAGGCGATCACGGATGCCCTCAGCCATGGCGCGGAGATATGTCGCGCGCTCCCTGCCGGAAAGGCGCGGCCAGGGGCCGTTGTCGAAGGCTTCGCGGGCTGCCTTCACGGCTGCCTCGGCGTCTGCCGCGCCGGCGGCGGCGATGTGGTGGAAGACCTCTTCCGTCGCCGGATCGATCACCGGAAGCATGGCGCCGTCGGCCGGGGCGACCCATTTTCCATCGATGAAAAGCGTGTTCTGCATGGTGTCCTCACATGGGATTCAAAAGCGGTCGATGCGGTAGGGGCGCATGTCAAGGGGCGGTGTGGCGCCGGTGATCAGGTCGCCCATCAGGCGGGCGGTCGTCGCGGCATAGGTGACGCCGAGATGGCCGTGGCCGGTGGCGTAGAAGACGCCCGGCACCTTCGCCGAGGCCGACATGACCGGGACGGTATCCGGCAAGGCCGGGCGATGGCCCATCCATTCGGAAAAATCCTCGCAGCGCAGGTTCGGCAGGGCCGCCTGCGCCCGCCGCACGGTGATCTTCGAGCGGCGATAGTCCGGCGGCGCATCGAGGCCGGCCATCTCCACCGTGCCGCCGACGCGGATGCCGCCCGCCGTCGGCGTGACCATGAAGGCGCGGGCCGGCCAGATGATCGAATGGCGCATGGAAATGCCCGGCGCCATGATCTGCGTATGATAGCCGCGCTCGGTTTCGAGCGGCATCGGCTCGCCCAGCATCTTCGAAAGGAGCCCGCTATGGGCGCCGGCCGCGATCACCACCGCGTCGGCGGCAATGGAATCGCCCCCGGCGAGCCGGACGGCGGTGATGCGGCCCGACCGGTCGAAGCCGGCGACGGCGCCGCGGCGGATCTCGCCGCCGAGCGCGGCGAAGCGGTCGGCAAGAGCGGTCACCAGCCGGAAAGGGTCGCGCAGGCTGCGGTTCTGCGGGAAGAGCACGGCAAGGCCGATGCTGTCCGACAGTTCCGGCTCCAGCTCCCGCGCCTCCTCTCCCGTCAGGCGGCGGTGCGCGAAGCCGAAGCGTTCGAGGATCCCGATATGCTCGCGGTCGGCGCGGAACTCCGCCTCGTCCCTGTAGAGCGAGAGGCAGCCCTCCTCCGTCAGCTCGCCTTCGAGGCCCGTTTCCCGCAGCAAGGGCAGCAGGTCGTCATAGACGCGCTTGCAGAGCGCCGCGCCCTCGGCCTCCAGCCGGCGCAGCTTGCCTGGCCGTGACGCAGCGACGAAGCGGGCGAACCAGGGCAGGAGCTTGGGCATATAGGCCGGGCGAACCCGCACCGGCCCTTCCGGATCGAGCATCCAGCCGGGGATCTGCCGCCAGACCGACGGGCGCGAGGCGGGCATGAACTCGGTCACGGCGATCGAGGCCATGTTGCCGTAGGACGCGCCGCGCCCCACCGCGTCCCGCTCGACGAGCACGACCCGTCGCCCGCGCTTTTGCAGTTCGTAGGCGATGGCCGTGCCGATGATGCCCGCGCCGATCACGACCGTGGTCATGCCGTTTCCTCCCGTTCGATCCGAGGACCGGCCTACCAGCTGAGGATCGGCTGCATGGCGGCGCGGAACTCCGCCTTCTCCGCGTCCGTCAGGGGACCGAGCGGCGCGCGGCATTCGCCGACCGGCAGGCCCTGCAATTCGCAGCCATACTTGATCTTCTGCACGAACTTGCCGGATTCGAGGATGTTCATCGCCCGGTAGAGCGTCTTCATCATCTCGCGCGCCTTGCCGAGATCGCCGGACCTGTAGGCGCGGTCGAGATCGCAGCAGGCCTTGGCCATGCAGTTCGCCGGACCGCAGATCCAGCTTTCCGCGCCCCAGAACATGAAATCGAGCGCGATGTCGTCCGAGCCGGAAACGAGCTGGATGCGGCCCTCGTAGCGGCTGGCGATGTCGATCGCGCGTTGCAGCACGCCCGAGCTTTCCTTGATGCCGATGACGCGCGGATTGTCGGCGAAATGGTCCATCAGGTCGAAGCTGATGTCCGAGCCGTCCTTGGCGGGATAGCTGTAGAGCACGAGATCGACGTCGACGGCGGCAAGCACCGCTTCATAGTGCCTGATCAGCTCTTCCTGGGTCGGGCGGGTGTAGAAGGGCGGCGCCAGAAGGACCGTGTCGTAGCCGATGTCCTTTGCGAGCGCCGTCTGCTCGACGACCTCGCGCGTGGCGGGCGCGTTGGTGCCGGCGATCAGGATTTCGCCGGGCCGGGCGAAGTCCTTGACGAACTGGAGCACGTCGCGGCGCTCCTCGGTCGACTGGCTGAAATATTCGCCGGTCGAGCCGTTCGGCACCCAGCCGGTGACCCCGGCCTCACGCAGGTGGACGAGCAGCTTTTCGAACGCCTTGAAATCGACCCGGCCTGCGGCATCGAAGGGGGTGACGAGGGCGGGCATGACGCCGGACAGTTTCATGGGGATCTCCATTCGAGGGTTCTGATGGCGGACACGTCAGACGGCCAGCCGCTTGAGAATACGTTGTTCGACGACCGTGACGGCGCGCGTCAGCGGGAAGGCGATGGCGAAGTAGATGAGGGCGACGACGGTCAGCACCTCGATGGGGCGGGCCGTGTTGTTGGAGATGTTCTGGCCGACGAACATGAGGTCGGCCATGCCGACGGCCGAGACGAGCGCGCTTTCCTTGAACAGGCTGACGCAGTTGGACAGAAGCGTCGGCGCGGCGCGCAGCACGGCTTGCGGAAGGACGACGCTGGTCGTTCGTGCCCAGGGCGAAAGCCCGAGCGCCACGCAGGCGTCCAGCTGCTCGCGCCCGACGGATTTCAGCGAGGCGCGGAACGTTTCGCTGCTGATCGCGCCCATATAGAGCGTCAACGCGATCACGCCGGACGCCATGTTGGAGAGTTCGACGCCGAGGACCAGCGGCAGGCAGAAGAAGATCCAGAACAGTTGCACGAGCACGGGCGTGCCGCGGAAGAACTCCACATAGACGCTGGAAACGCCCCGCAGGATGGCGCTCTTCGAGGTCCGGGCGAGCGCCAGAAGGAAGCCGAGGATGCAGCCGAGCACGATGCAGATCAGGGTCAGCTTGAGCGTGGTCCACAGGCCGAGCAGCAGCGCGTCCTGGAATTTGAGCACGATCGCGAAATTGAAGGTCATCGGTCTCTCCTCAGTTCGCCAGCGCTTCGCGGCGGCGTTCCAGATAGCCGACGATCTGCGAGACCGGGAACGACACGGCGAAATAGACGAGCGCGACGATGGTGAAGGTCTCGATCGGGCGGTATGTCTGCGTGGCGAGCGTCTTGCCCTGGTACATCAGGTCCTGCACGGCGACGATGGCGACCAGCGCGCTTTGCTGGAAGATACCGATCCCGTTGGTCAGCAGGACCGGGATCGAATTGCGGACCGCCGTCGGTAGAACGATGTAGAGAATCCGCTGGAACGGGCTCAGGCCGAGCGCCACGCCGGCATCGAGCTGTTCCCTCGGAACGGCCTGGATGGAAGCGCGGTAGGCTTCCGCATTGAAGGCCGCCAGGTTGAGGCCGAGCGCTAGGATGCCCATCGTCACCGAGCCGAGGAAGACGTTGAACAGCATGGGCACGCAATAGAAGAACCAGACGATCTGGATGATGGCCGGCGTGCAGCGGAAGAACTCGATGAACAGCATGACCGGCAGGCGGATCGCCGCCCAGCGGCTCATGACGAGCAGCGCCAGCGCGAAGCCGAGCGTCAGCCCGATGGCATTGGCCGCGACGGTGAGCTGGATCGTGACGAGGAGGCCGTCCCAGAGGGGCCCGAGATTGCGGAAGACGGATGCGAAGTCGAAACTGTAGGTCATGGCCCGCCCCTCAATGCCGGATGTGGAACACCCGCTCGATGAATTCGCGCGTGCGCTCCTCCTTCGGCGAGCCGAGCACCTGTTCGGGCGGGCCGTCCTCGACGACGACGCCGCCGGCGCAGAAGATGACGCGCGAGGCGATGTTCTTGGCGAACCACATGTCGTGGGTGACGATGACCATCGGCATCTGCTGCTCGGCGAGCTGCAGAATGACCTGCTCGACCTCGCCCACCAGTTCCGGATCGAGCGCCGACGTCACCTCATCGAACAGCATGAGCTTGGGATCGAGCATCAGCGCGCGGGCGATGGCGACGCGCTGCTTCTGGCCGCCGGAGAGCTGGGCCGGGTAGGAACGCGCCTTCTGGGCGAGGCCGAAGCGCGTGAGGAGCGCCATGGCCCGTTCCTCGGCCGCGGCCCTCTTCTCGCCCCGCACCTTCATCGGCGCCAGGACGAGGTTGCCGATGACGGAGAGGTGGGGAAATAGCGTATAGTGCTGGAAGACCATGCCGATCGAGCGCCGGACCTTCGCGTCGATCGCGGTCCTGCGGCCCTCGGCAAAGATGTAGGGCTTGCCGGCGAAGGAGACGGAGCCGCTGTCGATCTGCTCCAGCCCCATCAGCACCCGCAGGAGCGTGGACTTGCCGCCGCCGGACGGGCCGATGACGACGACGCGGTCGCCCGCCTTCATCTCGATATCGAGGCCCTGCAGCACCTTGACGACGCCGCCGTAGCTCTTGTGCAGTCCTTCGATCCTAACCAGCGGGGCGCTATCGGGCATCGGGCAAACTCTCCTCCGTGAGACAGGAAGCGGAGCCGCCGCGCGGGCGGCTCCGGCATGGTTCGGTTCCCGGCCTCAGTTGCCGGCCTTGAGGACCTGGTCGACCGCCTTGCGGATCAGCGCCTCGACATGGCCGGTCGCCACCCGCTCCTCCAGGAAGATGTCCACCACCTCGACATCGGCGGCGGAAAGCTGGTGCGGCAGGCCGAAGGAGACGCCCTGCTTGGCGAGCGCCGGCGTCGGGTTGAGCGCGACTGCCCAGTCCGGGTTCGACTGGGTGAAGAGCTGGTTGGTGTCGGAGGCGTCGACGAGGATGTCGGCGCGGCGGGAGACGACGGCAAGGCGCGTCTCGTCGTTTGTGGGAAGGCGAAGGATCGACGCGGTCCTGACCGCGGCGGAGATCGCCTTGTCCTGCGCCGTGCCGGACATGACGGCGAGCGTGACGTCGGCCTTGTCGATATCGGCGACGGAGGTCGCGCCGGCCGGGATCTTCGGGTTGTCCTTGTTGTAGGCGAGCGAGATCTGGTACTCCATGGCGGGGATGGAGAACTGCACCGCCATGGCGCGCGCCGGCGTGCGGTTCAGCGCCAGCGACACGTCCCATTTGCCGGCCTGCAGGCCCGCCACGATATTGTCCCAGGTCGTATCGACGAATTCCGGCTTGACCTGCAGCACCTCGGCGAATTCGCGGCAGAGGTCGGCGTAGAAGCCGGAATATTCGCCGCTCGCCGGATCGCGCATCACATAGGGCGGGGCGACGGCGGCGCCGCAGCGCAGCGCGCCGCTCTTCTGGACACCCTGCCAGTAGCCTTCCGCGGTCTGGGCCATGGCGGCCGTCGTCGAAAGCCCCGCCACAAGGGCGAGCGCGGCCGTCGCCCGCAGAGCGGACGTCATCACAGTCGAAAGCATGTGCAATCCCCATTTTTTCAAGCGCTGGATAGCGCGGTTCCACCCGTCGGCTGCGGCCGTTTTTATGGTCTTTTTCTGTCGGCTCCGTGTCGACTGATCAATTTATGTCGTCAGCGTGTCGACAAAGTCAAGCGGAAATTTTACGATTGCTGCGCGCCGGTTTTTCTGGCCCAATGGCCCCGAAATGCGGAAAGGGACGTAAGTGTCTGAGGAAATTGAATTGAAGCGGGTGCGCGGCATGGGCTCGAAAAGCGTGTACGACACGCTGCGCAACGAGATCCTGGCGCTCGCCCTGCCGCCCGGCCAGCTGCTCGACGAGACGACGCTGGCCGAACGCTTCGCCATGTCGCGCTCGCCGATCCGCGAGGCGCTGATCCGGCTGGCCGGCGAGGAGCTGGTGGTCACGCTCTCCAACCGCAGCACCATCGTCGCCCCCATCGAGGTGGCGAGCTTCCCGAAATATGTCGAGGCGCTCGACGTCGCCCAGCGCATGAACACGCGCCTTGCCGCCGCGCTGCGCACGGAGGCGGACCTGAAGATCATCGCGCGGCGCCAGAAGGAATTCGAGGCGGCGGTGAAGACCGGGCAGCACCTGAAGATGTCGGAGGCCAACAAGCAGTTCCACATGGCCGTCGCCTATGCCGGCAAGAACGCCTATCTCGCCTCCTTCTACGAGCGGCTCCTGAACCAGGGCCAGCGCATGCTGCACCTGCATTTCGAATATCTGGAGCGCACCGGCGACGGCTATCTCCTGACCGACGAGCACGACCTGATGCTGGAGGCGATCCGGGCGAAGAACGTCGAGCGCGCCGACGAACTGGCCCATGCCCATACGCGGCAGTTCCAGGACAATTTCATCGCGTTCCTGCGCGAGAACTACACGACCGACGTCGCCTTCGGTCCCCTTGCGGCGGCGGAATAGCCATGTCGCTCCCCCAGAAGATCGGCTTCATCGGAACCGGCGCCATCACCGACGCCATGGTGCGCGGCCTTCTCGCAAAGCCCGCCGCCCTGCCCCATGTCATGGTCTCCCAGCGCAGCGCGGATATTTCGGCAGCGCTTGCCGCCGACTTTCCGCAGGTGCTCGTCTCCAGCGACAACCAGGCGATCGTCGACGGCTGCGACACGGTCGTGCTGGCGATCCGCCCGCAGATCGCGGAGGAAGTCGTCCGCCCCCTGACGTTCCGGGACGGGCAGAGCGTGATCAGCGTCGTCGCCGCCACGGGCCGCGAAGCGCTCTCCGACTGGATCGGCGCGGATGTGCGCCTCTCGCAGGCAATCCCCCTGCCCTTCGTCGCCCGTCGCAAGGGCGTCACCGCCGTCTATCCGCCGGACAGGGACACGGCCGCGCTCTTCAACGTGCTCGGCAATGCCGTGGAATGCGAGACCAAAGCGGAATACGACCTCCTCGCCGCCGCCAGCGCCCTGATGGCCACCTATTTCGGCATCATGCACCGCACGACGGAATGGCTCGCGGAAAAGGGCCTGCCGGAGGAGAAGGGCCGCGCCTATCTGGCGCCGCTCTTCGCCGGCCTTGCCGACACCGCGCTCCTTGCCGGCAAGGACGCCCCGTTCATCGAGATGAGCCGCGAATTCGCCACCAGGGGCGGCCTCAACGAGCACGTCTTCCGGGATTTCGACACGGAGGGCGGCTCCGACGCCCTCAGGGAGGCGCTGGACCGCGTGCTGGCGCGCATCTCCGGCTGAGGCCGGCCGTCAACCGGCCCTGGCAAGCCGCGACAGGATCCCCTTGAACGCGACCAGAACGGGTGCTGCGAAGAGGAAGAGCAGCGCGACGGCGTTGAAGGCCGTGTCGAAGGCGATGACGGCGGACTGGCCCGACACCGCCCGGGCCGTCAGCGCCACCGCCGCCCGGCCGGCGGCGGCCGCCCCCATTCCCTTCGCCTCGAGCGCGGCGGTCACGGTCGCCAGACGCTCGATCGCCGCCGGCGCGCCCCGCGCCACGTCGGACACCAGCACCGCGGTATTGCCGGCGATATCGCGGTCGATCATCGTCTGGAGCGCGGCGACACCCATCAGGCCGCCGAGCTGGCGGCCGGCGCTGAACAGGCCGATGCCGGCGGCGAGGTTGCGGGCGCCAAGCCCGCCGAACGCGATCAGCGTGATCGACAGGAACAGCAAGCCGAGGCCGAGGCCGCGCAGGAGCACTGCCGGCATCATGTCCGCGGCGCCGCTGTCGCCGTTCGAGCCGGACAGCATCCACATGGCCGCCATGATCATCAGGATGCCGAGGGGCACCGTCGCGAAGGGGGCGAGGCCCCGGGCCTGCATGAGGTAGGCGGCGGCGAACAGCGCGGCGGCGAACAGCGCGCCGCTCGGCAGGAGAAGAAGCCCGGCATCGGTGGGCGTGAAGGCGAGCGCCGACACGGCGAAGGCCGGAATGAGGAAGGCGCTGCCGAACAGGGCCGCCCCGGCGACGAAGCTGACGATGAAGGCGAAGGAGAATTCGCTCGACCGGAACAGCGAGAAATCGAGCAGGCCGCCCTTCCGCTCCGCCACCTGATGGCCGAGAAAGGCGAGCAGGGCGGCAAGGCCGGTCACCGTCAGCCACAGGATGCGCGGCGCCTCGAACCAGTCCCACCGGCTGCCCTGGCTGAGGACATAGGCGAGGCAGAAGAACGCGATCGAGACCAGCGGAAAGCCGATCCAGTCGAACCGGCGCATCGCGCCGCGGGCGGGCGCCGGGCAATCGCCTGTGAGGAGAAGGCCGCAGGCCGAAAGCGTCAGGGGAAGGACACTGGAGAAGATCCATGTCCAGGACTGGCTGTCGAGCAGCCATCCCTGGAGGGCCGGCGCGAGCGTCGCGGGGGCGACGACGGCCCCCAGCGCGAACAGGGCCTGCAGCACCGGCTGCCGCGAGCGGGGAAAGGCGAGGAAGACGATGGCCTGCCCGGCGACGAGCAGGACGCCGCCGGAAAGGCCCTGCACCACCCGCAGCGCCACCAGGAGGTCGAGCCGGGTCGTGAGGGCCGCCACGGCGCAGGCAAGGCCCATGGCGAAGGTCGCGCCGACGAGCACGCCGCGCGGATCGAACCGGCTCGTCATCCAGGGGGCGAGCAGGAACCCCGTAAGCTTGGCGCCGGTATAGCCGACATCCAGCAGGGCGAACTCGTCCGGCGTCGCATGGATATCGCCGATGATGTCGCCGCGGCCGAGCGACAGGACCGTGCCGGCTATCGCCTCGGTGAGGGCGGCGAGCACGATGCCCGCAAGGACGAGGAAACCGAGGGCCGCCGCCGGGCGGGCCGGCGGCGCGAGGGTGCCCGCCGTCGTCATGGCCCGCTCTCCGCGTCGATCTCGACCCGCGCCGACAGGCCCGGCACCAGGCGGCCGGGCAGCGGATTGCCGGCCAGCCGGATCTTCACCGGAACGCGCTGGACGACGCGCACGAAGTTGCCCGTCGCGTTGTCGGCCGGCAGCAGGCTGAAGGAGGAGCCGCTGCCCGGCGCGAAACTGTCCACGACGCCCTCGAACGCCGTGTCCGGATAGCTGTCGACGGTGATGCGGACGGCCTGGCCGAGCGCGATGCGCGCAAGCTGCGTCTCCTTGAAGTTCGCGACGATCCAGACGCCGTCGAGCGGGACGATATCCAGGAGGGGCGTGCCCGGCGCGACGAGCCGGCCGACGCGCGCCTGGCGGTTGCCGACGACGCCGCGCACGGGCGCGCGCACCAGCGTTCCGGCAAGGTCGATCTCGGCGAGGTCGCAGGCGGCCTCGGCCTGCGCCAGGGCGGCGGCCGCCGCGCCGCGCTGGGCGGCGAGCACCGCGATGCGCTGCACCTGCGCCTCCAGCGTCGCGGACGCGGCGGAAACGCCCGCCTCGGCCCGCGAGCGCGCCGCCTCGCTCTCGTCGAGCTTGGCCTGGCTGACGGCGTTGCTGCGGCTGAGGGTGCGGTGGCGGTCGACGGCCTTGCCGGCCAGGGTCACCTCCGCCTCGGCGGCCCGCTTCTGGGCCTCGGCCTGGCGGATGAGGGCGTGCTGCAGGTCCACCTCGGCATCGACATTGGCAAGGCGCGCCTTTGCCGCCTCGACATTGGCCAGCGCCTGCGCCAGCTTGGCGCGATAGTCCCGGTCGTCGATGCGAAACAGGATGTCGCCGGCCTCGACGGCCTGGTTGTCCTGCACGTCCACCGCCGTGATGTAGCCCCCGATCTTCGGGGCGAGAGCAGTGACGTCGCCGCGGACATAGGCGTTGTCGGTCGCCGCCCCTTCGCCGAGATGCGCCCGGGCCCAGCCCGCGCCCACGACGACGACCGCGCAAAGGCACAGCGCCAGGCCGATCATCTTCCTCTTGTTCATATGTGCCATGACGGCCTCCAGGGCGTTGCCGGGATAGTTGGATTTCCGTGGAAGGGTCGCCCTAGGAGACGGCCAGCCGGGCGCGCTCGCGCGCAAGCCAGGCATCGAAGCCGACCGTGCCGATACGTGCGTCGTCCCCCGGCGTGAGCGAGCGATCGGAAAGCAGGCCGCCGAAATAGCGGGCGCGGATGTCGGCCACCACCGTTCGCGGGTCCCCGGTTCCTCGCAGGAAGCGCCGGACGAGTTCGTCGAGCGGCAGGGCCTCGGGGCCGGCGACCTCGACGGTGCCGTTGACGGGCGGGGCGAGCGCCACCTCGGCAAGGGCCGCGACGACGTCGTCGGAGGCCATCGGCTGGATCAGCGCCGGCGACAGGCGGATCTCGTTTCCGATCGTCGCCGACCGGGCGATGCCGTCGACGAATTCGAAGAACTGCGTGGCGCGCACGATCGTATAGGCGATGCCCGACGCCTTGATGAGGTTCTCCTGCGCGACCTTCGCCCGGAAATAGCCGTTGTGCGGCAACCTTTCGCTGCCGACGATCGACAGGGCGACATGGTGGCGCACGCCCGCGGCCGCTTCCGCTGCCAGGAGATTGCGGCCGGAGGTCTCGAAGAAGTCGAGGACCGCCTGGTCCTCCCAGACGGGGGCGTTGGCGACGTCGACCACGACCTCGGCCGCATCCAGCGCCGCCGACAGGCCCTCGCGGGTGATGGTGTTGACGCCGGTGTTCGGCGAGGCCGCGAGCACCGCATGGCCGCGCCGCTTCAGGTCGGTCACGAGCTTCGCGCCGATGAGGCCGGTGCCTCCGATCACAACGATCTTCATGGCTTCTCTCCGCTTTCCCGACCGCAACCCTTGCCGTCGACGTGAAGCCAGAATGCCGCCCCGCCGCCGGGAAGTCCTTGGCGCCTCCTTGAATTACCCTTGCGAAAAGCTTGGCTTTCCGTCCAGGCCCGTTGCGGGTATCAAGGCGCGGAAGGATTTGCGGGCGGCCCGGCGATGCGGGTGCGCGCCCGGCTGGGGGACGGCGACGTGCGGTTCATCTTCGCAGACTATGTGCTCGATCCCGGGCGCCGGGAGCTGACCGCCCGCGGACAGGCCGTGGCGATCGGCCCGAAGGCCTTCGACCTCCTGCTCCATCTCGTTGCGAACCGCGACCGGGTGACCGGCAAGGACGAATTGCTGCAGGCGGTGTGGGCCGGGCGGATCGTCTCGGAATCGACGATCACCAGCCATATCAACGCCGTGCGCAAGGCGATCGGCGACAGCGGCGAGGCGCAGCGCCTGGTGCGCACCGTGGCGCGCAAGGGGTTCCGCTTCGTCGGCGAGGTCAGCCTCGACGAGGCGGAAGGAGCGCCGGAGGCGCCGGCCGGCGAGGCGCGCGGCGAGCCCCGGCCGGCGCCCGCGCTCGCCCTTCCCGACCGGCCCTCCATCACCGTCCTGCCCTTCCAGAACCTCAGCGGCGACCCGGAGCAGCAATATTTCACGGACGGCGTGGTGGAGGACATCATCCTCGCCCTGTCGCGCGTGCGCTGGCTGTTCGTCATCGCCCGCAATTCCAGCTTCACCTACCGGGACCGCACGGTGGAGGTGCAGGACGTGGGCCGGGAACTCGGCGTGCGCTACGTGCTGGAGGGCAGCGTGCGCCGGGCGGCGAACAGGGTGCGCATCACCGGGCAGCTCATCGACGCGATAACGGGCACGCATCTGTGGGCGGAGCGCTTCGAAGGCACGTTCGACGACCTGTTCGCGCTGCAGGACCGGGTCGCCGAAAGCGTCGTGGGCGCCATCGCGCCGCAGCTGGAACGGGCCGAGATCGAGCGCGCCAAGCGCAAGCCGACCGAAAGCCTCGACGCCTACGACTATTACCTGCGCGGCATGGCCAACCTGCACAGGGGAACGCGCGGCGCCATCGACGCGGCCCTGCCGCTGTTCTACAGGGCGATCGAGCTCGATCCGGACTTCGCCTCGGCCCATGGCGGGGCGGCCTGGTGCTACTTCTGGCGCAAGCTCAACGGCTGGATGGACGAGCCGGAGCGGGAGATCGCCGAGGGGACGCGGCTGGCGCGGCTGGCGGTGGAGCGCGGCCGCGACGATGCGGTGGCGCTGACCCGGGGCGGCCACGCGCTCGGCCACCTTGCCGGCGACCTCGACGGCGGCATCGCCCTCGTCGAGCGGGCGCGGCTGCTCAATCCCAACTTCGCCCTCGCCTGGTTCCTGGGCGGCGTCCTGCGGGTCTTCCGCGGCGAACTCGACAGCGGCACCGAAGACATCGCCCACGCCCTCCGCCTGAGCCCGCTGGACCCGGAGATCTTCCGCATGCAGGCCGGAATGGCGCTCGCGAACTTCTTCGCCGGCCGCTACGACCGCGCCCTCGCCTGGACGGACAAGGCCCTCGTCGACCTGCCCAGCCTGCTCGTCGCCGTCGCCCTGCAGGCGGCAAGCCACGCGCTCGCCGGCCATGGGCAGGAGGCCGCGAAGGCGATGGCACGCCTGCGCGCGCTCGATCCGTCGCTGACCCTCGCCAATCTCAGGGACTGGATGCCCCTTCACCGGCCGGAGGATTTCGAGCGGTTCTCCGACGCCCTGCGCCTGGCCGGGCTGCCGGAACGATAGAGCATTCTTGCGGTCCCTGCTCAGTTGTCACCGTTGCGCCGAGTGAGCGAAGTGTCAGATCAAATCCGTTGAGCGCATAAAAAAGAGAGGTGGCCGGGAGCCACCTCTCCCAAGACCGCAGCCGAGGAGGCTTGTTGCGGTCCGCCCGGCCTTGGAACTGGCCAGGATTCGGTTCGAGGTCACGCAGCGGATTGCTGAAGGCTCGGCGGAAGGTCCTCGCTGAGCAGTTCCATGCTGAGAAGGATGGAACTGAAACCCTTGCCGTGGATATCGAGCTGAAGCGTGCGACTTGCCCCGCCGCCCAAAGCCTCGTGAAGCATGAAATTGAGCGCGGCGACATTCGGCAGTTCGTACCGCTCGACACTGCCCTTCACGACGCTGCTCATGAACGTCTTCACCGCTTCCGCGCTCAGGTTCTTTTTCAGCCATGGGTAGTCTTTCGCGTCGAAGCAGACGATGCCGACATTGGCAGAGTTGCCCTTGTCGCCCGAGCGGGCATGGCAAATATCGCGCAAGACGATGCGATGGGGTGCTTGGCTCATTTTTCCTCCTCGGGCGATGCTGGCGCCCCTTCTGACGTCCTAAGGTCATAGGAGATCGACACCCGTTTGGCACCCGGCGTCCTGATGGAATTCCATCACCCCTGCCCGGCCGCGGCTTGATTGATTTCCATCGGAATTTCGCGTGCGAGCCTGATGGTCGGGCGGTAGCGTCGGCACGACAGAAGGGCTGCCGTCCGGCGCCCTGAAGCACATAGAGGAGGATGATATGGGCTCGTCAAAAACCATTCGTATCGGAGCAGGCTCCGCCCATGAAGGCGACGATATCTACGGGGCCCAGATTCTGGCCGAACGCGGGGATCTCGACTACATCGTGTTCGATTGCCAATCCGAGGTGGCGCTGAGCAAGGCCTTCCTGCGGCGCGAGAACGGCATTCCCGGCTACGATGTGCTTTTCGAAGCCAAGCTTCGGAAAATCCTGCCGGCCTGCGTCAGCCGAGGGACCAAGATCATCGCCAATGCCGGCATTCTCGATCCGAAAGGCGCCGCCGTTGCCATCAGCAAGGTCTGCAGCGAGATGGGGTACGGACACCTGAAGGTCGCCTATGTCAGCGGCGGCGAGGTGACAGACCAATTGCGGCAGCTCGACCCGGTGATCGCCGATACGAACGCGCCCTTGTCTGCTTTCGGCAATGCGTTTCTCGGTGCTGTCGCCTATGGCGGCGCCCGCGAGATCGTCGCCGCACTGGCGCAGGACGCCGACATCGTCATCACACCGCGCGCCGGCGATTCAGAGCAATACCTCGCGGCCATGATGCATGAATTCGGCTGGTCGTTCGACGATTGGGAGAAGATCGGCCGCGGATTGGGCCTCGGCCATCTCGTCGAGTGCTCGGCGCAGGTCACCGGCGGTTGCTACGCCGATCCCGGCCGCAAGGACGTCGATGGCCTCGAGCGCCTCGGCTTTCCCATTCTCGAGGTCGAGGCCGATGGCAGCGCGGTCATCAGCAAGGTCGAGGGAACCGGCGGCGTGATCAACGAGCAGACCTGCCGGGAGCAGCTCGTATACGAGATCGGCGATCCGTCACGCTACATCCACGCGGATGCCATCGTCGATTTCACGACGACAACGATCACGCAGGTCGGGCCGGACCGCGTCCGGATCGAAGGCACGGGCGGCAAGCCGAAGACGGACACGGCGAAGATCGGGCTTGCGGTTCGTGAAGGCTATATCGGCGTCGGACGGCTGCTTTTCGGCGGCGTGGGCGCCCTGGAAAAGGCAAGACTCGCCGCCGAGATCTGCCGCAAGCAGCTTGTCGAACGGCATGGCTTCTCCGAGGACCGCCTGCGCTTCGATTTTATCGGCTTTAATGCGCTGTTCGACTGGGGTACGGATCCCGACGCCGTGAGAGAGGTGGAGCTGCGGGTGTCGGGTCGCGCATTCACGCGGGCGGAAGCCGCCGACGTTATGACAGCCGTGTCCCTGCTGCCCTGCAACGGACCTGCCGGCGTCTTCTGGCCGCGCCCCACCGATCAGGGCGGCATCGAGGAAATCATGGGCTATCACTCCACGCTCCTGCCGCAGGATGCCGTGCGGTATGAGGTTCACGTCGCGAATTAACCCTGGCAAGTTGGCAGGCCCTGTCGTACGGTTTTCTTCAGGGAATTGTCGTGAACTAGGTAGCAGTGCGCATGCGCGGGCCATCGCGAAAGGCGAAGCCGAGCCGGTTGGATGACGTGGCTCGGCTCGCCGGTGTCGGGATTGCGACCGTCGATCGCGTTCTCAACGAACGCGGCGGGGTGAAACCGGAAACCGCCAGAAAAGTCATCGTGGCCGCTCAACAGCTTGAGCTTGCCCGCCGACTTCCCAATCCCTACAGAAAAAGACTTCGCGTTGCGGTCATTTTTCCACCGCCGGTCACGCAGTTCTTCCGGCGCGTCAACGAGGCCGTGCTGCAGATCGCGTCCACACTCGACCGCGAAGTCACCCTGCATCGTATATTTGCAGATCCGGACAGCCTAACGGAGGTCGCGGCCCAGATCCAGAATTCCACGGCCGACGCCTTTGTCGTCTACGCATCGGAGCTGCCCAAAACGGTGGAGGCGGTGCGAACGGCATCGGCCGGCGGGCGCCCGGTCGTCACGTTCGTGAACGACATGTCCGATTCCGGCCGCCTCGCCTATACAGGCATCGACAACAATGCGGCAGGACGCACAGCCGGCTATTTCGCCGCGCGAATGACCAGCCAGCCCGGACCGGTGGTCGTGCTTTACCGTGGCCCGGACTACAGCGTGCACCGCCAGCGGCTGCATGGCTTTGAAACCGCACTTAAACAACATGCGCCGCACCTGACGATATCGGCTCTGATAGAAGGGCCGATCGAGCGGACGCCCATCCTGCACGCATTCAAGCGACAGTTGACGGGGACCATGCCGCCGCTGGTGGTCTACAGCACGGGCGGCGGCTCCGCCGAACTCGGCGACGAACTGGCAAGAGCCGACCGGGCTGGAAAGACGCTCTTCATAGGCCACGAGCTGACGGACCAGTCCCGCGATCTGCTCGCACGCGGCGTCATGACGCTGGCCATCGACCAGAATCCTGAACTGCAGCTGCGTGTAGCGATCGACAGGATACTCGGCGAGCTCGGCTATATCGGGTCGATACCGGCGAGCATGATCGTGCCCTTCACCGTGTTCAGCCCGGAAAACATCGTGTCTTCCATGTCCAGCTAGGGTCAGGGGCGCACGCCAAAGGTGCGCGTATTCGGCAATCCCTATCGCGTTGCCGCCAGGTAGCGCTTTTCCAGGCTGGCGCTGGCGATGGACAGCGGCCAGCAGATCGCGAAATACAGCGCCGCCACGGCGCCGAAGACAAGAAGCGGCTGCATCGTCGCATTGGAGACTATGACGCCCGCCCGGCTGAGTTCGGTGAAACCGACGATCGTGCACAGCGACGTACCCTTGATGAAGGTCACAAGGAAGCCAACGGTTCCGGGAAGCGAAATGCGGATTGCCTGCGGGAAAATGACATACCGCATGCGGTCGATATATCCCAGACCCAGTGCAAGCGCCGCCTCGGACTGACCGCGCGGAACCGACTGGATGGCGCCGCGCCATATTTCGCCGAGAAAGGCGCTCGCGTGAAAGGTGAAGGCGACGACGATCGACGTCCATGCGCTGGGATTGAGCCCGATGATCGGAAGACCGTAAAAGGCTATGAAGAGCTGCATGAGCAGGGGCGTCCCCCTGAAAACCTCGATATAGGCCTGTGCCACACGGGAAACGATGGCCACGCCGGAGGCCCGACACGCCGCAATGATCACGCCGATCATCCCGCCGAAGAAGAAGGCGGCCAGCGAAATGTAGACCGTCCACTTGGCGCCTTCCAGGATCAGCCACAGATCATTCACGACCAGATTACGAACCATGGTCTTCTCCTAAAGGGGATACCGGAAGATATATTTGTCGACGCGGGAGAGGGTAAAAGACAGCATGACCGCCATCGACAGATAGATGACTGAAAGCGTGAAATAGACCTCGAAGCTTCTATATGTCGCGTACTCGATCTCCTGCCCGAACGTTGTAAGCTCGGTCGCTCCGACGGACGAGGCGACGCTTGTCATCAGCATCAGCAGGACGAACTGGCTGACCAGCGCAGGATAGACCTTTCGCACGGCGGGCTTCAGCACGATGTAGAAGAAGGTTTCCAACGTGCCCAGGCCGAGGGCAAGGCCCGCTTCGGTCTGGCCTCGCGGTACGGACGTTATGCCGCCACGTATGATCTCCGACGAATAGGCGGCGAAGTTGGCCGACAATGCGATCAGTGCCGCCGTGTTGGAATCGAAGCGGATGCCCATGGCCGGAAAGCCGAAATAGATGAAGTAGATCTGCACGAGAAACGGCGTATTGCGGAACAGCTGGACATAGACGCCGGCAAGGAAGGCAGGGAGCCTGCTCTTCGACGTCCGCAGCAGGATGATCGCGACAGCTGCCACCATACCCACGCACATGGACAGGAGAGAAAGGCCAAGGGTCCACAGACACCCCAGCAGAAGCCGATCTGCCTGATCCAAGACCACCGAAAAATCAAAATCGTACTGCATATCTTGGCTCGCTCAAGACAGGATTTGCGCGAGGAACGCTTTCGTCCTGTCATGCTCAGGATTGTCGAAGAATGCCGAAGGCGAATTCTCCTCCACGATCTGCCCATCGTCCATGAAGATGATCCGGTCGGCAACCTTTCGCGCAAAGCCCATTTCATGGGTCACGCAGATCATCGTCATGCCTTCTCGCGCCAGTTCGGTCATGGTGTCCAGAACTTCCTTGACCATTTCCGGGTCGAGCGCCGAGGTGGGCTCATCGAACAGGATCAGCTTCGGCGCCATGCAAAGCGCCCGCGCGATCGCCACGCGCTGCTGCTGTCCGCCGGAAAGCTGTGCCGGATATTTGTCCGCCTGGTCCTGCACCCGCACGCGCTCCAGATACTGGCGTGCGACCGCATTCGCCGCCTCGCGCGACAGGCCGCGAACGCGCCGCGGGGCCAGCGCGCAGTTCTCCAGAATGGTCATGTGCGGAAAGAGGTTGAACTGCTGGAAGACCATGCCGGCATCGGAGCGGATGCGCTTGACCTGCGACATGGTCCCGTCAAGGCGCGCGCCGTTGACCGCGATCGTCCCGCCCTGGACCTCCTCCAGGCAATTGATACAGCGGATGAGGGTAGATTTTCCCGATCCGGACGGACCGCATATGACGATCCTTTCACCGCTGGCGACCGTGAGGTCCACATTCTTGAGGGCATGAAACGCTCCGTAGTACTTGTTCAGTCCCCGGATCGATACGGCGTTCGTTCCAGCGTTGCTCATGCCCTCACCTCGGTCTTTCGCTTGGCCTCAATCGATCTTCCAGGAAATGCCCTCGATGCTCTCGGGGAATTGCGGAAGAGGTTCCAGAAGCCACTTCTGGCTGATTTTCTCGAGCTCACCGTTCGTCATGATCTTGTCGAGGAAGGCGTTGACGAAATCCAGGAACTCCTTGTCGTCCTTTCGAATACCGCCGCCCTGAAACTGCGCGCCAAGCTGGATCTTGTTCTCGAATTCCGCTCTGTTCATGCGGGTGAAATTGCCGATGTAGGTGCTGTTCCCGACGATGACGTCCGCTTGACCCGACATGAGGGCAAGGATGGAGCTCTGCGGATCATCGTATCGGACGATCGTCGCATCGGACGGCGCCTTTTCGGTGATGACCTTTTCCTCAGCAGAAGCCTTCGACGCGGAGATCTTCATGCCGGAAAGATCGGGGAAATCCTTGATCGTCTTGTCCTTCGGGCCGATGACCCAATAGGACAGGCCCGCATAGGGTTTTGTGAACTGCAGCACTTCCGCCCTGTCGGGGAACATGCCGAGCACCGCAAACAGGATGTCGACCTTCCCGGTGACAAGCTGCGCAATGCGGCTCTGGCCGGTGACAGGCACCAGTTCCAGCTCGACCCCGATTTCCTTGGCGAGCAGCGTGGCGACATCGATGTCGTATCCCACGGTGGCGCCGCTCGCGTCGGCAAATCCCCAGGGCATGTTTGCTGCCTGCACGCCGACCCTGAGCTTGCCGGCACTTTTCACGGCCTCAAGCGTCTGCGCCGATACATTGGTGGCCGTCGTCAGCGATGCCAGCGCAATGAAAAGCGCCATGGCGCCGATGTAACCACCCAACCGGGTGCGGCATACCCGACCGAAGTCTCTGAGAATATGTAGCATGGATTCCTCCTTGTTTGGTGACGCTGTGCGGGAGCGGGCAAAGCCTCCCAATGACACCGAAACACCGGCGTCACGAGGCAACGGTGCTTTTGCTCCGTCCGCCAGGGCGAGCGGACTTTCCTCCTTCATCCGCGGCCTGATAGTATGCCAAGGATCGACCATAGGAAGCGTGTTCATGATGGAAATCCATCAAGGAAAACATCCGGATATTTCTTTCTTCCCGGAGACGGTCGACCTGAACGCCGCGACGATACGAACGTTCCCTGGCAATCGCGTGCGAAGCGCCGGCCGCCGACTGAGACGCCGCCTCGCTGGCCTCGCCTCTTTGGTTTTCCCAAAACGAGGTGAAGACGAAGGACGCTCGGTTCTCAGTGGCAATCAACAGCCTGGCGATCGAAGCCGATGCATCAGCCGTTCCCGCTTTCGCAATGGCAAATGTGAGTTTCCGGCGTGATTGTTCAGCCCCTTGTGTGATCAATTATCGACCACAGGCATGGGTGTTGTGACGATAACCGCTCGTTCGCACCCGCTGCGATAGATGCAAGCGCATGAGCGCCTCGCCCGTCAGCTAAAACGCCACCGGTTTCCGCCTCAGGTCATCGCCCATGCCGTGTGGCTCGCCATTCGGTATTCAGGCGCATTTTGCGCAATTCTCTCAGACAGTTTCCGTGAAATCTCCCACGAAGGGCAGGCCGAGCGACGTTCGGAGGCAGGGCCATGCTGCGTGGGAAATCATAGAAGCTTGGAAACGATGAAGCTTGCCACCGGCAACGGGCCTGATCATCGCCGACCGGCTGGACGTCACCTGCTTTCGCCCCGGTTAACCCGACAGTCCCGTCCGCGGCGCCCTTCGGTGTTGCGGTATCGTTTGACCACCGTGATCGAACAGGAAACAATTGTCACGCACGAAGCCTGCCTTTCGGAAATCGCCGATCCGGATGTCACTGATTTCGGGCGTTGCCGTCGCGATGATGGAACCGGCCTTGAACCCGGAAGCGTATGCATAGCTCGTGCTACCGAGACGTTCGACAAAATCGAACCTTATGTCGATCGAGGGGCCATCTGGTTTATCCACGTGCAGGTGCTCCGGGCGGATTCCGAGCGTCAGGGCGTCACCGGCTTGAACTTGACCTTCAGCCAACTGGAAAACGAGCGGGCCGCCTTGCAAGCCCTCGAATGACACCTCGACAGCCTTCCCCGTCACACGCTCGACGCTCGCTTTGAGGAAGTTCATTTTCGGGGAGCCAATAAAGCCGGCGACGAACATGTTTACCGGATGGTGATAGAGGTCCATCGGCGTACCGAATTGCTCTACCTTTCCTGCTCGCAGCACCACGATCCTGTCGGCAAGCGTCATCGCTTCGATCTGGTCGTGCGTCACGTAGATCATCGTCGTTTCAAGTTCGCGGTGCAGGCGGGCGAGTTCGAGGCGCATCTGCACGCGTAGCTCTGCATCAAGATTCGACAGGGGTTCGTCGAAAAGGAACACCTTCGGTTTGCGGACAATTGCCCGACCGATCGCCACCCGTTGCCTTTGTCCGCCCGAAAGTTCCTTCGGCTTTCGATGAAGCAGCGTGTCCAGTTGCAGGATCCTGGCCGCCTCCAGCACTTTTTCCTGCCTTTCGAGCTTGGGAACGCCCTCCATCCGCAACGAGAAGCCCATGTTCTCCGAGACAGTCATATGCGGATAGAGCGCATATGACTGAAAAACCATCGCCACACCGCGCTTCGAGGGTGAAACGTTTTTCACGGAAGCGCCATCGATGCGAATGTCCCCCTCGCTCAGTGTCTCAAGCCCGCAGATCATGCGCAGCGCCGTGGATTTCCCACAGCCGGAGGGGCCAACGAAGGCAACGAATTCCCCGTCCTTGATCTCGAGATCCAGCCCGTGAATAACCTCGAAATTTCCAAACCGCTTCTTTATGCCGTCGATTTCTAGCCGTGCCATGCTGCCTCCGATACCCTTGACGCCGATTTCGGCCGTAGTTTATCGGCCGCAGAACACACCAGCGGATACGGATCCCCTGCGTGGGTCTGCGGCCGAAATGCCAAACCTGTTATGTCAGCCGGAACCTGGTGGTCCTCAGATACTGAAGCGGTACAGGGTCATCGCTCCATTCATGATAGGAGCAGGCGATGGAGCCGTCGGGGTTCTGTGCGACGCTCGGATAGCCAATGTGCTGGTAAATGCCGGGATGATGGAAATCGATCTTGCCCGCGCCGTATCCTTCCGTGTCGTTGTCACCACCGAGACTTGAGGTCGGCTTGCTGTTGATCGACCTTTCCGGAACGCCCCCTTCACGAATGACGAATTCGTTCTTCACGTCCCAGTTGACGCCATCCTCGGAGATGATGCCACGAACGCCGTATGGCGGGCGCCGATATCCGTAGACCATCAGGTAGCGGCCGTCATGAAGCTCGATCAGTTCCGCCGGATAGCCCCAGATGTTGGTCCATTTCGGCGGGGTCCAGGAAAAGCCGTCATCCTCCGAAACGATCATCACCATGTTCTTCGAATCGCCGCTCGGATTCACATGCGTCCGCAGGAAGCAGACGAGGCGACCGTCCTTCAGGCGAAGGATATCCGGCTCTTCATAGTCAATGATGTTCGCCGCGTCGTAGGCCAGGGTCGAATAATATTCCCAATTGTCGCCGCCGTCGTCAGAACGCATGAGTGCGGAGCGAGTGGTTTCTCCCTCGCCTTCCTCGCCGTAGCCACGGATGCGGCCATAAAGCCCCATGAGGATGCCGCCATCAGGCAGCTGCCAGCAACCGGAACGGCATCCGCCATGCTTGAGCGGGCGCACGTTTACCGGGATGGGGGATGTCCAGGTTTCGCCGCCATCCTTCGATTTGACGACGAATGTGCCAAGCCAGCTCTGCATCTTGAACGCCCATGTCCAGTCACCCCACTTGCCGGTGTTGGGCGCTGCGGACCAGGACGGCTGCGTCGGCTTCTGTCCACGCTTGAAGAAGCCAGTGATGGTGAAGTTCACCAGAAGCGTGCCGTCGTCCAGTTCGCAGATGCCGGCATCCCAGTTTCCGGTGGTCTCGGTCCAGTCGATGATGATCTTCGGCTCGCTCCAGGTCTGGCCGCCGTCCTTCGAACGAGCCATCATGGTGCGCCCGCTGTCATGGTGGTAAGGGTAGCGCTCCTCATTGTAGACAGCGACCAAGTCGCCGTTGCGCAAGACGCGCGTCATGGTCTGATTGACACAATGTTCGGGGTTCTTGACCATTACGTGATGAGTAATGTCCTTGATTGGGCTCATAGCGTGCTTGTTCCTCTCTTGCTAAGCTATGGACGGTTCGTCAGAGACGAATTCCGATGTTCTTGGTGATCAGGTAATTCATGATGCCGGGCAGCCCCCGCTCACGGCCGATGCCGCTGTGCTTTTCACCGCCGGTGGGCGCCTGAAACCCTCCGATGAACCAGCCATTGATCCAGACGGAGCCGAAATCGAGCTTGCGCGTAATCGAATGGGCACGGCTTATGTCGCGCGTGTAGACGCCGGCGACGAGGCCGGTTTCCAGCCCATTGGCGAGCTGTATCGCCTCCGCCTCGTCTTCGAAGGTGTGGACGATCGAAACGGGGCCGAATATCTCTTCCCGCGCAATCGAAATCGCCGGATCGACGTCGTCGAAGACGGTGGGTTCGATGAAATATCCCGTGTCCAGGCCTGCCGGCCGACCGCCGCCGAACCTGAGCCTGGCCCCCTCCTTGCGGCCTTGCTCGATGTACCGCATCACCTTGTCGTACTGTTCCTTGGAGGCCAGCGGCCCCAGCGTCGGGTTGTCTTCCGGCATCCCGACGGTCAATGCCGTGACCTTGCTTTCCAGCAATGCCAGGAATGCTTCCTTGATGTCCTTGTGCAGCAGGTAGCGCGATGACGACGAGCAGACCTGTCCGCTATTGCCGAAGCTTGCATCCAGCGCGTCGGTCGTCGCCCGGTCGATGTCACCATCGGCAAAAACGATCATGGGGTTCTTGCCGCCGAGTTCGAGAACGACCGATTTGATGCCGGCAGCGGCCGCGATATAGACTTTTCTTCCCGTCTCGATCGACCCTGTAAAGGTGACGCCGCGCACCAGCGGATGCCGCACGAGTGCCTCGCCCGCCTCGTGACCGAAACCCGAAATCACATTGACGACACCGGCGGGCAGCCCGGCCTGAAGGCACAGCTTGCCGAAAGCAAGGGCCGTCAACGGCGACTGCTCGGCGGGCTTCACCACGGCGGTGCAGCCTGCCGCCAGCGCCGGCGCAAGGGAGCGCGCGACCATTGCGAGGGGGAAATTCCAGGGAACGATGTGAGCGGTCACGCCGATTGGCTCAAGGGAGGTGAAGTCGACGAATTCTCGACCGAGCGGGATGGTCGCGCCCTCCAGCTTGTCCGCGGCGCCTGCATTGTAGCGAAAGCAGCCGGCAACGCCCCTCATGTCACCCCGGGCTTCGCCGATGGGTTTGCCCACGTCGATGGATTCGAGAAGGGCGAGGTGCTCCTGGTTCTCCTCCACCAGGTCGGCGAGCTTGAACAGCATTCGGCCGCGCTCGAAGGGCGTCATCTGCCCCCAGGGGCCTTCGAGAGCTGCTTGTGCCGCGTTGCAGGCTGCATCTACATCGCCGCTCTGCCCGCGGGGGACCGAGCAGATCACCGTCTCCGTACTTGGATTGATCGTTTCAAACGTCTCGCCGCCAATGGCGTCGAGCCACTCGTTGCCGATAAACATTTTTGTTTTCAGTTCGGATTTATTCATCATTTTTACGTCCACACCTCACGACTTGACGCTGCCCTGGGATATTCCCTGAATGAAATATTTCTGCAGGAAGAAGAAAACGATCAGGCTGGGGATCGACAGGACCGTGACGGCCGCCATCGAGACCGAGAAGCCTTCCAATTGGGTATGACTTCCGACGACCGGCGCGAACTGCGCAATGCCCACCGGGAGGGTCTTCATGCTGTCGTCGAAGGTCACCAGCAGGGGCCAGAGAAAGTTGTTCCAGTTCAGCGTGAATATGATGACCGTTGCAGCGATTGCCGGCGCGCGCGCCAGAGGCAAGGCGATGAGCCAGAAGACCTTGAAGGGGCTCGCGCCATCCATCCGCGCCGCTTCTTCCAGTTCTTGAGGGAAACCCAGGAAGAACTGCCGGAAGATATACACGCTGAAGACATTGGCGACCGTCGGCAGGATCAAGGCCTGGTAGGTGCTGGCCCAGCCGACCTTGATGATGGCGAGCAGCAGCGGCACAACCGTCACCTCGACAGGGATCATCAACGAGGCCACGAATATCGCAAACAACAGCCCGTTGCCGGGAAAGCGCATTCTTGCGAGCGCGTAGCCGGCCATCGCGCCGAAAAACACGCAGAGTGATGTCGAAATCGTTGCCTGGACGAGGCTGTTGAAGGCCCAGCGCAGGACTGGGAACTCGAACACCTTGATATAGTTGGCGAGCGTGAAGACACGCGGGAGCCATTCGATGTCGCGCGTCATCACATGCTGCGGCAGCTTGAAGGAGGTCGACACCATCCAGACGAATGGCAGCGACCAGATGAAGGCGATGAAGCAGCCGAGTATCCACAGCGGCATATCGGAATATTTCAGGTTTCTATCCACAAGGACTTTGGGGACGTCGAAGCGCGGCTTTTTCATTGTCACGCCCTTTCCTTGACCAGAACACGCAGGACCAGGGTCACCGCCACGATGATGATGAAAAGCAGGATGGCGATTGCCGAGGCGGAGCCGAATTGGTGACGGACGATTGCCTCTTTGTAGATCATGTGGATGGGCGAGTCGGAGGAGCCTGCAGGTCCCCCGTTCGTCATGACATAGACCTGGCTGAAAATTCTGAGCGTACTGATCATCTGCAAGGTGACGACCATGCTGATGACGGGGCGCAAAAGTGGCAGGACGATGAAATAGAACCGCTGCAGCCGGCCGGCACCATCCACGATCGAAGCTTCGACCAGATCCCTGGGGATGTCCTGCAAGGCTGCGAGAAACAGAATGAAGGCTAGTCCCATGTCCCACCAGATCGATGCGACGCTGACGCCGACGAGCGACCATTGCGTGGAGGTGAGCCACTCGACGTTCGAGATGCCCAGATAGCCGAGATAGTGGTTGATCAGCCCGTACTGGGTATCGAGCAGCCACACCCAGATCAAACCGATGACCGTCGCCGATACGACATAGGGCGCAAAAAAGAAGGTGCGGGCGAGCGATGACAGCGGCCAGCGCTGGTTGACGAAGATTGCCGCCGTCAATCCGCAGACGGTCACCCCCGGAACGATAATCAAGCCGTACCAAAGGACGTTCTTGAACGAGTTTGCGACCCATTCGTCCCGAATGGCCTCCCGGAAATTGTCCAGCCCGATCCATTCCGGCGCACCGATGATGCTCCATTGGGTGAAGGCGACGTAACCGCCGAAGAGAACAGGAAGAATATTGAAGAGAAAGAACGGGATCGTGAAGAAAGCGACAAACAGATATCCCGTCCACTCGATCCTTTGAACTTCGCTCTCGTCTGAAGGGCTGACCAATGTGCTTGGTGAACTGGATGAAGAGGGTCGAGACATAGGTGCGTCGCAATCATTTTCAGTTTCATGGGAGGGACGGTGGCCGGCAAGCCGGCCACCGGACGTAACGTTTTCACCCCTTGTCGAGATTCTTCTGCCAACGCTCCTGCAGCTGTGCCATCGCATCGGCGGGCGACTTCTGCCCCATCCAGACGTTTTCCAGGGTCTTTGCGAGGTAGTTCCCACCGGAATAGATTGTGAATTCCGCACCCTCGGTAACCGGAACCTCCAGGATCGTTGCGAAGTCCATGCCATCGACAAAGGCACCGCGCTTGTCCCAGGGAATGCCGGCCGTCTTGTAGTCAGGCCGCTCGACGATGGACTTTCGCGGCGATGCGCCACGACCGACCGTGGTCCACTTGAAGCTGTTGTCCGACAGCCACCGGATGGCTTCCATCGTCGCTTCGTAGCGGCTTTCATCTGCTTGTGCGTAAAGTTCCAGGCCACCCATTTCGAAATAGGTTTTGCGCGTGCCGCCGATATTCGGCATGGCAAATGTCTGGAAATTCAGCCCCTGCTGAACGAAACCGTTCAACGTCCACGGGCCGGTCCAGAAGATCGAGCCCTCACCGGTTCCGAACGCCTTGTAACGATCCGTAACGTCGCGCGTCGAAACTTTGTGTTCATCGAACAGCGCGAGGATCCATTCCATGGCCTTGATGCCGGCTTCCGGATTGACGCAAGCGGTCTTGAGGTCTGCGCTTGCCCGTTCGAACCCCATCTGCTCGGCCACGATACCCCAGGTCACGGTCGGCTGTACGCCCGAGCCTGTCATCATGATGCCGGAACGGGTGACCTTGTTTCCGGCGGTTTGCGTCAAGGCCTTCGCCCAGGTCAGCAGTTCGTCTGCGTTCGTTGGAAATGAATTCGGGTCGAGGCCAGCGGCCAGAACGTGGTCGATGTTTATTTCGGGCTGCAGGCTCATGAGATCCATCGGGATCATGAACATCTGGTTGTCGTATTTCGGATAGCGCGCGGCCGTAAGCGATGTTTCCGAAAAGTCGGCGAGATCGAGACCGCTGGCGGCGGCAAGCTTGTCGAGTGGAACAATGACGCCATCCCGCGCCATTTGCGCGGCCTTTCCGGCCGTCCCCCAGCCGAAGTCCGGCGCCTGACCCGTCGCGGCCGCGGTCAGCACCTTGGTGATGTACTGTTCCTCGGGAATGATCTGTATGTTGATCTGGATGCCCTTGCCCTTGTAGGCTTCGTTGAAGGCATTGATCATTTCGGCCCAGACTTCGCCATCGGATGCCGCCAGCCAGCTCCAATGTACGAGTTCTATCGGCTTGTTGTATGCGAATACATTCCCACCGATGAAGGGAGTAGCGACTGCAGCGCCAGAAACAGCTCCGGCCGCCTTAAGAAAACTTCTTCGATTGATCCCAGATCTCGAAAATACTGTCATTTTCATGCTCCCTTTTTTCGGTTGTAATAGACAAACAAGCTGTGCATGCATGGATTTTTTATTTTCAAAAGTGCAATATTACATAATTCTGTACCTATCGACGCGCTTCAAACCAAGAGACGCGATGCTTTCAATTTAGGCTCTATACACTCTCCGGCTCGACCCGTGCCCCGGATGGATGCGTTCAACAGCTTTTCAGCAGGTTCCCCGCTCACCGCCAAGATTGCCAGTGTTTCAAAAATTGAGTTTGCATTTCGAGACAAAAATAGAACTAATTGCGCGCAGCCGCATGAGCCATGGGGGAAAGTATGCAACGCCTAGGTCGCCCCATTCGCGAATATCAGGAAGTGGGAATTTTTCTTGCGCCGCAATTCTCGCTTTACGGGCTGATCCCGTTGATCGAGGTGTTCCGGGTCGCCAACCAGAACGCGGGAAAGCGTCTATTCAATTGGAGCTTCATCTCGGAAAACGGCAGCCCGGTCGAATCCGGCGCTGGCATGAGCATCGGGGCCGATACCAGCATCTACTCGGATTTCCACTTTGATCTGGTTTTCGTGTATTCCGGCAATGATGCAACGTCCTACCTGTCGAAACGGCTGGTGAGCTGGTTGCAGCGGCTCAATGCCCATGGCGTAATCCTGGCCGGAGTGGACACCGGTGCCTTCGCCCTTGCGGAAACGGGCCTGCTGAAGGGGAGGCGCGCGACTTGCCATTGGGAGGCGATGCCGTTGTTTTCAGAGCGCTATCCGGACAGTGATATCGTCGAGCGACGCTACATCATCGACCCGCCGTTCATCACCTGTGCCGGTGGAATTTCCGTGCTGGATATGGTCCTCGACCTCATCGAGCGGGAGTATGGCGCCGTCCTGGCAAGGCATATTTCCAACGGCTTCGTATATCCCCACCAGCAGCGGGGAGATGGCCCGCAACGATCTTCCGCGGGTGCGCCCCAGCAGGAGGCGCCCGACCCCGTCAGCCGTGCTGTCCGGCTGATGGAGGCGAATATAGAAAGCCCGCTTTCCGTCGCTCAAATTGCCGAGCAACTGAACCAGCCGCGCCGCAATGTCGAGCGGATATTCCGAAAGAAAACCGACTCCTCCATCGGGCAGTACTATATGCGGGTTCGCTTGGAGCGCGCGCGCGAAATGCTGTTCTACAGCAGTGAGGCGATCTCGGAAATTTCACTCTTGTGCGGCTTCAGCTCGCCGGCAATCTTCACCCGGACGTTCAGAGCCCATTTCGGACAATCGCCAAGCGAGTTCCGCTCCAGCTATTCACCCGCGGAGATGGCACGTTTCAGATCGCACGTCACCTGGTCGCTGAGCGAATCTCGAAATTACAAGAGATAACAAGGGGCCGCGAAGACCCATCAATTTATTGTCGCAATATGCAAATTCGGAACCCGGGACCTGAAGCTAGTCTCTAGCCGATCGTTCAGCGGGCCTCCAGGGGGCCGCCGACGGTGAGGAAAAGCGGAAGGATTTCCAGTGTCGAATTTGCAAAGATTGAACAAGCTCCGTGATAGGCTTGAAGGTTGTTATATCACTGTGCCGACCATGTTCCGTGATGATGACCTGGAACTGGACCTGGACGCCACACGCGCCCATAGCCGCTTTCTTCTGAGCCGGGGCGCAGCCGAAGGAAACGCCGTTTTGCTGGCAGCTGGTGCGGCCGGTGATTTCTCGGCGATGAGCATCGACGAGCGTTGTGCCGTCGCCCGCGCGATCGTCGAGGAGGTCAATGGCGCTGCACCGGTAGCCATGGGAGCGCAGACAACCTCCACGCGCGACCTGATCACGCTGGCAAAGGCGGCCGAAGCGATCGGGGTGGATTATATCCAGGTATCCTGCCCCTTCTATTTCTCCCATACGGAACAGGACTTCTTTGAATTTGTGAAGGCGGCGGCCGAGGCTGCACCGAATACCGGCATCATCATCTACAACACCTTCTGGACCAGCAAGAACGTCTCGTTCGACATGGTCGAGAAGCTCGCCGACATCCCCAACGTCGTCGGGTTGAAGTGGGCTGCGCCGCGAACCGACGCCATGGAATTCGAGCATGTCTGCAAGCATTTCTCGAAACGCCTCAGCATCATCGACAACAATCTGTTCTTCACGATGAGCCACATGATGGGTGCGCGCGCCTTCGAGGTGCACCTGTGCAACTACTGGCCCGAATGGGGACTGAAGCTGATGGATCGCCTTGGCCAGCGCGATTATCCGGAAGTCCAGCGGATGCTTACAGACGAGGCCATGCCGTTCTACCATCTTTGGATGAAGATCGAGAGTGAACATACGAGCGGGGACGGATATCTTGACAAACTATGCATGGAACTCATCGGCTTGCCGTCCAGCCGGTGCCGCCCGCCAACGCGCGACGTTCGTGATCTCTATCGTGAGGAAGCGCGAACGATGATGCTCGAAACCGGTGTTCCAGGCGTTCTGAAGCGATAGCCATCGCTGCCGGACGGGCCCGACCTGCACCCGCGACATGAAGGAGACTACCGGGATGGCACTTTCCCTTGAGCAGGCACGAGATATCGCAGGCGCATTGCGAATAAACGCAAGAGCGTTCATCGACGGGGCATTTACCGACGCCACGGGCGGCGCAACGTTCGAGACAATCAACCCGGCGACAGGGCAGATTCTCTGCCGGGTTGCGCATTGCGGCAGCGCGGATGTGGACCGGGCCGTCGCAGCAGCGCGTCGGGCCTTCAACGACGGTCGGTGGTCGCGTGCCGCACCGGAGAAACGCAAGGAGGTGCTTCTGCGCCTTGCGGGGCTGGTTCGGGAAAACGCGCACGAACTTGCCGTTCTCGAGAGTCTCGACAGCGGCAAGACGATCACCGACTGCCTGCACGAGATCGCCAACGAGGTTCCGACGTTCTTTCAGTGGTACGGCGAGCTTGCCGACAAGACGTTCGGCAAGGTCGCTCCCACCGGGGAAGATGTGTTGGCGCTTGTCGTCAAGGAGCCGGCCGGTGTCGTCGGGCTCGTCCTGCCTTGGAATTTCCCGCTGCTCATGGCGGCATGGAAACTGGCCCCGGCTCTGGCCGCAGGATGCTCGACCGTCGTCAAGCCGGCCGAGCAGACGCCGCTTTCCCTCATCCGTCTTGCGGAGCTGGCCCAGGCCGCGGGACTGCCAGACGGCGTGCTGAACGTCATTCCGGGGGGCGGTGAAACGACCGGCCAGGCCATCGGGCGCCACAACGATATCGATATCGTCTCATTTACCGGATCCACCGAAGTCGGCGGCTATTTTCTGCGCTATGCGGGGGAAAGCAACTTGAAGGTTGTCGGCTTGGAAATGGGTGGCAAGAGCCCACTCATTGTCCTCGATGATGCAGACTTGACCGACGATCTGATCGAGGAAGCCGCGAGAGCCGCGTTCTGGAACGGTGGACAGAATTGTTCCGCCAACATGCGCCAGATCGTCCACGCGTCGGTCGCCGATCTTTTCCTGGAGAAGGTCTCTGCCCGCGCCAGAGCCTATAAGGTCGGTGATCCGCTCGATCCACAGACCGATATCGGCGCGATGGTAACCGAAGAGCATATGGCGCGCGTCCTCGGCTATATTGAGCGCGGCAGGAGCGAGGGCGCCCGATTGCTGACCGGCGGGCGATGCGATGGTCCCGGCTACTTTATCGCGCCAACCGTCTTTGCAGCGTTGAAACCGGACATGACGATCGCGCGGGAGGAGATTTTCGGGCCGGTGCTCGGAGTTCTTGCGGTCGATGACATGGCCGAAGCGCTGCAACTGGCGTGCGACACGCAATACGGCCTGCACGCCTCCGTCTTCACCCGCGACATTGACCGTGCGCTCTACATGGCGCGGCGCCTTCCTTGCGGCACGGTCTCGATCAACAGTTTCTCCGAAGGAGACGTCAAGACACCGTTCGGTGGCTACAAACGCTCGGGCTCGCTGGCGCGCGACAACGGGACGGAAGCCCTCGACCAATATCTCCAGACGAAGACGATCTGGATCAACAGCAGGCCACCCGCATGAAGAAGATCGCCCTCTGTATCGAACTGCCGCCACACCAGCAGCAACGGCTGCGCGATGCGATCGGCTCGGATGACTTGCGGGTTTTTCTACCGGGGACGGACCTTTCGGACGATTGCCTGGATGAATGCGAGATCGTGTTCGGCAATCCGCCGGCATGCTGGCTAGCCGCGGCGCCGGGTTTGCGTTGGGTACAGCTGGAGTCCGTCGGCTTCGGCGAGTATTCCGAGCTGGACCGGTCAGTCAATCCCGGCCTGATCCTGACGAATCTGGCAGGTTTCTTTGCCGATCCTGTCGCCGAGACCGCATTGGCCGGCATTCTGGCGCTCGGGCGGGGAATCGACCGGCTTGTCCACCTGAAGGACAGCAAGACCTGGCAGGGCGATCCTCT
This sequence comes from Shinella sp. S4-D37, assembly GCF_040812195.1. Classification (NCBI taxonomy): domain Bacteria; kingdom Pseudomonadati; phylum Pseudomonadota; class Alphaproteobacteria; order Hyphomicrobiales; family Rhizobiaceae; genus Shinella; species Shinella sp. S4-D37. The sequence continues at coordinate 17,200 of NZ_JBFNXL010000010.1, read as the reverse complement.
GCGCAGCCGCCTGCGAATGCTTCGGGGCGCCCACGTCGTGATGGTGGGTTTTGGCGCAATCAACCAGCGGCTGGCGGAACTTCTGGCAGCCTTCCATTGCCGGATTACGACGATCCGCAGCGGCACGCCCACCGAGACGCTCGATGCGGCGCTACGCAGGGCCGACATCGTGGTCTGCACCGCACCGGATAGCGCACAGACGCGCGATCTGTTCGATGCGGCCCGCCTGTCGTTGCTGCCCGCGCATGCCATTTTCGCCAATCTCGGGCGTGGATCTATCGTCGACGAGATGGCGCTGGTCGCCGCCCTGTCTGAGGGAAGGCTCGCCGGTGCGGTACTCGATGTCACGCGCAGCGAGCCGCTGCCGGAAAACCATCCCCTCTGGGCATGTCCGAACACGCTTCTAACGCAGCATTCCGGTGGCGGCTCGACCGATGAGCTGGATCGCAAAATCGACGTCTTTCTTGCCAATCTCGTCCGATACCGCCGAGGCGAGCCGCTTCACGACGCGGTTGATTTCAATAGAGGATACTGATGCCCAATATCGCCAAAGTACGTTGTGTCCTGCTGAGCTCGCCCTATGCCGATGCAGATGATCCCGAAATCAAGGAGTGCTTTCCGAACGGCCCCAAGCGCACGATCGGCATGGTGGAGATCACGCTGGACAATGGTGTCACGGGAATAGGCGAGGGCTATCTAGCAGTATTCGCGCCGCTGGTTTTCCAATCCATGGTCAACCTCTGCGAGCCCTATGTGCTCGGCAAGGACGGCTTTGACATTGACAGGCGGGTGAAGGACCTTCGCAGCCTTTGCGACTACTGGTCTCTGCAAGGCGCTGCGCGTCATGTCATAGCGGCGTTTGAAACGGCGCTGCAGGACGCGAAGGCAAAAAGCCTTGGAATCCCGGTTTTCGAACTGCTCGGTGGCGCACAGGCAGACTCCATCCAGATCTACGGCAGCGGGGGCTGTTGTGACGCCAAGGAACAGTTTCTGCGCGAGCTCGATCTGCTGGCCTCGCTCGGGATCGAGATCTACAAGATCCGTTCGGTCAAGCGCGATATCCTGCGTACCGCCTGGGTGCTCGAAGAGGCCGGCAAGCGCGGCATTCGTGTCGGCGTCGACATGTGCCAGAATTTGGCCGATCCCCCACAGGAGGTCGAAGACGTCGTGCAATTCGTCAATGCCGTGCACGCGCTCACCGATTATCGCATGGTCTTTGTCGAAGAAGCCATCGGCCCGGATTGCCCCGAAGGCTTCCGTGAGTTGCGAAGCCGCATCGACGTGCCCGTATGTGGTGGCGAGATCATCACCACGCCGAAGGAAATGATCGAGCGCATCAATGCCGACGTCTACGATTTCGTACAGCCTGACGCCTCGGTGATGGGAGGGATTTCGGCGGTGATCGACGTTTTCGCTGCAGCCAGGGCGAAGGGCGTGGATGTCGTCGTCCACGCCTGGGGGGGCGCAGCGGCCATCATGGCAAGCTACCATGCTGCTTTTGCCGCCGGCGGAAAACTGGTCGAGTATCCGATGCTCGCCTTTCCGCTCGGTAGCGAGATGATTGGTGATCAGGGCAGGATCGAAGGCGGCCGGCTCATTCGCCCGACCGCTCCGGGCCTGGGGCTGACGCTTACGCCCGAGATGGAAGCCCGCTACCCGTTTGACGAGACCGCCGTCTATTCCTGTGTCCTTAACGACTGGGGACCACCGCCGGACAGCTATTGGCAGCGGGGCTGAGCCGATGACAGAGTGCTGGACCCCGCGCTGAAAAGTGCCACAAGGCGGGCGCCGCAAACCGATGCGGCGTTCCCCCGCCATGGCAAGCGGGCTCCCATTCATTTTTTCAGCGCTCCCGGCCGACGATTTGTACCGGCACCCGGCATGCTTTCTCATCCAAGGAACCACAAACAATCAGGACGGCGCGGCCATGAGTGAGAAAGCGCAGCATGGATTGGTCGACGTTTCCGACGCTCGCCATGGCGTGGTTCATAGCGAGGCATACGCCTATTGCGCGCATCCGCACATTGTTGTTGCACCGGATGGCGCCTGGGTCGTCGTCTTCAATCGTGCCCCACGTAGACCGTTTGTACTGCATCCCCCTGAAGAGCCGCTCTATCACAATGTCATCATTCGCTCGCGGGATCAGGGCCGTTCGTGGAGCGCTCCTCTGGTGGTTCCCGATTACAACCGGTCTGGCACCGAATGTGCCGGGCTTACCGTGTTGTCCGATGGCCGCTTGATGCTCAATCAATGGCAATTCGAATGGCTACCCTTAGAAAAGGCCCGACGGCGCATCGATCAGGCGGGCCTCACCTACCCCAAGGCATTCATGAAGGGCTGGCAGCTCTCCCCCGAGCACACCGCCGAAAATATGCCACCGGAAATGTTCGAGCATGTTGCTCCGTGGGTCCGCGGCGGCGGTCGTACCTTCGTCCATTTTTCCGACGATTGCGGGATGACTTTCGGTGACGAGGTTGAAATCGACACATCGCCGCGAACCGGCGGCTACGGAATGCGCGGTGCCGTCGAACTTCACGATGGCAGGATTCTCCTGCCCCTGAGCGACGTTCCCAACTACCGCCAGGTTTTTTCCGTTGAAAGCATTGACGCCGGTAGAAGCTGGTATCCGCCCGCGGCGATCGCTCATGGCGACGCGCATGAATTCGAAGAGCCCGCATTGTTGGCGTGTAGGTCGGGAAAGTTGCTTCTTGTTCTCAGGGACAATGCGACACGCTCCCTTCATCAGGCGGAATCGATGAATGGCGGTCTGTCCTGGACTGCACCGGTTCCCCTGCCGATCAAAGGCTACCCGGCCCACTTACTGCAGCTCCATGACGGTCGAATTCTGATGACGTATGGTTGGCGTTTTCCCGATTTCGGAATTAGGGCCGTATTGTCGAATGACGAGGGAAAGTCCTGGGATATCGCCAGGACGTTCTGCATTCGCGGTGCGATGCCAAACAAGAACCTCGGCTACCCTGCGACCATTGCTACGGAAGAGGGGGGCTTTTTCACAGTTTATTACGGCGAGGACCCAAGCGGCGTGACCGGTATCCACGGCACCTCCTGGGATATCGCAAGATAACCCTGCGGGCGATGTCATGTTGATTCTCCTGAGCGCGCCTGGACGACTTCCGGCTGGGAATGTGCAGGCGGGCTGAATGGATGGAGCGGCTGCCTCTCTACCGGTGACCTGCGTCGAACGGATCGCGATGGCGAACCGGCAGTCCGGCCAGCGCAATCATATGAGCGCAAAATGGTCCAGACTGTGGGAAATGCCATGCATCCCTTGACCCAACTTTAGGCCGCCGATAAGCTTGGCCACGGAATAGGTTCCGTCAGCATGACGGATGAAAAGGGAACACGGTGAGGACTACCCATCAGGGGCCGAAACCGTGACTGCCCCCGCAACTGTAACCGCCGAGCTTGCCTCATGATGCCACTGCGCGAACGCGCGGGAAGGCGGGACAAGCGATGACGCGGAAGTCAGGAGACCTGCCTGTGCCGGTCACCCATGCCAGGATACGGGGAGTGTCCGGGCGCGGCCGTCCGTAGCGGTGACATTGTCGAAGATGTCGCCGCGTCGATGGACGGTTTATGGAAGCGTCAGCTCTCCGGAAATCCTCACTCGCCCGCGGTTGGTAACCGTGCAGGGATCAGCCTGCCGTGGGGGAAATATGAAGACCTATCTGGCAGGGGCTTCCCTGCTTGCGATCGTATGGTGTCAGCCCGTCCTGGCGCAGGATCAGCCAGCAACCGAAACGCCGACCATGCTCGACGAGATCGTGATTGCCGACGGTCTCACCTCGGTGGAACTCAGAAAGTCCGGTCGCGCCGTCACCGTCATCACCGGCAAAGAGATCGAGAAGAACCAGGTTCGCTACGTGGCGGATGCGCTTCGGTTCGTGCCGGGTTTTGCCGTATCGCAGACAGGGCCCTACGGTGGCCTGACGCAGGTGCGCGTGCGCGGCGCGGAAGGCAATCAAGTGCTTGTCGTCATCGACGGCGTCGAGGTCAATGACAATGGCCAGGGCGAATTCGACTTCGGCAGCCTGCTTGCCGACGATATCGATCGCATCGAGATCCTGCGTGGCCCGCAGAGCACCTTCTGGGGCGCCAACGCCATGTCCGGCGTCATCAACATCACCACAAAAAAAGGCGAGCGCAACTCAACCAAATCCACGGCCCGGACAGAAGTCGGTACGGATGGCACGGTGATGGGCGCGCTCTCCACACGCGGCGGCGGCGAAAATTTCGACTATTCGCTCGCCGGCGTCCTGCGCCGTTCGGAAGGTTTCAACATTTCCGACATCGGGAAGGAAGACGACGGCGACCGCAACGGCACGCTGAACGGGAAATTCACCGTAGATCTGTCGCCCGATACAGTGGTGGACGGCACGCTGCGCTACGTCAACCGCCGCAGCGATCTGGATCCGCAGCACTACGACACCGCAATGACATATGATGCGGACGATTACATGAAAAGCCGGGAGTTCTTCGGCTCGATCGGCCTTACCAACACCGCGCACGACGGCGCGCTGACACAGAAGGCACGCTTTTCCGGCAACGACATCCATCGCTTCAACCACTCCGAGGACTTCGGCGACAGCTGGAACGACGGCAACCGCTACAACGCGACCTACCAGGCCTCCTATCGCTACGACGCGCTGGAAAATCAGGTCAATCAGGTGACCGCCGGCTACGAATGGCAGCGCGAGACCTTCTCGCCCTCGCATCTTGCCGAGACCTTCAGCCGCATCGCCCATTCGCTGATCGGCGAATATCGCGGTGAGTTCTTCGACCAGTTCTATCTCAACGCCGGCGCCCGGCAGGACTGGAACGACGCCTTCTCGGATGCCGCGACCTGGACGGTGAGCGCCGCCTGGCAGATCCCGGAAGCGGAAACGCGGCTCCATGCCTCCATCGGCACGGCCGTGACCAACCCCACCTTCTACGAGCAGTTCGGCTATATCCCCGGCACGTTCAGGGGCAACCCGAACCTCAAGCCGGAGGAAAGCCTCGGCTGGGACGTCGGCGTGGAGAAAAGCTTCTTCGACGGCGGCCTCGTCGTCGACGTCACCTATTTCAACCAGAACCTCGAAAACGAGATCGCCACGGTCTACAATCCCGACTTCACGTCGACGCCGGTCAATCGCAACGGCGAAAGCCGCCGGCAGGGCGTCGAGGTTTCCGCGACCGTCGATTTCTTCAACGGCTTCACGATGGGGGGCGCCTATACCTATACCGACGCGAGCGAGCAGACGGTGGCCGGCGGGCCGCGCCTTGCGGAAGTGCGCCGCCCGCGCCATACGGGCTCGCTGAACGCGGCCTATCTGTTCCATGACGACCGGGCGCGCGTCTTCGCCGAGGCGGTATTCAACGGCAAGATGGAGGATGCGGTCTTCGCCACCTTCGTTCCGCCGCGCGTCACGCTCGGCGGCTACACGGTCGTCAATGTCGGCGGCAGCTTCAAGGTCAACGAGACGATGGAGATCTTCGGCCGGATCGACAACCTGTTCGACCGCGACTACCAGGAAGTCTACGGCTTCAACACGCCGGGTCTCACGGCCTTCGCCGGCATGAAGGCGACCTTCTGATGGGCGGCAGGCGTTGGCATGCGATGATCCTTGCCGGCCTCCTCTGGCCGGTCCCGGCCGTCCGTGCCGACGCCCTTCCCGGGCGGGTCGTGTCGATGAACGTCTGCACGGACCAGCTGGCCATGCTCGTCGCGCGGCCCGGCCAGCTTGTCTCGGTCTCCTATCTGGCGCGCGACGCCGGCACCTCGGCCATGGCGGAGGAAGCCCGTGCCTATGCCGTCAATCACGGGCTGGCGGAGGAAATCTTCCTGATGAAGCCCGACCTCGTGCTCGCGGGCACCTACTCGACGCGCACAACCGTCTCGCTATTGCGCCGGCTCGGCTTCCGCGTCGAGGAATTCCCACCCGAAGCGTCCCTCGACGAGGTTCGTGCGAACCTTGCCCGCATGGGCGACCTGCTTGGCAATCCCGAGCGGGCGAAGGCGCTGGTTGCCGGCATGGATGCGCAGATCGAGGCGCTCGCAGTCAGCGAGACGCCGCGGCTGCGCACGGCTCTCTATTTCGCCAACGGCTACACGGCCGGTTCCGGCACGCTCGTCTCCGAAGTGGTGAAACGCGCCGGCCTCGACAACATTGCTGAGACGCTGGGCATGGCGGGAACCGCCCGCCTGCCGCTGGAATTGCTTGTGCTCTCCAACCCCGAACTGATGGCCGGCGGTCGCTCGGAGGCCGAAGGGCCTGCTCTCGCCGAGCAGAACTTTGCCCATCCGGCCTATCGCGCGCTCGTTTCCGCCATCGCCGAGGCGCCGCTCGAAAACCGGCTGACCGTCTGTGGCGGGCCGTTCACCCTTGAGGCCGCCCGTATGCTCCAGGACGCCGCGCGCCGGACTAAGGAAACAGCGCCATGACGATCCACTCCCATTACCGCACCACCATTGCTGTCCTGGCGGCGGTGACCCTCGCACTCTTTCTCCTCTCGCTCACCATCGGTCCGGCCGATGTCAGCTTTTCCGACAGCTTTCGCGCGCTCTTCGGTGGCGGCGAAGAGTTGCTGGTTCTGGTGATGCGCGAAATCCGCCTGCCCCGCGCCGTGCTCGGCTTGCTGGTCGGCGCGACGCTCGGCCTTTCCGGGGCGGCGCTGCAGGGGTATCTGCGCAATCCACTGGCCGAACCGGGGCTGATCGGCGTCAGCGCCTCGGCTTCGCTTGGCGCCGTCATCGCCATCTATACCGGCCTTTCCGCGCTTTTCGTGCTCGCTCTGCCGCTCATGGCGCTCGCGGGCGCGATGCTGGCCGTTCTCGTCCTCACCGCAATGGCGGGTGGGAATGGACGGCCTCTGGTCGTCATTCTCACCGGCATCGCCATTTCCAGTCTTGCCGGCGCGACGACCTCGCTGGTGCTGAACCTCTCGCCCAATCCCTTCGCGGCAATGGAAATCATGTTCTGGATGCTCGGCTCTCTCACCGACCGCTCGATGCCCCATGTCTGGCTAATGCTGCCCTTTACGGCGATCGGCTGGCTGCTGCTGCTTCGCCTCGGCCGGGCGCTCGATGCGCTCGCCCTCGGCCCCGACGCCGCTGCGAGCATGGGTGTCGATCTCAGGCGCGTGCAATGGCTTGCGATCGTCGGCACGGCACTCTCGGTTGGGGCCGCTACCGCGGTTTCGGGCGCCATCGGCTTCGTCGGCCTCGTCGTGCCGCATGTGCTGCGTCCCCTCGTCGGTTCACAACCGTCACGACTTCTGCCGGCAAGCGCGCTGGGCGGTGCTGCCCTGCTGCTTGCCGCCGACATTCTCGTGCGTGTCATCGCGCCGGATCGCGACATCAAGCTCGGCGTGCTGACGGCTGTCGTCGGCGCACCGTTCTTCTTCTGGCTCGTCTGGTCGCACAGGAGGACCGCGCTGTGAGCGTTCTCACCGTCGCAAACCTGTCAGCGACGCTTTCTGGCAAGCGGGTCGTGGACGGCGTGTCGCTTGTGGTCGGCAAAGGCAGCGTCACCGGCCTCATCGGCCCGAACGGTGCCGGCAAATCGACGTTCCTGCGCGCCTGCCTCGGCCTTGTCCCGGCAAGCGGCACCCTCCATCTCGACGGCGTCAATCTTACCGCTCTCAAGCCATCCGAGCGAGCTCGCCACCTCGCCTACCTGCCACAAGAACGTGAGACCGCCTGGGCGATGAGCGTAGAGGCCGTGGTGGCGCTCGGGCGGCTGCCGCATCACGCGCGCTTCGCCGCGCCCTCGCAGCGCGACGAAGCAGCGATCGAGGCAGCGCTCGTGCGCATGGACCTCATCCCCTTCCGCCACCGCGCCGTCACCAGCCTTTCCGGCGGCGAGCGGGCACGCGTCCTCATTGCCCGGGCGCTTGCCCAGGAAACGCCGGTGCTGCTTGCGGACGAACCGCTGGCCGGGCTCGATCCGCACCACCAGATCGCCCTGATGCGGCTCTTCAGGGAACTGGCTGCGGAAGGCCGCATCGTCATTGCGTCGATGCACGACCTGACGCTCGCCGCACGCTGGTGCGACTGCTTGCTCCTGCTGCATGGCGGCCGCGGCCATGCCACAGGCCTGCCGGAGGCCGTGCTGACGGCCCGAACTCTGGAAGATGTCTATTCGGTCGAGGCGTTCATCGGCGCCGCCGCCAGCGGCCTGATCGTGCAGCCTGTCGACCTGTCGCAGAAGAAGGATGAAAACGACCATGGCTGAGCTCCGGGATATTCTGCAAAGCCACCTCGTCGACGAGAGGGCGAGCTGGAGCATGGGCTCCTTCGGCGCCGTCGCGGAGTTCCATCAGGAAAAGGGCGAATACCTGGAGGCGGATGCACCAGGGCTCTTCGCGCGCGCGACCCGCCGCGGCGCGATCCGCCTGAATGCAGCGACGGTGGACCGCATCGAACCCGTCGCCTACGAGACGCTGAGCCCGAAAGCGCATCGCTGGAGCCATGCCCTCGCGCTCTGCCTGCCCCCCAGGGAAGCTGCCGGAAACCGGCGCGACACCCTTGCGGAACTCGGGTCGGACGAGGAGGCGGTTCGTCCTGCGGATCGCAAGGCGGTTCTCTTCGACATGGGCCTTGCCTTGCCGCAATGCGATTTCTGCATCCGCACCGAGGACCCCGATCTCCTCGCCCTCCTGCGCGAAAATGCCGGGCGCAGCCTGTTCGACCCGGCGAACCCGGCCGGCGGCGCGATCCTCAAGGCCCATCCGCACCGCGTGGCGCTGACGCGGATCGGCCGCGTGGAGGTGTTCCAGAAGATCGGCGGGCCGGATACCGGCGGCGTCTCGCCGCCCGGCCCGCACACCCATCTCCTGCCGCAACTCCTGAAATCGGGCCGTACCCACTCGGCCAACACGCCAATCCCGGACCATCTGGTGCCGCTCGGCTATCTTCATCCGGCCAATCCGGTCATGGACGGCATGGGGGAAGACACGGAATTCGACATCGACGACCATGCCCGCTTTCAGGCGCTCTACGACCAATTCGCCCGGCCCGACCTGCCCCTGCTGCGCAAGGCCGTGCTGGATGCGCTAGGCCGCAAGCTGGAGCCGGCCGCGTTCACCGCGCCGTCGGACCGCTTCGGCCGCGCGACGTTGCGCCTGACGCTGCGCCAGCAGCATCGTCTGGCCGAGCGGTTCGCCAGCCATGCCTATGGCGAGCTGGTCGTCCTGTGGCGCGAGGTTTTCGACAAGGTGTCCGACACAGCGACAGCAGACGACGATGCACCCGGTCATTGAAACGGTGGGCAACGCGCGGAACCACGCCTTCTCGATCCGCAGGCATCCCCCTTTTCTCGTTGCGGCTTTCGATGCGCCGCAGACCATGCTGAGCTGGTCGCTGACCCGTCCGGGGTTCGTCGTCTCGCGTTCCGTGGTTTGGCTCGAGGTTCGGGACGGGGATTTGCCTCTCTATGTCGATCCCGTCGAACTCTTGCGCGAACGCATGAGCCAAGAAGGACACGCCGAGGCCGTGCATCTCATGACATCGCGCGATCTCGCCCATCATCATCTGGCGAGCGCCGCCGCGGGCGACATTACATCTTCGTGCCTTGCCACGGTCGGCCTTTCCAATGCCGGCCGGATCGGCGAGCCCTTCGATAGCAGCACCCCCATCGGCACGATCAACCTACTCGCCCATGTCGATGCGTCCTTGTCCGAAGCAGCACAATTGGAGGCGCTTTCGATCGCCACCGAGGCCCGCACCGCCGCCGTGATGGATCTCGGTCTCGTGCGCAGCGGGCGCATCGTGACCGGCACAGGAACCGATTGCATCGTTGTCGCGTACCCTTGCGAAGGCACGAAGATGCCGTTCGCCGGACTTCATACCGATATTGGCCTCTCCCTGGGGCGGGCAGTCTACGATGCTGTTACCGAGGGAGGCCTGCGCTGGCTTGCGGAGCGATCCGGGGTATAAGAAGCGATGCCTCCAAACCCGACGGACAAGAGGACGGATCCCAGAGCCGGAAGCAGCATGGAAAGGGCCGTCAGACTCCCGGGACAGATCACGGCAAGGCATAGGCGATCACATAGTCGCCGCGGTCGGGGGACTGGCGCGCGCCGCCAGCGGAGATGACGATATACTGCTTGCCGGTCTTCGGCGACTTGTAGCTCATCGGTCCGCCCTGGCTGCCCACGGGCAGGCGTGCTTTCCACACCTCCCTGCCTGTCGCGCTATCGAAGGCGCGCAGATAGTAATCCTGGGTTCCCGCGATGAAAACGAGACCGCCTTGCGTGGCGAGCGTGCCGCCGAGCGTCGGCATCCCGATCGGGATGGGCAGGCCCATCTTGATGCCGAGCGGGCCCGTGTCCTCGACCGTGCCGACAGGCACCTGCCACTTGATGCCTTGAGTCTTCATGTCGATCGCGGTGATCGTTCCGAAGGGCGGTGCCTGGCAAGGGATACCGAGCGCCGAGAGGAACCGGTTCTTGTCGACCGCATAGGGCGTGCCCTTCATCGGCACGACGCCCATGCCGGTATTGACCGATTCACCGCCGCTGGCGACCGCCTCGCTGGGTGCTGCTTCCACCATCCGGATCCACAGGCCCAAGCGCATGTCGTTGACGAAGATCGTATTGGTCACGGGATCGGTGGAGATGCCGCCCCAGTTCATGCCGCCGAGGGAGCCGGGAAAGTTCAGCGCAAGATCCGTCCCCGGCACGGTGTAGACGCCGTCATAACGCATGCTTTTGAAGGCGATGCGGCACAGGAGCTGGTCGAACGGCGTGGCGCCCCACATGTCGCTCTCCGTCAGCGTCTGAGCGCCGATCTGCGGCATGCCGACCGAAAGCTTCTGCGTGGCGGAATAGGGCTCGTTCGGGATCGTGCCCGGCTTGACCGGCACGTCCTCGACCTTGGTAAGAGCTTGGCCGGTGGCGCGATCGAGGACATAGATTTGCCCCGCCTTGGTGCCGAACACCAGCGCGGGAACCGTCGTTCCGTCCGCCTTCGGGAAGTCTATGAAGGAGGGTTGCATCGGCACGTCGAAGTCCCAGAGGTCGTTGTGAACAGTCTGGTAGACCCATTTTTCGCGGCCTGTCGTGGCGTCGAGCGCCAGCATCGAGGCGCCGTATTTGTGGTCGAGTTCCGTACGGGTCGCCCCGTAAAGGTCGACGGAGGGGCTGCCGACCGGCATGAATACGGTGTTGGATGCCGGATCGTAGGACATGGAGGCCCAGACGTTCGGCGTCGAGCGCGTATAGGTCCGGCCTTCCGCCGGCAACGTGTTGATATCAGGATTGCCGGGGTCGAAGGCCCAGCGCAGCTCGCCTGTCACGACGTCGAAGCCGCGCATGACGCCACCCGGCATGTCGACCTGCACATTGTCGGCGATACGGCCGCCGACCACAAGGGTGGTGCCGGCGAGCGTGGGGGCGGAGGTCAGCACGTAGCTCGGATCGGGCGCGTCGCCGAGGCCAATCTTCAGGTCGACGCGGCCGTTGGTGCCGAAACCCGTGCAGAACGCGCCGGTGTCGGCGTCGAGCGCGATCAGTTCGGCGGTGATCGTGTTCATAAGGATGCGGCGCTGGCAAAGCGCGCCTTCGGCAACGGTGACGTCCGTCACCGGTGTTGCGCCCGCCGCCGTCGGCTGGACGAGCGGCCGGGTCGCATCGAAATAGGCAAGGCCGCGGCAACGCATCCAGACCGACGACTTGGCGTTGATCTCGGTTTTCCAGATCTCCTTGCCCGTATCGGCATCAAGCGCGATGACGTTGTTGTGCGGCGTGCAGAGGAAGACGCGCTCGCCCACCTGCAAGGGGGTCTGCTGGTCTTCCGCGCCGTTGGCGTCGGGGCTGATCGGCGTGTCGCCGGTATGGTAGGTCCAGGCGACCTTGAGATCGGCGATATTGTCCCGGGTGATCTGGTCGAGGGCGACGAACCGGCTGCCGCCGGACGTATTGCCATAGGCCTCCCAGTTCTTCTGTTCGTTCGTTGGATCGACCTTGGTGAGCGCTTCCGGCGTGCCGGAGAAGGCGACGGGCGGATGCGGCACGAACATGCCGGCCATGCCGCCGGCGGAGGCGAGCGCCAGCACCGCGGCGAGCGCGAGAGACGGCCCCCGGACCGGCGAGAGGCCCACCGACAGCCTCAGCGCCGGATAGGAGAGCGCCACCACGGTGGCGCCGACGCAAAGCGCCAGGAGGCGCGAGTTCAACGGCCAAAAGGTAAGGCCAACGTCCCACAGCGCCCACGCGACCGTCACAAGGAAAACGAGGCCGAACAGCAGGGCGCCGGACGGCCTGCGGCGAGCGATGAGAAAGCCGGAGGAGAGAAGGAAAACGCCCGCGACAACGAAATAGAAACTGCCACCAAGCGATGCGAGCCTGCCGCCCGCGACGGTGAAGAAAAGCCCTGCGGCAACGATGATCGCTCCCAGCAAAACAAGCCAAGCTCTCGCCAGGGAACCTATCTGCATCGTGCTCGACATGGGCGCCTCCTATGTTCATCGGCCCTCAACATGCAGACCGCACATGACGTTCGGCAAGAGGGCTTGCGAAATTCTCTTCGACTATCTACGAGGGGCCAGATTCTGTTGCAAAATTCGACATATCATCATGCGTACCACAGAAGGCTTGCAACTGCGCCTTCCACAGAGCACTACCGCCGAGAAAACCTCGGCGCGCAGCTTTTCCGCGACGCTATCCATTTCCGCCTGCATATCGAGCCAACGCCCGCGCTTCGAGGTGGTTGCGCCTATTCCGCAGCGATCGGAAATTCATTCGCGGCGGCTCGCGCGGAAAGTCCGGCCGAGCGGGCCGCCGCGATGGCGAGCCAGTCCCGGTAAAGGCCCCTGTCCTCCCGGGCGAAGACGGCGCGCCGCTTCATGTCGTCGAAGGTGTCGCCCGGATGAGAGCGGTCGTAATCCGCGCGCACGAGCGATTCCAGACGGACACGTTCGGCATCGTCCCTGGGGCGGACGTATTCCTGGAAGTTGCGCGGCATGAAGCTCACCTCTGCTCGATCTTTGTGGGGATATCATCCATGGCGCGCCCGTCCTCATTTATGACGGGCGCACGGTCCGCGCGTTCGCACTCCCCGAGTTCCGTGACCAACCAGGCCGGGCAAGTCCCGAGGCCTTGACTCCAGATCGCAAAGAGCATCTCGAGACGTTCCGCGCGGTCAGGCGTTCCTGCCCCAACCCGGCCGTCAGCGACTTCGCTTGCCGGCACCATGTCTGCCTCCATAAAAGATATATTTAGAATGTATCTTTTATGGAGGGGAAACAAGGGCAATTTTGTCGCGGCTGCGAGTTGAGCCGCCTGCCATGCCTTTCGCCTCACGCCGCCGGCTGGAGGCCGAAATCCTCGGGGCTGAGGACGAGGTCGGCGAGCGTATAGCGCTCGACGGTGACGATGAATGCCGAAAGCGCTTCGTGGAGAACGCCGCGCAGGCGGCAGCGCGGCGTCAGCATGCAATGGTTGTCGGCGGTAAAGCACTCCACCAGCGCAAAATCCGGCTCCGTCGCACGCAGGACGTCGCCGAGATTGATCTGTCCGGGAGCCCTGGCGAGCGTCAGCCCGCCGGAACGGCCGCGAACCGCCTTGAGAAAACCGGCCCGCGTGAGTTGGTTGACCACCTTCATCAGATGCGCGCGCGAGATCCCGTAGACGGCGGCGGTTTCCTCGATGGTGATCAGCCGGTCGGCCCGCGCGGCCGCGAGCATCAGGACGCGCAGCGCGTAGTCTGAAAAGTTGGTCAGTCGCATCCGGCGGCTTCTCCCGGTCTTCAAGGATGGAAAGAGGCTTTCGCCGTTGCATTCCTTCCGGCAGAGGAATAACATACATATAGAATATATCTTTACGCCCGAATGACAAGGAGAAGCGTCATGGCCAGGCAGAAGGATACCCGCCGGCGTGCAAAGATCGCGGACGACGACGTGAGCGAAACCGAAGGGCCGGAACCGGGATGGGACGCCGTCGCGCAGGCGTCGTGGGAATCCTTTCCGGCCAGCGATCCTCCCGGCTGGATCAACCTGCCGCATCGCGATCGGCCGGTCACGAAGCGCGCGCCCTCCTAGAGCATTTCCGGTGAACTCCGGTTCACCGGAAATGCTCTAGATTCTTGTTTTTGCCGCATTATCCGACGCCGAAGCGATTTCGCTTCGCCTGGAAATGCTCCAGGACCGGATGCAGGCCGCCAGCACCGCCGGTCGACGAAACGGTGCACGTCTTCCTCCCGAGGTTTCCCCATGCCTTTCAACGAACGCTCGAAGCACATCACGCAAGGGGTCGCACGCTCGCCCAACCGGGCGATGTATTACGCGCTCGGCTACGAGAAGGCCGACTTCGACAAGCCGATGATCGGCATCGCCAACGGCTATTCCACCATCACGCCCTGCAATGCCGGGCTCCAGCCGCTGGCCGACGCGGCGGCCGCGGCCATCAAGGCGGCGGGCGCCAACCCGCAGATGTTCGGCACGCCGACGATCTCCGACGGCATGTCGATGGGGACGGAAGGCATGAAATACTCGCTGGTCTCGCGCGAGGTCATCGCCGACTGCATCGAGACCTGCGCACAGGGCCAATGGATGGACGGCGTCCTTGCCATCGGCGGCTGCGACAAGAACATGCCCGGCGGGATGATCGGCATTCTGCGCGTCAACGCGCCGGCGATCTTCGTCTATGGCGGCACGATCAAGCCGGGCCGGTGGAAGGGCGAGGAGCTCTCCATCGTCTCGGCCTTCGAGGCCGTCGGTGCCTTCATGGCGGGCTCGATGAGCGAGGAGGACTTCGAAGGCATCGAACGCAACGCCTGTCCCTGCAACGGTTCGTGCGGCGGGATGTACACCGCCAACACGATGAGCTCCTCCTTCGAGGCGCTCGGCATGTCGCTGCTCCATTCCTCCACCATGGCCGCTCCCGACCGCGAGAAACGCGACAGCGCGGCGCAGTCCGGCCGCGTTCTGGTCGAGGCGGTGAAGAAGGGCATCAAGCCCCTCGACATCGTCACCCGCAGATCGATCGAGAACGCGGTGGCGCTCGTCATGGCGATCGGCGGCTCCACCAATGCGGTGCTGCATTATCTCGCCATCGCCCATGCCGCCGGAATCGACTGGACGCTGGACGATTTCGAGCGCGTGCGCCGGAAGGTCCCGGTCCTGTGCGACCTGAAGCCCTCCGGCCGCTACATGGCGGTCGACCTGCACGCGGCGGGCGGCATCCCGCAAGTGCTGAAGATCCTTCTGAAGGCGGGGCTCCTCCATGGCGACTGCCTGACGATCACCGGCAGGACGCTGGCCGAGGAGCTTGCCGGCGTGCCGGATGCGCCGCGCGCCGACCAGGACATCATCATGCCGATCGACAGGGCGCTCTATCGCGAGGGGCACCTGGCCATCCTGAAGGGCAATCTCGCCGAGGACGGGGCCGTCGCCAAGATCACCGGCCTCAAAAGCCCTGTCATCACCGGCCCCGCCCGGGTGTTCGACGACGAGCCGTCGGCGATGGAAGCGATCCTCTCCGACAGGATCAGGCCGGGCGACGTGCTGGTGTTGCGCTATCTCGGCCCCCGGGGCGGGCCCGGCATGCCGGAAATGCTGGCGCCAACCGCCGCGCTGGTCGGGCGCGGGCTCGGCGAAAGCGTCGGCCTCATCACCGACGGGCGTTTTTCCGGCGGCACCTGGGGCATGGTGGTGGGCCATGTCGCGCCGGAAGCCTTTGTCGGCGGCACCATCGCGCTCGTCGAGGAAGGCGACATCGTCACCATCGACGCGCGAAAGCTCCTCCTGCGGCTGGAGGTGGACGCAGCCGAGATCGCACGACGCCGCGCCGCCTGGAAGCAGCCCGAACCCCGCTACAGGCGCGGCGTGCTCGCGAAATTCGCCACCCTTGCCCGCCCGGCCAACGAAGGCGCGATCACAGGCTAGGAACGCAGGAGACCTCGCCCGCCATGGCCCATTTCGCTCTCGTCACGCTGCATCTTTTCGCCGCGATCATGTTCGTCGGAACCGTCTTCTTCGAGGTCCTCATCCTCGAAGGCATCCGCAAGCCCGTCGGGCGAGACGTCATGCGAACGGTGGAAACCGAGGTCGGTCGCCGCGCCCGCCGCCTGATGCCGTTCGTCATCGTGGTCCTCTATTCAGCGGGCGCCCTCATGGCCTGGCAGTACCGCGAAGACCTCGCCCGTCCCTTGGCCAGCAGCTTTGCGATGCTGCTTTCGATCAAGATCGTGCTTGCGCTTAGCGTTCTGGTGCATTTCATCACCGCCGTCACGCTGGGATCGCGCGGCAAGCTCAGGTCCAGACATGTCCGCTTCATCCATCTCAGCGTGTTCTTCCACGTCGTCCTGATCGTCTTCCTGGCAAAGGCGATGTTCCACCTGGCCTGATGGCGGTGCCCCCGCACCGCCCCTCCTACCGGATCAGCGGCAGTGCCGTGAACTGGTGGAAGGGCGGTGGAGAAGAGAGGGTCCATTCGAGCGTGGTCGCTCCGGCGCCCCAGGGATTGTCCCCGGCAATACGCTTGCTCGCGAAGGCTTCCGCGACCGCGAAGAAGAAGACGGCAAGGCCGGCGGCCGAGATGTAGGAGCCGATCGAGGAGACGAAGTTCCAGCCGGCGAAGGCATCCGGATAGTCCGCATAACGACGCGGCATGCCGGCAAGCCCCAGGAAATGCTGCGGGAAGAAGACGAGGTTGACGCCGACGAAGGTCAGCCAGAAATGCAGCCTGCCGAGCGTCTCGCTCATCGTGTAGCCGCTCATTTTGGGGAACCAGTAGTACCAGGCGGCAAAGATGGCGAAGGCTGCGCCAAGCGACAGCACGTAGTGGAAATGCGCGATGACGTAGTAGGTATCGTGCAGCACGCGGTCGATGCCCGGATTGGCGAGCACCACGCCGGTGACGCCGCCGATGGTGAAGAGCAGCACGAAGCCCATCGCCCAAAGCATGGGCGTGGCGAAGCGGATCGATCCGCCCCACATCGTCGCCAGCCATGAAAAGACCTTGATGCCCGTCGGCACGGCGATGACCATCGAGGCGAAGGCGAAATAGCGTTGCGAATCCAGCGAGAGACCGACGGTGAACATGTGGTGGGCCCAGACGACGAAGCCAATCGCGCTGATCGCCACCATGGCATAGGCCATGCCGAGGTAGCCGAAGATCGGCTTTTTCGAGAAGGTCGAGATGACGTGGCTGACGATGCCGAAGGCCGGCAGGATCATGATGTAGACCTCCGGATGGC
>NZ_JBFNXL010000009.1:0-50857 GCF_040812195.1 Shinella sp. S4-D37 | reverse complement strand
ATCGGCCAATCGCCGCTGGACGTCGTCGCATGGCACGGCAACTACGCGCCGTACAAGTACGACCTGCGGCGTTTCTCGCCCGTCGGGCCGATCCTCTTCGATCATGCCGATCCGTCGATCTTCACCGTGCTGACCTCGCCGTCCGAGACGGAGGGCACGGCGAACATCGATTTCGTCATCTTCTCCGACCGCTGGCTGGTCGCGGAAAACACCTTCCGGCCGCCATGGTATCACATGAACGTCATGAGCGAGTTCATGGGCCTGGTCTACGGGCAATATGACGCCAAGACCGGTGGCGGCTTCGTTCCCGGCGGCGTGTCGCTGCACAATTCCATGCTGCCGCACGGCCCGGACGTGGATGCTTTCGAAAGGGCGAGTTCCGTGGAGTTGAAACCCCACAAGCTGGAAGGAACCATGGCTTTCATGTTCGAGACCCGCTTCCAGCAGCGCGTCTCTGCCTTCGCGGCGGAAACCCATCCGCCGCAAAGGGACTATGGCAGCTATGGCCACAAGCTGAAGAAGATGTTCGACCCCGACCGGCGATAAGGAAAACGCTCCTCGTCATGCACGAGGATGCCGTGCACCGCCGGGTCGGGGTTCAGCCGCTCGATGAGGGCGATCAGCTCGGCCTGCGGTGCGTTCTCGGGCAACCTGTGCTCGAAGTTCGCCGTTCCGGCGGCCCGCGTCTGCGTGCCCTTGCTGCGGACATAGACCTCGCTTGCCGGGTCCTGTCCGACGAGCACCACCGGAAGGCCGGAAACGAGACCGTGCGCCGTCTTGAGGTCCGCGACCTCGCGGGCGATAACCTTGCCGTCGATCGCCGCCGCGCTCATGCGCCGGGGTCGGCAAGGCGCGCGGCCGCAGTCTCCAGCGTATGCCAGAGCGTGCCGGCGGCCGAGCGCATGCCGATCACGGCGAGCCGGTCCGCCGCGCGGCGGATGACGAAGACGCTCATATGTTCGAGGCCGGTACGGGTGGCGGTGCCGGGGCCGAAGCGGGCGGCATCGAGGTTCACGAGTTTCGCCATCAGCGCGAGAACCGGCGCCTCGCCGGCGGCGGAGCGGACCTCGAAGGCGACGAAGCCGTCGGTCTGCTCGGTGACGGAGCACCCGGGACAGGCGGCGGTTATCTCGGCGGCGAAGTCCGTTTCGGCGCGGCCGGGGCCTTCGACCAGCCATTGGCCGGGGCCGGTCCAGAGCGCGGCGGCGGTATCGTTGCCAGTCCATAGGCCGGGGCCGGGCAGGCCGAGGCCGAAGGGGGCCGGCTCTGTGGCGCCGCGGCGCAGCGCCAGCGAGGTGAGTGCGAGGCCGGAATTTTCCTCAAGGGTGAGAACACCGTGGGTGACGGCGCGGGCCGTGCTGCCGCCGAGCGCGGTCAAGGGTTTCAGGTCAGGCACGGAGGCGTTCTCCCTCGGGATCGACGAAATGGGGCGAGACGACACGCAGGCGGACGGACTGGCCCTGCAACGGATTGGCGGCGACGATCACCTCGCCGAGCCGTTCGGCTCCGTTGGCGAGGAAGCCGAGGCCGATGGCCGAGCCGACATGGGGCGAGAAGCAGGCGGAGGTGATCCAGCCCTGATCGGTCCCGGTGTTCTGCGCCGCATCCGCGGCGAAGAGATGCGAGCCGGCGACGACGGGCTCGGCCGGATCGACCGGCTGGAGGCCGACGAGGCTGCGCGTTTCCGCCACCAGCCCGTCGCGTCGCATCATGACGATGCCGATCGCGTCCTTCTTCGCGGAAACCATGCGGCTCATGCCGAGCATCTGCGCGGTGGTCTGGCCGTTCAGCTCGTTGCCGGCGGCGTGGCCCTTCTCGATGCGCATCACGCCGAGCGCCTCGGTGCCGTAGGGCGTCGCGCCGAGGTCCGCGCCCTTCTCCATCAGCCGCGCCATCAGCGCATTGCCGTAGCGGGCGGGAACGGCGATCTCATAGGCAAGCTCGCCGGAGAAGGAGATGCGGAAGAGCCGCGCCCTCAGGCCCCCGCAGACCGTGAGGCCGGCGCAGGCCATGAAGGGGAAAGCTTCGTTGGAAAGGTCGAAGCCGTCCACCACCCGCTCCAGCAGCCGGCGGGCGTTCGGGCCGGCGACGGAAACTTGAGCCCAGGCGTCCGTGGTCGAGATGAGCTGCACGTCGAGTTCCGGCCAGAGGCACTGGCGGGCGAATTCCATGTGGCGGTAGATCGGGCCGGCCTGCGTCGTCGTGGTGGTCACGACATAGTGGCCCTCGGCGAGCCGCGCGCAAGTGCCGTCGTCATAGGCATGGCCGTCCTCGCGCAGCATCAGGCCGTAGCGCACCATGCCGACCTTGAGGCTCTTCATGGCGTTGCAATAGAGCCGGTCGAGGAATTCGGCCGCATCCGCGCCCTGCACGTCGACCTTGCCGAGCGTGGTCACGTCGCAGATGCCGACGCCCTTGCGGGTGGCGAGCACTTCCCGGTCGACCGTCTCGCGCCAGTGGGTCTCGCCGGGCTTGGGGAAATACTGCGCGCGCATCCACTGCCCGACCTCGACGAAGACCGCGCCTTGCGCTTTCGCCCATTCATGGCTCGGGGTGAGCCGGCGAGGGCGGAAATGCGGACCCGTGTCGCCGCCGCCGAGCACCGAAAGGGAAACCGGCGTATAGGGTGGGCGGAAGATCGTCGTGCCGGTCTGAGGGATCGGCTTGCCGGTCAACTCGGCCATCACGGCGAGCGCGGTGACGTTCGCCGTCTTGCCCTGATCGGTCGCCATGCCGAGCGTCGTCCAGCGCTTCAGATGCTCGACGGGACGCATGTTCTCCTGATGCGCCAGCCTGATGTCCTTGACGGTGACGTCGTTCTGGAAATCCACCCAGGCGCGACCCTTGCCCGGTACATGCCAGAGCGGCTGGAGCCTTGCCTCGCCGTCGATGCTGCGCGGAAGCGGCGGCATCGCCGCCGTGATGCCGAGCGCGGCAAGCGCCGAGACGGCCGCTTCCGCGCCGGAGGCCATCGCCGCCGCCGTGCCGCCCTTGCCGGCCGCCGCGCCGGCGACCGTCATGCCGTCCGGCAAGCTGTCGCCGGGCAGGAAAGCTTGGCATCCCTCGTCCCAGACGGGACGGCCGCGATGATGCGAGGCGAGATGGACGTTGGGGTTCCAGCCGCCGGAGACGGCAAGGCCCCCGCAGGCGATCCATTCCTTCGTGCCGCCGCGCGTCACCTTGACGGCGGAAAGGCCGAGACGGCCCTTGCTGTCGGAGACGGTCGCGCCGGCGATCAGCCGGTAGTCGCCGGTCGCCCTGGCGTCGGTGCGCGAATCCACCACGGCGGCGACCCTGATGCCCTTGGCCAGCAGGTCGCGGGCCGTGCGGTGGCCGTCGTCGCCATTGGTGAAGATCGCCACGGTTTCGGCGGGGCTTGCGGCCCAGCGGTTGGCATAGGCGCGCATGGCGCCGGCCAGCATGATGCCGGGACGGTCGTTGTTGCGGAAGGGGATGTGCCGCTCCGTCGCGCCGGCCGCCAGCACCGTGCGCTTGGCCGTGATGCGCCACAGCGTCTGGCGTACCTTGCCGCCCGGCTCGGCGAGATGGTCGCTCACCCGCTCGACCGCGCCGTAGACGCCATTGTCGAAAGCGCCGAACATGGTGGTGCGGCGCAGGACGCGAAGGTTCGGCAGGCTGGCGAACTCGGCCTCGACCTTGGTGATCCAGTCCGTCGCGGGGGCGTCGTCCAGCGTGTCGCTCTCGGCCAGCAGCCGACCGCCGAGGCGGCTGTCCTCGTCGGCGAGGATGACCCGTGCACCGGCCCGCGCCGCCGTCAGCGCCGCCCCAAGGCCGGCCGCGCCGCCGCCGATTACCAGCAGGTCGCAGTGCAGGAAGCCCTTGTCATAGGCATCGGGATCGGCCTGCATGGACAGGCTGCCGAGCCCGGCCGCGCGGCGGATCGCCGGCTCGTAGAATTTCTCCCACAGCGCGCGCGGCCACATGAAGGTCTTGTAATAGAAGCCGGCGGTCAGGAAATCGGAAAAGTAATCGTTCACCGCCAGCGCGTCGAAGGCGAGCGAGGGCCAGCGGTTCTGGCTGCGGGCTTCGAGCCCGTCGAAGAGTTCCACGACGGTGGCGCGGGTGTTCGGCTCGCGCCGTGCGCCCGCCCGCAGTTCCACCAGCGCGTTCGGCTCCTCGGAGCCGGCGGAAAAGACGCCGCGCGGTCGATGGTACTTGAAGCTGCGCCCGACGAGGCGCACGCCGTTCGCCAGAAGCGCGGAGGCGAGCGTATCGCCGGGATGGCCCTGATACGGCTTGCCGTCGAAGGTGAAGCGCAGCGTCCTGCTGCGGTCGATCAGTCCGCCCTTGAGCCTCATGGCGCACCTGTCTTGTTGCGCATAGCGATATCGCGGGCGAGTTCCGCGCCGAGGATTTCGTGGGTCACGGTGTTGCGGGTGACGACGAGCCAGCTCCGGTCGCCCTGCTCGTGGAACCAGAGCTCGCGGTGCACGCCGGCGGGATTTTCGCGCAGGTAGACGTAATCGTTAAAGGCGTCCAGCGCATCGCTCGCCATGCCGTCCGGGCGGTCGAGGAGGGCGGCGTCGCCGAGATAGGTGAATTCCTGTGCGTCTCGGGGACCGAGAAGGGGATGGGGGATCAGCATCGGCAAAAAACCTTCAATGCAGGTTCGGTTGGGCGCCCATGCCCTTTTCGTCGATGACGTAACCGCGCTGGAAGCGGTCCAGCCGGTAGGCGCGGGCGGTGTCGTGGGGCGTGTCGGTGGCGAGCAGATGCGCGAAGGCATAGCCGGAGGCGGGGGTGGCCTTGAAGCCGCCGTAGCACCAGCCGGCATTCAGGTAGAGGCCTTCGATCGGCGTGCGGTCGATGATCGGCGAGCCGTCCATCGACATGTCCATGATGCCGCCCCAGATACGCAGCAGCCGGGCACGGCCGATCATCGGCATCAGCGCCATGCCGCCCTCGGCCACATCCTCGACGACGGGAAGGTTCCCGCGCTGGGCATAGGAATTGTAGCCGTCGATATCGCCGCCGAAGACGAGGCCGCCCTTGTCGGACTGGCTGACGTAGAAATGGCCCGCGCCGAAGGTGATGACGCCCGGAATGGTCGGCTTCAGCCCCTCGGAGACGAAGGCCTGCAGCACATGGCTCTCGATGGGCAGGCGCATGCCGGCCTGCGCCATCACCCGGCTCGTCGAGCCGGCCACCGCCACGCCCACCTTGCCCGCGCCGATATAGCCGCGCGAGGTTTCGAGGCCGCGGAGGCGGCCGTTTTCGATGCGAAAGCCGGTGACCTCGCAGTTCTGGATCAGGTCGACGCCGGCAAGGTCCGCCCCGCGGGCATAGCCCCAGGCGACGCCGTCATGGCGCGCGGTGCCGGCGCGTCGCTGGAGGAGGCCGCCCTTGATCGGGAAGCGGGCATTGTCGAAATTGAGGAAGGGGATCAGCGCCCGCACCTCATCGCGGTCGAGAAGCTCCGCGTCCGCGCCGGCCAGCAGCATGGCGTTGCCGCGCCGGCGGTAGGCGTCGCGCTGGGCGTCGGTGTGGATCAGGTTGACGATGCCGCGCTGGCTCACCATGGCGTTGAAGTTGAATTCCTGCTCCAGCCCTTCCCAGAGCTTCATCGAGAATTCGTAGAAGGGCTCGTTGCCGGGCAGCAGGTAGTTCGAGCGGATGATCGTCGTGTTGCGGCCGATATTGCCCGAGCCGAGCCAGCTCTTCTCCAGAACGGCGATCTTCGCCTTCCGGAAGGTGTTGGCGAGGTAATAGGCCGTGGCGAGCCCGTGCCCGCCGCCGCCAACGATGACATAGTCGTAGGCCGGTTGCGGATCGGGGTTGCGCCACAAGGGGCGCCAGCCGCGATGCCCGGTCAGGGCTTCCTTCAGTATCCGTAGGGCCGAGTAGCGCACAGGCGATGATCCTCGAATGGGCTGCAATATCGTGAACCCTGTGTAGCGCGAGATGCCGGAACGGCATTGCACAGTTCGGACATTTTCTTGTCTGCCCGTGCCATCGGTGATAAGCAACCGTCATGAAGATCGGTTTCGTCCTCACGCCCGGCTATGCGCTGATGTCGCTGACGAGCGCGGTGGAGCCGCTGCGCGCGGCCAATCACCTTGCGGGAAAGACGCTCTATTCCTCTTCCTTCCATTCGGTGGCGGGGGGCTTCATGGCCTCCACCGCCGGCGGTGGATTTGACACCCTTCCGCTTTCAGGCGCGCAGGAGTGCGGTCTCGACATCGCCTTCGTGGTGGCGGGCGGCAATCCCATTCTCTATGAGGACCCGGCTCTCGTGCGCGGGCTTCGCGCGCTCACGCAGCGCGGCGTGCGGCTCGGCGGCATCTCCGGCGGCTCGGCGATCCTCGCCAAGGCGGGGCTGATGGCCGGCCGGCGCTTCACCGTCCACTGGGCGCATATCGATTCGCTCATCGACTATGCGCCCGATCTCCTGATCGAGCGGGCGCTCTATGTCATCGACCGCGACCGCTATTCCTGCGCGGGCGGCGTCGCGGCCATGGACATGATGGGCGCGCTGATCGCCCGCGAGCACGGCGTCGCCTTCGCGCGCGAGGTCAGCGACTGGTTCATCCACCCGCGCCTGCGCACGGCGGACGAGCCGCAACGGACGCGCGCCGGCCAGCGCTTCAACCTGCACCACCCGACGCTGGAGGCGGCGGTGGAACTCATGGCAAGCCACCTTGCCGATCCGCTGTCGCCCGATCAGCTAGCCGCGCTGACCGCAATGAGCGTGCGCCAGTTGCACCGGCTCTTCGCCGGTCAGTTCGGCGTCTCGATGATGACCTTCTACCGTGACCTTCGTCTTGCCAAGGCGGATGAGCTTTTGCAGCAGAGCGCCCTTTCGCTGCTGGAGATCGCCATGCTGACCGGCTTTTCCAGCGGCGCACACTTCACCCGGCGCTTCACGGAGAAATACGGATTGCCGCCGAGCCGGAAGCGGCGTGCGCCGACGGGCGGGTGCTCTTCGTAGAGGTCCTTGAACCGTTCGCGCAGGACCGGGAAGTCCGCTTGAATCATGAGGCGAAAAGATGCGCGAAGCCGGCGTCCACCGCCGACAAGGCTCTGCTCATCGAAGATGGCCGGGGGGAGGCGCTCCCGGACCGCCGAGCGAGGCCGGCGCGTGTCGGGCCGGTTGCATTCCGCGGGCAGATGTATCAAAGCTGGAGCAATTCCACCGAAGCGGTTTTGCGTCCGCAAGAGTGTTGAAACATACAACTAGGGTGTTTTCTCGATTCGAGGAAACGCGGAAATACTTAAGGGCAGCCCGGCGGGCCACGACGCCTCTGTTGGAAAGAGCAGTAGCATGGAGCAGTCCGCCCTCATCGACATCGGTCTGCCGATCGCCGTGTTCATCATCATGGCCGGCATCGGCATGACGCTCGCGCCCGTCGATTTCCAACGGGTGGCCACGCGGCCGAAGGCCCTCATCTGGGGCATCGTGGCCGCGCTCGTGGTAATGCCGCTGGTGGCCCTGCTGCTTGCCATGGTCATGGGCCTGCCGCCGGAAATCGCCGTCGGCCTCGTCGTCATCGCCGCCTGCCCGATCGGCACGACGTCCAGCCTGTTCTCCTATCTCGCAAGGGGGGATCTCGCATTGTCGATCGCATTGAGCGCCGCCGGCAGCCTGGTCGCGATCGCGACGCTGCCGCTTTTTGCGAATTTCGCGATCGAGCGCTTCAGCGGCGACGATGCCCGCGTCTATCTTCCCGTGTTGCGCACGATCGGGGTAATGATCGCGATCATCCTGTTTCCAGTGCTCGTCGGCATGGGCATCCGGCAGAAGGCGCCCTCCTTCGTCGCCCGCGCGGAAAAGGTGGTCGGCGCCTTCGGCCTGCTGGTGCTGGTGGGGCTCATCGTCGGCATCGGTATCTCGGTCCATGAACGATGGGTGGAGATCATCGTCAGCGCCGGCCCGGCCGTCGTCGCGCTGATCGCCTGCGCGATCGCGGTCGGCCTGCTGGGCTCGCGCGCCCTTGGCCTCACCGCCGCCGAGGCCGTCACCGTGACCCTTTCGATCAGCATCCGAAACGCGGCGATCGGCATGGTCCTTGCGATCACCATGATGCATTCGCCGGAAATCGCCGTGCCGCCCGCCCTGTTCGGCCTGTTGATGTATGCGACCGGGTTCGGCCTCGTCGCCTATGGGCGCATGACCATCAAGGCATCGGCCTGAGCCGCGGTGCGGCGTCACCGGGCTGAAACGCGGTAATCGTCCGGCGTCACGCCCGTCATACGCTTGAACATCGCGATGAAGGACGAGGCGTTGCTGTAGCCGAGGGTCGCGGAGATGCGCTCGACGGTATCGTTCGCCTCCAGCATGGGCATGGCGCGCACCACCCGCAGCCGCTGCTTCCATTCGGTGAAGGGCATGCCGAGATCGCGCAGGCAGCGGCGGATCAGGGTCCGCTCGGCCAGTCCCCCGAGCCGGGCGTGCTCGGCGAGCGAGCGGTTGTCGGCGGGGTTTTCCCGAAGATGCGCCAGAACGGGTTCGAGCGCCGGATCGGTCGACCAGGGCAGGTAGGTTCCCACCCTTGGCGCGGCCGCGACGAGATCGACGACCACCCGGAGGAAGCGCAGGTGCCCGGCCGCGCCATGGTCTTCGTCGCCGCCGGCGCGCAGATGCTCCAGCATGGCCCTCAGAAGCGGGCTGACTTCCAGGGCCGTCGTTTCCGGCGGAAGAGGCCCACACAGCGCGGGATCGACATAGAGCGAGCAGTGCACTGCGGCATGCCGGTTCAGGCCCCGGTGCTCGATATCCGGCGGCAGCCAGACTGCATAGTGCGGCGGTGCGAGATAGTGCCCGTCCGTCAGGCTGACCTCCATCATGCCGCTGTAGGAATAGACGAACTCGCCCCAGGGGTGGCTGTGGCGCGGATAGGTGGCGTTCTGCGGCATCTGCGCGGCGCGGAAATACAGGGGATGGGGCAGGGCGTTGCGGAAGGGCACGTCGCGGAAATGCGCGCCGCCCCCCGTCCGCCCGCCTGTCAGGGTCTCGATACCGACTGTCATGAAGTCATTATATCCGCCTTATGTGCCAGATGCTATGCCGGGTGCGATATCGGAGCACGCATCTTGGACAACCGCAAATCCATCGACATTGCCGCGGTCGGCATCATGGTCGCCGTCTGCCTCATCTGGGCCTTCCAGCAGATCGGGCTGAAATCCACGGCCGTCTTCGCCGCGCCGGTCCTGCAGATCGGCCTCAGGTCGGGGATCGCGGCCGTCCTCGTCTTCGCCCTCGTTCGCGCGCGCCGGCAGCATGTGGCGTTCCGGGGTGCGGCGGCTGGGCTCGGCGCTCTTGCGGGCCTGTTGTTCGCCATGGAGTTCTTTCTCGTCGGCGAGGCGCTGAAGCACACCTCGGCCTCCCATGTCGTGGTCTTTCTCTATACCGCGCCGATCTTCGCCGCCCTCGGCTTGCACTGGAAGCTCCCGTCGGAGCGTCTTGCGGCGGTGCAATGGGGCGGCATCGCCGTCGCGACGGCCGGCATCGCCTTCGCCTTCCTCGCGCCGCCGGACGGCCGGCAGGGCGGCGGCGACCTTGGTGCCATGCTGTGGGGCGACGGGCTGGCGCTGCTGGCGGGCGCGGCCTGGGGGCTGACGACGGTGCTGATCCGCACGACGCGGCTGAGCGCGATGCCGGCCACCCATGTCCTGTTCTACCAGCTCGCCACCGCCTTCCTCATCCTGACGGGCGCGGCGGTGCTGGCCGGCGAGGCGGGCATCGTGCCGTCCGGGCCGCTGCTGTTGAACATCGCCTTCCAGGCGGTCGTCGTCTCTTTCCTCAGCTTCCTCACCTGGTTCTGGCTGCTCACCCGCTACCGCGCCTCCCAGCTCGGCGTCTTCTCCTTCATGACGCCGGTGTTCGGCGTCCTGCTGGGCGTCCTCCTGCTGGACGATCCGCTGACGGCCGAATTTGCGGTCGGCACGGCGGGGGTCGTGGCCGGGATCCTCATCGTCAGTGCCTATCCGTGGCTCCAGAACCTGATGGCAAAGGCTCGACGGCGCCCCGAGGGTGTCTGCAAGGGATCGTAGCATGACCGCCCGGCTCGCGGCATGCGAACCGGGCGGTCAGCAGATGTCAGGCCGCGTCGAGCTTCTTCTCGCAGCGCAGCAGCATGCCGTAGAGGTCGCGCGGCTCGTCGGGGTCGGCGAGCAGGTCGAGTTCTGTGAACATCCCGTGCTCGGCGATCTTCTCTCGCACGTAGCGCAGTGCGGAGAAGTCCTCGATGGCGAAGCCCACGCTGTCGAAAAGCGTGATCTGGTCGGCGCTTCTGCGGCCCTCCGCCGTGCCGGTCATGACCTGCCAGAGTTCAATGACGGGATGCTCGGCCGGCAATTGCTGGATCTCGCCCTCGATGCGCGTCTGCGGGGGATATTCGACGAAGATGTCGGAGCGCAGCAGGATGTCCTTGCTGAGCTCGGTCTTGCCCGGGCAGTCGCCGCCCACCGCGTTGATGTGCGCGCCGGGACCGACATGATTGTCGGAGAGGATCGTCGCATATTGCTTGTCGGCGGTGACGGTGGTGATGATGTCGGCGCCCTCGACGGCCTCCTCGACCGAGCGGCATTCCTCGATCACGAAGCCGAGGCCGGCAAGGTTCCGGGCGCATTTGCGCGTCGCCGTCGCATCGATATCGTAGAGCCGGAGCCTGTCGACGCCGATGAGCGACTTGAACGCGCGGGCCTGGAATTCGCTCTGCGCGCCGTTGCCGATGATGGCCATGGTGCGGGCATTCGGCCGCGCCAGGTATTTCGCCGCCACCGCCGAGGTCGCCGCCGTGCGCAGCGCGGTCAGGATGGTCATCTCGGTGAGCAGCATCGGATAACCGTTGCCGACATCCGACAAGACGCCGAAGGCCGTCACGGTCTGCCGGCCGTCGCGGGTGTTCTTCGGATGGCCGTTGACATATTTAAAGCCGTAGAGCGTGCCGTCGCTGGTCGGCATCAGTTCGATGACGCCTTCCTTGGAATGGGAGGCGACGCGCGGGGTCTTGTCGAAGATCGGCCAGCGGCGGAAGTCCTCCTCGATCGTCGCCGCCAACTCCGTCAGGAACCGGTCGATGCCGACCTTCAGCACCAGTTTCATCATATGGTCCACGCTGACGAAGGGAACCACGTTGAGTTTCGGATCGATGTTCATTTTTCCTCCAACCGGGAACGAGCGGGTTCAGCCTGCGCGCGTCGGGCGATCCATCACCCGCTTGCCCATCAGGCTGGCGACAAGATCGACGAGCAGTTTCGCGGTCTTGCCGCGTTCGTCGAGGAACGGATTGAGCTCGACGATGTCGAGGCTCGTCACGAGATCGCTGTCATGCAGCATTTCCATGATCAGGTGCGCCTCGCGGAACGTCGCCCCGCCCGGCACCGTGGTGCCGACGGCCGGCGCGATGTCCGGCTCCAGGAAATCGACGTCGAAACTGACATGCAGGAGGCCGTTTGCCGCCCGGACCTGCTCGATGAACGTGCGGATGAGGACGGCGACGCCGTGCTCGTCGATCACGCGCATGTCGTGGACGGTGATGCCGGTCTTCCGGATGGCGGCCTGTTCGGCGGGATCGACGCTGCGGATGCCGATCATGCAGACGTTCTCCGCGGGCACGGCATGGGCGAGCGCCGGGAAATAGCCGGTAAAGCCGGCCTGGCCGGTATAGTAGGCGACGGGCGTGCCGTGCAGGTTGCCGCTGGCGGTCGTTTCGAGGCTGTGAAAATCCGTATGGGCGTCCAGCCAGAGCACGAAGAGCGGCCGGCCGCGCTCGGCGGCCCGGCGGGCAAGGCCCGGAACGGTGCCGGCCGATATTGCATGATCGCCGCCGAGGAAGATCGGCATGCCGGCCTCGCTGTGCGCGTAGGCCGCGGCCGACAGCGCCTCGACCCAGGCGACCGTCTCGCCGAGATGGTGCACGGCGGCGTTCGGATGTGCCATCTCATCGAAGGCGCGGGGCGTGATGTTGCCGGTGTCCTTCACCGTGTGGCCGAGCTCCTCCAGCGCCGTGCGAAGGCCGGCGATGCGCAGGGCGCTCGGCCCCATCTCGCAGCCGAGCTGCCCCGCACCGATTTGCAAGGGGGCGCCGATCAGCGTGCACTCCATGATGTACTCCTCATCGTTTTTCCCAAGTCTAGAAGCCCGGAATGGCAGATTGAATATTGAATTTTGGCATGTCGGAATGGCATATTGACCATAATGGAAAGCCAAGGAGCCAGATTGGCATGGATGCGCTCGACCAGAAGATCGTCACCCTGCTTCGCGGCAACGGGCGCCGGAGCGTTTCGGACCTTGCGTTGGAAACGGGGGCGTCGCGGGCGACCGTGCGTGCGCGTATCGAGCGGATGGAGCAGGACGGCACCATCCTCGGCTACACGGTGATGCTGCGCGCCGATGCGCTGGAAGATGTCGTTCGCGGCGTCATGACGATCGAGATCGAGGGTCATGTGACCGACCGCGTGATCCGCACCCTCGGCGGGTTCGCGGAGATCTCGCAGATCCACACGACGAACGGCCGCTGGGATCTCCTGGTGGAACTCAGCGCCGCGAGCCTTGCCGAGTTCGACGCCGTCCTGCGCAAGATCCGCCTCGTTCCGGGCATCACGGGCAGCGAAACGAGCCTCCTCCTGTCCACGCCGCGCTCGACGCGGGCGAAACTGTAGGACCGTCCCGGTCAGGTGGAGGATAGGGCGGTCCAGACCGCGCGTTGCGCCTCGAAGGCCCGCCTGTAGGCGGGGCGTGCCTTGCCGCGGGCGATATAGGCGGAAAGGTTCGGATAGTCGCCCAGCAGGTCCGATCCCTCCAGCCTGCGCAGAACGGTCACCATGAGAAGGTCGCCGGCGCTGAAGGCGCCGTCGAGCCAGTCGGCATCGCCGAGCCGGCGGGAGAGCTCGGCGACCCGCGTGCGGACACGGCCCTCCAGGATCGGCAGGCGCTCGGCGTACCAGGGCTTGTCGCGCTCCGTATAGCCCGGTATCTCGCGGTCGAGGATCGGCGGTTCCACCGTGTTGAGCGCGGCGAACATCCAGGTGATCGCCTGCGCCCGGGCATTGGCGTCAGCCGGCAGCAGGCCGGCATGGCGCTCGGCGATGTGAAACACGATGCCTCCCGTTTCGAACAAGGCGAGATCGCCGTCCTCATAGGTCGGGATCTGCCCGAAGGGATGAAGCGCAAGATGCGTGGGCTCCTTCATCTCCCTGAAGGTGAGGAGACGGACCGCGTAGGGCTGGCCCACTTCCTCCAGCGCCCAGCGAACGCGCATGTCGCGCGCCAGACCTCGGCCGCGATCGGGCGATTGGGCAAAGGCGGTTATGGTGATCGTCATGGCGTCCTCCCTGGCATGTCTGCTTGAAGACGACCGGCCGGGCGGTATTCCGACACGCCTGCCCGAAATAGGTATCGCGATCCGGGGCTGGCCTCCTGTCCTTCCTACTCCATCGTCCTGAGGAAGGTTTCGGCCGTGGCACAAAGCACCGCGGCGCCCTGAGGCAGGGCCGCTTCGTCGATACGGAAGCGCGGATGGTGCAGGGGATGGATCGCGCCGGCTTCCGCGTTGCGGATGCCGAGGCGGAAATAGACCGAGGGGCACCTCTCGCTGTAGAAGGCGAAGTCGTCGGCGGCGGTCCAGCCGGGTGCCGACAAAACCTTGTCCGCACCGACGACCGCCGCGCCGGCCTGCCGGACGATCTCGACCATTTCCGGTGCGTTGACGACCGGCGGCTCGCCCCGTTGCAGATCGACCGCGACCGTCGCGCCATGGGTCGCCGCCACGCCCTCCAGTACCTGCCGCAGCCGGCGCCACGCCTTCTGCCGGGTTTCCTCGTGGCCGCTGCGGATCGTGCCCTTCAGCCGGGCTTCGGCGGCGATGACGTTGTAGGCGCCGCCGCCCTCGATGCCCGTGACGGAGATCACCAGCGGATCGTAGGGATCGATTTCGCGCGCGACGATCTTCTGCAGCTCCGTCACCATCGAGCAGGCGACGGCGATGGCGTCGATGCCGTCGGACGGCCTTGCGGCATGTGCGGAATTTCCGGTCACGACGACGTCGAAGATATCGCAGGCGAGCGTATAGGGACCCGCGCCCACCGCGATCCTGCCGGTCGGCGTATAGGGATCGACATGGATGCCGATCGCCGCGTCGACATCGTGGAGAAGGCCTTCCGCGACGACGCGCCGTCCGCCGAGCGGCTCGGCTTCCTCGGCGGGCTGGAAGATCAGCCGCACGGTGCCGCTGAAGGATTGCCTGCGTCCATGCAGCAGGACGGCGGCGGCATACCCCATGGCCGCGTGGGCATCGTGCCCGCAGGCGTGCATCACGCCGGGCCGTTCGGACGTGAAGGGCTCGCCCGATAGTTCGACGATCGGCAGCGCGTCGATATCGGCGCGGATGACGACCTTGCGGTTGGAGGGACCGGCCGTGCCGACGATATCGACGGCAAGGCCGAAGCCGGCGACCGGCCGGACCGGGCCGAGGCCCGCCTCTTCGAGAACCTGCCTCAGATAGGCCTGCGTTTCGCGCTCCGCGTTGGAAAGTTCCGGATTGCGGTGGAGGTGGCGCCGGATTTCGATCATCCGGCGCGTCAGGGCCGCGTCGGGCTCAGGCCTTGACATGGATGTCCCGGGGGAAATTGGTCAGCGTCTCGCAGCCGGTTTCGGTGACGAGGATCGTCTCGCTCACCTCGATGCCCCAGCCGTCCATCCACATGCCGAGGATAGAGTGCAGCACGTTGCCCGGCTTCAGGAGGGTCGTGTCGCCGGGGCGCAGGCTGATCGTGTGCTCGCCCCAATCCGGCGGATAGGCGACGCCGATCGAATAGCCGATGCGCGATTCCTTCTTCAGGCCGTGACGCTCGATCACCCGGCGCCAGCTCGCTTCCACCGCCTCGGCCGTCACGCCCGGCCTGATGCCGTCGAGGACGGCCTCCATGCCCTCCAGCACCGCCTTGCTCGTGTCGCTCACCTTGGCCGGCATCCTGCCGAGCTGAAGCGTTCGCGCCAGACCCGCCGTGTAGCGGCGGACGACGCCGGCAAGTTCGAGCGCGACGGTCTCGTTCTCGCCGAAGCGACGGTCGCTCCACATGACGTGGGGGGCGGAGGCGTTCTCGCCGCCGAGGATGGTCGGGGGCAGGGCGGTGATGTCGCCGGCGAAATCCGGCGCGCCGGCGATCTGGGCGGCCTGGATCCTGGCGATCGCGTCGCATTCGCGCACGCCCGGTGCGATCGTGTCATAGGCCGCGCGCACCGCGGCTTCGGCAAGGCGCGAGGCCTTGCGCAGATAGTCGACCTCCGCCGGCGACTTGACGCTGCGGATCCAGTTCACCAGCAGGTCGGCATCGTGGAAGGCGGCGTTCGGCAGGCCGGCGGTCAGGCGGGCATGGGCCTTGGGCGAATAGTAGTAGGCTTCCAGTTCGATGCCGATATTGCCGCGGCCCCAGCCCTTGCGGTCAATCCAGGCGGCGATCCAGTCCATCGGGTGGCGGTCGGCGCGCTGGACATGGTCTTCCGGAAAGCCGACGACGTTTTCCGGCTTCATCCAGGCCGTCAGCAGGCCGCCGGCGGCGTCCATGGCGCGGCCGATCCAGACCGGTTCCTCATCGGCGAGGGGCACGAGTACGACCTGCGGCGTGTAGAAGGACCAGCCGTCATAGCCGGTGATGTAGTGCTGGTTGGCGACGTCGTTGACGACGAGCAGATCGAGATTGCGCCGCGCCATCTCCGCGCGGATGGCCTGAAGCCTGTTTCGATATTCGGAAAGGGCGAAGGGAAGTTCGATCATGAGAGAGGCATCCTGATTGGCGAAACGGGAATGTCAGGCGGTTGTGAGCAGGCGGCATACGGCATCCGGATCGGGCGCGACGCCGCATTGCCGGAGGCTTGCCCAGGCGGCCGCCAGATTGCTGGTGACGACCGGCAGGCCGGTCTGCCGCTCGATCTCGGGGACGCATTGCGCCGCGCGCAGCGCCGTGCAGGCGATGAACAGGGCGTCGGTCCCGGCCCCTGCGATGCCGGCGGCGAGCCGGACGATTTCCGCCCGCGGCAGGCGCGCCATCTCGCGGTCGTCCTCCATACCGAGGCAGGCGAGGCAATCGACGCCAAAGCCCTTCGCTTCGAAATAGGCCTGCATGGGTTCGGCCGTCCTGCGGATATAGGGCGTCAGGATGGCGATGCGCCGGGCCTTCAGCGTGCGCAGCGCCAGCACGGCGGATCCGGCCGGGGTGATGGCGGAGGCGCCCGGCTTGCCCTCGCCGATGGCGGCGGCGACGGCCTCTTCGCCGATGACGACCGAGGCCGATGTGCAGCCGTAGACGATGGCGTCGAGGTCCTCGCCGGGCAGGAGCAGCGCGGCGGCCGCCGCAAGGCGCGGATGCATCGCGCGCAGGTTCTCCGGCGTCGTGGGATTGGCATAGCCGACGCGCGTCACGTGGACGGCGATGTCGTCGCGCGCCACGAGGCGCCGGAAATCCGCCTCCACCGTATGGTCGGTGGCGAGCGCGATCAGGCCGATGCGCCGGGCCGCCGGGCGGGCCTCAAGGGTCGATTGATGCTGGATCTCCTCGATCATGCGCACTCCGCCACCGTTTGATGCCGCCATTCAGCCGCGAGGAAAAATGCATGTCAATCGAGGAAAAAGACACATGTCAATTTCGAGGGCGCAGCGCGATGCGCGGTCGCGGCGCTTCAAAGGGCGAGGACGCTCCGGTCGGGCGCGGCGCACAGCAATGAGGCGAGGATGTCGAGGCCGGCGCTGAGTTCGTCCGCCTCCGTCGCGCCGAGCGAGACCCGGACGGCTCCCACCGGCGCGCCGGAGAGCGAGAAGGGTGTGCTCGGCGCCACCGCCACGCCCCGGGTGCGCGCCTGGGAAACGAAGGCAGGCTCGTCGTGCTCCGGCGGAAGCGGCAGCCAGAGATGAAGCCCTTCCGGATGCGCGCGGTATGCCGTGCCGTCGAGCACCGTCGAGACGATGCGGTGCCGCTCGCGCAGGGCCGCGCGCTGCCAGTCGACCAGCGCCTGCATAGTGCCGTCGGTAAGCCACAGCGTGGCGATCTCGGCCATGACGGGCGTCGCCATCCAGTTCGCCATCAAGTGCCGGTTGGCGATGGTGGCGGCAAGATGATCGGGCGCGGCCACATAGCCGATCCTGAGGCCGGGCAGGGCGGCCTTGCTGAAACCCGTGATGTAGAGCGTCCGTTCGGGGGCCAGCGCCGCGATGGGGCGCGGCCGGCGGGAGAGCAGCGGGCCGAACACGTCGTTTTCGATGATCGTCACGTCGTGCCTGCGCGCCGTTTCGGCGATGGCGCCGCGCCGGCCTTCCGACATCAGCGAGGCCGTCGGGTTGGCGAGATTGGGCTGGAGGGCGACCACCCGCACCTCTTCCTTCAGGCAGGCCTCCTCCAGCGCTTCGGGCAGCATGCCGTCCGCGTCCGCGGGTATCGGGCGGACACGGATGCCGAGATAGTCCGCAAGCGGCCGGACGACATGATAGCACACCTCCTCGGCGGCAAGGATCGCGCCGGGGCCGGCCGCGGACAGGAGGGCGACCGTGAAGGCCGAGGAGGCCCCGTTCGTCACGAGCAGGTTGCGCGGCGCGGTCTCGACGCCGAGCGTGGAGAGCCACGCGGCGGCCGCCTCGTTGTGCCGCGGGAAGATGGCATTCGGCCGGAAGGACAGGGCCGCGGCCGGCGGGAGGCTGTCGCCGAGCCGGTGCAGGGCCTCCTTCATCCGCTCGAGGTGGAAGGGCGTGCAGACGGGCGTGACGATCGAGAGGTCGATCTCGTTCGCCAGCCGCTCCGCAATATAGGGCGACTGCGGGGCAAGGCCGCTCGCCTTGACATAGGTGCCGCGACCGACCTCGCCCGACACCAGGCCGCGGCGGGCGAGGACGTCATAGGCCTTGCTCACCGTCTGGATCGAGATTTTCAGGTCATAGGCAAGGTCGCGGTGCGCCGGCAGCTTGTCGCCGGGCACAAGCCGGCCGCCCTTGATCGCCGCCGTGACCTGGTCCGCAAGCGAGATATAGACGGGGCGCCGCAACTGGCCGGAATCGGGATGCCATTTTGTCATGCATTCTTCTCGGTCAAAAGCATGGCAATTTCAATCCGCATCGACATGCCCCGCCCCGCCCCATCTTCCTCATGCGCGGCGCCAAATTGTCACGTAGCGTGCGGCGTTAAAGTGGTATATTATTTGCCACATTAACAGGAGAAGGCCATGAACAACGAAGAAACACGCAAGCCCCTGGTGTTTTCCGGCGAGCATGTCAGCGGCCGGGACGTCAATGGCAGCAGCCTGATGCCGATGCTCGTCGCAGGACTGATCCTGATCGCGATCGGCTATGCGGGCGTGATGATCTTCGTCTAGGCGGGCAAGCCGGCGGCGTGTCGATGGGCGGTCGGCCGGCGCCGCGGCGCCATCGCCATGTTTGCCGGGCATCGAATCGCATTAGATGGCAATCCCAGTCGATCCTCGTGACGCGGCGCCGCCGTCTCGTCCCGTACCGCCCGGAGAAGCCATGCCGCCTTCATCATCGCCCGTCGCGCTTGCCGGCGCGACGTTCACCGACATGACGCTCGGCACGGCCGACCAGCCGCACCGGATCTTCCTCTATCGCCCGGCAGGGCCCGCGCCGCCCGAGGGCTGGCCTGTCCTCTACATGACGGACGGCAATGCCTGCTTCGCGACGGCCGTCGATGCGCAGAAGGTGCAGATGGCCCATCCGAGCGGCACGAACATCCGCGCGGGCGTGATCGTGGCAATCGGCTATCCGTCCGATGACGCCTACGATCCCTTCCGCCGCTCCTGGGACCTCAGCCCGCCGCCCGGCCGCACCTATCCGCCGTTCTTTCCCGACACGCCCCACGTCAGGACCGGCGGCGGCGAAGGCTTCCTCTCCGCGATCGAGGAGGAGGTGAAGCCATGGGTCGAGCGGCAGGTGCCGATCGACCGGTCCCGCCAGGCGCTTTTCGGCCATTCCTTCGGTGGCCTGCTGGTGCTCCATGCGCTGTTCACCCGGCCCCATGCCTATATGCGCTGGATCGCGGCAAGTCCGTCGATCCACTGGGAGGACGCGGCCGTCCTCTCGACCGAACGGGCGTTCCTCGAGCGCTCCGACCTGCCGCCCGGCATCGAGCTTCATCTTTCGGCCGGGCAGTATGAGAGCGAGGCGTGCATCGCCCCCTTCCATAAGGGCCGACCCGACGAGGAGCAGAGGCGAGCCCGCGCCCGTGAAGCCAGAACGGTGGAGCTTGCCCGGGCGATGGCGGAACGCTGGGAGGCTTTACCTCGGCTCGCGGGCATCGCCCGTTTCGAGGAATATGCCGGCGAGAATCATATGTCCGTTCTACCCGTCGCCGTGAACCGCGCCGTCCAGATCGCCTTCCGCCAGGAAGGGTAGCCGGCCGGGGCGGCGCCTTTGACATGGTGGGCAACTCGTCCTAGGTTTCGCCCCCATTTCCGATGCGTGGCGGCAAGAGCCCTGAAAACGACCAAGAAGACCAAGGCGCAGAAGAACCGCAGGCCCAAGACCCTTCTGCAGAAGCTGGCGGCTACCCCCGAAAAGCTGTTTTCGGGCGCGTTTCGCCAGCAATATGCTGCCCTGTGCTTTCGCAGCGCGCCCGAGGGGGCCGGGATCGAGATCCTCGTGGTGACCTCGCGCGACACCGGGCGCTGGATCATTCCCAAGGGCTGGCCGATGAAGGACCGGAAGCCCTATGAAGCGGCCGCGATCGAAGCCTTCCAGGAGGCCGGCATCCGGGGAAAGGTGCACAAGAAGCCGGTCGGCAGCTACACCTATCTGAAGCTCTTGGACGACGGCGACGTGGCGCCCTGCATCGTCGACGTGTTCCAGATCGAAGCCACCGAGCTTGCCACGAAATTCAAGGAAAAGGGCGAGCGCCGGCTCGCCTGGGTGAGCCCGGACGAAGCGGCGCGGCGCGTGCGCGAGATCGAGCTGAAATCGCTATTGGTCGAGTTCAAGCCCCGCTGAGCGTGCGCCGTTGCCGGCGTCACGCTGCTCGGGAAGGACGGGTCAGCCCTGTGCCGGCTTCCAGTCGGCGGCGGGAATGCAGTTGATCATCCACGGAACGCCGAACTTGTCCACGAGGGAGCCGAAGCCGGGCGACCAGAAGGTCTCGCCGAACGGCATGACGGCCTTGCCGCCTTCGGCGAGCCGGTCGAACCAGCGCTTGGCCTCCGCCTTGTCCGTGGTGTGCAGCGTCACGTCGAAGCCGTTCTTGGGCTTGTCGATGTTGGGCGCCCAGGCGGGGTCCATGTCGGCGCCCATCAGCGCCTGGTCGCCGACCTCCAGCCAGCAATGCATCAGCCAGTCCTTGTATTTCGGATCGCTGATCGGCATCTCCGGCGGCGCCTCGCCATAGGGGAAGGCGCCGGTGATCTTGCCGCCTAGCACCTCGGCGTAGAACTCGAATGCCGCGCGGCACTGTCCCTGGAAACTCAAGCTCGTGACGATCTTCATGCTTCATTCCTCCTCGTGGTTGTCGTTTCGCCGACCCTCAAGACCGGCATTCGCTCAGTGACGTTGATATCAACGTAAATGGCGTGTCAAGTCAACCCGGGACGGGGCGGCCTTGCCAGCCTTCCCGCCGCGGCCCTCAAGGATCCGGTTTCGAAGGGACCGGTTTGCCGCCCGTCGCGGAGAATTCCCGCCTGACGATGCCGTGGCGCTGGAGTTTGTCGTAGAAGGTCTTGCGCGGGATGCCGAGGGCGGCAATGGTTGCCTGCACGTTGCCGTCATGGGCGCCGAGCGTATCGCGGATGATCTCGGCCTCAAGCCGTTCCAGCCGCTCCGGCAGCGAGCCCGCGCCGCCGGCTTCGGAGGAAGGGCCTTGCCGCGCCAGCGCCGCGGGCGTCATGCCCAATACCGTGCGTTCGGCGAAATGGGAAAGTTCGCGCACATTGCCGGGCCAGTCGTGTTCGCGCAGGTGGCGCAGGATTTCAGCCGAAAGGCCGGGCGCCGCCCGCTGGAAGCGCCGGGCGGCCCGCTCGGCGAAATAGCTGAACAGCAGCGGAATGTCCTCGCGGCGCTCGCGCAGCGGCGGGATGGAAAGGGAGATGACGTTCAGGCGGTAGTAGAGGTCCTCGCGAAAGGTCTCGCGCTGGGCGGGATCGGCAAGGTCGACCTTGGCCGCCGCGACGATGCGGATGTCCACCGGCCTGACCTCGTTCGTGCCGAGCGGGGTCACCTCGCGCAGTTCGAGCACGCGCAGCATCTGGACCTGCGTGGACGGCGGCATGCTTTCCAGTTCGTCGAGGAAGAGCGTTCCGCCGCTCGAATGCTCGATGCGGCCGATGCGCTTCTTCTGTGCGCCGGTGAAGGCGCCGGGTTCGTGGCCGAAAAGCTCGCTCTCGATCACCTGTTCCGGCAGGGCGCCGCAGTTGAGCGCCACGAAATTGCCTTTCGCCCGCCGGCTCCAGCCGTGCAGCAGGCGGGCCACGACCTCCTTGCCGCTGCCCGTCTCGCCGGTCACGAGCACGTCGACGTCCGTGTCGGCGATCTGGCGCAGGGTCTGGCGCAGCCGGTCCATCGCCGGCGTCTGGCCGATCAGGGGAAAATCGTCCTCCGCCTGCCGGGCGCTTTCCCGCAGCCGGCGGTTTTCCATGACGAGGCTGCGTTTTTCCGCCGCGCGCTGGACGCACTGGACCAGCCGCTCGGCGGGAAAAGGTTTTGCGATGAAATCGTAGACCCCTTCCTGGATGGCCTTGACCGCCGTCGCGATATCGCCGTGGCCGGTGACGAGCACGACCGGGATCTCGGTATCGAGCGCGCGAATGCGCGCAAAGAGCTGGAGCCCGTCCATGCCGGGCATGCGGATGTCCGACACGACGACGCCAGCGAAATCCGCGTCGAGCCTTTCCAGCGCCTCGACGGCTGAGCCGAGCGGCGCCACGGAAAAGCCGGCGAGTTCCAGCGTCTGGGCCGTGGCGCGCAGAAGCTGCCTGTCGTCGTCGATGAGGAGGACCGGCGCGGTCATTCTTCAGCCTTTCTGAGGTGGACGCGGAAGGCGGCGCCGCCCGTGCTTGTCTCGACCTCCAGCCTGCCGCCATAGTCCGAGACGATGTCCTTGGCGATGACGAGGCCGAGGCCGAGGCCCTTTTCCTTCGACGTGTTGAACGGCTCGAAGAGCGAGGCGAGGATGGCGGCCGGCAGGCCGGGGCCGTTGTCGGCGACGGAAACGACGACGCCGTCCTCCCCCGCGGTGGCTGTGACGTCGACGTGTCCGTCCGCTCGGTCCTCGACGGCTTCGAGCGCGTTCTGGAAGAGGTTGATGAAGACCTGCTCGAGCCGCAGCCGGTTGCCGGCGACGCGCAGGCCTTCCGGCAGCGGGGCGACGGCGAGGCGATCGAGCCGGCCGGTGAAACGGCTGCGCAGCAGCAGGATCGCACCGTCGATCGCCTCTTGCAGCACGACGGGTTCCTCGGCGGTGCGGCCCTTGCGGGCCAGCGCCTTCAGGTCCTCCGTGATGCCGGCGATCCGGTCGGTGAGGCCGGCGATGAGATCGAGGTTTTCCTGTGCGGGCTCCGGCCGGTTGCGCGCCAGGAAGACCTTGGCATTGTCGGCATAGGCGCGGATGGTGGCAAGCGGCTGGTTGATCTCATGCGCCACGCCGGCGGCGACCTGGCCGAGGATGGCGAGCCGGTTGGCGTGCACCAGGTCCTGCTGTACGGCCTGCAGGTGGTCGCGGGCGAGGCTGAGGTCGCGGGTGCGCTCGACGACGCGGCGTTCGAGTTCTTCGCGCGCCGCCTGGTCGCGCGCGGCATTGGCGAGCATCGCCTGGCGCCGGCGCAGCGTGAAAGCGGCGGCGAGCGTGATTGCGCCGACGGCGAGGAGGGCCACGAGGCGTGCCTCGCGCATGCTGGCGGCGACGGCGCTGCCGGTTGGCATGAGATATTCGAAATGCCATGGCGTCGTGGCGACGGGCGCCGTTATGCGAAGATAGGTCTGCGCGCCGCCGCCGGGCTGGACGACGCGCAGCAACGGGCCGCCGTCGACGGGCGTGAAGGGAAGGGGGGCGAGCGGCGCCGCGCCGAATTGCAGGCTGTCGCGAATGGTCGCGAGGCTTTCGGCTGGCAGCGGTTCGGTGGTCATGAAACGCCAGGAGGGGATGCTGGTGATCAGCACCACGCGATTGGCGTCCACCACATAGGAGGGGCGTTGCGTTTCGTGCCAGTCGCGCTCCAGCCGGTCGAATTCCATCTTGACGACGACGACGCCGAGGGGCGCGGCGGCCGGGCCGATCCGGTGCGAGATGTAGAGGCCGGGCCTCTTGCTGACCGAGCCGAGCGCGAAATGCTCCGCCGTGCCCTCCGCCATCGCGCGGGAGAAATAGGCGCGGAACGAATAGTCGTTGCCGACGAAGCTCGTCGGTTCGCGCCAGTTGCTGGCGGCGATCGCCACGCCCGTCTCGTCGATGGCATAGATGACCGCCGCATCGGTGCCGGCGACCAGCTCCTCCAGCTTGCGGTCGAGAAAGGCGCGTTTGGCCGGGTCGGCGCCTGCCAGGGTCTCCGTGACGTCCCGGTCGCGGGACAGGAGGAAGGGAAGGGCGCGCGGGCGTTCCAGAACGGCCTGCAGCAGCGCGACCTTGAGGTTCGCATCGGTCCGCCCCTGTTCCTCCAGCGCCGACAGGGCCGAGGCGCGGCCATAAAGGCCGGCGGCATGGAGCGCGGCAAGGGCGAGGGCGAAAACGACGACGGCGAACGCGGCCCATTGCCGCCGCGTCGCGCGGGAGAGGGCAATCTGGTTGCTGGTCGTCGGAACCGGGTCCATCGGCGATCTTGAGCATAAAACCGCACGATATTCAAGGAAATCTGTGCGGAAATCCGCACTATCATATTCAACTCCAGCCGCCGGATTTTAAAAAACTGAACTTTAACAATAGCTTGAGTGGCGTCGTGCAAACTGGCACGCCCTTTGCGAAGTCTCCGTCGATTGCAGCAAAGCCACCCCGGGAAGAGCCAGTGCGCTGGTTGGGGTGCGAAAGGAGGAAGCCATGCACATTTCGTCTGCCGCCACGCCGGACCGTGGTCCGTTGCCGTTCTACCGCCATCTCTATGTCCAGGTGATCGTCGCCATCGTCGCCGGCATGCTGGTCGGCCACTTCTATCCCGATCTCGGCGCCGGCCTGAAGCCGCTCGGCGACGCTTTCATCCGGCTCGTCAAGATGATCATCGCCCCGGTGATCTTCCTGACGGTCGCCACCGGCATTGCCGGCATGTCCGATCTGAAGAAGGTGGGGCGCGTCGCCGGCAAGGCGATGATCTACTTCCTCACCTTCTCC
This sequence comes from Shinella sp. S4-D37, assembly GCF_040812195.1. Taxonomy (NCBI): domain Bacteria; kingdom Pseudomonadati; phylum Pseudomonadota; class Alphaproteobacteria; order Hyphomicrobiales; family Rhizobiaceae; genus Shinella; species Shinella sp. S4-D37. The sequence goes on along the minus strand of NZ_JBFNXL010000009.1, from coordinate 26,602 downwards.
ACGCTCGCGCTCGCCGTGGGCATGCTCATCGCCAATGTCGTGCAGCCGGGCGCCGGCATGCATATCGACCCGGCCTCGCTCGATGCCGATGCCGTGGCGTCCTATGCCAGCAAGGCGCATGAATCGACCATCACCGGCTTCCTGATGAACATCATCCCGCAGACCATCGTCGGCGCCTTCGCTGAGGGTGATATCCTGCAGGTGCTGTTCTTCTCGGTGCTGTTCGGCATCGCGCTCGGCATGGTCGGCGACAAGGGCAAGCCCGTCGTCGATTTCCTCCAGGCCCTGACGACGCCGATCTTCCGGCTGGTCGCCATCCTCATGAAGGCGGCCCCGATCGGCGCCTTCGGCGCCATGGCCTTCACCATCGGCAAATACGGCATCGGCTCGGTCGCCAACCTCGCCTTCCTGATCGCCACCTTCTATCTCACCGCCTTCCTCTTCGTCTTCGTCGTGCTGGGCGCGGTCGCAAGGTATAACGGCTTCTCGATCGTCGCGCTGATCCGCTACATCAAGGAGGAGCTGCTTCTCGTGCTCGGCACCTCCTCGTCCGAGGCGGCGCTTCCGGGTCTGATGCAGAAGATGGAACGGGCCGGCTGCAAGCGCTCGGTCGTCGGTCTCGTCATTCCGACGGGCTATTCGTTCAATCTCGACGGCACGAACATCTACATGACGCTCGCCGCACCGTTCATCGCCCAGGCGGTCGACATTCCGCTGTCGTTCGGCGACCAGATCCTGCTGCTGCTCGTCGCCATGCTGAGCTCCAAGGGTGCCGCCGGCATCACCGGCGCGGGGTTCATCACGCTCGCCGCAACGCTCTCCGTCGTGCCGTCCGTCCCGGTCGCCGGCATGGCCCTCATCCTCGGCATCGACCGTTTCATGTCGGAATGCCGGGCGCTGACCAACTTCGTCGGCAATGCCGTCGCGACGATCGTCGTCGCCCGCTGGGAAAACGAGCTGGACGTCGCCCAGTTGAATGCGGCCCTGAGCGGCGATCTCGTCGACATGCCGGTTCCGGCGCCCGCCTTGCAGGCTGCGGAATGATCGCGGCATCGGCCTGAATCCACCCGTTGCAGCCCTTCAACCCCGCGCAAGCGGGGTTGTCTTTTGAAGAGGCCGCGCTGCGCTCAGCCGCGCGGCATGCCTGTCGGGCGCAGGTGCCGGCGCAGGGCGGCGATGCGGAAGATCGCGTTGGCCGCGCCATAGCCGCGATAGCCCCGGCGCTCGACGATCTCGAAGAAGAAGCCCTCGTGATAGGTGGGGCTGTAGAGCTGGAAATACTCGCCGTGCTCGTCGCGGTCGTAGAGGATATTGTGCGCCTGGAGCTGTTCCGTCAGGGCCGGATCGAGGCCGAAGCGGGCCTCTAGATCGTCATAGTAGTTCCGTGAAATCTCAAGGGCGGTGAAGCCGTTTGCCGCCAGCGCCTTCGCGGTGGTGAAGATGTCGTTCGTGGTGAAGGCGAGATGCTGGATGCCGGAGCCGAAGGTTTCCGAGATGAAGCGCCCGGCGACGGTGTTGCGGTTCTCCGCGCCGTTCATGGTAATGCGCAGCGAGCCTTCGGCATTCTCGACCACCTGGCTGCGCACCAGGCCCGAGGGATCGACGATATCGACCATCGGCGTCTTCTCGGCCTGGAAGATCGCGGTGTAGAACAGCAACCAGGTCAGGAGCGTGTCGTAGGGCATGGTCTGGGCGACATGGTCGATCTTTTCCAGCCCGGCATCGCGCGCGGCCGGGGCATCGTCCGCCAGCGGCACGAACTCGATATCCCAGATGCGGGCGAGATCGCTCGTCCGGTCGAGGAAATAGAGGATGCCGCCGCCGACGCCCCGCACCGCCCGCATGTCGATCTCGCCGGGGTCGAGCGGCTGCTCGAAGGGCTCGGCGCCAAGCGCGACGGCCCGCTCGAAGGCCGCGCGGGCATCCTCGACGAGCAGGCCCATCGCATAGGCCGAGGTGCCGTGCACGAGATAGGAGGAGCCGGCAAAGCCGCGATCGTCCGCATTGACGACCAGCCGGATATCGCCCTGGCGATACACCGTGACATTCTTCGACCTGTGGCGCGCGTCCCGGCGGAAGCCGAGCGTGGCGATCACCGCCGTAAGTTCGGGCGCCTCGGCCGCGTCGACGGCGAATTCGACGAAGGCGACGCCCTCCACCCGGCTGCGCGCCGGCATGTCCGGCACGCTCAGGGCCGCGCCGGGATGGGCGCGGCGGACCTGGTCGCCGAGATAGAGCAGCGAGCGGTGCCCGTCGGCGGCGATGGCGGCGGGAGAACCGCCGCGGAACTGGTCGTTGAAGATTTCCAGCGAGAGATAGCCGTCATAGCCCGTCTCGGCGACGGCGGCCATGAAGTCGGCCACCGGCAGTTCGCCTTCGCCCGGCATGTTGCGGAAATGCCGGCTCCAGTAGAGCAGGTCCATGTCGATCTTCGGCGCATCGGCAAGCTGGATGATGAAGATCTTCTCCTTCGGGATCGAGCGTATCGAGTTGACGTCGATCCTGCGCGCCAGCGTGTGGAAACTGTCGAGGATGAGGCCGATATTCGGATGATCGGCGCGGCGCACGATCTCCCACGCGTCGCGGTGGTCGTTGATGTGCCGGCCCCAGGCCAGCGCCTCGTAGCCGACCTTGAGGCCGCGCCGTGCGGCCCGCTCGCCAAGCTCGCGGAAGTCGGCGGCGGCGCGGTCGAGCCCGCCGAGCGCCGCGCTGGAGACGTTCGAGCAGACGAGGACGAGGTCGGTGCCCATCTCCTGCATGAGGTCGAACTTGCGCTCGGCCCGGTCGAAGGTGCGCGTGCGCAAGGGCTCGGGCATGCCCTCGAAATCGCGGAACGGCTGGAACAGCGTGATCTCCAGGCCGAAATCGCGCACCATGCGGCCGAGCTGCCGCGGGCTCTCGTCGAAGACGAGGAAGTCGTTCTCGAAGATCTCGACGCCGTCGAAACCCGCCTTGGCGATGGCGGTGAGTTTCTCGCGCAGGTCCCCGCTCAGCGAGACGGTGGCGATAGAGGTTTTCATGGCGATGTCCTCCTGGCGGGGCCTCAGCGCGCGAGCGTGTTGAAATGGGCGAGCATGCGCCCGGCGTCCGGCTCGCGCCCGGTGAACAGCCGGAAGGCGCCGACGGCCTGGAAGACCGCCATGCCGCCGCCATCGAGCGTCCGGCAGCCGCGGCGCCGCGCCTCGCGCAGGAGCGCGGTCTCCAGCGGGAAATAGACCACCTCGGCGACCCAGTGCCGGGCTTCGAGCAGGTCGGCCGGCAGGGGCAGGCCGGGATATTTCGCCATGCCGGTCGGCGTCGCATGGACGAGGCCGGCGACCGACCGCATGGCGGGGGCGAGCGTTTCGGCGACCGTGATCGCGGCGCGGGGGAAGAGAGCGGCCATGGTATGGGCAAGCGCTGCCGCCCGTTCGCCCTCGCGGTCGAAGACCAGCAGCCGTTCGAGGCCGAGGGAGAGCAGCGCATAGGCGGTCGCCGCCCCGGCGCCGCCGGCGCCGAGCTGCAGCGCCGAGGAGAGGTCGGCCTGCGGCAGGCCCTTGCGAAAGCTCTCGGCAAAGCCCCACCAGTCGGTGTTGTGGCCGGAGCGCCTGCCCTCGTGCAGCACGATCGTGTTGACGGCGCCGAGATCGCGCGCCTGCGGCGACAGGTCGTCGAGGAGGGGAATGACGCTCTGCTTGCACGGATGCGTGATGTTGAGCCCGCTGAGGCCGCGTTCTTCCGCGGCATCGAGAAGGCGCGGCAGGTCGTCCGGCGTCGCGCCGATCCGGCTGAGGTCGATCAGCTCGTAATCGTAGGGCAAACCCTGCGCCGCACCCTCGCGCATGTGCATGGCGGGCGTCAGCGATGCCTGGATGCCGGCGCCGATCAGGCCGGCCTTCATCGGTTTGAGCAGCGTCTCGGTCATCTCGAAGGGTCCGTTGTGGCAAAGGCCGGCCCGCCGGTTGCGGCGGGCCGGTTAAGCGGCTTACTTGCTGCGGATCGTCTCCAGTTCCTTGAAGAGGGCGGCCACCGTCTCCGGGCCGATCTCGGCGGCGAACTTGTCGATCAGCGGCTTGACGGCGTCACGCAGCTTCTGCGTTTCCTCCGGCGAGAGCTCGCCCACCTCCATGCCGGTCGCCTTGATGTCCTCTATCGCCTTGGCGTCCACCTCGCGCGAGACCTTGCGCTGGTAGTCGCGCGCCTCTGTGGCGGCCGCCTGGAAGACGGCCTTCTCCTCGTCGTTCAGCCCGTCCCAGGTCTTCTTGCTGATCAGCACGATCTGCGGGTTGTACTGGTGGCGGGTCACCGTCATGTACTTCTGCACTTCGTAGAACTTGGCGTTCAGGATGTTGGCGGCGGGGTTCTCCTGGCCGTCGACGGTGCCGGTCTCAAGCGCCGTGTAGAGTTCGGTATAGGGCAGCGGCACGGCGTTGGCGCCGAGGCTGTTGAACAGCTCGATCGGGATCGGCGACTGGATGGTGCGGATCTTCAAGCCCTCGATGTCTTCGAGCTTGGTGATCTGGTGACGGTTGTTGGTGAGGTTGCGGAAGCCGAGTTCCCAATAGCCGAGACCCACGAGGCCGGTATCGGGCAGAAGGTCCATCAGGCTCGTGCCGAAGGCGCCGTCCATCACCTTGTCGGCTTCCTCGCCGCTGCCGAACAGGAAGGGCAGGTCGACCGCGCCGAACTCCTTGACGTTGCTTGCGAGGATGCCGGCATTCAGCACCGTCATCTCGATGACGCCGCCCTGGAGCGCCGAGACGGTCTGCACGTCGCCGCCGAGCACGCCGCCCGGAAACAGCTTCACCTCGATCTTGCCGCCGCTCTTCTCCTTCACGAGTTCGGCGAATTTCTCCATGCCGGTCACCTGCGGATGGCCCTTGGTATTGGCCGAGGCGAACTTGATCTGGTGCTCGCGGATTTCGGCCGAGGCCGGCATCGCGGCCAGCACGACTGCACCGAAAACCAGGCTTTTCAGTAGGGTATGCATGTTTTCCTCCCAGGTTTGGCCACGCTTCGCGTTCGGCCGGTTGAATGGATGTCGGTCAGTGCCCCAGCAGTGCCACGGGAACGAGGACGAGCTGCGGGAACAGGACGAGCAGAAGAAGCACGATGAGTTCGGCGATGAGGAAGGGCATCACGCCCTTCATCAATTGCTCCATGTTGAGCTTGGACACGCCGCACAGCACGTTCAGCACGGTGCCGACGGGCGGGGTGATCAGGCCGATGGAGTTGTTGATGATGAAGAGGACGCCGAAATAGACCGGGTCGATGCCGGCCTCCTTGATGACGGGCATCAGCACCGGCGTCATGATAAGGATGGTCGGCGTCATGTCCATGGCGGTGCCGACCACGACGACGAGGGCCATGATGGCAAGCAGCAGCAGCGTCTGGTTGTCCATCAGCGGCTCGAGCAGCGAGACCAGTTCGCCCGGCACGTCGGCGACGGTGACGAGCCAGGCCGAGACGGCCGCGCAGGCGACGAGGAACATGACGACCGCGGTGATCTTGGCCGCCGAGACGAAGACGCCGAAGAGTTTGGCCGGCGGCAGTTCGCGGTAGACGACCATCGCCACGAACAGCGAGTAGACGGCGGCGACGACGCCGGCTTCCGTCGGCGTGAACACGCCGAATTTCAGCCCGACGATGATGATGACCGGCAGCATTAAAGCCCAGAGGCTGTCGACGAAGGCCTTGAGGCGGACCTCGCCGCTCTGGCGCGGCGGCAGGGCGAACTGCTCCTTGCGGGCGACGATGAGCCAGGTGACGCAGAGCGCCCCGGCGATCATCAGGCCCGGAAAGATGCCGGCGAGGAAGAGCTTGGTGATCGAGACGCCGCCGACGACGCCGTAGAGGATGAAACCGATCGACGGCGGGATGATCGGCCCGATGATCGAGGCGGAGGCAATGAGGCCGCCGGTGCGCGCCGGGTCATGGCCGGATTTCACCATCATCGGGTAGAGCAGGGCGCCGAGCGCCGCCGCATCGGCGACGGCCGAGCCCGAGAGGCTCGACAGAATGCAGGCCGCAAAGATGGCGACGAAGCCGAGCCCGCCGCGGATATGGCCGACCAGCGCCATGGCGAGGTCGACGATGCGGCGCGACAGGCCGCCGGTGTTCATCACCTCGCCGGCGAGCAGGAAGAACGGCACGGCCATCAGGGGAAAGCTGTCGGCGCCGTTGAGCACGTTCTGCGCGACGATCTGCGCGTCGAACAGGCCGAGATACATCATCAGGGCGACGCCGCTGACGATGAGGGCGAAGGCGATCGGCACGCCGAGCGCCATCGGAACGAGAAGGGCACCGAGGAAGATCGTAACGGTCATCGCGGGCGCCTCAGCGTTTGGCCGAAGGGGCGGCAAGGGAAGGATCGTGCTCGAGCGCAAGCTCGTCCTCGCTGTCCTTGACGAATTCGGCCGTGGTGACGTCGATGCGGCCGGTGAGGACGCCGATCATGTCGGAAAGGATGAGGAGGAGCGCGGGGACGCCGAAGGCAAGGCCCGCGCCGTAGAAGACGCCCATCGATATGCCGGTGGCCGGCGCCGAGACGTGGAGATTGATCAGGGTCTGGGTCCAGCTGCCGCTGATCATCAGCCAGGTGGCCCAGACCATCAGCGCCTGGCCCGTGAGGACCGCGACCTTGGCGCCGGAGGGCGGCAGGCGGCGCAACAGGGTATCGACGCCGAGATGGCCGTGCTCGCGCATGGCGACGACCGCGCCGAGGAAGGTCAGCCAGAGGAAGAAGATGCGCGACAGCTCTTCCGAATAGGTGATGCCCGTGTTGAAGGCATAGCGCAGCACGACATTGCCGAAGACCAGGACGACCATGCCGGCGAGCAGCGCGGCGATCGCGGCCTTCAGCCCCAAGAAGCAGAAATCGATGATGCGGATCATGCATTCCTCCCAAAGCGAATTGCCGCTGTCGCGGGCCCGTTCGTTCCTAGCGCAGCTCCGGTCGGCGCGTCAGGGGTGCGGCGGTGCTGGGACGACCCCTCCTGGTCGTTCCGGCTTCCTAAAAATGTACGAACTAGTACGTATGTCAAGCGGAGTATCTTGAAAGACCCCGACAACCTCAATATGACTGGCCGGGAGATCGGAAGCCGGGGCCTTGCGTACCGGCCGGCTTCAGATTGCTTTTCTTGATGAAAATCAAGCTGATCGCCGGGAGACGCGACCACAGATGGCAGGACGGGCTGAAGCAGGGCGAAAAAACGATCCGGAGCGGACGAAGGAGGATATCCTCGCCGTCGCCACCGAGGAATTCGCCACCCATGGCCTTGCCGGCGGGCGCGTCGATGCCATCGCGGAGCGCACGCGCACGTCCAAGCGCATGATCTACTATTATTTCGGCGGCAAGGAGGGGCTTTACCTCTCCGTGCTGGAGCGCGCCTATCGCAAGATCCGCACGCTGGAGGAGGACCTGAAGCTGGCGAGCCTGGCGCCCGAGGCGGCACTGCGCACGCTGATCTTCAGCACCTTCGACCATGACGAGGCCAATCCGGATTTCGTGCGGCTGGTGAGCATCGAGAACATCCACCACGCCGCCCACATGCTGCGCTCGGAAGCGATCCGCGACCTCAACGTCTCGGTCATCGAGACGATCGCCGGCATCCTGGAGCGCGGCCACGCCGAGGGCGTGTTCCGGCGCCGGGCCGATCCGATCGACGTGCATATGCTGATCAGCGCCTTCTGCTTCTTCCGCGTCTCGAACCGCTACACCTTCGGCACGATCTTCCGCCGCGACCTGTCGGAGCCCGAAACGATGGCGCGGCATAAGGGCCTGATCGCCGATGCGGTGATCGATTTCCTCAAGGCCGGCCCCGACGCCGTGTCTTGATCATCTCGGGGGAAATTTTCCCGGCTGTCTCCGCAAGACGTCGCTTCCAAAAGCGCCGGGCCGCGCCAAATAGCAAGGAAACGCCGCCGCGCCTGATATAGTGTGGCGTCCGAAGCCGCTGCACGAACGAGGGAGACTTTCCATGACCGCGCCGCATCCGTCGAGAACCCATATCGGCAACCATGCCCTGCATCCCGAAACGCAGATGCTGAACTACGGCTATGATCCCGAACTGTCCGAAGGGGCCGTCAAGCCGCCGGTCTTCCTGACATCCACCTTCGTCTTCAAGTCCGCCGAGGACGGGCGCGACTTCTTCGACTACGTCTCCGGGCGCAAGGAGCCGCCGGAAGGCAGGGGCGCCGGCCTCGTCTATTCGCGCTTCAACCACCCCAACAGCGAGATCGTCGAGGATCGCCTGGCCGTCTACGAGCGGACGGAAAGCTGTGCGCTGTTCTCGTCGGGCATGTCGGCGATCGCCACGACGCTTCTCGCCCTGGTGCGACCGGGCGACGCCGTGCTGCACTCGCAACCCCTTTACGGCGGCACCGAGACCCTTCTGGCAAGGACCTTCCTCAATCTCGGCGTCTCGGCCGTGGGTTTTGCCGACGGTGTCAGCGAGGCGTCGGTGCAGGCTGCGGCGGACGCGGCGATGCAGAAGGGCCGCGTTTCCGTCATCCTCGTCGAAACGCCGGCCAACCCCACCAACAGCCTCGTCGATATCGCGATGATCCGCCGGGTCGCCGATGCGGTCGGCGCGCGGCAGGGCCATATGCCGGTCGTCGCCTGCGACAACACGCTGCTCGGCCCGGTCTTCCAGCGGCCGATCGAGCACGGCGCGGATCTCTCGCTCTATTCGCTGACCAAATATGTCGGCGGCCATTCGGACCTGATCGCCGGCGCCGCGCTCGGCCGCAAGGCGGTGATGAAGCAGGTCAAGGCGTTGCGCGGGGCGATCGGCACGCAGCTCGACCCGCATTCCTGCTGGATGCTCGGGCGCTCGCTGGAGACCCTGCAGATCCGCATGGAGCGGGCGAACAGCAATGCGGCGGCGGTCGCCGGCTTCCTGCGCGAGCACCCCAGGGTCGAGACGATCCACTATCCGCCCTTCTACGATTCCGCATCGCCGGCCGGCCGGACCTTCGCCGCCCAGTGCAGCGGCGCCGGCTCGACCTTCTCCTTCGATATCGAGGGCGGGCAGCCGGCTTCGTTCAAGTTCCTGAACGCGCTGAAGATCTTCAAGCTCGCCGTCAGCCTGGGCGGCACGGAATCGCTCGCCTCGCATCCCGCGACGATGACCCATTCGGGCGTCCCTGCCGAGGTGCGCCAGCGCATCGGCGTGCTCGAATCGACCATCCGCCTGTCCATCGGCATCGAGCACCCGGACGACCTGGTGGCCGATCTCGTGCAGGCGCTTGATGCGAGCCAGGATTAGCCGTTGTTGTACAGCGGCCCCTTGCCCTGCCCGTCGAGCAGCCAGGCGATGTTGACCTGAAGGATGCGGGCCAGCATGTCGAGGCGGTTGGCGCGGGGCTCCGCCCGGTCGTTCTCCCAGTTGGTCCAGGTCTCGACCGTCACGCCGGCAATGGCGGAGATCTGGTCGACGGTGAGGCCCACGGCGTCGCGTGCAAGCGAAATCCGCCCGCCGATCGTGTCATAGGCCGTGTCGACGGCGGTGCGCGGGGCAAGGGTGGCGTCGTTGTACATGTCTATGTCCTTTGTTCGTGAGGGGATGCCCCGCGCAGGCGGCGCGGGGCCGGTGGCGGCGTCAGCCGTCTTCCTTGGCGAGCCAGGCCTTGATCTGGTCGGGATGGTCGGCGATGTACTTGTCGACGGCCTTCTCGTAGGAGGTCTCCTGCGCGTTGAACATCGCGGCCTCGAGATCGCCGATCGGCAGCTTCATGCGCGACAGGAAGGCGGCGACCTCCGGATTGTCCTTGTCGAAGTCCTTGCGGGCGATCACGTCGACATGCTCGGCCTTGCCGAGGGCGCCCTTCGGATCCTCGATGTAGCGCAGCGCGTACTTGCCGAACATCCAATGCGGGCTCCAGGAAGTGGCGACGAACCATTCCTCCTTGCGGATCGCCCGGTCGACCGTCGTCAGCATGCCGGCTTCGCTGGAGATCTGCAGCTTGTAGCCGTCCAGGCCGTAGTCCGTGACCGCCTGTTCGGAAAGACGGGTAAGGCCGGCGCCCGGATCGATGCCTTCGATGCGGCCCTTCAGCTTCGCCTTCACGTCGTCCTTCTTCAGGTCCTCGATGGAGGCGACGGCGTCTTCCGGCACATAGGCGGGCACGACCCAGCCGAGCTTCGCGCCGTCATAGACGGTGCCGAGCGTCGTCACCTTGTCCTTCACCTTGGCGAAGTAATCGGCATGGGTCTGCGGCAGCCAGGCCATCATCATGGCGTCGAGGTCGCCGCGGCTGACGCCCTGGTAGAGCGGGGCGACGTCGGTCTGGACCAGTTCGACCTCATGGCCGAGTTCGTCCTTGATGAGCTTTGCGGCAAGCTTCGTCACGAATTCGGCGTCGGACCAGGCGGCCCAACCGATCTTCACCGGCGCCTTGTCTTGGGCGAGCGTCGCGCCGGCCGCGCCGACGAGCATTCCGGCCGCAAGGCCGAGGGTGGCGAGTGTCTTGAACATCTTTGCTCCTTTGGAAGGTACGCATTCGACGGCGCGAGGGCCGCCGGTTCTGGGCGTCAGGCCGTGGCGGCGGAGGCCGCCGGGGCCGGTGCCCGGGGACGGAAGAGGGTGCGCCAGAGGCTGGCGCGCGCCTTTCCGAGGCTCTGGGTGATCCGGTCGAGGATCACCGCGAGGATGACGACGGCGATGCCGCCCTCGAAGCCGGTGCCGACGTCGAGACGCTGGATCCCGGTCAGCACGGTGTTGCCGATGCCGCCCGCGCCGATCATCGAGGCGATCACCACCATGGATAGCGACAGCATGATCGTCTGGTTGATGCCGGCCATGATGGAGGGCATGGCATTGGGAAGCTGCACCTTGAAGAGCAGCTGCGGGGCCGTGCAGCCGAAGGCGTTGCCGACTTCGATATATTCGACATGCACCTGGCGGATGCCGAGATTGGTGAGGCGCACGACCGGCGGCATCGAGAAGATGACGGTGGCGATGGTGCCGGGCACGGCGCCGAGGCCGAAGAACATGGCGGCCGGGATGAGGTAGACGAAGGCCGGCATGGTCTGCATGAGGTCGAGCACCGGGCGGACGACGGCCGCGACCCGGTCGCTGCGCGCCATGGCGATGCCGAGCGGCAGGCCGACGACCATGGCGACCAGCGTCGAGGCGAGGACTAGCGACAGCGTCTCCATCATGGCGGACCACAGGCCCATATGGTCGACGAGCCAAAGCGAAACTGCGGTGAACGCGGCAAAGCCGAAGCCGACGCGCCACAGCGAGAGCAGCACGAAGACCGCAAGGCCGAGAGGCATCGGCGTTGCCAGGAGCAGGGCCTGGATGCCGTTCGTCACCGTGCCGATCGCGGCGGCGATGAAATCGAGCAGCGGGGCGAAATTGTCGAGGATGTAATTGACGGCGCTGTCGACGCCGTCGCCGATATCGAATGTCATGATTTTTCTCCGGTCCGGCGGGTCAGGCGGTGCGGTCGAGCGCTTCGAGCAGCGCCGACTTGCTGATGGAGCCGAGATAGCGGTTGGCTTCGTCGACGACCGGCAGCGGGAAGGTGCTGGCGGCGACCTTGCCGAGGACGTTGGCGAGGTTCTCCGAGGCGGGGATCGGCTCGACGTCGGGAAGGAACGCGCGGCGATAGGGATCGCTCGCGCCGTCGCGGCTGGTCTTGATCAGCGAAGCGCGGCTGACCATGCCATGGAAGGTCTTGTCGCGGCCGAGGATGATGGCGACGTCCCGGTCGTAGTGCTCCATGCGCTCCAGCGCCGCGGCGGCCGAAACGCCCTGGCGCTCGATGATCGTCACCTGGGTCTTGCGCGCGACGTCGCCGGCGCGGAAGACCTGCGAGACGTCGACATTGCGGAAGAAGGAACGGACGTAGTCGTTGGCGGGCTTCAGCACGATCTCGTCGGGCGTGCCGACCTGCACCACCTCGCCGTTCTGCATGATGCAGATGCGGTCGCCGATGCGCATGGCCTCGTCGAGGTCGTGGCTGACGAAGACGACGGTGCGGCTGTGCTCGGCCTGGAGGCGGACCAGTTCGTCCTGCATCTCCGTGCGAATGAGCGGGTCGAGCGCGGAAAAGGCCTCGTCCATCAGGAGCACGGTCGGCTCGCCGGCAAGCGCCCGGGCAAGGCCGACGCGCTGCTTCATGCCGCCGGAAAGCTGGTCGGTGCGGCTGTCGTCGTAGCCGTCCAGCCCGACGGCCCGAAGCGCGGCGCGGGCGCGCTGCCGGCGCTCGGCCTCGCCGACGCCGGCCACCTCCAGCCCGAAGGCGGCGTTGTCGATGACGGTGCGGTTCGGCAGCAGCGCGAAGGACTGGAAGACCATGCTGATATCGCGGCGCCGCAGCGCGATCAGTTCGCCGCGCGGCATGCGCGCGACATCACGGCCCTCGATCTCGATCGATCCCGACGTGGGTTCGATCAGCCGGTTGATGAGGCGCAGCATGGTGGACTTGCCGGAGCCCGAAAGCCCCATGATGACGAAGATCTCGCCGGTGCGGATATCGAAGCTGGCGTTGTTGACGCCGATGGTGCAGCCGGTGGCGGCGTGGATCTCCGCCTTGGTCCTGCCGGCTTTCAGAAGATCGAGGGCCCTGTCGGGCCGCTCGCCGAAAACCTTGAAGACGTTCTTGATACTGATCTTGATCCCCTGGTCGTTTGCCGAAGGGTCGCTCTCAGTTGCAAATGCCATATTGTCCTGGGCCCGGCTCCGGAAGCGGGGCGCTCTCCTTTGTTTGGTGTCGGCTGATGATGCACTCAGCGGGATGGAATACGCGCAGGCCGAAAGGCTTCGCAAAAGCGATAGAGCGTCGCAATATGGATACCATTTGGCACATTGATGCCGTAATGTCCACAGTATAAGAAAAAAATTCTATTTTTTGGTCTTATTTTGCCTGATAATCGGAACGATTTCGCGGCGGAATTCCGTGGGCGACAAGGCGCGCCCGCGGGTTTGCCCGGAGCGCGCCGGCGTCCGGGCCGATGGTCCCGCCTCACTCCCGGTTGCCGAGCCCGTAGCGGGTGGCGGCGCGGGCGTGCGAAAGGTTGGGCCTCAGGGCGTCGCGGGCGGCAAGGAAGGCGTCGAGATCGGGGGTGTCCGGCAGGGAGGGGACGGTCAGCGTCTCGCCGAGGTCGAGGCCGGCCAATGCCGCATCGACCATCTCCTCGACATCCATCACCATGGCCGCCGGCAGGGTTTCGAGCGTCTCCTCTTCCCAGATCGCGGTGCGCGTGATGCCCGGCAGCACGCCCTGCACGCGCACGCCGGCCGGGGCAAGTTGCCCCTGCAGCGCCTCGGTGAAGGCCAGCACGAAGGCCTTCGTCGCGGGATAGACGGCGGTGAAGGCAGCCGGCATCAGTGCGGTCACGGAGGTCATGTTGATGATCGTGCCCCTGCCTGCCGCGGCAAGCCGCGGGGCGATGGCGGCGGCAAGGCGTGTGACGGCGAGGATGTTGAGGTTGATCATGCCGGTGACGGTCGCCGGGTCCAGTTCCGTGATCATGCCTTCTCCAGCGATGCCGGCATTGTTGACGAGGCCGGTGATGGCGGCGTCCTCACGCAGCCGCTTTTCGACCAGCGCCAGCCCCTCGGGCTGCGCGAGGTCGGCGGAAAGGATTTCGACGGCGACGCCGTGCGCCGACCGCAGCCGTTCGGCGAGCGCTGCCAGCCTGTCGGTGCGCCGGGCGACGAGCAGCAGGTCGTGGCCGCGACGGGCAAGCCGGTCCGTATAGACCGCGCCGATGCCGTCGGATGCGCCGGTGACGAGAAAAGTGTCCTTGCTCATGGTCTGTCTCCTGGATGGGGGAATTTGATGGAACGGCGCCGGGCCGGCGCTCTTCTACGCCGAAGCCCGTGCCGGAAGGCGGTCAGGCGTTGATGAAGTCGAGAAGGTCGGCGTTGAACCGGTCCTGATGGGTTTGCGTCAGGCCGTGGTCGGCGCCCTCGTAGACCTTCAGCACGGCGTGCTTGATGATCCTGACGGTCGACAGGGCGGCCGCGCCGATCGGCACGATCTGGTCGTCGTCGCCGTGCAGTACCAGCGTCGGCTTGTCGAAGGCCTCGAGATCCTGATGGAAGTCGCTTTCCGAGAAGGCGCGGATGCTGTCGAGCTGGCCCTTGAGACCGCCCATCATGCCCTGCCGCCAGAAGTCCGCGCGAATGCCCTCGGAAATGACCGCGCCGTCGCGATTGTAGCCGTAGAAGGGGATGGTCAGGTCCTTGAAGAACTGGCTGCGGTTGTCATAGGTGCCCTTGCGGATGTCGTCGAAGACGTCGATGGGCAGGCCGCCGGGATTGGCTTCCGTCTTCAGCATCAGCGGCGGGACGGCACCGATGAGCGCAACCTTGGCGACGCGGCCGGTCCCGTGGCGACCGATATAGCGGGTGACTTCGCCGCCGCCTGTGGAATGGCCGACCAGGATGACCGCGCGAAGGTCGAGCTTTTCGATGAGTTCGGCGAGGTCGTCGGCATACTGGTCCATGGTGTTGTCGTGCCAGACCTGGTCCGACCGGCCATGGCTGCGGCGATCGTGGGCGATGGTGCGGAAGCCCTGGTTGGCGAAGAACACCATCTGCGCATCCCAGGTGTCGGCGCTGAGCGGCCAGCCATGGGAGAACAGGATGGGCTGGCCGTCGCGCGGGCCCCAGTCCTTGTAGAAGATGTGCGTACCGTCGCGGGTCGTGATCGTGCTCATGGCTCTCTCTCCTGTTGTCGGGGACTTGATTGCCTCCCGTGTGAAGAGGGATACTCTGGCCTGCGCTTGGACTGGATTGGCGCTTCCGACAGAAGGCGCGCCGAAACTGACAAAAGGCGGAGGACGCGCAATGGAAGTCGGATTGATGCTCTATCGGGATTGCCAGGCCGCCATGGTGCACGGCATCACCGATCTCTTCGCCATCGCGTCGGTCTTCTCGCGGGATCGCGGCGGGCCGGCCGTGCGGGTCAGCCATTGGCGGATGGACGGGGAGGGGCGCTTTTTTCGCTGCCACGACACCGATCCAGGCGCCCCCGGAACACCCGATATCCTGATCGTGCCCGGCCGGCTGACGGGGCCGGCCGAGGCGGAGGAGGCGGCACCCTACGCCCGTTGGCTGCTGGATCGCCACGGGCAGGGCGCGACGCTCGCCTCCACCTGCGGCGGGGCGTTCATCCTGGCGGCGACGGGCCTGCTTTCCGGCCGTCCCGCCACTACGCACTGGCTGTTCGCCGACCGTTTTCGCGCGCGCTTTCCCGATGTGCGCGTGGAGGCGGACAAGATCGTCATCGAGGACGGCGACATCATCACCGCCGGCGGGCTGATGGCCTGGACCGATCTCGGCCTGCGCATCGTCGACCGCCTGCTCGGCCCTTCGGTGACGATCGAGACCGGCAAGTTCCTGCTGATCGACCCCTCCGGGCGCGAGCAGCGGCACTACAGCAACTTCGCACCGCGCCTCACCCATGGCGACGAGGCGGTGCTGAAGGTGCAGCACTGGCTGCAGGAGCGTGGCGGCCGGCCCACCAGCGTCGCGGACATGGCGGGCCATGCGCGGCTGGAAGAGCGCACCTTCCTGCGCCGCTTCAAGACGGCGACCGGCATGAAGCCGATCGAATATGTCCAGCATCTCCGGATCGGCAAGGCGCGGGAGCTTTTGGAGTTCACGCGGCGAACCGTCGACCAGATCGCCTTTGCGGTGGGCTATGAGGACGCCGCCGCCTTCCGCCGCGTATTCCACCGCATTCTCGGGCTTTCGCCCGGTGAATATCGCAGCCGGTTCTCGGTCGCCTTGGCGGCGTGAGCCGGCGGCGCTATCAGGCGACGCGCGTCACGACGCGGTTGCGGCCCGTCCGCTTGGCTTCATACAGCGCATTGTCGGCCCTGAGGATCGCCGAGCCGAAGGGTTCGTCCGACGGATCGGCGAGCGTGGCGCCGATGCTGACGCTGAGCGGGATCGCGGCGCCCTCGATGTCGAAAGGCAGGGCGTGGATCGCGGAGCGGATGCGCTCGGCCAGCGTCACGACCGCCGCCGGTCCGTCCGCCGCGAGCAGGATGGCGAATTCCTCCCCGCCGAGCCGCGCGAAACGGTCGCCCGGGCGCACGACCGCCTGGCAGCGGCGGGCGAACTCCATGAGGACGAGGTCGCCCGCGCGATGGCCGTGCGTGTCGTTGATCGACTTGAAATGATCGATGTCCAGCATGAGCACACCCACGGACGCGCCGCCCGATCTGGAGAAGATCTCCTCCGCCTCCTCGAAGAAGCGCCGGCGGTTCAGGATGCCGGTCAAAGGATCGGTGTTCGCGAGGGCCTTGAGCTGCTCGGCATAGGCGCGCTCCTTCGTGACGTCGATATAGAGGTTGACGTTGAAGTTGCCGATCGTCCTTTGCCGGAACTGGATGCGCTTCGTCGCGCCGCTCGCCGTCCTGACGTCGAGATCGAACGGCGCCATCTCGCGATTCTCGCGCCGCGCATCCGCGATCGAGCTGTGCCATTGGGTGCGGGCGTATTCACGGTATTGCGGATCGGGATAGACGAGCCGCCACCAGTCCTCGATGCTTTCGATCTCGTCCTGGGTATAGCCGAACAGCGCCTTGAAGGTCGAGTTGGCGAACTGGATTTGGTCGTCGCTGCTGGCGATCTCGAAGCCGAAGGGCAGCCAGTCGAGGAGCGAGATCATCTGCTCCTGCCAGCCGGCGAGGGAGACGGAACCCTGCGGCGGCGCATCGGTGAAGGTGAACAGGCGCGCGAGGTCTCCCTCGACCGCGATCTTGGTGACCTGCACCATCAGCACGCGCTCCTGCGCCTGCACCGCAGCGCGGATGAGGAACGGTTCGCCCGGCACGCCGATCGGCGCGACGTTCCAGATCTGCGAGAGCAGGATGCTCGCCTCGCGGCCGACGAGGTCTTCCATCGGCAGGTCTTCGAAGGCATCGAGCCCCAGCCCGAACAGAACCGCGGCATTGGCGTTCGCCCGGCGCACATGCAGCGTGCTCTTGTCGACGAGCATCATCGGCGCACCGACGCACCCCATCCAGAAGTCTATTTCCTCCCGGGACCTGCCGTAGGGAACGGGGTTCCTCTCGGTTGGCTGCGATGCTGTACTGCTCATGCGATCCCGTACCCATCGTCATTCGTGCCAGGCCACACAGGCCTCCCGCGCTGAAGATAGCCGCCTAACGTAAGAAAAGGCTTAAGCGCCGGGCAGTTTTTCGGCGGTGGACCGTCCTACAAATTCGTGTCGCCAGGCGATAATTTCGTTTGCAGGTTCGTTTGTCTTCGTTTTGAATGCGGCTTGCTTCGCTGCGAAGCGGGCCGGGGCGGGATCGAGGAGGATCTCCCTTCGGAACAGGCCGTTTCCAGCGGCCGGAACATCAGGGAGGAATCATGTCCAATCGTCTCATCGCCACCTCGACAGCCGCCATCACCCTTTCGCTCCTGCTCGGATCGAGCGCGCTTGCCGCAACCGAACTGCAATGGTGGCATGCCATGACCGGCGCCAACAACGAGGTCGTCGACCAGCTGGCGAAGGAATTCAACGAAAGCCAGAGCGAGTACAAGGTCGTTCCGGTGTTCAAGGGAACCTATCCCGAGACGCTGAATGCCGGCATCGCGGCCTACCGCTCCAAGCAGCCGCCCGCGATCATCCAGGTGTTCGACGCGGGCAGCGGCGTGATGATGGGGGCCGAGGGCGCCATCGTGCCGGCCGCCGACGTCTTGCAGAAGGGCGGCTACACCTTCGACAAGTCGCAGTATCTCGCCGGCATCGTCGCCTATTATTCCAAGCCGGACGGCACCATGCTGTCCTTCCCCTACAATTCGTCCTCGCCGATCCTCTACTACAACAAGGACGCCTTCACGAAGGCGGGGCTCGACGCGGAGAACCCGCCCAAGACCTGGCCGGAAGTCTTCGAGGCTGCAAAGAAGATCAAGGCGAGCGACGCGGCGAAATGCGGCCTCACCTCCACTTGGCTGACCTGGATCCAGACCGAGAATTTCGCCGCCTGGAACAATGTCGCCTATGGCACGAACGAGAACGGCCTCGGCAGCACCGATGTGAAGCTCGAGTTCAACGCACCGCTGTTCGTGGAGCATTTCCAGGCCATCGCCGATCTCGCCAAGGACGGCACGTTCCGCTATGGTGGGCGCACCTCGGAAGCCAAGCAGCTCTTCATGTCGGGCGAATGCGCGATCCTGACCGAATCTTCCGGCGGCCTCGGCGACATCGTCAAGTCCGGCGTCAATTACGGCATCGGCCAACTGCCCTATTATGAAGGCCACGGCCCGCAGAACACCATTCCCGGCGGCGCCAGCCTCTGGGTCTTCGGCGGCAAGAGCGACGAGGAATACAAGGGCGTCGCGCAGTTCTTCAACTTCCTGTCGCAAACGCAGATCCAGGCCCGTCTCCACCAGGTCTCCGGCTATCTGCCGGTCACCAACGCAGCCTACGAGGATACCAAGAAGTCGGGCTTCTACGAGAAGAATCCGGCCCGCGAGACGCCGATCCTGCAGATGATGGGCAAGGCGCCGACCGAGAACTCCAAGGGCGTGCGCCTCGTCAACCTGCCGCAGGTGCGCGACATCATGAACGAGGAGTTCGAGGCGATGCTGGCCGGCTCGCAGGACGCCAAGACGGCGCTCGACAAGGCCGTCGAGCGCGGCAATGCGGCGATCGCGGAGGCGATCGGCAACTGAGCGTAGGATGCCGGATGCCGCCCGCCGCCTTCGGGGCACGGGCGGCGGACGGCACGTCTTGACCTGTCGCTTCGGGAGACCGCCTTGCACACTGTCGCCTTTCCCAACAAGATCCTGCCCTATCTCCTGGTGGCGCCGCAGATCATCCTCACCGTTGTCTTCTTCTTCTGGCCTGCGAGCCAGGCGATCTACCAGTCGACCCTGCGCGAGGATCCGTTCGGCCTGAAGAGCGGCTTCGTGGGCCTTGCCAATTTTTCCGCCGTGCTCGCCGATCCGAACTACCTCTCCTCGTTGCAGGTCACCGTGGTCTTCAGCGTCCTGACGGCGCTGGTGTCGATGGGCGTCGCGCTGCTGCTGGCGACCGCCGCCGACAAGGTGGTGCGCGGCCAGACGCTCTATCGCACGCTGCTGATCTGGCCTTACGCGGTGGCGCCGGCCGTCGCCGGCATGCTCTGGCTCTTCATGTTCAACCCGGCCATGGGCACGCTTGCCTATCTGCTCCGGCGCAACGGCTTCGGCTGGGACCCGCTTCTCAATGGCGACCAGGCCATGGCGCTCATCGTGGTCGCGGCCGCCTGGAAGCAGATCAGCTACAATTTCCTGTTCTTCGTCGCCGGCCTCCAGGCGATCCCGAAATCGCTGATCGAGGCGGCCTCCATCGACGGCGCGCGCGGTGCGCGGCGCTTCTGGACCATCGTCTTCCCGCTTCTTGCGCCCACCACCTTCTTCCTCCTGGTGGTCAACACCGTCTATGCCTTCTTCGACACGTTCGGCATCATCCACGCGGTCACCGGCGGCGGCCCGGCCAAGGCGACCGAGACGCTGGTCTACAAGGTCTACAACGACGGTTTCGTCAACCTCAACCTCGGCTCCTCCGCCGCGCAGTCGGTGGTCCTGATGATCATCGTCATCGCGCTGACCGCCTTCCAGTTCCGCTTCGTCGAGAAGCGCGTGCATTACGGGTGAGGAGAGGCCATGATCGAAAAACGCCCCATCGCCAATCTCATCGGCCACCTGGTCCTGATCCTCGGGATCATCGTCGTCGCCTTCCCGATCTACTATACGTTCATCGCCTCGACGACGACCTCGGAGGCGATCATCCGGCCGCCCATGTCGCTGCTGCCGGGCGGGCATCTGGTCGAGAACTATTCCGACGCCATGGCCGGCGGCGTCGAGCGGGTCGTCGGCGTCAGCCTGGAGCGGCTGCTGTTCAATTCCTTTGTGGTGGCCGTCGCCATCGCGGTCGGCAAGATCGTCATCTCGTTCCTCTCCGCCTTCGCCATCGTCTTCTTCCGCTTTCCGCTGCGCATGGTGTTCTTCTGGATGATCTTCGTCACCTTGATGCTGCCGGTGGAGGTGCGCATCCTGCCGACCTACAAGGTGATCGTCGATCTCGGCCTGATCGATACCTATGCCGGGCTGACGCTGCCGCTGATGGCGTCGGCCACGGCAACCTTCCTGTTCCGGCAGTTCTTCCTCACCATTCCCGGCGAACTGGTCGAAGCGGCGCGCATCGACAATGCCGGGCCGTTCCGTTTCATGCGCGATATCCTGCTGCCGCTGTCGAGCACCAATATCGCGGCGCTTTTCGTGATCCTCTTCATCTATGGCTGGACGCAGTATCTCTGGCCGCTTCTCGTCACCAACGATGCGAAGATGAACACGATCATCATCGGGCTGCGCCGCATGGTGGACTTCACGGACGCCTCCACGCCGTGGAACTACGTCATGGTGACGGCGATCCTCGCCATCATCCCGCCCATCCTCGTCGTCGTGCTGATGCAGCGATGGTTCGTCAAAGGTCTCGTGGAGACGGAGAAATAATGGCCAGGATTGCACTCAACGATGTCCGCAAGACATACGGAACGGTCGAAGCCATCAAGGGCGTGTCGCTCGACATCGCGGATGGCGAACTGATCGTGCTGGTCGGCCCGTCGGGCTGCGGGAAGTCGACGCTCTTGCGCATGATCGCCGGGCTCGAAGGCATTACCGGCGGCACGATCTCGATCGGCGACCGGGTCGTCAACGATCTGGAGCCGTCGGAGCGCGACATCGCCATGGTCTTCCAGAACTACGCGCTCTATCCGCACATGACGGTGCGCCAGAACCTCGCCTACGGCCTGAAGAACCGCAACACGCCCAAGCCGGAAATCGACCGGCGGATCGCCGAGGCGGCCAAGGCGCTGGAGATCGAGCCGTTCCTCGAGCGCAAGCCGCGGCAATTGTCCGGCGGCCAGCGCCAGCGCGTCGCCATGGGCCGGGCCATCGTGCGCGAGCCTGCCGCCTATCTGTTCGACGAGCCGCTCTCCAATCTCGATGCCAAGCTGCGGGTGCAGATGCGGGTGGAGATCAAGCGGCTGCAACGGTCGCTCGCGACGACCAGCGTCTACGTCACCCACGACCAGATGGAAGCGATGACGCTCGCCGATCGGCTCGTCGTGCTGAACGGCGGGCATATCGAGCAGGTCGGCACGCCGATCGAGCTTTACGAGAGACCGGCGACGACCTTCGTCGCCACCTTCATCGGCTCCCCGTCGATGAACCTCCTCGCCGCGCCGGCGACCGGCGCCGGATGGACGCTTTCCAATGCGGCGTCCCTGCCGGCCGGCGCCGCCACCCTCGGCATTCGGCCGGAAGACCTGCACCTGGCGCAGGAGGGCCGCGACGACGCCTTCCGCGCCGATGTCAAGGTCGCCGCCGTCGAGCTTGTCGGGGCGGAGAGCTACGTGCACGCTACGCTGCCGGACGGCACGCCGATCGTCTTCCGCGTCGCCGGCCGCTCGCGCATCGCGATGGACGACACCATGACCATCGGCGCTGCGGCATCGGGTCTGCATTTCTTCGACGGGCAAGGCACGCGGCTGGCATAGCCGAAAGGGGCGTCACGGCAGGATCAGGCGTTCCATGAGGGCCTTCAGGTCCCGGGCTACGGCAAAGCTGTCGTCCTGGTGCTGGCGCTTGCAGAAGAGTTTGCAGCTCCACCAGCCGGTATAGGCCGTCGACTTGACGGCATCGACCCAGCTTGCAAGGTCAGCACGCCCTGCCCCGTCGGCACGTCCCTGAGGATCGGCTCGTTGGGTATGCCGCCGGCATAGGGCAGGCAATCGCAAAGATGCACGCCGTAGATCAAGTCCTTGTCGAGCCGGGCGATCCGTTTGTCGCCGCTGGTGTAGGAATGTCAGAAATCGATGACGATGCGCACATTGTCCCGCTTGCAGCGGCCAAGGACCTGCAATTGCGCGTCCATCGTGTTGAGCGGCGTCCAGGATAGCGAGCAGGCCATGCGATGTGGCGATCTCCGCGACGTCGGCGGCGGGGATGGAAACCGGCCGCCGGCTCCGGGCCGCCCGGATGGTTTCTGCGGCGCGCAGCGCGACGACGTTGTCCTCGCCGAACGACATCCACGTCGCGGATTTCTGCGGCAAGGCCAGGAAGGCTTCGATGGTCGTGACATGCGGTCGCGCTCGCGCACCGGGATGAGTTCGTTGCGCCCGTTCAGCCGCCACACCAGCGTGCCGGCACCCTTTCCGCTGAGCGTTCCATGGGCGATCAGCATGCCGCGGTCGCCGGCGAGCATGACGATGCTTTCGAATTCGGCGGTCGTGAAACTCTCGTAGGATTGCAGGACGGCGCCGCCGGACAGGCCGACCGCATAGGACTGCTGGTCGGTTTCTCCCTGCGCCGGCAAGGCCGACAGGGCGGAGACGGCGACGGGCTCCGGACCGGTCAGGAACCACGCGAGGTCGATGCTGTCGACGGATGCCTCGAAAAGCGCATCGCCGCGGTTCACCGCCTCGTCGACATGGCGGTTGGGCGGCGGCTGGAAGGGCGCGCCGCGTGCGATGACGAGCGATTGCAGTGTGCCGATTTCCCCCTCCTGCAGCAGCCGTCGCATGGTCCGGTGCGGCGAGAGGGTGCGGAAGGGCTGGTGCAGCGCGAGCGTGATGCCCGCCGCCCATTGCCGCGCTCAACGGGCAGAATGCCGCCAGCACCTCGCCGGCGGCCATGGCGATGCTGCGCGAGGACTTCGGGTTCAAGGGCCTGATCGTCAGCGACGATCCCGATGCGCCCGCTCCGGGCAGCTTGCGCCGGATCGCCTGGCGGAGGCGGCCGCCCGCGTGCGGCAGCTTGCGGCAGGCGCGTGAAGCGCACTGTGGCTGCCCGTCCGAGGTGATGCCTTCTGCACGGAAGGGAACCAAAATCGTTCCCGCGAATTTCCGCGCAGGAGGCATGACATCACCTAACGAGGCGGCAGAGAGTGCGAAACGACGGTTTCCCGGTGCAGGTGGCGAACACCCACGCGCCCTCCCCCATCATCCGGCCCGGCGGGAATGCCTGGCGGGTGGCGAAGGCGGGCCGATTAAAAGTCCTCGTCGATGGCGACGCCTATTTCCGGCAGTTGGAAGGCGCCCTGCGACAGGCGCGCGAGACGGTGTGGATCGTCGGCTGGGACTTCAACCCCGATATCCCGATCCGCTCCGACCTGCCGGGTTCGCAAAGCCTCGGCGCCTTCCTTCTCGATCTGGTCGCGGAGCGTCCGGACCTCACCATCCGGGTGCTGATCTGGGCCATGGGGCCGATTTATTCCGGCAAGTCGCTGAAGATGTTCCGCAAGCGCCGCTGGTCCTCCCATCCGCGCATCGAGCTTGCCTTCGACAACCGTCATCCGGTCCGCGGCTCCCATCACCAGAAACTCGTGGTGGTGGACGACTGCGTCGCCTTTGTCGGCGGCATAGACCTGACCGCCAAGCGCTGGGACACGAGCGAGCATTGCATCGACGACCCCCGTCGGGTGCTGCCGTCGGGCGAACCCTATGACCCGGTGCATGACGTGCAGGTGGCGCTGGAGGGAGAGGCGGCCCGGCTCGCCGGCGATATCGCGCGCCGTCGCTGGCTGTTTGCGACCGATGCGGCGGTGCCGCCCGCCGGGAGCGGGGCGGACGTCTCCCTCGACGGCCTGGTGCCCGACATGGCCGGGGTGGATGTCGCCTTTTCCCGTACGGAACCGGCGATCCGCGGGCGCAAGGCTGCCACGGAGGCGATAGACCTGACGGTGGCCGCCCTCAGGGCCGCCCGGCGGCACATCTATATCGAAAGCCAGTATTTCGCCTCGAGGCGGGTTTGTGACGTGCTGTGCGAAAAGCTCGCCGAGCCCGGCGGGCCGGAGGTCGTCCTCGTCTCGACGCTGAGTTCGCACGGCACGATCGAGCGTCTCGTGCTCGGAGCCAATCGCGACCGGCTGATCCGCCGCCTCGGCCGGTGCGACAGGCATGGCCGCATGCGCGCCTTCTACCCGGTCGTGCCGAAGCCGGACGGCGCAGAACAGGAAATCGTCATCCACTCGAAACTCCTCATCGTGGACGACGTCTTCCTGCGCATCGGATCCTCGAACCTCAACCAGCGCAGCGAAGGGCTGGACACGGAACTCGACGTGGCGGTCGAGGCGCGGACGGACGAAGAACGCAGCGCCATCGCGGCCTTGCGCGCCCGGCTGCTGGCGGAGCATCTGGATGCGGACCCGGTCCCGTTCGGGGCGGCGGTGCAGGCGGAGGGCGCGCTGGGCAGGACCATCGATGCCTTCAACACAGGCGCGCGGGGCCTACGGCCGTTCCCGGCTGCCGGCGGGGCGGGCGCCATCGAGCCGGTTGCCGGCACGGGGCTCGTCGATCCGGTCGCGCCGTGGTGGCCGCTGCCCGCCTGGCGGGATGCGGCGCGCGCGTTCCTTCGCCGTCAGTTCCGGCTTTCCCGCAGGCCTGCACCGCTGTTCGGCCCCAGCAAGGCCTCGCTGGCGAGCAGCGACACCAGCCCCAGCGGCAGCGGAATGAAGAAATAGACGACGCGAAAGGCGATCAGCGCGCCGATCGAGGCGGACCCTCCCAGAAGAAAGCCGATCGTCGCCTCCAGCACGCCGAGCCCGCCCGGTACATGGCTGACGAGTGCCGTCAGGTTGCCGACCACATAGGCGGCCGTCGTTTCCATATAGTCGGCCTTGTCGCCGAGAAGCTGGTGGAGGCAGGCCGCGACGAAGGCGAAGTTCACGGTCCCGGCGAGGATCTGCAGGGCGGCGAGGCGCGGCTCCGGCAAGGCGAAGCGCCAGCGTCTCACCTTCACCTCGCCGCGCACGAAGGCGGCGAGCGCAAGATAGATCGCCCCGACCGCAAGGCAGGCGAGGCCGAGCGCGACGGATGCGGCCGTTCCGAGCCCCGCGACCTTGCCCGCCGTGCCGGGAAGCAGGACGAGGCAGAGCCCGGCTAGCGTGACGAGCCCGAGGCCGACCGTCACGCCGCAGAAGACGATCAGCTTGGCGATCTCCTCCCCATCGAGGCCCCAGCGCGAGTAGAAGCGGTAGCGCACGGCGCCGCTGGAGAGCGCGGCGATGCCGACATTGTGGCCGATGGCAAGGCTCGTGAAGGAGGCGAGCGCTGCGCGCAGATAGGGCAGCGGCTTGCCGACATAACGCAGCGCCAGGAAATCGAAGAGCGTCAGGCAGAGATAGGAGCAGGCCGAGAATGCGAGGGCCAGCGCGAAGCTTGCCTTGGGAATGGCGGCGATGGAGCTTGTAATGTCCGTCCACGAATATTGGCTCAGCGTCCGGTAGAGGAGCCAGCCGGCGAAAAGGACCGCACCGGCGACGAGAGCATGCAGGATATTGGCGCGTTTCATGTATTCCTCGCTTCTTCGGGGCGGAACGAAAACGAGGGCTTTCGTGTTCCCGAGGCGTCGCAGACAACGAGAGGACGACATGACGAGGCGGCTGCGGATCGCGACCTACAACGTGCACAGTTGCTTCGGCACGGACCGCAGGCTCGATCCCGCCCGCATCGCCGCGGTGATCGCCGAGTGTGAGGCGGATATCATCGCCTTGCAGGAGGTCGATGTGGCGCGTGCCCGCAGCGGCGGCATCGACCAGGCGGAGACCATCGCCACCCATCTGCGCATGGCCTCGCATTTCCATCCGGCGCTGCATCTGGAGGAGGAGCGTTACGGCGATGCCCTGCTCACGGCATTGCCAACGCGGCTCGTCAAGGCCGATGCCCTGCCCTCCCGGGGCGAACCGCGCGGCGCGCTCTGGGTGGAGGTGCCGGTCGATGGGGTGAAGCTGCAGGTCTTCGTCACCCATCTTGGCCTTCTGGGCGCCGAGCGCGTGCGGCAGACCGAAGCGTTGATCGGGCCGGGCTGGCTGGGGGCGGAGATGCCGGAGGCGTCCCGCATCGTCCTTGCCGGAGACTTCAACGCCGTTTCGCGCTCGGCCTGCTACCGCCTGCTCGTGCGGCGCTTCGGCGATGCGCAGGTGATGGCCGGCGGCCGGCCGCGGCCGACCTTTCCCTCGCGTCTGCCGCTGCTGCGCATCGACCATATCTTCGTCGGGGATGGTATCCGCGTGGCGAAGACGTTCGTGCATGACAGCCCGCTCGCCCGTAGCGCTTCGGACCACCTGCCGCTCTACGCCGACCTCGATATCGAATAGGTGCTTTCAACGCGACAGGCGCTTCTCGTCGTCGATCAGCACGAGGCGGCTGGGCGGGGCGTCGCCCCATGTCCACAGGACGAGGTTGAGGTCGTCATCCATCGCCGCGGGCGCAAAGCTCTTCACGAGCAGCCCGTGATAGCCGGCGGCCGAAAGCCGGTGCGCGAGATCCTGGGTCGGGGCGGTTCCCGAAGCCCGCATCCGGTCGCGCCAGGCCGGATCGGCGAGCGCGGCCGCATCCATGCCTTCCGCATCCAGCGCCTCCGCGTCGCGGCAGTCGAAAACCCGCGCGATGTCGGCGTCGTAGGAAACGAGGGTGGTGGGCTGCAGATTGCCGACCTGGTTGGCCTCGCGCAGCGCCGTCAGGATCGACAGCGATGTATAGAGCGCGGGCATGCCCTTGGGATTGAACCGGCCGCCATAGAGCTCGGCGCCGCGCCCGGACAGCGGCTCGCGGGCATAGACCGGGTTCAGCGCCCGGTACAGTTTTCCCTGATAGCGC
>NZ_JBFNXL010000008.1:0-40592 GCF_040812195.1 Shinella sp. S4-D37 | reverse complement strand
CGCGCGTGACGCCGGCCGGGCGCTCGGCGAGCAGGCGGTCGGTGAGGAGGGTGGCGAGCTCGCTTGCGGAAACGGTCGCCTGTTCCTTGATGCCGGGTTCGCCGTGGATGCCGAGGCCGAGTGCCATCATGCCTTCCGGTACGGTGAAGAGCGGGCCGGCGGAGCCGGGCAGCGTGCAGCCGCCGAAGGCGACGCCGAAGGAGACGGTCCGGGCATTGGCGTGCCGCGCGATGCGCTCCACCGCGTCGAGCGGGAGGCCGGCCTCGGCCGCCGCGCCGACGACCTTGAAGACGACGAGATCGCCCGCGATGCCGCGGCGTTTCGCCGGCGTGTCGGCCGGCGCGCTCGCCACGTCGTCGGTGACGGGCAGGATGCGCACGTCGATGCCCTCGGCGATGAGCCGTTCGGCCGCCACGCCGAAGTTCAGGACGTCGCCGGCATAGTTGCCGAAGCCCAGCAGGATGCCGCCGCCGCGGTTCGCCTGGCGGCAGACGCGGGCGACGGAGGCGGTCGAAGGCGAGGCGAAGACGTCGCCGGCGACTGCCGCGTCGGCCATGCCGGGACCGACATAGCCGGCAAAGGCCGGATAATGGCCGGAACCGCCGCCGACGACGACGGAGACCTTGCCCTCCGGCACCTTGGTCGCCCGCACGACGCCGCCTCGCACGAGGCGCACATGGCGGCTGTAGATATCCGCGAAACCGGCAAGCGCGGTCACGGCAAAATCCTCCGGGGCATCGAAGATCGTCGTCATCGTATTCGTCCTTGGCCTGTGTCAGTTGCGCGGCAGGATCCGCCGCAGGTAGTCGCGATTGGCGGCAGAAACGGACAGGCCGTCGCCGCCGTAGTGTTCGCAGAGGAAGGCGCTGCGGAAGCCGTGCGCGAGCGCCATGCGGATCGCCGCCCGATAGTTGACGATGCCGGATTCGAGCGGCGCCGGATGGGTGACGATGGCGCCGCTGACGGGGTCTTCGGTGCGCGTGTAGTTCTTGACGTGCCAGTATTTCGCGAAGGGCGCGACCTTCTCCATCATCGCCGGCCAGTGCTCGACGGGCCGGTGGAGGCGTAGGAGGTTGCCGATATCGGCATTGATCCCGACATTCGGCAGGCCGACCGCCTCGACGAAGCGCACGCTGTCGTCCGCCGTGCCGAGATAGGTGTCCTCGTACATTTCCAGCGAGACCTCGATGCCGAGCTCTTCCGCATGGCGGCCGAGTTCGCGAATGCGCTCGACGGCCTTGCGCCAAATCGCGGGATCATCCGGGTTCTTCGCGCCGTCGACGGTCCAGAACCACAGCGCCTTCTTCTGGCCCGCCGTCAGCGGCTCGAAGAGGCCGAAGGAGACGGCGCCGGCACCGATCGCCTTGGCGGTGTCGATGACCCGGTGACCGTAGGCGAGATAGGCGTCGCCGTGCTCGGCATCGATGACGCTGCGGCGCGAGGTCGAGATCGCCGGAATGGTGAGGCCGAGCGAGCGCACCAGCGCCATGAAGGCGTCGAGGCGGGCCGGGGAAAGGTCGGCGAGGCGCAGCCAGCTGTCGGTCGGGTCGAGTTCGGTGAAGCCGGCATCGACGACGTCATCGAGCGTTGCGGCCCATTCCTCCACCGACTGGTCCTGGACGGACCGGCCATTCGGCAGAAGGTTGGGATACTGGATCATGGCGGCAGCGATCGGCCAGGTTTCGCGGGTCCAGGTCTGTGCGGGCGCGGTCATTGCGGTTTTCCTGTTTGCGGGGTGTGGGCCGGCGGATCAGGCCGCCGGCGTGCCGTCCTGGTTCGGGGCCGGGACGCCGAGCTTGCGACGGCGCGAGATACCGAGGAGCCAGAAGACGAGCGGCGAGAAGAGCAGGGCGAGACCGACCAGCATCAGCGTCGTGACGAGGCCGTTCGACCAGAAGACCGAGAGCTTGCCGTCGGAGAGCAGCATCGACTGGCGGAAGGCGTCCTCGGCCTTGTCGCCAAGCACCATGGCGAGCACGAGCGGCGCCAGGGGATAGTCGAGCTTCTTGAACACATAGCCGAGGAGGCCGAAAAGCAGGACGAGCCACATATCGCTCACCGCATTGCCGACCTGGTAGGCGCCGGAAAAGATGACGGCGACGATGATCGGGCCGATGATGGCGAAGGGTACGCGCAGGATCGAGGCGTAGAGCGGCACGGTCGCGATCACCAGGATGACGGCGACGATATTGCCGAGATACATGGAGGCGATCAGGCCCCAGACGAAATCCGGACGATCGGTGAAGAGCGTCGGGCCGGGCGTCAGGCCCCAGATCATCAGGCCGCCCATCATCACCGCCGCCGTCGCCGAGCCCGGCACGCCGAGCGCCAGCATGGGCAGCAGGGCCGAGGTGCCGGCGGAATGGTCGGCCGTTTCCGGCGCCACGATGCCGCGCGGATCGCCCTTGCCGAACTGCGACTTGTCGCGGGCCGAGCGCCGGGCGACTCCGTAGCTCATGAAGGAGGCCGCCGTCGGGCCGGCCGGCGTGATGCCCATCCAGATGCCGATGAGGGTCGAGCGGACGATCGTGAACCAGTAGCGCGGCATCTCGATCAGCGTGCGGCCGATCTCGCCGAGCCTGACCCGGGCCTTGATGCCCTCGAAGCGCAGGCCTTCCTCTGTCGTCAGCAGCAGTTCGCCGATGCCGAAAAGCCCCATGACCGCGATGAGGAAGGAGACGCCCTTGATGAGTTCGGGAATGTCGAAGGTAAGGCGCAGGTTGCCGGAGATCGTGTCCATACCGACGGAGGCGAGCGCGAAGCCGATCATCATGGAGACGAGCGTCTTGAACGGCGACTGCGCGCCCATCGAGATGAAGCTCGCGAAGGCGAGGAAATAGACGGCGAAATATTCCGGCGAGGAGAAGCGCAGCGCGAAATTCGCCACCCAGCCGGACAGGAGCGTGATCATGACGACGCCGGCAAGCGCGCCGAGGCCGGCGGAGACGAAGGCGAGCGTCAGCGCCCGGCTCGCCTCGCCCTTCCGGGCCATCGGATAGCCGTCGAAGGTGGTGGCGACCGACGAGGGCTCGCCGGGGATGTTGAAGAGGATCGAGGTGGTCGAGCCACCGAAGAGAGCGCCCCAATACATGCAGGACAAGAGGATGATGGCCGAGATCGGATCCATCGAGAAAGTGAGCGGCAGGAGCAGCGACACGCCGTTCGGCGCGCCGAGGCCCGGCAGCACGCCGACGAGGATGCCGAGCGTCACGCCGAGCATCATGAGCAGGATATGGTTGAAGCTCAGCACATGGCCGAAGCCGTCCATCAGAAGACCGATATTTTCCACGTCTTTCCTCCGAAGACAGGAGACCCTTGGCGATCAGTAGATCCCGAAGAAAGCCTCGACGGGACCCTTAAGGAGCGGAACCTTGAAGCCGATCTCGAAAATGACAAAGAAGAAGAGGGCGACGCCGACGCCGGCCAGCACCCCGATCCACCATTTGTAACCGCCCTGGAGGCTCATCGTGGCGGCGATATAGAGCGCCGTGCCGACATAGAGGCCGAGGAAGGTGGAAACCGCCGCGAAGGCGACGAGGGGGAGCAGGAAGCCGAGCACGACCTTGAAGCGCGCCGCTTCGACAAAGATCTCGCCGGTACCGCGATGCTTAACGAAGGCAAGGACGAGGTTGCCGAGGCTGCCGAGGATGATCAGAAGCCCGATATAGAAGGGGAAATAGCCAGCATCCGGCCCCATATCGGTCCAGCCCGCGCCGGCCTCGATCGAGCCGTAGGCGACCGCCGCACCGAAGGCGCCCGTCAAAAGGGCGACGATCATTTCCGTGGCAAAGCGGGAAAGCCCGTTCGCGCTGTTCTCACTCATGGGTCATGACCTTTCCGGAAGGGATGCGGGCGCCATCACGGCGCCCGCAAGGAACCTTGGGAGGTTCAGTTCGCAAGCCAGCCTTCGCGCTTCAGCACCTCGCTGACCGCAGCTTCGTCCTTCTCGATGAAGGCAGCAAGGTCGGCGCCGTTCATATAGGTGCCGGACTGCGAGGTGTCGGCGAGATATTTCTGCCACTCGGGGGTCTCGGAGACCTTCTTCAGGACGCCGGAATAGAAATCGACCACGTCCTGCTCGACGCCGGCCGCAAGCCATACGGTGCGCGGCATGGCGTAGTTGTCGATCGGGATGCCGGACTCCTTGCAGGTCGGGACATCGGCCCAGCCTTCGCTCTTCAGCTTCTCGGACTTGAAGACGCAGACCGGCTTGACCATGCCCGCCTGCCACTGGCCGAGATTCTCGCTCGGATTGTTGACGTTTGCGGCGACGTGATCGCCGGCAAGCTGCACGGCCGCTTCGCCGCCGCTCTTGAACGGCACGTAGCCGATTTTCGTCCCCGTCACCTCGCCAATCATGGAGGTGAGGATCTGGTCGACGTCCTTCGACTGGCTGCCGGCGACCTTCAGATCACCCGGCGCCGCCTTCGCCTTGGCGATGAAGTCGGCGGCCGTCTTGACGTCGGACTTGCCGTTGACCCACAGCACGAACTCGTCGGAAGCAAGGGCTGCGACCGGCGTCAGGTCGGCGGCGGTGTAGGGCACCTTGGCGCGAACCGGCAGGAGATAGGCATTGTTCGTGCCGAAGGTCAGCTTGTAGGCGTCGCCCTTGGCGGTCGCGGCGTAGACGAAGCCTTCGGCGCCGCCGGCGCTGCCCTTGTTCACGACGACGACCGGCGCCTTCATGAGTTCGTACTTGGCGATGATCGACTGGATGGTGCGCGCGAAGATATCCGTGCCGCCGCCCGGACCCGCCGTCACGACGAATTCCACCGGGCGCTCCGGCTCGAAGGCGAGCGCGGGCAGGGCGACGCTGCCGGCAGCCGCCGCCATGCAGGCAATAATGAGAGATTTCTTCATCTTCGTTCCTCCGGTTGATGAACCGGCATGAGACCTCCTCCATGCCGGCTTGGATGTATGGCGCGAGAAATCAGGCCGCGACGGAATTCGCTGCGGCTTTCTTCGCCATGCGGGCGGCAAGAAGCAGCGCTTCGCGGCTTGCGCCGACATCCGCGATGCCCTTGCCGGCAATGTCGTAGGCCGTGCCGTGGGCCGGCGTGCAGAGCGGGAAAGGCAGCCCACCCATCATGGTGACGCCCTTGTCGAAGCCCATGAGCTTCATGGCGATCTGGCCCTGGTCGTGATACATGGTCATCACCGCCTGGAAATCTTCCTTCAGCGCCCGCAGGAAGACCGTGTCGGCGGGGAAAGGCCCTTCCACCGCGAAGCCGCGGGCCCGGGCCGCCTCGACGGCGGGCTCGATGATGTCGATCTCCTCCATGCCGAAGGAGCCGCCGTCGCCGGCATGCGGATTGAGGCCGGCAACCGCGATGCGCGGATTGTCATAGCCGGCATTCTTCAGGCAATTGCTGGTAAGCTCGATCTCGGCGAGGATCGCCTCGACGGAGAGCGCCGCCGCGACATCCTTCAGCGGGATATGCGACGTGACGCGCGCATTCCAGACCTTTTCGAGGACGTTGAATTCGCGGACCTTGCCCGTGAAGCCGATGACGTCGGCAACGAAGCGGATCTCGTCGTCATAGCCCGGATAGGCATAGCGCATCGCCTTCTTGTTGAAGGGCGTGAAGCAGACGGCCTCCACCCTCCCCTTGTCGGCAAGCTGAAGGGCAGCGCGGAAATTGGTGGTGGCGAAGGTGCCGCCGGCAAGCGTCGCCTCGCCGCGCTGCACATCGGCCGGGTCGAGGTGGCCGAGGTCGATGAAGACATGGCGCTCGCCGCCCGCCGTCTCGAAATCCTCCAGCGTCGCCGTTTCAAGGTCGAGCGTGAGGCCGGCCGCCCTTGCGCCCTCGTCGAGGATGCGCCGGTCGCCGATGACGACGAGATGCGCCGCCGCCCTGACGTCGTCAAGCGCGATGAGCCGTGCGGTGAGTTCCGGGCTGACGCCGGCAGGGTCGCCCATTGCGAGCGCGATGACGGGCCGTGTTTCGGTCATGATGGAACTCCTCCGCTGCATTCTGTATGCAGGATTGATAAAGCATTCCAATTCCTGCATCAAGTCTTTTGTATTCTGTATGCAGCATTTTTCATTGACGGAGAACCACAGCCCCGTATGCTTTCATCCAACGACAATTCCGGATGCCGCCACGGCTCTGAAGGTGAAGAAAACATGGATGATATCAGCAGCCTAGGCCAACCGGGCGACAGCGGGCCGGGACCGATCCGACGTACCGCGCTGCACGACACGCTCGTCACGCGCCTGCGCGACATGATCATCGAGGGCCGCCTGGAACCGGGAATGCGGTTGCACGAAGGACAGCTCGGCGAACAGCTCGGGGTTTCCCGCACACCGCTGCGCGAGGCGATCAAGTACCTGGCGAGCGAAGGGCTGGTGGAGCTCGTCCCCTCGCGGGGTGCCGTCGTGAAGCGGTTCAGCCCGAAGGACGTGCAGGATATGCTGACCGTGCTGCGGAGCCTGGAGGAACTGGCGGGACGGCTTGCCTGCCAGTTCGCCACCGATACGGACGTCGCGCGCATACGTGCCATGCATGACCGCATGGTCGAATGCTACCAGACCGGCGACCGGCTGGAATATTACAAGCTCAACCAGGCCATCCACACGGCGATCGTCGCCCTTTCGGGCAACACGCCGCTCGTCGAGATCCAGGCGATGCTGCAGACACGGTTGAAGCGCATCCGGTTCATCGGCCACGAAGGACCGGAGAAATGGGCAGCAGCCGTCTCCGAGCACGAAGAGATGATCGCCGCGCTGGAAGCGCGCGACCAGGACAGGCTCGCGGAAGTGCTGGGGCGCCACCTGTCGAACGCATGGGAACGCGTCCGCGGCGCCCTTTAGTCCCCGCACATACACGTCTCGCAAGCTCGCATCAGGCCAGAAGGCGCATCAGGTCGGCGAGCGCCGGGGGGTGCATCCTGTCGCGCAGGGTGATGGCGCCGTAGGGATCGAGCTGCCGGTTGACGTCGAGCGGCAGGATGGCGAGCAGGCCGTTGGCGACATAATGCAGGGCGACGGAATGCGGCACGACGGCGATCATGTCGCTGTGCTGCAGCAGCGTGGTGGCCGTCAGCACGGATGCCGTCTCGACGACATTGACCGGCGTCTCCATGCCGGCATCGCGGAAGGTGCCCTCCACCACCTGGCGCAGCGGGCTGGTGCGGGGCTGCAGGATCCAGCTCGCGTCGGACAGCTCCGGCAAGCGCATTTCGCTTCGCTCGGCCAGGGGGTTGTGCGCGCCGACGACGATCGACAGCCGCTCCTCGGCGATTTCCGTGAAGGCGATGTCGAAGGTTTGCTCGGCCTGCACCGCACGACCGATCACCACGTCGAGCCGGCCCTGCTCGAGCATCGGCAGCAGGACGTCGCTCGTCTCCACGGTGATGCTGATATCGAGCCGGGGACGCCGTTCCTTGAGCCGGGCGATGGCGATCGCGAGCGGTCCTGCCGCCGCCGCGGTGATCGTGCCGATCGCAAGCCGGCCGGACGCGCCGCTGGCAAGGCCGGCCAGATCCTCCCGCAGCCGGTCGATATCCGACAGGATCAGATGCGCATGGCGCACCAGCGTCTCGCCATAGACCGTCAGCGTCATGCCGCGACGCCCGCGCTCGAACAGCACCAGCCCGAGCGCAAGCTCCAGCTCCACCAGCATTTTCGTCGCGGCAGGCTGGCTGACGCCGATCCGGTCTGCCGCCTTGCGCAGACTGCCGAGTTCCTCGATGGCGACGACGAGCGCCAGTTGGCGCAATCGCAAGCGCCCCAGAATGGCGCGCAGTGACGGAGCGGTACCGGAATTTTCTATAGCCATAGGTTATCATAACATAGCAGAAATCGAATTGACAGCTATCACTTGTTGACGTCTTTCTGCTGCCCTCATCATGGGAGGATGGAATGGAACGAACAGGCATGTTCGCCTTGAAGGCGATGCGTCATTTCATCGTCATGGCGCTATCGGCCATGGTCGTTCTGGTTTTCGCCAATGTCGTGCTGCGCTACGGCTTCAATTCCGGCATCAGCATCTCCGAGGAACTGTCGCGAACGCTGTTCGTCTGGCTGACCTTCACGGGCGCCGTCGTGGCGATGTACGATCACGGGCATCTCGGGGTCGATACGCTGGTCCGGCGCCTGCCGCACCGCGGACAGGTCGGCTGCGCCATCGCATGCGACGTGCTGATGCTCGTCTGCTCGGCGCTCCTGATGGTCGGAAGCTGGCAACAGGTGCTGATCAACTGGAACAATGCGGCGCCGGTTTCCGGCATGCCGATCGGCATCACCCATCTCGCCGCCTTCGTCTCCAGCATCGGCCTGATCGCCGTCGTCGCCAGCCATCTCTGGCGGGTGCTGGCCGGCAGGGCCCGCGCCGACGACCTCGTCCAGGTGGTGGAAAGCGAGGACCGGGTCCCCGAACTTCCCAATGCCGAATTGCCGCGGGAGAACGCACGATGACCGCCGTCATTTTCCTCGGTTCCCTGCTCGGCTCCATGGCCATCGGCGTGCCGATCGCCTTCGCCCTCATCGTCTGCGGCGTCGCGCTGATGCTCTATCTCGGCATGTTCGATGCCCAGATCGTGTCGCAGAACCTCGTCAGCGGCGCCGACAGCTTCCAGTTGCTCGCCGTGCCCTTCTTCCTGCTCGCCGGAGAGTTCATGACGGCGGGCGGCCTTTCGCGCCGGATCGTCGATCTTGCGACGGCGCTGGTCGGGCATTTCCGCGGCGGCCTCGGCTATGTCGCCGTGCTGGCGGCGATCGTCATGGCCTCCATGTCGGGCTCGGCCGTCGCCGATACCGCCGCCGTCGGCGCCATGCTGATCCCCATGATGCGCAAGGCCGGGTACGACGTGAACCGGTCATCCGGACTGATCGCCGCCGGCGGCATTATCGCCCCGGTCATCCCGCCTTCCATTCCCTTCATCATCTTCGGCGTCGCCGCCGGCATCTCGGTGAAGAAGCTGTTCCTGGCCGGTATCGTGCCCGGCCTGATGATGGCGCTGTTCCTGATCGTCACCTGGTGGCTCGTCTCGCGCCGCGACAACGTGCCGGTCGCCCCGCGCCAGCCGCTGAAGCTCGTCGGCAAGCGCTTCGTCGACGGCATCTGGGCGCTGTTCATTCCGGTGCTGATCATCGGCGGCATCAAGGAAGGCGTGTTCACCCCCACGGAGGCCGGCGTCGTCGCCGCCGTCTATTCGCTGCTCGTCGGGATGTTCGTCTACCGCGAACTGAAAGTGCCGCAGTTGTACGGGCTCATCCTCGCCGCCGGCCGGACCACCGCCGTCGTGATGTTCCTGGTCGCCGCCGCCGCGGTCTCCGCATGGCTGATCACCATCGCCGACCTGCCGCAGACCATCATCGGCCTCCTCGAACCCCTGATCAACCATCCGACGCTGCTGATGATCGTCATCATGCTGATAGTCGTCGTCGTCGGCACGGCGCTCGACCTCGTGCCGACCATCCTGATCCTGACGCCCGTGCTGATGCCGCTCGTCAAGCAGGCCGGCATCGACCCGGTCTATTTCGGCGTGCTGTTCATCATGAACAACGCCATCGGTCTCATCACCCCGCCCGTCGGCACCGTGCTCAACGTCATCTGCGGCGTGAGCCGCATCACCATGGACGACGTGATGAAGGGCGTCTGGCCCTTCCTGCTCGCCCATCTGCTGCTGCTGATACTCCTGACGCTCTTCCCTTCGCTGGTGCTCGTGCCCATGCGCTGGTTCATGTGAGGGAAAGACGATGAGCGAAACCCGCATCCCGCCGGATTTCGAGGTGTTCGACGCGCACCAGCATTTCTGGGATCCGCAGACGAACTACCATCCCTGGCTTTCCGACGAGCCGATGATCCCGTTCCGCTATGGCGACTACGGGCCCATCCGCCGGCGCTTCCTGCCCCCGGACTATTTCGCCGAAGCAAAAGACGTGAACATCGTCGGCACGGTCTATGTCGAGACCGAATGGAACCCCGCCGATCCGCTGGGCGAGACGCGTTATATCCAGGGCATCGCGGCCCGCTACGGCTATCCCAACGCCCTGGTGGCGCAGGCCTGGCTCGACCGCGAGGACGCGGCCGAACTCATCGCCGCGCAAGCCGCCTTTCCCCTGGTGCGCAGCGTCCGGCACAAGCCGGCCGCCGCCGCATCGCCGGCAGAGGCGCGGCGCGGGCGGCCGGGCGGCATGGACGATCCGCGCTGGCGCGAGGGCTTTGCGGCGCTCGGGGGCCATGACCTGTTGTTCGACCTGCAGGCGCCCTGGTGGGAACTGGAGGCGGCAGCAGCGCTCGCGGCCGATTTTCCGGCGACGACCATCGTGCTCAACCATGCCGGCCTGCCTGCCGACCGCAGCCCGGAAGGGCTTGCCGAATGGCGCGCGGCCCTGGGGCGCCTTGCCCGCCAACCGAACGTCGTCTTGAAGATCTCCGGCATCGGGCTGCCCGGCAGGCCGTGGACGGTGGCAGACAATGGCCCGATCATCCGCGATGCGATCGCCATCTTCGGCTGGCAGCGCTGCATGTTCGCCAGCAATTTCCCGGTCGACAGCCTGGTCGGCCGCTTCTCGACGATCTTCGACGGTTTCTACGCAGCGACGGAAGGGCACTCCGATGCGGCCCGCCGCGCGCTGTTTCGCGACACGGCGGTAAGGATATACCGCCCGCAATCGCACATCGCCAACGCATGGGAACAATCTGCAACGGGAGGAACCGTATCATGAGAAAAACGACAGTCGCCGCCACACTTCTCGCCGCCGTCGGCGCCATGGCCATAACCGCGCCCGCCTGGGCGGAGATGCGCGAGCAGGTGCTGCGCATCGGCACGCCGCTGCCGGACGCCCATCCGATCTCGCAGGCCGCCAAGAAATTCGCCGAACTGGTGGGCGAGAAGTCCGGCGGCAAGATGGAGGTCAAGGTCTATACCGGCTCCGTTCTCGGCAACGAGTTGCAGATGCAGTCGGCGCTGCAGGGAGGCACGCAGGATTTCTCGATCGGGACGACCACGACGCTGGCCGGCATGGTCAGGGAGTTCTCGGCCATCGACATGCCCTACCAGTTCCACACGGCCGCCGAGGCGGATGCGATCCTCGACGGCCCCATCGGCAGCGAACTGTTCAAGAAACTGGAGCCGCAGGGCCTGATCGGCCTGGCCTATATGGAACAGGGCTTCCGCCACACGACCAACAGCGTGCACCCCATCACGAAGTGGGAGGATTTCGAGGGACTGAAGATCCGCGTGCAGCCGTCCGCCCTCTATATCGACATGTTCAACGGGCTCGGCGCCAATGCCGTGCCGATGACGATCAACGAGGTCTACACCGCGATGGAGACCCATGCCATCGACGGCCACGAGAACAGCCTGACGGCGATCGACGCCAACAAGTTCCAGGAGGTGCAGACATATCTGAGCCTCACCGGCCATTCCTACAACGCCGTCGTGTTGCTGATGGGCAAGCCCACCTTCGACAAGCTCAACGAAGACGAGCGCAAGGTGGTGGCGGAGGCGGCCGTGGAAGCACGCGACTATCAACGCAAGCTGACCCGCGAACAGACCGCGGGCCTGCTCGTGAAGCTTGCCGATGAGGGCATGGAAGTCAACGACGTGACACCCGAGGAAAAGCTTCGCCTGGCCGAACACCTGAAGCCTGTGGTCGAGAAGAACAGCCAGGCCATCGGCGCCGAATGGATGGCGACGTTCTCGGACGCGCTCGCCAAGCTGCGCTGAAGCCTATCCGGGCGATGAAACGCCATGCCGGGCACCCGAAAAGGCCCGGCATGGCCGCATGGCGTTCTTGCCCAAATCCATCGTCGCGCCGCATGTCACGGTGAGCATCGGCATCGCCCTGAAACGACAATGATCCGGTCAGAGCGTGCACGGATGAAGGATTTCGCGCTCCCTGCCGGTTTGGCGTTGGTGAATTCGGCCGGAATGAATATGTTCGCCGGGTTTTCGCCTTATGCGCAGACGCGCATGACGTATCGGGAGTTCAGCGTGAGGAATACGTCGATGGCGGGCAATGTGTCGGCCGCCCGCGCTGCCGGGCTTGAGGCCATGACGGCTGCGATCGAAACGCCAGGGGCGGAGGAAGGGCTGGTCAGGCGCGCGCTCGACGCGCAGGCCGCCTATATGCCGGATGTCCGCGCGGATATTGGCCCGGCCGGCGAAGGATGGACGACGAGCGAAGTGTTCTTTTCGGACGAGGCGGCCCTCGGCGAGTTTCTCGCCTTCGAACAATCCTTGAACGAAGGCACCGATCTCAGGGCCGCCGGCGCGCTGCTGATGACCGACTACGGCTATATACTGGCGGCCGCCGCCGTGCCGCTCTTCACCGGCTTCGGCCTCGTTCCCGACCTTGCGCCGGCCTCCGTCGCGCTTTCCTTCCATACCATCGAGGAGTTTCGTGACGGGAAGACATGCCGGACGCGGCGCGCCCATGTCCGCTTCCTTAACGCAGCATTCCGGCAGGGCCGGTTGGAGGACGCCGGGGACGGGGAACGGTTCCGGGCCGGCATCGAGCAGCATTTCCGCCCCGTCATCGAGGCGATCCATGCACGAACGCGCCTTTCCCGTGCGGCTCTATGGCGCCTCGCATCCGATTCGATCGCCGGCCGCTTTCTCGAATCGGGCTACCGGTTCGATAGGGTCGAGGCGGCCAAGGCAACGGCGATGCGCATCCTCAAAGTGCCGGGCTCGCCCCTTGCCAACCGGCAGCTTCACTTTTTCGACCTGACGGTATTCGATAGGAACCGGCAGGACTTTTCCTACACCTTCCGCCAGCGCGGCGGCTGCTGCCGGTTCTATCTGGTCGAGGGGGGTGAATATTGCCCGACATGCGTCCTGAAGGCGCCTGCCGAACGGGACGAGGAACTGCGCCTCGCCATGCGCCGGCATCTCGGCGTCGCCTGACCGGGAAACGCAAGAAATTTTGGCAAGACCGAGTCCCAAATCCCGAAAACCGATCGTCTACCCCAAGAGTGGAACGTGTAGCCGTTCCCGTTGGTGGACTGCGGCGCCTTGAACGCCGCACGATTGGGGGTTTCGATGACGAAGACTAAATCCGCCTCGCGCGGGGCACGGGCGGGCCTCAAGGCGGCATTTCTGGCCGGGACGGCACTCGCAATGCTGACGTCCCCTCTGCCGGCGACGGTGCGAGAGGCACGGGCACAGGCAGCCACACAGTCGATCTCCGTACCGGCCGGCCCGCTGACGCCGGCGCTGAACAGCCTTGCCGCCCAGACCGGTCTCCAGATCCTGTTCGACGCATCGCTTGCCGCGGGGAAGACAACCCGGGGCGTGAGCGGAGCCCTGTCGCCCGAGCAGGCGCTGGCTACGCTGCTCGCGGGCACTGGCGTCTCCGCCCGCTTTGCCGGCAGCAACCAGGTGACGCTGCAGGACGGCGCGTCCGCTTCCGGCATGGCGACGGAGGGAGCAACGGAACTCGAGGCGATCACCATCTACGGCGCGCGCAACGCGACGACCCTGGGCGGCACGACGAGCAGCGTCGCCATCGTGAATGCGAAGACCCTGGCGGACAGCCAGATCCGCACCACGCAGGACACCTTCCGCCGCATGGCAAACGTGCTGGACAGCGCCACGGTCAATGCCGGCTTCGTCATCCGCGGCATGAGCTCGGAAGGGCTCGTGCCCTCCGGCGGACCGGCCGGCTCGGTCTATGTCGACGGCATTCTCCAGACGCGCTACAACGCCCGCTTCGGCGCGCGCAACCTCTGGGACGTCGAACAGGTCGAGGTCTATCGCGGACCGCAATCGACGCTTTCCGGGCGTGCGGCCATGACCGGCGCCATCTACATCAAGTCGAAGGACCCGACCTTCGACAAGGAGGCCGAATTCTCCGCGACCGTCGGCAGCAACGACCTGGCGGGCACCGCCTTCATGGTCAACACGCCGCTCGTCGAGGACCAAATCGCGCTACGCATCTCGGGCGCCTTCGAGCGTTCGCATGCTGAGCCCAGCTATTCCGACTTCAAGATCTTCGACAATTTCGACGAGCTGACGACGGATATCAGCGGCATATTGCGCGCCAAGCTGCTGATCACGCCGTCGGAAATGCCCGATACCCGGGCGTTGCTCACTTATTCCTATTCGAAGGACCGGCCGAACGACGCCCTCGTCGGCCTTCATACGGGACGCGGCGACTTCAACAATTCGCCGGTCAGCTACACGGAATATCGCTGGACCGAAACGCACAATCTCGGTCTCGAAATCACGCATGACTTCTCGGACACGCTTCGGTTCACCTCGCAGACCGGCTACCAGTACGGCGTCAACAACCGGCGCTCGATCGACTACGGTACCGAGGGTGTGATCAACGGCATCACGGGCGAGGACGACAACTCCATCTTCACCCAGGAATTTCGCCTGAACTATGAAGGCGACCGCTGGAAATGGGTTGCCGGCGTCTACGGCAGCCGCGAGGTCTGGGATGGTGCAACGGATATCGTCGCCTTCGATCTCTACCAGCAGAGCGACACGCAGCGCCGCAGGACGTCGAACCTCGCGGTCTTCGGCGAAGCGACCTACGAATTTGCGCCGACCTGGTTTGCGACGGTCGGTGGGCGCCTCGACTATCTGAAGGACAAGGACCACCAGAAGAACTACTTCGGAACCATCGACCCGTTGCCGGTGCTGACGGGCGATCCGTCGTCGCTTTCCGAAACGAACTTCGTGCCGAAGA
The DNA here is from genome assembly GCF_040812195.1 of Shinella sp. S4-D37. Taxonomy (NCBI): domain Bacteria; kingdom Pseudomonadati; phylum Pseudomonadota; class Alphaproteobacteria; order Hyphomicrobiales; family Rhizobiaceae; genus Shinella; species Shinella sp. S4-D37. Next base: position 25,942 of record NZ_JBFNXL010000008.1, on the reverse strand, counting down.
TCGGCCTTGCCAAGGAATTCGGCGACAACCAGATGGTCGGCCTCACCTACACGCAGGGCTTCCGCTCGGGCGGCTCCTATTTCAACCGGGTGACGGGCGAACTCGGGACGTATGATCCGGAATACTCCCAGAATATCGAACTGTCCTATAAGGGCACGCTCCTCGACGACCGGCTGACGTTGAACGCCAATCTCTTCTATACGAAATACGATGACCAGCAGGTCGAAATCCGCCCGGATCCGTCGATCCCCGGCTACCGCATCACGTCGAATGCCGCGACGTCGCGGGCATGGGGCTTCGAGATCGAACCCACCTTCGAGGTCACCGACCAGTTCACCGCTTTCGCGTCGATCGGCTACCTGAACACCAGGTTCCTCGATTTCAATCACGCGGCCCTCACCGAACCCCAGGACGGCAAGTCCTTCCCGGAAGCGCCGGAATGGAGCTGGGGCTTTGGCGGCCGGTACGAGTTCGAGAACGGCGCCTTCGTCGGAGCCGATGCCAAGTACACGACCAGCTACAATTCGCGTTTCGGCACGAAGGGCATGTACAAGATCGACCCGCGCTTCCTCGTGAACGCGCAGGCAGGTTTCCGGAAGGACAACTGGGAGGTTACCGCCTTCGCGGAAAACCTGACGGACGAGAAGTACTTCACGATCGTCGATCCCGACTATTCGCTGCCCTTCGGCCAGGCCGGCAAGCGCCGCTCCTTCGGCCTGAACATCCGCACGAAGTTCTGATCGCCACGACTGCGGGGTTTCGGCTCCGCAGTCTTTTCTTCCCAAGCATCGAAATGGTGCCCGCCTTGCGTTTCTGTCTCGCCCTTCTCGCCTTCCTCCTTCCCGCCGTGTCTTCACATGCCGCCTGCGAGGGGAAGGCCATCACCGAGGGGGTCTACAATCCGCCCTTCTGCATTCCGGCGGAGGCGAAGCGGATCGTGACGCTCGACCCGCTGATCACGCTCGGGCTCCTGATCGAGCTCGACGCGCCCGTTGTCGCCACCCCCTATATGGCGATCACCGAGGCCGAGGTCCTCGACGTGGTGAAAGCCAGGAAAATGGTCGATCTCGGCAATCCCAGGGAACCGAGCCTCGAGCGCGTCGCGGCGCTGGAGCCGGATCTCATCATCGGTTCGGCGGAAGCCCATTCGGCGATCTACGAACAGGCGGCGAAGATCGCACCGACGGTTTTCTTCAAGCATATGGACTGGAAGAAATATCTCGCGCGCCTCGCCGAGGTGACCGGCAGGCAAGACGCCGCGAGCGCCGCGCTCCAGGCCTACAATACCCGCGTGGCCGCGATCCGCGAACGGATGGAGGACGAGGACCTGACCGTCTCGGCCGTCCGTTTCGCGCCGGATCGTTTCGTCGTCTTCGTCGACGGGCCCGACGCCTACGCTCCCTTCGCGGTGCTGCATGAGGCGGGCGTAAAGCGCACCGCCTACGAGACCGTCGCCGACGGCACGATCGTCAAGCGGCCGGACTGGGAAGAACTCGCCAATCTTGACGGCGACGTGCTTCTCTACGTTTCGGCCAGCGGCTTCGAGAGCGGCCCCGACGACGCGCTGGAGAAACAGGTGACCGAAAACCCGCTCTGGCAATTGCTGCCCGCCGTGCAGGCCGGCCGCGCGCACCGCGTCGATCGCGGCCCCTGGCAGAGTTTTCACGGCATCGGATCGGCGAACCGGATTCTCGACGATGTCGAGCGCTATATCCTGGGGGATCGATGACAGGCCGAAAGGCCCGCCTTGCTGCGACCGGCAGCGGCCGGGCGCTCGCCCTCGCCGTCCTTCTCGGCCTGCTCGTGCTTGTGGCGATGAGCGCCGTCGCGCTCGGCACGGTGGCGATGCCGTTTTCCACCATCACGGCTGCGATCTTCCGGTTCGACGGTTCGCGTGACCATCTCCTCGTAACCGCCATCCGCCTGCCCCGCGTCCTCGCCGCGCTCCTCGCCGGCAGCGCGCTTGCCGTCTCGGGCGCCATCATGCAGGCCGTGACGAACAATCCGCTCGCCTCCCCCGGCCTGCTCGGCATCAATGCCGGCGCGGCCTTCACGGTCGTCTGCGTGATGACCCTTTTCGGCGCCGGCATCGGCGACGTCTATGTCTGGTTCGCCTTCCTCGGGGCCGGCCTTGCGGCGATCGTCGTCTATGCCCTGGGCTCGCTCGGGGCGGTCGGACATTCCCCGCTCGGGCTGGTGCTGGCGGGCGCCATCGTCGCGACCTTCCTCACCTCCCTGACGACCGCCATCCTGGTCTTCGACCAGAGCACGCTCGATGCAGTCCGCTTCTGGACCGCCGGCTCGGTGACGGGGCGAACCATGGCGCAGGTGGCAACCGTCGCGCCCTATATCCTCACGGGCCTCGTCGCGGCCCTCCTCCTCGGCCGGCAGCTCACGACGCTCAGCCTCGGGACGGATCGTGCGCGTGCACTCGGACAGAACCCGGCCATGTGGCGCGGCGCGGCGGTCGCCATCGTCATCCTGCTTGCGGGCGGCGCCGTGGCGCTCGCCGGGCCGATCGGCTTCGTCGGCCTCGTCGTGCCGCACATCGTGCGACTATGCATCGGCGTCGATTATCGTTGGATCATTCCCTTCTCGGCGCTCGGCGGCGCGCTGCTGGTGGTCGTCGCCGACACGGCCGGGCGGCTCGTCTTCGCAAGCCAGAGCTTTCCGGTGGGCGTGACGATCGCGCTCGTCGGTGCCCCGTTCTTTCTCTATCTCGCCCGAACGCGGCTGAGGGGCGAGGCATGATCCGGCTTCTCGTCGCACTCACCCTTCTGCTCACTCTCCTGATGGCGGCAAGCCTCGCCTTCGGCGACGTTCCGCTGACCTTTCGACAACTCTATTCCGCCACCACCGGGACGGGTGACCCCGATCCGCAAAGCGTCATGATCGTCCTCGATCTGCGTCTGCCGCGCGTGCTTCTCGCACTCCTCGTCGGGGCGGCCCTTGCGACCGCCGGCGCGATCACGCTCGCGATCATGCGCAATCCGTTGGCCGAGCCGGGTGTGCTCGGCATCAACAGCGGCGCGGCCGCCGCGGCCATGGCCGTCATCGTCCTCGTGCAGGATCCGCCCGTCGCGCTCCTGCAGGCGGCCGGGTTTTTCGGCGCGGCGGCCATGGCGCTTGCGGTCTATGCATTTGCCTGGCGCAGCGGCACCTCGTCCCTGCGCATCATTCTCGTCGGTATCGGCCTCTCCTCGCTCGCAACCGCCGGCACGACCTTTCTCTCCGCCTTCGGCGATATCGGCGATGTACAGCGCGCGATGGTCTGGCTTGCCGGAAGCGTCTACGATGCCAGCATGGTCAGGGTCCGGTTGCTCGCCCTCTGGCTCATCGTGCCGTTGACGCTGGCCTTTCTTGCCGCGCGCGAGCTCGATCTCATCCGCTTCGGCGACAGTTCCGCAAAGAGCCTCGGCCAGCCGGTCGATCGCGTGCGCGGGCTCATGATCGTGCTCGTCACGGTGCTGTCCGGCGCCGCCGTCGCCGTCTCCGGCCTCATCGGCTTCGTCGGCCTCGTGGCGCCGCATATCGCGCGCCGGCTGGTCGGGGCCTCCCATGTCCGGATCCTCCCGGTCGCCGCCCTCGTCGGGGCCTGCCTCGTCGTCTCCGCCGACCTCGTCGGCCGCGTCATCCTCCCGCCGGCGCAGCTTCCGGCCGGCATCGTCACCGGCCTCGTCGGAGCGCCCTTCTTCGCCTACCTCCTCTGGGGACGCAGCCGTGGCCATGGATAAGCAACCCTCTGCAAAGATCGCCGGAAAGGGCGTCGATATCGCCTATGGCCAGCGCCGCATCGTCGCGGATCTCGACCTTGCGATCCCGGAACGCCGCTTCACGGCGCTGATCGGCCCCAACGGCAGCGGCAAGTCCACGATCCTGCGCACCTTCGCAGCCCTGATGAAGCCCTGCGGCGGCTGCATCCTTCTCGACGGCCGTGACATCACGGCTCTCTCGACGCGAGACGTCGCCCGGAAGGTGGGCGTCCTCCTGCAGGGCCCGGTCGCGCCGGAGGGACTGACGGTCGGGGACCTGGTCCGGCAGGGGCGCTATCCGCACCGCTCACTTTTCAGCCGCTGGTCGCCGGACGATCAGACGGCCTGCGAAGAGGCGCTCATGCTGACCGGCACGACGGATTTCGCGGACCGGGCGATCGACAGCCTCTCCGGCGGCCAGCGCCAGCGCGCCTGGATCGCCATGACGCTGGCGCAACAGGGCGAGGTGCTCCTGCTCGACGAGCCCACGACCTATCTCGATCTCGAACATCAGATCGAGCTGATGAACCTCATCACGCTGCTCGTCGCCAGGCACGGAAAGACCGTCGTCGCCGTGCTGCACGACATCAACCAGGCGGCGCGCTATGCCGAACATGTCGTTGTGTTGAAGGACGGGAAGGTCATCGCGGCCGGAAATCCCGATGCCGTGATCTCGGCCGAAACGATCGCCGATGTGTTCAAGGTGAAGACGGTGGTGATCCGCGACCCGGTTGCCGGAACTCCGCTCTGCATCCCGCTGTGACCAGGCGAAGGGGCCGGCCAGCCGTTACCCAAATATCACACCGCCACCCCATTCGAACATCCCGCCGAAGCCCGTGCCACCCGCGGCCAAAACGTCGAAAGCCAAATCGGGTAACGAAATCAGACATAAAGATGAGTATTACAGTCCTGATTTATCCCGACCGCGTTCCACGCGCTCAGAATTGTTCTATCCTATTGCACTTGCAAGGATTTTCCAGATTGGTTAGCCATTTGCCCAGCAAGGTTCGGTCTTCCCCGTCCTGAACCTGACCGGTGGTTTGGAAACTGTGCCGATGTCGAACTCCTCCTCGCCCCTCGTCTGGGACAGTGTTGACAGCAACGACCTGCTGAACCGGGCCATGGAAGCCCACTATGTCGACATCACCAACGCCGTTCGCCGCCGCGGCCATCCCCGCTCCACGGCCCGCGACGTGGTGCACGATCTCTATGTGAAGCTCGCCGCCAAGCCCGACGTGCTGCAGAACAAGCGCTCGATAAAGGCCTTCCTCTGCCGCGCCGCGATCAATCTCGGCCTCGACCGGCAGCGCCGGGAGGCGAAGGAAGCGCGCCTCTTTTCCGGCTCGGAACGCGAAGCGCTTTCGGTGGCGAGTGCCGGCCCCGCTCCGGACTTCGCGCTGGACGTCGAGGCGCGGGTCGCGATTCTGCGCGCGGCGATCGCCGAACTGCCGGAGCGCCGCCGCGTCGTCTTCATCCTGCATCGGCTGCATCACCTGACGCCCGACCAGATCTGCGTGAAGCTCAACATTTCCAGAAACATGGTGGACCGGCACCTGCGCCGCGCCTTCGCCCATTGCCTCGACTGCCTCCTGCAAGTCCAGTAAGGGTCCCAAATCGACGACCTCAAACGTCTAGAGGGAGAGGACACGCTTGGAGACGCCGATGCCGACCAACGCTCAGAAAAGGCGCAACCGCGAAGCCGCCGACTGGCTGTTGCGCAACGGCGACCCGAACCAGTCGCCGGCGGACAAGGCTCGCTTCAAGCGCTGGCTCGATGACGACCCGGAAAACTGTCGCACCTACAGTGCCGCCGAACGCCTGATGGGGGACGCCCGCCAGGCGATCCAGTCCGACCCGGCCCTCGCCAACATCAAGGTGAAGCCGCAGCGGACGGTGAAGCCGATCGCCACGTCACTGGCCGTCGCCGCTCTCGTGACCGGCGCCTTTTTCGCCTTCGACGGACCGATGCGGCTGGAGGCGGACATGATCGCCGGGACGGGCGAGATGCCCGTTCTCACGCTGGACGACGGCTCCAAGGTGCAGCTCAATGCCTCCTCCGCCGTCGCGGTGGACTTTACCGACACGCGCCGCACCATCCGCCTTCTCCGCGGCCAGGCCTTCTTCCAGGTCGCTCATGCGCCGGAGCGCCCCTTCACGGTCGTGGCGGGGACAGCGAACGTGACGGCGCTCGGCACCGCCTTCGATGTCCGCTATGGCGAGGACGACACCGAGGTGACCGTCACGGAAAATGCCGTCCAGGTCGAACTCGACGGGGACAGGACCGGCTCGATCCGGGTGAACCAGGGCGAACAGGCGACCTATGATCATGTCCGGAAGGAGACGGTCATCGCGCCGATCGATGGGCTCGTGGCCCTCGCCTGGAAGCGGGGGCAGATCGCCGTGGACAATGCGCCGCTTTCCTACGTCGTCGAGGAGATGAACCGGCATTTCCGCGGCCGGATCGTCGTCGCCGGTTCGGCGCTGGCCGACCGCCGCGTCAGCGGCACGATCAAGGTCGCCGACACCGACGAGGCGCTTGCCTTCGTCACGAAGGCCCTCGGCCTGCAAGCGACCCGCCTCGGCCCCCTGATCGTCATTCGCAACTAGGCGCTATCGCGGGCGTCCGCCGAATGTCCAATCGCCGTGAAGATCGTCGGTTTGTCCATCGCGCCCGGGCAAGCCTGTGCTATCAGCGGGCTCAACGATTCTAGATCTGTAGACGCCATGAGCCCCAAGACCCGCGGTTATCTCTTCGCCTTCCTGGCCGTCTGCATTTTTGCCGGCCAGGATGCGATCACCAAATACCTTGGCGATCGCTATCCGGCGCTGTTCATAACCATGATCCGGTTCTGGGCGTTTGCGCTTTTCGTCTGCGCCTTCGCCGCCTCGTCGCAGGGCGGCATCCGCCAGGCGGTCCGCACACGCCGCCCCGGGCTGCAGATCGCCAGGGGGCTTCTGCTCGTCGCGGAAATCGTCCTCATCGTCTTTTCCTACGTGCATGCCGGCCTTGCCATGAGCCAGTCGATTTTTCAGGCGACGCCGCTGATCATCACGGTCCTGTCCATCCCCCTGCTCGGAGAGGCCGTCGGCTGGCGGCGCGGGACCGCGGTACTGGTCGGCCTCCTCGGCGTGCTGGTGATCATCAACCCCGTCGACGTCCATTTCGACCTGTCGCTGCTTCTGCCCCTCGGCGCGTCGCTGCTCTTCGCGCTCTACAGCATAGCGACGCGCGCGGTCAGCCGTGAGGATTCGGCCGTGACCAGCCTTTTCTATGCCGGCATCGCCGGCGCCGTGGCGATCTCGCTGATCGGCCCGTTCCACTGGACCGAAGTCAAGCCCTCCGACTGGTATGCACTCGCGGCCCTCTGCGTCTGCGGCACCCTCAGCCATTATTTCCTGATCCGCGCCTATGGACTGCTGCCGGCCGCGGAGGTTCAGCCGGTCACCTATTTCCAGCTCGTGCTCAACGTCATCCTCGCCGTCTGGCTTTTCGGCGAGATCGTCACGCTCAACATGATCGCCGGCGCGCTCATCGTGGTGGGCGCCGGCCTCTTCACGATCTGGCGGGAACACCAGCTGGCAAGGCGCGCCCCGCGACAAGATCCCATCCCGTGAAGCCGGTCCCCGGGGCGGAAACCGGGAACACGCCGGAGGCGCAACCCTCCTGGGACAGCTGCAAATCGCCTATCATCTCCTGGGAGGATAGCGAGCAGGGGCGGAAAGCGACACAAAGGGCCGACAACAGCCTTCAGCAAAGGGTGCCGCCCATGACTGCCTATCCGATCGACCTGATCCGCGCCTCCTTCCCTGCCTTGGAGAATTCCCGCACCGCCTATCTCGACAATCCGGCAGGAACGCTGGTTCCAGGGACGGTCGTCGCGGCGGTGGCAGATGCCATGGCGACGGCTTCGTCCAATCTCGGCGGGCGCTTTGCGGCTTCGCAGCGGGCGGATGCCACCTGGCGCTTGGCGCATGAGGCCGCGGCCGAATTCGTCAACGCCGCCTCCTGGCAGGAAATGATCATCGGCCCGAACATGACGACGCTGGCCTTCCAGATGGGGCGGGTTATCGGCAAGACCTTTTCGGCGGGCGACGAGATCATCGTCACGCGCATGGATCATGAAGGCAATGTCTCGCCCTGGCTTGCCATGGCCGAAGAGCACGGCCTCGTGGTGAAATGGCTGCCCTTCGACACGGAAACCTGGCGCATCGAACCGGAAAGCCTCGCGGCCCTCCTGACGCCGCGCACGAAATTCCTGGCGCTCAACTACGCCTCGAACATGACCGGCAGCATCAATGACGTCGCCGCACTGACGGCGCTTGCCAAGGCGGCCGGCGCGCTCGTCTGGATCGATGCCGTGCAGCTTGCCCCGCACCGCTTGCCGGATGTGCGGGCGATCGGCTGCGATTTCCTCGTCTGCTCGTCCTACAAATTCTTCGGGCCGCATCTCGGCGTGCTCTGGGGGCGTCAGGACCTGCTGCGGGCGCTGCCGCCGCACCGCGTGCGCTGCCAAAGCGACGACATCCCGGACCGCTTCTGCACCGGCACGCCGCAGACGGAGCTTCTGGCCGGCCTCACCGCGACCATCGACTACCTTGCCGCAACGGGTGAGGCGACGGGGAGCGCCGGGACGCGGCGGGAAAGGATGGCCGGCGCCTACCAGGCCTTCGACGCCTATGAAGCCGGCCTGACCCGGCGGCTGATCGGCGGCCTGACCGCGCTGCCCGGCGTCCGGCTGGTCGGCATCGCCAATCCCAACCTCTTCGCCCACCGCGTACCGACGATCTCGTTCACGCATGAGACCATCTCGACCCACCGCTTCGCCGACGCGCTGGCGGCCGAGGACATCAATGTCTGGTCCGGCCACAATTATGCGCTGGAGCCGGCCCGCCATCTCGGCCTTTCCGAAGAGGAAGGGGTGGTCCGGATCGGGATAGCCCATTACAATTCCGCCGACGAAATCGAGCGCACGCTGGCGGCGATCGACAAGCTCATTGCGTGAGGCGGGCTATCGAGGAGGGGTTGCACGCCGCCGTTTTCCTTCAGGAATCTTGCAGATGAACCCATGACAGACACCGCCCGCTGGATAGACCCCTTCGCACACGCACTCGATCGTTTCGACCAGCCGGACAGCGTTTCGGCGCTGCTGGCGGCCATCGGTTCGGTGGCGCGCTTCCATCTGGCGCTGTCGGTGGTGCATCGCAAGAATGGCGGGCCGACCTACGTTTTCGACACGTTCTCCGGCCCCAAGGCCAAGCGGGCGGTACAGCTCTTCATCGCCGGCACCTATCTGCTCAATCCCTTCTACAATGCCTATCTCGCCGGCCTGCCGGCGGGCATCTACCTCATGCGCGACCTGGCGCCCGACGAATATCTCGGCTCCGATCTCCACCGCGGCCTCGACATCCGCCGCCATGAAGACGAGGAACTGGGCTATCGCACCCATGGCTGGCCCGAGGGTATGGAGGAGTTGCTGATCGCCATCGAGCTGCCGAACGGGGAAATGGCCGAGATCAGCCTGTCGCGCATCCGCAGCGAAGGCGGGTTCGACGCGGCGTCCATCGCGCGGCTGCGCGAGGCGCATCCGATGATCGCGGCGATCTTCCGGCGGCTCTGGACGCATCTCCTGCGCAGCGACAACACTCCGCAGGCCCGCCCGATCGATCACCTCTTCAGCGATTTCGGCCGGGGCCTCCTCAGCCCGCGGGAGCGGGAGGTGGCCCTGCTGATCCTCAAGGGGCATTCCAGCGAATCGATCGGCTATCACCTCGGTATTTCGATCGCGACGGTGAAGACGCACAGGCAGAAGCTCTATGCCAAGCTCAATCTCTCCACGCAGCAGGAATTGTTTTCCACCTTCCTGCGCAGCCTCAATCCGTGAGGCGAAGGGGGCGAACAGGTCGCCCCGATATCGTTCAGCCCTTGAGATTCTCGCGGATGGCGGCGGAGACGGCGGCGAGGCCCTTGCTCAGTTCGTCCTCGGTCGGCCAGGCATAGCCGATGCGGAAATGCCGGTCGTCCTGTTCGAACCAGCGGCCGCGGCCGACATAGGCCTGGTGGCGGCTGTAGAGGCTTTCATGGAAACCGGCGAGATCGACATTCGCCGAAGGCACGATGCGCGGGAAACAGACGCAGCCGCCCGACGGCTCGATCCATTCGACGAGCGGTTCGGAGGCGATCCAGTCCTTGACGATGGCGAAACCGCTGGCGATACGGGCATTGTTGAAGGCGAGCCACTGGTCACGCTGGCTGAGCGCGACATAGGCGATGTATTCGTCCACCGTGCTGCCGGAAATGCCGATCTGCTCGCGGGCGGCCAGGAACGTTTCCATCAGCTCGGCATCGCGGGTGATCAGCCAGCCGATACGGATACCGGGGATCCCGTAGGTCTTGGAGAGCGAGGAGACGCTGATCACCCGATCCGACAGGCCGGCGGCGACCGGCAGCATCGCGCCCGCGGTCATTTCGCGATAGGTCTCGTCGAAGAGCAGGCGCGTGCCCTTGCGCTCGACCAGCGCCACCAGCGCCTTCATCTCGTCCTCGGAGATCATCACGCCCGTCGGATTGTGCGGATAGGTAACGGAGACATACTTCGTCTCCGGCCGGATCGTCGCCTCGATCGCCTCGAGATCGAGGCGGTAGCCGATTTCAAAGGTCAGGTCGACGATGCTCATCTGCGCGCCGATGGTGCGCGGCGTTTCGAGGTTCGTCGCATAGTTCGGCCGCACCACGACGATGTGGTCGTCGACCTGCAGCATCGAGGTCGCGACGATGAAGAGCGCACCCGCCGCACCCGCGGTGACGAGCACGTCGTCGGCCGCAAGGCCTTCCCCGGTGCCGGCGATCAGGCTGCGCAGGTCCGGTGCGCCGCGATGGTCGCCGTAGCACAGCAGGATATCGTCCAGCCTGAGGTTCAGTTCGCCGAGGCGACGGTCGGCAACCGAGCTTTCCGAGAGATTGTAGCGGATCGTGGCGTAGCCGAGCTGCTCGGGCGATTCCAGCTCGATGGGCATCCGGATATATTTCATGGGGCTCTCCTCTGGCCTGCATGACAAAGGGCTAGATCAACCGCCCGTCACATTCCATCCACCCCGAGGGTGATGGCGACCATCATCTCCTGGGTGGATTTCCTCCCCCTTCCTTGCGGCGCATCGTTCCCCCCTCGGCGGAGTGAGGACCGTCGCAAGCCGCCTATATGACGGAGACCTTCCGCGGCGCCTGTCTCGGCGTCGACCGCGGACAGGTCGAGGCGGCGCGAGCCCTCAGCCTCAAGCGCCACCAGATCTTCCGCTATGTGCGCCTGCCGCAGATGTGGCGGCTCGCGCTGCCGAACTTCGGCAACCACATGCTGTCCATCATGAAGGATACCGCGCTCGTCTCGATCATCGGCCTTGAGGAAATCCTCTTCGTCGCCAAGATGGCCAATTCGCTCATCCACCGTCCCCTCCTGCTCTACATGACCATCGCCCTGATCTACCTGGCGATGACCACGGTGATCACCCTGGCCGTCGGCTGGCTGGAGCAGCGCGCGAACCGCCATCTCAGAGGTGCCCGATGAGCTTCGATTTCTCGCTGATCGCCTCCAGCCTGCCGAAGATCCTGCAGAGCCTCGGCCTGACCCTCAACCTGCTCGCGGTCTCCACCCTGTTCAGCCTGGCTCTCTTGGCCCGCCAAGGCCTATATCTACTTCTTCCGCGGCACGCCGCTGCTCGTGCAGCTCTTCGTCATCTATCACGGCCTGCCGCAATTCGGCTTCATCCGCCAGAGCGTCCTCTGGCCGATCCTGCGCGAGCCCTACTGGTGCTCGACGTCATGACCGACCTTGCCCGTGAGGGCATGACGATGGTCTGTGTGACACACGAGATGGGCTTCGCCCGCTCCGTCGCCGACCGCATCGTCTTCATGGACCGCGGCGAGATCGTCGAGGTCTCCACCCCCGCCGAATTCTTCGCAGCCCCCAAATCCGAGCGTGCTCGAACCTTCCTCGGACAGATCCTCGCGCATTGAGAAGAGCCATGACCGACAGGACCGAAACCTTCCTCGCCTTCGCCCGCTCGATCGCGACTGGAAAGGCTGCGTCGTCGCGGCCGGCGATGCGGCGCTTCACGCAAGCGCCCTTCGTCTGCTCGAAGGAGGCTGATCAAGGGCGGTAGCGGACGATCGGACCGCGACACGCCTCAGGGCAGGAGCAGGCCGCCGTCGACATGCAGGGTCTGGCCCGTCATGTGGCCGGCGGCAGGGGAAAGCAGGAAGGCGACGACGGCTGCCACGTCCACCGGTTCGCCGAGGCGGCCGTTCGGCGTCACGGCGCGGGCGCTTTCCATCGCGGACGAGGATGTCGCGGCGTGGCCGCCGCCGTCCTTGCGCGTGAAGCCGGGCGCGACGCAATTGACGGTCACGCCATCGGGCGCCAGTTGCACCGCCAGCGATTTCGCCAGCGCCTCCAGCGCCGCCTTGGCCGCGCCGGAGGCGGGAAAATGCATGCCATTCGTGCCGAAGCCATGGGCGACGAAGGAGCTCATGGCGACGACCCGACCCACCGGCGAGGCCTTGAGGTCGGCAAGCGCCGCGTCGACCAGCCGGAAGAAGGCGAGCGGCATCGCCGCAAAGGCGCTCTCGATATCCGCCTCCGTCAGGTCGCCGAAGGCGACGCGCTGGGCGCGGCCCGCATTGGAGACGATCTGGTCGAGCCGGCCGAATTCCGCCCGCGCCCTGGCGACGAGCCGGCGCGCCGTCTCCTTCTCGGCAAGGTCGCCAAGCTCGGTCGCGACGACGGCGCCCTTGCCCCGCGCCTCGGCGGCGATCGCCTCCAGGCCCTGCGCGTTGCGGCCCGTATGCAGCAGCATCCGTGCTCCCGGTGTCGCGACGGCCCGGGCGATGGCCGCGCCGATGCCGCTGCCGGCACCGGTGATGAGGATGGAGGGCGAAAGCGTCATGAGAACAATCCCTGTGGCAAGGCGCGGGCGAGCAGGACGAGGGCCGAGGCCGTGGAGACGACGAGCACCACCGTCTTGACCTGTCCGCGGTCGACCAGCCGCCGCCCCCAGCCCGACAGCAGGAAGCCGGCAAAGGCGAAGGGCAGCATGGTGGCGGCAAGCGCGAGGTCGGCAAGGCCATAGGACCCCGTGGCGACCAGCGCCACGATGGAGATGATGCTGCCGGCGACGAAGAATGCGTTGAGCGTCGCACGCATGCGCGCCCCGCCGGCATTCTGGTAGACCATGGCCATGGGCGGCGCGCCGATCGAGGTCAGCGTGCCCATGAAGCCGGAAATCGCGCCGGCGATGAAGAGCGTGGCGCGCGTCGTCTCGATGCGCATGCCGACGAGGCTGAGGCCGACGGCGAAGAGCACGGCAAAGCCGAACACCGCCGAGAAGGCGGCGGGCGTGAGCAGGCCGAGGCAGAAGGCCGCCGCCCCAGCGGCAAGGAGCCGCCCGGTGAGCGCGAAGGTGAGGTCGCTGCGATTGACCTCGTTCCACTCGCGCAGCATGCCGCCCGCGCTCACCACCATCGCCATGGTCAGCATGGCGCCGGGCACGAAGGCGGGCTCGATGACGGCGAGCAGCGGCGCGGCGAGCATGTTGAAGCCGAAGCCGGTGGAGCCCTGTACGGCGCCGGCGACGATGAGGACGATGACCGCGGCAAGGCCGGGCAGGCTGAAGAGAAGATCGGTCATGGGGCACTGTTCCAGCACGCGGCAAGATGGTCCCCGGCCTTGAGGGCCAGCGGCGGCTCCTCCTGCCGGCAGCGGTCGGTCGCCAGCGGGCAGCGCGGATGGAAACGGCAGCCGGACGGCGGGTGGACCATGTCGACCGATTCCCCCGGATGGACAATGCGCCGCCGCTCGCGCTGGAGTTTTGGGTTGGCGACCGGGACGGCGGAGAGCAGGGCCTGCGTATAGGGGTGGATCGGCCGCTCGTAGATCGCCTCGCGCTTCGCCATCTCGACGATGCGGCCGGCATACATGATCGCCACCCGGTGCGAGATGTGCCGGACGACGGCAAGATCATGGGCGATGAAGAGATAGGAAAGGCCGAGGTCGCGCTGCAGGTCCTGCATCAGGTTGACGACCTGCGCGCGCACCGACACGTCGAGGGCGGAGACCGGCTCGTCGGCGACGATCAGCGCAGGTTTCAGCGCCAGGGCCCGGGCGATGCCGATACGCTGGCGCTGCCCGCCGGAAAAGGAGTGCGGATAGCGCTCCGCCGCATCGCGCGGCAGGCCGACGCGCTCCAGGAGATCGGCGACGACGGCGCGCGCCTGCCCGGCCGAGGCGGCGAGCCCGTGCACGATGAGCGGTTCGGCGACGATGTCGGCCACCTTCATGCGCGGATTGAGCGAGGTATAGGGATCCTGCAACACGATCTGCATGCGCGCACGCAACCGCCGCAGCGCCTCGCCCGCAAGGTGGGTAATATCCGTGCCGTCGAAGACGATGCTGCCGCCGGCGGCCGGAATGCGGCGCAGGACCGCCCGGCCGACGGTCGTCTTGCCCGAACCGGATTCGCCGACGAGGCCCAGCGTCTCGCCCGGCGCGATGTCGAAGCTGACCTTGTCGACGGCGTTGACGACGAGGCGGTTGCGCAAGAGGCTCCCGGCCGAGAGTTCGTAGTCGATGGAAAGGCCGGATACGGAAAGGATGGGGCGAGCCGTCATCACGCGTCCCCCCAGGCCTGTTCGCCGGCCTTGCGGCAGGCGACCGTTCCCGCCCCGAAGGGCCGCAGACCCTGCGGCGCGCGGCACCCCTCGTCGCCGATCGGACAGCGCGGCAGGAAGGCGCAGCCGGACGGCGGATGCAAAAGGCCGGGCGGCATGCCCTCGATGGAGACGAGCCTTTCCTCGACCGCCTCCAGGCCCGGCGTCGAGCGGATAAGGCCCTGCGTATAGGGATGGGACGGGGTCTCGAAAATATCGTCCACCGGCCCCGTCTCGACGATTTGGCCGGCATACATAACCGCCACCCGGTGGCACAGGCCGGCCACGATGCCGAGATCGTGGGTGATCAGCACGATGGCGAGCCCCATCTTCTCCTGAAGCTCCGCGAGCAGTTCGAGGATCTGCGCCTGGATCGTCACGTCGAGCGCCGTCGTCGGCTCGTCGGCGATCAGCAGCCGGGGTTCGCAGGCGATCCCCATCGCGATCATCACGCGCTGGCGCATGCCGCCGGAAAATTCGTGCGGATACTGGCCGAGCCGGCGCGCGGCCCCGGCGATGCCGACGGCGGCGAGCAGCTCGGCCGCCCGCGCCAGTGCGGCCTTGCGGGAAAGGCCGAGATGGATCTCCACCATCTCGGCGATCTGGTCGCCGATCGTCATCAGCGGGTTGAGCGAGGTCATCGGGTTCTGGAACACCATGGTGATGTCCTTGCCCCAGATATCGCGCGCGCCCTTTGCCACGCGCTGGCCGACGAGGCTTTCGCCGCGCCAGCGCACCTCGCCGCCGGCAATGCGGCCCGGCACGTCGATAAGGCCCATCACGGCCTGCGCGGTCACGCTCTTGCCGGAGCCGGATTCCCCGACGATGCCGAGCGTCTCGCCGGGCGCGACGCAGAGCGAGACGCCGCGCAGCGCCTTGACCGTGCCGGCGCGCGTGTCGAAATCCACATGAAGGTCATCGATTTCGAGAAGAGGCCCGCTCATGCGCCGGCTCCCTTCCGTCCGCGTCGCCGGCGAGCGGCCTCGGCCCGCGCAAAACGCTTCTCGCGCTCCTCCGGATCGGTGGTCACGCGCAGCCAGTTGGCGAAGAGGTTGATCGACAGCACCGTCGCGACGATGGCAAGGCCCGGAAAGGTGACGAGCCACCAGGCGACGAAGAGATAGTCGCGCCCCGAGGCGACATCGAGGCCCCAGGAGGTGGCCGGCGGCTGCACGCCGAAGCCGAGGAAGGACACCGCCGCCTCCGCCAGCACGATATTGGTGAATTCGAGGATGGCGAGCGTCAGGAGCGGCGAGACGAGATTGGGCAGGATATGCCGGAAGATCACCCGACCCGGCCGACAGCCGATCACCTCGGCGGCCTCCACATAGGGGGTCTGGCGCGTCGAGGAGACGATGCCGCGCACCAGCCGCGCATAGACCATCCAGTTCGTGACCGACAGGACCGCGATCAGCGTCCAGACGCCCGGCCCCAGCACGGCCACGACGAGCAGGATGAGGAGGATGCCGGGAAAGCTCACCTGGATGTCGACGAGCCGCATCAGCACCGAGTCCGTGCGCCCGCCGAGGAAACCGGCAAAGAGACCGACGACCGTGCCGATGGTGCCTGCCAGGAGACAGGTGACGGCGCCGATGAGAAGCGTCGCGCGGGCGCCCCAGAGAATGCGCGAGAACACGTCACGGCCGAGATTGTCCGTGCCGAGGATGTGTTCCCAGCTGCCCTTGGCCATCCAGACCGGCGGCTTGAGGCGCGCGGTCAGCGATTGCGCGGCCGGCTCGTAGGGCGCGATCAGCGGCGCGAAGAGGGCCGCGAAGACGATGAGCACGATGAAGACGAGGCCGATCGCCGCCGCCTTGTCGTGCCACAGTTCCGAAAGCGTGCCGCGTGGGACGGCGAAGGACTGGGGGGCGCTGGACGCGGGAGCGGTCATCAGTTCAGTTCTATTCTCGGATCGACCGCCTTCGACAGGATGTCGAGCACGATGCCGATCAGCACGATCAGGAAGGCGATGACGAAGACGATCGCCTGCATCAGGAAGAGATCGCCGCGCTGGATGGCCTGCACGGCCGTGAGCCCCAGCCCCGGCCAGGCAAAGACCGCCTCCACCACCACCGTATAGCCCGACAGGGTCGAGATCAGCTCCCAGCCCGAAATGGACAGGAACGGCACGAGGATGTTGCGCAGCGTATGGACGCGCAGGATGCGGGCGAGGCCCAGCCCCTTGGCGCGCGCCGTCTTCACATAGGGCTTGTTCAGTTCGTCGATCATCGCAGCCCGCACCATCATGGTGAAGCGGGCGAGCGGGGTGAGCATCAGCGTGAAGGCCGGCAGCACCAGATGGGCGGCGCTGCCCATGCCCGAGGTCGGCAGCCAGCGCAGCGTGACGGCGAAGACCATGATGGCGACGAGGCCGAGCCAGAACTGCGGCATGGCGAGACCGAGCAGCCCGACCGACATGGTCAGCCGGTCGACGAGGCCGCCCGGCCGCAGCGCCGCGATCGCGCCGAGCGGAACGGACAGGAGCACCGCCCCGCCGAGGCCGGCGCCGATCAGCATCAGCGTGTTCGGCAGGCGCTCGAACACCACCGCGATCGCCGGGCGGCGCTGCCAGAGGCTGTCGCCGAAATCCAGCGTCGCGATGTCGCCGACGAAGCGGAGGAACTGCGTGAGGATCGGCTGGTCGAGGCCGATCTCGCGGGCGAAGGCCGCGCGCTGGGCATCCGTCGCGCTGAGCGGCAGCATGAGCGCGACCGGATCGCCCGCCAGCCGCGTGACGACGAAGACCGTCGCCGTCACGCCGAAGACGACGAGGAAGCCCTGGAACAGCCGGCGCAGGATGAATTCGAGCATTACCGTCCTTCTCTCTGGCTTGCCGCAAGCGCCGGAGCCGCCCCGGGCGGCCGGACCGGGGCCATGCGGCCCGGGCCCGGCCGAACCATCATTCCACCACCTTCATCTCGCTGACCATCAGCTTGGCATCGACGCGCGGCTTCCAGTCCATGCGTTCAGACATGCCGTAAATATCCTGAAGGTTGAAGAGGGGCACGGTGTAATTCAGGTCGTGGCCCTTCTGTTGCACCTCTTCGTAGAGTGCCTTGCGCTTGGCGACGTCGGTCTCCACGCGCGCCGCGTCGATCTTGCCGGCCATCTCCGCATCCGAGTTGGAGGCGGCGGCGCCGTCCTTGTGGTAGATGAAGGACATTTCACGGTCGGCGTCGAGAAGCTCGTTCGAATTGGCGATGAAGATCGCATCCGGCCGCGGCCCGGTGCCCATCAGGCTGTCGAGATAGCGGGAGAATTCCTGGATGTCGGTCGTCACGTTGAGGCCCGTCTGCGCCCAGTAGGCGGCCACCGCCTCGATCTGCTCGCGGTCCTTCAGCCAGCGGCCGGATTCGCCGATGACGACCAGCGGCTTGCCTTCCGCCCCCGCTTCCTTGATCAGCGCGCGGGCCTTCTCGATGTCATAGGCATAGTTGTCGAGCTTCTCGTTGAAGCCGAAGGCGGCCGGGTTGATATGCGCGCCCTTGGCGACCGTCGCATAGCCCATGAACAGGCTCTCGACCATCGCCTGGCGGTCGATGGCGAGATTGAGCGCCTCGCGCACCTTCGGGTCCTTCGTCACCTCGTTGTCGGTCCCCAGCACGAAGACCGAGGTCTCGAGCCCCGGCACGGCCGCGAATTTCGGCACCTGCTCTGTGAATTCCGGCAGGAGGTTGGTGATGACGTCGAACTCGCCGGCCATCAGGCCGGACAGGCGGGTGCCCGGCTCGGTCACGAAGCGATAGGTGACGTCGTCGATCTGCGGTTCGCCGCCCCAGTAGTCGGCATTGGCGACGAGCTTCAGATCCGTGCCGCGGTTCCAGCTGTCGAACTTGTAGGGGCCTGTGCCGACCGGCGCACCGGCGAGATCGCCGTCCTTGGCATAGCCCGGCGGGATCATCTTCATCCAGTACATGCGCGAGGGCAGGATCGGGTCCGGCCCCTTGGTGATGATGTTGACGGTCAGGTCGTCGACCTTCTCGGCCCGGTCGATCGTGCCGAAATAGGCCATCTGCTCGGACTTGTTGGCAGGGTCGATGACGCGCGCCACCGAGGCGACCACGGCATCCGCATTGAAGGGCTCGCCGTTGTGGAACGCCACGTTCCCGCGCAGCTTGAACTGCCAGGCCGTCGCATCCACCTGACTTGGCGCTTCGGCGGCAAGGCCGGGCGCAAGCTCCCCGGTCGGCGTGCGGGCCATCAGCGTCTCGTAGATATTGTCGTTGACCTGCCGCTCGCCGCCGTCGTCGCGCAGTTGCGGGTCGAGCGTCGAGGGTTCGGAGCCGATGGCGATGGCGATGGACTGCGCCCAGCCCGCAGCCGGCAGGACGGTGGAGGCGAAGAGGGCGAAAAGCCCCGCGGTCAGGCGCTTCGTGGTTCGGTTCATTGTTCTGTTCCCCTTTTTATGCAGCAGGTCGAATGGTTCGTATCAGGCTTAACCCGGCGGCGGCTGCGCGGCAAACCGGTCGGGATCGGCGCGCTCGAAGCTTTCCGCGATATCGAGCAGCCGGTGCTCCGTCCCGGGAGCCCCCAGGATCTGGACGCCGACCGGCATGCCGTTCGCGGCGATGCCGGCGGGAAAGGCAAGGGCCGGCAGGCCCGTGTAGTTCGCCACGATGTTCGGGATCGGGTCCTTCATGAAATAGAAGGGATCGACATCCGCCAGCGGGCCGGCCGGCGAAAGCGCGCCGGGCACGAGAAGCGCATCCACCTCTGCCAGCGCCGCGACGAGGCGGGCGGTCAGGACGGTGCGCAGGCGCTCCGCCATACGGTAGTCGTCGTGCGAAATGCCGTCGCCGACCAGGGCGCGGACCCGGAAGATCGCTCCGAACCGGTCCCACCCGGCACGTACCGCCGCGCCGTGTTCGCGCGCCACCTCCGCCATCATGATGATCGTTCCGGGCGCATGGAAGGCATCGAGCGGCGGCAGGTCGAGCGTGACGATCTCGGCACCCTCCAAGCGGGCCGTCGCAAGGGCGGCCTCCACGCCGGCCTGCACGTCGGCATGGATGAGCGCGCGCACGCCCCAGTCGTCGGGCGGAATGCCGATGCGCCGGCCCCTGAGGCTGCCGGCGAAGGCGGGGGACGGCGCGCGGCCGGCCATCACATCGAAGAGGATGCGCGCATCGTCGGCCGTGCGGGCGACGGGGCCGGCATGGTCCATGGAGGGGGCGAGCGCGGCGATGCCGTCGAGCGGCACCACGCCCCTGCCCGGCTTGAGGCCCACCACACCGCACAGCGTCGCCGGCAGGCGGATGGAGCCGGCCGTATCTGTGGCGAGCGAGCCGAGGCAGAGCCCCGCCGCGACCGTCACCCCCGCCCCGCTGGACGAGCCGCCGGGAAAGCACCGGGGGTTCCAGGGGTTGCGGGCAGGCGGAAAGGGAAGATCGAAGGACGGGCCGCCGAAGGCAAGCTCGTGGCAATTGGCCTTGCCGAGCAGGATGCCATCGGCCGCGCGCAGCCGCGCCACGGCCGGCGCATCCTGCTGCGCCCGGCGCCCGGCACGCGAGGCCGATGCACCGGCCGAGACGAGCCCCGCGACATCGGCGACATCCTTGACCGACAGCGGGACACCGGCGAGCGGGCCTGCGACTTCGCCCGCCGCAAGGCGCGCGTCGAGGGCGGCGGCCGCCGTCCGCGCCGCCTCTGGCGTCGGCAGGTTGAAGCCCGCCAGCGCCCCGTCGAGAGCGGCCATGCGGGCAAGGAAATGCTCGGTGACCGCGGCGGCGGAGAGCGCACGATCGGCGACCAGCGCGGCGAGCCGGCGGATGGGAAGCGTCTCCAGCCCGCTCATCGCTCCTCCTCCGCAACGCCCGTTTCGACGGCAAGACGCCGGGCGCGCAGCACCACGTCATCCAGGATGGCAAGGCCGCGAACGAAGTCCGCGACCTCCTTTCCGGATGCCCGGGCGGGCAGCTCGACCGGCGCGATCGCCTTCAGGGCAGGCTTGGCCCCCGTTTCATTCATTGACCTTCATTTCCTTGACGATCAGCTTGGCATCGACGCGCGGCTGCCAGTCCATGCGCGCCGACAGGCCGTATATGTCGCGGTGGTTGAGCAGCGGCACGTCATAGGCCTCCTCGTTGATCTTGCGGGTGATCTCCTTGTAGGCCGCCTTGCGCTTCTCGACATCGACCTGCGAGCGGGCCGCGACGATCGCCTCGCCCAGCGCCTTGTCGCTGTTGGCCGCGCCGCCCTGGCCGGGCTCGTAGGCGAAGGCCATTTCCCGGTCGGCATCGAACAGCTCGTTGGAATTGAGCACGAAATAGCTGTCGGGCCGCTTGCCCATGTCGAAGATGCGGTCGAGATAGACCGAGAATTCGAGGATCTCGACGTTCACCTTGATGCCGATCTCCGTCCAGTAGGCGGCGATCGCCTCGATCATCTCGCGGTCCTTCAGCCAGCGGCCGGATTCACCGACGAGGTTGATGACCGTGCCCGTGGCGCCCGCCTCCTCGATCAGCGCCTTGGCGCCGGCCGGATCATAGGGCCAGCCCGTGAGGTCCTCGTTGTAGCCGAAGGCGCCGGGCAGGATCAGCTGCCCCTTCGTCACGCCCGCATGGCCGGCAAAGAGGCTGTCGGCCAGCGTCTGGCGGTCGATAGCCATGTTGAGCGCCCGGCGCACCCGCACGTCCTTCACCGCCGGATTGTCGATGCCGAGGATAATGACGGACGTGTCGAGGCCGCTGACGGTCTTGGCCTGCGGAACGCTGTCGGCGAATTCCGGCAGGAGATTGACGATCACGTCGAATTCGCCGGCCATCAGGCCGGAGAGCCGCGTGCCGGATTCCGTGACGAAACGGAACATCACGTCGTCGATCTCGGGCGCGCCGCCCCAATAGTCGGCATTGGCGGAAAGGGCGATGCTGGTGCCGCGGTCCCAGCCGACGAATTTGTAGGGGCCGGTGCCGACCGGCTTCTCGCCGATCGCCGGATCCTTCGAATAGGCGGCCGGCACCATCTTCAGCCAGTACATGCGCGCTGGCAGGATCGGATCCGGCGCCGAGGTCACGATGCGCACTGTCAGGTCGTCCACCTTCTCGGCGCCGGCGAGCGGGCCGAGATAGGCCATCTGCTCGGACTTGTTGGCGGGATCGATGACGCGCAGCACGGAGGCGACGACGGCATCGGCATTGAAGGACTCGCCATTGTGGAACGTGATGCCGGGGCGCAGCTTGAATTCCCAGGTTTTCTCGTCGATCCGCGCGGGTGCGGCCTCCGCGAGGCCCGGCACCAGCTCGCCGGCCGTCGTGCGCGCCATCAGCGCCTCGTAGATATTGTCGTTGACCTGGCGCTCCCCGCCGTCGTCCCGCAGCTGGGCATCGAGGGTGGAGGGCTCCGAGCCGATGGCGATGGTGACGGACTGCGCCAGCGCCAGCGGCACGGCGACGACGGAGGCCAGCAGGAAGGCAAGGCCTGACGAAAGCGTTCGCATCGTTCTGTTCATGTGCATTCCCCTTTTATCGTGTGCATGCGTTGAACGAGATCTTTCAGGACGGCGGCGTCTGGGCATTGCCCGGAACGGCATCCGCAAGGGCGGAAAGGCAGACCGGGCGCAGCGGCCAGCGGCGCCCGCCCACCGCCGATGCATCCGGCGGCTGCGCGGCCGGGCGAAGCGCCTCCACGACGGCGAGCGCATGGTCCATGCAGAAACGCCCCTGGCAGGCGCCCATGCCGAAGCGGCCGTTGAGGCGCAATTCACGGGGCGAAAGGGCATCCGGGCCGGACAGGAGGCCCTTCAGGTCGCCGACCGTGCGGTTCTCGCAGCGACAGAGCACGGTCTCCGCCGGCAGGTCGGCAAGCGCGATGCCGCCGGCGGCGGGGGCAAAGAGGCGGGCAAGGGACGCCTGGAACCGTCGCGCCCGGGCCACGGCGGGCGGTTCACCCGGCACAGGGCGGCCGGTGAGCCGAGCGGCGATCCGACGGCCGACGCCGGTTCCATCCGCCTCAGCCGCATGCGCGCCGAGAATCTCGCGCACGTCGCCGGCGCGCTCGATGAGGAGACCGCCACCGTCACGGCCCATGGCGGGCAGGGCGAAATCGTTGGGCCGCAGGCCGTCATGCAGGGCGATGCGGTCGACCACCAGCCGCTCCTCGCGGCCGTCGGCGCAGCGCAGGCAGGCGACCAGCGCCGCGCCGGAGGGCAGGATCGCGGTCAGCTCCGTCCCTCGCCGCCAAGCAAAGCGGCGGCGCAGCACCGGCATTATCAGCGATGCGGTATCGGCGAGAAGGTGGGGCCGGGCGAGAAGGCCGAGGGCGGCGACAGGACGCGCGAGGGGATTACCGGCCTCCACGACGGCAACGGGCGGACAGCCTGCCTCGGTCATCTGCGCCGCCAGCGCCAGCAGCAGCGGCCCGCTGCCCGCCAGCAGCACGCGGCCCTCCGGCGCGCGGCCTTCCTTGAGCATGACCTGGAGCCCGCCGGCCGTGGCGACGCCCGGCAGATGCCAGCCGGGCCGCGGGCGGACGCGCTCGACGGCACCGCCGGCAAGCACGACGGCGCGCGGACGAAACACTTGCACCCTGCCCGCTGCCCGGTCGTCGACAAGGACGGCATCCGTGCTGTCGATGCCGAGAAAGGCATGCCGGGTCAGGACACGCACCCGGCTTGCGGCAAGCCTCGCCGCAAGGTCCGCCCAGCGGCCGGCCAGCGAGGGAGCGGCGGGAACGGGCGGCACGCCCTCCGCCGGCTGGCGATGAATGGCGCCGCCAAGCGCGCTGCGCTGCTCGCACAGGAGGACGGAAAGGCCTGCCGCGGCGGCAGCGAGGGCCGCCGAAATGCCGGCGGGACCGCCGCCGACGACGAGAAGGTCCGGCTCATGCATCGCCGTCCTCCAGGGCCGCGACACGGATATTCTCCTCGGCGGGCTCGAGACAGGCTTCCTTCGCCAGGCCGTCGACCCGCACGAGACAGCACTGGCAGGCGCCGATGCCGCAAAAATAGCGGGTGGCGGCGCCCGAGGGATCGCTGCCGAAGGCATGCACGCCGATGCCGGCCAGCGCCGCCGCGATGCTCTCGCCGCGCCGGAAGGGCACGGGCCTGCCGCGCCAGAAGAATGCCCCGCCCGCCGTCATGCTGCGATCCTCTCGCCGGAAAAGCGCGCCGGGTCGAAGGCGGAAAGGTCGATACCGGGCTCGCGGCCCTGCACCAGGTTCGCCACGACCCGGCCGGTGAGCGGGCCGAGACAGATGCCGTCACCCTCGAAGCCGGCCGCCACGAAGAGATTGTCGGCCGTGGGCATGCGGCCGATCATCGGCAGGCCGTCGCACATGGCAGTGCGGATGCCGGCAAAGCAGCGGATGACGCGCAGGCGCGCAAGCTCCGGCACCATCTCGCGCGCCGAGGCGGCCAGGCGGGCGACCGCCTCGATGTCGTTCTCCCGGCCCGTCGCGCCCTCTTCGCGGGTGGAGCCGATCAGGAACTGGCCGGTGCGCAGCGGATCGATCACCACGCCGTAGCCGCGCGGATCGCCCGCATGCTCAGCCTTCTTGCTGAGGAGATAGCTGCAAGAAAGGAGCGAACCCGGCAGCGCGCCGTTGAGGCCCGGGGCACGCTCGGTCACGAGCTGCTGGCCGCGCCGGGGACGCGAGACGTCGGGCAGGCCGACGAGCCGGCCAGCGCCGCCGCCTGCCGCGACCACCACCGCCGAGGCCGGGATCACCCGTTCGCCGGTGCGCACGCCGCTGACCCGGCCGTCCGCCCGGTCGAACTCCAGCCCGCTCACCGGCGTGTTGCGCTCGACCGTCAGCCCCGCCGCCGCGATCAGCCGGGCGACGATGTCGTAGCCGACGGCATGGCCTTCATCCTCGACCTCGAGCGCGGCGACGGCCGCGGTGGAGATGCGCGGCAACCTGCGGCCGATATCGGCGCGCGCGAGCCAGCGCACGGCGGCGCCCGCCTCCGTCAGCGAACCGGCATGGGCGGAGAGGACCTCGGCCTCCGTGTCGTTCATGGCGATGAGGAAGGTGGGGCGGGAATGGAAGAGGCCGGCGAACAGGCCCTCGTCGGCAAGCGTGCGGTAGAGCGCCGCACCGGCGCGCGCAATGGTCATCATCGGCCCCGGCCGCTTGCTGGCGACCGAGACCGCGCCGTCCGCCGCGCCCGTCGCCTCGGCGGCGGGAACCGCCGCTTCGAGCAGGCGCACCGGCACGCCCGACAGCGACAGGAAGGCAGCGGTGGCCGCGCCGACGATGCCGGCGCCCACAATCACGACCGGAGGAGACGAGAGTTCCTTGCGCACGCTTTTCCGTAAATCCCGCGATGACCGGATGGATCGTAGCGCGGGGCCGGAAAGGGCGTCGATAAAAGAACTGGCGGAGAAGTTCTAAAAAAATTTACAACTTGACGCGTCGCATGCCTTGTGGCGGCGTGGCGAAAGCCTATCCTTCCCGCACCGACCCCTCCCACCGACGGACATGTCTTCTTGCCCGCGATCAGTCTTCCCCTCGTCCAGACATTCTACCAGCTCGGCCGTACCGGCTCCTATTCCGCCGCCGCGCGCGAACTCAATCTCAGCCATCCCTCCGTGGCAAACCACATCCGCCGCCTCGAACACCTTCTGGGCGAGCGCCTGGTCGTGGCCGAGCGCGGCGCGCGGCGCGTCGTGCTGACGCCGCGGGGCCTTGCGCTGTACGAGCTGATCCGGCCCGAATTCGACATGATGCTGAGCCGGCTGACGCGGCTGGTGGAACGCCAGCGGCCCATACTGCGCATCGGCATGCCGCAGGGCATCTTCCACGACCTGTTCCCGCGCGTCTTGCGCACGTTTCACGAGACCAGGCCGGAGGTGGAGCTGGTCGTCTACGAGCGCGACACGGCGCTGGCCGATCTCGTGCGGCAGGGCAGCCTCGACATCTTCATCGCCGAGCGGCATTTCGGCGACCCTATCGTCATGCAGCAATTGCTCGGGCGCTACGGGTTGTCGCTGGTCTTTCCACGGGCCTGGGGGCCGCCGCCGACGTCGAGCGCCGTGCCCGAATGGGCGCGCGGCCGGCCCTTCGTCTCCCACGAACCCGGGCAGACGGTACGCGATATCGCGATCGATTTCCTCAGCCGCACCGGCGCGACCGTCGATCCGCTGATCTCGGTTTCCTCCAGCGTCAGCATCAAGCGCTGCATCGCCGAGGGGCTCGGCTTTTCGATCCTGCCGTCCTGGTCGGTCGAACCCGGCAATGACGCGATGGACGCAGTCGCCCTGCCGGAGCTGACGCCGGTATCGGTCTATTTCGGCTCGGCACGCTTCCTGAAAGACAGCGAACTCGTGCGCGACTTCCTCGATCACTGCCGCAGCGAGTTGTTCGGAACCTCGTTGGCATGAGGACCCGCGCAAGCCGTCAAGGAATGCCGGTCAATCCTGAAGCAATTGCAAGCTGCCCCATCGTTCACCCGGGCTTGAGAACACCTGCCCGGGACAGATCTAGACGACGCTATATCCCCCTGTCGCCTTGATCTCCAGAAAATCGGCAAGACCAAACTCGCCGTGTTCGCGGCCGA
>NZ_JBFNXL010000007.1:0-125687 GCF_040812195.1 Shinella sp. S4-D37 | reverse complement strand
TCCGAACGCAAGGTAAGGGCCGCGCCCGCCGATATCCGCTGTCTGACCGCCCTCTGAGAGGGTGTATCCGACAACGGCCAGGCGATCCCAAGAAACCCTGACCGGTCATTTCAAGAAATCTCATTGACCTGCAGGCGTCCACAACCTGGGCGCCTCCTAAGGAGGATTCTGTCATGGCTATTACTGTCAACTCCAACGTGACGACTTCGCTCGACTTCAACAGCTACATCGACGCTTACGATGGCAATTTCAGCGGAACCAATCGTGGCTGGTTCCAGGGCGGCGCCACCCTCGGCGATACCCATGAGCAGTATGGGAACGACTCCGCAGGAGACGGCGGCGCCGGGGCCTCGACGATCTTCGGCGGCACCTTCGACTATGTCTTCGGCACCTTCACCGGCGCGCTGAACACCATCTCCTTCGGGACGGACGTCAATTTCACCGGCAGCGGCAACGTGTCGTCCACGACGCTGACGCATGACAGCACGCTTTTCGACATTTCAGGGCTGAACATCACCGGTTCGTCGGGAAGCGATCCGCTCCAGAAGGTGGCGCTGAGCTTCCTCAACGGCACGGCGAAGACCGATTTCTGGAGCGCGTTCAACGGCGACAGCATCACCTTCAACGGGAACAGTGGTGACGAGACCTTCAAGGGGGGCAACCTTGCGGACGTGCTCAACGGGGCTGGCGGCAACGATGTTCTCAATGGCGGCGCCGGGGCGGATACGCTGACGGGTGGCAGCGGTACGGATACGCTCGTCTTCACCACCTTCAGCGACAGCTCCGACACGAGCTCCGACACGATCACCGATTTCGTCTCGGGCACGGACGTCATCGATCTCGGCTGGGCGTTCGCCTGGGACGCGAATCTCGATACGGCCGGCGACGTTTACTACGATGCGGGTACGCAGACGCTCTATGGGACGAGCGACGGCGTCAACCTTGACTTCGCGGTGAACAGCACGAACGTCATCGCGTCCACCGACCTCGTCTGACCACAATCATCTTCACGCGCCCGCTCGGCCTTGCCGGGCGGGCTTTCCCTGTATTCCCGGCCATGAGGGCCGGTTTTCCATGAAAGCCCAGAGGATAAAATGTCCGATATCGTCGTCGATGCTGCCGATGCGACAACCAGCGCGCAGGCTGTGCCTGTAACAGTCACTCTTTCCAACGGCAATTTCGTCGTCGTATGGCAGGCGACGACGGGTGGCGATGTCGGCCTGCTGGGACAGGTCTACACGTCGGCCGGGGAACTGGTCGGCAGCCAGTTCACCGTCGAATCCACCACGGCCGGCACGCAGCAGAACCCGAGCATCGTTGCGTTGGCCGGCGGCGGGTTCCTCGTTCTCTCCGCGTCCAACGATGCGGCCGGCGCCGACCAGAGCGGCTATGGTATCCGCGCCCAGAAATTCCTGGCGGACGGAACGCAGGACGGCGGCGACTACGTCATCAATACGAGCTTCACGGGCGATCAATCGCTGCCGACCGCGGCGGTGCTCTCGGACGGCCGTATTGTGGTGACGTGGCAGTCGGCCGACGGCGAAGGCCTGGACACTGATGGAACAGGCATTCGCGCCATTGTTCTTGATGCCGACGGCAGCGTTCCCGACGGCGCATCCGATTGGGTCGTCAACCTTGGAACCCGAAATCCCGAAATCACTTCTTCGGCGGTGGCAGACAATCAATCGGCACCTTCGGTGACGGCGCTCGCCGATGGCGGATATGTCATTGCATGGCATGCCATCGGCACGGGCGCACTCGATTGGACGGTGCGCCAGACCCGGTTCGACAGCGAAGGCAATGTTGTGGGGACGGCCGACGAGAGGGTGGAAACCACCACCACGAGCCGCCAGGGCTTCATCAAGCTGGCTGGTCTTGAAGACGGCGGTCATGTTGCGGTCTGGTACTCGACCGATGCGGGGGACGGTTCAGGCGGTGGCATTCGTGCGCGCATCTTCGATGCCGATGGCAATCCGAAGGGGAACGACTTCATCGTCAACACGACCACGACCGGGAACCAGGGTAACCCGGATGTCACCGTTCTGGAGGACGGGCGCATCTTTACGGTGTGGGTTTCCCCGGAATCACCGTGGGTCGTTCGCGGCCGGCTGCTCGAGGCTGACGGGACGCCTGTTGGCGATGATTTCGTCGTCAACACGACAGCCGGTACGACGGCGGCGGCTCCCGACGTCGTCCTGGTCGATGGAAACCAGGTCGTCGTGACGTGGGTCGCGACGGTCGAGAACGCCCTCACTGTGCTCGCCAAGACGCTCGATTTCGCCCCCGTGAACGCCGTCCCGGCCGATCTCGCCCTTTCCGGCGACGCGGTCGCGGAAAACGCTGTCGGCGGCACGGTGGTCGGGGACCTTTCGGCGACGGATGCCGACGCGGACACGCTGACCTATACGCTGGAAGACGATGCCGGCGGCAAGTTCTCCGTGGTCAACGACAACGGTACGTGGAAACTGGTCACCAACGGTGCGCTGGATTATGAAACCACGCCCTCGCACGACGTTACGGTCAAGGTTTCGGACGGCAACGGCGGCGAGACGACGCGGACTTTCACGCTCAACGTGACGGACGTGGACGAGGCGCCCGCCGACATCGCGCTTTCCAACACGACGGTCTCGGAATCCGCCCGCATCGGCTCGGTGGTGGGCACGCTTTCCGCGACCGCCGAGGACGGCCGCACCGTCACCTACAGCCTGCCGGCCGGCCAGGGCGACAACAACAACTGTTTCGCGCTGGAGGAGAACGCCGACGGCTCGGTCAGCGTCGTCCTGACGAACGTGCTCGACTTTGAAAGCACCGATGCCGTCGCCGGTGTCTACGATCTGGTGGTGGACGTTACAGACGCGACGGGCCTGGTGACCCGGCAGACGGTCTCGATCCAGTCGACCGACGATCCGTTCAAGATTTCCTCCGCTCCGACGGGGAAATCCTATATGAGCGTGGCGGAAAACGCCGAGACGGGAACCGAGATCGGCTATATCCAGGCCTTCGATGAATCCTTCACGCCCAATTCCGTCGAACTGACCGATAATGCCGGCGGGCTGTTCTCGATCACCTCGCGTGAGGTCGGCGGCGTCACTCGCTATTATCTCACCGTCAACGGCCAGCTGGACCATGAGACAGCCGGCCAGCATTCCGTCACCATCAAGGCGACGGATACGGGCGGCACTTCCTTCGAGAAGACCTTCGACGTGCAGGTGGTCGACGCGCCGGAGGAGACCGATCCCGGCGTGACCTCCCGCGGCACGATCACCATCGACGCCAATACGGTCCTGGCCGGCGCAAACGGCGGTGTCGACTGGAACGGTTATCTCGACGCCGCCTATGCCAAAGTCACGGGCAGCCTGCCGAGTGGCGTGCAGTTCGGCCCGGACACGGCCTCCACCTATGTCTACACGCTTTCGGACGGCAACGAGGTCACGCTCACCGGCGCCGACCTCGCCTACTGGTGGTCCGACGTCGCCTCGACGGCCAATACCGGCGAGGACGTCCATGTCGTCGGCGGTGCGGTGAACGGGCTTTCCTTCGGCAGCGCCACCGCGACGGAACTCTCGATCACCGGCCTCGACCTCTTCAACGATTCCGGCCTGATGAACCGCATCTTCGGCGAGACCAACATTCTCGCCCAGGCCTTCATGCATGGCCCGGACGCGCCCACGCCGGCCGAACTCGCCCATGTCAAGGCGATCCTCTCATCCTATGCGCAGAACTTCGTCGGGTCCTCGGGCGCCGACACCTATACCGGCACGATCTTCAACGACACGCTCACCGGCAACGGCGGCAACGACACGTTCGATGGCGGCGCGGGCGAGGACACGGCGGTCTATACCGGCGCCAGGAACGACTACACGATCACCGACAATGAGGACGGCACCTGGACCGTGACGGACAACCGCGGATCGGGCACGACCGATGGCGCCGACACGCTGACAAAGATCGAGTTCGCCAAGTTCTCGGACAAGACGGTGGAACTCGGCGTGGACGACCAGGAGCCGGAAAACACCGCACCGACCATCACCTCCGGCGACGGAGAAGCGACGGCGGCGGTCGAGGTCGCCGAGAACGCGACGGCGGTCACGACTGTCACGGCGAGTGACGCCGAGGGCGGCGCATTGACCTATTCGATCGCCGGCGGGGCGGACCAGGCCCTGTTCGAGATCGACGAGGAGACCGGTGAAGTCTCCTTCAAGACCGCGCCCGATTTCGAGGCCCCGACGGATGCCGGCACGGACAATGTCTATGACGTGACGGTGCGCATCACGGACAGCGGCGGCCTCACCGACGAGCAGGATCTTGCCGTGACCGTCACCGACGTCGATGAAAGCGAGCCGGAACAGCCGGAAGGCACGATCACCCTCGATGCTTCGACGGCGACGGCCGGCATGGACCTCGAAGCCTTCATCCGCGGCGGCTTCCTTGCCGGCACGAATGGCGACGGGATGCCTTCCTTCGACAACGGCTCGGGTTTTTCGGGCACGGAGGTCATGCTCGGCTATGACGGCACGGCCTCGACGTCGAAGTATGTCCTGTCCCGAGGTTCGCAGGAATACAATTTCTCCACCCATACGGTCTGGGGTGAGATCGACACGATCGAATACGGCACGCGCGGCACGGGGTCCTTCGATTCCAACGGCTGGTTCACCGGCGGCAATGTCGAATTGAGGATCACCGGCCTCGAATTTTCCAACGCCAAGCCGGGCGCCACGGACGAAGCCCTGATCGAGGCGACCGGCCTGGTGCACAACTTCGTGACCGCGCATATGTACGGTTCGTCGGCGGATCCGGCCCGCCTCGGCCTCTACGCCGACGGGCTTGACGAATATGCCCAGAACTTCATCGGCTCGGCCCATGACGACGCCTATACCGGCACGCGCTTCGGCGACACGATCGAAGGCCGCGGCGGCAACGACACGATCGATGGCGGCGATGGCGTAGACATCGTTGTCTTCGAGGGCGAGCTGGGCCTCGGTGGAGCGACCGGCGACTACAGTTACGCTCCTGGCGCCGGGGGCGTCATCACCGTCACCGACCTCCGACCCGCGGGAGGCACGGGCACCGATACGCTCACGAATGTCGAGCTCCTGCGCTTCAGCAACGTGACCTACAATCTCACCACCCACGGGTTGAACTACACGCCGACCGAAATCGCGCTGGACGACGCGGACGTGGATGGCGATGCTGCCGTGGGGACCGTCGTCGGCTCCCTGTCCGTCACGGACCCGGTCTCTACCGGCCCCGGCGGCGGCCCGGATAGCCATACGCTCACGCTGGTCGACGATGCGGGAGGCAAGTTCGTCATCGATGGAAAGGACATCAAGGTCGCGGGGGCGCTGACGGCCGACGAATACACGGTTCGCGTCAAGGTCACCGACAGCATCGGGAACATCTTCGAGAAGGACCTGACGATCACTGTGGCGGACCCGGCCGAGCCGCCGGTGAACACCGCGCCGGTCATTACCTCCAATGGCGGCGGTGATACCGCCACGATCAGCATCGTGGAAAACACGACGGCCGTCACCACCGTCGTGGCGACCGATGCGGATGCCGGCGATACGCGCACCTACTCGATCCAGGGCGGCGTGGATGCCGGCCTGTTCCAGATCAACGCTACGACCGGCGTGCTTTCCTTCAAGACCGCACCGGACTTTGAAGTCCCGACGGACACGGGCGGGAACAATGTCTACGACGTGGTCGTCCGCGTAACCGACCAGGGGAGCCTCACCGACGATCAGACGATTGCCGTGACCGTCACCAACGCGGCGAACGAGCCGCCGAAGGACCTCAAGCTCTCGAAGTCCTCCATCGAGGAGAATGTCGCGATCGGCACAGTCGTCGGCATCCTCTCGGCAGCCGATCCGGAAGGCGTTCCGCTTACCTATACGCTGGTCGATGATGCGGGCGGCAAATTCGATATCGTCACGGAGAACGGCGAGACCAGGCTCATCGTCACCGGCAGCCTCGACTACGAGACGGCGACCAGCCACCAGGTGAAGGTGAAGGTCTCCGACGGCCTGGTCGAGACCGAGCAGACGTTCTCCATCTCGGTCGTGGATGTCGCCAACGAGCAGCCTGGCACGATTGAAGGAACGACCGGCAACGACGTGCTGCAAGGCACGGCAGGGGACGATCGTATCCTTGGTGGGGAGGGCAACGACCAGCTCTACGGCGGAGAAGGCAACGATATTCTGAACGGCGGCGAGGGTAACGACGCCCTCTACGGCGGAACCGGAAACGACGTGACCTATGCCGGCGCCGGCAACGACCAAGCCTATGGCGGCGAAGGCGATGACGAGCTTTATGGTGGCGAAGGCAACGACGTGCTCGGCGGTGGAACCGGGAGCGACCAGGTGTTCGGCGGGGAAGGCAAGGATGTGCTTTATGCCGCTTCGGGCAATGACAGTGCATTCGGAGGGGACGGAAACGACCTTGTCTACGGTGGTGCAGGAAACGACATGGTCGGCGGCGCCGCCGGCGATGACGAACTCTACGCAGGCACGGGCAATGACGAGGTCTACGGGGGCGATGGCGCCGACAAGCTCTATGGCGGAACCGGAAGCGATGCGCTTTACGGCGGCGCGGGCAATGACAGGCTCGTCGGCGGCTCGGGAGCAGACCAGCTCTCCGGCGGAGCCGGCAAGGACATGTTCGTCTTCAATTCCGTCTCCGACTCGTCGGTGAAGGCGTCGGGCCGCGACACGATCTTCGACTTCGACGGCAAGGGCGGCGACCGTATCGACCTCTCCGGCTTCGGCCAGTCCTTCTCCTTCGTCGGAACCGACGGGTTCTCCGGAAAGGCGGGGGAGCTGCGCTATGACAAGACGGCCTCCGACACGTTCGTCTATGGCGATGTCGACGGCGACGGGAAGGCGGACTTCGCGATCCAGATCGCCAGCAGCACCACCTTGCTGAAGGAGTATTTCCTGCTTTGACGGGGCCTGAACCGACCGGGGCAGCGGCGGCGAGGTCGCCGCTGCCCGAGCCGGGGAGATTGGCTCGCCGGCATGAACAGGACGGAAAATCGCGGTGCGGAAAGGCCTGCCTCACGGGCACGGCGTTTCCGGCCGCTTTCATGCAAGGAGTGCATATCGATGGCCGATGAAACCGCCGCGGCGTCTGTGAAAGAGGCTGCCCGACATGCGTAGTAAAGCCCGGGATAAAGCCGCCGTACTCCTCATGTCGACGGCCCTCGTCTGTCTTTCCGGCGGGGCGGTCCGGTCCCAGGATGTGCCGGAGGAGGCCGCGACGGACATAGCCGCCGCCGCGGATACCGGCGAGACGGTGCTCGAGGCGATCGTGGTGACCTCCACCCGCACGGCCACCGGCGTCTACGACACTTTGTCGGGTTCGAGCGCGACCGCCGCGGACCAGCTCGCGCTCCGTCACCTCAACGCACGGTTGCCGGATATCCTTGCCGGCATCCCGGGCGTCAGCACGCAGACGTCGGCGGACGATCCGGGCGTCGCGGTCAACCTGCGGGGCCTTCAGGATTTCGGCCGCGTCAATGTGCTCGTCGACGGCGCGAGGCAGAATTTCCAGAAGAACGGCCACGAGGCCAACGGCACCTTCTACATGGACACGCAGATGCTGAAGTCCGTGGATGTGACGCGCGGCCCCGTGTCCTCCGTCTACGGAAGCGGCGCCATCGGCGGTGTCGTCAGCTTCACGACGATCGACGCCGACGACCTCATCGCTCCCGGAGCGACCAAGGGCGGGCGATTGAAGACAGTCTATGACACCAACGGTTCTGGCCCAACCGTCAACGGCGCCGTCGCCACCCGCCTCGGCGAAAATGCCGACGTGCTGATCGGCGGGACCGTCCAGAAGATCGACGATTACGAATCCGGCGGCGGCCAGACGGTCAATTCGGCGCAGACGATGAAGTCCATGCTCGGAAAATGGCGCTACCGGCCCGACGAGGATCACGAATTCACGCTCTCCGGCAGCCGTTACATGAACACGTTCGACAACGGGGCTTCGACGCTGCGGGAAACGGACGTCACCGCAGACACCGTCACGGCCGGCTATCGCTTCACGCCGGATTCGGACCTCTGGGACCTGACGGTCAAGACCTATTACACCGGCACCCTGTTCGAGCAGCAGCAGGCGGGGGGCGGAGCGCTCGAACAGTCCTTCGACGTTGAGACCATCGGACTGGATGTGTTCAACACATCCCGTTTCGACACCGGTGCCTTCGGGCATGAGCTGACCTACGGGGCCGATGTCTTCCGCGATCGCGTCGATACCGTGGACCTGCTCGGCTCCAGCGACGATCTGACCCCCTCCGGCCGACGCACCGCCTACGGCGCCTTCATCCAGGACCGCATCAAGTACGACGATTGGCTCGAGATCATCGGCGGGTTGCGCTTCGACGGCTATAGCCTGAAGGGCGACGCAATCGAAGTGAAGGGGCAGAGGCTCTCGCCGAAGCTGACCGTGGGCGTCACGCCCTGGCAGCCGGTCACGTTCTACGCCACCTATGCGGAAGGGTATCGCGCGCCGGCCCTGACCGAGACGCTGATCGACGGTTTCCATCCGCCACCGGTGAGGGGGCAGTTCTTCCCCAATCCCGACCTGAAGCCGGAGGTCGCCCATACGATCGAAGTGGGCATGAACCTGCGCTTCGAGGACGTCATCACGGATGGCGACACGCTTTCGGCCAAGATCGGCGTCTTCCAGAACGACGTCGACGACTACATCGACCAGGTCTTCATCCTGTTTCCGATCCCGGGCGGCTACCAGTACCAGAACATCTCTGAGGCTCGGATCCGGGGGATAGAACTCGAGGCGAACTACGACACCGGCATCGTGTTCGCGGGCGTCAGCGCGCAGGTTCTGAAAGGCGAGAACCTGACGACCGGCGGCGGCCTCCAGAAGGTTCCGCCCTTCAGGATCGTCACGACCGCCGGCTTCAGGGCTTTCGAGGAAAAGCTCACCCTCGGCGCGCGGCTGACCGTCGTCGGGAAGAAGAAGGACGACACAGCGACGGGCTTCATCGGCGAGCCCTACGAGCTCGTGGATGTGTTCGCACAATACAGGATCAACGAAACGCTCACCGCCAATCTGGCGCTGAACAATCTCTTCAACCGTGACTACACCCAGTACCTCAATGCGGACCCGAGCCCCGGCTTCAATGCCAAGGCTTCGCTGACGCTCAATTTCTAAGACCGACAGACAGAACGAGAAGGAGTGAACCATGACCCTCACAATCAACCTGAGTTCGACGGCAGGGGTGAACTTCAACAGCGATTTCAAGAGTTTCTTCGCCGATCTCACGCCGGCCGGCTGGCCCTACATCCTCGGCGGCGCAGGCCAGTTCGAGGGCAAGCAGATCGTTCTGCTGGATGAGATCGAGGCCGGCAAGGAGCGTAACACCAAGGCGATCGTCATCGACGGCAAGGATTTCAACTACTACTTCAACGACCACACGCTCAGCGGAACGATGACGTCGATCCGCCTGTCGACGCTGGGCAACAGCTATGATGCCGGCACGCAGAGCTTTACCCAGAACAGCAGCGGCCTGATCGCGAATGTCAGCACATCGATCGAGATCACCGGCCTCGACATCTACAACGCCTATCGCGAGCGCGGAGACTTTCATGATGTCGCCTACGCCCTGATGGGCGGTGCGCATGCCGCCACCGGCACATCCGATCCGTCGGAATTGGAAGCCTTCCTGTGGGCAGAAGCACACAAGGTGAACGGTTCCTCCGGCGCCGACACCTATTCCGGAACCCGGTTCGCTGACACCATCTACGGCAATGGCGGAAACGATACGCTCGCCGGCAATGGCGGAAACGACAAGATCTATGGTGGCGCCGGCACGGATACGGCCGTCTACACCGGCAGCAAGTCCAGCTATAGCTGGAAGAAGAACGGCGACGGCACGTGGACCATCACCGACAGCCGCAAGGGCGGCACGACGGACGGCGCCGACACGCTCGTCGATATCGAAAACCTGAAATTCTCCGATACGACCGTCTCCCTGACGGATACGAGCACGCCGCCGGACGATACCGACAACGACGGCAAGACGGTCAACGGCACTGGAAAGGCCGACAAGTTGACAGGGACTTCGGGGGATGACGTTATCAAGGGCAAGGGTGGCGGCGATACGCTCAACGGCAGCGCAGGCAAGGACAAGCTCTATGGTGGAACCGGCAACGATACGCTGAACGGTGGCACTGGAAATGACACGCTTTCGGGCGGTTCCGGCAACGACAACCTTCAGGGCGGTAGCGGCAATGACAAGCTTTATGGTGGGGCCGGTACCGATAAGCTCAATGGGGGCTCCGGTAACGACACGCTTGGCGGAGGAACCGGTAACGACAACCTCAAGGGCGGCTCTGGCAAGGATGCGCTCTCCGGCGGAACGGGCAACGACACGCTTGATGGTGGCACCGGCAACGACGTGCTGAAGGGCGATTCAGGCAACGACAAGCTCTATGGCGGGACCGGGGCGGACAAGCTCTATGGCGGTTCCGGCAAGGACACCTTCATCTTCAAGTCGGTCAAGGACACCACCGTCGCGACCTCCGGCCGCGACACGATCTACGATTTCGACGGCAAGGCCGGGGACCGGATCGATCTGCGCTCGATCGACGCCAGCACCAAGGCCGACGGCGATCAGAAGTTCAGCTTCATCGGGACGGACAAGTTCTCCAAGACGGCCGGCGAGCTGCGCTATGAGAAGAAAGCGTCCGACACCTATATCCATGGTGACGTCAACGGGGACGGGAAGGCCGACTTCACGATCCATCTCGACGATGCGCTCTCGTTCTCGAAAGGCTATTTCCTCCTTTGAACAGACAGGCTGCGGAGCCCGTCAAGGCTCCGCGCCCCGGGTTGCCCGCAAGGCTGCTGGACATGCGGCGCAACCCGGCCATCCTCTTTCCAGGCACATCAGGAGTGAAGACGTTCAATGAATGAAGTTGTCACCGTCGAGCAGCCGCATGACGTTTCGCGTGCTAAGCGCCTGAAGGCCGCGACACACGCGGCACATGAAGGCCTGGACAAGGCGATCATGGCCGGCCAACCGTTTTCGAGCCGCGCGCGCTATGGCCTCTTCCTCATCGTGCAGCATGATTTCCATCGCGACATCGATGCGCTTTATGCGCATGCGGAGCTCGATGCATTGCTGCCCGACCTGGACGGCCGGCGACGCTTCGGATATGTCCGGCAGGACCTGATCGATCTCGGCATGGAGCCGCCGCAAGCCGCCGGGGGGCCTGTATTCGAGAAAGGCGAGGCCGTCGATATTCCCACCGCCCTCGGCTGGCTCTATGTCGCCGAAGGCTCAAATCTCGGCGCTGCCTTCCTGCTGAAGGAGGCCTTCAAGCTCGGGCTTTCCGAGACGTCCGGAGCGCGGCACCTGGCCGGGGCGCCGGAAGGGCGCGGGCTGCACTGGCGCACCTTCACGTCCGCCCTCGACACGGTCGATCTTTCCGAAGCCGAAGAGGCCCGCGTGATCGCCGGCGCGCAAGCAGCGTTCCGCAGGGTTCAAGGCCTGGTCGACAAGGTGTACGGCGCGGCGCCCTGAGGGCCTCACAACAGGCCCGCGCGACACCCGCTGCAGATCACAAGGCGCGTTTCGTCACACGAACCCGGCGTTTCTTGCCCGTGATCAGCCTGTCACCCAAACAGGCGTTCCATTTTTGTGCGGCCGCTATGCGGCCGCTTCCTTGATCACGCCGACGATCCATTCATTCAGGCTTTTGCCCGCCGCCGCCGCGGCAATAACTGCCGCCGCATGATCATGGCGATCCAGGCGAACATTGAACTTTCCAGAAAACCTCCGGTGCGGTTCAATCCCCTTTTCCGTGCACATCTCCAGAAAAACAGCCAATGATTTACGACCTTCCTCGAGCAGATCATGGACGCTTTCTGCATAAAAGTCTGCGCCACCATTCAGCTCGACAAACTCACCACGCAACATCCGGATTTCTGGATCAAACGTTACGACGGCCTTTTCTCCCGCGATTTCGATAACATTGTTCATGGCTTCACTCCGCGTTCATCCAGCCATTTCCGAATACTGGCGACAGCACCCTTGTCTGTATCCGGTGAAGGATGCGGACGATGGAAACCCGCACTTCACCAAATAGAAAAACGCCTATTCGGGACCCTTCCCGTTTAGTACCATAATCAAGCCGTTTCTCTCCAGGCTCACTCTTCCCGGAAAGCCCTGTCGAGTTGATCGGCAAGCGGCTTGACCAGGTAGGAAAGGGCTGTGCGCTCGCTCGTTTGGATGAAGGCCTCCGCCGGCATGCCCGGCACCAGGGTCAGGCCGTCCAGCTTCTTGAGTTCGTCCGGCGGCACGGCGATACGCACGACATAGTAGGAAAGACCGTTGCGCTCATCGGTCGTCAGGTCGGCGGCGACGCGGCTCACATGGCCCTTGAGTTCCGGTGTGGTGCGCTGGTTGAAGGCCGACATACGCAGGACGGCGGCCTGGCCCGGCAGGATCTGGTCGATGTCCCTGGGCTGGATGCGAACCTCCAAAGCCAGGTCGTCGCTTTCCGGAACGATGAGCATGATCGGATCGGCGGGCGTGATGACACCACCGACCGTATGGGCCTGGAGCTGGTGCACCGTGCCGGACTGTGGCGCAACGATGTCGATACGTTTCAATTCATCCTCGGCAGCGACCATGCGCTCGACATATTCGCCGATCTGCGCCTGTGTGTCGCGCAGCTCGCGGCCGACTTCGGCCTTGAGGTCCTGATCGACCTGAAGGATCTGCAGCTTCGTCTCGGTAATCCGCCCTGCGGCCTGGGCCTGATAGGCAACCTTCTCACCCCGCTCGCCGCCAAACGTGGCGCGCTGCGTCTTGAGGCTGTTGAGACGTTGATCGGACACAGCCCCCTGTTCGCGCAGGCCGTTCAGCGAAGCGATCTCCTTGTCGAGGACGGCGATGCCGTCGTCATAGGCGATCTCCTGCGCCTTCAGGCCCTCGATTTCATGCTGGTATTGCACGATGCGTTCGCGAAGCTGAGCCTTCTTGCTTTCCAGCGCCTCAAGGCGGATCGTAAACAGTCGTTCTTCGC
Source organism: Shinella sp. S4-D37 (assembly GCF_040812195.1). Lineage (NCBI taxonomy): Bacteria > Pseudomonadati > Pseudomonadota > Alphaproteobacteria > Hyphomicrobiales > Rhizobiaceae > Shinella > Shinella sp. S4-D37. The sequence goes on along the minus strand of NZ_JBFNXL010000007.1, from coordinate 112,632 downwards.
CGCGCAGGATTGCATCGATTTCGGGGGTGTCGCGGCGGGAGACAAGCTCCGGCAGGAAGACGATCGCCGGCAAGTCGTCACGCTCCGCCTCAAGCCGCGCGTACCGGGCGCGGAACTCATCGAGCCGGCGTGCGACGATCGCAAGATTTGCGCGCGTCGCCGTGGCGTCGAGCCGCAGCACCACGTCGCCGGCCTTCACCTTGTCGCCCTCGTGCACACGGATTTCACCGACGACGCCTCCTGTCGGATGTTGCACCTTCTTGACGTAGGAATCGACCGTGAAATGCCCCGGCGCCACGACAGCGCCGGCCAGGTTTGTGGCCGAGGCCCAACCGCCGACGCCCACAACGAGCCCCACGCTCACCAGAAGACTACCGAGCAGGTGCCGGCGAATGGAGCGGGACGTGCCGCCGTCGTTCTTAACCTCGCTCATGTGCACTCTCCGTAGCGGCGACTTCTTCAGAAGTGACGTTCGCCATTGCACCATTCCTTGCCACGGCTACGGGGACCTTGCCCTGCATGCCTCTGGTCGTCGAACCCGGCGCTGGAGCCACCTGCAAGACCTTCGACAGGATTTCATCCTTGGGACCGAACGCGCGTTGCCGGCCGTTCTCCATCATGAGCACCTTGTCGACGACGCTGAGCGCACTTGGCCGGTGCGCGATGACAATCGCTATGCCGCCACGCTCGCGGACGGACACGATGGCCTTCACCACCGCTGCTTCGCCCTCCGCATCGAGATTGGCATTCGGTTCGTCCATCACCACGAGGAACGGCTCGCGATAGAGGGCGCGGGCAAGGCCTATTCGTTGGCGCTGGCCCGCCGAAAGGGCCGATCCGCCTTCGCCGATCTGGGTCTCATATCCCTTTTCGAAGGACAGGATCAGATCGTGCGCGCCGGCCGTCCTTGCGGCCGCCACGATGGCAACGGGATCCGGGTCGTCTTCGAAACGGGCGATGTTCTCCGCGATCGTGCCATCGAACAGCTCGATACCTTGCGGAAGATAGCCGATATGATGGCCCAGCTCTTCATTGTCCCAATGGTCGAGGCTGGCCCCGTCGAGGCGTACAGTACCGGCAGCCGGCGCCCATGCACCGACCAGCACGCGGGCCAGGCTCGACTTGCCCGAACCAGAAGGGCCGATGACGCCGAGCGCGCTTCCGCCTTCCATGGTGAAGCCGACCCCTCCGACATTGGGCTTGCGCTCGCCCGGAGGCACGACGACAAGCCCGTCGACGCGCAGATCCTTCTCCGGCTTCGGCAGGGCCATGACCTGGCCCGTTTCGGGAATCCTCCTCATCAATTCCTGCAGCCTCGTCCAACCCTGCCGGGCCATCAGGAAAGGCTTCCAGTTGGCGATGGCGAGATCGACGGGCGCCAGCGCCCGGCCCATCATGATCGAGGCAGCGATCATCATGCCGGGTGTCGCCTCCTGGTGGATGACGAGCCATGCGCCGACCCCGAGGATCGCCGATTGCAGGATGACACGCAGTGCTTTCGAAATGCCGCCCAAACCGCCGGTCACGTCACCCGCCCGGCGGTTCGCCGACAGATAAGCCGAATTGGCCACTTGCCAACGGGTACCGACACGGCGTGAAAGGCCCATTGCATGGATAACCTCGGCGTTTCGACGGGAAGCTTCCAGGAGCGCGTTGCGCATCATGTTGTGTCCAGTGGTGTCCTTGACCGCCTTCTGCGAGAGACCATTCGCCAGCAGCGTCAGCGATACGAGCACGAGGGCTCCGCCAAGCGCCGTCACTCCCAGCCAGAAATGGAAAATGAAGCAGATCCCGAGATAAAGTGGTATCCAGGGTAGATCGAAAAAGGCCGTCGGCCCGGCTCCGGAGAGAAAGCCACGCACATTGTCGAGATCGCGCAAGGGTTGCAGCCCATCGCCAGGCATGCGGCTCACCAGCGGAAGCCGCACCACCGCCTCGTGTACCCGTTCAGAATAGCGGCGGTCGAACCGTTCACCGATGCGCAACAGAATGCGGGAACGCAGAATATCCAGAACGGCCTGAAACCCGTAGAGACCGAGCGCAAGGACGCCGAGGCCGATCAGTGTGGGTACACTGCCACTCGACAGGACGCGATCGTAGATTTGAAGCATAAAGAGCGGAGACGTCAGCGCGAGCAGGTTGATGACAAAACTGCTGACGATAAGGCTGGACAGGACGCCTGCGTTCAGGAAAGCAAACATGGCACGCCTTCTTGACGGTTTCCTTGGGAAACCTGGGGTTATTGACACATCGTGCGGACGGCTTGACCAACAGATCGCTGGAAGCGTGCAAGAACGGCCGATTGCCGGCTCCAGATCGTCTCTTGTTACCGACCGCGGCCGATTGCCGGGAGCGCTTCCGATTCCATTATCTTTTCTTGACTATAAAAGTCAAGAAAAGATAATCTCTACCATGAGTTTCAAGAAGCCTGCCGTGCGCGCAATTCGATGAGCGCCAAAACGTTTCCAGGGCCCGGTGATCTTGCCGGCAAGGAGGAGCAGGATATCGACCTGATCCGTCGCGACTATTTCGCCGCCGTCGGCGCGGTCGCTTCCGTACTTGCGGCGAGCCCGCAATACAGCAGTCTTCTGCTCGGCGACCTGATGAAGCTCGTCATGGAGCCATTGGCAAGGGGCCGGCTGTTCATCGCCTGGCCCTCATCCGGAGAGCGGCGCAAGGCCTTGCCCGGCGGTATTGCCGGCATCGTGTTCACGGCCTGCGTATCCACGCCGGTCGATCGCAAGATGCGCCGGCTTATCGAACGAGGCCAGTTTCCAATCCTGCTGGAACCATCTGAATGGATAAGCGGGAATATCCATTGGATACTGGACGTGCTTGCTCCAGATGCCGGAAGCGCCGTATCGCTCGTTGACAAGTACCAGCAGACGCTCAACAGCCAGACGCTGCGGATTCATCCCCATCTCATCGGCAAGCTCGGCCTGGAGCAGCTTTCCAGCATCGGACTGGCGCAGGCAGCGAAACGCCAGCTCAACTAGCCCGGACGCGCCGCCTCGAAGGCGAGGGAAAGAAGAAGTCCGGATGCAGGAATCTGCCGAGCGGCAGGCTGCACTTGGTCATGCTCTCCGCAGGCCGTCGATGTTACGATACGAAGGTGCGTCCGCTGACCGGATCGGACCGAGCGGCCTCACCGGTATCGCTCAAGCGGATCGTCGGCAAGCCAGGCGGTGCGACCGCGTCCGAAGGTCCCTCCAGACAGAGCGGGGCTGATTGGCATGCCGTGTGGCGACCAAAAGGACATTTCTATTTTGCTGGGCGGCGGACATTCCAACTCATCCGCCACAGTCAGTCGTCAGGAGGCGAAGGCGTCATGCAGAGGCAATCGTCAACCTTCATTCCTGCACGACGCCTAAGGGCAGGATGCGGATGGCGGAAGCATCGCCGTAGGCCATGGGTATATGTCTACCGTCAGTCAGCTCCGACACGCGCGTCGCCGTCTCCTGTACCACCTCGCTCCTCGTCAGGCCTGGTGTCGAAAGGGTTTGCAGAAGGGCGATCACGAAGGGGCTGTCCAGCCCGCTGCCGTCGGCCGCGGTCTTTCCGGGCTGGGTGGAGTGGAGGATGAGATTGTTCAGGGGCGCTTAATGCGGATGCATCGGGCAAGCCCTTGGCTTCGCCCTCCATGGAGCGGGTAAGCTCGGCCTCCGCTTCATCCGCAGACAGGCTGGGCCGTGGGTCGTCGATGGAGCGACGGATACGGGCACGCACCGCTTCTAGGCGTTCGGCATCCTCGATGCGCTGACGCTGCCACACCCGCACGGCATCACGCATGGCTTCGCTGGTGGTGGTGAATTCACCGGATTGAACGCTCTCGCGGATAACCTGCATCTGTTCACTGGTCATCGTGACGCTGACTTTCTCGGCGTTTCGCATGGTCATGTTCCTTTCGCTGGTGGCTCTATGGTAGGATAAATTCCTACCTGACGCCGAGCCTTTCCAAGAACCGGGCATATGGTCTGTATCCTGCCGGCAACGCCGATTCCTTATCTTCTGCTTCCATCCCCGAGGAGCGCCGGATCGCTCCTCACAGCGTGCCCATGCCGCCGTCGATCATGATCTCGCTGCCGACCGTATAGGCGGCCTCGTCCGATGCGAGGAAGATCACGGCCTTGGCGACCTCGGAGGGGTGCCGAAGCGGCCGACCGAGACGAGGTCCTTGATATTCTGCTCGACCGACTCATACGGCCCCTCACTGATCAAAACCCATAGGCCCATTCTCTGCGCCCGATCGACATGATGCGCCAGGGTTGGCTTTCGAGCTTCCGCCAGGCATCGCAGCAATGATCGACGATGTCGTCGTATGATTTGAACACGCGGTTTGATAACCAGTTGTCGCGCATGAAATGCCAGAGGTTTTCGACCGGGTTCAGCTCCGGCGATTTCGGCGGGAGTGGCAGAATGGTGATGTTTTCGGGCACGACGAGATTGTTGGACATGTGCCAGCCTGCCTGATCCATGATGAGGATAGCGTGCGCGTCGGCATCGACGTGTCGGGCGATTTCGGCCAGGTGCTGGGTCATGGCGTAGGTGTCGCACCATGGCATGACCAGCGCGGCCGCCTTGCCGAGCTTCGGGCAGATTGCGCCGAAGATGTAGGCCGACCTTGTGCGCTGATCGTGCGGTGCTGAAGGCCGTGTTCCTCGCCTGGCCCATCGGCGGGTGATCTTGTTCTTTTGCCCGATACGGGCCTCATCCTGAAACCAAATCTCTATGCGTTTTCCTCGGGCCGCTCCAGCGGCAATCTCTGCCACTGCGGCAGGGAAGCTTTTTTAAAACCCTCAATGGCTTGAGGGTCTTGCGCGTGATGTTTGGGCCGGACAGCCAGCTTGCGATAGCCCATGGCCCGCACCTCCCGGCTCAGCGTTTGCTCGCTCACCGAAACGCGAAACTCTTCCCAAAGCCATTGCGCCAGATCGCACAGACGCCAACGAACAACGCCGTCGAGATAGGGTGTCGGCCCACGCTCGATTGCTTGCGCCAAGGCCGCACGCTGCTGATCGTTCAACCGCGACTGCGGACCGGGAGCCTTGCCATTGATCAGGCCTTGGGGACCGTGTTCGTTGAACCGCATGACCCAGTCCCGGACAATTTGGAGCGTGACGCTGCCGAGGCGGGCGGCATCGGAACGCGAGCCTCCATCGTAGATTGAGGCGAGTGCCAACAGACGGCGCGCTTGAGCGGCATCTTTCGTCTGCCGCGCCAGCCGCCGCAGATCGTCTCCATCAAAATCCACCCGTAATGAAATCCCTGATCGCATCGCAGACCTCCGGTTTGCACCAGAGATTCAGATTCACCGCACTTTGGGAAGGCCAAAGAGTCGAGGTCAGGGAGGCGGCGTATCAGGTCCACCTCGCTGAAGCCGCGCTTGCCGTAGAGAGTTTTCTCCTCCCTCAATAGGGAGCCAGTATATCTAAGAACGAACGCGGGGCTGGTATTGTCATCGCATTCACAGTTGGTGGGCTTACTTGGATGTTTGTGTTAACTTACAGGAAGAGACGAAATGCTTGAAACTTTGGGGAGGTCTGGTGAATCCGGTTCAAGCATGGCGCCTATTTTGACGGGACGGAAACTTAAATACTGGGGTGACGATGGCAAAGCAGCGAAGGATAGAGGAAGTCTCAGATGATCTTTCCGCAGCCATAAATGATGCCACGCTAGGACGGCGTGACTGGTCAGATGTATGCGCATATTTAACGACGGCCTTCCCTGGGGCTTATGCAGCCATCCTCAATCAGAATTTTGTAAGACCTGAGGTTAATTTCGCCGTTTCCTCCGGTATAGAAGAAAGCCACTTCAGGTCTTTCCTTACCCACTATTCCTATGTGAACCCATGGCGGAAATTTTGGGAACATGCCAAGAGCGGATCAATAATTGTCTCTGAAAGAGATGCCCCGGCGAGAAATTATGCCGATACCGCATTCTATAACGAATGGATGAGGGCTGTCGGTGATTTCGATGCCGCCATCGGCCTCAGGCTGCGGGTCGATGACGAGCAGATCATCTATGTGCCCGTTCATTTTTCCGAGAAGTTGGCGAACAGCTATACTCCCCTGCTGGATGTTGTCATGCAGGGTATCCGTCACTCTCTCACCAATTCTCTTCAAATCGCCTCCTACATGCGAGAACCCTTGGAGAAGGCAGCGGCGAAATCGGCTTTGATTGATAGAGGCAATGTCATTGCATGTGTTGTCGATGATGGAATGCTCCTGCTCGAGGCCAATCAGAAAGCTGTCGATACTTTTAGCACTGGTTACCCGGTCCGATGTCGTCTGGGGCGTGTTCGTTTTGCCAAGCCATCCATTGATGTCAGCTTGATGGCTGCCATTCGAACCCGGCCACGAGATCTTACCGGAAAATTCGTGATGACGACCGGAAACGACCAATGGCTGATAACGATAAATCAGCTACCGCGGGCGGCAATCGTCAGTTTGGTAAAAGGCCAAAAGCAGTTTCTGCTGCAGGTCCATAGGCTGGCTCCGCAAAAGGGTAAAGTCGATGGCGACCTGCTTTTCGAGGCTTACAAGTTAACGCCCTCCGAAATCCAGCTATGCCGTGCTCTCGCAGGAGGGCTACTCCTAGCCGAGGCAGTGAAATTTAATGGCATCAGCTATGAGAATGGCCGACAGAAGCTGAAATCGATCTTTAAGAAAACCGGCGTTTCCAGTCAGATGGATTTGAATTCACTTCTCAGATTGCTGTGTTGAAGACTGTAGGAGTGAATTGCGGTGGAGCGGGCTGAAGCGATAGGCCAACTCTTCTACAGGATGGCGAAAGCCGCCCGAAAAAATCGGGCGGCTTGGAGGCCGCGCTATGCTGGGCGCGCGGATGCTCACAGGATGAAATCACTTTCGAGAAGGGTGTATTTGCCATCCAGCTTCACGACGAAGTCAGCTTTCTTATCGCCGTCCGTATCGCCGTAGATGAAGCTTTCATTGCCCTTCACCTGATAGCTCAACTCGGCGCCATTACCGGAGAATTTCCCCTTGCCGATGAAGTCGAAGTCGGCGACCTTCGATACATCGATATGGTCGCCGTCCTTCCGGGAGAAGTCCTCGATCACATCGGTCTTGGCCGCCGTGGAATGGGAGGCGGACAAGAAGACGAATGTATCTGCCCCGGTATCGCCGCCGAGCCAATTCTTACCGGATCCGGCGACTAATCGGTCATCTCCTGTATAACCCCAGGCCCAGCCCTCGGCTTTTCCAAGCGTGATATTGTCATCGAATGCAGAGCCGTTAATGTTCTCGATGTTTTTGGCGGTCTCCTTGTTGCCAAACCCATCATCGAGAATATTGACCTTCGCCTTGCGAAGATCCACGACGATACCCTTCTGGCCGAGGTCTTCCCAGAATTCGAAATTAAGGGTGTCGGATCCTTTGCCGCCGTCAAAGCTGTCCTTGCCGCTAAGGCCGCGGAACTCGTTGTCCTTCGCGTCACCCTTGAACTTGTCATTGAAGTAAGTACCGATAACGGACTCGATACTCTTCACAGTATCTATGCTGCCGAAGCCGTCTTTGATCGTTCCATTCTCGAGGTTGGCGACAATGCCTTTCTTCCCGTCGTATTGCTGATCCCGATAATAGCGGACTTCATCCCATCCCTTACCACCGTCAATATTGTCTTTGCCGCTCAATCCGACAAATGTCTCATTCTTGCCGCTGCCGATAAATTTGTCGCCTAAATACGAGCCCCGATATTCCTCGAAGTTCTGGAATTTGTCGTTGCCGCCCCAACTGTTTTTCACGGTACCTTTCGTGGCATCAAGCACGAGACCTGTCTTGGCATGGCCCTTGTCCCAGTAGGACTCCTCATATGTCAGGGTATCCCGTCCCTTGCCGCCATTCATCGTGTTGTTGCCAGGGCTTCCCTTGATGAAGTCATCACCACTGCCGCCAGAAATCCTGTCGTCACCTGCGTTCGTACCGATGATGATATCTTCCTCATTACCTGTCCCTTTGATCACGTCGTTCCCGGACGTTAGACGCGAGACCAGCTCCCAGAAATCCTTCGCCTTAAGCTCAGAGAAGATCTCGGATGCTTTAAACTCGGCCTTGGTGAAGGTCAGGTATTTGTTGCCGGAACCAGCAATGAAATCGACTCCTGTCACCGTCCCCTTGGTTGCAAAATCGCCCTCGAAGGAAAGACCCTTGCCTGTCAGCGTGATCTGGTCTCCGTCATCGTCACGATAAACAGCTTTGGTCGTTGACTTCGAAACCAGCTTCAGCGTGTCCAGATCGTAGAAGTCCTCAAGCCACGCTGAATCCTTGAGAGCCTTGCCAAATGTAATATTTGCCACGCGCCTTCTCCTCGAAAAAGGGATGCTGCCAGAAGGCAGTATCGTTCGGTTAAGGACGGACAAGTGCACTGCGTCTAGAAGTAGAATGCGCCGCCCTGGAGGGTCCCGTCCTGAGGCACCATGGAACATACCGATGGAAGAATGCGCCCCCCATTTGGGAGTTACGGCATTCCTGCAAGTTGTCCCCAACGTCGTCGTTGATTCGTCTTGTTCTTATGCATCCAGCAAAATTGTGCCGCGAATAGCGGAGGCTATCCAATGGACCGTCAGAGCTTTGCGAATGTGTGGGAGACACTGAAAACATGCCGGCCGAGGCCGCGCATATGTCCATTCGGTCCAATCTACCATCATGATGGTCGGAAAAGCGCGCCGCCGAGATCGAGGCACACGGGAAGCCTTCCATTGCCGGAGCGACCGCTTCGATCTGGAAGACGGCCTTCGGCCGTCCTCCGCGCCGCTACGGCCGTGTCTGTCGCTACGCGTGGCGGTACATGTGAGCATCGGATGGGGATATCGGTCCCGCGCTGCGGGAGGGTTCGATCACGCCTCCGGCGCGGATTGAACTGGGAACTGCTGGGTCGGCAAGGGCTCTTGAAAAACCCAAGCTGTTAGGTTAATTTAAAGCATGGTCACCGTTCTTCGTGAAGCAGGAATGCGATTGTCATTTACACGGATGACCACGAGCCGGCGCACGCACATGTCTATGGAGACGGAAGCCGCATCAATACCCTCGATGTCACCGTGTTATCGAACCGGGGAATGACGAAACGGGATTTGGGAAAAGCCCTTGCCATCGTTCACGCGAACAAGCGTCTGTTCATCGAAAAATGGGAGAGCATCCATGGGTGAAGTTGTCTTTGAGGAGCGTCACTACCGCGAAGCTACCATGAAGGGGGACGCAGAGCGCGCCCGCGCGCCAATTCCTGCTTCGGCCCGTTTTGATGAAGCATCCGGGCGCATCGTCGTGGATTTCACTAACGGCGCGGCGTTCATGGTGCCTGCCCGATCGATCCAGGGCCTTGAAAAGGCAACGGTTGCACAGTTGGCAGAGGTTGAGCTCCTGGGCGAAACCGGCCTGCACTGGGAAAGCTTGGACGTGGACTTCACCATCGTCGGGTTGATGAACGACATATTCGGGACTGCCAAGTTCATGGACGCGCAGCGCCGAGGTGGTCAATCGCGATCTGCGGCCAAAATCGAAGCAAGCCGTGCTAACGGCGCCAAGGGCGGACGGCCCCGGAAGATCAGCTAGGTGTGCCTCGGGCATCCTCCGCACGGATTTGATCGCGCCTCCGGCGCTGATTGAAGAGGGAGTGGGCGGGAAGCCCACCCCTGGTCCCTCTGGACTCGATGATCAAGATCGATAGGACAGATTCAACCGGTCGCCGCAACACCCCGAAGCCGGAGGTGATGGTGATTACAGGAATACGGAACTTAGAACGCTCAACGGGGCAGAAATTATTCTCGTCAGGTCGGCCCAATGTTCAGGAACTGGCTGAGGACCTAAACCGGTGTGCGATGATGACAGGGAGCGATTCTTCGACCCTCAGCGTCAGGGCGGTTGTTTCCTCGAAGTTTCTCCTGGAAGAAACGTCTTCTGCTTAGGTTCGACCATTCGCCGCCAGATACTCATCAGCGTTTTCCGGCGGCAAGATGGTCAGCTGGCTCAGATGCGTCCATAGCCGTTCGGCATCTAGCAGTTCTAGTGCCAATTATTCAACCCACTTTAATGGGTTGAATAATTTCAGAAAGTGCATTAACTGAACCATTGAAGGGGTCAATTAATGCACCTAACGCTCCAAATCCATTTTACTGGAGAGTGGCATCACGCCGCGACGCTAGAACTCAAGGACGACGCGGCGGGCTTCCAAGGCGCCTCCATCATCGACTACGATCTCGACTATTTCGTCACTGTCGCATCGGCGGAGTTTGCGGCCGGAGAGACAGTTCTTGACCATCGCGCCTTGTCCGTTGGTTATCCCGTTGATCTCGAAAGCCGATATAGCCGCAGCTGGCCGCCGTTCCTCTTGGATCTCATGCCCCAGGGACATGCAAGGCGAAAGCTTGCCGAGCATCTCAGCCTTGCTGAAGGCTCCCGCGCTTCTGATCTCCCGCTGCTTTTGCGATCAGCAGCAGGCGGTATAGGCAATATCCGGACCAAGGAAGCGGCCGAGGCCGAAATGGAACGCCTGCGTGGTGTGAAACGCCAAGGGGTTACAGAAGCAGACATCCTTGAGCGCTCGGATCGTTTTATGGACGTCGCCGATCGCTTCGAAATGCTCGCCTCCGGTTCAAGCGGTCTTCAAGGCGAATGGCCGAAGGTCTCGATGACCCAGGCGAATGACGGTCTCTACTATCCCGACAGCTTCGTGACCGATGATGAAGCTGTGCGCCACGTCATCGTCAAGCTGGTACGTAGCAACGAGCCTGTGGACCGCCTTATACTCGAAGGGGAAGCCCTCTATTCGCGGATAGCTCAAAGAATCGGTCTAAATGTCAGCGAACCATCGACCTATGCCGAAGGTGTCCTCATCATTCCCCGTTTCGATCGGAAGAAGAAAGAAGGCGGCGGAACCGTGCGGCTGGGCCAAGAAAGCCTGGTGTCAGCCATCGGCGTTGCCGATTTCGGCCATGTCGGCACGCATGAGGCCTATATCGACGTTCTGCGCCAATATTCGGCCGATCCCTTCGCGGATATTGTGGAATACCTGAAGCGAGACATCGCCAACCTGGCGCTCGGCAATCCCGACAATCACGGCCGGAACTCCGCACTCAGCAAGCACCAAGACGGCACGATCCGCCTGTCTCCGCTCTTTGATTTTGCACCAATGCGGCTCGCCAAGGAGGGAATCGTTCGCTCTACGCGATGGGCGATGATGCGTGACGGTGGTCGTGATCATCTTCCCGACTGGAAGCACATTTGCGCTGAACTGATGCTCGATTCTGCAGAGCAGAAAGCGCTCGCGGCTACGCTTTCCGAGTTCGCCAAACATCTGCGCGGGGCTCCTGCCATAGCGAAGGATTTGGGGGCGCCTCCGGACATTTTAGACCGTGCGATGCGACGCTGCATCGAGATCGCAGATAGCGTTTTGGCGGCGTGCCACTGATGGCGAAGGGCAGCTAAATGGCTCGATGGAAGAAACCCACGAAAGAAGAGATCCTCGTAAACCGGCGAACATTGGCGGAGCGTGCTCGAACCGGTGATCTAAGGTTGCCTGGAGCCGTTGCAGATATCCGAAAAGGTTTCGGCATGACCCAGGAGGAGTTTGCCAGTTCGTTGGGCCTTACCAGGCGCCAGGTCGCCGAGATTGAAGCTGGTACCGCAAATCCGACGATGGAGACGTTGGAAAGGATTGGTCGATTGTTCGGCTTTGGTGTGGGGTTTGTGCCCAGAATCGGCAATAGAACCCTATAGAAGCGCCTCCCAAAACGGTGCACGATGTTTCTTCATGGCCCGCCTCCACAACTTGAGGTGATTATATTTCCAGATCTTGATTGGCAATGGAGGTTCGCCATGTCGCCTGTTCTTCGCCTGATCCTTGCCGTCGGCGTTGTTCCTGCCATGCCTGTTCACGCCGAGACGCTGGTTTGCGCGCCTGTTGCTGTTGCGGAGACAATAGGCCTGCCGGGTTCCCTGACAGTCTCCGCCGCCGACAAGGAGTTGGGCAATCCTGTGCTTTTCTGGATCGACACCAAGACCGGGGAATTGCAGGAACATGCAGAAGGGGGCGAGCGGTTCATTACCTACACGGGCAAGCTGGACCTGCAGGAAGCGGACAAGAGCATTTTCATGGCCCATCACGCGGAGCAGGACGAATTCTATCGCATAGACCTCGGCGTCTCCGTCCATCCGTTCCAGCGGAGCGTGGACGGGGCGTTGACGTCGATCGGGGCATGCGTTCCGGCGGTAATGGGGGAACTGCCGCCGGAGGGCGCCGCGCCGACATGGCCCTTCCCCTATCGCAAGGCGGGGTAATTCCGGGCGGATGGTTCGACCCTACAACATTGGGAGGCGGCATGGCTACGAGGATGGGATATATCGCCTGCGTGGCGCTTGCGGGATTCTCGCCGGCCTATGCGCATGACTGCCTGCCCCCGCCGCCGACGATCACCGGCCAGTTGCGCATCGTCGAGAGCAGGCACCCCGATGGGACGCCTATCCGCGCCTTTGTCGTCTTCGTCGAAGAGGGATCATGCGTTTCCCTCGAAGACGTGGACGGCGCGCCGGCCGATATCGTCCTGCGCGATGTCCATCTGGCGCCGAAAGACGGCGAAACTCCGCACTGGAGTGAGGCGGTCGGGAGCGAGGTGACGGTGCAGGGCAGGATGGGCCTTCCCTTCACCCGATGGCACATCGGCTCCTCCATGATGTTCGATGCGACCCTCTCGGCGGTTCACGCGCCAAGCGACGAGTAACCGTCGCCGAGCACATCTCCGCACGCTTGCGTCATGCAAGCAAGGGCACCGCCTTCATTCCTGCACTTCCCCAGGCAGGATGCGGATGGCGGAAGCATCGCCGTAGGCCGTGGGTACCTGCCTGCCCTCGGTGAGCTCCGACACACGCGCCGCCGTCTCTTCTACCACCTCGCTCATCGTCAGGCCCGGTGTCGAAAGGGTTTGCAGAAGAGCGATCACGAAGGGGCTGTCCAGCCCGCTGCCGTCGGCGGCGGTCTTTCCGGGCTGGGTGGAGTGGAGGATGAGATTGTTCAGGGGCGGCGTGGGGGAGACGGCAAGGCCCATATGCATCCTTTCGGGAACGGAAGCATCCGACGGACGGGCGAGACCGCGTGACGACGCGACAGCCTTTGCCTCGACGAACGGATCGTCCCTGCATGCATCTATGATGATAAGTGCGCCCTGGCGTGCCTTGCTTGCCGCCGCTGCCAGGTCTTGCAGCGCCAGCGCGGTCGTTTGCAGCGCAGCCTCGTTCTCCACGGCAGCATCGACCGGGACGAGATAGTTGACGCCACCGGTTTCGACGCCATGCCCGGCATAGAACACCACCACGATGTCGGCCTCACCCGCGCGTTCGGCAATATAGGCCGGCAGGGAAACCAGGTTCTTGCGATCGATGTCCTCGGCGATCTCCACCACGTCGAACCCCATATCCGCCAGCCGGTTTGCGATGATCGCGGCGTCGCGCCGGGCATTGGGCAGGTCGGGGAGCTCGCTATAGTTTCCGGAACCGATGACGAATGCCAGCCGCTTCACGCCATCGGGCGACGGGTTGTCGGGCACGATACCGAACTCGAAGCCGGGAACGAACTCTCCGGCGCGCCGTTGCAGGATCGGCTGCGTCAGCCGCTTCAGGCGCCAGGCGGCATCGTTCCGCTCCAGGAGGTTCGGGGTCGAGTGCGTGCCGTCGAGAATGCGTTCGTAAATCCCGATGGCTTTTTCCTTTTGTCCGCGGGCCTCGGCTGACCGTGCCAGCCCGAGCTGCCAACGCCAGTCGTGCGGCGCCAGCCTTGCCGCTTCGTTGAAGAGGTTTTCGGCGATATCGGGGTTTTTCAGGCTGTCGAGTGCGAGGTCGCCGGCACGGATCAGCAGATCCATGTTCATCGCGTGAGCGTCGGCGCCCGACATGTCGCCGGTTTCACGAGCGGCCGAAAGCATGTCGTCGAAAGAGGCCTGCAGATCGCCCGTCCGGATCTCAATCTCCGATTTCTGAATGAGGGCAAGCCGCCGGAAAGGCGGTCCCAGCGCGATGGCCGCCGACAGATCCTCACGTGCTTTCGCCAGGTGCCCCAATCGCCGCAGCAGAAGGCCACGGGCCATCAGCGCCGGCCCGAACTTCGGGTCGCTCTCAAGGGCACGATCGAGGTCGGAGAGAGCAACACGCATCTCGCCCCGGCGTTCTGCCTCCAAGGCCCGCTGGACAAAGGGTGTGGCATCCGCAGATGTGGCGATCGCCGCCTCGATATCGCCGGCGACATCGTCCGATTGTCCGATGGCCTGATGTATCGTGACGCGCAAGGCGAGGGCTTCTCCCTTCAAGGGGCCTTCCAGCGTGATGGCCGTCCCGACGTCGGCAAGTGCCGCGGCCACGTCCTCCCGAGTCGGAAGGGTATATTGCGCCATCGAGCCGTCGGCATTGGTATCCGGCGCCATGCCGGCCTGCATTACCTGCAGAAAGCGCATGAGCCCGCGGAAGAATGCGGCTTTTTGCCTGTCTGGCTCGCTCGCCGTCCCCTCAAGTACCCGCGTACAGGAGGCCTCGGCGCTCACCATTTCCTCTATCGGCAGCATTGCCGTCTTGACACGCTCGTCAGTGCAGGCGGTCAGGTCCGTCGCGATCTCCGCGTAAGCCGATGCGACGGAGTATAATGTGGAAAGCAATGCGGCATTCAAAACTGCCCTGAGACGCATTTTCATCCCCAGCCCGATAAAAATAGGCTGCCCCTTACGGTTGTCCCGAAGGGAAGACGGGCTTGGCAGGACTTTTATTTCGAGGCTTCACCTTGGCGGCGCTTCGTTCCTACGAAGATCGGATCATGATTTACAATACCGACGCGAATTAATGAGGGGGCTACTTATGCGCGAGTATCTCGGAAAGGTATCTGCCGTCATCGGTGAACACCTCGATGATCCGCCATCTGTCATCCTCATCGTCATCGCCGATCATGCCGAAGTTGAGTGCGTAGACAGTTCCGTCCTTGCCAGAAAGAGCGGCACGTACCCTGGCTTCATAGTCACCGGAAACCACAAGCTCGGTGGCGACCTTCTCCACTTGAATGACTGGCCCCACAAGGAACGCCATTCCAGCGTCCGATGCGCCATTCTCCCAGGCTGCCGCGGTCTCCACATACCATGCCCCATGACCGCCCGGCGGCAAATCCTTCCAGGGGTATTTGGCGTAGATGCCCGCGACAACGTCGATAGGCTCGCCTGCATGAGCGGGCGCCGACAAGCCACCGGTCATCGCCAGAAGCAGAGTCACGGATAGGATGGCTTTGAGCATGTGCGCCCTCTCTGCTCGTTTCCGATATTCATGCCAAAGGCGAAACGAATTTCTTTTTGGTGGCTTCCTGCCTTCTCTCAGCTCGATCGCGTATTCAGGGCGCCAGTTGATCCGGCGATGTCACGTTGATCCCGAATGGCTGAAAATGTTTCAGGTTCGCCGTGATGACCGTTAGACCATGAGCGCTGGCGGTCCCTGCGATCATGGCGTCTGCCGCACCGGGATTATAACCGGCAGACATCGCCTTCGCTTCCAGTTTTCCGCCTTCCCGTGCGACCTCGGCGTCAACCGGAAGAATCCGGTCATCGTACCCGACAATGAGCCCCCGCAAAAATATCTCGATCCCCGCCGCCTTGGCCGTCGCACCTTTTGCTTCCAGCAGCCTCACACCCTTCTCAATTTCGTGGATCGTGACAGCGGATAGATAGATCGCGTTAAGCCGCTCCTGCTCTTCCAGCCACGCTATAAAATCAGCCGTGGCCGTCGCCTTTGACGGCGACAACATCGAAATGACGTTGGTATCGAGCAGGAAGCCACTCACAAATCCACCTCACGCGATGGAGTCGGGTTCCTCGCGAAAACATCGCCGTCGAAGTCCGCATCAGCGGGAAACGTCTTCAGATACTGGACGAGGCTGGGCCGCCCTTTGGCAAGGGCTCTTTTCGCTGCTTCTGCGGCCCGTACAGAGACCAGGACAGCAGCGGCGCGACCATGCCGGGTAATCGTGACGAAATCTCCAGCGGCGGCTTGATCGACGATATGCGAAAAACCAGCCTTGGCATCCTTGAGGCTAATCGTTGACACAGCCACACTCCAAAATGGTCACATATGACCTTTTGTAAGATTCTTATCTCATAAAAGCAAGGCATACATACCGTGAATGCTAGCATAAATCGCTTGCAGATTTGATCGGTGCGCCCTATGTTGCTAGCATGAACAGCAAGCAAAAGAAGACGTTGGCAGCCGTATTCAAGAACCCTGTTTCGGGCACCCTTGAGTGGGCCGACATTGAAAGCCTTCTCGTTGCTGCTGGCTGCGAAGTCGTTGAAGGCAGCGGCTCCCGCGTCCGTTTTGTCAAAGGTGAGAACGTAGCCAGCTTTCACCGTCCTCACCCGGAGAAGGAAGCCAAACGCTACCAGGTTAAGGACGCACGCGAATTCCTTAACTTAATAGGAGTAACTCCATGACCAACGTTATGAATTACAACGGCTACAGCGCTCGAATTGAATTTGACAGCGAGGACGAAATCTTCTTCGGGCGTATCGCCGGCATCAACGATGTTGTTGGCTTTCATTCGGACTCCGTCGCCAGTCTGAAAGACGCCTTTCATGAGGCAGTCGACGACTATCTCGAAACTTGCGCCAAGGTTGGCAAGGAACCCCAGAAGCCATATTCGGGCAAGATGATGTTCCGTGTCGACCCTGCTGTTCACCGTAAGGCCGCCATCGCCGCTGAACTTTCCGGTAAAAGCCTCAACCAGTGGGCCGAAGAGGCTCTTGAGGAGGCGGCCAACTTCGCTGAGTCCAGGCTGGCAAGCTGACGCATAATCAGTATCAAGGCTTGAGTTTTGCTCTTTCAGCGCTGGCCGGGGGAAAATTGCGCAGTGATATTCGTATCGATGAGCAAGCCACTATTCGGCGGCCCAGGATACGACATGAAAGTCGCCAAAGTTCAGCGGAGACCGCTTCAGGGCCGCGGCTGCTTCGACATTGACAAGCAAGCATCGCCGCGGGTTTGATCACGACGTCCCCCCGCAGCTCAGAGCCCCGCGGCCTTGGTGAGGTTGACGCGGAAGCGATCGCGGCGGCGCTGGTAGCGGCGGGTCATTTCGGCCGAGGCGTGGCCGAGCTGCTTCTGCACATGGCGCTCGTCGACTTCCGCCGAGGAGGCGAGGCCGGCGCGCAGCGAGTGGCCGGCGAATTTTTGCGCCCGCTCGGCTTCCGACAGGTCGCCGCGCACGCCGGCGGCCAGCGCCGCCTTCTTGACGAGGCGCGCCACCTCCTGGTCGTTGAGCCGGTCCGGCCCGACATCCTTGCCCTGGCCGGTGACGCGGCGAAACAGCGGGCCGCGGGCGATCTTCGCAAAGCGGATCCAGGTCTCGATCGCGGTGACGGGGCAGGTGGCATCGGACGACCCGCGGCCGATCTCCACCTCGCGCCAGCCCGTCTTGCCGCGCAGCGTCACCAGGGCGCCCTTGTCGAAGATCTCGATCCAGCCGCGCCCGTCCTCGCTCTGGTCGCGGCCGAGGTCGAGGCCGGTGATCTCCGAGCGGCGCAGGCCTCCGGCAAAGCCGATGAGCAGCATGGCCCGGTCGCGCAGGCCCCGCAGCGAACCGCGGTCGAGCGTCTCCAGCATGGCGATGAGGTCTTCGGGAAGCAGGGCTTCCTTCTGGCGCGGCGGGGCGGCATGCCGGTTGCGGATGCCGGCCATGACGGTGGCGATGGCGCGGTCCTTGCGGTCGAGCTTCGTGCCGCGCTGCGCGCAGTTCCAGCCGATCGCCGCAAGGCGGCGCTCGATCGTGGAGACGGTGTTCGGCCTGCCACCACGTTCGGCCGTGCCGGAGGCGCAGGCGGTGACATAGAGGCCGACGACCTCGGGATCCGGCGGAAGGGCCGGCAGGTTCTGGCGACGGCACCAGGCGGAAAAATGCTTCCAGTCGGAGGCATAGGCCTTGCGCGTGTTGGCAGAACTTGCCGCCTCGACATATCCGCGGGCTCGATCCGTGAGATCCTGCAGGTGGGCCGGCAGGGGCGGCGGGGCGGATGCGGCAACGAGGGCGGCCGACTTGCCGTCGTCCACCGGTGTGCCGTGCGGCGTCGCCGAATGTTCCGAAGATTGATTTTCAGTGGCTTCGCCGTCGATTCGCGTCATTCCCTCTATAAAGACCGGAACGAGCGATAACGCAAATTCCGATCCTCCCATACCTTTCAATCTCGGCGACGAATGTCACGACCGGCACATAAGCTGAGCTGACGATGAAGCTGTTATCTGACGACGGCTAGTCGCCCCGCGCGCTTTCGAAAGGGTCCATGGGGGATTTCAGGCGGTGCGAAGCTGTCGGCACTGGCGCGGTCCCATCGATCGTGCCAGTCGGCCAGTTCGGGGATCTCCCCGCCCGACACGAGGAAGCCTTCGGGCAGATAGGGATAGGCTTCGTTGCCATCCAGGAACTCGTTGTCCTTCTGCCGGAACATGAAGTGGTAGGGCATGAAATCGCTCGGATTGCCGAGGCCTGCGGCGCCTGCAATTTCCCCAAGCGCATGCATCGTATTGCGGTGGAAGCGGGCGACGCGATCGCTCTTGTCGCCAAGGTCGATCGCGCGCTGGCGTATCGGATCCTGAGTGGCAATTCCCACCGGGCAGCGGTTGGTGTGACACGATTGCGCCTGTATGCAGCCGATGGCGAACATGAAGCCGCGTGCGGCGTTGCACCAGTCTGCACCGAGGGCCAGCGTGCGGGCAATATCGAAGGCGGAGACGATCTTTCCGGCTGCACCGATCTTTACCTGGTGGCGAATACCCGCGCCGCGCAACGTGTTGTGAACGAAGGTCAGGCCTTCCAGCATCGGCATCCCCACCCGGTTGGCAAACTCCACCGGGGCCGCACCCGTTCCGCCTTCAGCGCCGTCAACCACGATGAAGTCGGGAACAATGCCCGTCTGCAACATCGCCTTGACCATGCTCATGAATTCGCGGCGATGCCCGATGCACAGTTTGAAGCCGACCGGCTTTCCGCCGGAAAGCTCCCGCAACTGGCCGACGAACGCCATCAGACCGAGGGGCGTCGAGAACGTGCTGTGGGCTGCGGGCGATGTACAGTCTACCCCCATGGGAATGCCGCGCGCTTCGGCGATCTCGGGGGAAATCTTCGAGGCAGGAAGCATGCCGCCATGGCCCGGCTTGGCGCCCTGGCTCAGCTTGATCTCGATCATCTTGATCTGGGGATCTGCGGAAAGCTCCGCGAATTTCTCTGGAGAGAACCGGCCTTCCTGATCCCGGCAGCCGAAGTAACCCGATGCGATCTGGAAGATCAGGTCGCCGCCGCCTTGGCGGTGGTAGCGGCTGATGCTGCCCTCTCCCGTGTCATGGGCGAAGCCGCCCTTCTTTGCCCCGGTGTTGAGTGCAAGAATGGCGCTGGCGGAGAGCGCACCGAAGCTCATGGCCGAGATATTGTACAGGCTGGCATCGTAGGGCTGCTTGCAGGCCGGGCCGCCGACGCGCACCCGGAAGTCTGTGTCGGCGATGGCGACCGGTGTCGCGGAATGGGTGAGCCAGGCGTATCCGGAACCGTAGACATTCTCGATGGTGCCGAACGGCCGCTTGTCTTCCACCCCCTTGGCACGCTGGTAAACGAGGCCGCGATCCTGCCTGTTGAACGGAACGGCGTCGTTGTCGCTTTCGATGATGTACTGACGAATCTCCGGCCGGATGCTTTCCAGCAGGAAGCGCAGGTGCCCGACCACAGGATAGTTGCGCAGAATCGCATGCTTGTGCTGGCGCAGGTCATGAATGCCCAGAAGGAACAGTGTGCCGCAGATCGCAGCGACGACGAGGAGCCATCCATTGTACAGGAGGCCACCGCCGAAAGATGCGGCGGCGGCTACCCCGACACCGACGAACACCGCATAGCGCTGATTGGAAACGAGAGCCTTTACCATGATGTCTTGTCCGAAATTCGCTGCTATCGAGTGAGGGCCGGTATGCCGGGATACGCAGAGAGACTGCGGCGAACGGCACGGCCCTTCCTATAATCATCTGTGTAACAGAATGCTTATAGGATGATGACGGGCCGGTCGTTCGCCGCGGACCGGGCCGTTAGAGGCTTACGCCTTCCAGTTTCCCAATCAGCGTGTTGCGATCCTCAATGGATTTCAGCCGCACAGTGAGGGCTTCGCTCTTGACCGGCACCTGGGGCGGCAGGGATACGGCGACGCTCGGAATGTTTTCGGCTGCCCACTGCTTGAAGCGAGGCAACTTGTTCGGGCCGCTGATGGGGAAAGTATGGCTATATCTGAAAGTCATTGCTGGCTCTTCCTGGGTATGGGCAACGGGCCGGCGAAAAGGGGCCGGCGTTGCTCCGCAAGTTTCAATCTCGATTGGGAAACGCCTGACGCCACTCTTGCCCTCGCAGTTAGTGGCGCCAGGCAGTCAGCGTCCGACGCTGACCCTGCGGATGGGAAAGGCGGAAAGCCGCCGGGTTTTGGAACCTGTCTCGAACATCGTCGCCACCTCAGCTTCCGGGCGTGCCAAGGTCGCTGAACGACAGGTTTCGCCCGCCGGAGCGGCTGTTCGGCTCCAGGCGGTCCGGCTCTGTCTCGAGAACTCTTACGAACGCGGCAAGCTCGATATCGTCAAGCTTGCCTGCCGCTGCTTCGAGGGAAAACCACCTTCGCTGTCTTTGCTCCTTCTCGCGCCAATGGCTCAACGTGCCACGCACGTTCATGCCGAACACCGTGACGCGGCAGGCAACCTGCGAACCGTCGCCCCGGGCCTTCATGTATCGATAGGTCGTCACCGGCGCGGGCGAGATGTCACCGATGATCCCCGCCTCCTCGAACGCCTCCCGCGATGCAGCAGCGAAGGGCGGATAGCCCTTCATGGGCCACCCCTTGGGCACGATCCATCGCCCCCGCCTGCGCGAGGTGATGAGCAGCAGCTTCCGCTCGCCATCGCGCCGGATGCGCCACGGAAGAACCCCGACCTGCTGCAATTCGTCCGCATCACTAGCCATCGGAATGCTATCGTCGATTATCGTCGCGCAACTCATCGCCCTGCGTCCTCGCCGAGCCAGAAGAAGGCCCGTCGGGACGCGCTGTGTTTGCGAACAGCGGCACGGCGGGCGGCAGTGGAGGGGATCGACGTCTTGCACCACGGGCAACGGGCCGCGGCGCCCGGCAGGGGCCGGTTACAGGTAACGCAGGTGGGACGGGATCGAAAAGGGGACATGGATTCGCTCCATTGGCACGTCGCATGAACGACGCGAAACGAACCGCACTTTCATCGTGGGGTTCCCGGAGCGGCGGGGGTCTGTGGCGGCGTTACAGGATCACGGCTGCCAGCTCCGGGCGTGGGAGCATGCTTGATCGGTGAGCCTGAAGAAGAGGGACGCTACAGTTTCTTGCATGACGTCAATGTGGGCAGGGGCCGTGCATCTTTCAAGATGACGTTTCGCCGCAACGAGGCGGAATTCCAGAATCTCTGCATCAAGACTGTCAAGGAATTCTCCCGGAACGAGGAAATAGCCCGGTTCTGCCGTGCCTCCACCGACACAGTGTTTTCGCCAATTTGATCCAAGTCTTGATTGCAAGACGGGATAGGGCGCATCGGTAGAGCCGCGGCCGCCTTCCGCCTCACGCCAGCGGTCTTACCACGCAGAGCCATTGGTGCTTAGCAGTTCAAGGTCGGCGAACCGGTTGCGGCATCACCGCTCAGCCCTGCAAGTCAAGGCGCCCTGACCACGGCGTCTTCGGCCGTAGTATCAGAATAACACCCGTTTCAAAAACATCCCGCCTAGTCTGCTGCGCTAACCATCACAGCAAGGGAGGATGTAGGATGGCGAAGATTCTCATGATCACTGGCGATTTCACTGAGGACTATGAAACCATGGTTCCGTTCCAGACGCTTCTGGCCTGCGGCCACAGCGTCGATGCTGTTTGCCCCGGCAAGCAGGCGGGCGATAAAGTGAAAACAGCGATCCACGACTTCGAGGGAGATCAGACCTATTCGGAAAAGCCCGGCCACAATTTCGCTTTGAATGCCGATTTCGCCGCTGCCGACCCGGCGAGCTACGATGCACTGGTCGTTCCGGGCGGCCGCGCCCCCGAATATCTGCGCATGAATCCGGACGTGCTTGCCAAGGTGAAGCACTTTTTCGAGGAGGGTAAGCCAGTCGCCGCGATCTGCCACGGTGCGCAGCTGCTTGCGGCGGCAGGCGTTCTCAAGGGCCGCACTTGCTCGGCCTATCCGGCCTGCGCTTATGAAGTGACGGCATCGGGCGGGACATTCGCCGACATCGCGGTGACAGAGGCCGTCACCGATGGCAATCTGGTGACCGCGCCGGCATGGCCTGCGCATCCGGCATGGCTCAAGCAGTTTCTGGCAATCCTGTAAGGGCAGTCTGAAGCTCCCGGCATGACCATACGGATATAGTAGGCCTCGGCCGGTTCGAAGACCATCTGGACTGCTCCGACGTTCATGGGAAGGGAGACCTTACGATGTGCGAACTCTTCATCAAGGCTGATGCCAGCCAGTGGGAAAGCCGCACCCACAGTCTGCGCATCGACGGGGTCGCCACCTCGATCCGGATCGAGAACCATTTCTGGGATACGCTCAGCGAAATCGGCTTGCGCGACGGCATGACTGTCGCGCAGCTTATAACGAGGCTCTGGCACGAGGCGATGGACGCCGATCACGATCTCGGCAACTTCACCTCGTTCCTGAGGGTATGCTGTGCCCGCTACCATGCGCTCATTGCCGCCGGTGAGATTTCGGCTGATCTCAATATTCCGATCGCTGGCCACGCGGCGCGGGAAATTCTCGCCCGGGAAGCACAGCGGCGTAGTGCGGTGATCAACTGATGAGGAGATGGTGGCTTCGCTTTCGCATCAGCCGGTCTGGTGGTCGCCGAAAGCGTTGCAGTCCATCGCAATGTTACTGGCTAGAAGATTAGGCCGGCTCAGCGCGCCGATCGTTGGAACAAGAACTGCATGATTGGCGCCACCGTTTCGAGTGGGCGCGTAGATGCAGGCCTTCAGCACTGCCGTGGTCTCGATATCCTGCGCTGGCGGGAGCGCCGGCAGATCGTTGAAAGCGCGGTCGGGTCGAAACGCCATGCGGGAACAGCCGTTTTCAGGAACTTGATACGAGACTCCAGAAGCCGGTCTTGCGGCCGTGATCGCGCCTTAGGCTCGCAACATAGGCCTCGTGCGATCCAATGGCCTCGAAGTCATCAACTTGCATCGCCAGCGACCGGCATTCCGCCAGATGCCGGGCTGCATGCTTGTAGCGGCTGGCTCTTGCGCTCTCCAGCGTGAAATCGACCATGGCCCGCAAGACTATGGTTGCGGCGAGCGGATGTTTTTCCGAAAGCACCTCTGCTGCTGGCGTCAGCAGTTCGTAATGGTCGCCGTCGAGCTCGAGGCGGCGCTTTATCAAGAGCTTGGCGGCCTCCGCCGGCGACGGCCATCGCAGGAAGAAATACAGGGCCCGGTGGACATCCGGAAAGCCTTGCGCATAGGCGAAGGCCTTCTCTTCCGCCTCCAGATCGTCGAAGTCAGGCAGGCGTCTGACATAGGCGCGCAGATGTCCGTCGCTCAGCGATTGTTCAAAACACTGCCACCGGTATGCCTGGGCCTCGTCTTCCCGTTCCAGCGCCTCGAGCGCTTCGACGCGGGCAAGCTGCCAGTCGAAGGGAACGTCGTTATGGCCCTCGGCGTCGACCTTGTCGAGCGCCGCCAACGCCTCCTCCGCGCGGCCGGCCGAGATCAACCGGTTGGCGATTTCGGCTGCGACCATCGGAGCGGCCCGGGTCTTTTCCGGCTGCAGGGCGATATAAGCATCGACATCGCCTTGGGCATCGGCAATTTCCTGTAGCCCGTGGCTGATGGTGCGATCTTTGTGGCGGCCAAAGACCTCGTCCTCGTAGATCTCGCCCCGGCTGCTCCAGCCGACGATCTTGCGGCCTGTCCTGGCGGGCTTCTCCTTCGGCTCTTTCGACCAGGCGATAAACAGCGCCTTCAAGCTCTCCAGCCCGGCGTTGCCGAGCGCCGGTGCCATGGCGGTAATCAAGCTATCGAATTGTCCATAGCCGTTGTCCTGCACAGCCTTGAAGGCTTTCTCGGCAAGGAGGTCATGGTCCACATTTGCCGTCTTGGCCAGGACGCCTGCGTCATTGCATGCCTGGTGAAAGCTCTGGATCAGCGTGCCGCTGCCATCGTCGGACCGGGCGAAGATCGATTCCGCCAGGGCGAGAAACTGCCAGACGAGGTCAAATGCTTCGGCGGGATCGTCCTTGGCAACGGTCTCGACGATCATCTTGCGCTGGGTTTCGAGATCGAGCTTCGTCGCCTTCAGCTTTCGCCAATCGATGAATGTCCGGGCGCGGGCGATGCTGGAAAGCCGTTTGCGGACCTGGCGGGCGATCTCGGCACTCGAATGGTTGCCGGCGAGTTCAAGGCGCAGGCGGCGTTTATGCGCGGCATTGCCGGTGGAGATTTCGATGAGAAGCTCGGCCAGGCGTTGTGCGCCGAGCGCTTCGAGGTTCTTTGCATTGAGCGTCGTTTTCGTTGCCATCGGTGTCCCGGAGTTCCGCTGCCGTGTTGACGTCGCTTTGAACCATCTATGCCGGCGACTGGCAATCTGTACGTCAGACAGGAACGGACGATAGGAGAACGCGAACGCCTCTCGTTCACATTTTCTCTGGTCCGCAACGGCGCGAGATCGTGCTATCAATCTCGTGAGATCAAATCGGGAACGCGCGCAGATGCTGAAAACGGATACTCGACAAGCTCACTGGCGTCGTTCCAATCCAGCCAAGTACGACGCTCACCTTGCTGTGCAGCGGGCGGTCAAGGCCGGTGAACTGCAAAAGCAAAGCTGTGAGGTCTGCGGCGCCATATCGGTAGATGCCCATCACGACCGATATGACGAGCCCCTGTGCGTACGTTGGTTATGCCGACGGCATCACACCAGGCTCCATCACTATGGTGAAGACATGTTTCCGATAAGGCGCTCTCGATAGAGTGCACTTACATAAAAGCATGTTTGCGCTGCCCTACTAATGCAGCGCCTCAATACCCCGCCGCCGGATGACGTTCAGCAAGGCGAGCGCCGGCCCCTTGGCCTGCGCTTCACCGCGCTCGAGCTGCGACACATAGCCGGGCGTTACATTGAGATAGCGGCCAAACGCAGCTTGGCTAAGATGTGCTCGCTCGCGCACGGCCCGCACCTCTGCGCCCGTCATCGGCGTTTCGGTTGGCAAGACTTTCTCTCCAAGGTGCCGTGCCGTGATCTTCTCATAGGTCGCCTCGTCCATGATCCCGAGGCGGCGCTGTGCGCCCGCCATTTCCGCTATCTCTCGGGAAAGGCGGCTAGGCTTCGTTGTCGTCATGCTCGATCTCCTTCAAATCTCCGTCCTCAATGGCTTGCCCGACCAGCTCGGCCGGCGCTGCAAGCCAGTTCGCTCCGATCGTGCGCAGGGCCGCTAGCTCGTCATCGTCAATGTTGTCGCGGTCGCTCTTGGCGAACGCATACAGAAACACCGCGCGTCCGGCCGCCCGATAGGCGACGATCATCCGATACCCGCCGGAACGCCCCTGACCAGGCCGCGCCACGGCTGCTTGATGAGGCCGCCGCCAAGATCGGCATCGATAGTGCCGCGCTCGGCCCGCTCGATAGCCTCGCTCAAGCTGGCGTCGGCAATGCGTTGCCGGCGGGCGAACCGCATAACGCCTCTGGTCAAGAAAATCCGCACGGAACCTCCCTGTAGCACCATAAACTATAGTGCATACTATTATAGTTTATGGTGCCTATTGGCGCGTCGGTAGCCCCGGGCAGGCCCGCTCTCATCCTCTAGGGCCGCAGGGATGGCCGAGCGCGGATGATTACATGCTTACCTGCAATCATGTTTGCCTGCTCCGAAAGGAAGCTAAACAGGCAGGCGACTTCCTGGGCGGCGCGTCCCTGCGGTTCCATCTCTTGCGGCGTCTGCCCTAACCTCGGCAACCGGCTTATTCTCCTGGCTGATGAGCTGGCGAGCGTGTGCGATCTGCTCGGCCGACAGGGTAGGGGAGGGGCCGAACCGCACGCCCCGCGCCTTCGCCGCGATCCGGCCGGCGCTCGTGCGCTCCACGATCAAGCTGCGCTCGAAATCCGCAATGCCGGCAAACACGGTCAACACCATGCGGCCGGCCGGCGTGGGGGCGTTGGCGATCTCGACGATCCTGGTGGCCATGAATTTGCTGTTCGTTGTCCGTTTCTGCGTACGCCGGCCTATGAGACGTGCGCGTTTGAAATTCGCGCGTTAAGGCCCTATGGGGGCAGTTGCTGCATTGATAGCGTAATGCTATTATGCAATCAACGCAATCAAGATTGGAAATGAAAAGCAATGCCGTCCATCACAATCCGAAACGTTCCGGAGGAGGTGCATCGCGCGATCCGAGTACGAGCGGCCATGCACGGCCGCAGCGCCGAGGCCGAAATCCGCAGCATTCTGGAACAGGCTGCCAAGCCCGAAGGGCGCTTGAAGCTCGGTTCGCTGCTGAACTCCATCGCCCGCGAAGCCGGCGGCCTAACCGATGTCGAGTGGGAGCGCTTCAACCAGCTTCGCGACAAAGCACCGGCCGAGCCGATGAGCTTTGAATGATCGTTCTCGATACAAACGTGATTTCCGAGCTCTGGAAGATCGAGCCAGATCCCAATGTTCTGGCCTGGATCGACGCGCAGACGGTTGAAACCCTCTATCTTTCGGCGACTACCGTGGCTGAGATTCGCTTCGGCCTGGCGACAATGCCGGAAGGCAAGCGACGCATGATCTACCAGGATCGTTTGGAACGGGAGGTTTTGCCAGCTTTCGCAGGTCGTGTTCTGTCCTTCGATCTAGATGCTTCGCGAGCCTATGCCGAGTTGATGGCACGTGCGAGGGAGGCTGGTAAAGCCATTGGCAAGGCGGATGGCTACATTGCCGCCATAGCCCGCGCACGCGGCCTGATGGTTGCCACACGCGATACCAGCCCATTCGCGTCCGCCGGACTGAATGTCATAAACCCTTGGGATATCACGCAATAAAGGTGATCGGTGGCGGTTGGTGCGCAAATGCCGCTCTGGAATGCTCTATCCAGAACCCGGTAGAAGTCCGCAGTGTCATTTAGCACCGCGACATTGCCACGATCTGTTGATTGCCAACGAACAAGCGGCAAAAGGCGGCGTGAGTAGCTTTCCAATACGGCTCGATAGACATCTATGCGGTCCAGGATGACTGACGAGACCGGAAAGACGAGACCGGGGGGGGAGAACCCGCGCTCGGCGAGAACATGATGGATCAGATAGCGGTGCAGCCGGCCGTTTCCGTCCTCGAAAGGGTGGATGTAGACGAAGCCGAAGGCGAGAGCCGCGGCGGCGAGAACGGGATCGAGATGCTGTGCCGCACTGAGGTCGAAGGAAGCCAGGCCATCTATCAGCGCGGGCAGATCTTCGTGTCGGGCGCTGATATGATCGGGGATCGGTGCCCCTGACAGTCGATCATGCTCGCCGATGAAGTCACCCTCGACACGCAGGCCGAGATGGACGAAGCGCGCGTCGCCGATGACGATGCGCTGCAACCGCTCCAGTTCGCCGCGGTCTATCGGCCGGCGGCCGGCCTCTCCGATCGCCTTGCCCCAGCGCTGGATGCGATCTTGCGGGGGGTCTTCTCCCTCGATCTGGAAACTCGAGCGCGAATCCCTGAGCAGTAGGAATGCTGCGGTGCGTGCAAGCAGGTCCGCCGGCACTTCGGCGATCAACTGCCGCGCTTCGTCGCCAAGCCGGCGCGCAACGAATGCGTCGAGCGAGGGCGTGCGGAAGATCATCGGGCAGAAGGCCGGTGTCCCGGGCAAATTGTTCCTCACCCGATGTCTTGTCGAATTCGTTCCACCCACCGCGAACTGCCGCGCGGGATCGACGACAAGGGCATAGGTGCCCTGTGCAGCGTCGGGCAGATCGAGCCGTGTATCGAGCAGCCATTCGTAGAGAAACCACAGCCGTCGCGCATAGCCGCCAGTAGGCGCCGCGCGCACCATGTCGGCGATCGGTTCAGGACCTGTCTCCCTGAACAAGGCTCTCAGGACGGCAAGGTCCAGCCCTTCATAGCGCAACGCGAAGGTAAGATGTCCCGCAAGGTCACTGTCCGGCTGGTGGCGTGGGGTGTAAATGTTCCAACTCTCGGCCTGATACACTTTATGGCGTGGGCCGATCGCTGACAGGGTGATTGGCACAGGTACGGGTAGTTCAAAGGCATCGATGAGGGCCGCATAGCCGACAGGGATGGCGGCTTCCGGCATCCAGCGGCCGTGAAAAATGCTGACCGCGCCTGAAAACGGCTTTCTTTGTCCATGTTCCATGAATCCTGATATCCGCTTATGAAAATTAGTTCCGGAACGACGCTCTCATGAGAATGTCTATGAGGACGCCGCGTCAGGAAAGAAAGAGGACCGGCCCGGTCTCGCAGCTTGCCTGAAGGCGTTGCGTCGTGGTGATACGCTCGTAGTCTGGAAGCTCGACCGCCTCGGCCGTGATCTCCGCCACCTCGTCAATCTGGTCGACGATCTGACCCAACGGCATATCGGCCTCAAGGTCCTGGCCGGCGAAGGCGCGTCGATCGACACATCGACCGCCAATGGCCGGCTGGTATTTGACATTTTCGCCGCATTGGCCGAATTCGAGCGGCCGTTGCTCATCGAGCGTACGAAGGCAGGATTGGCTGCCGCCCGCGCTCGGGGACGGAGCGGCGGCGCGCCCTTCAAGATGACGCCGGCGAAATTGAGACTTGCCCAAGCGGCGATGGGAAAGCCGGAAACGAAGGTAGCGGATCTCTGTACGGAACTCAGCATCTCGCGGCAGACCCTATATCGTTTTGTCGATCCAAAAGGAGAGCTGCGTGCTGATGGCACGAAACTGCCGGACCGCCGTAAGCGCGGAGGCTGACTGAGTTTGCAAGATGAAGATTCAAATTGCTCTGGCGGAAAACCGCGACCTGAAACCATGGATGATGCTGGCTACGCAGGTAGTTCCGTTATTCGGACCCATGCCTGATTTTGAAGCAGTTCTTGAACGGAAGATCAGACAGGAACAGGCTTTTTGCGCGCGGACCACCAACCAGGGCTCAGTCTTCATCGGTGGGGTGCTGATTGGTGGTACTGGAAATGAACACTGGATACGGTGGCTGGCAGTTTTGTCCGAGCATCGACGGCTCAGCGTTGGCAGAAGATTAGTGGAAACGGCAATTGCCGCGATCCCTGCCAATTCCACGATTTACGTTGATACTTTTGCAGAAGGAAGCCCCGGAGCCTATGCTGCAAACCGCCTTTACCGTGACTGCGGCTTTGAAGCAGCCGAGCTTTGGAAGACTGGAACCGTGATCCGCCAAAGGTATGTGCTGCGCCGTCCCGCCACATAAGCCTCAGCCTACCGTATATCTGTGCCCCTTTAATGTTCAGGGGCCAAGTTGCCTTGACCTCAGGCGCGCTTCTTTACGCTTTGTGCTTAGTGCGGCGCGTAGGTAACCGCTTCAGCATCCGGTCATCTCCGTCGACACTATCGGCCGCGTAGTACGCATTTTTACGCTCATACATTAGCGCATCCGCTCGCCTGATAACGGCTTCGACCGTTTCGCCAGGCATACTCGTAGCGGTTCCGAATGATATACGCAGCGGAGCGCTTGAGTAGAACTGGTTGTTGATTTTGAGCAACTCGTTGATCGTCTCTGCCATGGCAGAGGCGGCCTTTGTATCTACGCCAGGCATTAGGACGGCAAATTCGTCGCCGCCGATGCGGCAGGCGTGATTGGGCTGCGAAACTGCGCCATTCAATATTTCTCCGAACCGGCGTAGCAAATCATCACCCGCATCATGGCCGAGCTGGTCATTGGCTTCCTTCAGGCCATTCAAGTCAAATATGATGGCAGAGACGGGTCGAAGTGACTTTCGCTCCAGCCGATTGATCTCCTCCGCGTAAAAGGCCCGATTGTAGAGCTTGGTGAGCACATCGTGCTTACCGAGATATTCGAGATAGGCCTCCGCCTTCTTGCGCGCCGTGATGTCGGTGAGTGCCACCTGCACGCGAGACCAGTCGAGTTCATGCCCCGGATACACGGAGAAGTGCAGCAAGAGATGGCGCACGGTACCGTCGAGTGCGTAGTTCACGACTTCTCGATGATGATGGAGGTTTCCATTCCATAGTTCCATAAGCTGCTCGCGGAACGGCTTTTCCATGTCGTCGCGGAAAACCTCGTTCAGACGATGCAGCAACTCGTTCTGCTCGGTCGCGCAAAACAGGTCGAGCGTTGCACGATTCAGATCGATGACGCGGATCTCGCTCATACATTGGCGCACAAACTCGGGATGAACATCTATAAAGGTGCGGAAATCACTGATACCCCGGTCCCTGACGCCCTCAATCAACTCCTTGATCCGACTGAAATCCTCGATCCACAAGGAGACCGGAGAGTATTTGAAGATGCCCTCGGCATGGCCTCTCTGCAGGGCTTCGGCTCGCCGTGCGTCTTCGCGCGCTGTAATGTCCTCAGTCGTCAAAAGCAGCTTGCCGAGCGATGTTTCGTAGCCGGGCATGACGGCCCCGCGAAGCTGGATGTCGAGACGTCGGCCTGAGATCGTGTAGTTCGACGTGGTGCTCTCGAACACGAGCTCACCATCGAAAAGCTTGGCGAGTTCGATCACGTGCGTTTCAAGCATGTCGCCACGAAAGATGGTCGAGAGGCTGGCACGCAGGTGGTCAATGTCGTCGGCCTCGAAGAGCTCCAGCGTCTTTCTGTTCACGGAGAGCACCTTGATGCGACCGGAGCACTGCGCGACGCGATCCTGGTCCTCGCGAAGGAATGCGCGGACGTCCGTCACGCCCAGTGCGCGCCAGTCGTCAAACAAGGCTTTTACATCGCTGAAATCCTCGATCCACATCGCCGTGGGTGCGAGATTGAAAATATCGGAATCGACGGTGTCAGACATGTGGCGCTCATGGCTCGGAAAATGTATCGCCGCTAAGGCGTGGTTTCTATTTATCAGCAATAGGTAAACTGAGGTTGAAACGTCTGTGTTACCTGCAGCCTTCTATCCTTGAACATTGAAGCGGCAAACGACGCCCGTGAGGACGATCGCAACGATACTGTCGGCTACGGCATTGCCGGCCAGCGTAAGCGGAATTCGCGACCCGCAAGAGGTCCAGGCGTTCGCGCGCCGCATGGCCGCTAAAGGCGCCTCGCCGCCTGCGAGCACATTGTCGGCGATGCCCTCGAAACACTTTCCCCTATGCGCAGACTGGAAAACGACCGATGATAGATAGAACCCCAAAGCAGATCGCGGAAAACTTACGAAAACGGTCGGAATTCCTTATGTTAGAGGCTCTATGAACAAGAACCTTGTGTTAATCCTGACGACGGTGAACGCACCCTACAGCAATCAGCTGGACGGCGCGATGCTGGCTCATTGCCTTTCGGATATTGAGCTTGCCAAGGTATTTTCTGGCCAGGTCAGTTCTTTCTTCGGCGAGGTGCCGCTCGATCAGCAGACCGAGTTTGCTGCGGAGTTCGGTATTGCAGTCGATGATCTGAAGAGGCTTGCTTCCGATTTCTCGGCGTGGTCCGGCGAGAGCTATCATCTTGCCGCCTGATGGTTGAGGCACACAACCAGCGACCGTCGGAGTGGCGACGGCTCTTTGCCATCGCTTGTGATCTGTTGGATCAAGTCAGGGACCAAACCGGCGGCTACCCGTTTCAGTGGTCCTTTGGCGGTGGCACCGCGATGATGATCCGGATTGGTCATCGGGAAAGCCACGACATCGATATTCTCCTGGATGACAGCCAGATCTGGGGATTTCTCGACCCCGCAAAGCCGACCTGCGCTTCAGGGAGATTCCTGCATCCTACGGCGGAGACGGTGCGCGGTTTCAGAAATTCGCCTTTGAGGAGATTGGCGAGATCGATTTCATCGCTCGGGTGTTGACGACGCGCGCCACCTCCTGGTCGTTGAGCCGGTCCGGCCCGACATTCTTGCCTTGTCCAGTCACGCTGCGGAAGAGGGGTCCCTTGGCGATCTTCGCGAACCGGATCCATGTCTCGAGTGCCGCGACGGGGCAGGTGACGTCGGCTGAGCCCCGGCCGATCTCCACCTCGCGCCAACCGGTCTTACCGCGCAGGGTGACGAGGGCGCCCTTGTCGAGGATCTCGATCCAGCCGTGGCCGTCCTCTGTCTGGTCACGGCCGAAGTCGAGGCAAGTGATCTCGGAACGGCGCAAGGCTCCGGCAAAACCGACGAGCAGCATGGCGCGATCGCGCAGACCGCGTAGCGCACCGGTCGACAGTTTCCAGCGTGGCGATCAGGTCTTCTGGCAGGATCGCTTCCTTCTGCCGGGGCGGGGCTGCGTGTTTGTTGCGGATGCCGGCCATCACCGTCGCGATGGCGCGGTCCTTTCGATCCAGTGACATGCCGCGCTGCGTGCAGTTCCAGCCAATAGCGGCCAAGCGGCGCTCGATGGTCGAGACGGTGTTCTGTCTGCCAGCGCGCTCCGCCGTCCCGGAAGCGCAGGCCGTGATATAGAGCCCGACGACCTGTGGATCCGGTGGAACGGGAGAAAGGTTCTGACGCCGGCACCAGGCAGAAAAGTGCTTCCAATCTGACGCATAGGCCTTGCGGGTTTTGGCCGAGTTGGCGGCCTCTACATAGCCGCGCGCGCGATCGGTGAGGTCCTGCAGGTGGGCCGGCAGTGTGGGGGAGGGGACTTGTATCAAGGCGTGCATCGAAGCGTTGCCAGCGGTTCGCTTCTCGTCGGTGTTCATGGTCATGCCGCCCTGATGTCGGTCTGTGAGAAGTCGTTACCCTTGTAGAGCAAAGGCTCGCCCGTCAGGAAGGCGAGAGCGTAGGAGAAGCAATCTCCGTAGTTCAGCCCTGCCGGGTGCCGACCCTTGCCGTAGCGCCGCCAGGCGCGGCGCGCCTGGTCAGCATCGCCGGTGGATACGGGGACGATCTCGGCGCCGATTTTGTGAAGCCATAGATCCAGTTCGCTGCCGCCAGCCTCGCCAAGCCGCGTTTCAAGCACCATCGCCGCTTCGAGCACGGTAGCTGCAGAAATTAGGCGTACAGGGTCGTCAGCGATGCGTTCTTCGAAGGACGGGGCCTCTGGTTCGTCCAGTGCGATCGCCACGATAGCCGAGGTATCGATGACCATCAGTTGGGCAGCCCGTTCTCGTCGTAGCCAATAATCTCGTCGGCGCTGCGCGTATCCAGCACGGGCAAGCTGCTCCAGCGCCGCCTGCTGGCGGCGAGATCCTCCAGCAAGGCAGCCTTGCGCACACTGGATCCGAGCCGCCGCAAACGTTCTTCGAGTGCGGTCCGCGTCGCAATGGTGATGCTTTCGCCAGTACGCTCCGCGAGTGTGCGGGCCAGACGTTCGGTTTCCGGATCTTTTATACTGAGGGCCATCTTCAAAGGTTCCTAGTGATCTATATTCTACCTATATAGCCGGTTAGGTACCGAATTGCACGCGACGCTGAGCGGCAAAATGTTTCCAGGCGGGGCGTAGCCCTCTCGTGTGTTGGCTGAGCCGGCGACCTCCACGTAATCGCAGGAGCGTGCGGTGATATCCGGCAGAAGGGTCGGCAGGGCAGGGGATTGCGTGTCTGGACGCTGAAAAACCGCAACATCGTCCGAAACCGCCGTGCCGGGAGACGGCGCAGACTGTGCCGAAGGAGATTTTCGCTGCTCTGCTCGACGATAGCGGCCATTTCCCCGGTAAAAAACAAAACGAATGATAAGGCAATCTTATCGAACATTATTTGTTGGCGACGGGGCGCGCGGTTAAGATCGATATTTCTGGCATAAAGTGCGCCTCTGATTTACAGTCAGCCGCATGGATTCACACGCGCCGTCCGCTTCAACCGCTCCCGCCTGGTCGCCCCGCGTGCCGGGATGGGCACTATCTCGTGGTCGCGACATCAACGAGACAGACGCCGCCTTCGGCGCTGGTATCGCTCTGAAATTGCTCGACGATCTGATCCGCGTCGACCCTTCATGGCTCGGCTGCTGGCGCGATCGGCTTGCCCTCAAATCGGCTGCCGTCGCTGCCAAGATGCTTGGCCGCAGCGAAGACGAAGGTGCCATCCGGGACGCCGTCCTGCTGACCGTCGCCGGCGACGATCCCGGCCCGGCTGGAAAGCTGTTTCTGGCGACACGAATGTTGACGCGCCGATCCGGACCGGTCACCACCTTATGCGTCAAAGATATCGCCGACCTTTCTGGCTTACGGTGGGACGACGGACTTGCCTCAATTCCCGATATCGTCGATTCTGCCATCCAGTCCGGGCGAGCAGCACCCTTCGCGGTGGCGGACCTTATGACGGCGATCTCTGCCGTTCGCCCGGATGCCGAGGTGCTGGCGCTTGGCCTGGCCGAGGTCGTTCTGGCGCATAAGCTGAGCTGGCCGAAATCCGTGCCGCTGCTGCTGCCTCAACGCTATGGACCGGCTTTTCGCACGATCGGCGGCAGAGGTCGCGTTCGGCCGGGCGAGCCGGCGTATCCGAAAGCAATCTGTATGGCGCTGGTCGACGGCGTCGACTCCGCGTTGCGCTCCGCCGTCGAAATCGATCGTCTTGCGGCGCGATTGCTCTCCGTGGCGCCGAAGCTGCGCACCAAAGGCGCCGAGCCTGTCATCCGTAGATTGCTGAACGAAGACGCCGTTCCGGCCTCAGTGCCCGGCAGCAGTCTGTCGCGCTGGGCGTCCACGCTGCTGTTCGAGCGTCTCGAAAGTTTCGAGGCGGTGCGGGAGCTGTCCGCCCGCACCTCCTTTCGGATATTTGGGTTGTGACGATGGCGGAAGTGAGCACAGCCAAGACCGGTCGGCGCCAGGCTAAAGATCGACAGCACGTGCTCTTCGATCGCGAGCTCGAAGACCTGCCATCAGATCTACGCTGGCGGGAATGGATGATGCGCGTGGAGGCGGTGAACCGCCCCGGGTTTGCCGGAGGCCTTCTGGTTTAAGTTATGCCGCCATGGCGGGTTCTTCCAGCATGGCGTAGTAGCGTTCCTCAGCTTCGGCCGGCGGGATGTTGCCGATGGGCTCCAGCAGCCGGCGATTGTTGAACCAGTCGACCCAGGTCAGCGTGGCGAACTCGACGGCCTCGAAGCTTCGCCATGGTCCGCGCCGATGGATGACCTCGGCCTTGTAGAGGCCGTTGATCGTCTCGGCCAGCGCGTTGTCGTAGCTGTCGCCGACACTGCCCACAGACGGTTCGATGCCGGCTTCGGCGAGGCGCTCGGTGTAGCGGATGCTGACATATTGCGATCCGCGGTCGGAATGATGGTGAGCGCGACGAACACCCCACCTTTCCTTTTGCGATCGCGGCCGCGAGAACAGCTCCTTCACCGATAGGAGCGGAACGGGATGGTCGAAGATCGCGCTGATGCCATGCTTGAAGCCATGGATGAAGGCATGCATGAAGCCAGGCATGAGGGAAAGTATCGTCGGATCGAGGTGATCACGGGTCGACGCCAGCGGCGGAATTGGACCGACGAGGAGAAGGCGCGGATCCTTGCCGAAAGTGCAGAACCTGACGTGAACATCTCGGCGATCGCCCGGCGCTGGGGCGTCAATCGCGGCCTGCTGAACGTCTGGCGGCGCGAAGCCGGGCTGACCTCTCGACGATCCGCGCAAGCCGGCGCACAGCAGGCCATGTTCGTGCCGGTGACGGTGGTTGGCGATAGAACGTCTTGCGAGAACTCGCCGTCGGATGTCGCCCATGACGCCGCGGGGCGTATTGAGATCGAGATTGCTGGCGCGCGTATGACCGTGATCGGCTCGGTGGCGCCCGAATTGGCGCAGGCGATCGTGGCAACGTTGCGAGCACGCCGGTGATTGGACTTTCGCCTGGTGGAGTGAAGATCATGGTGGCGACGCAGCCGGTCGACTTCCGGCGCGGC
The DNA here is from genome assembly GCF_040812195.1 of Shinella sp. S4-D37. Taxonomy (NCBI): domain Bacteria; kingdom Pseudomonadati; phylum Pseudomonadota; class Alphaproteobacteria; order Hyphomicrobiales; family Rhizobiaceae; genus Shinella; species Shinella sp. S4-D37. The sequence continues at coordinate 76,685 of NZ_JBFNXL010000007.1, read as the reverse complement.
ATGAATGGGCTTGTTGCGCTGGTGGCGTCAGCGCTTGCAGCTGATCCCTACTGTGGTGACGTGTTCGTGTTCCGCGCCAAGCGTCTCGATCGCCTGCGCTGCATTTATTGGGACGGATCAGGCATGATCCTGGCGACGAAATGGCTGGAGGCTGGCACGTTCGTTTGGCCACCGATCCGTGATGGCGCGATGCAGATGAGTAGCCAGGAGTTCTCCCTTTTGCTGGCCGGTATCGACTGGACGCGGGTCAGGCGAAACACCGTAAAGCGGCCAACGAAAGCAGGCTGATCCTATTGGATTTGCTTGAAGATTCAGGGTCATGTGCTAGGGTCTGCCATGCCGCTTCGACCCGACCCTTTACCTCAGGATGCCGCGCAATTGAGCCGAATCATTCTCTCGCTCGATGCAGAGAATGCCGACCTCAAGGCGCGCGTTGCCTTCCTGGAGCGGCAGCTCTTTGGGCCGAAATCGGAGAAGATGACGGCGATCGACCCGAAGCAGGCGACGCTTGCCCCTTTCGATGCAAGGACTTTTTACCGCCGAGCGAGTGATCGGGTGCGTACATGTTTCAGACCTCATATTGCGGCCATGACATGCCGCGGGCCGGTATGGTGATACGCGGATTGGATTCCATATCAGTGCAACGAGCTGAGGGCTCCCTGAGAACTACTGGTTTATCCAACCCCGATCTGTTCGATCATTTGCCCATGCGGATCATGTCCTCCTCACATCGCCGGCACTCCGACTGAAACGGTCGCCGTCAGCAGACCGCTCCAGTCGGATCTCTGTAGTCTTCATTGCGTACGAGCATAGCCCAAACCACCCGCGCCATCTTGTTTGCCATCGCGATCGCCACCAACATACGCGGCTTTCGGGCGAGCATATTCGAGAGCCAAGATCCGGGTCTTCCGCCGCCGCGGCCCTTCCAATGCACGACCGACATCGCACCTATGATCAGAAGCCTTCTGATATCTCGTTGTCCCATCTTCGAAGTGCGGCCAAGCTTTTGCTTGCCTCCACTCGAGTGCTGTCGGGGGACAAGGCCAAGCCAGGCAGCAAAATCGCGACCGCGCCGGAATTCCTCCATCGACGGCGCGAAGGCCGTGATTGCCATGGCGCAGATTGGCCCGATGCCCGGCACCTTCTGGAGCCGCCGGACTACATCGCTTTGCCTCGCCTCTGCGGCGATGCGACGATCGATCTGATCAATTTCTTCGTTCAATTGGGCGATCTGGCTAAGGTAAAGTCGGCTCATGCTCTGTACCAGCTCGGGTAGATTGTCCGATGTGACTAGGGTTGAAAGGCGCTCCACATTCCCCAGTCCTTTGCCCACAATGACACCATGTTCCGCAAGATGTCCGCGCAGAGCGTTCACCATCTGCGTTCGTTGGCCGACAAGAAGATCGCGAGTTCGGAATAGCATTGCCCGAGCTTGCTGATTTGACGTCTTCACAGCGACCGTCCGCATGGTCGGCCGCATCGCAGCTTCTGCAACAGCCTCCGCATCGGCAGCATCGTTCTTCTGGCGCTTGACGAAAGCCTTTACATAAACCGGCGGGATCAGCCGAACGTCATGGCCGAGCCCTGCCAACTCGCGCCCCCAATAATGGGCTGTGCCGCAGGCCTCCATCGCGACTACGCAAGGGGGCAGTGCCGCCATGAATTTTGGAAACTGAAGACGCGAGAGCTTCTTACGAAACAAAACCCGGCCATCCGATGCTGCGCCGTGAACCTGGAAAACCTGCTTTGCAAGGTCGACGCCGACGATGCTAACTTCCTCCATGGATGCCTCCTCCTCTGTGGGTGACGTAACGCATCACCATCTTGGCACACTGCGATGCCGGTGGGAGGGGCATCCAACCCATCAGTGGCAATCAACAATTTGTCGTAGTTGTCTCATGGTCAGCCTTCTCTTCGCAGGCATCAGCATCTCCTCGTTCGTCACGAGGAAACACATGCCAAGGTTGCTGACCCAAAGGCATCGGTGGACCGCCTAAACTGTCCGGCTATTTATCGGAATCGCGTCCGGTATTTAATCGGAACACCGTCCGGTTAACTCCCGGAATCCGCAGTGGGGGAGCATGCCGGGGCCTTTCGGGGGCTAATTCATATCACGTTTCTCAACATATTTTCGAATCGACTAAAGGAATGATTTTCATCATAAAATCTCCGCGAAGCGGTGGAAAATTCACAGCGCCGGGAGACGATCTCGTCAACTGCTGGGAGTAATCCCTCTAAGTCACTTACAACGGTCGAAGGCCCCACTTCTTCAATCCATCGGAAGAGCGGGAGGGTTTCATCAGGTTGGATTCGCAGGATAGGAATTCCTGCGCCGAGAACCTCTACACGGGCCTTCCCTCCACCAACCGGAAATGACTCGAGATAAAACGTGGGCGATATTTCCTGAAGAGCACCAATTAAAGACGGGACGTTCCCCATGAATATTAACTTTGCCGAATGAATTCCTCTAGTGTCCAAGTATTCTCTCAGAAACGTCTGCTCGGGGCTGGGAACGTCACCAATGTGATAGAATGTCGAGATGGTTCCGGCAAGGAGTTTCTCCAGAACAGCAGGGTATGTATATCTCAAGCTTCCCTGGAATTTATGATATGCTCCTGACGTAACTGCGACTATATCACTTGAGCCTGTTGATATGTTTACACTTTGAGTTGAATAAGGAACGGCCATATTCAGCATAAATGGGCTTGGTGTGAATCGCGTTTTGCAGACTCGATGACACTCTGCCGTTAAATCTATATGATTGTAGTCGGAGCGTGTTGCTCCTAAGCATGGTAGATGATCTGCATGATGCAGAAAATTTACATTATTAGACGATAAACCAGATACTACGCTATGTATAACTACATCTTCATGATGTGAATTTATAAAAATTGAACCTGGCTTTATTTCTTCTAAATATCTCCTAAGTTCATCAGCGCGTTCTATTAGCCCGCTCTTCAACAAAAATATGACATTTACACCGAGACGCCGAAACCTCTCATGGAGTAAGAGAGGCAACTGGGTCCTGAAAATTTCGTCAAACATTATAGATGTAAGTATAAGTATATGTTTTTTATCTGGTAGAGCAGCAACAATATCTTCAAAAACACGCGTGTGTCCTCCGGTTACGTATACGTGAGAGGCGAGATGTACGATCGTGTTGGAATCTAGATTCTTGGGAAGCGACGACAGGCCGGAAGTTGCTAGTTTGTGTAACCATCGATCCGAAATTGGTTCAAATAGAGCCTTTCCGTAGAGTGACTTCTCTCCACGCAATCTTTGAAACAACGTCCGCACCTCGATGAGTAAGGACTCATATTCACCGGAAGAAAAGAGCTGGCCTAGTCTTTTATCAAGTCCACTGATATTAACCTGCACGCGGTTGTCTCCCTTCTATCCAGAACGTTTTCCGATGACTGACCTCGGATCATATAGCTATCAATAATTTTGATCTCTTACCTCACCGTTCGGTATGCAAATGCGCAAAAATTTGCCTATATAGATTACGATAGGGGTGATGCGCCCCGATGCATGTTCGATGGTCGCATCGTGAAATAACGTATTTTCTGACCTGGTAGTACAATGGAATCAGTTCGCCTCATAGAACTTCCCCAAATCCATGATCCCCGAGGGGATTTAACTTTCATAGAGGGGGAGCGGAATATCCCGTTTTTGATTCGGCGTGTTTATTATTTATATAACGTACCTGTAGACGCTGAACGTGGCGGGCACGCCCATAAGAACCTAAAGCAAGTCATATTCGCGCTCTCTGGAAGTTTTCGCATAAAGCTGAACGACGGAAGGAAAATAGAAGAGTATTGGCTTCGTGATCCGAAAATTGGTTTATTTATTGACCGGTTAGTTTGGCGCGAGATAGATTGCTTTAGTCAAGGGGCTGTTTGCATGGTCATAGCATCGGAGTTCTATGATGAAGAGGACTATTTTCGTACATACGATGATTTTCTAAAAGCTAAGGCGGACCTCAAGAATGATTCCCTTTCTTGATCTTAAGGCTACCTACCTGGAGGCGAAGGCAGAAATCGATGCGGCCGTCTCCCGTGTGCTTGACAGTGGGTGGTATATTCTCGGTGCAGAGGTTGAGGCATTTGAGGCGGAATGGGCTGCTTGGTGTGGCGCCTCATATGCAATTGGCGTAGCCAATGGGCTTGACGCATTGACACTCGCACTTCGAGCGCTGGATGTGGGGCCGGGCGACGAAGTTATCGTGCCATCAAACACCTATATCGCAACTTGGCTAGCCGTGTCAGCCGTTGGTGCTAAGATAGTTCCCGTGGAACCCGATCCTAGTACCCATAATATCACGGCGGACTCTATTGAAGGCTTGATCACTTCTGCCACAAAGGTCATTTTGCCCGTACATCTCTACGGGCAGGCCACGGATCTCGACGAGATCGTGCGTACCGCGCGCCGTCATGGGCTATTCATTGTTGAAGATGCGGCTCAAGCTCATGGCGCCACCTATAAAGGCAAGCGGATCGGTACGCATGGGGACGTAATCTGTTGGTCATTCTACCCAGGAAAAAACCTGGGTGCCTTTGGCGACGCGGGAGCGGTTACAACCGATAAGCCACACCTAGCAGAACGCATTCGTCGGATGCGAAACTATGGCAGCCATGTAAAATACGTTAACGACGAGTTGGGGATAAACTCGCGGCTAGATCCGATTCAAGCCGCCATCTTACGTGTAAAGCTAAAATATCTGGACGAGTGGCTCAACCGGCGTCGTCGTATAGCTGAAATATATCAAAATGAAATTATGAATGAGAACATAACGCTACCAGCTGTACCAGATTGGTGTGTTCCAGCGTGGCATCTATATGTAATTCGTTGCTCGATGCGAGATGCGCTACAATCAATACTAAGAGAATCTGGGATAGATACCCTAATACACTACCCTATTCCTCCCCACCGGCAAAACGCATATGCTGGGCTAAAACTGGAAGATAGCAGCTACCCTGTTGCATGCATCTTGGCACGCGAAGTCCTGAGCCTTCCAATAGGACCACATATGACAACAGACGACGCGAGCATGGTGGCACGTATAATTTCAAGCAGGTGCGTCTAAAGCCTTGCTCATCTGACTGTATCTCTCAAACGAGAATGGCCTTTCAATTCGGGGGTGAGCATCTGCGATGACGAACGAGAAACTTCTTTGGCAACCCAACATTTTCGCAAAGAAGGTAAACCGGCTTGAGCTCTTAAGAATTAAAGGAGATAACTCAGAGTCTCAATTGAAACTTGGCGTTATTCGCAATCATACCTTCGAGACAACTGGTAGCCTGGTTCAGAAGTTTCTTCTGTTCTCCAATGTTTCTTCTGATATTGAATTTAGTGGATATGACGATTCACTATCCGCATCATTATCGCAGGTAGCAATAACAATAATTTGGCTCGACTACGCACGCTACAACATGATGTGTTCAGCCGAGCTGGTATCGTGGCTCGTAGGTAAGCTCAATTTCCTGCGCTCTTCGAGTCGCGCGCAACTCATCGTTGCCAATGATCCAGATGATTCTGAGCGTGCCCGTTTAATAAATCATCACCTTGCCGAGTGGGTAGCGGTAACTCCAGGGGTCGCCATTTTAGACCTAGTCAAAATTAAAGAGGCTCTAGGCGAGAGTTCATTTTATGAGCGCCGCCCACATCTGACCGGATCCAGGTTTTCCGATCAAGCTGGCCTCGAGGCTGCCCGGGAACTCGGCTTGCGGCTTATCCCAAATTTCGTTCATCCGAGGATAAAAGCCATTGCCGTTGATCTCGATCATACCCTCTATTCAGGGGTACTTGGGGAAGATGGGATCAACGGCGTTCGTATATCCGATCAGCATGTACAAATTCAAACACTCCTAAAGAAACTTGTTACGCAGGGGCTTCTTATCTCCATAGTTTCCCGAAACGAGCCGGACGACGTGCGTAAATTATTCCAGGAAAGAACAGATTTTGTGCTAGAAGAAAGCGATATATCTTCTTGGCACGTTTCGTGGGGAAAAAAGTCGGAATCAATAAAGGATGCTGCAAAGATGTTCAACGTCTCTCCGGCAAGCTTCCTATTTATCGATGATAATATTGGAGAGATATCTGAGGTTGTATCGGAGATTCCGGACATTCGAGTGATTTTTGCAGGGTTTTCACCCGAAAATACCGCTTTGGCTTTAGAGAAGTTTCCTTGCCTGTGGCCTCAGACGTCTACCCCGGAAGATAGCTTACGCGCCGAGGATGTAAGAGCAAATCAGCAAAGAAAACTCCTGAGCAAAAAAGACGATTTTGCATACTTCAAAGACCTGTCAATTGTACTGGATTTATCTATAGGTAGTAATAATGACATAGCACGGCTATCGGAAATAAGCGCGAAAACAAATCAGTTTAATTTGTCGCTTTCCCGCTTCACACAGGTTGATGTTGCCGAATATGTCAAAGACATCAACCGTCGTGTCATTCATTTCCGCATGAAAGATAAATTAGCAGACTCTGGATCTATTGGATCATTATTTGCTCGCCGAGAAAGCGGAATCCTATTTGTAGATGAGCTGTGTATTTCATGCCGCGCCATGGGACGCAGAATAGAAGATACTCTTATTACTGCCGCCATTCGACGCTTGCTGGAGGATTTGCCGTCTGACGTAGTTAGGTTTGCATATACGAGGGGAGATAGAAACCAACCAGCTCTACGATGGCTCGAAGCGTACTCTGGGCTAGGCGTGGCCAATGATAAAGGACTTGTCGATTTGCCCTGGGCGACACGATATGTGAAAAGGCATATTGAATCTGTTCCCATAACAGTCTCTTGGAGAAGCTGATGCACGACGATGTCGACGGAAGAATAGCGGATATATTATCTACGGTACTCGGCAGAACCGTCTTAGCCAGTGAAAATGTAGAGAGAGACGAAGATTCCTTATGGGATTCATTGAAGCATATTGAGATAATTTTTCTAATAGAGGACGTATTTCACCTTCAGCTTTCGGAAAATGATATAGAAAGCATCAAATGTAGCCATGATATAAGAAATATAGTAGCTGGACGAAATGGACCATAATATATTAATTGATGGGAATACGTTTTCATTGAGGCCGGTCAGATTTGCCGACTCGAAGTTTATCGTGGATATTCGACGTTCTGATAGAGCTAGTAAATATATGCACGACGGGGCAAAGAATGAATATGAGCAGGACTATTGGACTAGAGCGTATTTCAAGAGGCCTAATGATTGGTATTTTATTGTAGAGAGGATTTCAAATAGAGAGGCAGTCGGAACGATATCAATCTATGATGTAGATGAGGGAACAAAGACGGGAGAATGGGGAAGATGGATCATTCAACCGGGGTCACTCGCTGCAATTGAGTCCGCCTTACTGATATATAAAGTAGCCTTTAGCGTACTTAAGTTACGAGGTGTTTTTTGCCGAACCGTAGCAAATAACAGTTCTGTAGTGTCTTTTCACGATTCAAGTGGTGCCATCCGTCGGCGCGTTTTGACCAATCATGTTGAGTTGCGGGGAACTCAGTACGACAGCATCGAACATGCTGTTGATCTTGACGTTTGGAGAGAAATGTGCCCGAGACTCGAACAAATGAGCGCTAAGCTGGATAGGATTATTCAGAGAAATCGCAATGCTTGATTCACTAGATTGTCATTTTCACCATTTGGGAGTCGCTTGTCGCGATATTGAGCAGGAAGCCCGTTCCTGGCTTCGCTTAGGATACAAGAAGGAAACCGAGATATTTGTGGACCCTACTCAACGTGTTAGAGGGCAGTTTTTGGTAGGTGTTGGACCGAGACTCGAATTGCTACAAAGTTTTTCCCCAAATGGGACAATAGCGGAGCTGGCTGGGCGAGGTATCAAGATTTATCATCAGGCTTTTGAAACCACGAAGTTTGAAGAAACTGTTGATTCGTTAAGGGGGCAGAATTGCAAATTGGTAGAGGGACCCGTACCAGCGGTAGCCTTTGAAGGGAGGAGAATTGCCTTCCTTTTTATGCCCAATATGGGACTGATTGAAATTATCGAGAAGGATGCTCGTTGTGAATATTGATGCCGAACAGGAACGTAATAGGCTGGATTCGATAGCATCCGTCTCTCTTTATGGCCATGGAGCAAACAGAGCAACTATTAGTTATTCATATAGAATATTTAAGAGATTTATCCAAGAAGGACCAATACTAGAACTCGGCCCAGCGGAAGGATTTATGACGGATGAGCTTGTAAAGCTTGGCCTTCCTATGACTGCTGTTGAGGGGGCCGTCGATTTTTGCTCCTCTCTAAGGCAACGCTACCCCCAAATTGAAGTTGTCCATGCACTTTTTGAAGATTACGTTCCGGACCGCAAATACGATAGCATCATTTTAGGTCATGTCCTTGAGCATGTGGATGATCCGATCGATATCCTTTCTCGTGCTCGCGAGTGGTTGAGTGAACGAGGCCGTATTCTTATTGCAGTTCCCAATGCCCGTTCCCTTCACCGGCAGGCGGCTGTAATTATGGGAATGTTGGAATTCGAGGAGCAGCTAAACCAATCCGACATTCATCACGGGCATCGGCGCGTCTATAATCCGGAAACGTTACGCCGGGACTTTTTGAAGGCCGGTTTGAGAATAGAGGTATTTGGGGGTTATTGGATGAAGCCACTTTCCAATCCTCAGATCGAGAAAGACTGGTCACCACAGCTCCTCGATGCATTTATGGAGTTGGGAGAGCGTTATCCAGATATTGCAGGAGAGCTTTATGTAGTCGCAGGGTTATAAACGGCGGTGCAAACATCGGCTATGGTAGCGGCGGAAAATTCGCACCTCAACATTTTAATTGTCGTGCTGTATTAAGGCCGGAAAAATAGGGCGTCATGCCTTATCCATTCCCGAAACGCCGGAAATCACCTTCATAGAGCCATCCAATTGCACCATGGAACCTCGATGATGAGCGTGAGCGCCACGAACACCCCACCTTTTCTTGTTTCGGTTGAGACTTGAGAATCTGCCTTTCGATTTGGAAGGGCGATTTGATGGACGACGAGAACGATAGTGCCAATGGGGGTGGAGACGGCGCTTACCCTGATGCCGGAAAAGGGGTGTAAGAAGGGTAAGCGTCCGGTCAGGCCATTTCTGACGGAACTTGCAGGTTCCACGGCAGGAGTTCGTCGATCCGGTTGATGGGATGATCGGCGATGCGGGTGAGGACCTCCCGCAGGTAGGCTTCTGGATCGAGGTCGTTGAGCTTTGCGGTTTATGCCGACCGGCGAACTATGCCGATTAATCAACTTTTTGCCAACGTTTCCGGCACCATAGCGGTCGCCTAGTCGGCATAGCTTAGTGTCTCTCCGTCGCAATTGACGCGAAGGAGAGGACACATGAACGCAACTGACTATTTGAATCGCAGCGCCCTATACCGGAAGCTGGTCTACGGTCCGTATCGGGAGTTTGCGGGCGTTTACGCTGCCAAAATGTCGAACGAAGGTTTGGGTCGGCAATGCACGTGGCGCTCGCTGAGCCTGTTTCGGGATCTGATGGACTGGCATGTTGGCAATGGACATGCTCCGCAGGATTTGAGCGAGGTTCACGTCGATCGCTTTCTTGAACATCGTTTCAAACACTGGAAGCCCGACTCGGGCGATCGATCGGCGCTCCGCCGCTTGCTTTTGGCGTTACGGGAGAAAGGGTTGATACCAGCCGCGCTTCCGATTCAGCGCAGTGAGCACGAGAAGATCGTCGATGTATTCGGGCAATATCTCTCGACTGAGAGAGGGCTCGCCGCCGCGACAGTGGGGAGCCACAAGCTTCTGTCGCTTCGATTTCTCCGGGAGGTGTGTCCTGCCGGCGCAGACGGGTTTGCGGCGCTCACCCCGGAGATCGTTATCGGTTATGTGGAGCGACACGCGCTCGACGGTTCCGCCGACAGTGGTAAAGCCATGTGCGGGGTCGTGCGTGCCTTCCTGCGCTATTTGCATCTGAAGGGCTTAATCTCGACGGCGCTGGCCGACTGTGTGCCGTCCATCCGCCGCTGGCGACTTGCCGGCCTTCCAACATTCCTGCCGCCGGAGAAGGTGCAAAAAGTTCTCGATGCTTGCGATCGGACGACGGCAATGGGTCGTCGGGACTATGCGGTTCTGATGATCCTCGCCAAGCTCGGTTTGCGCGCCAGCGAAGTTGCCACCCTCAATCTTGACGATATCGGCTGGCAGTCGGGCACGATCCTCGTACACGGAAAGGGACGGCGGCAAGCGACTATGCCGCTGCGTCACGACGTCGGAATAGCGATCGTCGCTTATATCCGGCATGGGCGCCCAGCCTCGGCATGTCGGCGAGTTTTCTTGCGAACACTTGCGCCGCATGTGGGCTTTGCCTCCGGCTGCGCCATCACGATGATCGCGAAGCAGGCACTCGAACGGGCAGGCATTGACGGCTATGCGCATCACGGTGCCCATCTTTTCCGCCACAGCCTTGCGACCGACCTTTTGCGGTCGGGCGCCAGCTTTGCCGAGATCGGCCAACTGCTCCGCCATCGAAGCATCGACAGTACAAGGATCTATGCCAAGCTCGATATTGAGAAGTTGCGTGAACTGAGCCTGCCCTGGCCGGGAGGTCTCCAATGAGCCAGCTTCGCACCGCGCTTGAGCGCTACATCGGCATGCGCCAAGGGCTGGGATACAAATATGACGGTCCGGCAAGACGATTGTCGGAGTTCGTCGCTTTCATGGAAGCTCGCGGCGCCGAGACCATCACGAATGATTTGGCAATGGAGTGGGTCACCTCGATGGGCCGGCAGCCGAGTTGGTCCATCCGACTGGCTGATGTGCGCTGCTTTGCCCAGCACCTCACTCATTTCGATCCTTTGACGGAAGTGCCACCGAGCGACGCTGTGGCGCCGGCACAGCGGACAAAGCCCTACATCTATAGCGAGATCGAGATTCAGGCACTTCTGGCGGCCGCACTGTCGTTGCCGCCGGCCAACGCCCTGCGACGCTGGACATATCACTGCCTGTTCGGGCTGATAGTGGTGGCGGGGCTGCGCCATTCCGAAGCGCTCGGCCTGCTCCGGGCCGATGTCAATCTCGACCAGGGCGTCCTCACCATCCGAGAGACAAAGTTTGGCAAGTCACGGCTGGTCCCGCTGCATGCCACGACAATTGCTGTCCTTTCAGGCTATGCCGCCCGACGCGATGCACACCTTGGTACGCCGCGCAGTCCCTATTTCTTCGTCGCCGAACAGGGCGGCAGATTGCTGCATCAATACGTGCATCGCGTGTTCTGGCGACTATCCCGGCAAATTGGATTACGGCAGGAGGGGAATCGAGATGGCCCACGGATTCATGATCTTCGTCACCGTTTCGCCGTTCAGACCCTGATCAACTGGCATCGCGCGGGCGAAGATGTGGAACGCGAGCTGCCGGTTCTCTCGACCTTCCTCGGCCATGCCAATGTTCGCGATACCTATTGGTACCTGTCCGCCACGCCGGAACTGATGAACCATGCCGTACGGCGATTGGATAAGCGCTGGGAGGTCCGGTCATGAGACGCACGAACGACCTAGCCGTGCTGATCGAGCGGTGGTTTACAGATCGGCTCATGAAGCATCGAGGTGTAAGTTCCAACACTATTGCCTCCTATCGCGACACCTTCAGGCTCCTGTTTGCGTTCGCACAGACGCGCCTTGGGAGATCCCCATCGCAGTTGACGCTGCGGGATTTGGACGCTCCCTTCATCGGCGCATTCCTGGAGGATCTTGAGACGAAGAGATCCGCCTCGGTGCGGACCCGCAATCTTCGCCTCACAGCCATCCGCTCATTCTTCCGATATGCGGCGTTTGAGGAGCCGGCACATAGCGCCCACATTCAGCGTGTGCTCGCGATCCCCAGCAAGCGATGTGACAAGCGGCAGCTTCAGTTTCTAACCAGGCCCGAGATTGAAGCGATCCTGGACTGTACGGATCTAAGCACGTGGCTGGGACGCCGCGATTACACTCTGCTATTGCTGGCCGCGCAAACGGGGTTGCGGGTCTCGGAGATCATCGCCCTTGACCGAGATTCGGTAATACTCGGCCAGGGTGCGCATGTGCAATGCGTTGGCAAGGGCCGCAAAGAGCGAAGTACGCCGCTCACAAAGCTTGCACAGCAAGCCCTTCGTAACTGGCTCAGGGAGCCCACAAAGCGAGGCGCAACGGCTCTCTTTCCGAATATGCACGGTGGCAGGCTCAGCGCCGACGGCGTGCAGGCGCTGCTGAACAAATATGTCGCCAAAGCCCGCCATCACTGCGTCTCCCTTCGCTCAAAGCGGGTATCGCCTCATGTCTTGCGGCACTCCGCTGCCATGGAATTGCTGCAGGCGGGCGTCGATTGCTCAGTGATTGCCCTGTGGTTGGGCCACGAAGCGATGGAAACGACGCTGACCTATCTTCATGCGCATCTCGAACTGAAGGAAACGGCACTCGCAAAGCTGAAGCCGTACGAACGCGCCAAGGCCGAGCGGTTTCGACCAAGCGACCGGCTTTTGGAATTCCTGAACGCCCTCTGAGCATGAGGACTATGCCGAGTGCCAACCAACGGCGACCCGCCGAACGGGCCGGGAACGCACGGTTTGCCGCAAACATTGGAAGAGGCACTCGGCATAGTTCGCCGGTCGGCATAAACCGCATTATGCCGCGCGCGGCATAACGCGGTCTCGATCAGCGACAGGATTGCAGCGGCGCGTTCGCCGCCTTTGTCCGATCCCGCGAACAGCCAGTTCTTGCGGCCGAGCTCCATCTTCCGGACATTCTGCCCATATCGGGGAAGAAGTCGAGATCCATTACCGCTGGCATGCATTTTACGGCCGGCAGGTTCGACTTTACTACGGCGAGCAGCGCCGCGGATCCGCTGTCGTCGTTGTCGAGCATGAACCGGGAGTAACGACGGCCGTAGAACGGTGGATGCTCGACCGCGCGACCTGTGCCGCGATGAAGCTGGGAGAGCCGCAGGTATCGGTGCAAGCCCTGACGGACCTCGATCGGGTACTCAATGATCATGGACTCAGGCAAGTCTTTTCAGATGACGCAACAGTTATCGAGGAGGCATGTGATGAAAGCGAGACAGCACCCCGCCATCGTAAAAAGACCCTGCCAGCTCAGCATGACGTTGGAAACGCCCGAGGTGAGGCGGATGAACGCCGCGGAGCGACAAGTGATGATTATGCGCCTCGCGCAATTGATCCTGCAGGCGGGCGGAATAAAGGTTCCGGAGGGCAGCGATGACGAACGTTGATCTTCCCGCATCGCTGTTGAAGCGCAAGGCCGTGGTTTATGTCCGTCAGTCCACACCGGCCCAGGTACAACTCAATCGCGAGAGCCAAAGACGCCAATACGAGCTTGTCGAGGAAGCGCGCCGGCGCGGATTTCGGGATGTCGAGGTTATCGATGACGATCTTGGCCGCTCGGCGAGCGGGACCGTCGCGCGACCGGGTTTCGACAAGCTGGTGGCTTGGTTGTGTGCTGGTAACGTTGGCGCCATCCTTTGTCTCGACGCTTCCCGTCTGGCCCGCAATGGCCGCGACTGGCATCACCTCTTGGAACTGTGTGGCCTGGTTGAAGCACGGGTATTCGTCGCGCTCACGAAAGATCGACGCCTTCCCGCGCGTAAATCTCGGATTGGCGATAGAGAGGCAGGTGATCGCAGTATTTGGCGATCAGCACATGGGCGACGAGACCTGGCCCCGGCTTGCCGCGTTCGATGGGCAGCGACGGCATCTCGGCCTTAACCTGCGTATCGCAGCCCTTGCAGGTGAAGCGGGGCTGGATATGGCGCACGACACGAAACGAGGCCGGGACATAGTCGAGAACCTCGCTGACGGTCTCACCTGCACGGATGAAGTCGGAGCCGCCACAGACCGAGCATGAGCAAGTTGCCTGGTGCGTCACGTCATGGCGCGGCAGGTGATCGGGCAATGGCTGGCGGCTTGGTTTGCCCATCCCAAAACAGCAGCTTGATGCGATCACCACGACGGCCTCGAAACGCAAACACCGAGCCGGACGCGGGCTTCTGGCGGAGCGACGATTGCACCAGCGACATCAGGCCGTCGATCCCCTTGCGCATGTCCGTCACACCGCAGGCGAGATAGACGCGCACATTTGCGCCTGGCGCGATCATGCGTCTTCAACCGAGCGGATCAGTGCCTTCAGGACATCAGGCGCAATGTTGGCTTCCACCTTCAAGACGCGACCGCCTTTGCAGCCGATCTCGATCCGCATGGGACGTGCCGCACGCTTGCTGAAGGTTTGTCCGTCGGAACTGATTGCTCAGCTTCGTCGCTCGTTCCCGAGGCGATCAGTGCGACCGGTAGAAAAGAAACCACCGGCTCAGCCTGCTCCGCCGCGAACTTCCGCCGCCAGGTATAAATCTGCTGCGGTTTGATATCGTGCCGACGCGCTACGTCGGCAATCCTGGTATCCGGGTCGGCTGCTTCTTGCAGTATCGAAAGCTTCTCGTCGTCAGACCAGTCGCGCCGACGCTCGACGCCCGTCAAAATCTCCATGCGGCCCATAGTTCATCCTTGATGACGTCTCCAATGACGGAATTAGTGACGTAACTTCAGGTGTTCGCGGGAAATCTCAAAGACGGCGTCACCGGACGCTTACTAAGAAGGCGACGACCCGAATGGGCAAAATGATCGAAAAGCCAGCAGTCATCAGGCCGCGATGCCGATCATCAATTCAGCGGTAATTCGAGGTCTCCAACTCGGTATCAATTCGCTGACTCAGGAATCTTGGAAAACAAGACGATCGCTCCACGGGAGTGATTCTGGTCGTAGTGAAAGCCGCGGTCATGGAAAGTCTGAAACACATCCCGCATGCCTTCAGGTCCAAGGACCCGTTGATGCAATTCCGTATAAACATTGCGAACACCGACAAGATCGGAGGTTGGGAAAAGCGCCCTCTCTCCGCCCTCGATATCGCAAACAATCACGTCCGGGCGTATGGCCTTGATCGTCTTGTCAAAGCTGGCGAGCGGAACCGGGCAGGAGCGGATTGTGCCTGGTGTCTTACGAAGAGACGAAGCCCAGAAATCCTTGTGGATATGAAAATCGACCGTTCCTATATCTTTTGCGCCAAGAATATTGTTGTGAAGCTCGAAGCGCTGTCCGCCGAGGTTATTGTCATCGAGCGTTCTCTGGATCTTGGAAATCAGCAAAGGATTGGCCTCAAAAGAAACGACCCGCGCGGTGGCTGGATTCTTGAGCATCAGAGCGGTCATGAAGCCAATACCCGCGCCAATCTCGAGAACAACGTCTCCCGGCTGAATGATATTGCCGATCTTGCGCGCTTCACTCGTCTCGTACTGACCATTGCGCAGAGCTTCTATCAGCTTGGGTGACATGAATTCTCGGTCGATACGTAACCGTATACCGAAATGATCGATGATATCAGACAACTACATATTCCTCCACTTAATTTATAAAATTTCTGATATGTACTGGCCTCTACCAATATCTTCCATAATTCCAGAATCTATCATTGGTATCTCCGCCCAGCTGTCATCGAGTATGCTCGAATTCTCGCAATTCAGGTACTCTATTTAGAGCCATACCCCAAAGCTCATTGCGCCTTGACCATAGATCTAAGTACCAGTTAATTCTCAGCGGCGCTTGTTGCGCAAACATCCTCTCTCTTCTTACATAATCCCAAGCATTATAACCTAATTTCCTTCTGTATTCCGGAGAAACTAAAAGCCTTTCTAGCTTCTCTGGCCATTCAATTTCATCTTTAACCAATATACCAGTTTTCCCATCTTCGATAGTTCTTGAATATACCAACTCAGACGCGATGGTCGCAAGACCATGCGAAGACGCTTCAATGTACTTAATGTCACTTTTAAATTTCTCACCGAGAAGCCCCCTAAGTGGAGATATCAATATATCACATTTTCTCATTACATTAATGTAATCATCATAATTCAAGTGATGATAATATGTTTTATTTTGTGATTTTATACCATCGTAAAAATTTCTATCCGATACAACATGAACAAACGCGCCATATTTAATTACTACATCACTTATAAGACTTGCTATTTCCTTTGAATATGTATCCCTATTTAGGGCCCCAAAGAATATCTGTGGCACATCATTTTCTTTTCTGAAGAATGAAATATTATGACAACTATTGTCAAACCACCTTACATTTTCATTATATAATGAAAATTCATCAGCAAGCGGCTTCGTAGACGTTTGCACAGCCATTGCAGATTTAAGCAAAATTTTCGTGCCGACATCCTTCTTGTTAATTTTATCCACAAGGTCAAGATGGTCATCTATCTCATATATAAATAAACAATCATTATTTCTCAACTTTGAAAGTGCTTTAAGCCATTTTTGAGAGTCATCTATTCTTGGTCTCTGAGCAATTACTATTTTAGGTCCATTGAACCCCGTAAGATTTCCAATACGTATCTCATTTTTACTATATACTAGATCGATATCATGCATTTTTGCTATAAATTCATAAGGCAATCTCGTTCTTACATCCATGAATCTCTCAGAAAATGCACAGAAATTTATTTTAATAGTTCCATCATCAGGCGAAACATTCGACATTTAATCCACCTCCTATGAATATACTGATATAGCGATGCCATATCCTCAAAGCTCTCGAACGGAAAGAGGATTTTCACCAAGCAGGGGTCATCGGGTTCTACTGGCGTCCATGTCGTGCGCCAATCGACCTCCTCTTCCTCCCAAAATTAAAGGCGCTACCATCCGGTTTCGTCAGCTCAATGGCAATGTGGCCCATTTCGACACTCTGATGGAGAAGTTGCTGCTCGAGTCATCGTCCTTCCAAAACCGAAGCATTCGTCCTAGGCGCCTTCTAGTCAGCCGTCTCTTTGCCGACATCGACATCTTCTCGTCGATCACGGGAAAAAGCATACCAAGGCTGCCGCTCAAAGGGGTAGTCACGACGGCAGAACGATTACCCCTGGAAGGCAGAAGAATTTTACCGAAACCGACGGACGCTGGCTGACCGGCACATTTAAATACACACCCATATTGAATGTTGCGAGATTTTCGCGTAAGCAGAATTCGCTGTGCCGTGGAAATCAGCGCTAAGAGGTAAGAACGCGGGAGGTTTGCTGGGCCTTCCGCGTTTTTCTTTCTCAAGCTTCCAGTCACCTTTCCCAAAACACCGGAAACCGTTGCCAGTCGGCAACAGGCTTGGAAATTTTTGGGAGAAAGCCATTTAAAATTTAAACGGCCACGCCTAGGCCTGTTGGTTCAGGGCTTTTCTGCAAAGATGCGGAGTTGACTTTCTAAGCTAATCTTGGCATGCACGTCGTTGCGCGGCTGTAGCTGCGCAACCCAGCAGTTAAACATTCTTCTTAAAAGGGAGCCTCTAAAAATGGCTACGATTACCGGCACGGTAGGCAACGATATTCTCAAAGGTTCGAAGGAATCCGAAGTCATCAACGCGCAAGGCGGTGACGATTTTGTAGTTGGCGGTGACGGCGCCGATACCATCGACGGCGGCGCAGGCAACGACTCGATCTGGGCCGGCGCCGAAGACAGTGGTAATGACATCATTACGGGCGGCGCAGGCAACGATGTTATCGGCGGCGGCGACGGCAACGACAGCATTGATGGTGGTGCCGGTGATGATATCATCTACGGCGGCGCTGGCGATGACACTCTCGGTGGTGCCGATGGCAAGGATGAAATCTGGGGTGGCGCTGGTGAGGACCAGGTAACCGGCGGTACTGGTAACGACACCCTCGGTGGCGGCGCTGGTAACGATACTGTTGATGGCGGCCAGGGTGCCGACGTTCTGTATGGCGGCGCAGGCGCCGACACCATCAGCGGCGGCGACGGTAACGACTCGATCTGGGGCGGTGCTGGTGACGACACCATCAGCGGCGGCGATGGTCAGGATGTATTCGGCTTCCAGGCTGGCTTCGGCGAGGATACGATTACCGATTTCGAGGCCGGCGCTACCGGTGACAAGGTGAATCTGTCTACGTACGACTTTGACAATCTTGCCGATCTCCAGTCCCAAGGCGCAATTACGGAAGCTGGTGGCAGCACCATTATTACCCTCGGATCGGACACCATTACCCTTGAGAGCACGACCGCTGCTAATCTTACCGACGCCAACTTCATTTTCTAATGAAGTAAGTCAATGTTAAGATAGAGGGAGGGGGGCTACGCCCCCCTCCCTTGTTGTTTATTAACCTACCGGGATTGCAGCATCTTTCTTCTGCCACCTTTTGGGTGCTTTCCATGATGTTCTATGCATTCCAATGGCTGGCGCAGGTATGAGGCCGTAAATGAAGATCGGCGAGATATATAGCGCAGAGAAAAAAGCCGCATGGAGAGCGATGGGGGCCGTTGCTCTGATCTCCTTCATAGCCAGCTTCGGCATGCTGTCCATGCCACTCTATCTGTTTCAGGTTTATAGTCGCGTTCTGAGTTCTCGCAGTCTCGAGACCCTCGCGGCTCTGACCATTATCATTTTCGTGATTCTCGTAACTTTTGGTGCTCTCGACACAATAAGACAAGTGATGCTTGCCAAGATTGGCATGCGGCTTGAAAGCCGTGTGGCTGGATTATTGCTTGCTGGCGAGTTGGCTGAAACCCGTGGAGCTTCCGCACAAAGCCTTCATCATCTTTCCGAGATACGAAAGCTTATCTCATCGAATGTATTTCCCAACCTATTCGATCTTCCGATTATGTTATTTTTCCTGATAATTGTATTTATCATACATCCGGTCCTCGGAGTTGTTGTCACGCTTGGGATAATAACCCTCTTTGCCATTACGATATTTGGACATTTTTATACGTCCGGATATGTTACCGATGTTGAAAAAAACTCTTCTCAGGCTCACAAGGTATTAAATTCACAGTTTCAGCAGCAAGAATTCATTAAGGCCCTCGGACTCTATCCGCAGTCTATTTCTCAGTGGGGCAAACACCAGGAGAAGTATCTTTCGAGTACCCTTGTTCTGCTGTCGCGGAGCGGAAGCTTATCGGCATGCTCAAAGTTTACGCGGCAATTGCTCCAAATTTCGATGATTGGCGCAGGTGCCGTACTGGTGATCTACGACCAGGTAACGGCGGGATCGATTTTTGCTACATCCGTCGTAGCTTCCCGTGCCCTCGCTCCCATCGAGGGGCTGATCGGTGGGTGGAAACAGCTGAAGCAGGCAAGCTATAGTATGAAGGAGCTCGATAAGCGGGTTGAATCGTTCAAGCTTGTCGACCGCCAAACGCCGCTGCCGCGCCCATCGAAGCGCCTGCTTGTGGATCGTGTATTTTATGTCCCTTCACCAGGTTCCCAGCCGATTCTCAAGGGAATCACCGGCGTCATCGAGGCCGGTCAAAATATTGCGGTCGTTGGCCCTAGTGGCGCTGGGAAATCGACGCTCGCACGCGTGCTTGTGGGCTATCTGGAGCCGACAACCGGACAAGTCTTGCTCGACGGTCAAGATTTCAGGGCATGGGATCCTGTCACGCGCGGTACGCATATGGGGTATCTTCCCCAGCAGGTAGGCTTCTTTGAAGGCACGGTGCGGGAAAATATCGCACGTATGAGAGTCGATGATCCTCCGGATCTCGCGATTGAAGCCGCAAAGTTTGTCGGCATCCACGATATTATAATGGGCTTTCCCAAGGGATACGACACGGTTATATCCGAGAGCGGCTTTCAACCATCCGGAGGCCAAAAGCAGCTTCTGGGTCTTGCGCGTGCGTACTACGGCGGCCCGGCTTTCGTTATTCTCGATGAGCCGAACGCAAGCCTTGACACCGATGGCGAACAGATTCTCTTTGGCACATTGAAAAAAGCAAGCTCTGTGGGCATCGCAACCGTCGCCATTACCCAACGCTTGTCGCTCCTGCATCATGTGGACAAAGTTCTCGTCATAAAAGGGGGCCAGGTCGACGCCTTTGGCGCCCCAAGCGACGTTCTTCCTGGTAAATTGGTACGGGCTGTACCAAACAAGGCATCGTAGGGACCGGCGGTAAACGTATGCAAACCGAGCAAGAAACAGTCACAGAATTTGTTAAACGCCCATCGCCACCGCCCCTCGATGAACTTCGGCTTGATGGATTGCAGACATGGAGCAATCCGATACCGACGGGACAGCGCCGCCAGATGATGCTTGCTGGTGCGGTCCTGTTCTTCGTTGTGGGTATAGGTGGGTTTTGGTCAGCAACTGCAAAAATCGGGAGCGCCCTCGTTACCCCAGGCCGCGTCGTTGCGGAGGGAAACAATCGAATCGTACAGCATTTAGAAGGTGGCATCGTCGAGAGCATCTCAGTCAAAGAGGGAGCATTGGTGGAGGCAGGCGCTCTCTTACTCAGCCTCGATGAAAGCGCGAGCAAATCTCAACTGGAGAGAGTATTTATAGAGCGCGCAATCAATACGATAGAACTTGAACGCTGGCGTGCAGAGCGCGCAGAAGCCGACACATTTCATGTCAATCCAAAAGCGCTTGCGCCTGTCGACACGAACCCACGCGTGCAAGAAGCGCAGGAAAGTCGGTTAGCAGAATTCCAGAGCGCAAAAAAGGAGCGACAGCAGCAGCTGTCAATGTTGGACAATAGAATTGCAAATGAAGAGGAAGACTTAGTATACTTAAAAGCCCAAATTGCCGCCTATGACTCCCAAAGCGAATCAATCACTAAGGAAGAATCTGACCTTTCTGATTTGCTAGAAAAAGGACTAACATCGCGCGCTAGAGTACTTGCGCTGCGTAGAGAGCTTTCTCGAATTGAAGCCCAAAAATCAAACGCTCTAGCAACAATCCAGAAATCATATCATAATATTAAGTCCCTTAATGATCAGAAAAAACGGGTCATTTTAGAAAATTCGGTTAAAACGAGCCAAAAGATTACGGAAACCCAACAGAAGCTTAATGAGAATGATGACGTCATTAATAGGCTGAAGGACAGAATCAAGCGGTCAGCAATCTCCGCGCCGGCTACAGGTATAGTTCTTAGCATGCACTTTAAATCTATAGGAGAAGTTATCAAGCCTGGCGAGACAATTGCGGAAATAATTCCTGCTGAATCCAAACTTCAAATGGAAGTACCGGTACCTCCGAAGAGTATTTCTAAATTATTCCTTAATCAAAGCGTTAATATTACTTTCCCCAGTGATCAGGCCAATGTTGTCCCTCCACTGAAAGGAGAGGTTTCTTATATCTCTGCTGATACGATATTAGGAGAGGAGAAAATTAAGCATTATATAGTGAAGGTTGACATAAACGAGAACTGGCATGGAAGA
Source organism: Shinella sp. S4-D37 (assembly GCF_040812195.1). NCBI lineage: Bacteria > Pseudomonadati > Pseudomonadota > Alphaproteobacteria > Hyphomicrobiales > Rhizobiaceae > Shinella > Shinella sp. S4-D37. The sequence goes on along the minus strand of NZ_JBFNXL010000007.1, from coordinate 55,431 downwards.
AAAATACTTCCGGGAAATGTCGGCGAGGTATTTTTCCAAACAGACTCGAAAACTCTCATCGAATATTTAGCAGATCCTATTACTCGATTTTTGTCCAAGACACATGAGGAATAGATCAACAGCGAAGTTCCAAGAATATTTATAGAGCGGAAAACCTTCTTAGATGCGAATTTTGTTCGTACATAACAATTTCCCCGGTCAGTATGCACGCTTGGTTCGGCATTTGAAAGGCCGCCGGGATATCGACATGCTCTCTGGCTCGCTGTCCTCCAACAAACAGCCAGCGTTGATTAAACGAGTGGAGTATACGCCCCATCGCGAGGTGCGCAAGGATATTCATCCGGCACTCAGCTATACGGAAATGTCGGTTATCCGCGGCCAGGCCGTCTATACAGCTTTCATGCCGGTGAAGGCGAAGGGTTTTAATCCTGATATCATTCTTGCTCATTCCGGCTTCGGGGACGGCATATTCCTAAAGGATCTTTGGCCGAAGGCCAAGTATATGCCCTATTTCGAGTGGTATTATCATGCCTATGGTTCGGATTCTTCCTTTCTTGATCACGAAGCCCCGAAGAAACCGGATGCAGAATTGAAAATCCGCATGAAGAACACAGCGATCCTGCACGATCTGGCCGCCATGGATTGGGGACAGTGCCCGACCGAATTCCAGAAGAGCCAGTTCCCGGCCCACTTCCGCGACCGCATCTCCGTCCTGCACGATGGGGTCGACACGGATTATTTCTCCCCCGACGAGACCGCGACCTTCTCCGTTGGCGATCTCGTGTTCCGTAAAGGTGATCCGATCATCACCTATATCGCGCGGGGGATGGAACCCTATCGCGGTTTCCCGCAGTTCATGGAGGCCGTGGCGATCTTGCAGAAACGCCGGCCGGAGGCCCAGGTCATCATTATCGGTGACGATCGGGTCGCCTATGGCGCCAAGCGCCCGGACGGCAAGACCTACAAGGAATGGGCGCTCGAGAACCTCGAACTGGACCAAAGCCGCATCCATTTCCTCGGCCGTCAGCCGCTCCGCACGCTCCGCGATGTGCTGCGCATTTCCGCCGCGCATGTCTACCTGACCGTGCCCTTCGTGCTTTCCTGGTCCATGATGGAAGCGATGAGCGCCGGCGCCCTCATCGTCGGCTCGGATACGGAACCGGTGCGCGAGATCATCACAGACGGGGAAAATGGTCTCCTCGTGCCCTTCTTCGAGCCGGAGGCACTTGCCGCGCGCCTTGGGGACGTTCTGGTCGACCAAGAACGCTATGCGCCGCTGAGGGCGCGAGCACGGTCCCTCATGCTGGAGCGCTACGACATGAAGGCGCTCACCAAGCAATACTTCAACCTGATCGAGCGCATTGCCAAAGGGTAAGCGAGTGCGGTTTGACAGGGGTAAAGGATGATCAAGAAGGTACTCAATGTCAAACGAGCTGGTTTTCCCCTCGTCGCATCCATCCCCGCTCGCAACAGAGAGATCGCTTTCGTAGGCTTCAAACAAAAGCCCAATGAATATCAGTGCGACATCTTCAAGATTCCTGCAGACAGGCTACCTCGGGGCTAGAAGGAAAACCTGATTCACAGGTGATCTATACCTGTATCCTGCGCTTTAGATCTTTATTTTTACGTTCTCGTTACCGAAAACGCCCAACCGTTTCGCGCGACATGTTCTAGCTGCAGAAAACTTAAAGGAGTGGAGTTGTTCGAATGAACAGAGTGAAGATCATCAAGAGGTTCAATAGTCCTCTCCGCTTTTCCGTCTCCGCTCTCGACAAGGAAGCCCGGCTCTATTTCCATATCGTGGATAGCCTCGCCGACGTTGTCCTCTTCCATGTGGAATTCGACAGGGAGGCGGGCCAGCTCTCCATCAAGGATCGCTATGCGGGCGCCTGGAGCAAGCCGCAGACGCATGACTTTCCCTTCAAGGGGCAGGAGATCAAGGGGAAGCTCTTCCTGGAGGGTAAAACCTTCATCCTGGAACTGAAAGATTTCCGGCTGGAATTTCCCTGCAAGGCCTTCCCCGAATCCATCGTCTGGAGTGTCTACAGCAATTTCCGCTATCTTACGATCGGCGATGACGAGCCGGTTATGGAGGCTCTTGCCCGGCGCTGGCGGTTCTTTCCCGAATACAGGTTCCGCATGGGGCTCGGCTCGCGGCTACGGGCGCTCGGAGAAGCGGAAGACCTGAAACCCGGGCTTTCGGCTCTCTATCTGTGGGACGGAAATGAAGAGGCCTTCAGCCGTCTGGCCGAAAAGGTCAGTTCCTCCGTCGACGAGCTCGTCGTCGTCGTTCACAATTCAAGCCTGTTTCGCCACAGTTTCTTCGTCGGTCTGCAAAGCACGCATTTCAATATCCGCACGTCGGTTGTCGAGATGACCGTCAAAAGCGACGGCGCTTTGCGCAAGCTCAAAGGCGCCCTTTTCATGAACAGGGTCCTGTCCGAAGCCCGGCATCGCAATGTCGTCCTTCTCGATTCGGAGACGGATGCGGCCCGCCTGGCCGAAGTCGTCCGCGACAAGAGACTGCGCAGCCGGACGGACGACTTTCTTCTGCTCGATGAAGCGCAACCGGGAGACCTCCAGGCCTTTTCCATCGGAAAGCAGACCTATTTTGTGGAGGTCGACGGAAAGCTGCATTTGTCGGCGGAAGATATTGCCGGCCGCCATCCGCTTCACGCACCGGCGCCGACGCCCAGGACGAGCCTGGCATGGGATATCGATGAGGTGCGGCTGGCGGATGCCCCGATCCTGCTGCGCGATCATAAGAAGACCACCCACATAAAACGGCGCGGCAAGCTTGCCGTTCTCGTCGTGAGTTGCAAGAAGAACCGCCACAAGCAGCAGGCCATTCGCGACACCTGGGCCAAGGATACGCGCCTTGCCAATATCGACGTCTACTTCATCGAGGGGCATCCCGAGCAATCCGAAGCGTTGCTCGTCGAAGACCGGCTGATCCTGCCGGTTCCCGATACCTACGAATATCTGTCGCACAAAATCTGGCACGGCGTTTCCGCTGCCTCGCGCATCGTCGATGCCGACCATTATTTCAAGCTGGACGACGATTGCCTTCTCAATGTCCAGAAGCTTCTGGAATTCGCCTACGAGCAGTTCGATTACATCGGCAGCGACGTCAATCTCGGCAGCCGGACCGCATTCGACTGGCACAGCACCGCCGTCTTCAACAAGCAGCTTGCCGGCCTGATCTTCGAGATCGATCCAGAGCAGACCTGGTATGACGGGCAGGGCGGCTATTTCCTGAGCCGGAAGGCCGCGAACCTCATTGCATCGACGCCCCTGCCAAAATATCAGCATATCCTGGAAGACTACGCGACCGGCAGGGTCATGAGCGCCAACGGCATGGAAGCCACGTCCTTGAACTCGAAGTTTCTCTCGATCAGGGAAATCTATATCAAGCAAGACCGGGACTACGAGAGCGCCGTTATCAGCGACGTGTCCAGCGTTGAGAGGACCTTTGAACTCTATGAAATCATTTCGAAGCTTAATCAGCAAACTCTCGACGCCAAAAACCGCTGGCGCTTCGAATTCCTCCAAGAAGGCTCCAAGTAGGCACGATTCCTATCGCTACATCTTTATTTTTACCTACGGCCGCTCCGGCTCAACTTTGTTGATGGGCTACCTCAACAGCTTGCCGGGTTTCTGCATTCGCGGAGAAAACTACAATGCACTCGCACATCTGTGCAGCTTTTACCGATCCGCCAAGGAAACGAAGGGGCAGGTTGCCAAAAAATCCATGCTGGCGGTTCACCCCTGGTATGGGGCCGACCTGATCAAGCCCGAGGAAATGCGTGGCACTTTACGCAAGGTTTTCGTGGAATCTATTCTGAACCCGCCGGGGGACGCAAAAGTTGTCGGATGCAAGGAGATCCGCATCAATTGGAACGAGATCAAGGATCTCGATGTCTTCCTGTCCGATGTTATGGAAATCTTCGGAGATGTGAGGATTATCTTCAACCATCGTGACATCCTCGCCACCTCCAAGAGCAGTTGGTGGAAGGATACCGCCCATTCCTACGCCACGATCCGCAGCATGGACCAGCGGTTGCGGGACAACGCTTTCGCTACGGCTCCAAACACCTTTCACGTCGAATATGAAGAACTGGTCAAAGGGCCGGAGCACGCCCGCAAGCTGACGGAGTTTCTCGGCGTTCCGTTCGATCCCGAAACCTATAAGAAGGTCATGGAAACGCGTCATTCCTATTAACGCTCTGCCAATGCTTCATCCGCCAGGTCATGCGGAGCGAATGAGGTCCAGCCATTGAGGTAGACAAACGTTCTGGCGATCGTAGCGCGTGAGGATGGATTGCCGCGCCGCCCTACGCATTCCTTTAAACCAGTCAGGATGACGGCAGGCTTGGATGACGGCCTCGGCAAGCAGATCGGGTCTCAGGAAGTCGACGAGAAGGCCATTCTCACCGTCGGTGATAACGTCATGGAGTGGCGGAGTATCAGATCCGATCACAAGGGCTTCGCAAGCCATGGCCTCCAGAAGAGACCAAGACAGAACAAAGGGATAGGTCAGATAGACATGCGCTCTTGCGATTGACATGAGGGCATTCAAGGTCTTGTTCGGCAGCCAGCCTACGAAATGGATACGCGTGGGATCGATCCTGTCTTCGATCTCCTTCCAGAAATAGCTCCTCCAGGTTTCATTCTCAGGCGGGCCCAGGCCATAGCCTGCGCCCGTTTCCTCACCCACAATAACGATTTCCGCGTCTGGCACGTCTTCCAGTATCTTGGGAAGAGATCGGAAAAACGTATGGCAGCCCCGCAAGGGCTCAAGGACCCGGCTTGCGAAGGTGACCACTGGCCGGTCCCCACCGAACGTCTTCCCGCCGATAGTGATGCTGGCATCGGGGGTAGGGAGGACCTCTTTGAGGTCGACCCCTTCATGAATGATAGCCGTACGCGATAGAAAACTCTCCGGCAGGCGACTTGCCTGAAAGGGCGTCGGGGATACAAGCCGGTTGGCCTGTGAATATGCCAGCGCCAGCGTGGCGCTTTTTGAGACCGCTCGGCAGCGTTCAGCCAGGGTGACCTCACCAAATTCCGGATCAAAACCAAGCTCACCGCCAGTAGAGCTATAGAAGAATTCAGCATAGAGGATGAGCCGGGCATCGGGCCAAAGCTCCTTGAGATAAAGGGTTTCTCCCCAACCGGGATGCCCCACAATCACATCAGGCGAAAACCCGCGCTCGGCAAGCCCCCTGCCAGCTTCCAAGGCAGCCGCAGCGCGTATCATGTCGGCTTCAGCCCGTATGGCAGCCGGCAGGATATTGGGCGTCGTTCCACGCTTATGATGCCAGCGCACGAGAGAAACACCCGGCATATCAACAGATGGCTTGCCTCCCAAGGCCACAACTTCATGCCCAAATTGTACCAGAGCATTAGCCAGGAAACCAAATTGACCGGGGAAAAAATTATGAACGAACAGAATTCTACTCATGTCAATTATCTTCAATATTATACTGAATTAAATCATAGGAATTACATAGATGTATTTTCCGGATAAATAGGAAAACACTTGTCATCATCAAACCCACTCCCCCAGGCACATTAACTTAAGCGCAATAAGCTGATCCGTTCCCTCATATTTAATGCTTACGCCATCGAGATAGAGAGTCCCGTGGATGTTTTCCCTGTAGCGCTTGTATTCCCGGCTGCCGCCGTAGTGCTGGCGGCGGGTCATTTCCTCGTCCACCTTCTGTTGCAGGGAGGAGACGAACTTGAAGTGGAAAAGGGCGCCCGACAGGGGGATGCCGGTCTTCATGGACGTCCGGTTGAGCGACCAGGGCCACATGAGATGCGCGGAGCTCTGGTAGCGGTAGTGCTTCTGCCACCAGACGACCGGCATCTTATTGAGCGCCGGCGCTTCCCGGGGGGTCTCGCGATTGAAGGACCGCAGCCGCGGGCCGCCCTGCACAAAGGTCCCCGACATGTAGTTTGATCTCTGCACATAGCCGTCACGGTCGAACCAGGGGCAGATGGCGAAGGGGTCCTCGCCCGGCGCCATGACCGTTTCGTCGATCGGCTTGTCGCTATAGGCATCAAGCATCAGCACATGCAGGCAGGGCCAGCCGATCTCCTTCAGGTGCTGGCCGAGATCCTTGAGCGTCCTGGTTTCCATATGGGGATAGACGAGGACCTCGTCCGGATCGACCGTCACGCAGAGCTTGCCCGTCCCGTATTTCTGCAGCAGGAAATTGCACCAGTGGATGCCGAAGCCGGCCTTCTTGTAGCCCTTGTCGGTATGCCAGACCGAAACGTCGTCCTTGCCGGCGCTCCATTCGCGAAAGCCGTCCGTGGAACCGTTGTCGACGAACACGAAGTGATCGACGCCCAGCGCCTTGTAGTACCGATAGAAGAAATCGATCCTGTGCATCTCGTTGCGCAGGCAACTGAAAAGAATGCAGGCGTCGCCCTTGCGAAGGCGGTTCTGCACGCAGCGCAGCTGGCTGCCGAAACGCAGGTTCTGCCAGCGCGAAAGGACGAAATTATAGGCGCGGCTGTCGACGAGACGATGCTTGAATTTCCTAGCCATGGCTTCCCGCAGTTTCCCCGGCAAAGGACGGAGCCAGCAGCCGCCAGTCCTCTCCGGCAAGTTGGCCGGCCGCCCTGTCGAGGGATTTCAACAGGGGGTCCACGCGCGCGCCGTGCAGAAACCGGATCGACGCCGTCCACGCGGGATCGGGCAGGGCGCCGGCACCCGAGAACACCAGGCCCGCACCGGCCGCCGGGTCGAACAGCCTGCGATCCACCGCCGCGACCTGTTTCTGGCCGAAATGCCTTGCCGCCGCTTCCTCCGTGTGCCGCAGACGGTCGAAGCGATACTCCGCCGCATCGATGGCCGCCCGTTGCCGCTCCGGCAGGGCCAGATACCAGAACAGGAAGCGCCAGGCCGGCAACCGGCCACCCGGCAGGAGCGGGATCGCGATGAAGGTCCGCTCGTTTTCCAGGACGATCTTCTCCAAGACGGGATCGTCGCCGGGGCAGAGCTCGAAGACGGGCAGATGCTCGCAACGGGACACGATCCGCGACAGGTAAAGCGCCCGGTCATAGTCGCGCAGCGTCACCTCGTCGGCCTGCAGGCCGTAAAAGGACGACTGCCCCGGTTGGAACTCGATCCGGTCGGCATGGAAGAGCCGTCCCATGACGGCAAGATCGCCCGAGGCGCGCAGGATCTTGGCCGCAAGCCGGGTCAGTTGCGGCGGCCCGAAGAGGACGGCGCTCGGATGGCGCATCGTCTCGATGTTCTTCGGCCAGTTGCGGATGCTGGAAGCCGGATCGAAGATCTGCCCGTAGGCCGGATCGGTTTCGATCCGCGGGGGCATGCGTCTTTCAGTCTGCGGCACGGCGAGGATCGCCCGGCCGGCCGGCTGCGGCAAGACTGCCTGCGCCGACAGCGCGGCGCGGCAACGGGTCGCCGATTGCGCGATCTTCCGCGCGAAGAAATGCGGTTGCTGCAAAAGCCAGGCAAGATGGTCGTCGTAAAAGACGATCGGCTTGCCATGGGCGTTGAACGTATAGAGGGTCGGGATATAGCCGGGGGCCACCGCCCCGCCGAGCGCATGGACGACTGTCTGGAAGAAGGTCTCGTCCGGAATCCAGACATGCCGGAAGAAACGGTAGCCGGCGGGATTCTCGTCCACCCAGCGCAGGATTCCGGCAATCGTTTCCCGCCGCAGGCACCACCATTGCGATCCGTAGCGCGGCGTCAGGGCGGCCGGAACCTTCCGCCTGATCCCCAGCCTGCGCTGAAGGCGGACACTAGCTTCGAACAGCCCGCGCCGGCGGGTGAAGCTAAAGGGATGGCGCAGCGTATAGCGCTCCTGCCGCAGGCCGCCCGTCATCCAGCGCTCGTCATGGCTTTCGATGAAATCGACCGCGCCGTTACAGTCGAGGAACTGCCTGAGCTCGGCGACCGGCCGGACCGGCCAGCAGGAGCAACTCACCAGATAGGCATGGGTATAGGCCTTGCCCGATGCGGCCAGCAGGCGAAGGGCGCGGACCGTCCCGTCGACGATGCCGAACTGCCCCCAGCCGCAACGCGCCCTGTCCTCGACGAGGAGCACGCGCTCCTCTCCGCCATAGCGCCGCTTGAGCCCGGCAAATTCCGTGGACGGGGAATTGCCGTCGTAATGCACGGCGACCAGGCATTCGCCGTCGGCCTGAAGCAGCATGTCGATCGATTTTTCGACGACCTCCGCCGGCTCGTGCGCTATCAAGACGAACGCTAAAATGGCCATATTCCGCCTGTCTCCTTGCGGCTGCTAGGTAGAGCTTCGCCGGCCCGGCAGTCAACCGTCGCCACCGCTCGGCAAGCCTGTTCCGATCAATCCTTCAAGTCAGGAAAACCCATTGCAAAACGTTCCCTTCCTCTTGGCATCGACCGTTCTTGCCCCCTTCCTGCTCACATCGCCCGCCCTGGCGCTCGAACTCGGGCTGCCGGCGCAATGCGAGCTCGGCAAGACGTGCTTCATGCAGCAATATCCCGACATGGACGCGGGCGGAGGCGTCGCCGATCCCCTGTGCGGCAGCCAGTCCTATGACGGCCACAAGGGAACGGATCTGCGCATCCTGTCGATGAAGGACATGGAGGAGGGCTATGCCGTGATCGCCGTCGCCGACGGCAAGGTGCTGCGCATTCGGGACGGAGAAGCCGACCATCTCGTCGAGACGGAAGAAGACCGGACGAAAATTGCCGGAAAAGAATGCGGCAATGGCCTCGTCATGCAGATGGAAAACGGTTACGGGGTCCAGTATTGCCACCTGCGAAAGGGGAGCCTGACAGTCCAGCCCGAACAAGACGTACGTAAGGGCGATCGCCTCGGGGAAATCGGCTCGTCCGGCCTTGCCCAGTTCCCACATGTCCACATCACCGTTTCCCGCAATGGCGAGCCGCTCGATCCCCTGACAGGACGCAAGCTGTCGGAGGGCTGCACATCGGCTTTCCCACAGGAAGCCTCGCTTTTTTCCCGCGACATCGTCGAAAAACTCGACTTGACGAAGCCGGAAATTCTCGCCTCCGGGCTCGCCGGCACGCCGATCGATCATCAGGCTCTTGTCGAAGAAGGCCCGCCGCCGCAGGTGTCTTCGAGCGACGAGCTGTTCGTCGCCTGGGCCTGGTTCGCGAACCTCAAGAAAGGAAACACGATCAAGCTCATCCTGAAGGACGCTCGGGGAAACACTCTCATCGACCACACCAGCGAGCCGCTCGACCGGGACAAAGCCACCTTCTCCGCCTTCGCCGGCCGGAAACGGACGCTTCCCCCGGGGCGCTATGAGATAGATGTCTCCGTCAAACAAGGCGACACTATTGCAAGGAGCGCCAGTTTGGTCGCCATTGTCCAATAGGAGCAAGGCATGATACCAAGTTCAATATATGACTAGCCGTAGCCGAATGTCTGTTCTTTGCAATGGCTTACAGGTATGTTTTACAACCTAACATGTAGACAAGGAAAATGTAGTGGAAAAAGTCTTCGAGAGTTTTTTAAAGGAGCATCGCGCAGAAATTGTATGGGAAGATGATGAAACCCTTCGGCGGGACATGCATCCTCAGTTCTCACCTGCCTCCAGCCAAATCCTTTCTCAAATTATTGTTGATAGCCAGCTGACAAAACCGGAAGACGGCGCCTTTCCCTATGCTCAGTTGAGCAAATGGCTGATGACCGCACCGAGGGATCAGCGAATCCGGGCAGACCTTGCGATCGATATTCCGCCATCGCCCATTCACTTCGTACCAGGACAGTACCAGATCTTCTATGATTTCAAGAACACAGACATGGTACTTAGCGAGTTGTTATCTGCCGGCATCCAAATCAAAGGAACTCTACTTGATTTCGGCTGTAGCTCAGGGCGTAATCTCGCCGTATTACGGCGTGCATTTCCTTCGAAAATACAACTTTTTGGCGTTGACCCTGCGCAAGATTCCGTTGATTGGCTTCAGAAAAATGTGGGCGGTGTAAGTGCTACCGTCAGTAAACAAAGCCCTCCGCTTCCGTTCGATGACGAACAATTTGACATAATCATCGCCAAAAGCATCTGGACTCATTTCTCACCCAGTGCGGGGCGCCAATGGTTTGCTGAAATGCGACGGGTCTTAAAAAAAGGCGGGCATTTCCTTTTCTCGACCCACGGTCCCCATGACGTCGCCTCCCGCATCCTCCTTAATATTCCAAGCCCTCGATACGATCGATATACAGGACATGAAAAATGGACCCGCGAAGGCTTCCTTATGGATCTGGTGGATACCTACAAGAGGTCTGGTTATTATTTCCAAGCGTTCAAGGAAGTCGGCTACCAGCCAGATCTGCATCTAATCGAAGATGCCGATACAGCAGAATGGGGATTGATGTTTATTTCCCCAGAGTATCTGAAAACCATGCTTCCACCAGACCTATCGATTGTAAGCCGATCTGTCGGGCGAACCGGAAACCGTCACGATCTCTATATCGTGCGTCGTGACTAAACCACTTAATCATACCAAGGCCACTACGCATCTTTGCTGACATTGACCCTGACCGGATCGGCTTGCATCGGACCGGTCAGTCGGTGGCCAGAAACTGCAACCGCTCGCGCTCCCCTTCAAAAAGCTGCCAGGATCCTCTTTGAACGAACGCAACCTTCGTGAAGGTGGCAAATCGCACATCACTAGACGCATCGTACCAGCAATAGAAGAGGGCCGTCTGATCTGCATACCAGATCGGGCGCCCCAAGGCTTTTCCGTTCTGGACAACGGTATACAGATACTTCCCCAGTTGCCGCGCAAACTTCGCACCGCCAGCAGTGGCCCGTACAAGTAACGAACCGGCGCTGACAGCTTCCCATGGAAGACGCATTATTTCCCTGGCTGGGTCGAGGACTTTCGTCGTCATTACGATATCGGCGTCCTGGTGCTCTTCAACCATCAGCGCTATATCCCTCGAAACATGTCCATCGACATCGGCGACGAATACCGCTTGGTACAGATCGACATATCGAGAAAGATGCAGGAAACGCGCACCGGCGAAGTAACCGCGCTGCTGGCGGGAGCTCAGCGCATGCAAATCTTCCCGGTCAATCGTCACACCAATCGCCAACGACAACCCCCAACTGGCGATCGTCTCTCGAGGATCAAAACCCACGCAGTGAAAGTGAAGCCCGTTGCTGGGATTGGTCTGTGCATATCTACGCGCTGCCAGAAAAGCATATTTTTCGAAATATGACCTATCCAATGAAAGAAGGGTCACATGTTTTGCCTGACATGGAATTATCTCGAGCGACGGGCTACCCGGACAGGCTGCCACATCCGGATTCATCAGGACACTTGAGATACCGGCAAATGGCTCGATAAAGACCGTCCCATCGAGCGCCGAAAATATTCTTCTCGCCTCATTGGTTGAGCCCGTGGCATGCAGCAGCATCGCATTATAGGCTTCATGCCGCATTCCGGCATTCGGCCAAACGTCGACAAGATGCTCTCTGACAAAGTCGGCATCTCGCTTGAAATTTAAAATACCTTTTCCACTCATCAACCGCTTCTTCTGCATTCTGTAGAATGCCAAAAAGCAAAGATCGGCTATGTGATCGGGAAGGCCTCTGATGTCGGCTGTTCTCAACAACCAGTCAATCTTCTCCCATGCCTTCTGTGAGAACAAAAACCAGAACAGTTCCGTCAAGCTTTCTCGTGCCATATTATTTTGCGCAGAATTTTTCACATTATCTAGAAGATATTGCCGCAGAATCGGCATATGGATACCGCAGCGTGTCGCCACTCCAAATATCAATACCTGATCATCAAAGGAACGATGCGCGTCGAAGCTAGAATCTGTGAGGTCTGGAATGTCTGTATTTGAATAGCATTCGACAAGCGTAGACATATCCTGGTCGAAAGCGCTCATGAATCCCCCATCATCACGATATATTTTTTGTGATACTTTTCTTGATAAGCCGCTCGACAATTTCGGCTGTTCCACATTTCCAATCACCGAGACGTACACCGTACGCTCGTTCCAATTTTCTGCAATCGAGCCGCGAATTGGTTGGGCGGCGTGAAAGCGTCGGATAGGCGCAGGATGGTATCCTGTCGATGGCGGCGACAGGCCCGCTATAGCGGGCAGATATAGCAAGAATCTCTGTAGCGAAATCCGCCCAGCTCGCCTCGCCGGACCCCGTCATGTGGAAGACCCCACGAAGAGACACTGCGCCTTTTTCCAGAATATTGCCGGCAACCGCCAGGATTGCATCGGCAATATCGAGTGCGGAAGTCGGATTACCGAATTGATCGTCCACCACGTTGATCCGGTCGCGGCTTTCAGCAAGCTGCAGCATGGTCTTCAGGAAGTTCCGGCCGAAGGGGCTGTAGACCCAAGCCGTGCGCAGGATGACGTGGTTCTCCGTCGCTGCCGCCACCGCGCGCTCGCCGGCAAGCTTCGTGCGTCCATAGGCGCTTGCCGGCCCGACCGGATCCGTTTCCAGATAGGGTTTCGGTTTCTCACCGTCGAAGACGTAATCGGTGGAAAGGTGGATGACGGGCACGCCGAGCCTTGCCGCCGTCGCGGCAATCCGTCCTGGCGCAATCGCATTGACAACATGGGCTTCCGCCTCCTCGGTTTCCGCACGGTCCACGGCCGTATAGGCTGCAGCCGAGACGATGACGTTCGGTCGGGCTTGCCGAAGGGCCGCATCGATCCCGTCCGGATAACAAAGGTCAAGCTGCGGCCGTCCCAGCGCCACGATGTCGAACGCCCCGTTCAAGGCTCCACGCTCCAGGAGCGAGCGGACGACCTGTCCTTCCCGGCCCGTTACAACCATGCGCTTGCGCTCCATTTTTCCCTCACTAACTAGCCGGTTTTGAGTGCGTCGCCCGGCAGGCCGAGCCGTGTGCCAGAATAACGCTCTCGCAAGGGTCTCCACCACCACTCATTGTCGAGATACCAGCGCACGGTCTTTTCGATGCCGGTCTCGAACGTCTCCTGCGCCCGCCAGCCCAGCTCCGTTTCGAGCTTGGTCGCATCGATCGCGTAGCGGGCATCGTGGCCCGGCCGGTCGGTGACATAGGCGATGAGCCGGTCGTGCGGCATTGCGCGCGGGCGCAGGCTGTCCATCAGCCCGCAGATCCGCGTCACCACATCGATGTTGCGCCGCTCGTTGCGGCCGCCCACGTTGTAGGTTTCCCCAATCCGGCCGCGCTCCGCGATGATGTCGAGGGCGCGGGCATGATCCTCGACATAGAGCCAGTCGCGCACATTCGCGCCGTTGCCGTAGACGGGCAGCGGTTTGCCCTCCATGGCGTTGAGGATCATCAGCGGGATCAGTTTTTCCGGAAAATGGTAGGGGCCGTAATTATTGGAGCAGTTGGAGACCACCACCGGCAGCCCGTAGGTGCGCGCCCATGCTTTGACGAGATGGTCGGATGCGGCCTTGGAGGCCGAATAGGGGGAACTCGGATCGTAGGCCGTCGTCTCGGTGAACAGGCCCTCCTCGCCGAGCGATCCGTAGACCTCGTCCGTCGAGACATGCAGGAAGCGGAAGGCATGCCTTCGCGCCGGCTCCAGGGCGCTCCAATAGGCCCTGGCGCATTCCAGGAGCATGAAGGTGCCGACGATGTTGGTGTTGATGAAATCCTGTGCCCCGTTGATCGAGCGGTCGACATGGCTCTCGGCCGCCAGGTGCATGATCCGGTCGGGCGCAAAATCCGCGAACGCCCGCGTCATAGCCTCCCCGTCGCAGATATCGGCGCGCAGGAAACGATAGTTGGCCGCGTCGCGAACGGCCTCAAGCGAAGTCTGCGTGCCGGCATAGGTGAGCTTGTCGATGTTCAGGACCTCGTAGCGCTTTTCGAGGACGAGATGCCGGACGACGGCCGATCCGATGAAGCCGGCTCCGCCGGTGATGAGTACGCGCATGCAAGCCCTCCTGTCTGAATAGGGACTTCACCTTTACCCGAAGGGGAACTTTCGGGGCAAGGACGGGCCGATGCCTATCGGCGTCCCGCGCAAGTGTTGCAAGGCGGGCTTCTTTCATGCGAGGTTCGGCCCGATTCCTCGTTAATGACTGGTCAATCGCATATGGCGTTCAAAGGTATCATTCTGGCGGGGGGAAGCGGCACGCGCCTTTATCCCCTCACCATCGCGGTGTCGAAGCAGATCCTGCCGATCTACGACAAGCCGATGATCTACTATCCCCTCAGCGTCCTCATGCTGGCGGGCATCCGCGAGATCCTCATCATCTCCACCCCGCGCGACCTGCCCCTGTTCCAGGAGCTGCTCGGCAATGGCGAGGATTTCGGCATAGAGCTTTCCTATGCCGTGCAGCCCCAGCCGAACGGGCTCGCCGAGGCCTTCATCATCGGCCGCGAGTTCATCGGTTCCTCGTCGGTCGCCATGGTCCTCGGCGACAACATCTTCTTCGGCGAGGGATTGTCCGACCTCTGCCGGCAGGCGGCGGCGCGCGAAAGCGGCGCGTCCGTCTTCGCCTATTACGTCAACGACCCGCAGCGCTACGGCGTGGTGGAATTCGACGCGAACGGCAAGGCGCTTTCGATCGAGGAAAAGCCGGCCGTTCCGAAATCGAGCTGGGCCGTGACGGGGCTCTATTTCTACGACAACGACGTCGTCGACATCGCCGCTTCCACGACGCCCTCCGCCCGCGGCGAACTGGAGATCACCGCCGTCAACAGCGCCTATCTGGAGCGCGGCAGGCTGCATGTGAAGCAGCTCGGCCGCGGCTATGCCTGGCTCGACACGGGCACGCTCGACAGTCTGCACGAGGCCTCCGCCTTCGTGCGCACCATCGAACACCGGCAGGGCATCAAGATCGCCTGCCCAGAGGAAATCGGCGTGGAGATGGGCTGGCTTCCGGTGGACAGGATGCTGCAGCGCGCCGAACGGATGGGGCGCAGCGACTACGCCAACTATCTGCGCAGGCGCGCCCGGGAGCTCGGCACGGCATGAGCGAGATACGCCCTACCCGGCTTGAAGGCGTGCTCGAGATCGTACCTGCCCGCTTCGGTGATGCGCGCGGCTTCTTTTCCGAGACCTACAATGCCGCCCGCCTTGCAGGCGCCGGCATCGACCTCACCTTCGTGCAGGACAATCATTCTCTCTCGGCAAGGCGCGGCGTGCTGCGCGGCCTGCACTACCAGCTTGCGCCGCGGGCACAGTCCAAGCTCGTCCGCGTGGTGCGCGGCGCGATCTTCGACGTCGCAGTCGATATCCGCCGAGGCTCACCGACCTTCGCCCAATGGGTCGGGGTCGAACTCTCCGCGGAAAAATGGAACCAGCTTTTGGTGCCGAAAGGCTTCGCCCACGGCTTCGTCACGCTCACCGAGAATACGGAAGTCGTCTACAAGGTGACGGACTACTATTCCCCAGAGCAGGACCGGTCGATCCACTACGGCGATCCGGACATCGCCATCGACTGGCCGGTCGCCGGCGATGAATTGCAACTTTCCGACAAGGACCGCACCGCCGTCCGGCTGGCCGAGGCGGAGGTTTTCTAAAGTCCTGCCGCGCCGCGGTCCTTCACCATGGTCCTTGCGGCCTTCATGATCGACACGAGGCGACGGGTCTTCGGATCGACGTAGCGGGACAGCAAAATCCAGGAAATGAAGAATATGTCCTCGATCGTCCGCCTTTGCGTGCGGCGGGGTATGTCGACCATGTCCGTCGTCACGCCCCAGCCGGCATAATAGGGAACGCCGAAGCAGGTGACCGGCTTTCCCGCCATCAAGGCCTCGAAACCCATGCCGGATGCTACGACATAGACCTCGTCGACGGCAGAGAAGAGCGTATACGGGTTCACCCCCTCCGAGACGATCGTCAATCGCTCGTTGCCTTCATAGGCGGCAAGGGAGGGTGATATGGCTGAAGATTTTCCCGGGCACAGCGCATCGGGGTGAATCTTGACGACGATTTCGGCATCGGCCTTCTCGAAGGCCTTCTCAAGCATGCGGCGGAAATTCTCGTCAGAGGCCAGCGCGCCGGCGATGGAAGCGTCGCCGGCGCGCTGGTCGATCAAGAGGATGCGGTGTCGATGCTTCTTTCCCGCCAGGGATTGCGGAAGGACGTCGGGCGCATTGTTGTATTTCGTGACCTTGTGGCTCGTGATGAAGCCGATGGCCTTGCGCGCCTGCCAGCGGCTCCAGAAGCCGATCCTTTCCGGGGAATTGAGGATCGTCTCCAGCCGTGAAGGCTTCGTCGCGTCGTAATAGAAAGTCAGGTCGTCCAGAATGATCGACCTTCCCGGCTCCTCAGAAAGGCCGAGCCCCTGGGAGCGGATGAAGCCGTCCTCGATGAAAGCGAGCGGCTTTCCCAGCCTTGCCGCATATCCCCGCAGCTTTTCCTTGGTCTCGCTCTCCAGGATCCCCCACTGAACAAAGCCGGAGCACTTTCGCGCCAGCTTCTCGTTCTTCGGAACGATGAGCTTTTCAGCGTTCAGGAGTTCAGGCAGATATTCGTTGGTCCTGTTCAGCCATCCGGCCGAGGATACGGCCACGAAAGGATATTTCCTTCTGGGAACGGAGAGGCAAAAGCGGCGCGCGCTGATTTTCCACATTGCTGGTACGATCTACAATTATTGAGGCCGATCGAGTTTCTGCTGCCCGAGGAACGCCCCGAGGAACGGCATCTTCATCGTCCACAAGCGCAGCCTGACCTTCTTGCTTCGCGGCAGAAGCTTGACGGCCTTCTTCTGCGTGGCGATCGCCGTTTCGCGATCTCCGGCCATCAGATAGGCTTCCGCGGCGTGCCGGAGCAGGTTAGGCTGGCTTTGCTTTGCCGCGAAGGCCTTTACCAGAAGCTGGGCGGCATTTGCATAGCGGCCTTCGCGATACTCTGCAAAGCCGTACATCCGCAGCGATTCGGCACTCGTCATGTCCGGCTTCGACATGACGGTCATCGGCGACATCCGGGCGCCGGCGTAGCTCATCCAGTCGAAGCGAACGATCTCGCTCATGCGCCCGAGGCGGCGGAATTCCTTTTCGAAGCGGAATTCCGTGACAGCGATGTCCTTGTAATCGTGCGCCCGCCGCTTCTCCATTTCCCGGATATGGTCGGTCGCCCGGAAGCGGGAATATTTTCGCAGCGTGAACCAGGCGGCGATGCGCATGACGAGCTCCCGCTCGGGCCGCCTAACGGCGCCTTTCTTCAGCTCAGCGATACCGGCCGCCGCCGATGACGCCCGGTATCCAGCGCCCGCCATGTTGTAGAAGGCATTGCCCAGCGAGATCGTGGCGGTCTGATGCAGGATCGAAAGAAGGCCTACCCCTGAATTGTAGCAGAGGGTGGCGTCGACGGCGTCCAGCACCGCGTGGATGTTGTCGCCCCGCTCGGCAAGGACGACATTCTCGCCCGACAGCGGTATCTCGATCTTCGAAAGCGGATGCGGCTTGATGATAAACGTCACGTCGGGATTCTGCTCGATCAGCGACGGCAACGAGGCCAGGAATTCCTGGTAGGACTGCTCTCCCTTGACGAACAGGGTGACCGCCATGTCGTCTTCCAGCTGCAGCGGAATGAAGCACTTGATCCGTCCGGCGCCCGGGACGCTTCGGTATTTGAGGCTGGTTTCCTCGTAGGACCTCATTTCCTCGAGCGTCTTCTTCCCCCGGCGGAGCTCCTCTATGTAGCAGCCTGCGCCCTGAAGCTCCTCTTCGCTGAAGGTTTCCCTCAGGAAGGCCGCTTCGGAAAAGCTGTCGTTATTGTAGCAGACGTCGCTGGCGTAATAGATCGTCTCCGGAAGCGCGCCCCTTTCCACGACGATGGTCTTCCTGCCGAGCGCGTTCGCTCGGTCGAAGACGGGGCGGAAGGCAGCATGGCTCTTCATGTAGGGATTGAAGATAGCGATGTCGTCTATGTCCCCCCGCTCCAGGCCCGATAGGATTTCGCCGACCCTTTCTTTGCCGTCCTCGAAGACCGGCAGGATCCTATAGCCCAGGAGGCGAAGCGGTAGGAAATAACCCCATGTATCCCTGTTCCTGCAAAGGCAGGCGATGGTTTTTTCCCGGTCGAGATGATCAACCGCCAGGAGCTGGTGATGATGATCGAGATATTTCTCTGTCGCAAGACGGAATTGCTGCCGCTTCCTGTCACCGGACGTATACCATTCCTGTTCGCGCGCACGCGGATGATGGAGATGAAAGGCCTTGATGCCCGTTCCCTCCGTTGGCTGCGACAGCAATTCGAACAGGCGCCGGAACCCCTCGTAGGTCTTGGCGTGATAGAAGCTGGCGTCTAAGGGACTAAAAAGGCTCTTTTCCGCCTTCTTCGGCAAAGGCAGTACACCTGTATGGATGCAGAAGCGCAAGAGGAACTCGAAATCCTCCGATCCATGGCCACGAAAGGTGGTATCGTAGCCTCCCACCAAGGAGAACATTTTCCGGCTAATCAGGAAGACATTCGAATAGGGCGCGACATAGCGCTCCTCTTCCTTGCTGACCGCGGAATAGTTGAGGGTGAAGCCGAGCCTGCGAAGAAGGGAGGATTGTCCTTCCGGGCTGCCCTGAGCCTCAAATTGCCGCGTCTCGTCCGCCCCGAGATGGAAGGCGGGCGGGTTGAGCATGATATCGACGACATCGCGCATATCGAGCGCGCTCGCCGTCTCCGCCAGCCTGCGGAAGAGATCGCGCTCGCTGATGAAGTCCGGGTCGCAGAAATAGATGAAATCCGTCTTGCACAGCGAGGCGCCGATATTGCGCGCCAGCGACAGCGAGAACACGCCCCGGTCGTCGACAAAGCGGTATTCATAGCCCCGTCGCTTGCAGATGTCGGCGATGATCTCGCCCTGCGAGGAGGCCGACCCGAAATCCACAACGATAATCGGAGGGCAGGGATCGTAATAGCCGGCCATCATGTCTAGCCGAGCGGCGATCCAGGGATTTCCCTCGTGCAGCCGGACGCAGAAAACCATGGTGATATCTTCTGCCGTGACAGGCTTTCCTGCCTGCATGGCCGGATCACTCGAAGCGTTTCCATTGATGGCGTCAGGGGTATCCGCGCAGATCATTTAAGTACCTTTGTGCCTGGAGCGAACGGGCGGGTCGTCACCGTTTCGTCCGCATCTGGCGATTCTTTGGCTCTGTTTGAAATTCCTGTCCAGCTCTCAGGCCAGGAACGGCTTACCCGGAAACAACGGGCGCAGCCATCGGGGAAGACTCACTTTTCGTATCCTACGCATAATCCTCTTGTTCCCCGGAGTGAGCTTCAAGGCCTCGCGCAGGCACTGTAAGGCCCTGCCCCGCGCACCCGTCCTGACATGGCATTCCGCCAGACACCGAAGATGCTCGACCTCCTTCGGCTCCCGCGCATGGAGGATCTCGAAAAGCCAGGTCGCCTCCTTGAAATCCCCTCTCCCGAAGGCCGCCCGCGCCCGCTCGTTCAATCTCGAAACGGGCATTAGCATCATATCCGCCAGAGGACCACCGTGTCGCTCGACCCCTGTCTCCAGAAGCATGCGGTAAAGGTGCCTGTCGTCCGGAGCCCAGCTATATGCCATTTCGAACAGGCGGACCGCCTCGCCGTGACGCCCCGCTGCACGTTCCGCCTTGCCCAGGTCGACGAGGGAGCGGAAGAGGCTCCTGTCGTCGGGGGTCCAGTCATGGGCGATGGCGAACAGGCGAAGCGCCTCGTCCTTTTGCCCCGCCGCATAGGCATCCTTGCCGAGGGCGGCCATAGCACGGGCAAGGTTTCGGTTGTTCGGCTGCCGCCTGTTCGCCGCCTCGAACCAGCGGAGCGCCCCGGCGCGATCCCCGTTTGCATAGGCCGTATTCCCCATCCCGATGAGCCGGTTGATGGAAAGAGTCTCCTCCTGCACCGCCTCCTGGCCACCATAGGAAAAATAAAGGGCGGCCCTGAGCGGAACCAGTCCGGGAAGCGTGCCCAGTTCGACCGGGCGGTCCGTCAGGCCACGGATGGATGAAAAAATGATACGGTTAACGCGCCGGATCTTCTCGTCATTCCTGCCCACCGCGCTCACATAGCTCGGCGCGCCGAACGCATAGAAATCCTCGACCAGGTACCGGAAGAACCGTAGCCGCTTCTCCTCATCCGGCAAGGCGGTCTCGTCGACCGCCGCAATGAGCTCCTCCTTGCTCGAAACCGCACGCGCCAATCCATCATGGGCATAATAGGCCTGGCCGCAGCAGATGACGGGTTTGCCGCTGGAAAGCGCGATCAGGCCGACCCCGGAATTGATGACGACCACCGATGCCGCAAGGTCGATCAGGTCCATCACATGGGTATCCTCAGCCACAAAGCGCACACCCGGGATCGACGGCTCCCCGCCTTCGAGGGGGTGCTGCTTGACCAGGACAAGATGGGTCTGCGGATCGAGCCCGGAAGCCAGGTGCGCAATCCAGGCATTGAAACCCTCGGTATCGCCGCAAGGGCCGGCGAAGAAGCGCGTTGCCGTATCCTCCGGTCTTTGCAGAGCCACGAAGACCACCTTGCGCCCATTCACGCCGAGTTGTTCGCCGAGCGCCTCGGCGCCGACCCGCGCGCCATTCTCCTCGAGGGTCGGACTGTCCCTGTGCGCCTCGAACCAATCCAGCATGCGTTGCCGTGCAGAACTGTCGAGCGGCTTGTCCCAGATTTCCGGCTCATAGGACTTGCTTTCGGCGAGAAAGCCGCCGGCATCGAAGAACCAGCTCTCGTGCAGCCCCCCTCGATCCCAGGTCACAAAGCGCCGGCCTGCCGCCTTTACGGCTTCGTAAAGGGCTCGACGGTGAGTGTTGCCGTAAGGGTTGAGGAAGAAGGTCCGCGTGAAGCCCTGTTCCTCCACATGCTGGAGCAATTGAGCACCATCTCCAAATTCACCTTCCAGCCGGATGCGGTAACGGCCAAAGGCGGGAAAAGCATGCCGGAGCGCCTTGAGGGGCGGCGCCTTGTAATCCTTCACGAGCACCAGCGTGTATTCGGCGGCGTGCGGATCCTCCAGCGGTGGCAGCCATGAAAGCCCCGCGTCGTAATCCGCCATGGCCTGCGAGACCCGTTCCTGGTTCTCCGTCATCGGCGCGACATAGCTGGTGTCCAGCCGCCGCGGATGCCAGAGATGGGCGACCTGCAGGCCGCGCTGGAAGACGTCGATGCCATAGAGCGCGAAATAAGCCCGGAACCCTTCGTAGCGCAGGATCGAGTTCTTGCGCAGGTTGAGATGGTAGTTGCCGGTCTTCGGCCCCCGCGGCGTGTAGCTCGCCAGCCGGTGCAGCAGTTCGAAATCCTCCGCGCCATGCCCGACGAAGCTCTTGTCATGACCGCCCACCGCCAGGAGATGATAGCGGCTCGCGACGATCGCGGAGATCGCATAGGTGTGGTTCTCGAAGATCGTCCGGTCCCGCCGCATCACGCCGTCATGCAGCAGGGTGTCGGCGAAAGCGGCCTCCCCTTCTGCGAAAAGCTCCAGATAGCGCTGCGTGAAATCCTCCGTCAGATAGGCGCCGGGCAGGGCGAAGAAGGTATAGGCATTGTCCGGCATGCCGCGCAGCCGGGTTTCCTCCAGCACACGCTCGTAGCTGCGGGGCGACATCAGGAAATCGATGTCGTGATAGAGGATCAGCGGCGTTTCGGCCTGCTGCGTGCCGATATCGCGCGCGTGGCCGACGCTGAAGGGCTCTTCGCCCGTTTCCACGCGCACCAGCCGCGTTCCGGTCGCCGCGGCAAGGTCGCGCAGCTCCCCTGCCCTTTCCGCCGCCGTTCCGTAGTCGACGATGAGCGGCACATAGCCCGAAGGCAACGTCGTGATGATCCGCGCGATCCGTTCAGGCTCGTCGTAAAGCCGGTCGGTGGAGAGACGTACCGGTATGACGGCCGTGATGATCGGGGTCTCGGACACGGCGCGGCCTCCTCTTACTTTCGTGCATCGAACGGATAGAGAATCCGTCCGATGATGCGGGCTTTCAGGGATGTCCTTTCGCGGAAGAACCGGATCGGGTTGGCCCTGTATTTTTCGACAAGCCGTTTGTTGCCCCTCAAGCCGATGATGGGAAGCAGGACGAAAGGCAGAAGATGGCGCCAGCCGAGAATGCCATAGGCGCCCCAGGGCCGCCATTCGCCCGGCCCGGCATCGCCGAACTCGTTCTCGTAGTCTTCCGGGTTCGCAAGCCGCAGCCTCAGCCACTCGACGGCCTGTTCGAACGTGTAGCGCGCACCCGTCTTCGGCTCGAAATAGGTCGGATAGAGAAGATAGGCGGCGGCGAAGACCTCCTCTACCGTGCGCCGGCGGGTGCGCCGCGCATTGGGCTGCCGGTCGTCGGTCAGCCCCCACCCGGCATAGAACGGACAGCCGAGCACGGTCAGCGGAATCTTGCGCAAAAGCGCCTCGAAGCCGCCGAGCGAGGTGATCGCATAGGCCTTGTCGATCGTCTCGAAGGATTGGGCGAGCGGCAGCTTCTCCCTGATGATGCGGCAGAGATGGGCGACCTCCTGCGGATCCGACCGGGCGTCGCGGACGCCGTTCAGGATATCGGGATGTGGCTTGTAGAGGATCTCGGCATCCGGATTCTCGGCGGCGGCGAGCCGCACGAGATCGTTGTTGCCGAACTTGCGGTCGCAGCCGTAGAGGATCGACGCGTCGTCCTCGACCTGGCCGATGACGAGCACGCGCTTCTTCGTCTTCTCACCGAGAAGCGCGGGTAGCGAGAGGCTGGACACCGTGTTGTACTTGCTGAGGCCGCCTTCCACGATGAGGCGGATGCCCTGTCTCGCCCGCTCCAGAAGCGCCTGGTCGGCTGAAAAGTCGTGCGTCTCCAGCATCACTTCCAGGTCGGACGGTCCCCGGCTGTCGAAATAGGGCCGGCGACTGTCGAGCGACAGCGACAAAGGCGGTGTGCGAGCGGCATTGGGCCGGTTCGAGCGCAGGAAACCGTCCTCGATGAAGAAGCAGGGAATATTCCTCTCCCGCACGAAGGCTTCGAGATTGGCCGGCAGATTGTGGCCCCAGATGAAGACCTCCGCCCCCCTCGTCGCGGCGATGCGCGCCATCCATCTGCGCTCGATCGCCTCCGCCGTGACGTTCAGCGGCAGGTAGACGAAGCGGCGCTCCGGAAAGAAGGCCTGGAAGACGGCGCGCTTCCAGCCGTTCATCTGGAGCGCAAAGGTCGGGATCCTGGGGGTATCGATCGTCATCGCTCTATCGTCTAGGCTTCCCGGCGGAGCGCCGGGAAGCGGTCGATCATCCCCCCATCCGGCTTTCGAGAAGCGCATGGACCCGCATCGCCAGCTCGTCCGGATCGGTCCCAACGGTCGTAAGATGCACTTCGGGATTTTCCGGCGCCTCATAGGGCGAACTGATGCCCGTGAAATTGGCAAGCTCGCCGCGCATGGCCTTCTTGTAGAGCCCCTTCGGGTCGCGCCGCGCGCATTCCTCGATGGGCGTGTCGACGAACACCTCGATGAACTCGCCCTCGACCATCAGGTCGCGCGCAAGCTGCCGCTCCGAGCGGAAGGGCGAGATGAAGGAGACGAGCACGATCAAACCGGCATCGGTCATCAGCCTGGCGACCTCGGCCACCCGGCGGATGTTCTCGACGCGGTCCTCGGCGGTGAAGCCGAGATCCTTGTTGAGGCCGTGGCGGACATTGTCGCCGTCGAGCATGTAGGTGTGGCGACCCTCGGCATGCAGCAGCTTTTCCAGATGGTTGGCGACCGTCGACTTGCCGGAGCCCGAAAGGCCCGTGAACCAGACGACCGCCGCCTTCTGGTGCTTGAGGACCGCCCGCGCCGTGCGGTCGACCTCCATCGCCTGCCAGTGCACGTTGTCGGCCCGGCGCAGCCCGAAATCGATCATGCCGGCGCCGACCGTGCGGTTGCTCATCCGGTCGATCAGGACGAAATTGCCGGTCACGCGGTTGGCGGCATAGCTGTCGAAGACGATCGGCGCCCGGGCGGCGAAGTTGCACACCCCGACGCCGTTCATGTGCAGCGCCTTGGCGGCGAGATGGGCGAAGGTGTTGATATCGACCTCGTATTTGAGGGCCGTCACCGTCGCTTCGACGCTGTCCGTCTCCGTGCGCAGGATATAGCTGCGGCCGGGGATCAGCGCGGTGGCGTCGAACCAGATGACATGGGCCTGGAACTGGTCGGCGACGGTCGGCCGGTCGTCGGGCGCGGCCAGCATGTTGCCGCGCGAGACTTCGAGCTGGTCCTCGAGGACCAGCGTCACCGCTTGCCCTTCCACGGCCCGCTCGAGCGATCCATCCTGGGTGACAATCTCCTTGATCCGCGTCGACTGGCCGGACTTGGCGACGGTCACCCTATCGCCGACAGCGATCGTGCCCGAGGCGACCTGCCCGGCAAAACCACGAAAGTCGAGGTCTGGACGGGAGACATACTGAACGGGAAAGCGGAAAGGCTTTTCGCGATTGTCCTGTTCGACCGGAACCGTCTCCAGATGATCGAGCAGATGCGGCCCCGAATACCAGGGCGTGTTCTGCGAGGCGCGTGTGACATTGTCGCCGTGGCGGGCCGACAGCGGGATCGGCTGGATCGTGGCAAAGCCGAGATCGCCGGCAAAGGCCTTGAAATCTTTAACGATGCCGTCGAACACCGCCCGGTCGTAGCCGACGAGGTCGATCTTGTTGACGGCGAGCACGATGTGCCGGATGCCGAGCAGCGAAGCGATATAGGCATGCCGGCGGGTCTGGCGCAAAATACCCTGGCGCGCGTCGACCAGCACGACGGCAAGGTCGGCCGTTGAGGCGCCTGTGGCCATGTTGCGCGTATATTCCTCGTGGCCGGGCGTGTCGGCGACGATGAACTTCCGCCGGTCGGTGGCGAAGAAGCGGTAGGCGACATCGATGGTGATGCCCTGCTCGCGCTCGGCCTCCAGTCCGTCGACCAGGAGCGCGAAGTCGATCTCGTCGCCGGCCGTGCCATGCTTGCGGCTGTCGCGCTCGAGGGCGGCGAGCTGGTCCTCGAAGATCAGCTTGGTGTCGTAGAGCAGGCGGCCGATCAGGGTCGACTTGCCGTCGTCCACCGAACCGCAGGTGAGGAAGCGCAGAAGCGACTTGTTCTCCTGCTCGCGCAGATAGTCGGCAATTCCCTTGACGGAGAGATCCGAAGCGACAGTCGCCATCAGAAATACCCCTCGCGCTTCTTCTTCTCCATCGAGCCGGCCTCGTCCTTGTCGATCATCCGGCCCTGGCGCTCGGAGGTGCGCGCCGTCAGCATTTCCCGCACGATGTCCTCCAGCGTCGCCGCCTCGGACTCGATCGCGCCGGTGAGCGGATAGCAGCCGAGCGTGCGGAAGCGCACCAGGCGCTCCTCGATCCTGTCGTCCTTACCGATCGGCATGCGCTCGTCGTCCACCATGACCAGCATGCCGTCCCGCTCGACGACCGGCCGGCGCGCCGCGAAATAGAGCGGCACGATCGGGATGTTCTCCTTCAGGATGTATTGCCAGATGTCGAGCTCGGTCCAGTTGGAAAGCGGGAAGACGCGGATCGATTCGCCCAGTGCGACGCGCGTATTGTAGGTTTTCCACATTTCCGGGCGCTGGTTCTTGGGATCCCAGGCGTGAGCCGCGTTGCGGAAGGAGAAGATGCGCTCCTTGGCGCGCGACTTCTCCTCGTCGCGCCGCGCCCCGCCGAAGGCCGCGTCGAAACCATACTTGTCGAGCGCCTGGCGCAGCGCCGCCGTCTTCATCACATGGGTGTGGATGCTGGAGCCGTGCGTGAAGGGCGAGATGCCCTGCTCTATACCCTCGGGGTTGACATGGACGAGGAGATCGAAGCCACGCTCGGCCGCCATGCGATCGCGAAAGGCAATCATCTCCTTGAATTTCCAGGTCGTATCGACATGCAGGAAGGGAAAGGGCGGCTTTGCCGGATAAAAGGCCTTCATCGCCAGATGCAGCATGACGGAGGAATCCTTGCCCACCGAATAGAGCATCACCGGCCTGGCAAAGGTCGCCGCGACCTCCCGGAAGATATGGATCGCCTCCGCTTCCAGCCGCTGGAGATGTGTGAGAGACGTCAACGCGTGCTCCGATAGTCCATTGAACATCCCGTTCTCTTTGCATAACACCCGTGCGATAGCAAAAGGCTTTCTGGCGCACGGCCATGGGGCGGCGGCGATCCGCTCTGGCGGAAAAGGCCTCCTCTTGGTTATATCCCGCGACGCCATGCGCCCTCCCCGTCCCCGCGCCGGGACCGGGCCGAAGACAGGACATATCCGGATATGAAGGCTCCCCGCTTCTCCATGATGACGCGCGCTGATTTCAGCGACCTGTCCCTCCATGAGAAAAACGCCTATCTGCAGACGCTCGCCGACCAGTATGCCGACCAGAGCGAGCGCGAACGGACAAAGCTCGACAAGGACGCCCTCAGCCGGCTGCGGCGCTATTACAGCCGCCGGGTCTGGGCGGACCTGAAGCTGGAGAGCCTTAGCAACAGCAGGACCGACATGCTGCTTGCCCGGCTCGGCGAGGCGATCCGCAACGAATCCATCCAGGCCGACGTCACTGCCGCCCTGATGCAGGAGACGGCGCCCAAGCGCATCCTGCGCACCGCGCCGCAGGACGACGCGCAGCTGATGTTCTTCGTGCCGACGATCTACGACGCGCCGCTGAAGGACGACGTCCACCTGATGGACGTCGCGCCCTTCTCGCTCAGCAAGAAGGCGAACAAGGGCATCATCAAATACGAGCTGAAGGACAGCCTCATCACCATCGAAGGCGGCGCGGAGACGGGCCTTGCTACCGTCTTCGACTATGACATCTTCCTCAACATGGTGTCCTACCTCGCCGACGAGGTGAAGAACTACCGCAGCAGCGAGGCGAAAGGCCTGAAACCCAGCCTGCCGCCGAAAACCTACCGGCCGAGCGCCTCGCATATCCTGAAATTCTGCCGGCGCTCGGACGGCGGCAAATCCTACGAGGACCTCGAGGCCGCCCTCGACCGGCTCGCCAACACCACCATCAAGATGGTCAACCTTTCGGGCGGCAAGCGCCGCCAGGTCGACAGCCGCCCGATGATCAGCGGCTACAGCGTCGTCAGCCGCACCGGCGCCAACCGCATCGAGACGATCGAGATCAGCA
Source organism: Shinella sp. S4-D37 (assembly GCF_040812195.1). NCBI lineage: Bacteria > Pseudomonadati > Pseudomonadota > Alphaproteobacteria > Hyphomicrobiales > Rhizobiaceae > Shinella > Shinella sp. S4-D37. The sequence continues at coordinate 28,404 of NZ_JBFNXL010000007.1, read as the reverse complement.
TCCCCGACTGGGTCTATACCAGCGTCGTGCGCAACGAGCGCACGCTCCCCCTCCTGACGCTTCACCAGGACTATTTTTTGATCAGCTCCGGCCTCGGCCGCTTCATCTATCGCCTGGCGCGCAAGGCGGCGGGCAAGACCGAGGCGACCTACAGCCTGAAGGAACTCTACAAGCGCAGCGGCTCGACCCAGGAGCTGCGCAAGTTCTCCTACGACCTTCGGGAATTCGTCACCCGCACCCTCGCCTTCCCGATGCCGGAATACGATCTTTCCCTCGAGAACGGCAAGGACGGCTCGATGCTGCGCATGCGCTACCGCAACGAGGGCGACCTGCCCCTCTCCCCTCTCCTCGCCGAACTCTAGATTTTGTCGGACCTCCGTACTTGGCCGACGACAAAAATTCCCCGGCCTTCCGTACATCGCCGACGACAAAATTTTGTCCCCCGACCGTACATTGCCGACGACAAATTTCTGGCGGCCCGCCGTACATCGCCGACGACAAGTTTCCTCGCCTCCGTTGCCGATAGAACGTCGCCAGATTTGTCGAAAACCGTATTCCGCCGACAATTTTCCGTACTTTACCGACGACAAACCGTACATCACCGACGACAAACCGTACATCGCCGACATCTAATGGGGATAACTATCTGAATGATAAAATGAAATTGGAATTTTCCATGCCTAAAACTTATTAAAACTATTAAAACGAATTAAAACGAGGCGGGGCGCCTCTGTTAAATGACAAATTTTGATTTTTAGGAGTTCTAAAGGGGCACTAGAAGGGGAGCGAATAGGCTCAATTCCCGTAATAATCTGCTATCGCTCTCTTCCACTTTTTTGTCGTTATTTGCACCTGAGAAAGATGCCATGCACTTTGCCATCTAATAGTCACCACGATATGACAAGCCATGCCCATGATCCCAATGCGATAGGTTGAGAATGAGCGAGGAACAAACAAGCGAACCTCAGATGAACTGGCGGTTCCTGTGGGAAATGAAAGTCGCCGCTCAGGCAGTTTCAGAAGTCTATGTAAGCCTGGGCCTGCTTGGTGGTCATTATGTGAAGGTCGCGCCCAAGGACTTCCTTGACGCGGTGAATGACATGCAGGCCGTCAGTGATACTCATCCCCATCCAAGGCGTTTCCAGTTCACGATGGAACACGACGTTCTGTGGGTTCACACCGCCATGTCCTCCAAGCTTCAGAAGCGTGCAAACGAGAACGTTGTCACCAGGCAAAGTGCGGACTCGGATCCAAAGGCTTCCTAAGACAGGAGATAGGCTCGCAGCAGGAGCGACGTTTCCGGACAAATCATGGAAGAAGGCCCGGTCTGGGGGAATGTTACGTAAGGCAGGTTGCCGCTGGCGCCCGGACGCTCTGCTAAATGTTAGCCCGCCTTGAAGAAAACCAGCCTGCAAAGATGGGGGTCCTCACCAAGATGAGGCGAAAAACCGGTTCCTTCTTGACGTTCGAGAAGCTGGAAACCTAGTTCAGCCATCTGGCGTTCCACCGCCTCCGGTCTAATGAAGCGGCGACCGAAGTATTTATGTTTTTTGGCCAAGGATTCGTCCTGATCGGTGCGGAATTCGAAAGCAACCGTGTCGCCCTTTCGCAACTCGTTCGAGGCGCATTGGAGAAAGGCGTCTTGCTGGATGCGCGTGATCGCATGGAGAAGGAACCGGCTGTAAAGCGTGATCCCCTCTCTCTTGTACCATGGCCTAATCGTGCGTAGAAGCCTAGTCAGTGTTTTCGGATCCGCTACGTCACCCTGGACGAAGGACAAGTCGGGTTGCTTGCGAAGCAGGCCTTTCAGGAAGTGGATGACGCCTTTCGGGTTTGAAGCGACATGGGCTTGGGCTGCCCTGATGGCGCCGCTGCAATTGTCGATCCCAATCACGGTGCGCCTTCCCGTTGCAAGATAGCGGCTATCCCTGCCGTTCCCGCATCCGACATCCACGATATGGCGCTGCAAGTAGCCAGACTGGGAAATGAATTCAGCAAAAGACGAAGGCGGCAGAATTTGGCGGTTATGGGCGTAGTGGTTTGCCCAGTAAATCCGCCCCCTGTGATATTGCTTGGCATATCCTTTGGGATATTTTTCCGTCCTGTCGAGGTCCCAGTTATGGCCGGGATTGGGCGTCTTCCAATGCGGCCCATAGATGCTTTCGACCAGAATCTGCGTGTCTGCGATGGCCGGAACCTTTCGGCCGGCTAACTCTAGTTCGACATAGCCGCGAAAGTCGCTTCTCATGAAGTGTTTTACACCGCAAATGCCGAAGGGCAGCAGAAGCACCCCGCTTTCGTCGAAGAAGGTGTGGAATATGTCGATGGTTACGCCACTCTTCGGATCTGTCACCCATATGCAGGACAGTTTGCAGACCACGCGGTAGCCATGCTCGGCGAGGCTCTCGGCGACCTCGGTAAATTCAAGAAGAACCTTGCTGGCATCCGTGTGACCTGAAATATATCCTGCATCGAAGTCGTGATCGTGCCCGATGAAGTTTCCGTTGCGATACGCTCCAAGTAGTGTTCCATACATGACGAATAGCTTCAAATTTTTCTTCGCCAAGATGGTAGACATTCCATCGAACAAAGCGAACATTTTGCTTTGCCAGGCTGTATCAACGGTTTTTGAAAGCTGTAGCTTACCTTTTTCGTTAAAAACATATCCGGCCTCAAGCTTTTGCTTCAGGTCCTCTAGGTTGAATTCCGGAGTGTGTGCAAAATTCGGTGGAGGCAGGTCTGCCGAACAGTCGTTTGCCCGAATCTGCAGATCGGCCAAGCTGCCTATGTAGGACCAGATAGCGGAAAGATTAAACCGGAATGTTTGTTCGCCCTGGTTTGGGCTAGGTATGCCCCAATTGCCGGCGACGACAAGTCCATCGACCAGCAATTGCAGCTTTACCGGACGTTCACCGGCCTCCCGCAAGAGGCCGGAAATGATATCCGGGCTGAAATCCAGTATCTCGATCTGCACGATTATGCTCCGCTAGGCCTTGCGCATCAGCACCCGGGCGACATGAGCGTCATCGTTGCGGTATTTTGCGTAGCCAAACCCTTCGGTGAAATAGACGGGGGAAAAGCCGTGTCTTGCTGCCCGCGCGAGGAAGTCGAGCGGAGGAATGAAGCGGCGATAATGGCTGTCGGTAACCTTGGTCTGCTGCGCATCCCGGTCGGTCCGGAATTCTATGGCGAGCAGGTCGACATCCTTCACGGCAGCCGCCGTCTTGAGAAAGGCCAGTTCCGCTTCTTCCGGGATGGCATGCAGGAAAAAGCGGGCGTAGACGACGATCCGGCCTGTGGTGCTAGCCGAAATCCTGTCCGCAAGGGCCGGGTCGTCTACATTGCAACACAGGAAGGAAGCCCGGCCGATACCGCGCTCCTCGGCCGTGTGCTGGCAGAGCGAAACGGCAGCCGAGGACGCGTCGATGCCGAGGACATTGAAGCCGGCATTGGCAAAGAAAAGGCTGTCGCGCCCGCTCCCGCAGCCGATATCGACGATCGTCGCGTCCGCCGCTGCCTCCAACGCGACAAAGGCTGCGAACTGCGAAGGAATATTGGGAACCGGAGAGGTCCGGGTGCCGTAATATCGGTTCCAGTATTCCGCTGCGGTTTCAGCCATGAAATTTTTCCCAGAGTGTTCACGCGCAATGAAGCAGATGTTCGATGAGGAGGACTTTGCCCGTTCCTTCTCCTGCATTTTTCAGTCGAGTGGAAGCGTCTTTGTTATATTGCTGTAATAGAAAATCGTGAGGCGCGGCGCGCTTGCGGGATCGGTGCCAGCCGATCAGGCCGGATGGCGCTAATCCCGCCTCTGGTCGAGCGCCGACGGGGTGACGTCGCGCCGCTACCCCGATATATCGCACGGCACTAACTGGTTCGTTTTGGAAGTGGTCGATCAAGTGCTCTATCTTCTGGCAGGCAACGGAGCGCCGAACTTCGGCGATGAACTGCTCGTTCAGTACTGGCTGAGGTTCTATCGGGGTCTGGGCTGTGACGGGCCGATCATAGTTGACGGCAAGGGGGCATCGGCAACGGCAGCCCTCCTGAGGGACTTCGGCAATGTGACCTTCGTAAAGCGCATCCCCAGGCATGCGGACGGGGCGGCAGGATCCTATGCGAGTTTTTACGAGCAAGGCGTGGAATACGCGCGCTCGAACCTCTCGAAATTCAAGGGTGTCCAGGGGTTCCATTTTCTTGGTGGCGGATATGCCTGTGCGAACTGGGGGAACGCCACGCGTTTGCTCGGTGCTGTCGTGGAGATCGGCCGCCAATTTTCCGGTTGTCGCGACCGGCTTGGGGATAGCCCCCTTCAGGAAGATTTTTCCCATTGGCGCCGCGGCCTGGCGAAAAATCCTGGAAGGTTGCCAGCTCTTCGAGTGTCGGGATGCGGCAAGTGTCGAAGCCTTGCAGGCGATCGTCGGTCCCTGCCCTTCCCTGGCGGAGGGATTGGACGACGCCTTTCTCTATCCCGTGCAGACGGTCGGCCATTCGGGGCGATGGCTGCACCTGTCCGGCTTCAATGCGAAATCAGTGCTCGGGCCGACGAGGGAGGAAGGACCGCGCTTGTTCGATCAGTTCGACCGGGTCGTCTTCTGGGCTTGCTCCAATGGGGATGCAGAACTGTATGAGGCTATCGCCACGCAATTTCCTCAGGTTGAAGTGCTCGACAATCACAGCCTCCTGAACGAGGGCCTGCCGCTGGCTGCCAACGATTTTATGCTGACGGAGCGGTTTCACCCCCACCTGCAGGCGGCATGCGTTGGCGTGTCGGGCTATTTTACCGCAAACTCGGACTTCTTCGGACTTCTATCGCATGAAGCACGGCCTGGTCACGGCGCTGGGGTCCAATTTCCGCCAATTGCGCGGCGAGCTCGAACTGTTTGGTGCATCGGGCGATGCGACCCGGCGCCAGGACGAGGAGCGGGTGCGGCGGAAACAGAGCGTCGCAAGGCGGGTCGCCCATCTCGTCGGCGTGATTTAGCCTTGGGTGACAAGCGCTAGATACCCGACCTCCGCATCAGCTCGTCCAGCGCCTCGCCGTAGGACATGCCCGTTTCGTTGCAATATTGCTTGAACCGGTTGATGACGTCGATCGGCGCGCGCACGAAGGCCTGGTCGAGAGGGTCGCTCGTCTTGCGGATGCGCTTCACCCTCTGGACCGGTTCGCGGCTTTGAAAGCCAGCTCGCTCGGCGGCCCGGTCGGATGCCTCCTGCTCGGCCTGGGCCGGCACCTTTTCGGCGGGCCGGGGCGCGAAGCCGGAGAGGTCGAGTTTCTTCGTTTTCCCGAATCCGAGGTCGCTGGACATATCACGCGGCCCTTTCCGTCGAGGCGCCGCGAAGGAGCTCGAGCACCTCCCCCGTCAGCTGAACGGCATTGTCGATTGCGGCCTCAAGGCCGTTCACCTGCTGCGGGTCCAGTTCGAAGAGGCTGAGCCGCTCCATGAACATGGCGTTGTAGGCTTCGCGGCGATAGAGATGGGTGCCGAGGACCGGCAGGTCGTTGCTGCGCATCTGGTCGGCGATCTCCCGCTCGATGCGCCTTGTGAACGGCGGAGGGCTCGTCCGGTTGAAGGCGAGCGTGAAGCTCAGCTTGCGTCCGATATCCTCTTCGCTTTCCCGCACCAGGCCGACGGCGCGCGCCGCCTGCTTGGCATCGAGGGCGCTGCCCCCGAGCGGGATCAGCGTGAGATCGGCACGGATGATGGCTCGCGAGGCAAGGCGGCTTGCCGTGCCTTCGAGATCGACGAAGACGAATTGCGCCTCGGCCGCGGCGGTGTTGATGAGATCGCGGATGTTGCCCTCCGTCGCCTCGCTGATGACCTGGATCGGGAGATTGCTCTTTCCCGTGCGCCAGTCCGTGATCGGCTTGTTGGGGTCGGCGTCGATGATCGTGACGGATCCGCCCTGCTGGGCAAGGGTCGAGGCTATGGCCAGAATGGTCGTCGATTTGCCCGCGCCCCCTTTTGGGTTGGCCGCACACACTACCGGCATGTCGCATCTCCTGTTGATATCAAGCATGCTTGATAGCTGGAATTCATGAAGGCTTTCTGAATGCAATATTATTGCTATCTATCAGATAGCAATAATATTGCAATATGCATGATATCATGAATGCAATTTGGTATGGTGAAGGTGCAGGCCCTTTATTCACTCCTTTGCCTCTTATGGCTGGGAGCTTACGCGTCGCCTGCCTTCCAGATCCTCGCGACCGCGACAGGACGTCGGCGCGTGAAGCAAAATCGTTAAGAAGGGGAGAGCGGTCTGTCACGCGCTACCGACAGGGGCGCCCGCTTCCGCTCATGCGTCCCCTACGGGTCTCCGGCACCAACACCGAACAGGACTAGGTGAGGCATGGTGATTTAATTGTGAGGCGGAGAGATTTCTTAGATCCAAGGCACCCAGCGAAAGCGCCTGAAGGGGCTACGAAGCGAAGCCCTGTGTCTCTTCGCGCGCTTGGCGATCACCTTGAGGTCGGTCTGCTTTCCGAAAGCGCCGCCAAAAACCCGATAGTCGCTCTCATAGGCATGCTCGAGCTTTCTGATCAGGTCCTCGGGCAATTTGTCTCGCTCGGCCGGCGGACCTCCGGTCTGCTTGCGCGGGAGTTTTTTCTTCTCCCCGGTAAGCGTCGAGAAGAAGACCTCGATCTGATGCGATTCCGAAATGTCAAAAATCAAATCGTAATATTCTCTTGATGTTCCGAGAAAATCAGTCAATGGGGCGGTGTGAACTGAAATGGACTTGTTTATTTCTCGATATTCATCGAGGTGTAATACGAATTCTGAAAGGTCCGGCTTTTCGGGTAGGCCGATTTCTTTTATGGAAAGAGCGCATTTTTCATCCTCAAGTTCCTTGTGATGTACGACCCTATTCCTCCAGGCGGAGATGATTCTTTCCACCGGATCCCTGACGATCGCGATCTTAAAGAACCTATTGTAAGCGCCTGGATTTATCGCTGAAAATTTGGGTGTCTTGTACTCTCGATGAATGTGGTGAAGGTGGCCCGTGGCTTCATCGTGTTTTGTCCTGAATTTTCCACCCGTATCTATGCTGTGCATCAGATGCTTCATAGAAGTGTTAGCTGCCTTTGGGACGGGAAAATAGGCGATTTTCAGCTTGTCTATAGTTACAACCAATTTCTCTTTCCCGAATCTAATTATGTTTTGATTTATATTCCGCCTTATGTAGCGGAAGATTTTTTTGCGACTCCAATTTTTGGGATGTATATAGTCCGATTGCCTAAATATCACTAGAGGAATTTCTGAGATTTTTGAAATCTACCTTTTTTATAGAAAAATATACTGATAGATTTGGCGCTCGTTGAAGACGCGTTTAAGGCCATGCCAGGCCGCCCGCCATCAGCAAGCGTGCTATCGGACGAGGGGAGGATGATGTCGCTGGCGTTCGGAATGCTTCTGCGACCGGCAACGCACAGGTCGCGAGTGCTCCGATCGCACATCTGCAGAAGATACCCGAAGAAAGCGAGTTCATCGTACGAACCACCCTTTGGAAGTTCCTCAACAAGGCGAGGCGTTCGACCCTGACTCAAGGCCCCCTAGAACGCGTCCTTGTGCTCACAGAAGCCTCGGCATTGTTGCGGTGTAAAATATAATCATTCCTTCTTCCCATCATTCGCAGGGAAGGGATCATTCGCTCCCAGTTGATGATTGGTGATTGACGATTGACCGCTGACAATAGTCAACGGGCAGTCAACAATTGCCCGTTGGTAATGGGCAATGCGGGAGCTGTTAACTGCCAATTGTTAATGGGTAATGGGCAATTGCCAGCGCTATCGCTGACAATGATCGCACGAACAACGGGCAATTGTTAAAGTGAAGTCTGTGCTGTAGCCGAACTGTTACATTACTGGTGAGACGAGAGAGTCCGCCTTTTAGCGGCGACGGTGTCATAATAAAGTATAGTTTGTTTCATGTGGCAGGATAGTCAAGTTTGTGGTACAAACTCGACGCCACCCCGCCTCCGGCAGGGATGTGGTTCGCGCCTGTTGCGCTCCGGGTTGCCTCCGGCAAGCTGGCAAGAGGAGACGGAAAGCGATGCGTTGCCTCTTCGAGGGCGTGTTTTGTCTGCGAGTGGACTTGGATTTGATGCTGAGGATCTGTCGGCAAGAGCGGAGAAGGGCTGGCCGTGACGTATGATTGGACTGGCCTGCTAGACGCGATTGAGGCCCATTCCGCCCATCGTGTTTCGTCCCTGATCGACAACGAGGCGGAGGATTTGCGGCGGAATCGCGTGTTCGGATTTGCCAAAGTAAGTCAGCCGCGGCGTCGCTTCGTAGCCACGGGGATTGCAAACAAGCCGCCTCCAGGCGCTGTTTCATCGAATGAGCCGACGATCTCGTCCATCCTGCAGGTGCTGCCGGCGCCTCGGCAGAGCGTCATCACGATGATCGGTGATTTGGGCGGTGCTGGCCGTAAATTGGATGATGATGATGATGAACTGAGCAGATCGACAGGCGGGGGAGGAGGGAGTGGTGTGTCCGCGCCTCGTACTGCGCGGCCGATTTCCACGCGACACGCAGCAACGGATAGATCTTGGGCAGAGACCGTAAGCCGAGCGGCGATCGCCGCCGGTGCACAGCCGGTCGTCATCAAGGTGACGTCGACGGTTTCGAGCCGCGCATCGGCCGCGGGCCTGATGACCTATCTTGGAACTCGGGATGTTGAGAAGGAGAACGGCGAGAAGGACAAGATCGATATCCCGATCCACGATCAGGATGGCCATGCCATCGCGAGCCGCCAGGATCGGGCTGCGGTGCTGGCAGAATGGGGTGCGGACTTCCGTGATGCTTACGCTGTGAACGCGCTGGCCACGTTGTCGATGATCCCTTCCGATGTGCTCGACGAAGATTCACTTCATGACGCATTGAATGCCGCGTTTGGATCAAATCCCTACCTCTTTTCTCGGCATCCGGATGGGAAGATCTCGGTCTATGCGGTGACAGACTTGTCGGCGAAGAAGATCGCGAGTGTGCTGAAAGCCCGCGAAAAGGGCGAAGGTCCGGCACGGACTGCCCAGAATGCGGAGGCTGACCTTGCGCGCAGGCTAGCCGACGCCGGCGTTTCTGCCGAGGTGCGCATTCTCGGCGCAGCCGTTTCCGAACAATCCGGCCGCTACTTCCTGGAAAAGTTCCTGCGTACAGAGAAGGACGTCATCGCCAATACAGTGAATCCGGTTACGGGCGCCTCGAGTTTCAGGGAGAAGGCAGACGATATCTGGCGCGCCTGGTCGCCCCATATTCGCACCGTCGAGCCTCGCAATGCCTTTCATGTCATCTTCTCGGCACGCGCCGGGACGGATCCGGAGGCGATGGTCCGCACCGTGCGGGATTTTCTGAGTGAGCAGGTCGCCGGGCATCGTTGGATCACTGCACATCACCCGGAGACCGGCCATGTGCATGTCCATGCGATGATCTCCGCCCGCGATGATGTTGGCAAGGCGCTGCGTCTTACCAAGCCAGAACTCTACGAATGGCGCGAGCGGTTCGCGGCCAAAGCACGCGAGCATGGTATCGCCATGGTCGCCACAAGGCGTGCGGATGTTGCGGCGACGCGGCCCTACAGCCAGGCGCAGGCCGGCGCCTGTGAGCGTGGTAAGAACGACCCTCGTTATCTCAAGACCCCGTCCGTTACCAAACGGGTCGAGCGCAAGCGCGCCGGCGCCGTAGAGCATGCCTCACTCACAAATGGAAACTTCGCTCTCGCTCAGAAATGGCAGGCAACGGCCAGCGCCTTGAAAGAGGTAGGCGCGGAGCCCTCGGTGATCGCTGCGGCCGACCGTTTCGCCGCTGCGGCGAATGGGGTGGTGGCACAGATGGTATCGGGCACCACGAATGATGGCGCGCTGTCAGGGCTCAGACATCTGGTCGCGACCATCCAGCAGCAGAAGGAAAAGACCACGGTCTTGTCGCTGGAACAGTTCGACGCGCGTGTCTCGCGGGCGAACAGATCCATGGATCGCTTGGAGGCGATGGTCGATAGCGGCAAGGAACGTCAGGCCGTCGAGGAGATGCGGCGGGAAATGTCCACGCTCTTCGCCAAACAACGCCGTGACATAGAGATGCACCAGATGAGACTGATTACCGAGATCGCGATGGAAAGAGGGATGCCGCCAGCCGTGCGCGCCGATGAACCGCGCATGCGCGGCCAGGATACGTTGCCGATGGTCGATCCTGCGATCGCCGCCCAGCAGCAAGGGATTGCTGACGGGCGGGCTGCGCGAGCGGCCCGCGAGCAGGCAGAGGCTGCGAAAGCCGTCCGGCAAGAACAGCGACAGGAGATCCTGCGGCAGGCCACCCAGGAGAGACAGCGCGACAGGGACCCTGATGGGCCGGAGCGGTGAGATCTCGAGGATAGATTATCCAGGCAGCCACGATGATGTGGTGACCTGCTAGCCTATATTGCGCCCGAGAGCTTCCAGGTGTCTGAGGCACGTCGCCTTGATCAGTTCGAGCAGGAGGGTGGTACGCTCTCCAAGCCAGTTGAGCGCTTCAGCGCTGATCTCGAAATGCTTTGAGTAGCGGGCCTTCACATAGGCTTCGTTGAGCGTGTTGAACCAGGCACGTTCACGGTGCTGGTCGCGCGGAAAGGCTTCGGCCAGTTGGCGGTCTTGTTCCTCGGCCAGCGAGCGGAGGAACTTGATGTTGTGTGACGGCGGCGCGTAGTTGGTCAGTGTGAGCAGGACGCAGGAGTAGGCCTGTTCGAGTGTTTGATGGAGCAAGAATGCAGCTTCGTTCAGCATGCCACCGTTGAGCGCAACCTTTGAAAGAACGCTATAGTTTTGGCTAGCGGAAGAGCGCTGCTCAAAATGCTCCTGTGCAACCCGCAATCGTTCTGCCGGCGTCAGCGGCGTGGGCTCCGCCAACGGTTCGTCATCCAGTTCGTAAAGAACGACGCCTTCCTTGCGGATGTCGGAGAAGAAATACTGCCCCTCCTTGAGGTACTTGTTCACCTCGCGCCTTGAATGAACGATGAAGCTGACAGGCGTTTTGATCGAAGGGTCGCGGATCAATCGATCGGCGGCCTTGTACCAATATTCGGCAAATTCGCAGAGCTTGCTGTTGTTGACGATGATCAAGAGATCGAAATCGGAGCGATACCCCTTCATGGTGAAGGGCTCGTCCACCCAACCGCCTTTGGCGTAGGAGCCGAAAAGGATGATCTTGAGGATGCGTCCCCGCTTCTTGAAGTCCGCCGTCCCTTCCTTCAGCGCGTCTTCGAACTCCTCATGGAGGATGTCGAGGACCCGGATAAGCTCCTGCTGTTTGCGAGGCGGCATGTGATCGAGAGAAGACTTCATCGGGGAAAGGATAATCCGGGATTGCGTGGGGAAAGGGCTAAAATACCGGGCAAGGATATCGCGGGATTCTACATGACGTTGCCGAAACAACAATCTCGGCGCGATACTTCTTTAGGAAAAGCCCTGAGTGAAAGCCGCTCGCCCGTCACCACCCCAGCCCCGCGGAGATCTTCCTGGCGGCGTCCTTCAGCAGGGTGATATATCGTTGGATGTCGTGGCCCTGGGTTCGGAAAGCGGGGGCGGCGATATTCACGGCGGCGATGACCGATCCGTCGAAGGCCAGAACGGGAACCGACACGGACACGAGCTGATCGCTGACCTCGCCGCGGCTGACGCAATGGCCGGCCTCGCGAATGCGGTTCAGCTCCACCTCCAGCCTCGCCCGGCTCGTGATCGTCTTGGGGGTGAATTTCTCGAGCTTGTCGGGGATCATCTGCGCCTGGACCTGCGGGGGCAAGTAGGCCAGAAGGACCTTGTAGGAGCCCGCATGAAGCGGACGGCGCCTTCCGATCATGGAATGCACCCGCAGGTCCCGCGTCGGTTCGAACTTGGCGATGCACAGGGATTCGCCGTTGTCGATGATCCTCAGCTGGGTCGTCTCGTTCACCTTCTGCCCGAGTTCCTCCAGGATCGGATTGGCCACCCGGACGAGATCGACCTGCGTCGAGGCGGCCGTGCCGAGCACGATGGCGGTGTTGCCGAGTCGATAGGTCCCGTTGCGGCTCTTCCGGACGAGGCCGCGCCGTTCCATTGTGCGTAACATTCGTAAGATTCTTGGCTTAGTTTCCGTAATGCTCCTGGCGATATCAGCTAGCGTGCAGTCCGGATTCTTCGCGACGTCGAGAAGCACGTCTATGCAGACGTCAACAGACTGAATTATGGAGCTTCTTTCTGGCTTTCCTTCATCCATGGCAGAGGTTTTCCGTAAGAGGAGTGGCTGGATTTTCACCTGAGGCGGCGCGTTACGGCAACCGTAACATGTTGGTTTTCCGTTTGACAATGGATGTCCGGCAAACCTACGCTTTTCGTCAAGAGTGGCTCGGAACCGCTCGTCGGGCCGGCGTCAGACCGGCAGGAAACTCCAACTGGGATTAAAGAGATGACCGCAAAGATATTGACGCGGGCAGCCGTCGCGCTGCTCGGCACGATCGCCGTTCCTGCCCTCGCCGCCGCGCAGGAGACACCCCTGACGATCGGCATGTCGACGACCCCCACCACCATCGATCCGCATGAGGACAGTTCCGCGCCCAACAACGCGACGTCCCGGCATATCTGGGACAGCCTCGTCAACCTCACGGGCACGTCGGCCAACAGCCCGGAGCTGGCGACGGAATGGAAGGCGGTCGACGCCACCCACTGGGAGTTCAAGTTGCGCGAGGGCGTGACGTTCCACGACGGAAGCGCCTTTGACGCCGACGACGTCGTCGCCTCGCTGCTGCGGGCCCGCGACAAGCCGAGCCAGGGCTTTGCCTCCTATACCCGCAACATCGCGAACGTGACCGCCAAGGACCCGCACACCGTCATCGTCGAGACCGAGGTCCCCGATCCGCTCATCCTCAATTCGGTCAGCCGCATCCGCATCATCAGCGCCGACTGCAAGGACGCGCCGGTCCAGGATTTCGACAGCGGCAAGTGTGCGATCGGAACCGGCGCCTATTCCTTCGTCTCCTATACGCCGGGCGGCAACCTGACGCTGAAGCGCAACGAGGCCTATTTCGCCGGCCCCTCGCACTGGTCCAACGTCACCCTGCGCTTCCTGCCCGACGACGGCGCCCGGCTGGCCTCCCTCCTGTCGAACGAGATCGACATCATCGAGGCCCTTCCGGCCGACGGCATGGCGCGCGTCGAGGCGAGCGACACCCTGCAGGTCATCAACGGCCAGTCCTCGCGCCTCGTCTATCTCGGCATGGACGTCAGCCGCGATGCCTCGCCCTTCATCACGGCGGCGGATGGCTCCGACCTCGGCAAGAACCCGTTCAAGGATATCCGCGTGCGGCGCGCCATGCTGATGTCGATCAATCGACCGGCCATTGTCGAGCGCGTCATGCAGAAGAACGGCACGGTCGCCGACCAGTTCGTGGCCGAAGGCTATGCCGGGCACAGCGACAAGGTCGAAAGCGTCGCCTATGACCCGGCCGCCGCAAAGGCGCTGCTCGCCGAGGCGGGCTATCCGGACGGCTTCGGCCTGACGCTGCACGGTCCTTCCGGGCGCTACGTCAAGGACGCCGAGGTGCTCCAGGCCGTCGGCCAGATGTTCACCCGCATCGGCATCCAGTCCAAGGTCGAGGTGATGCCCTGGGCCATGTATTCGGAAGCCTATGCGGAGGGCAAGTACAGCACCTATCTCGGCTCGTGGGGCGTCAATACCGGCGAGACGACCAATCCGACGGTCGCGCTGGTCGCCACGCGCGACGAGGAGAAGGGGACCGGCCGCTACAATGGCGGCGACGTATCGGACCCGAAGATCGACGAGGTGCTCGCCAAGGCGAGTTCGACCCTCGACGAGGCGGAGCGCGCTCCGCTGCTGCAGGAATTGTCGAAGCAGACCTTCGACAATCTCTGGATCCTGCCCATGCACTACGAGAATGTCGTGCTCGGCGCCCGCAAGACGGTCGCCTACACGCCGCGCGGCGACAAGTACACGCTCGCCTATGACGTGAAGCCCGCGAACTGACGGCGGGCCCGGGGGCCGCGCGAGGCGGCCCCCATTCTTGATTTTCCAGGAGACGACCATGCAGGAACTCGGAACGGGCGATGCCAATGCCCGGGCGAAGGCGATCTATGACTATGGCCAGACGGCGATCTTCGCCTCGCAGGTCGACCCGCGCCTTCACATGCTGCTCTATGTGCCGCCGACGGCGGCCGACGGCCGCAAGCTCGACCTTCTGGTCGCCGTGCACGGCACGGGCCGCACCTCGGCCATCGACTTCCGCGACGGTTTTGCCGAATTCGGCCTCTACAACGATTGCGCCATCCTGTGCCCGATCTTCCCCGTCGGCGTGCTCGGCGACGGCGCACGCTCCGGCTACAAGTTCATCGAGGAAGGCGATATCCGCTATGACCGGGTCGTCCTCGCCATGGTCGAGGAAATGGCCGCCAAATACGGTCAGGACTGGTCGACCTTCGCCATGTTCGGCTTCTCCGGTGGCGGGCATTTCACCCACCGCTTCGCCATCCTTCATCCCGAAAAGCTCTGGGCCGCCTCGATCGGCGCGCCGGGCTCGGTCACGCTCCTCGACCCGACCCGCGACTGGTGGGTCGGCGTCCGCGACCTGGAGGCCCGTTTCGGCCGGCCGTTCCGGCCGCAGGAGCTTGCGAAGGTGCCGGTGCAGATGGTCGTCGGCGATGCCGATCTCGAGACCTGGGAGATCACCCACAAGCCGGGCGGCCGGTATTACATGGAAGGCGCCAACGATGCCGGCGCGACACGCCCCGAGCGTCTGGCGGCGCTTGCGAAATCGTTCCGCGATGCGGGCGTCGACGTGAGCTTCGAGCGCGTGCCGGGCGTCTCCCACGACCGGATCAAGGTGCTGGGCCACGTCAAGGCCTTCCTCGCAAAGGTATTGAAGGACCGTCGCGCAAGATGAGAAACGCAACCATTGTCGCGCCGCAGCCCGAGGCGGTGGAAGCGGGCGCGCATGTCCTGGAGCGCGGCGGCAACGCCATCGATGCCGCGCTCGCCTGCGCCTTCGTTCAGGGCGTCGTCGATCCGCAGATGGCGGGCATCGGCGGGTTCGGCTCCATGCATGTGCATATGCCCAAGAAGGGCGTGCACGACATCCTGGAATTCTACGCCCGGGCCCCTCTGAAGGCGACGCCGGACATGTGGCTGGGCGCCATCAAACACGAGAGCCGGGACGGCTTCGGCTATGTGCTGGAGGGCAATGTCTCGGATATCGGCTATCTTGCGGTCTGCACGCCGGGCTCCCTCAAGGGCTACGAGACGGCGCTGCGCGACTACGGCACCTTCGATTGGGCCGACCTCATCGCGCCGGCGATCCGCTATGCCCGCGACGGCTTCATGATCCGCAGCCACATGCACTGGTACTGGACCAAGGACCAGTCGAACGACGGCTTTGCCAACACGTTCGAGAAGCTGCGCTATTCGGCCACCGGCCGGCGCGTCTATTTCCACGACGACGGCAGCATCCGCAATGTCGGGGAAACGCTCGTCAACACGGACATGGCCGAGACGCTCGAGCGGATCGCGCGTAGCGGCGGATCCGACATCTTCTACCAGGGCGAGATCGCCGAGCAGATTGCCGGCGACTTCAAGGCCAATGGCGGCCTGATCGACCGGCAGGATCTCGCGCGCTACGAACTGTCGCGGGTAAAGCCCGTCTGGGGCGAATATCGCGGACATCGCATCGCCACCTCGCCGCCGCCGGGCTCCGGCTTCCCGCTGCTCGAATTGCTGCACATCATGGAGCAGTTCGACGTCGGCGCGATGCAGCACGGCAGCACCGAGCATATCCGCATCCTGTTCGAGGCGATGAAGCGCATGACGATCGACAAGGACGCTCATATGGGCGACCCCGCCTATGTCGACGTGCCCTATGAAAAACTCCTGTCGCGCGACCATGCCGTCGCCCTGGCGGCCTCGATCAAGGCCGGCGAAAGGGCCAATGTCGCGCGCCTCGACCGGTCTCAGCGCGACACGACCCATATCTCGGTGATCGACAAGGACGGCAATGCCGTCGCCATGACCCATACGCTGGGCAGTCCCTCCGGCGCGATCACGGACGGCCTCGGTTTCATGTATAATGGCACCATGAGCCGCTTCAATCCGGTTCCGGGAAAGCCCGGTTCCATCGCCCCCGGAAAGCGCCGGCCGAGTTCCGCCGCCCCGACCATCGTCTTCAAGGATGAGGAACCCAGCATCGTGATCGGCGCGCCGGGCGGAAGCTACATCGCGCCCGCGGTCGCCCAGTGCCTCATGAACATGATCGACTTCGGCATGCCGGTGCTCGAGGCGGTCGTCGCGCCCCGGATCGTCGGCGTCTCGAACACCATCGACATTTGCAACCGCATCCGCCATTCGGTCGAGGACGAACTGCGCGCCGAAGGCTATCAGGTGGCGCGCTCCTCCCAGACCTACGCATTCGCGGCGGTCCACGCGATCCGGATCGAGGACGGCGTGTCCAGGGGCGCGGCCGATCCGCAACGCGACGGGATGGCGATCTCCGTCGCCTAGAACCCCGCGACCGGGCGCAATCGCCGCGGCGCCGGACCATGCGGTAGAAACTGGAGCAGGCAATGGTCACATCGATAATCAGGCGGTTGATACAGGCGATGTTCGTCGTCGTCGCGATGACGGTGATCGTCTTCATCGGCGTGAACGTCATCGGCAATCCGGTCGATATCCTGATCAACCCGGACGCCAACCAGGCCGAGCGCGCCCGCGTGATCGCCCATTACGGCCTCGACCAGCCGCTCTGGCGGCAATATCTCCTGTTCCTGCAAGGCCTGCTGCACGGCGATTTCGGCAACAGCTTCGTCTATGGCCGCCCGGCCATGGGCCTCATCCTGGAGCGCCTGCCGGCGACGCTCGAACTGGCGATCTCGGCGCTGGTTATCGCGCTCGTCTTCGGCCTGCCGCTCGGCCTCTATGCCGGGCTCTATCCGAACCGGGTCTCCTCGAAGCTGATCATGAGCGGCTCCATCCTCGGCTTCTCGCTGCCGACATTCTGGGTGGGCCTGATGCTGATCATGGTCTTCTCGGTCGAGCTCGGCTGGCTGCCGACCAACGGGCGCGGCCCGACGCTGGACCTGTTCGGCGTGCAATGGTCGTTCCTGACGGGGGAGGGGCTGCGGCATCTCCTCCTGCCGGCCTTCAACCTCGCTTTGTTCAAGACGTCTCTCATCCTGCGGCTGACGCGCGCCGGCGTGCAGGAGGTCCTGCCCCAGGACTACATCAAGTTCGCCCGGGCGAAGGGCCTGCGCGAGCGGCGGGTGATCGCCGTGCATGTGCTCAAGAACCTGATGATCCCCGTCGTGACGATCATCGGCCTCGAATTCGGCTCGCTCATCGCCTTCTCGGTGGTCACTGAAAGCATCTTCGCCTGGCCGGGCATGGGCAAGCTGATCATCGATTCGATCAACCTCCTCGATCGCCCCGTCATCGTCGCCTACCTGATGATGATGGTCCTGCTCTTCGTCGTCCTGAACTTCATCATCGACGTCTGTTACACCATGCTGGACCCGCGGGTCCGGCTGGATTCGAAGGCTTAAACCCATGGCCGAACACGATATGCACGAGACGGACAGGACGCCCGCCGAACCCGGCCGCCTTTCCAGGAACATCGCCGACTTCTTCGCCTCGCCGGCGGCGGCGGCCGGCTTCGTCACCCTTTTCGTCATCTGTTGCCTGGCGCTTCTGGCGCCCTGGATATCGCCGCAGAACCCCTATGACCTGATGCAGCTCGACATCATGGATGGGCGCCTGCCGCCGGGGTCGGAATCGATGACCGGCCTCGTCTATCACCTCGGCACGGACAGCCAGGGCCGGGACATCCTGTCCGGCATCCTCTACGGCCTTCGCACGTCGCTCTTGGTCGGCGTGCTCTCCGCCTTCGCCGCGGCCATCATCGGCACGACGGCCGGCCTGTTCGCCGCCTATATGGGGCGCCGGACGGAAACCGTGATCATGCGTCTTGTCGACCTGCAGCTGTCGTTCCCGACGATCCTGATGGCGCTGATGATGCTCGCCATCCTCGGCAAGGGGGTGCTCAATGTCGTCATCGCGCTGATCATCGCCGAATGGGCGACCTATGCGCGCACCGTCCGCGCGACCGCCCTCGTCGAGCGCGAGAAGGAATATATCGAGGCGGCGCGCATGCTGCGCCTGCCGGGCTGGCGCATCCTCTTCCGGCACTTGCTGCCAAACTGTCTCGCCCCCGTCATCGTCATCGCGACCATGCAGGTGGCGCGCGCCATCGGCCTCGAGGCGACGCTTTCCTTCCTCGGCCTCGGTGCCTCGGTCACCGAACCCTCGCTCGGCATGCTGATCTCGACCGGATACCAGTATCTGCTGACAGGCCTCTACTGGATCAGCTTCTTCCCCGGCATCGCGCTCCTCGTCACCATCGTCGCCATCAACCTCGTCGGTGACCGCCTGCGCGACGTGCTCAATCCGAGGAACGCATCATGACGGCGCTCTTGCAGGTCCGCAATCTGGTCACCGAGTTCGGCGGGGGCAGGGGGCAGCCCGGTACGAGGGCGGTCAACGACGTGTCCTTCGCGCTCGACCGCGGCCGCGTGCTCGGCCTGGTGGGGGAGTCGGGCTCGGGAAAGTCGGTCACCGGCTTTTCGATCATCCGCCTGCTGGAGCGGCCCGGCCGCATCGCCTCGGGCGAGATCCTCTTCGACGGCGTCGACATCAGCCGGAGTTCGGAAGAGGAGATGCGCCGCCTGCGCGGCAAGCGGATCGCGATGGTGTTCCAGGATCCGACGATGACGCTCAACCCCGTCCTGTCGGTCGGCACGCAGATGATCGAGGCCGTGCTGGCCCATGAGAGCGTGCCGAAGGAAGTTGCCCGCCAGCGCGCCCGCGATGCGCTCGGCCGCGTCGGCATACCGAGCCCCGAGGAGCGGCTTGCGGCCTATCCCCACCAGTTTTCCGGCGGCATGCGCCAGCGCGTGGCCATCGCCATCGCGCTCCTGCACAAGCCCGATCTCATCATCGCCGACGAGCCGACGACGGCGCTCGACGTGACGATCCAGAGCCAGATCATCGCGGAATTCCAGAAGCTCGCCGAGGAGGCGAGGACCGCGGTGATCTGGGTCACCCATGATCTCGCCATCGTCTCGCGGCTGGCCGACGACATCGCCGTCATGTATGCCGGCCGGCTGGTCGAGACGGGCCCCGTCGGGGTGGTCCTCAGCGATCCCCGCCATCCCTACACCGCGGGCCTGATCGCTTCCGTGCCGTCGCAGAACCATCGCGGGGAGCGCCTGCGCCAGATCGACGGCATGACGCCGGCCCTCAACCGCCTGCCGCAGGGCTGCAGTTTCCGCACGCGCTGCGCACGGGCCGACGACGGCTGTCGCGTCATGCCCGGCCTCACCCCCGCGGGCGACCGCTCCTTCCGCTGCATCCATCCCGTGACGAGAGGACCCGCATCATGACGGTTGCCGAGCCCCCCCTGATCGAGGCCCCTTTGATCGAGGCCAGGACGATAACGCAGCGTTTCGGCGCCCGGCCGGACCTCGCCGCGAAGATCGCGCTCGCCCTGAAACTGGCGAAGCCCGCTCCGGTCGTTCATGCGCTGGACGGCGTGAGCCTCAGCATCCGCAGCGGCGAGGTCGTCGGCCTCGTCGGCGAAAGCGGCTGCGGGAAATCGACCCTCGGCCGCGTCATCGCCGGGATCGCCGCGCCGACCGATGGTGCCGTATTCTGGAAGGGCGTCGACCGCAGGACGATGTCCGCCGCCGAGCAGAAGGAGGCGGGCCTCGCCACCCAGATGATCTTCCAGAACCCGATGGCCGCCCTCAATCCGCGCATGACCATCGAGGAGCTGATCTTCGAGGCGCCGAAGACGCATGGCCTGGCGCGCGCGGCAGAGCGCGCCGCCTATGTGGACAACTACCTGACGCTGGCCGGGTTCGATCCCTCCATGAAGTCGCGCTATCCGCACCAGTTCTCCGGTGGCCAGCGCCAGCGGGTCAACATCGCACGGGCGCTGGCCGTCCAGCCGAAGTTCCTCGTCTGCGACGAAAGCGTCGCCGCCCTCGACGTCTCCATCCAGGCGCAGGTGATCAACCTGTTCATGGACCTCAGGGACCGGCTGGACCTGACCTATCTCTTCGTCAGCCACGATCTCGGCGTGGTGGAGCACATCTCCGACCGGGTCGCGATCATGTATCTCGGCCGGATCGTCGAGGAGGCGCCCGTCGAGGAGGTCTTCCGGCGTCCCAACCATCCCTATACGAAGGCCCTGCTTGCGGAGGTTCCCCGCATCGAGACCGGCAAGCGGCGGTTCAAGGCCGTGGAAGGCGAGCTTCCAAGCCCCCTCGATCCGCCGAAGGGCTGTCATTTCCATCCCCGCTGCCCGTTCGCCATGGACCGTTGCCGGGTGGAGGTGCCGCTCCGCAAGGAAGTGGCGCCGAACCACCTGTCGGCCTGCCACCTCAACGGCTGACGGGCCGCCGGCGCATTCCGCCCATTCAATCCGCAAGACAGGAGGTCGGCCGTGACCGAGACCTTTTCCCATTCCGGCGCCAATGACGTGGCGGCGCTGATCGCCGCCGCCGTCGAGGAGAACGAGGCGCGCTTCATCGATATCCGCCGGCGCATCCACGAATATCCCGAAATCGCCTTCGAGGAGGTCCAGACGGCCGCCCTCGTGGCGGAGACCCTTACGAGCCTCGGGATCGAGCACCGGACGGGCATCGGCCGCACCGGCGTCGTCGGGCATATCCGCGGCGGAAGGCCAGGTCCGACCTTGCTGATCCGCGCGGACATGGACGCCCTGCCGATGCAGGAGGAGACGGGGCTCCCCTATGCAAGCAAGATCCCGAACCGCATGCATGCCTGCGGCCACGATCTCCACACCGCGACGCTGCTCGCCATCGGCGCCGTTCTGAAGCGCATGGAGGATCGGCTGGCCGGCGAGGTCCGCCTCGTCTTCCAGCCGGCGGAGGAGGCGATCGGCGGGGCAAAGGAGATGATCGCCGACGGGGTGATGGAGGGCGTCGACATGGCGCTGAGCCTGCACAACCGGCCTGAAATCGCTTGCGGCCGGTTCGGCATCGTGCACGGCTATGCCAATGCCGCGGTCGATTCCTTCGACATCACCGTGCTCGGCAAGGGGGGCCATGCGGCCCGCCCCTATGCCGCCATCGACCCGATCGTCATCGCGGGCCAGTTGATCGGCCAGTTGCAGACCATCGTGTCGCGAAACGTGCGGGCGCTCGATGCCTGCGTGGTGACGGTCGGATCGATCCATGCGGGCGAGGCCAGGAACATCATCCCCGACCGCTGCGAGCTGAAGGGAACCGTGCGCAGCCGGCAGCCGGAGGCGCGCGATGCGGCGGAGGCCGGCCTGCGCCGGCTGTGCGAGGGGACGGCATTGAGCTTCGGGGCAGGGTGCGAACTCACCTACAGGCGCGGCACCCCTCCCATCTTCAACGATGCGGGCATGCTCGAGCATACGCTTCGCGCGATCAACGCACAGCTCGGCGACGTGGCCTTCGACTACGAGCCGAGCATGGGGGGCGAGGATTTTGCGCTTTTCGCGGAAATGGTTCCCTCCTTCAGGCTGCTCGTCGGCTCCTCGCAGCCGGGACGATCGGACAAGGTGCACAATTCCGATTATCAGCCGGACGAGCGCTCCATCGCCTTCGGAACCCTGGCACTGGCGAGAACGGCGGTTGATCTTCTGAGTTAGGCGTGAAGCGGCAGACTATCGACCTAATGCCGGCGAGTTCATGATCGCAGAGACGATCGCCCATCTCTTCGAGACCTTTTCTCGTGTCGGAGCCTCTGAGGCCTTCGCGTGCTGCACAACCGCGTTACGCCGTGGGCCTATGGCTATGCTGCCATCGCTGATCGGGCACGGAAGATCGATAATCAGCTGGACGCGAGATCATGGAAGCCAACGAGGGCACACGGTACAGCAGTTTTACTCTTTCTGCTCGTGATTGCGATACTCTCTATTGTCGGTCTTTCGAAATGCCGCACCTAAAGGCCTGACAGAAGACTGCACTCGATCACACGTTCTGATGGGCAAAAACTTGCATAACAGGCGGCAACCACAGAAGTGCTAGCTCCCAAGATTGAAGGGCATGTCGCCAAGAGGTTATAGGATAGCTTCAATCCCTTTTCGGCGGATGACATTCAATAGGGCCAGCGCTGGCCCGGTCGGACGCTTCAGCCCGCGTTCCAATTGAGAGATATGTCCCGCCGATAGATTCAGGTAGCGAGCAAAAACGGCTTGGCTCATATGCGCCTTCTCCCGCAAAGCCCGAATGTCATCGGCACTAAGGGGAGTAGCGGTCTGTGGCGCGGCATTCAAATCCCGCATCGTAATCTTCTGGAAATCGTCGTCCGCCAAGGTGCCGTTGGCGTGCATGTCGTTAGCCAGTTCCAAAATTTCGAGCCGGATACGGGACACCGTTTCAGCTTTCTTTGCCATTGCTCACCTCGCTTAGAATCCTGGCCGTCACATCGGCCCCAATGCGCTCTGGATATTTCAACCATTGCTGAGCGATGATTTTCAGGTCTTCAAGATCGTTCGCACTGATGTTTTCCCGTTCATTCTTGGCAAAGCCGGTCAGGAAGATTGCTAGGCTTCCCATGCGGAAAACCAGAATGGTCCTATAGCCCCCGCTGCGGCCTTGGCCGGGGCGTGCAACGCGCTGCTTGATAAGGCCGCCACCGAGATCGGCGTCAATCAAACCGTCGCTGGCCCGCTGCACGGCATCAAGAAGTTGCTTTTCCTTGATGCTTTCTTTGCGCGCAAATCGGCTGAAAATTCGGGTTTCGTAAACGCGCACATCAGTTCCCTAGTTCACCAAACTATAGTGCAAAGCATTAGGTTTAACAACAGGTGAGCCGCAGTCTGCCTTATCAATTTCCCTGCCGCCCCTACAGCCACCTATGACGATTACGACTGGGTGACCGCTATGCGGGGGCCTATCAGTCGATCGACTAGCATCGACGCGCTGGCCTGCCGGTTCTCGACATGCAGCGTAAGCGGTCATACGCTTCGCGCGATCAACGCGCAGCTCGGCGACGTGGCCTTCGACTACGAGCCGAGCATGGGGGGCGAGGATTTTGCGCTTTTCGTGGAAATGGTCCCCCTCCTTCAGGCTGCTCGTCGGCTCCTCGCAGCCGGGACGATCGGACAAGGTGCACAATACCGATTATCAGCCGGACGAGCGCTCCATCGCCTTCGGAACCCTGGCACTGGCAAGAACGGCGGTCGATCTTCTCAGCTGAGGCACATTGACAAGTATGCTACTCAGTAGCAATTTTGTCAGCAAGGAGAGAAGCCGATGAGCGTGAAATCGTCGATTTCGCTGACAGAGCAGCAGGATGCCTTCGCCCGTTCACTCGTGGACAGCGGCCGCTATTCCAGCATGAGTTCGGTTCTTCAGCAGGGCCTGGAGCTGCTTCGCCAAAAGACGGAAGCCGAGGCGGTCGAAACGGCGGCGCTGCGCGAATTGGTTCAGCGCCGATTGGAAGGTCCTAGGATTTCCGCGCCGGAAATGGAAGGCCGTGTCACGGCAATGGTCGAGCGGAAGCGGCGGGCTCTCCGTGTGGACCCTTGAATATTCCGAGCATGCCGAACGGGATTTCGAGCTGATCTTCGACCATCTGTTCGATGCCTATGTCGAACTCGGGGATCCGCCCGGCGAGGCCCTGGAGCGTAGCGTTGAGCGGATCCGTAAACTGCGCGTCGAAATCGATCGTCTCGTCGATACACCTTACATCGGGACCGTGCGGCCCGATATTCATCCGGGGATTCGGTTCCTTCGGCGCGACAAGGCGGCTGTTTGGTTTCTGCCGGTAGGGTCCGAAGCCACACTCATTGTGGTGGCAATCTTCTACGCCGCACAAGACCACATCCGGAAGATGCTCTCGCGCATGCTGGTGTAGAGGCAAGGCCAGGGCGCAAAAGCGCCCTGGCCCGTTCGTTGGCGGCGCGGTTATTGCGCGGCTTCTTCGATCAGGTCGGCAACGACCTGCGGCTTCGAGACCATGACGACATGGGACGCGCCTTCGACCACGACCGTGTGTTTGGAGCCGGCCCGTTCCGCCATGAAGCCGAGCGCCTTGGCCGGGATGTTCTTGTCGCCATTCCCGTAGACGAAATAGGAGGGCAGCGCCTTCCAGGCGGGATCGCCCGACTTGTCCGTCAATGCGGCTTCCGTGATGGGCCGCTGGCCGGCGGCCATCAGGGCGGCTTCCGCGACCGGGACGTCATGGGCGAACTGGTCGTGGAACTTCGCCTGGTCGATATAGAGGTCGACGCCGCCCTCGGCGAGCTTGACCGGGGGCGCCAGCGCTTCGCCGAGCGTCCCGCCGGGGAACCTGCCGGCCAATTCGGCCGCCGCTTCGCCTTTCTCCGGGGCGAAGGCTGCGACATAGACCAGCGACTTGACGTTGTCGTGGCCCGCAACCGCGTTCGTGATCACCTGGCCGCCATAGGAATGGCCGACGAGAACCACCGGCCCCTCGATGCTTGCGACGACGTCCGAGACGGTCCGGGCGTCGTTCAACACGCTGCGCAGCGGATTGGCGACGGCGACGGTCCTGTATCCGTCCTTCTGGAGGGCCGTGATCACGCCGTTCCAGCTCGACGCGTCGGCAAATGCGCCGTGGACGAGGACGATCGTGGGCTTCACGGGTTCGGCAAGGGACGGGCCGGTGAAGAGGGCGGTGGCAAGGGCGAGGGTAGCGGCAAGCTTGGACATGACGGTCTCTTTTCTGGATCTGGTGTGATGGGGTCCGGGGGCGCTCAGGCGCGGATGAAGGCCAGAACGTCGGCGTTGAAGCGGTCGGCGTCGGTTTCCGCCAGCCCGTGGGAGCCGCCGGCATAGATCTTCAGCGTCGCATCCGGGACGATTTCAACGGCGCGATGGGCGGAAGCGATGATCGGCACGATCTGGTCGTCGTCACCATGGATGATCAGGGTCGGGCGATCGATCCGCTGGAGGTCCTGCGTATAGTCGACCTCGGAGAACTCGCGGATGCAATCATATTGCCCCTTGATGCCGCCCTGCAGGCCGATCCGACGGAAGTTCTCGCGCAAGCCCGCATTGCTCTCCACCCCATCGCGATTGAAGCCGTAGAAGGGGACGGTCAGGTCGAAGAAGAACTGCGAGCGGTTTTTGGCCGTGTTGTCGCGGATGTCGTCGAAGACCGAGATCGGGGTGCCGTCGGGGTTCGCGTCCGTCTTCAGCATCAGCGGCGGGACCGCGCCGACCAGGACGACCTTGGCGACGCGCGCCGTGCCGTGGCGGCCGATGTAATGCGCGACCTCGCCCCCGCCCGTCGAATGCCCGACGAGAATGACATCCCGCAGGTCCAGCGCCTCGATCAGTTCCGCCAGGTCGTCCGCGTACTGGTCCATGGTGTTGCCGCTCCAGGTCTGGTCCGAGCGGCCGTGGCTGCGGCGGTCATGCGCGATGACCCGATAGCCGTTCTGACCGAAGAACAGCATCTGCTGGTCCCAGGCGTCGGACGACAGCGGCCAGCCATGGGCGAAGAGGATGGGCTGGCCCGTGCCCCAGTCCTTGTAGAAGAGGCGGGTGCCGTCGGTGGTGGTGAAGTGGCTCATCGGGGTCTCCATTGCGTTTGTGTACGATTGATTGGTGTGCGACCTATTTACTGACCCAAAATACCTATGTCAATCGCTTGCAAACACATCGCGCACAAATTATTTTAAGGGAAAGGAGGATCGCCATGACCGCAAACCCCGACGACCCGCGTCATCCCCTGCCGGATGTCACGGAAATGCTCTGCTTTTCCATCTATTCCGCAGGACACGCCTTTACCCAGCTCTACCGGCCGCTGCTGGAAAAGCTCAATCTGACCTATCCGCAGTTTCTGGTCATGATGACGCTCTGGGGCCGGGAAGGGCGGACCGTGAAGGAGCTCGGCAAGACGCTCTTTCTCGATTCGAGCACGCTCACGCCGCTTTTGAAGCGGCTGGAGGCGGCGGGCCTCGTCACCCGGACGCGCAACCCGAAGGACGAGCGCGAGGTCCTGCTGCATCTGACGGAGCAGGGGCGCGGCCTGAAGGGCCAGGCGGCGGAGGTCATGGCCTGCGTCAGCGAAGGGGTGGGGCTCGATAAGGAAACGCTCGACACCCTTCAGGCCGCCATCGACGCCATACGGGATCGCCTGCATGAACAGGGGCCGTCCGGCACCAGGTGATTTTCAGGGCGGGATTGGCCCCCGCTCAAGCGCGCGGAAGATCCGTTCTTCCGCAATCGCTCCTCACAGCGTGCCCATGCCGCCGTCGATCATGATCTCGCTGCCGACCGTATAGGCCGCCTCATCCGAGGCGAGGAAGACCACGGCCTTGGCGATCTCGGAGGGCGTGCCGAAGCGGCCGGCCGGAACGAGGCCCTTGATGTTCTGCTCGACAGACTTCAGGTCCGCCTCGCTGAAGCCGAGCTTGCCGTAGAGCGGCGTCGAGACGGGGCCGGGGCTGACCGCGTTGAGGCGGATGCCGCGGCCGATCAATTCGCCGGACAGCGTGCGGATGAGCGATTGCAGCGCCGCCTTCGAGGCGCCGTAGACGCTGGAATTCGGCATGCCGACATGGGCGTTGACCGAGGTGTTCAAGACGATCGAGGCCGGATTTGCAAAGAGCGGCAGCAGGGCCTGAATCAGGAAATAGGGCCCCTTCACATTGATGTCGAAGAGGCGGTCAAAACCCGCTTCGTCCCAGGCCTCGAGCGGCTTGAGCAGGGCGATACCCGCATTCACGAAAAGGATGTCGAGCCCGCCGAAGGCCTCCTTGATCGTCGCCGCCACTTGGCTCTGCCCGGCGATGTCGGCAGCATCGGCCTTTATGACGAGGGCGCCTTCGCCCAGTTCGCGGCGTGCGGCCTCCAGCGTTTCCGGATTGGTGCCGGTGACCGCGACGCGGGCGCCTTCGGCGAGGAATTGCCGGGCGGTTTCAAGGCCGATGCCGCTGGTGCCGCCGGTAATGAGAGCGCGTTTGTTCTTGAGCCTGTCCATTGTCCTGTTCCTTTCTGTCCCGTGGTCGGGTTGGTTGACCTGAATATGGCGCAAGCCGGACGTCCGGACTATGATGCAGGCGGAAGACCTACCTTCCGGGAAAGCCGAACGATGAAGCTCGATGGCATGGCAAGTTTCGTGGCGGTCGCCGACGCGGGTTCGATCAGCGAGGCGGCGCGCCTGCTGCGCCTGTCGAAGTCGGTGGTCAGCGACCGGTTGGCCGAACTGGAACGCAGCCTCGGCACGACGCTGCTCCACCGCACCACCCGGCGCCTGTCGGTGACGGAAGACGGGGCCGCCTTCCTCGAGCGTGCCCGGCGGATCCTTCGTGACGTCTCGGATGCGGCGACGGAGCTTGCCGAGCGGCGCGGCGCGCTGGCCGGCCCCATGCGCATCTCCGCCCCCGTCACCTTCGGCCGGCTGCATCTGGGCCCGGCGCTCTATCCGTTTCTGGCCGCCAACCCCAGGATCGAGCTTGCGCTCGACCTCGACGACCGCCGCGTCGACATCGCGTCCGGCGCCCATGACGCGGTCCTGCGGCATGGCACGATCGACGATTCCCGCCTGATGGTCTGGCGTCTTGCACCAAGCCGCCGCGTGCTGGTCGCCTCGGCCGACTATCTCGCCCGCCACGGCCGGCCGCAAACCACCGCCGAGCTCGATGCGCACAAAGGCATTTTCTATACGAACCGGGGTGTCGCCGACTGGCGCTTCGCCACCCCGCGGGGCGGCGAGATCGTTCGTGCGCGGGTGGGCTTGCGCGTCAACAACGGCGACATGATGCGGGATGCGGCGGTGGCCGGGCTCGGCATCGCGCTTCTGCCCCTCTTCATAGCCGGCCCGGACATCCGGGCGGGCCGCCTCACGGGCGTTGACGTGGGGGCGGAGGCTGTCCGCGAGTTCATCTACCTCGCCCATCCGGAGGGCAGGCGGCCCTCGGCCAAGCTGCGCGCCCTTGCCGAGCACCTGAAGACGGCCTTCGGCGATCCGCCCTATTGGGAAGAGGGCATGAATTGAGCGCTTTCGCTCCGCGCTGCAAGGCATCGGACATCAGGCCGCTCAGGCGAGCTAGGGTCGATGGGCGCGATGCGTTCCGCGGGAAGAAGGGCGTGCTCGGAACGGATTGCGGTTCCCGGCTGCCGGCGCTGCTGGCGCGGGAAGGCTGGGAAAAACCTCCGGCAAAGAGGGGCTGGATGGTGGAGTGCCGGCCTAGCCGCAGCCTCCTCGCCGCCACGGAATCGTGTGCCATCACGACTTTGAGAGCTGCCAGATAAAGTTGCAGAGTCATAGTTGACTCTTTTCCTCCACTTCAATATTGCTGCTCGCACAAGATGTGTAGAAAGGGGTGAGGCTCTTCCATGATAATCATCCGTTCCTCAGGCGCCCATGCGAAA
>NZ_JBFNXL010000006.1:0-148036 GCF_040812195.1 Shinella sp. S4-D37 | reverse complement strand
CGCGCGGGTGGTCCCCGCCCTTGCGCGGGCCGAACCAGAGGCGGAGGCATTCCTCGGGGTCCTCGCAGGCGAGGAACCGGTCGAGCGCCGCGGCGGGGGCATCCCCGCCGCGGCCAAGGACGGCATCGACGATGCGAAGCCGCAGGCCGGCTTCGCCCGTCGCGCCATCGCCGCCGGAGGCGTGTCCCGCAGCGATGGCGTCGTCTTCATGCATCGGGGCCTCAGCCCATCTGCGGGATGCGCGCGACGAGGCGCATGGAGGCGGTCAGCTCTTCCATCTGCAGCCACGGACGCAGGTAGGCGACGGCGTTGTAGGCGCCCGGCGAACCGGGGATCTCCTTCACCGTGACCTGGGCCTCGGCCAGCGGATACTGCGCCTTCATCTCGGCGCTCGCATCCGGATTGCCGTTGACGAAGCCGCGGATCCAGTTGTTGAGCCAGTTCTCGCAATCGCTGACTTCCAGGAAGGAGCCGATCTTGTCGCGGCCCATGACCTTGAGATAGTGCGAGAAGCGCGACGTCGCCATGATGTAGGGCAGGCGCGCCGAGATCGCGGCGTTGGCCGTCGCGTCCGGCTTGTCGTACTTCTTCGGGCGCTGGGTGGTCTGCGCGCCGAAGAACACGGCATAGTCGGTGCTCTTGTAGTGGCAGAGCGGCAGGAAGCCGAGCTTGGAGAGTTCCGCCTCGCGGCGGTCGGTGATGCCGATTTCCGTCGGGCACTGCTGGTCGGCGTCGCCGTCATCGCTGGTGAAGGTGAAGGTCGGCAGGTTTTCCACCTTGCCGCCGCCTTCCGCGCCGCGGATGGCGACGCACCAGCCATGCTTGGAGAAGGCCGAGGTCAGGCGTTCGCCGAGCGCATAGGAGGCGTTCATCCAGGTGAAGTCTTCCGAATCCATCTTGGAGACGATGCCGTTGCCGTCGATCGGGGCTTCCTCGAACTTGAACTCCTCGATCTGCTTGCCCTGCGAGCCGTAGGGAACGCGGGCGAGGACGCGCGGCATGGTCAGCGTGACGAAGCGGCTGTCCTCGCTGTCGCGGAACCCGCGCCACTTGATGTATTCCGAGCTGTCGAAGATCTTCTCCAGGTCGCGCGGCTTGGAAAGCTCGGTGTAGCTTTCAAGGCCGAACATCTTCGGGCCGGCGGCCGAGATGAAGGGCGCGAAGGAGGCCGCCGCGACGTTCGACATGCCCTGCAGCACTTCGAGGTCTTCCGTGCCGGCGCCGAATTCGAAGTCGCCGATCAGCGCGCCGTAGGGCTCGCCGCCGGGCGTGCCGAACTCGTTCTCGTAGAGCTTCTTGAAGACCTGGCTCTGGTCGAACTCGACGGCCTTCGTCAGGTCCTTGTGCAGCTCCTTCTTCGACATGTTGAGAACGCGGATCTTCAGCGTGGAGCTGGTCTCCGAGTTCTTGACGAGGTAGTTGAGGCCGCGCCAGGAGCCTTCCAGCTTCTGGAAGTCCTCGTTGTGCATGATCGCGGTGAGCTGCTTGGAAAGCTTCTCGTCGATCGCGGCGATGGCCTTGTTGAAGGTCTGCGTCAGGTTCTTGCTGAAGGTGACGGTGCCCGAAAGGGCCTCCGAGGTCAGCGTGCGCAGGAGGTCCTGAATCTCGTCCGGCTCGGCCGTCTTGGTGACCTGGATGGCCTGGTCGAGAAGGCTCACGGAGCCGGTTTCTTCGGCGGCAGCGGCGCTGCCGGCTGCTTGGGTCTCGGCGCTCATGCCCTTACTCCTTCTCTGCGCCGAGCTCGCCGGCGAGGGCGGTCAGCTTGTCGGTGTTCTGCAGGACTTCTTCCAGAAGGCTTTCCAGCTCTTCCGAGCGGTCGACCTTCGACATCAGGTCGCGCAGCTTGTTGCGCACGGCCAGCAGCTTGCGCAGCGGTTCGACCTGCTCGACGATGGCGCCGGGCTCGAAGTCGTCCATCGACTTGAACTTCAGCGAGACCGGCAGGAGCGACTCGTCGCCGGCCAGCGTGTTCTCCACCTTGAATTCCGCGCCGGGCGTCATGCGCTGCATCACGTCGTCGAAATTGTCGCGGTCGATCTGGGTGAACTTGCGATCGCGCAGCGGCTTCTGCGGCTCGTAGGACTTGCCCGAGAAGTCGCCGATCACGCCGACGACGAAGGGCAGCTCCTTGCGCACCTGCGCGCCTTCCGTCTCCACGTCGTAGGTGATGTGAACGCGCGGCGCACGCACTCTCTTCAGTTTCTGTTGAACGCTTTCTGCCATGACGGCCCCCTCTTCAAGCGGTGGATCTACTGCAACTCGTTATCAGTAACCTTGTGACTGCTCCGGCGGCTTGATGCCCGCCGCAAGCAGGATGCGCTGCAGGTGGGACGGGTCCTCGACCAGCTCCAGCAGCAGTTCCGGCAGGCTCATGCGCGCGCGCCGGACGGCGTCGTCGAGCGTGTACGACATGGGCGAATGCGGCTCGGTCTTGCGGAAATAGGAGGCGATGCGGGACAATTCCGCCAGCGCCTCCTCGCGCGACTGGTAGCCTTCGATCTTCCGCACGACGACGGTGGCTTCCCCCGTCGCGCGTGCACCGGCTTCGCCCACGTCTGCCGGGTCGTCGGCGGCGGTGTCCTCGCTGCCGGAAGAATAGTTCGCCACCGCCAGCTTGTCAGCGGCGAAATGGGCGATCGAGCGGGAAATCTCCTCCAGGAGCTCGCGCAGCGCCGAGACGGGCGGGGCGTCGACGCCGGCCACCGCATCGAAGGCCGCCGACATTTCCGCAAGGGCGGCGAGCGTCTCCTGGATGGCGGCCTGGGTGTCGGCGAAGAAGGAGGGCGGCGTATCGGCCACGCTCTCCATGAACTGTTCCATGGTCACCGCGCCGTTGTCGATCCGCTCCTGGCGGCGGCCGGGGTCGGTGACCTTGGCAAGGTCGGTCGCCTGCTCGTAGTTCCACAGCGAGAAGCTGGCCTGCGAGCCGCGCGTGATCTGCACGAGGCGGATCGGCTGGATGAGCGTGCCGACCGCGCCCGACCCGTTGAGGCCGGCGACGGCGGACACCTTGCCCTCCACGCCGTCCTCGTCGAGCTCGGGAAAGCAGGTCTCCCAGAAGCCCGTGACGAGGCCCGTCATCGCCTTCAGGCCGTCGCGCAGGCCGAGGAACCCGTCCTGCCGCAACAGCGCCTCGATCAGCCAGGCGGCGATTTCGAGGTCCTTGCCGTGGCTGCCGAGGATATCCGCCGCCGTCTCGGCGACCGTGTCCCATTCCTCCGGCGGCGCGCCGCCGATTTCGACGGTGGCCCGCTCGGCCGAGCGGGCGGCGTTGCGGGCGTCCTTGGTGCGGTAGTAGAGCGAGGTGGGCGAGCTGTCGGAACGCGGATCGACGCCGGCAGGCGCCTCCTCCGAGATCGGCTGGAGCAGAGCATCGATATCGATAACCTGCGGCAGAGCCATGGGTCTAGGTCCTTCCCTCGCGGGCTGATTGCGGAACATCCGGCGCCCGCCGCTTCCGCCGCACTTCAATCGGATACCGCTCTACGCGGGGCCTGCACAGAATGCTTAGCCCCAAATACTTAATTGATCTTGAAGCGAATCTCCCGATCGCGGGTCTTCGCCCCGAGCCCGCCGTCCCGCAAACCGCCACACGGTTTCGTGACGCGCGGCTCACGCTCCGTTCGCCCCCGCCGGCCGTTCGCCCGGCAACCAGCCGTTGCCGCCGTTGGCGATGCTCATCGCCCGGACGACCGCCGTCTCGAAACGGTCGACGAGCGTCGCCGCATCGCCGTTGGTGATCGATAGCAGGATGGACGCCCCCGCGCCGATCGGCCCCAGGCGCGGATCGGCCTCCGCATCGGGCATGCCCTCCGGCGCAAGGCTGCCGCCGGACCAGAACGCCGCCAGCGCGGCATAGGCCGCCGCTCCGGTGAACTTGGCCGATTCGGCGCATTCCATGCAAGAGCGGCGCCGGGCGTCGTCCGGCTCGTAGACCCAGGCCGCCGTCCGGTCGAGGCACAGCATCTCCAGCTCGGTCGGCACCGGGATATTGGTCCTCGCCACCACGTGGGCCCACCAGATCGCCTCGCGGATGGGCAGGGCGAAGGCGAGGAAGCGCACGGCGTCGCCGATGTTCTCCGCATCGACGAGCAGCGAGAGGAAGCCCTGCGGCGACAGGTCGGGCAGGAGGAAGGGGCGAGCCTCTGCGGACAGGTCCGCGCGGCTGCAGATTTCCCGCGCCGTCTGGGCCGTTACCTTGCGGAAGGCTTCCGTCTGGATCTTCACCGTCTGCCCTTCGTTCTTCCCGATTGCGGATGCAAGGCGCGCCTGCGCGCTTGCCGGAACCGCCCTAGTTTATCTTCACGATGCCGCCCTTGAGGATGGCCATGCCATCGCCCGCGACGTTGACGATCGGGCCCTTGACA
Organism: Shinella sp. S4-D37; assembly: GCF_040812195.1. NCBI lineage: Bacteria > Pseudomonadati > Pseudomonadota > Alphaproteobacteria > Hyphomicrobiales > Rhizobiaceae > Shinella > Shinella sp. S4-D37. The sequence continues at coordinate 143,669 of NZ_JBFNXL010000006.1, read as the reverse complement.
TCGGTCTTGGCCGTGCCCTCGATGGAGAGGGTGACGCCCTTGATGGTGATGCCGGCCGGGGTGATCTCCACCGTGCTGGTGCCGCATTTCAGCGTGATGCCCTGCATCGCCTCCAGCGTGATCTTGCCGGCGCTGGCCTTCGTCGTCTGGTTGCCCTTGGAAAGGGTGAGGCTGTCGTTGCCCATGGTGAGCGCCACGGTGCGCCCGCCCTTCTTGAGGGTCAGCTCGTCGTTGCCGGCGGACAGCGTGACGGTGCGGTTGCCCTTGTCGATATCGAGCGTCTCGTTGCCCGTCTCGATCTTTTCCGTCCGGTTGCCCTTCTTGATCGTCAGGCTTTCGTTGCCCTCGGTGATCTCGGTCGTGCGGTTGTTCTTGATCGTGCGCTTCTGGTCGTGGCCGACATCCAGCGTGTCGTCGTTCTCGACCTCGCGCAGGAAATCCTTCTCGGCATGGAAGGCGATTTTCTCCTCGCCCTTCTTGTCCTCGAAGGAAAGCTCGTTCGCATTGGCCGTCTGGCCGGATTTGCTGCTGCGGGTCAGAAGCCCGCTCTTCGTCATGTTGGCGGGCAGCGCCCAGGGCGGCATGTTGTCGGCATTGTAGACGGCGCCCGTCACGAGCGGCCGGTCCGGGTCGCCGTCGAGGAACTGCACCACCACCTCCATGCCGACGCGCGGCACGAAGACGGAGCCCCAGTTGTTGCCGGCGAGCGATTGCGCCACGCGCACGAAGCAGGAGCTCTTCTCGTTCTTCTTGCCGTAGCGGTCCCAATGGAACTGCACGCGGATGCGGCCGTATTTGTCGGTGTGGATCTCGTCGCCCGACGGGCCGACGACCAGCGCGGTCTGCGGACCCTGCACGACGGGCTTGGGCGCCGGCAGCGGATCGCGGGCGATGCGCGTCGCCGGCATCGAGGTGAAGGTGTTGCGGTAGTATGGCTTGGCCTCGGTTCCGGGCCGCTGGGCGAAATGCACGCGGTTGAAGGCCTCGTGATGCACCGTCGTCAGCACGATGCGGCGGTTCTCCGCGGCGACGGGATGGCCCTTCAGCGTGAAGGCGTGGCCGCTCGTGAAGCTGGCGCAGGTGCCCCCGCCCTCCGCCGTCTCGAAGCCGGCCTCGGCCGCGTCGATGGCGGCGGTGGCGAAGCGCTTCAGCGTGTCGGCCTTCACGGAGTTGCCGGGAAAGCGGTAGTGCTCCCACTTCTTGGCCGAGGCGGGCTGCTGGTTCGTCTTGCGCTCGCCCTCGATAGTGTTGGCGGGCTTCTCGAAGTCGTAGTCCTCGATGTGCCAGGTCGCGTCGGTGAGGTGCGCGGCCGTGTCGAAGGTGTGGATGCCGTCGACCGCCTCTTCCTGCCCCTGGCGGTATTCGACGGTGTCCTGCAGGCAGTCGGCATAGGCCGAGGCGTTGTCGGCCAGCACCAGCTTGTGCTCGCCGTCCTTGTGCTTGAAGAAATAGAAGATGCCCTCCTCGGCGAGGAGGCGCTGGAAGAAGTCGAAATCCGTCTCGCCGAACTGCACCCGGTATTCGCAGGTCTCGTAGCTGGCGCTCAGCTTCTTCTCGAAGGGCACGTCGCTGTCGGCCAGCAACTGCTCGATGATGGCGACGGCGGTCTTCTCCTGGAAGACCTTGTGGTCGGAGGTGCGCTTGAGGAGCCAGAGGCTGGGCGAGACGACGAGCGTGTAGAGCCGGTATTCGCTGCGCGTGAAGGCGCCGGCGGAAAAGGCGGTGACGATGCCGTTGACATAGCGGCGCTTGCCGCCGGGACGCGCCATGGAAAGCGTCACGCTCTTGCCGAGCAGGTCCTTCGGATCGATCGAGGTGCGGGTGGAAAGGGCGCTGACGGTGAATTCGAAGAGGCTGGAAATGCCTTCCGTGCCGCGCGCTTCCGTCGCGGCAAAGACGTCCTTTCCCAGAGGGGTCTCCAGGGTGATCCAGCGGTCCTCTTGAACTAGGGTCGTCGCCATGGGGTCTTGCTGCCCGAAGGATGCGCGCACGGCACGCATCGCCGTCTTGTGCCACAGGTCGGAGGCGCGCCGCGCACTCCCTCGAAGCTCGCGGCGCGGTCCCGCTCTTGCAGGCAGGCCGCGCCGCGAAGGCCGTTATGCCGGCATCAGATCTTCTTGCCCGTGGCCATGTTGTAGCCGACCACCGTCGGGCTCGCCGTCTTGTTCTTCGCGTCGAAGGAAGTGAACTTGAACTCGATCTTGGTGAAGTTGATCGAGATCGATTCGCTCGGGCGGTCGCCGCCCGAGGAGACGCTGTAGCCCGAGATGAGCGAATCGGTCAGCGTGTATTCGACATAGGTGTCGCCCGGGTCGCCGGTGTTGACGAGGTGGATTTCCACCTTCTTGCCCGCGGTGCCCGTCACCGATTCGGCGAACAGCGCCGTCGAGGAGCTGTCGAGCATCTTGGTGATGACGACTTCGCTGACGCTCGGCTGGCTGGATTCGCGGTTCGTGGTGGCGCCCGTCGGCGTGGAGATGCCGCGGCCGACGCCGAACTGCAGGGAATGCACCTCGATCCACTTCGTATGCTTCTCGTGCGTCGCTTCCCCGTCGATGCCTTCGTATTTCAAATAGACTGCCATAGTTAGCTCCCTTGGTATCCTGGTGAGATGTTGTCGATGCGCCGGGGCGGTCAGAACCCGCCCCGCATTGCCTTCATTGTGCTGCCACGAATTCCGTCGGTCGGTCCGGTTGCGCGACCGTATCGCCCGAAGGTTGCGCGTGGAATTCGAACTGGCCGTTTTCATCGAGCACGGCTTTCAGCCCGCCGATCTGCCCGCCCTCCGCCATGACGGCGAGAACATGGGAGGAAAGTCTCGGCAGGAGCCCACGCGAAAGGATGTACTCGATGTTTCGGGCGCCGCTTTCCACTTCCGTGCAGCGGCTGGCGATCTCCTCGACGAGCGTCTCGTCCCAGCTCAGCGCGGCATTGTAGTTCTCCGCGAAACGCTTGCGGATCCGGCCGAGCTGCAGGGTGACGATCTGACGGATCACGTCGTCGGAGAGCGGGAAATAGGGCACCACGGAGCAGCGGCCGAGGAAGGCCGGCTTGAAGCTCTTCAGGAGCTCCGGCCGGATCGCCTCCGTCAGCTCGGCCAGGTCCGGCCGCTTGGCGGGATCCGCATAGAGCTTGTGGATGAGGTCGGTGCCGGCATTCGAGGTCATGATGATGACCGTGTTCTTGAAGTCGATGTCGCGGCCTTCGCCGTCGCGCAGCATGCCCTTGTCGAACACCTGGTAGAACACGTCCTGCACGCCCGGATGGGCCTTTTCCATCTCGTCGAAGAGGATGACCGAATAGGGCCGGCGGCGCACGGCCTCCGTCAGGACGCCGCCTTCGCCGTAACCGACATAGCCGGGGGGCGAGCCGACGAGCATGGAGACCTTATGCTCCTCCTTGAATTCCGACATGTTGATGACGGTGAGGTTCTGCTCGCCGCCGTAGAGCAGGTCGGCCAGCGCCAGCGCCGTCTCGGTCTTGCCGACGCCCGAGGTGCCGACCATCAGGAACACGCCGATCGGCTTTCTCGGATCGAGCAGTTTTGCCCGCGAGGTGCGGATGGTCTCGGCGATCGCCTCCAGCGCATGGGACTGGCCGATGACGCGCTCGCGCAGCTTGTCGTTGAGGCCGAGGATCGTCTTGATCTCGTTGGAGACCATGCGGCCGACCGGGATGCCCGTCCAGTTGCCGACCACTTCGGCGATCGCCTGGCTGTCGACCGTCACCCGCATCAGGGGCGTCTCGCCCTGCAGCGCTTCCAGCTCCCCGGTGAGGGCGGCAAGCTCGCTCTTCATCTCCTCGGGGCTCTTTTCGCCCGGCTCGGCCTCGTCCGGCGCCGTCAGCGCGTCGTGCAGCGCACGGATGCGCGAGACGAGGTCCTGCTCGCGCTTCCACTGGTCCTCCAGCTTTTCCAGTTCCTCGGCAACGCGTACACGCTCCTCTTCGAGGTCCGCGATGCGGGTGGCGTGGTCCGCGCCGATCTTCGTCTCGCGGGCGAGCACGCCGAGGTCGACGTCGATCATCTCCACCCGGCGTCGGCGGTCCTCCACGGCGGCCGGAATGGCGTTGCTGGCGATGGCGACGCGCCCGCAGGCCGTGTCGAGCAGGCTCACCGCCTTGTCGGGCAGCTGGCGGCTCGGAATGTAGCGGCGCGACAGCCGGACCGCGTCCTCCACCGCCTCGGCAAGGACGCGCACGCCGTGGTGGCGCTCCAGCGTCGGGATGAGGCCGCGCATCATGGCGATGGCCGCCGTGTCGTCGGGCTCCTCGACCTTGACCACCTGGAAGCGGCGGGTCAGCGCCGGATCGCGCTCGAAATACTTCTTGTACTCCGCCCAGGTCGTGGCGGCGATCGTGCGCATCTCGCCGCGCGCCAGCGCGGGCTTGAGGAGGTTCGCCGCATCGTTCTGGCCGGCAGCGCCGCCCGCGCCGATCAGCGTGTGCGCCTCGTCGATGAACATGATGATCGGCTTGGCGGAGGCCTTCACCTCCTCGATCACCTTCTTCAGCCGGTTCTCGAACTCGCCCTTCATGCCGGCGCCCGCCTGCAGGAGGCCGAGATCGAGCGACAGGAGCTCGACGTCCTTGAGCGCGGACGGCACCTCGCCGGCGGCGATCTTCAGCGCGAAGCCCTCGACGACCGCCGTCTTGCCGACGCCGGCCTCGCCGGTCAGGATCGGGTTGTTCTGGCGGCGGCGGGTGAGGATGTCGACGATCTGGCGCGTCTCGGAATCGCGGCCGAGCACGGGATCGATCTTGCCTTCGCGCGCCCGTGCGGTGAGGTTGATCGTGTACTGGTCGAGCGCCGAGCCGCCGGCCGGCCCGGCCGGGGAGGCGGCGGGCGCCCCGCCGGACGTGGCCGCCTTGCCGCTGGCGGCGGCCGACTGGCCGGCCTCGCTGCTGCCCGAGACGATCTTCAGAAGGCTGGTCTTCAGTGTTTCGGCGTTGATGCGCGCAAAGAGCGGCGAGGCGTCGCGCGCCAGCGCCGAGAGCGAGTCGTCGCCGAGCAGGCTGACGAGCAGATAGCCGCTGCGGATCGAGCTGTCGCCATATTGCAGCGAGCCGTAGATCCAGGCTTCCCGCACCCACTTGACCACGTTGGGGGTGAGCGCCGGCGAGCGGCTGTTGCCGGTCTTCAGCCGGTCGAGCACCTTGGTGAGGTCGGCCGCCAGCCGCCCCGTGTCGATCTCGAAATGCCGCAGGATGGCGGCGACGTCGTTGTCCGTCGCCTCCACCAGCTTCGTCAGCCAGTGCTCGATCTCCACATTGTAATGGGTCCTGGACAATGTCAGCCCGACGGCGCCTTCGAGCGACGAACGGCAATGCGCGTTCAGTCGCCCTACCAGTGATTGCAGATCCACGTTCAGCAAAGCAGCCCCCCAGCTCATGCCACGCCGAACCCCGGCAAACCCCCGGTTCAGCGCAAAAGGATGATTAGAATCAATTCTCGTAAGACAAAACGGTTACCAACTCTAAAACCTAGTACGCGTAAAAGTCTACCACCCTCTTCTTCTCACCCGGAGAGTGCGGCGTCGACATTCGGATAGATTGGAAACAGCCTTAAGAAACCGCTCATCTCGAAGACCAGGCGAATGCGGCTGTTGAGGCCGGCCAGCGCCATGCCGCCGCCTGCCGCGCGGATCTTCTTGGCCGCGGACAGGAAGGCGGAAAGCCCGGTGCTGCTGATATAGTCGAGATTTGTCAGGTCTATGACGAGGTTGACGTCGCCCCTGTCGATGACGGCGGAAAGATGCCTGTCGAAGACGGGAGAGGTCTGGCTGTCGATCCTGCCGCTGGGAGAAACGACGAGCTTGCCTCCCTGCCGGGCTTCGGCGATGTTCATGATGATATTGACCTCGGGCTTACTGTTGATCACTCTGGCGCTTCGCCGGACGGCGTCGGATGCGGGCGATGATTTCAGAAAGTTGCACGACTTGCCAGAACGTTTTTTGACACTTCTCGGTGTGCCGGCGTGATGCGGGAAGACCGGGTTTCCGATACCGCGCTCGTCGCGCATCTGCGCACCTCGCTCCTGCCGCAGCGTTTTCCCGTGCGCCGCGAGGCCGAACTGGAGGGCGGGGCGGGCGAAGCGGGCGACGCCGTCTGCTTCTACGATCACCATTGGCCGGCGCCCTCGGTGCTTTCGGCGAGCGCCGTGCGGGTGGCGGGCGGCGATCTCGCCGCCGCCCTGCGCGCGGCCGGCATCCGCCAGCTGCTGCGCGCCCTCGTTTCCACGGCGGGAAGCGCGCGCGAGGCGCTTGCCGCGCTCGCCGGGCGGGTCGACACGACCGGCCTCGACATCGGCCTCCTCGTCCTCGACGTGGTCACCGGCAGGGCGTCGGGCGCGGCCTGCGGCAAGGCCGCGGCGGTTCTTCCCCGGGCGGACGGCGCCGGCGAGACGGTCCTTGCGGCCGGCGATATCCTCTGGCTTTCGGCCGGCGACGTCGCCGCGTCCCCCGCCGGGGCGGCCGCCCCGCTGGAGGGCATCGCCGCGCTGGTGCGCGGCCGGGTCGGCGGGGAACGGCCGGGCGCGGCCTGCGCGCTGCTGTTCAAGGCGCGCGGCCGGCTTGCGCGCGAAACCGCCTTTTCCATCGGCAACACCCATGGCGACATCCAGATGGCGGCGCAGAAGGTGCGGCGCTTCCTGGAGATGCACGGCGCCGGCGAGGCCGACGTCACCGGCATCGACGTGGCGCTCGACGAGATCCTCACCAATGTGGTGAACTACGGCTTCGAGGACGGCGAGGCGCACGAGATCGTCCTCGCCCTGTCGATCGCCTCGGGCCTCCTGACGATCGAGGTGCAGGACGACGGGCGGCCCTTCGATCCGCTCGGCATTCCCGCGCCCGATATCGAGGCGGACCTGGAGAGCCGGCAGATCGGCGGGCTCGGAATGCATTTCGTGCGCACGCTGCTTGACAGGGTCACCTACAGCCGCCGTAATGGCTGGAACGTGTTGAAACTGGAAAAGCACCTCGTCGAAGAGGCGGAGAAGGCCTTGTGAACGCCGCACGCATGGGAGACCTGGTCAAGCAGGACGCGCCGCATTGCCACGCGCCGATCCACCCTGCCGCGCTCGTGCCGACGCCCGTGCCGCATCCCGCCCTGCCGCTCGCCATCATCGGCGGCCTGCCGACCGTGATGATCGGCAACATGCCGGCCGCGCGCGTGACGGACATGACCATCCTCTGCTCGCTGCCCACCTGCGTGCCGGGCGGGCCGGGCATGATCTCCAAGGGCTCCTCCACCGTTCTGATCGGCGGCCTGCCGGCCGCCAGGGTCAACGACCTGACGCTGCACGCGGTCTGCGTGGCGCCGATCCCCAGCCCCGTCGGCAAGATCCTGCCGCCCGGCTGCCCGACCGTGATGATCGGCGGCTGAGGTGCGGCTTTCCCATTTCGAGAGGCTGCGGCCGGTCTGCCCGCTCTGCCGCCTGAACGGGCTGGAGGGCCGGCTGAGGCTCACCACCGTGGAGGCGGAGGCGGGGGACGATGTGGCGAGCGGCATCCTGTCCTGCGAACTGTGCGGCTCGGAATTTCCCATCCTCGACGGCATGCCGGTCATCGTGCCGGAGGTGCGCCGCTTCGTGCAGGACAACCTCTTCTACCTGATGGCCCGCAGCGACCTGACGCCGGCCGTCGAGAGCCTGCTCGGCGACGCGGCGGGGCCGGGCAGCGGCCTCGAATCGATTCGCCAGCACGTCTCCTCCTATGCGTGGGACCATTGGGGGGACCGCGATCCCGTCGCCCCCGCCCCGGTGCCGGGCGGCGGCGTGCCGGGCGCGGTTTCGCGCAACCTCGCCCAGGCCCTCGACATGCTGGAGGGCAACCTGCCCGACGGCCCGGTGCTCGACATCGGCTGCGCGGCGGGGCGCACGGTCACGGATGCGGCCGAGCGGCTCGGCCGCGACGTGCTCGGCATCGACCTTTCCGTGCCGCTGGCGCGCTGCGGCCGGCAGGCGGTGGTCGGCGGGCGCATCGACTACGGTCTGCGCCGCATCGGCCTCGTCTACGACCGGCGGTCCTACGCCCTCGGCCATGCGGCCGGCTCGCGCGGCGACGTCTGGCTCTGCGATGCGCTGGCGCTGCCGTTTTCGGCCGGCACCTTCGCGCTCGCCATCGGCATGAACGTCGTCGACTGCATGCGCGATCCGCGCGCCGGGCTCGTCGAGATCAGCCGCGTGCTCGCCGACGACGGCCGCGCGGTGCTGTCCGTGCCGTTCGACTGGGCGGGGCAGGTGACGCCGGTGGAGGCCTGGCTCGGCGGCCATTCGCAGCGCTCCGTCCATGCCGGCAGCCCCGAGGCCATCCTGGACCTCCTCCTGTCCGAGGGGCCGCTGGCGGCCGGCACGCTTCGGCGCGCCGGCGTGCCCGCCGAGGCGCCGTGGCACGTAAGGTTGCACGATCGTTCCTGCATGTATTATTCCGCTTATCTGGTGGCCGCGCGCAAGACGGTGGGGTAACATTCGCGCGTGCCAGCGATTCCGTGATTCTTGGATCAGGCGGAAAATCCGGATCGTCAGCGGGGGTGGACAATGCGACTGCGACTTGTACTCAAGGGGCCGGAGCGGCTGATGGCCGGCCCGCGGGAGAAGACCGTCGAGACGGGCGCCGTCGTCATCGGGCGCTCCGCCGAGGCCGACTGGGTGCTCGCCGATCCCGAGCGCATCGTCTCCAAGCGCCATTGCCGCATCGAGCGGCAGGCCGGCGGCTTCCTCCTCACCGACATGTCCACCAACGGCGTCCTGGTCAACGGCGTTCCGCTGGCGCGCGAGGCCTCCCGCATGCTGGTCGACAGGGACGTGCTGACGCTCGGCGACGCGGTCATCGCGGTTGCGGTCGAGACGGAGGCGCCGGCCGTGGCGGCCGATGCCGTTCCGGCCGCCGGCGCCGACGATCCCTTCGCCGAAGGCCCGTTCGGCTTCGACGACCTTGCCGAGCAGGCCGTCAAGGTCGCCATCCTGCCGGACGCGGCGCCGGAGAATGCTCGGGACAAGGTTGAAGTTCTACAGGATTGGTGGATTCCCGATGCGGCCGGCCGGCGTGGCGAGCCGAATCCTGTGGATATCTCCGGAGGCATGGGCAATGCCTCGAATGCAAATACCAATGCGGCGGGCGAGACGGTAGCCTCGTCCGGGGCGGAAGCGAATCTCGTTGCAGCGGCAATAGGGCTGGATGCGGCGACGGTCGCAAAGGCTGTTGAAGCGTCGATGTCGGTCTTGTCTGTGGACGAAAAACGTAGGTTCGAGGAGCGGTTGCGCGATCTTCTTCGCAAGGAGAAGGCAGGTTGACGAGTGGACTTCATCCGGTGCGGTGGCGGCTGGCCGGGTTGCGCGCGGTGTTCGCGCGCCCTTTCGCCCTTCTGTGCCTGGGTCTCGTCGCCGTTTCGCTTGCCGGTTGCGGCATCCTCGGCGACAAGAAGCCGCCGCCGAAGGAGATCGAGATCAAGCCGGCGCCGGTCGATGCCAGCCTCGACGTCATCGCGGTCGCCTCGCCCCTCGTCAATCCGGGGCCGGACGGCATGCCGCAGCCGGTGGTGATGCGGCTCTACCAGTTGAACGGCGAGACGGCATTCGCCAATGCCAGCTTCCGCCAGCTCTGGGAGACGGACGCCGAGACGCTGGGGCCCACCATGCTGGGCAAGACGGAGCTTTATTTCGCACCCGGTGAGGTGCAGCGGGTCAAGGCGAACCTGATCGAGGGAACCACGATCATTGCCGTGGTGGTCGGGTTTCGCAATTTCGAGGAGGCCAAGTGGCGGGCCATGGTCGGGCTCCAGGGGGACAAGAAGTTCAAGCTCAAGGCGGAGCTGAAGACGCTGTCCATCGAACTGGGGCCGCAGGACTGAGCACGTCGTGGCGTGGCGGCAAGGCCGGTGCGACGCGGGCAGGGCCCGCGCCGCCGGCGTAAGGAAGGGTGTGGATGTCGTTCGATGACAAGGTGATCTGGTCGGAGGGGATGTTTATCCGTGCCCAGCACTTCCAGCAGGAAGCGCGCCATGTCGAGCGCCAGCTGAGGGCCCGCACCCGGGCGCTCGTCCCCTATGGCTGGGGCCTGACCGAACTGCGCCTCAACCGCGAGCTCCTGTCGATCGGCCAGTTCGCCGTCGAGCGGGCGGCCGGCGTGTTTCCCGATGGAACGCCCTTCTCGCTGCCCGACGACGGCGTGCGCCTGCCGCCGCTGATGCTGGGCGAGAACGTGCGCAACGCCGTCATCTACCTCACCCTGCCGCTGACGGAGCCGGGCGGGCGCGAGGTGGCGGACGCGGAGGCCGAGCTGACCACGCGCTACACGCTCGCCGAGGTCGACGTGGCGGACGCCAACAGCTCCGATCTTTCCGCCGCGCCGATCAATGTCGGCAAGCTGCGCCTGCGCTACGGGCTGGAGACGAGCGACCGCAGCGGCCTCGTCGGCATCGGCCTTGCGCGCATCGTCGAGGTGCGCAGCGACAATTCCGTGGTGCTCGACGAGAGCTACGTGCCGCCGGCGATGGATTGCGCGGTCTCGCCCATCCTCTCCGGCCTCCTGACGGAGATCGTCGGCCTCACCAACCATCGCGGCGAGGCGATCGCCTCGCGCCTTGCCGGCACGAATGTCGGCACGGCCGCCGAGATCACCGACCTGATGATGCTGCAGACGATCAACCGCTGGCAGCCCGTCTTCACCCACATGGCCTCGGCCGCCTTCGTGCATCCCGAGCGGCTGTTCGTGGCGATGATCGGCCTTGCCGGCGAGCTGGCCACCTTCACCGCCGCCGGCCACCGGCCGCGCCCCTTCCCGCTCTACGACCACGAGCGCCTGCAGCTGTCCTTCGCGTCCGTCGCGGCGGCGGTGCGCCAGGCGCTCAACGCCGTGCTGGAGCGCAGCGCCATCACCATCCCGCTCATCGAGCACCGCTACGGCATCCGCGTCGCCGACGTGCCGGACCGCTCGATCTACGGCAAGTATTCCTTCATCCTGGCGGCCAAGGCCGACATGCCGGCCGACGCGCTGGTGCGCCGGCTGGTCGGGCAGATCAAGATCGGCGCGGCCGAGCAGATCACCGAGCTCGTCAATGCGGCGCTTCCCGGCATCATGCTGCGCGCCCTGCCGGTCGCCCCGCGCCAGATCCCCTATCACACGGGCAAGGCCTATTTCGAACTCGACCGCTCCAGCCCCAACTGGAAGCAGGTGGCGGCCGGCACCGGGCTTGCGATCCACGTCGCCGGCGATTTCCCGGCGCTCGAGCTCGACCTTTGGGCCGTGAAGGACTGAGGAGGCGGGCGTGAACGATCCATTTGCCGATTTCCCGAACGCCGACGACACGATCCGCAGGCCGCTGGGCGGCGTGCAGGCGCGGCCCGTCTCGGGCTTCGGCCAGGAAAGCCTGCCGCGCGGCGGCTTTTCCTCCGGCGACGGCGGCTTCTTCTCCGCCCGCTCCGGCGCGGAGGGGAACGACGATCTCGATTTCGGGCTCGATGCGCTGCCGGTCGAGCGCGCACGCCACCGCGGCGATCCGGCCATCGAGAAGGCCTTCGAGCTTGCCGCTGTGAACCCGCTGGTCGGCGCCGCCTCGCCGCTGCTCTGGCTTGCCGGCCGGCTCAACGAGAGCGCCGCGCCCGACGACATCGCCGAGTTCCGCCGCCGGGTGCTGGAGGAGATCCGCAACTTCGAGACGGCCGCCATGGCGCGCGACACGCCCGACCGGCTGGTACGCGTCTCGCGCTACGCGCTGTGCGCCGTCATCGACGACATCATCCTCAACACCCGCTGGGGCGCGACGACCGGCTGGGCGAGCCAGAGCCTCGTCTCCATCCTCTACAACGAGACCTGGGGCGGCGAGCGCTTCTACGACCTGCTCCAGCAGCTCCTGCAGCAGCCCGAGCAGAACATCGACGTGCTGGAACTGATGGCGATCTGCCTGTCCATCGGCTTCAGCGGCAAGTACCGCGTCATGGACGGCGGGCAGGGGCAGTTCGCGCGGCTCAGGCAGGACCTCTACCGCGTCATCCGCCGGGTGCGCGGCCCCTACGAGCGCAATCTCTCGCAGGTCTGGCAGAGCGCCGCCGCGCCGCACCGCGCCCCGCGCAGCATGGCCGCGCCCTGGGCGGCGGCGCTGGTGCTGCTGGCGCTGCTTGCCGTCGTCTGGGCCTTCTCCTCGATCAGCCTGCGCTCCAGCATGGAGGAGACGGCGACGCAGATCAGCGCGCTCGTCCCGGCCATCCCCCTGCTCGTCGAGCGCGCCGGCATCCCGACCATCCCCGACCCCGTGCCGCCGGTGCGCAAGACGCAGATCGAGCGGCTCACCGAGGCGCTCGCCGCCGAGATCGCCGACGGCCGCATCGAGGTCACGGGCATCGGCGACCGGGTGGCGATCCGCATGCTGAAGGCCTCCTTCCCCTCGGGCGGCACCGACCTGTCGCTTTCCGAGGAGCCGCTGATCACCAAGATTAGCGACGCGCTCGACGGGGAGAGCGGTGCCATCGTCGTCGTCGGCCACACCGACAACGTGCCGGTCGGCGCGGGAAGCCCGCTCGGCGACAACATGGCGGTCTCGCTCGCCCGGGCGCGCTCGGCCGCGCAGATGCTGCAGCGCCATGTCGACGATGCGGCGCGCGTCAGCTTCGAGGGGCGCGGCGCCAACGATCCGATCGTGTCCAACACGACGCGGGAGAACCGCGCCCGCAACCGGCGCGTCGAGTTCCAGATCCCGGCGGAAAAGACACCATGAGGCCATGGCTGCTCATCGTCTGGCTCATCGGACTTGCGGCGGCGCTCGCCGCGGGCTGGTATCTGGCCAAGCAGCCGCCCGTCGACAATCCCGACCTGAAGCTCCTCTTGCCGCTCCTGCCCGTCGTCGTCTGGGCGCTGCTGCCGGTGGTCTTCTCCCGCCTCTTCGTCCGGCGCGGCACGCCCGAGACGCCGGCGCTGCGCGACCTGCGCCGCCAGGTCTGCGCCTTCCTCGCCGACCGCGGCCTCAAGGGCGCGCGCGGGCGCTATTCGGTGCCGTTCTTCCTCGTCGTCGGTCCGGCGGGCAGCGGCAAGACCTGCCTGCTCGAAAGCTCCGAGATGCGCCTCGGCATGCCGAAGACGATCGGCCCGGCCAACTGGTGGGTCGGCCCGGAGGCCGTCTTCGTCGAGGCGCCGGTCTCCGAGGATGCGGGCGAACTGTTCCGCCTGCTGCGCGCCGTGCGGCCGAAGCTGCCGGTCAACGGCATCCTCCTCGTCGTCAGCCCGGCCGATCTGGTGCTCGCCGACCAGCTCGAGCAGCGCATGATCGCCGAGACGATCGCCACCTGGTTCCGCCAGGCCGACGAGACGCTCGACCAGACGCTGCCGGCCTATGTGCTCCTGTCGCGCACCGACCTCGTGCCCGGTTTCCAGGAGATCTTCGAGCGCATCGAGCCGGCCGACCGGGCGCAGCCCTGGGGCTTCGCCCTGCCCCATGACGGGAAGGAGGCCCGCAAGGAGGCCAAGACCGTCGAGGCGCTGCATGCGGAGATCGACGCCGGCTTCGGCGACATGGTGGAGACCATGCGGCGGCGCCATATCGAGCTCCTGTCGAAGGAGGCCGACGCGATCCGCTGCGTGCATATCCACGGCTTTTCCGCGCAGATCGCCGCGATCCAGCGCATCGTCATGCCGGTGGTCGACGCGATGATGCCGATGGGCAACGGCGCCTGGCGGGGCGTTCTGCTGCGCGGCATCTTCATGACCAGCGCGCGGCAGGAGATGCTGTCCATCGATGCCCTGCTGCCGGAACTGTCGCGCCGCTTCGCCATGCCCCGCAGCGGCATGCTGCCGCCCGATCTCGGCGTCGACGAGGAGCTGAACCACGGCTATTTCATCAGCGGCGCCGTGAAGAAGGCCATCGTGCCGGAGGCGGGCCTCGTGCTGAAGGAGCGCCGCCGCGCCGCCGCGCCCGCCCTCTACTGGCTGCCGCTCGCCCTTGCCCTCGTTCTCTGCGCGGCCGGCGGCTATGTCCTGTTCACCACCTTCGACCACGAGATCGGCCTGCGCCGCCAGGTGCAGGCGGCGATCGGCGATGCCGCGCCGCTCTCCGGCTCCGCCCGCCGGCAGGACCTGCCGCGCACGCTCGCCGCGCTGGAGCGGCTCGATGCGGTGGGCCTCGTGGTCGCCGCGCAGAAACCCGTGCCGGCCTATGCCTTCTGGCTCGACAAGCGCGACATGCTGAAGGACGGCCTTGCCGAGGCGAAGCGGGCGCTGCGCGTCAACGCGCTCGTGCCGCAGGTCGCCGCCTGGCTGGAGGCCGACCTCGTCGACGACGGGAACGATACGGCCGCGCTGAGCGGGCTGGTCGCGCTGGCCGATGCGGCGGGCGATCCCGCCTCGCCGGCGCTGCGCGCCTGGCTGGAGAAGCGTGCTCCGGCGCTGGCGGCTGACCATCCGGAGAAATTCGTCGCCGAGGCGCTGGAGGCGATCCGCCAGGCCGGCGGCCTTGCGATCGGCCGGGCCTATGTCGAGGCGGCGCGCCGGCGCATCGCCTATCGGGAAAGCCTGACGTGAGCGTGGGTGGGCGGATCCGCAAGCGTCTGCGCGTGCTGCGCCGCCCCGGCGTCGTCCTGACGCTCGTCGTCCTCTTCCTGGCGCTCGTCGTCTGGTTCATCGGCCCGCTCGTCGCCTTCGGCGACATCCGCCCGCTTGGCTCGGCCACCGTCCGCCTGGCGGTTCTCCTCCTCCTCGCGCTCGCCTGGGGCGGCATCGGCTTCCTGATGCGCACGAAGCGCTCCAGCGAGGAGGCCGCGCTGCTCGCCGCCCTGCGAAAGCAGGAGGAGGAGGCCGCGGCGAAAACCGACAAGGCGGAGGCCGTGGCCGAGGCCGAGATCGTGGCCTTCCGCGAGGCTGCCGGCCGGGCCATGGGCCTCCTGCGGCGCGGCCACGGCGACCTCTTCGTCAGCGCGCGCTACGCGCTGCCCTGGTACATGCTGCTCGGCGCCGACGGGGCGGGCAAGACCTCGCTGGTGCGCGCCAGCGGCCTGACGCTGCCCTTCGAGGGCGACGGCGCGGTGGAGGCCCCCTCCGCCCGCTTCCACATCAGCGACCAGGCGATGCTGGTGGAGTTTTCCGGCCGGCTCACCGGCAGCGAGGAGCCGCAGGCCCGCCAGCTCTGGCTCCAGGCGCTGCAGCATATCCGCAGCCTGCGGTCGCGCCAGCCGGTCAACGGCATCCTCGTCACGGTCAGCGTCGACGAGCTTCTGGCCATGCTGCCGGAAGAGGCGCTCGCCTATGCCACGGCCATCCGCCAGCGGCTCGACGAGGCGGTGCAGCGCCTGCGCGCCAACGCGCCCGTCTATATCGTCGTCACGAAGCTCGACCGGGTCGTCGGCTTCGAGGAGCTTTTCGAGGACCTGACGACGGAGGAGCGGGCGGCCGCCTTCGGCCTGCCGATCGCGCCCGATCTCGGCGGCGATGCGCGCGGGCCCGCCGAGGCGCTCGACAAGGGCTTTTCCGGCCTCGTCGAGCGGATCATGCAGCGCCAGTTCGTCTGCCTGCAGGAAGAGCCCGACGAGATGCGGCGCCGGCGGGCCTTCGAGTTCCCGGCGCAGTTCGCGCTCTTGCGCGAGCGCATCCAGCCCTTCGTGCAGCAGCTCGCCACCATGCACCGCTTCGGCACCGCCACGAACATGCGCGGCGTCTTCTTCGTCTCCTGCCGGCAGGACGGCGACAATGTCGATGCGCTGGCCGGCGCGCTCGCCCCGGTCTTCGGCCGCAGCGCGGCGGCGCTGTCGCTGGCGCCCGATCCGGGCATGCGGCGCGTGCGGCCCTTCTTCCTCTACGGGCTCTTCCGCAAGGCCATCCTGCCGGAGGCCGATCTCGGCGGGCTGACGCGGCCCGCGCTCGCGGCGGCGCGGTTCAAGGATCTTGCGATCAACGCCGTCCTGTGCCTTGCCGCCTTCGCGGCGCTCGCCTTCTGGTGGTTCGGCTTTTCCGACGGGCGCGCCTATGTGGCCGGCGTCACCGGCCAGACGACCGCGGCCCGCGACGAGATCGCCGAGGCGGTGCCGGGCGGCACGCTCTCCATGCGCTTCGAGCCGGTGCTGGCGGTGCTCGACCGGCTGTCAGCGCTCGCCGAGGCCGAGCCGCGCGGTGCCACCTTCGGCCTCTACAGTCCCGATCCGGTGCAGGGCGAGGCCCGCAAGGCCTATGACAAGGCGCTCGCCAACCTGTTCTTCCCCTTCGTCTGGCAATATCTGCGCCAGGGCCTCGAAAGCCCGGCCACGCCCGCCGCGCTGCGCTTCACCCAGTTGAAGTTCTACCTGATGCTGACCGGCGAGCGCCCGCCGGGCCGCGAGACGGCGGCGCTGCTCGGCCCGGATTTCGCGGCCAACTGGATGCTCTACGACCGCAGCGACGCGGTCGACCGGCGCATCGCCGAGCATTTCTCCGAGCTCGCCTCCGTTTCCATCCCCGCGCCGGCGGCCGATGCCGCGCTGGTCGAGAAGGCGCGGGCCGACATCACGAATTACAGCCTGGCGCGGCTTGCCTACGACCAGGCCCTGACGCTGCCCGCGGTGACGGCCATGGCGATGTGGCGCCCGGTCGACCATATGGGCCTTTCCGGCCCCGAGGCGCTGGCGCGGGTGAGCGGGGCGAGCTTCTTCGACGGCATCGAGGGCATCTACACCAAGAACGGCCTCGGCGTGATGCTGCGCGCCTCGGGCGAGGCGGCGGGCGCGCTGGCGGACGACCTCTGGGTCATGGGCCGGCCCGACACGGCGCTCGACCGCGAGCGCGAGACGGGCCGCATCCGCGACGGCCTCGCCGATCTCTACCGCGTCGCCTATATGAGCCGCTGGGACAGCCTGCTGGCCGATCTCGGCATCGCCGGCGAGACCGATGCGCGCCGGCTGGCCGATGCCGTGGCCATCGTCGCGGGCAATCCCTCGCCGGCGCGCGAGCTCTTCACCGCCATCGCCGCGGAGGTGGACCTTGCGGACCTGTCGACGAGTGCGGCGAGCGCCGTCGAGGCGCTGGCGGCCGAGCGGCTTTCGCAGGTGACCAAGACGGTGCGCGCGCCGCGCCGCGTCGTCAACGTGCCGCAGTCGGTCAGCGATCATTTCAAGGCCTTCCGCCTGGCCGTCGTGCCGGCGGCGGAAGGCCAGCAGTCGCCCGTCGACGACATGCTGGCCGCGCTGGAGCCGCTCTACCGCCAGCTCAACCATGTGGCGGCCGGCGGCGACGTGCTGGAACTCGGCGCCGAGCCGCAGACGGTCCTCAGCCAGCTCACCGCCCGCAACGGCAAGCTGCCGCCGAGCCTCCAGCCCTTCTTCGCCCGCATCCTCACCCAGGTGGGCGCGGTGACGGGCGGCAGCTCGCGCGAGCGGTTGAAGGAGATCTGGACCTCGACCATCCTGCCGCTGTGCACCGCCACCACCGCCGGCCGCTATCCCTTCGACCGGGACAGCATCAACGACGCCTCGCTCGACGACTTCTCCCGCCTGCTCGGCCCGCAGGGCGCCATCGCCGGGTTCCGCGACACCTACCTGAAACCCTATATCGACCGGACGACGAAGCCCTGGCGCTGGAAGAGCGGCCAGCAATTCGGCCTCGGCTTCCCCGATGAGGTGCTCGCCGCCTTCGAGAAGGCCGACGACATCACGACGGTCTTCTTCGCCGGGCAGGAGAAGCCGAATGTCGATTTCACCGTGGAGGTCGGCAAATTGGACATGACGGCCCGCGCCTTCCTCCTCGATATCGGCGGCAAGGTGGCGAGCTACACGCACGGCCCGCCCGCCGGCACGCAATATCTCTGGCCGCCGGAGAACCTGGTGGCGGGCGCCTCCATGTCGATGACGCCGGAGGTCGCCGGCCAGCGCAACATCCTGACGGAGCAGGGCGCCTGGGCGCTCTTCCGGCTCTTCGACCAGGGCCGCAAGATCGAGAAGAACCCGACGGACGTCGTCACCTACCAGTTCCGCCTCGGCAGCCGCGCCGTGCTGATGCGCCTTACCGCCCCCGCCACGCGCAATCCCTTCGCGCGCGACGTCCTCTCGCCCTTCGCATGCCCGACGCTATGAGGACGGGCGCATCCCACCCCGCCGTTGCGCGCCGTCCCGTCCTTGACAGCCCGCGACAATCCACGCCAATCTCGGTGCAACCATCGCGATATGCCCGTTTCTCATCGCCAAGGGGCCTCCATGTCGGATGATCTGCTTGTCCATTACAATCGCGAGCTTCTGAGCATCCGCCGGGCGGCAGCGGCCTTTGCGGCGGAGAATCCGCGCATCGCGGGCCGGCTGCGCCTGTCGGAGGATGCGATCGAGGACCCGCATGTCGGCCGGCTCATCGAGGCCTTCGCCTATCTGACGGCGCGCGTGCGCCAGAAGATGGACGACGATTTCCCCGAGCTGACCAATGCCATGCTCGGCATCCTCTACCCGCATTTCGACCGGCCGATCCCCTCCATGTCGATCCTCCAGCTCGATCCGAAGCCGGAGCTTGCCGAGCCCTATCCCGTGCCGGCGGGCACGCTGCTCGACACCGAGCCGGTCGACGGCGAGCGCTGCCGGTTCCGCACCTGCGCGGATGTCACGCTGCATCCGATCGTCGTGCGCGCGGCGACGCTGACGGGCCGCCCCATCACGGCGCCGGAGACGCCGCAGGCGCACAATGCGGCGGGCTGCCTGCGCCTGACGCTGGAAATGGCCGGCGAGGACCAGAGTTTCTCCACCTACAATCCCGGGCGCCTGCGCTTCTTCCTGCGCGGCCAGCCGCAGCTCGTCTACCCGCTCTACGAGCTTCTGCTCAACGACGTGGTGGCGATCGCCTTCGCCGAGGGCGCCAGCGACCGCAGCCCGGCGATGCTGGATGCCGGCGCGCTCTCGCCGGGCGGCTTCGGCCCGCAGGAGGGCATGCTGCCCTATCCGCAGGCCTCGCACCCGGCCTACGGGCTGCTGACCGAATATTTCGCCTTCCCGGAGAAGTTCCTGTTCGTCGACCTCGACTTCCCCGAGGCCGGGCGGCTTGCCGGCAAGGGGCGCACGCTCGACGTCTTCCTCTATCTCAACCGCGCCGCGCCGAGCCTGGAACGGTCGCTGACGGCCGCCGCCTTCGCGCTCGGCTGCACGCCCATCGTCAACCTGTTCCCGCAGACCGCCGAGCCGATCAAGCTCGACCGGACGGTCACCGAGTACCGCGTCGTGCCGGACAGCCGGCGGCTGAATGCGCTGGAGGTCTACGGCATCGAGAGCGTCGCCACGGTGAATGCCGAGGGCGAGGCGCGGGCGCTTTCGCCCTTCTACGGCATCCGCCACGGCGTCGATGCCGACGAGATCCGCGGCGAGGAGAAGGCGGCGGTCTGGTGGCTGTCGCACCGCCGGCCGGCCGGGGAGGAGAACCCGGGCAGCGAGGTGTTCCTGTCGCTCTCCGATCCCGAATTCGAGCCGAAGAGCCTTGCCGACGACGTCCTGGCGGTGGAAACGCTCTGCCTCAACCGCAACCGGCCGGAGCGGCTGCCCTTCGGCGGCGGCCAGCCGCAGTTGCGGATGGTCGAGCCGGTGCCGATGGTCAAGGGCATGCGGCTGCTCGTCGTGCCGACCGCGACGATCCGCCCGCATTACGGCCAGGGCGGGCGCTGGCGGCTCATCTCGCACCTGGCGCTCAACCATCTCTCGCTCGTCTCCGACGGCGGGGTGGAGGCGCTGAAGGAGATCCTGCTGCTCTACGATTTCCGCAATTCGGCCGAGACCCGGGCGCTGATCGACGGCATCACGGCGCTCTCCTCGCAAAGCGGCACGGCGCGGGTGCGCAGCTTCGGCCAGAGCGCCTTCTGCCGCGGCGTCGACGTGACGATGACCTTCGAGGAGGGTAATTTCTCCGGCAACGGCGTGTTCCTCATGGCGAGCATCATCGAGCGCTTCCTCGGCCTCTATGCGAGCGTCAATTCATTCTCACGGCTCACCGCCCTCGTTCGGGGGCGAAGCGGAAAGCTGAAGACATGGCCGGCACGGGCAGGCGATCGAATTCTTCTCTAGTCGCCCGCGCTTTCGACGGGCCGCAGGCGTTCGAACTCTTCCAGATGATCCGCATCCTGGAAGCGCTCGGCGCCTCGGAGGGGCACGACGCCCGGCAGCCGCCGGTCGATCCGGTCGGGCAGGGGGTGGACCCGGAGCGGGCGGCGCTGAAGATCCGCTCCTCCGTGCCGCTCGGCTTCGCCTCGGCGGAGGTGCTTTCCGTGCGCCGGCCGCGCGGCGGCGGGCCGGTGGAGATGACTCAGACGCTGGTCGGCCTGACCGGCCCCTCGGGCGTGCTGCCGCATGCCATGAGCGAACTGGTGCAGATGAGCGTGCGCGAGCGCAATTTCGCGCTGCGCGAATTCTTCGACGTCTTCAACAACCGGCTCTCGGGCCTGCTCTACAGTGCCTGGGCCAAGTATCGCCCGGCCATCGAGCGCGAGCGGGCCGCGCAGCTTTCCACCGCCGCGCCCGTCGACCATGCGCTGAAATCCCTCGTCGGTCTCGGCCTGCCGGCCATGACCGACCGCACCAAGGCGGGCGACCATACCTTCGTCTTCTTCGGCGGGCTCCTCGCCCGGCAGGGCCGCTCGGCGGCGGCGATCGAGCGGGCGCTCGCCGGCGCGCTCGGCCACCGGCTGCGCGTCGAGCAGTTCGCCGGCGAGTGGTATCCGATCGCCCCGACCGACCGCACGCAGCTGCCGGACCGCGCCCGGCCGCGCGGCGCCTTCGCGCGCCTCGGCGACGATGCGGTGATCGGCACCCGGACCTTCGACATCCAGTCGACGGTGACCCTGCGCGTGGAAGGGCTCGACTATCCCGCCTTCCGCTCGCTGCTGCCGGACGGCAGCCGCTCGCGCCTCCTCACCGACCTTGCGGCCAGCGCGCTCGGCGCCGACAAGATGTTCAACATCCGCCTGGAGCTGAAGCCCGATCAGGTGCCGGCGATGCGGCTCGGCGGGCAGCGCGAGGATGCGAAGGCGGGCCGGCTCGGCTGGAACACCTGGCTGAAGCCCGCCCAGCCGCGCCGCGAGCCGGCCACCGTCCAGTTCCGCCCGCCGCCGCATCTGCGCTAGAGTTTGTGACAGACTCTGGGTTTCTTCGCTTTCGCTTGTCTCTTCGGGAAAACCGGTTCCCACTTTCCCCTGACAAGCTCCGGATTGCTCGAACATAGGATTTCATCATGAATGACTGGACCCAAGGCTACGTTTCCGACATCGAATATCTCCCCGGCTTCTATGTCGAGCAGACGCCGGCGCATCTGGACGCGGCCTGCCTGCTGCGCGGCGTCGAGCCGCCGGTGGAGGACGGCGCGCCCTTCGCCTATTGCGAGCTGGGCTGCGGGGTCGGCGAGACGGCGCTGACCATCGCCGCGGCCAATCCGCAGGCCGAGGTCTGGGGCTTCGATTTCAACCCGGCGCACATCGCGCGCGGGCGGGCGCTCGCCGCGGCCGGCGCCGTCGGCAATATCCGCCTGGAGGAGGCCTCCTTCGAGGACCTGGCCGCCGGCGGCCAGCCGGACCTGCCGCTGTTCGACTACATCACCCTGCACGGCGTCTGGAGCTGGGTCAGCACGGAGAACCGCCGCCATATCGTCGACTTCGCCGCGCGCCGCCTCAAGCCCGGCGGGCTGCTCTACGTCACCTACAACGCGCTGCCGGGCTGGACGGCCTCCATGCCGATGCAGCGCCTCGTCAGCCTGGCCGCCGCGCAGGACAGCGAGCGCAGCGACCGGCGCGTGCTGAGAGCACTGGACGTGGCCCGCGCCTTCTCCCGGGCCGGCGCCGACATGATCCCGGCGGGATTGCTCGACCGGCTGGACAAGGAGCGGACGGAAGGCACCGCCTATCTCAGCCACGAATATCTCAACGCCCACTGGGCGCCCTGCTACCAGATCGACGTGGCGCAGGACCTGGCGGCGGCCAAGCTGTCCTTCGTGGCGACGGCCAATCTCTTCGAGAACTATCCGGATCTCTGCATGACGGACGAGCAGCGGCGCCTCGTCGAGGGCTTTCCCGCCGCCCAGGCGGAGACCGCGCGGGACTTCTTCCTGACCCGCAGCTTCCGGCGCGACATCTATATGCGCGGGCCCCGCGCGATCGCGCCCCGACGGCTGGAGGCGCGGCTGGCGGCCCGCCGGCTCGCCCTCGTCGTGCCGCCGTCGATGATCAAGCTGGCGGTGAAGGTGCCGGCCGGCGAGGCGACGCTGAACGAGGGCTTCTACGCCCCCGCCTTCAACGCCCTCGTCGAGGCGCCCATGACGATCGGCGAGCTGCGCGCCCTGCCGGAGGCGGACGGCTCGACCGCCACGGAGCGCGAGGTGCTCGGCATGATGATCGGCTCGCGCCAGGCGATGGCCCTGCCGAACGCGGTGACGGAGGAAGGCATCGCCGCGGTGCGGCGCTACAATCGCGCCCAGCTCAGGATCTGCGCGGACGAGGGCCGCGCCGTCTGCGCGCTCGCGGCGGCCGGGCTCGGCTCCGGCATCACGGTGCGCCTGTTCGAGATGCTGGCCTATGAGGTGCTGCTCGACGGCGTCGCGCCGGAGGCCGGCGCGGTGACGGCGGCCATCCACGGCCTGCTGGCGGCGCGCGGCGACCAGCTGCGCCACGAGGGCGCGCCGATCGAGGACGAGGCGGTGGCGCTGCGCGTCATCCGGGAGAATGTCGACATGATCCTCGCCGTCGCCCTGCCGATGTGGCGGCGCGTCGGCGCGATCTAGCGCGATGGGCGGCCCGCCCCCGGCCAGCGGGGCGCTCCTGCGCGGACAGGGCCCCGTCCGGGTTTTTCGCACGGAGATCGGCGGTGTGCCGGTCGTCGTGAAGCGCCTTGCGGGGGAGGCGGATGCCGTGGCGCTCCGGCGCTTCGAGCGCGAGCGGCGGCTTGCCCGGCTGCTGGCGCATCCCTGCCTGCCGCATCTCGTGGCCGAGGGCGAGGACTGGATCGCCTTCAAGGCGCTGGGCGAGGCGCTTTGCGAGCCCGATGTGGCGGCGCGCCATGGGGACCCGGCCGCCTTGCGCCCGCTGCTTGCCGCGCTCGCCGGCGCGCTCGCCTTTGCCCATGCGCGCGGCGTGGTCCACCGCGACGTGAAGCCGGCGCATGTGCTCTTCGACGGCGATATGCCGGTGCTCATCGATTTCGGCATTGCCGGCACGCCCGGCGACGACCTGCAGCGGGCGGAACTGTCCGGCTCGCCCGCCTGGATGGCGCCGGAGCAGCTAGCCGGCGAACCGGTCGGGCCGGCGGCCGACATCTGGCCGCTCGCGGCGCTCGGCCTTTACCTGCTGACGGGGCAGAAGCCCTATGAAGGGGAGGCGGAGGCGGTGCTGCGCCGAAGGCAGGCGGGGGAGCCGCCGGCGTTCACGATCCCCGCATCGCTGGAAAGCGGCGATCCCGTGCTGGCCGGTCTTCTGAGGGCGGGGCTTGCGGCGGCGGCGGCAGACCGTCCGGCCGCCGCCGATTTCGCAAGGCTTATGGGAGGTGCCAGCCCCTCACCCTGACCCACTTCCCGCAGGCGGGGAGAGGGGACTTGCCCGGCGAACAGTTGCCGATTGGGAGAAGCGAAGCGGCATATCCCCTTCTCCCCGCAGCCAAGGAGAAGGTGCCGGCAGGCGGATGAGGGGGTGCCGAAGGAAAGAAAAATCAATGAACTTGCGAGCATCGCCCCCTCATCCGACCCTTCGGGCCACCTTCTCCCCGCAGGGGAGAAGGAAGGACGGCTACCTCGAATCCATATGCGATTGCCCTCCCCTTGCGGGGAAGGGGTCTGGTTGTCAGGCGATGACCAGATTGACCGCCGGATGCAGCTTCTTCAGGTTCGGCAGGGACTTGGACTGCCACGGGATCTGCGTGCTGCCCTTGACCATGAGGCCGATGCCCGGCTGCTTGCGCACGTCGATGGTGAATTTGGCGAGCAGGTTGATGCCGGAGCTGTTGAGGAATTCCAGGCCCGACAGGTCGAGCGTGATGGTTTCCGGCTTCTCGCCGAGCACCTGTTGCATCAGGTCCAGGATCGGGGCATAGGCCTCGGTGCCGGACAGGCGCATCGTGCCCTCGTAGTGGATCGCGGAACCCTCGCTCCAGACACGGTATTCGTTCGTCTTGATTTCCATTGTGTACAATAAACTCCCGGTATGCCTGATCAAACGATGTCGAGGGCGGCGTAGGTGTCGAGGCGTATCGCGTCCGCTTCTGCCGCAGGTTGGAAACGCCAACCGAGACGCGCGCCATAGTCGCTCATTAGGGTGAGCAGGCCAAGTCCCGAGCCGCTCGAATTCGCGTTCTCCGCATTTTCTTCGATGCGCTCGATGAGAAGCTCGCCCGGGTCGCGCGTCGTCATCTCGGCGAGGAGCGTCTGGAACCGGCCGGCCGTCTCCGGCGTGACGAGGTTGCTGATGCGGACCTCGAAGGTGCCGCCGTCGAGCGAGGCCTCCAGCGTGATGCCGTCGCCATGGCGGAATTTCACGGCGTTCTCCAGAAGCTCGTTGGCGAGGTAGCCGATGCTGTGGCGCGTCTCGTTGTAGTCGCCGCCCTCTTCCCGCCGCCGCAGGGCGAAGAAGTCGCCGAGGAATTCCGACGTGACGCCGCAATGCTGCCAGGCAAGATCGAGCGGCCCGTCGGCAAGACGGATGCGGTTCTTCAGCGCGCCGGCGCCGTTGGTGAATTCCACCTGTCCGAATGTGGTTTCCATGACGTTACCTGTGTTTCATGACGACGAGCGTGATGTCGTCGTGGATCTTCTGGGTGCCGATATGCGCCATGAGATCGGCGATGATGCCGTCCTTGATCGCGTCGGCGTCCTTGCCGCGGTGGCGCCTGGCGCTCTCGCACAGGCGGTCGAAGCCGAAGAGCTCGCCCGCCGGGCTTTCCGCCTCGGTCACGCCGTCGGTGTGCAGCACGATGACGTCGCCGGAATCGAACGGGAACTCGTGCGTGCCGACGAAGGGGCCGATGTCGCTTTCCAGCCCGACCGGGAAGCCGAGGTCGATGGTGTCGATGCGCTCGACCTCGTCCTCGCCGCGCAGCACCAGCACTTCCTCGTGCTGGCCGGACAGGGTGATCTTGCGGTCCTCGTAGTCGAGGAAGGCGAGCGACAGGTGCTTGTCGGTCTTGGTGCGCTGGATGTTCTTGAAGACGGCGCGGTTCAGGACTTCGAGGAAGGCGCGCGGGTCCTCGTCGCCCTGCTCCTGCAGCGCGCGGGCCACCGACTGCACCATCAGCATGAGCACGCCGCTTTCCAGGCCATGGCCGGTGACGTCGCCGATGCCGACCTTCATGCGCCGCTCGTCGTGCAGCACGTCGAAATAGTCGCCGCCCACCTCTTCGGCCGGCTCCATGTAGCCGGACACGTCGATGCCCTTGATCTCGTCGAGTTCGTCTCGCCGCGGCAGCACCATCATCTGGATGTGCCTTGCGACATCGAGCTCGGCGCCGAGGCGCAGGTTCTCGCTCTTCAGCTTGGCGTTCAGCGCGTTGATCTCGCCATTGGCGGTCTCCAGCGCCCGGGTGCGTTCGGCGACGAGGTTTTCGAGGTTCTCCGTGTGGTAGCTGATCTCCTCCGCCATGCGGTTGAAGGCGACGCCCACGGCGGCCACCTCGTCGCGCGCGGGAATGGCCACGCGCACCGAATAGTCCTTGTTCTGCAGGCGCTGGGCGGCGTCCGCCAGCGCCCGCAGCCCGGCGGTGATACGGCCGGAAATGGCGAAGACGGCGCTGAGCACGACCAGCAGCGACAGGATGACGGTGCCGATCTGCCAGGTGACGACCTGGCGCGTCTCGGCCGAGATGCCGTCCTTGGCGGCGATCAGCGAGGCGTAGATCTCGCGCTCGGGCACCATGAAGCCGAGCGACATGACCTCGCGGGTGACGGGCACCTTGCCGGTATAGAGGTTCTCCGCGTCGAGCTGCTTCATGAGCACGACATAGGGCACGTCCTCGCCGTTCTCCTTCAGCGTCAGCGTGGTCAGCACGGTCTCGGCGGTCGAGGGCATGGCGAGCGAGGCGATGGCGGCCTGGCTGCTGTGCGCCAGCCGCCGGTCGAAGCCGCTGTCGTTGTTGAT
Organism: Shinella sp. S4-D37; assembly: GCF_040812195.1. Taxonomy (NCBI): domain Bacteria; kingdom Pseudomonadati; phylum Pseudomonadota; class Alphaproteobacteria; order Hyphomicrobiales; family Rhizobiaceae; genus Shinella; species Shinella sp. S4-D37. The sequence goes on along the minus strand of NZ_JBFNXL010000006.1, from coordinate 117,656 downwards.
CTTGACGCCGAGCGTCTTCTCGCCCTCTTCCGTGACGGCGAGCACGTTGCCGTTCGACATGGAGAGGAAGGCGAAGCCCGTGCCGGCGATCTTGACGCTCTTGACGATGTCGGCGAGCTGGTCGAGCGTCAGGTCGACGCCGACGATGCCGTTGAGGTTCTTGCGGTCGGGCGTCGTCAGCGGCTGGAAGAAGCTGACGATGATCTTGCCCGTGATGCCGTCGAGATAGGGCGACAGCATGGTGATGGGGCTGTCGACCGGCCGTTCCGCGGGCTTGGCGAGCCAGGATTCCCACGTCTCGTAGAGGCCGGGGAAGTAGAAGTCCCACCAGTTCGTCTGGTTGTGGCCGGGATAGACCTTGTCGAAGACCGAGCCCTGGTCGTTATAGGGCGTCGAGCGCAGGATCGGGTTGGCGCGCGGGCCGATATAGTACATCTGCAGTTTCGGCGGGCCGGCCGACAGGAAGCTCGGGCCGACGAGGTTGAAGGCGGCGCTTTCGCGCACGGTCTTCATCGCCTCGGGCGTCGGCTGCCGGTTCTCGTCGAGGAGGTAACCCCAGACGGTGACGGCGGAGGCCTCGCCCGGCTGGTTCTGCCACCAGTTGCCGGCCGCGTTATAGGCGAGCGGCGTGGTCACGCCGTCGGTTTGCAGCTCCCGGCCGAGCTTGTCGGAAAGCGCGGGATTGTCGATGAAGGTCTGCATCGAGCCCGCAAGGCCGCTCACCTCCGAATGGTAGCGGTCGAGCAGGAGGTCGGTGCGCTCGACGGTCGTCTCGATATAGTTCTGCAGGTATTCGATATTCGCCTTTTCCAGGCCGCGGCCGACCTCGTCCATCGCATTGGTGGAGAGGCGGTTGACGTTCCACAGCGCGATGCCGCCGGCGACCAGGAGGTCCACCAGCACGGCGCCGCCGACGACGAGCACGAATTTCGCGCGGAACGAAGTCAGCGAAAAGCCCCAGCGCGAGGGCGGCGTTTCGGCAATGTCGCTCATTGCGGTTTGCGTCCCGACGCGACCCAGACGGGCCAGCCGGCATAGCCGCCGGGATGAAGGGCGGCGGCGATATGATCCTCGAAGCCGCGGCGGAACTTCTCCACGAAGGCCGCGTCGTCGCCGCGCTTCTCGCACATGCCGCCGGCGAACATCTCTTCCCAGGCCATGATCATGTCGGCGAAGGCCTGCGCGTCGCCGTCGCGGTTGGTCACCATGAAGCTCTCGATGCGGATGTCCTCGAGGCCCGCGCGCTGCAGCGCCTGGTAGCTCTTCGGGCCGAATTCGAGGTCCATGTCGAAATCGGCGAAGAGCTTGGAGAGCTGGTCGTAGGTCCACTGGATCGACGGGCCGCGCGGCTCGCCAAGGCACTGGGAGATCTTCTCGTTGGTGACATAGACGCGCCCGCCCGGCTTGCAGATGCGCGTGAGTTCGTCGACGATCATCTCCGGCTTGTTGAAGATCTGCAGCGCGTGGCGGCAGGAGACGAAGTCGAACTGGCCGTCCTCCAGCAGCATTTCGGCCGCATCGCCGTAGATGTACTCGATGCCGCCGATATCGAAGTCGCTGGCGACCTGGCGCGCATAGGCAAGGCTCGATTTGGAATGGTCGAGCGCCACGATGCGCGAGGGGGCGAATTCCTTGGCGACCAGCACGGCGAAATCGCCGATGCCGCAGCAGATGTCCGCCATGGTCATGCCGGGGGCAAGGCCGTGGCGCGGCAGGATGGAGCGCTCGTGCTTCCAGGTCAGCTTGGTCTGCGTGCGCAGCACCGGCACGAAGCCGCCCTCTTCCAGGAAGGCCTGGCCGGGATAGAACTCGCTGTCGTATTCCTCCACGAGGATGCGCGGGTTCTTGGCCGTCAGCGCGCCGAACTTCTTCGTCGACCAGCCGATGACGCTGGAGGTGACGATCGAGATCTTCAGGTCCGTCCGCTCCTCGGCCGCCTTCAGCAGCGCGCCGGCGAGCGCATGGAAGGCCACGTTGTTGAGGCGCACGAGGCGCTTGACGTTGACATAGAAGGTGCCGCGGATCGAGGCGATCGATTTTTCGATGAGGCGGACGCAATCCTCCATCTCGGCGGCGCGCTCGGGGCGCATCGAGCCGGACAGCGCGAACTCCTGATTGTTTTCGTCAAAGGAGACCTTGTAGGTCTGGACAAGCGAATCGGCGATCATGCGACAGTTGCCTCCAGCGTGAGTTCGGCGATGAGACGGATGGCGTTTCCGTCGGCGGGTTCGATGGAAAAGCGGGCGGCGTAGTCGACGGCCAGCTCCAGGAGGCCGATATTCGGCTGAAGGGGGCCTTCCGTGAAGAGCGCGCTGTGATAGCGCGCGGCGACGTCGCCCTCGTTGAGGATATCGACGGCCTGCCGGTAGAAGCCCGCCGTTTCGGCGTCTGCCGGAATGGTCAGGACGATGCGGTCGCTGGGGCCGCTGCGGGAAACCGCGCAGACGAAGCTGCCGGCGGGCGTGTGCAGCCGGTAGACCGTTTCCAGGAGTTCGTTGAGCGCGGAGGAGAACAGGTTGGAATAGAGCAGCGAATCGCTGCGGTTGTGGCTGATCATGCGGGCGAAATAGGTCGACAGCCGATCGCAATAGGCCCAGTTGGACGCAAAGCCGCCCATGTCCATGTCGAATTCCAGAAGCAAGGCATAGTCGTCCGCTTCCCTCTGCACTGCTCGAAGATCCATTCGCCCCTGCCTCGTGATGTCGTAAGCGGGAACGGCGGCCGCGCGCTTACCTATCTTTCGGGAAATTCCTAGACTATGTAATGTTCGAAGTGCGGGCGATGCGCGGGGCCTGCCAGCGGAGACCGGCACGCACGACATGATATCGGTAGTTGCGCGGCCCCCTCCGAACGTGTGAGGAGCTTTCCATACAATCATGAAGGATTCGTCAAACTTGTCTTCCGCTTCTTCAGCACCCTTCACGGACGGCGATGCCGCGGACCTCGTTCGGCTGCGTCAGGATTTCGCACAACTTGAGGCAGAATACGCCGATCTGAAGCTTCTCTACGAGGCGATGATCGAGCACGGCGAGGCCGTGGAGGACCAGCTGGCCGAGCAGAACCTGCTGCTGGAGCGCACCCAGGCGCGGCTCGACGAGGAGCTGAACGACGCCGGCCGCTACGTCTTCTCCATCCTGCCCGACAAGCGCACTGAAGCGCCGGCGACCGACTGGCTGCTGCTGCCCTCCACCGAGCTCGGCGGGGATTCCTTCGGCTATCACCGGATCGACGACGACCATTTCGCCATCTACCTGCTGGACGTGTGCGGCCATGGCGTGGGCGCGGCGCTGCTCTCCGTCACCGTCATCAACGTGCTGCGCGCCTCGGCGCTCGCGAGCGCGGATTTCCGCGATCCGTCCACGGTGCTGAAGGCGCTCAACGACACGTTTCCGATGGAAAAGCAGAACAACATGTTCTTCACCATCTGGTACGGCGTCTACAAGGCGAGCACCGGCGAACTCCGCTACGCCACCGGCGGCCATCCGCCGTCGATCCTCCTGCGCGGGCCGAACCGCCCAGAGGCGGCGCCGTCCTGCGAGCTTCTCATCACCGTCGGGGGCGTTGCCATCGGCGCGCTCTCGGACATGGACTACGACAGCGACGTCACCCGCGTCTTCCCGGGCGACAGGCTGCTCGTCATCAGCGACGGCACCTTCGAGGTCAACGGGCCGGACGGGGACATGCTGAGCGTCGAGGCGCTCGCCGCGCATGTCGAAGCCCATGCCAGCGGCCCGGGCGACGTCCTTTCCTGGGTGAAGTCCTTCAACGGCGAGGGGCCGCTGCCGGACGATTTCTCGCTGCTGGAAGTGCGCTTCTAGACGCTTTTGCGATCACGCGATCGTGTTCGCGGCGCGGGCTTCATGAAACCCCCTCTGCCTGCCAGCATCTCCCCCGCAAGGGGGGAGAAGGCGGGCTGCCTGCTTTTCCCGACGCTTTTCCCTGCGAGCGTGCCGCAGGTTAAGCCTCTCCCCCTTTGTCGGGAGGGTCTTCAACCCATGGCGATAGCCTTCCGCCCCATCGATTTGCCGATTGCCGCTGGGCGGAATTTCGCTATCGTTCCATCGTCGTAACATCGATTTGGGCAGGCGTGCGGGAGGGCGGCATGATTGCGTTCGTGAAAGGCGGCCTTGCCGCGCTGGCGGTGTCCGCCCTTGCCGGCGGCGCTCTTGCCGCCGAGGCGGACCCGGCGGACCTTGCCGTCGCCCGCAGCCTCGCGACCATGCTGCAATCGGCGCGCGCGGTCGTCTCCACCAACCAGGCGCGGATCAACGATCCCGCGCTCGGCGACAAGGGCCTTTCGGGCGCGGCCGTCCTGGAAAAGGCGATCGCCAATTACCGGGAGGCGACGGGCCGCGATCCGGCCAGCATCGATCCGGCCTCCTACGAGGGCCGGCTCATCCGGGCGCAGATGGACGCCGTGGTCGAGGTGATGGACGCCAACCAGGCGACGATCAACGCCAAGGGCACGGGCTTCAAGGGGTTCATCCCCGCCACCTTCACGCGCCTCGTCAACGAGGCCTTCGAGGCGCGCGTGGGCGCTGAGGCGAGCATGAAGTTCACCGCGCCGCCCGTGCTGATCCGCAACCGCAAGGCCCGGCCGGACGCCTTCGAGGCCGCGGCGATCCGCGACTATCTCGAAAAGGCCGACTGGCCGAAGGGCCAGATCTACTCGGCCCTGGTGTCGGAGGCGGGCGGGGAGCGGGCGCGCGTCATGGTGCCGGAATATTACGTGCCGTCGTGTCTCACCTGTCACGGCGACCCGGCCGGCGAACTCGACGTGACCGGCTATCCCAAGGAAGGCGCCCATGAGGGCGATCTCGGCGGGGTCATCAGCATCGGGCTCATCCCGCAATGAGCCGTTCGTCCCCGTCGTTCCTCTCGCTGCGGCGCCTGTCGATCCGGGTGCGGCTGGTCCTCCTGGCGGCGGTGCTGCTTTTTGCGACCATCGGCAGCAGCCTCTTCACCCGCAGCGAGCTTTCCGCGGCGTTGGAATCGGGCGAGGAGGCCAACCGCATCGCCGAGATCATCGCCCTGTCGGACGACGTGCGCGCCGCCTTCAACGGCCTGCGCTACTGGCAGGCCGACCTTTCCGTCAGCCTCTTGACGCTGGCCGAGACCCGCGCCGGCGAGGCCCGCACGCGGCTTGGCGAACGGCTCGACCGGCTGGCCGAGCATCGCCCGGCCGAGGCCGAGGCGATCCGCAAGGAGGTCGCCCGCTTCGACGCGCTCGCGACCCAGGCGGTCGATGCCTATACCGACGACCAGCGCGTCATCGGCAACACCCATTTCGCCGAGGCGCGGCGCTCCGGCATCAGCGTGGACGAGCAGTTGACGGCGCTGCACGGCGAGCTTTCGCAGCAGGCCGCCGCCGCGCGGGCGAACATCCTCAGGCAGTTCGAGCGGGCGGCCAATGTCGCCTCGCTGCTCTCGATCGCCGCCGTCATCGTCGGCGCGGTGCTGACCATCGTCATCCTCGGCTCGATCCTCAAGCCGCTCGGCGAGATCGTCGCGGCCGTGCGCGGCCTGACGGCGGGCGACGCGGATGTCGTGGTGCCCGAGGCCGCCGCCGACGAACTCGGCAAGGTGAGCGCCGCCCTCCAGCTTCTGAAGGAAGGCCAGGCGGAGCGCGCGCGGCTGACCGAGGAGGCCGAGCACCAGCGCCGCACCCTCGTCGACGCCATCGAGAGCATCGCGGAAGGTTTTACGCTCTACGGGCCCGACGAGCGGCTGCTGATCGTCAACCAGCGTTTCCGCGACATGCACCCCGTGCATGACGAGATGGTGCCCGGCACCTCGACCTTCCGCGACGTCATCGAGGCGGGCGGGCGCCATGTCGTCGAACTCGACAAGCCCTTCGACGAATGGTTCGCCGCCCGGATCGCCTCGCACGACCACAGCGCCACCCGCGTCACCCCGTTCCGCGACGGGCGCTGGATGCAGATCAGCGAGCGCCGCACCCATGAGGGCGGCTTCACCATCGTCTATGTCGACATCACCGAGCTGCGCCAGCGCCAGCAGGAGCTGGAACTGGCGCGCGACGAGGCGCAGCGTGCCACGCAGGTGAAGTCCGAGTTCCTGGCCAATATGAGCCACGAATTGCGCACGCCGCTGAACGCCATCATCGGCTATGCGCAGATCCTCCAGGAGGACGCGGAGGATACCGGCCAGGCGGATTTCCTGCCGGACCTGAAGAAGATCGAGAGCGCCGGCAACCACCTGCTCGGCCTCATCAACGGCATTCTCGACCTGTCGAAGATCGAGGCGGGGCGCATGGAGGTCTATCGCGAGCGCTTCGACATCGGCGCCCTGATGCAGGACGTCGCCGCGCTGATCCGCCCGCTCGCCGCCAAGAACGACAATGCGTTCGTGGTCGAGTGCCCGGCCGATATCGGCACGATCGAGACCGACGTCACCAAGGTCAAGCAGGCCCTGCTCAACCTTCTCAGCAATGCCAGCAAGTTCACCGAGAAGGGGACGGTCACCCTCACCGTGGCGCGCGAGGGCGCGGGCGCCGACCGGCTCCTGTCGCTGACCGTGCGCGACACCGGCATCGGCATGAACGAGGAACAGCTCGGCCGCCTCTTCCAGGCGTTTTCCCAGGCCGACAGCTCGACCTCGCGCAAGTTCGGCGGCACCGGCCTCGGCCTTGCCATCAGCCGCAGCTTCGCCCTCATGCTCGGCGGCGACCTGACGGTGGAGAGCCGGCCGGGCGAGGGCTCGCGCTTCACCTTCATCCTGCCCGATCCGGACGAGGACGCGGCGGACGACGAAGGCCCCGCCGGCGCGGAGGCAGGCCTTGCCGGCAAGCCGGAACAGGGCGAACGGCCCGCGATCCTCGTCGTCGACGACGACGAGGCGTCGATGAACATCATCGGCTCGCATCTCAAGCGCGACGGCTACCGGGTGCTTTATGCCGGCACGGGCGAACAGGCGCTGGAAATGGCGCGCAAGCACCGCCCCGCCGCCATCACGCTCGATATCCTGATGCCGCAGATGGACGGCTGGTCGGTGCTCGTCGCGCTGAAATCCGATCCGGAGCTCGCCGCCATCCCCGTCGTCATCGTCTCCATCAGCAACGAGAAGGCGCTCGGCTTCACGCTCGGCGCGGCCGCCATGCTGGCAAAACCCGTCGACCGCGGGGAACTCAGCGATTTCATCGCGCGGCTGACCGGCGGCAGCCAGGGCGGCACGGTGCTGGTGGTGGAGGACGACCCGGCGACGCGGCTGCTGATGCAGCGCACCGTCGAACGGCTCGGGCGCAGCGTGGCGCTGACGGAGAACGGGCGCCAGGGCATGGCGTGGCTGGCCGCCAATCCGCCGCCGGTCGCCATCCTCCTCGATCTGCAGATGCCGGAAATGAACGGCTTCGAATTCCTCGCGGCCCTGCGCGAGCGGGAGGAATGGGACGCGGTGCCGGTGCTCGTCGTCACCGCCAAGCATCTCAGCAATGCCGAACGGGACCTGCTCAGCGCGCGGGCGACGCAGATCATCGGCAAGGGCAAGGGCGCCCATGTGGAACTGACGCAGGCGCTGCGCGAGGTCATCGTCTCGCGCGCGCGCAAGATCGATCGGGAGTTGACGCCATGACGAGGATCCTGCTGGTCGAGGACAACGAGATGAACCGCGACATGCTCTCCCGCCGGCTGGAGCGCAAGGGCTACGAGGTGATCCTCGCCGAGGACGGCGAACAGGCGGTGGTGCGGGCGGGGACGGACGCGCCGGACCTGGTGCTGATGGATATCGGCCTGCCGGGCATCGACGGCTGCGAGGCGACGCGCCGCATCCGCAGCGGGCCTGCCGGCGCGGGCCTGCCGATCATCGCGCTCACCGCCCATGCCATGAGCGTCGACGAGGCGCGGGCGCGCGAGGCCGGCTGCGACGACTTCGACACCAAGCCGGTGGACCTGCCGCGCCTGCTCGGCAAGATGGAGAAGCTGCTGTCCGGCGCGCCCTGATCCCTCAGGCGAGGCGGTAGGGGATCGTCTCGCGGATGTCCGGATCGACCTGCAGGCGGCCGCGGATCGGCGGCACGGCGCGGCTCGGACAGTTGTTCCGCTCGCACAGCCGGCAGGAAATGCCGATCGGCTCGAAGCGCGAGCGCTCGCCGATCTCAAGGTCGTCCGCATAGACGAACTGGTCGGCATAGGAGACCTCGCAGCCGAAGGCGAGCACGTAGCCCGTGCGCGTGGCGGCAAAGCCGCCGGTGCCCTTGAAGGTCTGCGTCGCAAGACAGAGATAGCGCACCCCGTCGGGCGTCTCGGCGAGCTGGCGGATGATGCCCTGCGGCACCTCGAAGGCCCGGTGGGCGTTCCACAGCGGACAGGCCGCGCCGAAGCGGGCGAATTGCAGTTTCGTCGCGCTGTGCCGCTTGGTGATGTTGCCGGCGCGGTCGATCCGCGCGAAGAAGATCGGCACGCCCTTGCTGCCCGGCCGCTGCAGCGTGGAAAGCCGGTGGCAGACCTGTTCCAGCGAGGCTTCGAAGCGGGCGGAGAGCAGTTCGATATCGTGGCGCAGTTTTTGCGCGGCGGAAAGGAAATCGCCGTAGGGCATGACGAGGGCGCCGGCGAAATAGTTGTGCAGGCCGATGCGACAGATGTCCTTGGCCTCGTCCGTGCGGAAATTCGCCCGCTGCACGATCTCCTCGATCTCGCGCGCCGCATGGAGCTGGGAGACCTGGTGGGCGAGCTGGAAGACCTGCGTCGGGTTCGCCGAAAGCCGGTTGAGCGTCAGGACCTTCCGGTCGCGGTCGTAGTGGCGCAGCGGGCTGTCATTGCTCTCGGCGAAGGCGACCGAAATGCCGAACTGCGCCTTGAGGTGGCCTACGAGGGCCGATTTCCGGTCGAAGCCCGTGCCGTAGAGGCCGGCCGCCAGCGTTTCGGCGAGAACATCGAGCGCGTGCACGTAGTTGTCGACGAAATGGAAGAAGTCGCGCACCTCCTCGTAGGGCGTGGCGCCGAGGCCGGGGGCGTTCTCGCGGTCGTGGTCGAGGCTCGCCAGCTGCTCGCTCTTGCGGCGATAGGCCTGGTGGGCGAGCACCAGCGCATGGGCGAGCGCCGGGGCGTTCTGCGAAATCAACTTGAGTTCCTGGAGGGAAGGGCTGAAACTCTCGAAGATCGGGTCGGCGAGCGCCTCGCTCAGCGCCGAGAGCAGCCGGTCGGTCTCCCCGCGCGAAAGCTCGCTGATGTCGAGATTGAACTTGTCGGCGAGCTGCAAGAGCACGGCGGCGGAGACCGGGCGCTGGTTGTTCTCGATCTGGTTGAGGTAGCTGGTGGAAATGCCGATGCGCTTGGCGAACTGGCTCTGCGTCTGCTGGCTTGCCACGCGCAGCTCGCGCACCTTCAGGCCGATGAACAGTTTTCCGAGCGCCATGTTCGCAATTTCGCAAGTTTCAATTCGCGGATTTATAATTCCACATTCGCGCCCGATCAAGACTTCAGCAAATCCGTGCGAACCGGTATGACTGCCATAGGACACAGTGGGAGCCTTCATGCGCGACATTCTTGAACAACTCGAACAACGCCGCAGCGAGGCAAGGCTCGGCGGCGGCCAGAAGCGCATCGACGCCCAGCACGGCAAGGGCAAGCTGACGGCACGCGAGCGCATCGAGGTACTGCTAGACGAGGGCTCCTTCGAGGAATACGACATGTACGTCACCCACCGCGCCGTCGATTTCGGCATGGCGGGGCAGACCTTTGCGGGCGACGGCGTCGTCACCGGCTGGGGCACGATCAACGGCCGCCAGGTCTATGTCTTCAGCCAGGATTTCACCGTGCTCGGCGGCTCGCTGTCGGAAACCCATGCCCAGAAGATCTGCAAGATCATGGACATGGCGGTGCGCAACGGCGCCCCGGTCATCGGCCTCAACGACAGCGGCGGCGCGCGCATCCAGGAGGGCGTCGCTTCGCTCGCCGGCTATGCCGAGGTGTTCCGTCGCAATGCGGAGGCCTCCGGCGTCATCCCGCAGATCTCCGTCATCATGGGTCCCTGCGCGGGCGGCGCCGTCTATTCGCCGGCCATGACCGATTTCATCTTCATGGTGCGCGATACGTCCTACATGTTCGTGACCGGCCCGGACGTGGTGAAGACCGTCACCAACGAGATCGTCACCGCCGAGGAACTCGGCGGCGCCGGCACCCACACGAAGAAGTCCTCGGTCGCCGACGCGGCCTATGAGAACGACGTCGAGACGCTGGAGAATGTCCGGCTGCTCTTCGATTTCCTGCCGCTCAACAATCGCGAGAAGCCCCCGGTCCGCCCGTTCCACGACGATCCCGCGCGCCTCGAAATGCGCCTCGACAGCCTCGTGCCGGAAAGTTCGACCAAGCCCTACGACATGAAGGAACTCATCCTGGCTTTGGCCGACGAGGGCGATTTCTTCGAATTGCAGGAAGCCTTCGCCCGCAACATCATCACCGGCTTCATCCGGCTGGAGGGTCGCACGGTCGGCGTCGTCGCCAACCAGCCGATGGTGCTGGCCGGCTGCCTCGACATCGATTCCGCCCGCAAGGCCGCGAAATTCGTGCGCTTCTGCGATGCCTTCTCGATCCCGCTGCTGACGCTCGTCGACGTGCCCGGCTTCCTGCCCGGCACCGCGCAGGAATATAACGGCATCATCAAGCACGGCGCCAAGCTGCTCTTCGCCTACAGCCAGGCGACCGTCCCGATGGTCACGCTCATCACCCGCAAGGCCTATGGCGGGGCCTATGACGTCATGGCCTCCAAGCATATCGGCGCCGACGTCAACTATGCCTGGCCGACCGCCGAGATCGCCGTGATGGGCGCCAAGGGCGCGACCGAGATCCTCTACCGCTCGGAACTCGGCGACGCGGAGAAGATCGCCGCCCGCACGAAAGAATACGAGGAACGCTTCGCCAATCCCTTCGTCGCCGCCGAGCGCGGCTTCATCGACGAGGTGATCATGCCGCATTCCTCGCGCCGGCGCATCGCCCGCGCCTTCGCCGCGCTGAACAACAAGCAGGTGGAGACGCGCTGGAAGAAGCACGACACGATCCCGCTCTGACGTTCACCGCCGTCGTGCCCGGGCCTGGCCCGGGCATCCACAATCTGATGCCCGTGGCCGCGATGGATCCCCGGGTCAAGCCCGGGGATGACGGGCGGATAGGCAAGAGACCTGATGTTCAAGAAAATCCTGATTGCCAATCGCGGCGAGATCGCCTGCCGCGTCATCAAGACCGCCCGCAGGCTCGCCATCCCCACCGTCGCGGTCTATTCCGATGCCGACCGCAACGCGCTGCATGTGACCATGGCCGACGAGGCCGTGCATATCGGGCCGGCGCCGTCGGCGCAGTCCTACATCGTCATCGACCGCATCCTCGACGCCATCCGCAAGACCGGCGCTGACGCCGTCCATCCCGGCTACGGCTTCCTGTCGGAAAACGCCGCCTTCGCCGAGGCGCTGGAGAAGGAGGGCGTCGCCTTCATCGGCCCGCCGGTCGGCGCCATCCGGGCGATGGGCGACAAGATCACCTCGAAGAAGCTGGCGGCGGAGGCGGGCGTCAGCACGGTGCCCGGCCATATGGGCCTGATCGAGGATGCCGACGAGGCGGTGACGATCGCCTCGCGCATCGGCTATCCCGTGATGATCAAGGCGTCCGCCGGCGGCGGCGGCAAGGGCATGCGCATCGCCTGGAACGACGCGGAGGCGCGCGAGGGCTTCCAGTCCTCGAAGAACGAGGCGAAGAGCTCGTTCGGCGACGACCGCATCTTCATTGAGAAATTCGTCACGCAGCCGCGCCATATCGAGATCCAGGTGCTGGGCGACAGGCACGGCAGCACGCTCTATCTCGGCGAGCGCGAATGCTCGATCCAGCGGCGCAACCAGAAGGTCATCGAGGAGGCGCCCTCGCCCTTCCTCGACGCGGCAACGCGCAAGGCCATGGGCGAGCAGGCCGTGGCGCTGGCCAGGGCCGTCGGCTACCATTCCGCCGGCACGGTGGAGTTCATCGTCGACGGGAGCCGCAATTTCTACTTCCTCGAAATGAACACGCGCCTTCAGGTCGAGCATCCGGTGACGGAACTCATCACCGGCATCGACCTCGTCGAGCAGATGATCCGCGTCGCCGCCGGCGAGAAGCTCACCTTCGGGCAGGACGACGTGCGGCTGAACGGCTGGGCGATCGAAAGCCGCCTCTATGCCGAGGATCCCTACCGCAACTTCCTGCCGTCGATCGGCCGCCTCACGCGCTATCGCCCGCCGGCGGAAGGCAAGGCGGCCGACGGCACGGTCGTGCGCAACGATACCGGCGTCTTCGAGGGCGGCGAGATTTCGATGTATTACGACCCGATGGTCGCCAAGCTCTGCGCCTGGGCCCCGGGCGAGGGGGCGGAGGCCCGGCTTGCGGCGGTGGACGCCATGGCCCGCGCGCTCGACGGTTTCGAGGTCGAGGGCGTCGGCCACAACCTGCCGTTCCTGTCGGCCGTCATGCAGCAGCCGCGGTTCCGCGAGGGCCGGCTGACGACCGCCTATATCGCGGAGGAATTTCCGGAGGGCTTCCATGGCGTCGAGCCGGGTGGCGAGGCCGCGCGGGTGCTTGCCGCCGTCGCCGCCTCGGTCAACCAGGTGATGCAGGCCCGCGCCGTGCAGATTTCCGGCACGATCGGCAACCACCGCCGCGTCATCGGCAAGGACTGGGTCGTGCGCTTCGGCAGGACCGAGCTTGCCCTGACGCTGGAAACCGGCGTGGAGGGCGCCAGCGTGCGCTTTGCCGACGGCGCCGTCCTGCCCGTCGCCGGCAGCTTCGTGCCGGGCTCCACCCATGCCACCTTCACCATTGCCGGCGGGACGGTCGGCATGAAGGTCGACCTCGTCGGCCCGGCCATCCGCCTGCGCTGGCGCGGCATCGACGTCAGGGCCCATGTCCGCTCGGGCCGGGTCGCCGCGCTCGCCCGGCTGATGCCGGAAAAGCAGCCGCCGGACATGTCGAGGATGCTGCTCTGCCCGATGCCGGGCGTCATCACTTCCGTCAGCGTCAAGGCGGGCGATACCGTCGAGGCCGGGCAGGCGCTCGCCGTCGTCGAGGCGATGAAGATGGAGAACATCCTGCGTGCGGAAAAGCGCGCGGTCGTCAGCCGCGTCGCCGTCGAACCGGGCGCCAGCCTTGCGGTCGACGAGCTGATCATGGAGTTCGAATGATGGCAAACGAGCTTGACCGCAACCGGCAGGAGGGCGTCCGATGAGTGACAAGACGATCGCCGACTGGCAGGCGCTGGCCGAAAAGGAGCTGAAGGCCTCGCCCGAGACGCTGACCTGGCAGACGCCCGAGGGCATCGCCGTCAAGCCGCTCTACACGGCCGCCGATATCGAGGGCATCGACCACCTTGCCTCGCTGCCGGGTTTCGCGCCCTTCGTGCGCGGGCCGCGCGCCACCATGTATGCGGGGCGGCCGTGGACCATCCGGCAATATGCCGGCTTCTCCACCGCCGAGGCCTCGAACGCCTTCTACCGCAAGAACCTGGCCGCCGGCCAGCAGGGCGTGTCGGTCGCCTTCGACCTTGCCACCCATCGCGGCTATGACAGCGACCATCCGCGCGTCGTCGGCGATGTCGGCAAGGCGGGCGTCGCCATCGACAGCGTCGAGGACATGAAGATCCTGTTCGACGGCATCCCGCTGGAGAAGATCTCCGTGTCGATGACGATGAACGGCGCCGTCATCCCCATCCTCGCCAGCTTCATCGTGGCCGGCGAGGAACAGGGCGTCCCGCGCGAAAAGCTGTCGGGGACCATCCAGAACGACATCCTCAAGGAGTTCATGGTCCGCAACACCTATATCTACCCGCCGGCCCCCTCGATGCGGATCATCGCCGACATCATCGAATATACCGCGCGGCAGATGCCGAAGTTCAACTCCATCTCGATCTCCGGCTACCACATGCAGGAGGCCGGGGCGACGCTGGTGCAGGAACTGGCCTTCACGCTGGCCGACGGGCGCGAATATGTCCGCGCCGCGCTTGCCAAGGGGCTCGACGTCGACGATTTCGCCGGGCGCCTCTCCTTCTTCTTCGCCATCGGCATGAACTTCTTCATGGAGGCCGCCAAGCTGCGCGCGGCGCGCCTCCTGTGGACGCGCATCATGCAGGAATTCGAGCCGAAGAAGCCGTCCTCGCTGATGCTGCGCACCCATTGCCAGACCTCCGGCGTCTCCCTGCAGGAGCAGGACCCCTACAACAACGTCATCCGCACCGCCTATGAGGCGCTGTCGGCCGCGCTCGGCGGCACCCAGTCGCTGCACACCAATGCGCTCGACGAGGCGATCGCGCTGCCGACGGAGTTTTCCGCCCGCATCGCCCGCAACACGCAGCTCATATTGCAGAACGAGACGGGCGTGACCAAGGTCGTCGATCCGCTCGCCGGCTCCTACTATGTCGAAAGCCTCACCAGCGAACTGGCGGAAAAGGCCTGGGCGCTGATCGAGGAGGTGGAGGCGATGGGCGGCATGACCAAGGCGGTCGATGCCGGCCTGCCCAAGCGGCTGATCGAGGAGGCGGCGACGCGCCGGCAGGCGGCGGTCGACAAGGGCGAAGAGGTGATCGTCGGCGTCAACAGGTTCCGCCTGGAGGACGAGGCGCTTATCGATACGCTGGAGATCGACAACACCGCGGTGCGCTCGTCGCAGATCAAGCGGCTCGAACAGATCCGGCGGCGACGGGATTCCGCAGCGGTCGCGGCGGCACTCGCGCGCCTTGGCGAGACCGCCCGCACCGGTAAGGGCAACATCCTGGAGGCGGCGGTCGATTGCGCCCGCGCCCGCGCCACCGTCGGCGAAATATCGGATGCCATGCGCGACGTCTTCGGCAGCCATGTCGCCGAGCCGAAGGTCGTCAGCAACATCTACGGCAAGGCCTATGAGGGCGAACCGGAACTGGCGGTCCTGACCGACCGCCTCGGCGAGGTTGCCGGCCGGCTGGGGCGCAAGCCGCGCGTCATGGTGGCCAAGCTCGGCCAGGACGGCCACGACCGCGGCGCCAAGGTCATCGCCTCGGCCTTCGGCGACCTCGGCTTCGAGGTGCTGGCGGGGCCGCTGTTCCAGACGCCGGAGGAGGCGGCCGCCATGGCCGCGGCGAAGGGCGTCGACGTCATCGGCGTCTCCTCGCTCGCCGCCGGCCACAAGACGCTGATGCCGCAGCTTGCCGAGGCGCTGAAGGCGAAGGGCGGCGAGGACATCATCGTCGTGTGCGGCGGGGTCATCCCGCGGCAGGACTATTCCTATCTGATGGAGAACGGCGTGGCCGCCGTCTTCGGCCCGGGCACCAACGTGCTCGATGCCGCCCGGACGGTGCTCGACCTGATCGAAGGCCGCCGCAGGAACCAGTGAGGCCAGCATGCTGAAGCGCGTCAACCACATCGCCATCGCCGTTCCCGATCTCGCCGCGGCCGCCGGACGCTACCGCGACCTCGGCGTTGCGACCACCGAGCCGCAGGACCTGCCCGAACACGGCGTGCGCGTCGTCTTCGTGGAGTTGGAGAACACCAAGATCGAGCTCCTGGAGCCGCTGGGACCGGACTCGCCCATCGCCGCCTTCCTGGAGCGCCAGCCGGCGGGCGGCATCCACCACATCTGCTTCGACGTGGACGACCTGTCCGCGGCCATAAGCACGGCGACGGAAAACGGCATCCGCCTGCTCGGCGGCGGCGTGCCGAAGATCGGCGCGCACGGCAATCCCGTCGTCTTCGCCCACCCCAAGGATTTTCAGGGCACGCTCGTCGAATTCGAGGAGAACTGACGGGCAGACCTCACACATTCGCTTGAAGGACGGGGGAACAATTTGCAGTCGATTGCGTTGAGGCGTACATTGCAAGCGGGAGATTCGACACTCCCGGCTAACGACCGCGGGAGGGTTCCATGGGAACCACTGGCAGCGACGTTTTCGATCTCTTTTCAAAGGCATATGCCAGCACTGCGCGCGAGGAGCTGAGCCTTCAGGAGTACCTGATCGCCTGCCGCGACGACAAGAGCATGTATGCCACCGCGCCCGAGCGCATGGTGGCGGCGATCGGCGCGCCGACGCTGATCGACACCAGCGCGGACGAGCGCCTCGGCCGGGTCTTCGCCAACCGCACCATCAAGATCTACCCCGCCTTCGCCGACTTCTTCGGCATGGAAGACACGATCGAACGCATCGTCGGCTATTTCCGCTATGCCTCCCAGGGGCTGGAGGAGCGCAAGCAGATCCTCTACCTGCTCGGCCCCGTCGGCGGCGGCAAGTCGTCGCTCGCCGAACGCCTCAAGAAGCTGATGGAAGAGCAGCCGATCTACACGCTCGCCATAAACGGCACGATCAGCCCGGTCTTCGAATCGCCCCTCGGCCTCTTCTCCCGCGAGCGCATGGGCGAACTCCTGGAGGACAAGTACGGCATCGCCCAGCGCCGGCTCACCGGCCTCATCTCGCCCTGGGCGACCAAGCGGCTGGACGAGATCGGCGGCGATATCTCCAAGTTCAGCGTCGTCAAGCTGATGCCCTCGCGGCTGCGCCAGATCGCCATCGCCAAGACGGAGCCGGGCGACGAGACCAACCAGGACGTCTCCGCCCTCGTCGGCAAGGTGGATATCCGGCAGCTGGAGAATTTCAGCCAGGCCGATCCCGACGCCTATTCCTACAGCGGCGGCCTCAACCGCACGACCCAGGGCTTGCTCGAATTCGTCGAGATGTTCAAGGCGCCGATCAAGGTGCTGCACCCGTTGCTCACCGCCACGCAGGAGGGCAGCTACAACGGCACGGAGAATTTCGGCGCCTTCCCCTATCAGGGCATCGTGCTTGCCCATTCCAACGAATCCGAATGGCTGCAGTTCAAGCACAACAAGAACAACGAGGCCTTCCTCGACCGCATCCTCGTCGTGAAGGTGCCCTATTGCCTGCGCGTGACCGAGGAGCGGCTGATCTATGAAAAACTGCTGCGCGAGAGCGAGCTGGCCGACAGCCCCTGCGCCCCGGAAGTGCTGGAAAACCTCAGCCGCTTCACGGTCGCCACGCGCCTTTCCCCGCACGAGAACTCGCCGACCTACACGAAGATGCGGGTCTATGACGGCGAGAACCTGAAGGACACCGACCCCAAGGCGAAGTCGTTGCAGGAATACCGCGATGCCGCCGGCATCGACGAGGGCATGACGGGCGTCAGCACGCGCTTCGCCTTCAAGGTGCTGTCGGAGACCTTCAACTACGACACCAAGGAGGTGGCGGCCGATCCCGTGCACCTCATGTACATCCTCGAACAGGCGATCCGGCGCGAGCAGTTTCCAAAAGAGGTCGAGGCGAACTATCTCGACTTCATCCGCTCCGAGCTTGCCGCCCGCTATGCCGAGTTCATCGGCCACGAGATCCAGAAGGCGTATCTGGAATCCTACAGCGAATACGGCCAGAACCTGTTCGACCGCTACATCGCCTATGCCGATGCCTGGCTGGAAGACCAGGACTTCAAGGACCCCGACACGGGCCAGATCCTCAACCGCGAGATCCTCGACAGCGAATTGTCGCAGATCGAGAAACCCGCCGGCATCGCCAATCCCAAGGACTTCCGCAACGAGGTGGTGAAGTTCACCCTGCGCGCCCGCGCCCGCAACAACGGGCGCAACCCCTCATGGACGAGCTACGAGAAGCTGCGGGAGGTCATCGAGAAGCGCATGTTCGGCCAGGTGGAGGATCTTCTGCCCGTCATCAGCTTCGGCTCGAAGAAGGACAGCACGACCGAGAAGCAGCACGCCGAATTCGTCCAGCGCATGACGGCGCGCGGCTATACGGGCCGCCAGGTCCGCCGGCTCGTCGACTGGTACATGCGCGTCAACAAGGCCGGCTGACCATGCCGAAGCGGGGGACTGGCGCATGCCGAATTTCATCGATCGCCGGCTCAATCCCAAGGACCGGAGCCTCGGCAATCGCCAGCGCTTCCTCAAGCGCGTGCATGACGAGCTGAAGCGCACGATCCGCGACCAGGTGAAATCCGACAGGATCGCCGACGTGGACGCCGCCCATGGCGTGCCGATCCCGCGGCGCGGCGCGGACGAGCCGAGCTTCCGCCATTCCGGCGCCAGCGGCGAGCGGCACCATGTGCTGCCCGGCAACCAGACCTTCTCGCCCGGCGACCGGATCCGCAAGCCCGAGACGGGCGGCGGGGGCAACGGCCGCGGCCCCGGGCGCGGCGAGGCGGCGGACGATTTCCTCTTCATCCTGTCGCGCGAGGAGGTGCTGGACCTCTTCTTCGAGGACCTGGAGCTTCCCGACCTCGTCAAGCTCAACCTGCGCGAGACCGTCACCTACAAGCCGCACCGCGCCGGGCTGACGACATCCGGCACGCCCACCAACATCAATGTCGGGCGCACCATGCGCAACAGCTTCGGGCGCCGCATGGCGCTGCGCCGCCCGAGCGAGCGGGAATGCCGGGTGCTCGCCGACGAGATCGCCGCGCTGGAAGGAGAGGAGCGGCTGTCGCTTTCGCAGCGCAACCGGCTCGCGCAGCTTCGCCAGGAGCTGGAGGTGCTGGAGCGCCGGCGCCGGCGCATCGCCTATGTCGATCCCGTCGACGTGCGGTTCAACCGCTACGAGCGCCAGCCGCTGCCCAATGCGAGCGCGGTGATGTTCTGCCTGATGGACGTTTCCGCCTCGATGGGCGAGCGCGAGAAGGACTTGGCGAAACGCTTCTTCGTGCTGCTGCACCTCTTCCTCAAGCGCCGCTACGAGCGCATCGACATCGTCTTCATCCGCCACACGGACGAGGCGCACGAGGTGGACGAGGAGACCTTCTTCTTCAGCAAGCAGAGCGGGGGCACGGTCGTGTCGACCGCGCTGGAGGAGATGCAGCGCATCATCATGGACCGCTATCCCTCCAATATCTGGAACATCTACGCCGCGCAGGCCTCCGACGGCGACAATGCCAACGGCGATTCCGAGCGCTGCGCCGCGCTTTTGCGCGACGAGCTGATGAAGCTCTGCCAGTACTACGCCTATGTCGAGATCATCGACGAGCGCGAAAGCGATATCTTCGGCACGACGGACAACGGCACCTCGCTGTGGCGCGCCTATCGCACGGTCGACGGGGCGGTGGGAAATTTCCAGATGACGCGCATTTCCCGGCCCGCCGATATCTACCCCGTCTTCCGCAAGCTCTTCGCCCGGCACCAACCCCGCTCCGTGCGCGGCTGAGGGGGCAGGCGGATGGCGAAACGACCGGCTTCCTCCCTGCTGTTCGAAGGCTCCGAATGGAATTTCGCGACCCTGTCGCATGCCTATGACGCGATCGAGGCCATCGCGATCGGCGAGATGGGGCTCGACGTCTACCCGAACCAGATCGAGGTCATCTCCTCCGAGCAGATGCTGGACGCCTATTCGTCGGTCGGCATGCCGCTGATGTACCAGCACTGGTCCTTCGGCAAGCGCTTCGTCTTCGAAAGCCACCTCTACCGCAAGGGCTATCGCGGCCTCGCCTACGAGCTCGTCATCAATTCCAATCCCTGCATCACCTATCTCATGGAAGAGAACACCATGCCGATGCAGGCGCTCGTCACCGCCCATGCCGCCTTCGGCCACAACCATTTCTTCAAGAACAACTACCTGTTCCGCCAGTGGACGGATGCCAGCGCCATCCTCGGCTACATGGATTTCGCCAAGAAATACGTCGCCAAGTGCGAGGAGCGGCATGGACCTGCGGCGGTGGAGGAGATCCTCGACGCCGCCCATGCCCTGATGGACCAGGGCGTCTTCCACTATCGCCGCCCGCCGCGGCTGTCCTCGGAAAAGGTGACGGAGCGGGCGCGCGAGCGGCTGGAATACGAGGAACAGACCTATAGCGACCTGTGGCGCACCCTGCCGACGGCGAGCGGCAATGCCGGCATCGAGGCGGCCGAGCAGGAGGCGCTGGAGCGCAAGCAGGCGCTGAACCTGCCGGAGGAGAACCTGCTCTACTTCCTGGAGAAGCACAGCCTGATCCTGGAGCCCTGGCAGCGCGAGATCCTGCGCATCGTGCGCGTCATCGCCCAGTATTTCTATCCGCAGGGCCAGACCAAGGTGATGAACGAGGGCTGCGCCACCTTCGTGCACTATACCATCATCAACCGGCTGTTCGACCAGGGCCGGATGAGCGAGGGCGCCATGCTGGAGCTTCTGGCGAGCCACGCCAACGTGGTGTTCCAGCCCGATTTCGACGATCCGCGTTTTTCGGGCCTCAATCCCTATGCGCTCGGTTTCGCGATGATGCAGGACATCGAGCGCATCTGCACCCGGCCGACGAGCGAGGATCGGGACTGGTTCCCCACCATCGCCGGCAATGGCGACTGGCGGGCAACGCTGCTCGACGCCTGGGAGAACCACCGCGACGAATCCTTCATCCTGCAATATCTGAGCCCGACGCTGATGCGCCGCTTCCGCCTGTTCCACCTCACCGACCGCGCCGACGAGCGGTTCTGCGAGGTCGCCTCCATCCATGACGAGCGGGGCTATTCGGCCGTGCGCGCCGCGCTCGCCCGCAATTACGATCCCGGCGTCAACCGGCCGGATATCCAGGTGGTCGACGTCGACCTCCTAGGCGACCGGCAGCTTCGGCTGCGCCACCGGGTGAAGAGCGGCATCCTGCTGAACGAGGGCGACCGCGACGCGACCCTCGCCCATGTCCGCCGGCTGTGGGGCTACGACGTCAGCCTTGCCGGCGTGGACGCGGAGACGGGGGCTTCGCTCTATGAGTGTTCGGCGACGGAAGAGTGATTGGCGTCGGAATGTAAAGCTCCCACAAGGGCAGGGCCATCGCCTGTGGAGGAAACCGGTGCTTCCTTCCCTTCTCCCCGCGGGGAGAAGGGGAGAACGGCAATGTCGAGTTCCACTTGCAACGATCCCACCCCTGTGGGGAAGGCTCTTCACGCCCTCCGCGATTGCCCCGCCTTCTCCCGCACCGGCGGGACGGCGTCGGTGCAGTACTGGTCGTAAAGGCTGCGGTATTTCTCCGCCGCGCCGAAATCGCTGTAGCGGGGCAGCGCCGTCATGTCCGTCTTGTTGAGCACGACGCCGACGACCTTGGCCTCGATGCGGCTTTCGGCGGCAAGCAGGTCGCGCACCAGCGGCGAGGGGGTCTTGCCCCATTCCACCACGAAGAGGAAGCCGTCCGCCAGCGGCTCGAAGGTCTTCACGTCGACGACCGGGGCGAGCGGCGCGAGATCGACGACGATATAGTCGAAGGTCTGGCGCAGTTCGTCGAAGAGGCGCTTCATGGCGGCCGAGGCCATCAGCTCGTGGGGATGGTGGGCCTCGCCCGCGCCCGGCCGGCCGCCGGCCGGCAGCACGGCGAGCTTGCTGCGGCGGTCGACCTTGATCGCCTGGTTCCAGGCGGCCTGGCCGAGCAGCACCTCCACGAGGCCCGCCTGCGGGGCGGGTTTCAGCATGCCGGTGAGGCTCGGCCGGCGCAGGTCCGCGTCGATCAGCAAGGTGCGCTTGCCGCCGGCGGCCAGCAGCGCGGCGAAGTTGATCGCGACGGTCGACTTGCCCTCCTGCGGCAGGGCGGAGACGATGCCGATCACGCGGCTCTCGCGCCCGTGCAGCATCGTGTCGGCCGCGAGCCGGGCATGGCGCAGCGTCTCGGCGAAGGCCGAGCCCGGCGCGTCGAGCACGATGCGCGTCATGCGCTCGAAGGGGATGACGTCGCCCTCCTCCGTGCCGCCGTCCTCGGGCCGGGCGGGCTGCGCGCGCTCCTTGCGGGCGCCGACCAGCGGCAGGTAGCCGAGCGGGCGCAGCCCCAGCACGGCGCGGATGTCGTTGCCGACGCGGAAGGCGCGCTCGCGCATCTCCTGCAGGACGGTCAGCGCGCCGCCGCCCATCAGGCCGAGCACCAGCGACAGGCCCATCACCAGCGTCTTGCTCGGGCTGGAGGCGGCCGTCGGCACGCCGGCATCGGAGATCACCCGCGCCTTTGCGATGGGGAAGGACTGCTGCTGCGTCGCCTGCTCGTAGCGGGCGAGATAGGCGTCCGACAGCGTCTTCAGCGCCGCGGCCTGCTGTTCCAGCGTGCGCAGCTGCACCAAGGAGCGGTTCGCCGCCGCATTGCTGCCGGCGACCTTCTCGATGTTCTCGCGCAGCGAGGCCTCCCGCGCGCGGGCGACGTCGTAGTCGTTGCGGTAGCTCGACGTCAGCTGCTGCAGTTCCTGGTAGATCTGCCGGGCGACGTCTTCCTTCTCGGTCCTGAGCGCCGCCGCCTGCGGATGGTCGGCGCTGAAGGCGCGGGTGATCTCCTCCTCGCGCTTGACGACGGCGTTGTAGCGGCCGCGCAGTTCCTGCATGGCGGAATTGTCGCCTTGCCGGGCCGGGATCGTCGCATTGGCGACGGCCTTTTCCGGCCCCTCCTCGACGATGGCGCGGAACTGGTTGTAGCGGGCGGACGCGCTGGCCGCGTCGGCCTGCGCCACGATGAGCTGGCTGTTGAGGTCGGCGAGCTGCTGTTCCGACATGAGCTCGCCGCGCGCGGCGGTCAGGCCGTTCTCGTTGCGGTAACGCTCCACCGCCAGCGCCGCGGCCTGCGAGCGCTGCTGGATATCGGCCAGCCGCTCCTCCAGCCAGGCGCTTGCCTGCGCGCTGGCATCGACATTGGCGTCGAGCTGGCCGGCGAAGAAGGCCTCGGCATAGGCCTTGGCGATGGTCGCCGAAAGCTGCGGGTCGGGCGAGCGGAAGGAGACCGCGACGACGGAGCTGCGCGCGACGCGCTCGACGCCGAGGGCCTGTTGCAGCATCGCCGCCGCCTTCTGCCGCCGGCCCTCCGCTTCCGCTTCCGCCGAGGGGGCGGGACCGTCCGAGCCGAGGGCGGCGAGCGCCTTCACCCAGCCCTTGGCGACAGAGACGGGCGATTGCGGCGGGTTGAGGATCGTCTCGTTCTGCGAAAGATCGAGCGTATCGACCACGCGCAGCGCCAGCCGGCCCGATTTCAGGATCTCGATGGCGCTCGCAAGGTGCGTATCCGCCTGCTGGCTCGTCTGCGGCGTGGTCTCGGCCTCCTCGGCATAGCGCGACAGCTCCTCGTCGAGCAGGATCTGGGTCATGGCCGTATAGAGCGGCGTCGCGAAGACGAGGTAGAGGACGCCGAGCGCCAGCGCCACGACGACGGAAAGCGCGATCAGCCGCGCCCGGCGCATGAGGATCGTCACCAGCCGGTTGAGATCGATGAAGCTGTCGGACGCATCCGGCTCCCTGCGGAAAAGACTGCCGTACGGCACGGTGCGGTGATGCATGGGGCTCCGTTCTGCCTTTCGGCTCCTTGGTCGCTGCCTATGCGGATCCCGAGCCCGGTGGTCCGGGATCCGCTTTCGTCAGGCGGCGCGTACGCCGCCGCCGTGGGCCATCACGAGATTGCGCAGCGGCTCGTAAAGCGCGCCGCCGAGGTCCGGGCGGGCCAGCGCGAAGGCGACATTCGCCTCGATGAAGCCCTGCTTGGAGCCGCAGTCATAGGTCCGCCCCTCGTAGGTATGGGCGTGGAAGGGCTGCGTGGCGGAGAGTTTCAGCATGCTGTCGGTCAGCTGGATCTCGTTGCCCGCCCCGCGCTGCTGGCGGGCGAGATGGCCGAACACCTCCGGCTGGAGGATGTAGCGCCCGTTGAGGAAGAGGTTGGAGGGCGCCGTGCCCGGTGCCGGCTTTTCCACCATGTGGGTGACGGCAAAGCCGTGGCGCACGGCCGCGCCCCTGCCGACGATGCCGTATTGCGAGGCGTCCTCGGGCGCGCATTGCTCGACGCCCACCACGTTGCCGCCGACCTCGCCATAGAGGTCCATCAGGCCGGACAGGCAGCCGCGCGGGCCGAAGGACACCATGTCCGGCAAGAGCAGCGCGAAGGGCTCGTCGCCGATCAGGTCGCGCGCGCACCAGACCGCATGGCCAAGGCCGAGCGGGGCCTGCTGGCGGGTGAAGCTCACCGCGCCGGCCGCCGGCAGCAGCCGGCCGAGCTCGCTGACCGCGGCCTCCTTGCCGGAACGCTCCAGCGAGGAGATCAGCTCCGGCGTGTCGTCGAAATGGTCCTCGATGACCTGCTTGTTGCGGCTGGTGACGAAGACGACATGCTCGATGCCGGCCTCGCGCGCCTCGTCGAGCGCATATTGCACGACTGGGCGATCGACGATGGTCAGCATTTCCTTCGGCATGGCCTTGGTGGCCGGCAGGAAGCGGGTGCCGTTGCCGGCAACCGGGATGACGGCCTTTCGGACGGTCTTGGTTCGCTCCATGGCATTATCCTTTGTTCTTGAGCGGCAGGTCTTCCGCTGTCGTTGGGGAAAGGGCCGAGGGCGCCGTCAGGCGGCGCCACCGGGCGGCGATCGGCATCGAAAGATGCCGGAGCGCGACGGGGTCGCCGAGCGCCACCTTGAGGGCGGGCCCGAGCGAACGGTTCTTCAGATGCTGGACGAGCGCGAGGAAGGAGCGCGTCTCCTTCAGGTTGCGCGTGCGCCGGCGCTGGGCGGCCGCGGCCGCGCCCTGAAGCGGGAAGCGGGCGAGGAAGCGCCGGTCGCCGGCCAGCATCGCATCGACATGGTGGAGGCGCAGCACGCGCGAGATCGAGCCCGCACGGATGTGGTAGACATAGCCCGCCTCGGGCACGATGGCGGAGGCGCCGCCCGCGGCGAGCACCGAGGCGAGCAGGAGATAATCCTCGCCGATGCGCAGCGCCTCGTCGAAGGCAAGGTCCTTCTCTTCGAGGAAGGACCGGCGGAAGACCGGCTTCATGTAGCCGAAATTGTGCGTGGCGCGGAAGATCCGATTGGCGTCGATGAAGACGGGCAGCGTCAGGCCCGGCATGGCGGCAAGGTGCGCCGCGTCGAACATCGGCTCCCTGCGGCCGTCCGCATGCAGCACGTCGATATTGTCGACGACGACGACGGCGCCCTTCGCCTCGGCGGCGGCGATCATGCGGCAGAGGCGATCCGGCCGCATCGTGTCGTCGGCGTCGAGCACCGCGATCCAGCGGCCGCGCGCTTCGGCAAAGCCGGCATTGCGCGCCCCGCCCGGCCCGCGGTTGCGGTCGAGCGGCAGGAGCGTCAGGCCGGGCGTGCCGAGCGCGGCGACGGTCGCGCGGGTTTCGTCCGTCGAGCAATCGTCGACGACGAGGATCTCCACCGTCAAGCCCTCCTGCGCGGCGGCGCTGCGGATCGCCTCGCCGATCGTGTCGGCCGCGTTGTAGGCGGCGATGACGACGGAGACGTCGGGGCCGGTATCGGGGGGCGGAAGCGTCCGGTTCATCGCGCCGCGGCCTCCATCCGTCCGTAGGGTTCGATGGCGCGGGCACCGTAAAGCCCGCCGATCACGCCGGCATGCAAAAGGCCGCGCAGCAGGAAGCGATTGCGCCGCGCCGGCAGGAGGACGAGGGCCGTCGCCGCCGCAAGGCAGAAGCCGGCTTTTACGGCCGCCAGCCCCGCCGCGCCGGCCCGGCCCGTGCCGCGCCCGGCGAGAAGCCGGCCGTGGGTCTGGCCCATGCGCAGCCGGCGCTGCGCCAGCCAGGAGAACCGGGCGCGCGCGGGCGGAACCGGCTCGTTGACCCAGGCCTTTCCGGCAAAGGCGATACGCCCGCCGGCGGCGTGCACCTCGGTGAAGAAGGCGGTGTCCTCGCCACCGCTGCGACCGAGCGCATGGTCGAACCGGCGGCCGGCGATGGCCGGCGCGGCAAGGCGCAGCAGCACGTTGCAGGTATAGCCGGTGCGGATCTCGCCGCTCACCCAGACGGGGCGGGTGGAATGGAAATCGCCGCGCCGCATCCAGCCGGGGGCGTCCGGCCCGTACTGCGCCCTGACCGGGCCGAGGACCACGTCGGCGCCGCCCGTCGCCGTGGCGAGCAGGCTTTCGAGCCATTGCGGCTCCGCCGTCTCGTCGTCATCGATGAAGGCGAGGAAATCGGCATCGGCCGCCTCCAGGCAGGCATTGCGGGCGAGCGAGATGTTTCCGGCCGGGCAATGCACATAGGCAAGCGCCATCGGCAGGTTTTTGCGCGCGGCCTCGGCGCAAGGACGGGCGCTCGGCTCCACGTCGTTGTCGGCGACGATGACGCGCAGGGTAACGCCCGGCGGCACCTTAAGCGCGGCGAGCGAGGCCAGTGTCTCGCCCAGCGCCGCCGTCCGCCGGAAGGTGCAGACCGCGATGTCGATGCGGAGGGCAGCCGTCATGCCGCGACCCTCCGCTGTCGGATGTCGAGAAGCTCGCGCCAGAAGCCGGCGGACCAGGCGAAATGCATGATCATGGCCGAGACGGCGGCGAGCGGGCCATAGGGGTTGCGCTGGCCGAGCGCCATCCAGGCGCCGTAGCCGAGGCAGGCGGCCGCCCACAGCGCGAAGGGCACGGCGGCGATCCAGGTGATGGCCGCCAGGAACGCGCCGGCCGCCACCGGCGCCACCATCAGGGGCAGAAGCTGGCGCAGGCTCGGGCGCGCGCGGTGCTTCAGGAAATTGCGCGCCCGGCCGCGGCCGTAGCGGAAATATTGCCGGAACAGCGGCCCGGCGCTGGCGCGCGGATAGTAGACCATTGCGGTGCGCGCGGTCATCCAGATCCGGTAGCCGGCTTCCCGCAGGCGGTAGTCGTATTCGGCATCCTCGTTGGCGGTGAA
This sequence comes from Shinella sp. S4-D37, assembly GCF_040812195.1. Lineage (NCBI taxonomy): Bacteria > Pseudomonadati > Pseudomonadota > Alphaproteobacteria > Hyphomicrobiales > Rhizobiaceae > Shinella > Shinella sp. S4-D37. Next base: position 91,099 of record NZ_JBFNXL010000006.1, on the reverse strand, counting down.
GCTCTCATCGTAGCCGCCGACCGCGCGGAAGGCGGAAATGCGCATCAGCGCGTGGTGGCCATGGTCTGCCCAGTGGCTTTCCGCCCCGGCGCGGTGCTTCGCGCCGCCATTGCCGAGCACGGAATTCTGCGCGAAGGCCGTCGCCTTCTGGAAGGTGCCGAAGCCGACGGTCTGCATGGCGACGACGACGGAATCGGCCCCGGTCGACAGCGCCTCCTCGACGAGCACGCGGCAATAGTCCGCGGGATAGGTGCCGTGCGCGTCGATGCGGATGAGATAATCGTGGTCCATGCCGAAGGCCTCGACGGCAAGGTTCACGGCGGCGCTCTGGATGCGCTTGGGATTGTCGAGGAGGTGCAGGTTCGGCATGCTTTCCGCAAGGTCGGCGGCGATGGCGCGCGTGCCATCCGTGCTGCCGCCGTCGGCGATGACGAGCGTGGCGTTCAGCCCGGCCAGTGCCGGCTCCAGTTGCCGCACCAGCGGCTCCAGGTAGCGCGCCTCGTTGAGGCACGGGATCACGATCAGGCACCGCACGGATGAGATGGGATCAATGGTCATGGCAATCCACCTTGCTTGTCAGAAGGGAGGGAACGGGCGCGGGCTCCGGCGCGCGCAGCGCGGCGAGGCGCTGGACGAGCGCCGCGCAATCGGCCCGGTCGTGGATCCAGGGTTTCGGTCCGAGTTCCGCGAGGGCGGCGTGCAGCGCGCGGTCGCTGTCGCCGTCGAAGGCGGCAAAGCGCGTCACCAGCGTTTCGAGACGGGCATCGCGCAGCGCGATGCCGATGCCGTGCCGGCCGGCAAGCCGCGCCGTCTCCGTGCCCCCGAGGACGATGGGCAGCGCGCCGTGGCGGCAGCTTTCGTAGAGCCGGTTGGGCAGCAGCCAGGCGGAGTTCAGCCCCTCCTCGAAGAAATCGATCGCCCAGGCGAGGTCGACGTCGCGGTAGATGGCGGCAAGGTCTTCCGGGTTGCGGTAGGGGCCTTCGAAGCGGAGGAAGGGTTCGCGCGCCACGAGGCCGTCGAAATCGTCGAATTCCGAGCGCGCCGGCCGGCCGCGCAGGATCACCTCGAACCGACCCTCCATGCGCCGCGTGAAGGCGGCAAGGAGGTCGAGCGACCTGCGGCAGCGGATCGCGCCGAACCAGCCGATGCGCCAGGGCTCGCCCGCCGGCTTTTCTGCCCGCGGGGGCAGGGCGGCGGCTGGGCCGTCCAGTTCCAGCACGCGGTTCTCCACGAGGTGGACCGGCGCCGTGACGCCGGAAAGCGGCCTGAAATAGTGCTCCACGAAGGCCGGCGAGCTGGTGACGAGGAGGCCGGCCTTGCGGGCGAAATGGCCTTCGGCCGCGCGCAGGCCGCGGCTCGCCATGCCCTTGCCGGTCAGCAGCCGGTGGATGTCGAGGCATTCATAGGCGATCGGAACGGCGCCGCCGAAGATACCCTGCGCCCGGCCGACCAGCGCCAGCATTTCGAGATTACGCGCCAGGATGACGTCCGGCCGCGCCGTGCCGGCCAGCCGGCGGGAAAGTGCGGCGGCGGCGCGGGCGACGGCGGCAAGGCGCTGGGCGAAGCGGGCATCCCGCGTCGCGCCGAGCTCCACGGGCACGACGCCCTCCACCGCCGCGAGCCGGTTCTCGCCGCGCCGGAAGCCGGCCAGCGTCACCTCCGCCCCGCCCGCCCGCAGCATCAGCACGCGGCGGCGCACGGCGGGGTCGGAAAGATCGTGGACGAGATAGAGCACCCGGAGCATCGGCGGTTTCCCGGTCAGTTCAGCAGGCAGGCGACGGAGCCGGCGAAGGGGCAGGCATCGCCCTCGGCGGTGAAGGCGACGCGCTCCACCTCCAGCGTGGTCGGCCCGGCGAAGGCGAAGCGGCCCATCCAGCCGGTCAGCGTGTCGCTGCCCCAGAGCGAGAGGAACACCTTCTGGGCATTGTCCGGCAGTGCCGCGGGGTTCGTCACCTCGTGCACGAGGGCGCCGTTGACGTAGTAGCGCAGCCGCTCCTTCTGCCAGACGAAGGCATAGTCGTTGAAGCCGCCGTCGGCCGGGGCGGCAAGCGGCACGAGCTTCTCGTTGCCGCCCTTGCCGGCGACATACTGGTTGAGCTGGACGCGCGAGGTGTCCTTGCCCAGCACCTCGAAATCGATCTCGTCGTGCGGCTTCTTGTCGGCCGGGCCGATATAGGTGAAGAAGGCCGAGTTGAGGCCGGGGCCGGTCGCCGCCTTCATGCGCACCTCATAGGTGCCGTAGCCGTAGCGCTTGCGGGTCTGCACCTCGCCGCAGGCATAGTCGCGCTCGCCGGCCTTCGCGGCGTCGAAGGAGAGCCGCAGCCTGCCGTCCTTGACCGCGACCTGATCCTTCGACCAGGTGCAGTTCTGGTGCGCGCCGTTGTTCCAGCCGTCGGAGACGTACCAGAGGGTCTTGTCGAGCGTATCGAACTCCTCCACGAAGGAGGCGCCGCCGGCGCCTTCCTGCGCGGCAAGGGGGGCGGCTGCGGCAAGCGCCGCAAGCAGCGCGCCGGCGCGAAGGGTGTTCTTCGGGAAAGCGGTCATTCCGGTTACCTCCGTTGGGCGATGGAACCGTTCGGCTCCATCGGCGGATGCGGGCGCCGGCCGGCGGGCGCCTGCGGGCGGCCCTGCCGGCGGCCGGTGAGGATGGCGTGCAGCGATGGCGTGAAGCGCCGCGCCGCGGCATGGCTCACGACAAGCACGGCGAGGGCGAGGAGAGGGCTTGCGACATAGAAGAGCGGGTAGGCGTCCGCGCCGCCGATGCGGTTCCAGACCATCCAGAACAGGACGAGCAGCGGATAGTGTGCGCAGAAGATCCAGAAGCTGAGGCCGCCGAGCTTCGCCAGCGCTTCGCCCGGCGCGGTGCGCACCAGGGGCGCCGAGAGCGCCCAGGCCCCGAAGATGCCGGCGATCGCCGTCAGGCTGCGCAGCATGTCCAGCCAGGCCGGGAATTGCGGGCCGAAGGCGAAGAGGGCGAGCGACAGCGCCACCGCCATGGCAAGCACGGCAAGGACGAGCGGCACGGCGAAGCGGTCGAGGCGGCGGATGTCGAAGCGGTGCAGCGCGGCGCAGACGCCGAAGCTGAAGCCGAACAGGATGGATTTCTTCAGGAAGATGCCGTTCGGCAGCGGCAGCACCGCATAGGCGAGCATCAATGCCAGCACGGTGCGCGGATAGCGCAGCACGGCCATGGCGATGAGCGGCGAGAGCAGAAGGCAGAGGAGCAGGTCGCGCAGGAAATAGAGCGGGATGTTGACCGGCCAGGCTTCGATGGCGAAGGCGAGGTTCATCCAGTCGCGCGGCGTGGCGTTCAGGACGTCCGGCAGGTAGCCGAAGCCGATGCCGCGCGCCTGCGCCGCCAGCACGAGGAGAAGGAAGGCCGTGTTCCACAGGAGGAACGGCAGGAGGATCGTCGAGGCCTTGCCGCGCAGCGTCCGGCGATAATCGAACCCCGCAAGCCCGCGCTGGAAGAGCAGGTAGCCGGAAATCGCGCTGAGGCAGGGAACGCCGATCCTGAACAGGCTGTCGCCGAGGAAGACGCGCAGCCAGTCGAAGGCGCCGAACTGCCCGGCATAGGGGCTGGTCGCCGGATCATAGGGCACATGCACGAGGATGATGCCGCTGATCAGCATGATGCGCATCAGGTTGATCCGCTGTGAAACGGTCGCGTCGATATCCACGGTGTCCGTCACCCCTCTGGTGTGCCGCTCCCCCAAGCGGCCGTTCAAACAAGAGCAGACTCGAGCCTACGAAGCGGAGTCTGGGTGACGGGACGGAGAAAAATATGGCGGCGCAACAAATTCGCGGGAGCGGAAGGTTGCATTGCAGCATAATGACAGGTTCGGCGCCGCGCGCGGAAGGGGAATTCAGGGCCCTGTCCGGCAAGACCAAGCGCCGGGGCATCAATTCTTTGAAGCCTATTCGAATATACTGATCTGCCTGCAATTATGGGGTGCAAGACCCCCGTGAAGTTTTTTCCGAGACTTTGCCGAATCGGCCCGGCATCGGCGCGATTGCGGCCGGCCGGAGCCGAAATGCGGCGGGCTCAGGGCAGGACGGGCGATGGCTTGGGCCGGCGCGCGAGGTCGAGGAGCTTGCGCAGCAGCGGGCGCTCCGTCAGGAGGACCAGCCCGCCGTATAGCAGGCCGCCGAGCGCGATGCCGGCGGCAAGCTGCAGGCTGGCCGGCAGCCGGTCGGCGAGCACATGGTCGAGGGCGTAGCGCACGGCGAGCGCCATCAGCGCGGCCGTCAGCATCGGGCGCACGGCGCGCGCGAAGCCGGAGAGGAAGGGCGTGCCGTCGGCGCTGAACACCAGTTTTGAATAGCCGACCAGCACGAGTGCGTTGACGATGCAGAGTGCCGTCATCGCCGCGACCAGCGTGCCCTGATGGGCGCCGTAGGCGACGGCGGCGGTGGTGACGACGGCGCGGCCGACCGCCCAGCGGAACAGTGCGCCGCCATGGCCGGCGCCCTTCAGATAGGGGATGAAGGTGCTGCAGGGCGTCAGGATGCCCTTCGACAGCGCGAGCAGGCCGAGCACCGGCCAGGCCGCCGCCCATTGCGGGCCGAACAGCAGGAACATTGCGGGTTCGGCAAGCGCCCACAGGCCGAACATCATCGGGGCGAGCAAGAGGGTCGTCACCTGCGTTGAGAGCATCAGCGCCTGCGAGCGGCGTTCGCGGTCGTGCATCATCGCGCTGAAGGCGGGGAAGAGCACGCCCATGACGGCCGACAGCACCACCTGGTTGGGAATGCTGGAAAAGCGGTTCGCCGCGGAATAGGCCCCGGCCTCCGCCAGCCCGAGGAAGCGCGAGATGACGACCATCGGCGACTGGAAGGTGACGAAATTGGCGATCTCCGAGCCCATCAGCCCGAGGCTGAAGCGCGAAAGCCGCGTCACCTCGCCGAGACGGAAGCGAAGGCGCGGCAGGTAGCGCGAGACGAAGAACAGGCCGGCCAGCCGCACGACGCCCGCCACGAAAAGCTGGACGACCAGCGCGACGACGCCGAAGCCGGCAAGCGCCAGCGCGACCGCGGCGATCGCCGCCAGCGATTCGGACATCATGCTCCACAGCGCGTCCTTGCTGAACTGCATGCGCCGGGCGACGAGCGCATAGGCGACGTCGCCGGCAAGCTGCAGCGGAACGAGCAGGCTCATCAGGCGGAGCAGGGGGGCGGCATCGGCCGCGCCGAGCCAGCCGGCCAGCGGTTCGGCCCAGAAGAACAGCCCCGCCGCCATCAGGAAGGCGAGCGCCAGATTGGCCCAGAAGACCGAGTGGATCGTCTCCTCGTCCTCCCGCGGTTCGAGGATGAGGGCCGAGGCGAGACCCGCCCCGCCGATCATCGCCAGGAACTGCACGAGGGCGAGCGCGACGGCCACCGCGCCGAACTCCTCGGGCGAAAGCAGCCGGGCGAGAATGGGCACCGTGACAAATTTAAGCCCGAATGTGCTTGTCTTGGATAGGACGCTCCAGCCGACGTTTCGCGTCACCGACTTTGCGTTCACCTCGTGGGACATGGCGGATACCTGCTCGAAAAAGGAGCCCAGCGACGACAAAATGCCTGCGCCGGAAACGGCCGCGCCCCGTGGGAGGAGACCATGCGAAACTCTTTCTAGAGAAACCACAGGGACGAAAAGATGGCGAAGCTGACAGTTATCATCCCCTTCTACCAGAAGGAGCCGGGCATCCTTGGGCGTGCGCTCAGGTCTGTTTTTGCCCAGGAACTCAACGACGTCGACGTGATCGTCGTCGACGACGAATCGCCCTATCCGGCCGATGGCGACATCATCGCGCTTTTACCGGAAGAGCAGGCGCGCGTGCGCATCGTGCGGCAGGAGAATGCCGGGCCGGGCGGGGCGCGCAACACCGGGCTCGACCATGTCGCGCCGGAAACCGAGCTCGTCGCCTTCCTCGATTCGGACGACACCTTCGCCCCCGGCCACCTTTTCCGCGCCCATGCGGCGATGACCCGGTACGGGGCCGATTGCTACTTCGCCTCCATCACCGGGGGCGATGCCTTCTACTATCATTTCGGCGTCGCCGATCTTGCGCAAAGCGAGGCCGTGGTGCGGCTCGAGGAGGATCCGCTCCTCGTCGAGATCCCCGGCCTGACGCAGGTCATGCTGAAGAACTGGAGCTTCCTGCACCTCTCCGCCATGGTCATCGGCCGGCCGCTGATCGAGCGCGTGCGCTTCGACGCGGCGCTGCGGCTTGCCGCCGAGGACGTGCTGTTCTTCTGCGATTGCGTGATGGCGGCACGGCGCGTCGTGCTCGGTGCGGAGGCGGGCGCGGTGCGCGGCGAGGGGGTCAACATCTTCCACGGCGTCGACAACGATTCCCCGCAATTCCTGCGCCAGCAGTTCAACACCTGGCTGGCGCTCGACCGGCTGGAGACGCGCTTCACCGGCCGAACGGCGGAGGTGGCGTCGCTGCGCGCCTACAAGCAGACGGCCCGGCGCCAGGCGCTGTGGGGCCAGGCGCGGCGCGTCAGGCGGCGCAAGCTGCCGCAATTCGACATGCTGGCCCGCTGGGCGCTGCGCGATCCGCGGCTGATAGCCAGCGCCGTCGCGCTCGCCGTCGGCAAGGTGTCCGGCTGACCTTTTCCCCGATCCGCTTTTCCAAGGAGGTGACATGAAGCCCTATTACTGGGAATCGCAACACGGCAATTTCGGCGACGACCTCAATCTCTGGCTCTGGGATTTCCTGCTGCCGGGGTTTCGCGCGGTCCATCCCGACGTGCTGCTCGTCGGCGTCGGCACGGTGCTGAACAGGGCGCTCCTGCCGGAAGCGGGGCGCAAGCTCGTCATCGGCAGCGGCTTCGGCTATGGCGAACTGCCGGACATGCGGGATGAAAGCCTCTGGGACATCCGCTGCGTGCGCGGGCCGCTGACGGCGGAGAAGGTCGGCGTGCCGGAGGCGCTCGGCATCGTCGACCCGGCGGTGCTGGTGGCCGACATGCCGGAATTCGCCGACCTGCCGAAGCGGCACGGCTGCAGCTTCGTGCCCCATTGGGAATCGGCGGTGGCGGGCCTCTGGCCCACCGTCTGCGCAACCGCCGGCCTCACCTATATCGACCCGCGCGGCGAGGCGAAGGCGGTGATCCGGGCGATCGCGCAGTCGGAGCGGATCGTCGCCGAATCCATGCACGGCGCCATCCTCGCCGACGCCTTCCGCGTGCCCTGGGTGGCCGTCAGCACGTCGGACGGCATCAACAGCTTCAAATGGCGCGACTGGGCGGCGACGGTCGGCGTGGACCACCGGCCGCGGCGCGTGCCGATCTCCAGCCGTGCCGAGGCCATCGTCAAGGGCGCCCGGTTCTGGGGCGTCGATTACGAGGGGCGCAGTACCGAGCCGGCGCAGGCGGGGGACGTGGCGGTGGCCGACCGTGCGCCATCCGGCACGGGCCTTCGCCTTGCCGCCAAGCAGGTGCTCGCCGCCCCCTCGACGCTGGCGCTCTGGCAGGCGAGCCGCGCCGAACCGCAGCTCAGCGCGGATGCCCGTCTCGCCGCGCGCAAGGCGCGGCTCTACGAGGTGCTGGAGGGCGTGCGGCGCGACTACTCCTAGAGCGATTCCGGCAAAAGTGCGGAGCGGTTTTGCGTTCGGAGTTGCGGCAGACGAAAGGTCAGAGCGGTTCGGCGGGCAGCAGGTAGCGCAGGCCCGCCGCGGCCGGGGCCTGCGGGCGAAAACGCCGCCAGGCGGCCTCGGCCTTGTCGCGCAGGATGCCGCCGGCGATGGCCGGCAGGGTGGCGGGATGGCCGAGGGCATGGGCGAGCGCCGCCCCGGCGCCGCGCTCCCGCTTGCGGTCCAGGAAATGGCGCAGCGCATGGCGGTCGCCGACCTGCCGGCAATGCCGGCGCATGACGTCGCGCGCCTCCGGCGGAAGACCGCCCGCCGCAAGGATCGCTCGCTCGGCAGCGTGCAGCGCCGCCAGGTCCTCAGTGCGGTGCCGGCCGCTGAGCGAGGTCTCGCGCACCAGCGCGCCGTAGCCGCAGCTCTCGATCACCGTATAGCGCGCGCCGTTCGCCAGCGCCCGCACATAGAGTTCGTAATCCTCGCCGAGCCGCATCTCCTCGCGGTAGCGCAGCCCGTACGCGTCGAGGAAGGCGCGGCGCATGACGGGCTTGAGGAAGCCGAGCTCGCCGCGCGGGGCGCCGCGGCGGGAGATGTTGCCCTCCACGAAGGTCCTGAGATCAAGCCGGCGCGGGCGCGGCGCGAACCGCGCGGGCTGGCGAAGCGGCTCGGCCTTAGCCATGAAGGCGATGTTGTCGGCGATGAAATCCCAGTCCGGGCAGGCGAGCATCTGGCGAAAGCGGCCGGGAAAGAACACGTCGTCCGCATCGAGGATGGCGACGAGCGGCGCGCGCGACACCGCGATCGCCCGGTTGCGGGCGGCCGACGGCCCGCGATTCTCGGTGAAGCCGAGGATCTCCAGCCGGCCGCTGGCATCGTTCGCGGCGGCGGCCGCCGCCATGGTGCGGTCGTCCGATCCGTCGTCCACCACCACGACCTCGGCCACCTCCGGCTGCGCGAGGGCCGAGGCGACGGCCCGCCCGATCGTGTCCTCGGCATTCCTTGCGGCAATGATGACGCAGACCGTTTCTTCCCGGGTCATGAACATCCCCCGTCACGCGTTGAACCATGGCGCGGACCCTGTCCGCTGCGATGCAGCATGGAAGGGGAAAGGGGCACAAAAACGGCCTGGAGCGGGTGGGGCATCTCATAGGGAAGGAAATCGTCGCGGCAGCTTCCCCCCGCGGGGGAGAAGGCAAGAGTGGCGATGTGGCACAGAGAGGACGGCCGGTCAGGGCTTGGAGTGGCCGGGCTCGTTGATCGAAACGGCAACCTTGCTCTTTGCCGTATCCCGGGCCGTATCCCGGGCCGCATCGCGGGTCTTGTCGGCATCGGGCGCGCCGGGGTCCATCTGGCGCCGGCGCTCTTTCGCCTCGCGCCGGACGAGGAAGAGCGTGGCGAGGAAATAGCCGACCTGGATGAGGATGGCGCAGAGGAAGGTCTGGAGCGCGGTGGTGGCGAGCGAACCGGTGGAAAGGTAGGTCACCACGGCAAAGGCGACGAGCGCGATGGCCATGCTCAGGAAGAAGCGCGGCGCATAGGCCGTGCTGTCCCGCCATTTTTTGTCCGGCACGCGTGTCATCGTTGGATTCGCCTTCTCCTCGCAGGCTGCTCGGCACTATACCGGGCCGATTCAACCGGTGCAATCAAGGGTGAGAACCCGTGGGCCGTCGCACCGGTTCCACCCTAGCCCGGCTCCCCTTGCGCTTCCGTTAAGCCGATTCGCTGCCTTCTTCCTGCCCAAATCCGGGCCGGGTTCACGCCACATGCGGGTTGTCGCGCCGCCAGCCTATCCAACCGGTTGCGCCGGCCGCGCCGGCCGATCAAATTTTGTTACGGTTTCAGCGGCTTTTCGCCGAAAACTGTGCGTTGCAAAAACAATATTGCAGTGCAAAATACCCTGCTGTTTGCATGTATAGTTTTGCTATGTACAGTTTTATTAAAATCTATATGGTATTATGAATCGTAATTAACCCTCAGAATTTTCGCCAAAAGAAGTGATATCCAAGTTTATCCAGAAAGAGAAAAGAAACTATCACGTCTCGTTGACGGGAGATAACTTCAGTAGCGACGGCGATAAGATAGAAGAACTTCAATTTAGCACATCACTGATTTCTGAAATACAGACGCGACCGCCTTGTCCGTGGTTTCACATTTTAAAAAACAAACTGTGACCACACAATCCGCATTGGATGCCGGGGCGCGTCCGATGGGACCGACCCTATCGCAAATCCAAGTGGAGCCATCTCTATGAAGTCCGCGACACGATCGGCCAGTTCGCCGTATTTCAGTTCGTTCGCCACCGGCGCCCCGCCGGTGGGGGGGATATCGAAACGAAGCTTCGACATCCTGGTGGCGCTGGCCGCCTTCATCCTCATCAGCCCCGTCTTCCTGATGATCATGGCGCTGGTGAAGTTTTCCGACGGCGGCAGCGTCTTCTACGGCCACCGCCGCATCGGCTATAACGGCACGACCTTCCGCTGCCTGAAATTCCGCACCATGGCGGAAAACGGCGATGCCATCCTGCAGCAATACCTGAAGGACAACCCCGCCGCCTACGAGGAGTGGCGGGCCTCGCGCAAGCTGCAATACGACCCGCGCGTGACGGTCGTCGGCACCGTGCTGCGCAAGCTCAGCCTCGATGAGCTGCCGCAGCTCTTCAACATCCTGCGCGGCGAGATGAGCCTCGTCGGGCCGCGCCCGGTCGTCGAGGACGAGCTGGAGCTCTACGAGGCCTCCGCCGTCTACTATCTCCAGTCGCGCCCGGGCCTCACCGGCCTCTGGCAGGTCAGCGGGCGCAACGACGTGTCCTATGCGGCGCGCGTCGCCTTCGACACGCACTATGTGTGCAACTGGTCGCTGGTGAGCGATCTCATGATCGTCGCCCGCACCATCCCGGCCGTCTGCCTTTCGCGCGGCAGCTATTGAACCGGAAGAGCGTCCGCGGCCAAGGTCGCGGGACGCCCGGAAGACAGGGGTTTTCATGAAGACGAAGACATCGCGCGCGGCGCTCTGCCTCGCATTCCTCCTCCTTGCGGCTCCGGCGGGCGCCGAGATTTCCGAATACCGGCTCGGGGTGATGGACAAGCTGCGCATCCGCGTTGCCGAATGGCAGACCGCCGAAGGGGCGGTGCGCGACTGGAGCGCCGTCAGCGGCGACTACGGCGTGGGGGCCGACGGGTCGGTCTCCGTGCCCTTCCTCGGCGCCCTGCCGGCGGACGGCCGTACCGCCGCCGAGCTTGCCGAGGAGATCGGCAGCAAGATGCAGGTGCTGTTCGGCCTGCGCGACCGCCCGTCCGCCTCGGTGGAGATCGCCGAATACCGGCCGGTCTACCTTGCCGGCGAGGTCCAGACGCCCGGCGCCTATCCCTATGCGCCGGGGCTGACGGTGCTGAAAGCCGTCAGCTTCGGCGGCGGCCTGCGCCGCGCCGATGCCGGCCAGCGCTTCACGCGCGATTTCCTGCGCTCCGAGGGCGAGGCGGCCGTCTTCCTTGCCGAGCGCAACCGCCTGCTGGTCCGCCGTGCGCGCATCCAGGCGGAGATGAACGACGCCAAGGGCATCGCCATGCCGAAGGAGCTCGGCGATACCGAGGAGGCGCGCGCGCTGATGGAAAGCGAGGAGGCGCTGATGGTCTCGCGGGAGAAGCGCCTGCGCCTGCAACTGATGGCGCTCGCCGATCTGAAATCCCTGCTCGACACCGAGATCGGGGCGCTGGCCAAGAAATCGCAGACCCAGACGCGGCAGCTCGAACTCGTCGCGGCCGATCTCGACAAGGTCGACACGCTCGCCGAAAAGGGCCTGGCGATCAGCTCGCGGCGGCTGGCGCTGGAACAGCGCACGGCCGACCTGCAGGCGGCCCTCCTCGACATCGACACCGCCTCGCTGAAGGCCAAGCAGGACATCAACAAGGCCACCCAGGACGAGACCACCTTGCAGAACGACTGGGACGCGCAGCTTGCCCAGGAATTGCAGAACACCGAGCAGGAGCTCGACACGCTGGCCCTGAAGCTCGGCACCAGCCGCAGCCTCATGTCGGAGGCGCTGATGCAGTCGGCCGATGCGGCCGCCTTCAAGGACGGGCTCTCCTCCGCCAATATCGGCTATTCGATCCTGCGCACGGTGCAGGGCAAGGCCGAGCGGATACCCGCCACCGAGACGACGCCGGTCCTGCCGGGCGATATCGTCAAGGTGGAGCTGAGCCTGAAGACGCAGTGAGGCGGCCATGCGGATCGCCAAGGCCAGCCTGATCGACCCCGGCGCCAACGCGGCCTATGCCGCGACGGCCGTCGCGCTGTCCTTTTTCGTCTTCGCCTATTCCTTCCGCTTCGGCCAGGTGTCGATCCTCGCCTATTACGCGCTGTGGCTGCCGCTGGTTGCCGTCGATTACCGGCGGGTGCTCGGCAACTATACGCGCTACGGCTGGATTTTCGCCTTCGCCGTCTTCGCCTGCCTCTCGGTCTTCTGGTCGCAGGCGCCCGGCGTCACGGCGCGCGCGGGCGTGCAATATCTCTCCCATGTCGTCTGCGCGCTCATCGCCATGCGCGTCGTCGACACGCGCACGCTGGTGCGCGGCGGGCTTGCCGGCACGGCGCTCGTTTTGTGCTATTCGCTCCTCTTCGGCGTCTACCATCTCGATCCGCTCGATGGCACCTACAGCTTCGTCGGCGCCTTCGCCTCCAAGAACCAGCTCGGCTTCTACGCCTCGCTCGCCGTGCTCTTCGCCTGCGCCGCGCTCGTCCTCGGGGCCGAGCGCGGGGCTTGGAAGCTCGTCGCGCTTGTCTGCGTGGCCGTCGCGCTCTATTGCCTGAAGGCCTCGCAATCGGCGACCTCGGTGCTGACCACCGCCGCCGTCGCGGGCCTCTGCCTCGGGCTGAAGGCGCTGGAATGGCTGGCGCCGGCGCATCGCAAGATGCTGTTCCTGGTGCTCGCCGTCTTTGCCGTCCTCGTGCTTCTCGCCGGCGCCTATGGCGGCGGCTATGCGATGCTGCTCGGCGCCTTCGGCAAGGATGCGACGCTGACGGGGCGCACCTATCTCTGGCAGCAGGGCATCGAGACGGCCATGGCTGCGCCCGTCGTCGGCCTCGGCTACCAGGCCTTCTGGGTGCAGGGTTTTGCGGAGGCCGAACGGCTGTGGGCCGCCTTCTTCATCGGCACCCGCTCGGGCTTCCATTTCCACAACACCTTCATCGCCGCGACGGTGGAGACCGGGCTGGTCGGCTGCCTGCTCCTGTCGATGGTGCTTTTCGCCGCGCTCGCCGGCCATCTCCGCCGGCTCCTTTCGGCGGCGCACGACCTGGAGGCGCTGGTCCTCTTCACCGTGGCGGCGCTGCTCGCGGTGCGCACCTTCGTCGAGATCGACATCCTAAACCCCTATCATGTCGGCTCGTTCCTGCTCTATTTCGCCGCCGGCAAGCTGGCCGATGCCCGCCGCGCCGGAAGGGCGAAGCCGGTCCATCGTGTCCTGTTGCCGCCGCGCGCAGAAGGCCCGGTCCGCTCATGACGGAAGAAACCCGGCCGGCGACGCTGTACGGCATCCAGTACCTGCGGGCGCTCGCCGCGCTCGCGGTCGTCCTCTTCCACGCCGGCGAACGCAGCGGCCATCCGCTGGCGATCGGTGCGGCGGGCGTCGACGTCTTCTTCGTCATCAGCGGCTTCATCATGTGGGTGATCGTCGCGCGGCGCCCGGTCCCGCCCGGCCGCTTCCTTGCCGAGCGCCTGCGCCGCGTCGTGCCCGTCTACTGGCTGGCGACCGGTGTCATGGTGGCGGGCGCGCTGCTGGGCCTCTTTCCCAATCTCGTGCTGACGGCGCCGCATCTCCTCGCCTCGCTGTTCTTCGTGCCCTTTGCCTCGCCGAGCAGCGGCGAGGTCTGGCCGCTGCTCGTCCAGGGCTGGACGCTCAACTACGAACTCTTCTTCTACGCCGTCTTCGCCGCCTGCCTGTTTCTGCCGGCGCGCCTGCGGCTTGCCGCCGTCGCCGCCGTCTTCCTCGGCCTCGTCGCGCTCGGCCTCACGGTGGCGAGCGAGAATCCGCTCTTCGTCACCTATACCCGGCCGATCATCCTGGAATTCGTTGCGGGCATGCTGATCGGCCGGCTGTGGCTCGCCGGTCGGGTGCGCGGCCGGGGGCCCGGCCTTGCGCTCGTCGTGCTGTCGCTTGCCGGCTTCGCCGCGATCGGCCTCCTGCGGCTGCCCTTCGACGAATGGACCTGCGGCCCGCTCGCGGCCATGCTGATCTACGGCACGGCGGCGCTGGAGCGGGCGGGCGGCGTGCCGCATCTGCGGCTTCCCGCGCTCCTCGGCGATGCCTCCTATTCGATCTATCTCTGGCATACCTTCGCCATCTCGGTCGTGGCCAAGGCGGGAACGATGCTCGGTCTGGCGCCCGCGCTCGTCTTCATCGCCGCGGTCCTCGCCGGCGTCCTTGCCGGCCTTGCCGGCTACGGCCTCGTCGAGCGCCCGCTGCTGCGCGGGTTTTCCGCAAAGCGCCGCCCGGAGGCCGTCCGCAAGGCAGTCGCCGCCGAGGGATAACGCATCCATCTGCCTGCCGGCACCTTCTCCCCGCGGGGGAGAAGGGGAAGGAGGCAATGCTGAATTCCACATGCGACTGCCTGGCCCTCAGGGGGAGAAGGTTGGGCGCCCGCATTTCTGGCGCAGAGGGTGTCGCGGGTTAGCCCCTCCCCCTTGTTGGGAGGGGACTTCACACTGGGCGATTGCCCTCCGCCCCGAGCGGCGGAAAGGTGAGCTCCACCACCGTGCCCTTTCCCGGCGCCGAGAGGATGCGGGCGTCGCCGCCGCTCTGGCGCACGAAGCCGTAGACAACGGCAAGGCCGAGGCCGGCGCCGCCTTCCTCGTCGCGCGTGGTGAAATAGGGCTCGAAGGCCTTGTCGGCAGCTTCCGGCGTCATGCCGATGCCATCGTCGGCCACCGAGACCACGACGCCGGCCTCGCCATTCAGGCAGCGGATGAGGATCGTCCCGCCCGACGGCATGGCGGCGGCGGCATTGAGGCAGAGGTTGAGCACGGATTGCTCGAACAGAGCCGCGTCGAGCAGCACCGCCGGCAGACCTTCGGCGATGTCGAAGACGAGCCGGCACTTCTCGCCGACGGCGATCTCCAGCACGTCCGCCATGCCGCGCAGCAGCGCGCCGATCTCCACCGCGCCGGGATGGATCGGCTGCTGGCTGCCGATGGAGAGCATGCTGCCGGCGAGCGACCGGCCCCGGTCGGCCGCCTTGCGGATGCGGGCGAGGTGCCGCTTCTGCCGGTCGTTGAAGCCGGTCTCGCGCTCCAGCAGGCCGAGGCTGCCGGTGATGATGCCGATCATGTTGCCGACCTCGTGGCTCACCTGGTGCGTCATGCGCATGATGCCGTCGAGGCGCTGGATCTTCGCCGTCTCCGCCTCCTGCCGGTCGATATCGGTGACGTCGCGGGCCAGAAGCACGATGCCGCCGTCCGGCTGGCGCGACAGCGAGACCTCCGTCACCCGCCCCGCCGCGGAACGGTGGCGCAGCACGGAACGGTCGCCGAGCGCGCCCGCCTCGCCTTCGGCCGGCAGCAGCGACGGGTCGATCTCGGGGATCGGCGTGACGAACCTGCGCACCGGCAGCTTGCGCGCCGAGCCGGACCAGCCGACCAGCTCGATGACGCGGCGGTTCATGGTGATCGGCCTGCCGCGCGGGTCGAACAGCGCGATGCCCTCGTTCATGGTGCGGAAGGTGGAGCGGATGGTGCGCGCGGCGGCCTCGGCGGTGCGCCGCAGCCGCGAGACGCGCTCGACGCTCTCGCGGAAGGCGCGGAAGGCTTCGAGCAGCCGCACCAGCTCGGTCTCCGTGCCGTCGTAGCGCGGCGCGTCGACATCCTTGCGCCCTTCCGCCAGCGCGTTCATGCCGGTCGACAGTGCGACGATGCCGCGCGAGACGCGCATGACGGAGCGGATGGAGAAGATCGCCATCACCAGGACGAGAAGCGCGGCGAGGGCGACGATGACGAGCAGGCGGCTCAGCGCGTCGGAGGTCGAGACGAGGTCGTCGTTGAGGCTGCGGGCGACGGCCTCGCTCTGGGTCTCCGTCGCGTGCGAGAGGTCGCGCGAGACGGAATGCAGGCGCGAGACGGCGGCGCGGATGGCGAACATTTCGAGGAGGTAGCGCGTCTGCGCCTCGAAGACGCGCTCGTAGGGCGCGAATTCGGCGGTGGAGAACCCGTCCGGGGCGGCGCGCGCCAGGCGCGGCGCGGTTTCGGCGACGTAGCGGCGGCGCAGCTCCCCGAGCTGGAACAGGCTGTCGGAATTGGAGGCCGACTGCACGATGG
The DNA here is from genome assembly GCF_040812195.1 of Shinella sp. S4-D37. Lineage (NCBI taxonomy): Bacteria > Pseudomonadati > Pseudomonadota > Alphaproteobacteria > Hyphomicrobiales > Rhizobiaceae > Shinella > Shinella sp. S4-D37. The sequence continues at coordinate 75,220 of NZ_JBFNXL010000006.1, read as the reverse complement.
CGTTCAGCCGTCGGCGGAAATCGGCATCCGCAAGGCCGCTGCCGGTGGCGATCTCGCCGAGCGCGGCGGCGGCCTCGGCCTTGTGCTGCTGGGCGCTGTCGGCGTCCCCCGCCAAGGTCGTGGTCTGCGTGCGGATCGTCTCCAGAAGCTCGACGATGCGGGTGCTGGCAAAGCCCTTGGCGCCGGCCTCGCGGCTGTCCGGCGCCATGGTGCGCAGCAGCGCGTCGACCTGCGCGACCACCGAGCGGCTCTCGCTGGAGACCCGGTAGGGCGAGGTGGCGTTCATCAGGAAGGGCGCGCTGGAGACGAGGTCGGAGACCTGGCGCGAGACGAGCGAGGCCTTTGCGAGGCTCGAAAAGGCCTGCAGGCCGTAGCTCGCCATCTCCTCGCGCGCCCGCTGAAGGCCGTAGATGGCGATGGTCGAGAGGCTGAAGACGAGCACGCAGATGAAGACGATCGCAAAGGGCAGACGGAAGGCGATCGAGGAGAGGAAGGGGCGGCTGATCACGGCGAAGGCTCGCCGTCGTCGGTATCGAGCACGTAGCCCTTGCCGCGCCGCGTCTTGATGTGGCGCGGCAGGTCCGGGTTGCGCTCGATCTTGCGGCGCAGGCGCAGCACCAGCACGTCGACATTGCGGTCGATGTAGCGGTCGCTCTCCGCGCCGAGCCGGTCGAGGATCTGCGCGCGGCTGACGGGGGTGTTCGGCGTCTCGGCGAGGATCTCCAGCAAGGCGAATTCCGCGCCGGTCAGCGACTTGCCGGGATCGGTGCGGCAGACGGCACGGCGGTTCGCAAGGTCCACCGACCAGTCGCCCAGCCTCAGCGCGGCCGGCTCGTGCTCGCTGTCGCGCTCGGGCTTCAGCGAGGGGATCGTGCGGCGCAGCACGGCCTTGATGCGCGCGGTCAGCTCGATCGGCTCGAAGGGCTTGACGACATAGTCGTCCGCCGCCGTCTCCAGCCCCAGCACGCGGTCGGCGGCGCTGCCCGCCGCCGTTACCATGACGATGCCGATATTGGCCTGCGCGCGCAGGCGCTGGGCGAAGACGCGGCCGGAAATGCCCGGCAGGTTATGGTCGACGAGCACGAGATGCACGCTTTCGCGCGCCAGCACGCCCGCGGCCGCCTCCGCCGACGGCGCGGTCACCGGTATCCAGCCCTCCGCCTCCACCAGGTCGGAGATGAGTTCCGCCATGTCCGGATCGTCCTCGACGATCAGAATCCGCACCCTTTCGTTCAACACATGCCCGTCCTCCCGCGCCCATCATAGTGAGGCCCGCCCGATTGTTCAAAGCGGCTCGCATTATGCGGCCTTGTCACATTTGTAACCTTTGTCATCTTTGAGGGAAGGCGGGGGCCGGCGCTGTAAGAACGGTAACCATTCTTCGATTGCGGCGCGCGGCGGATATGCCATTGTGAGCGCGGAGATCGGGATGCCCGCCGTTGCGAGGCATTGCGAATGGGAGGAACATCGTGAGAGGCATCAGCGCTTTCGGCGCGGGCATGGCCGTGTGGCTGTGCACCGCCACGGCCGGCATGACGGCCCCCTCGCTCACCGTCCTGTGCGGTGTGGACGAGGCGTGGTGCGCCGTCATGCAGAAGGCCTACGAGGCGAAGACGGGCCTTGATATCGCGATGACGCGGCGGAGCACCGGCGACATCCTCAACCAGATCCGCGCCGAAAAGGCCGCGCCCACCGTCGACGTCTGGTGGGGCGGCACGGGCGACACGCATCTTCAGGCCGGCTCGGAGAACCTGCTGGAACCCTACCAGCCGGCGCATGCGCGCGACATGCTGCCCTGGGCGCAGAACTTCTTCGCCATGTCCGGTGGCCGCTCGGCCGGCATCTATGCCGGGGCGCTGGGCTTCGCCTACAATGCCGAGCTGCTGCGCGCGGCAAAGCTGCCGGCGCCGACCTGCTGGAAGGACCTGACGGACATCGCCTATCGCGGCCGCATCCAGAGCGGCAATCCGAACTCCTCCGGCACCGCCTTCACGACGCTCGCCACCCTGGTGCAGCTCTTCGGCGAGGAGGAGGCCTTCCGCTATCTCGCCGCCCTCAGCCGCAACATCGAGCGCTACACGACCTCGGGCGCGGCGCCGGTCAAGGCGGCGGCGCGCGGCGAGGTGCTGATCGGCATCTCCTTCATGCACGACGCCGTCACGCAGAAGGAGGCCGGCTCCCCGCTCGTCATCGTCGCGCCCTGCGAGGGCACGGGCTACGAGATCGGCGCGGTCAGCATCGTCAGGGGCGCGCGCCATGTGGAGGCGGCGAAACGCTTCGTCGATTTCGCGCTGAGCCCGGAAGGCCAGGCGACGGGCGCGGCCGCCGGCCAGAACCAGGTGCCCTCGAACGCCATGGCGAGCCTGCCGCTCGCCGCCCCCGATATCTCGCTGATCAAGATGGTGGACTACGACTTCGCCACCTTCGGCTCGCCGGAAGAACGAAGTCGGCTGCTCGAGCGGTTCGACGCGGTGGTGTCCGCGACGAACTGATCGAGACCGGAAGCAACCCTATTCGACAACACGCGAACGCGCCGCCCGCGGGCAGCCCGAAGGCCCCGCCGTGCCCGTTCGCACCGCAGATCAAAACCAGGCAACAGGAGGATGCCCCATGAAGACCACAACCCTTTCCCTCATGCTTTTCGCCGGGACGGCGCTTGCCGCCCTGCCGGCGCAGGCGGCCGGCGAACTCAACCTCATCTGCTCGGCCGACGTCGTCATCTGCGAGCAGATGAAGGGCGATTTCGAGAAGGCGCATAGCGACATCAAGGTGAACATGGTGCGCCTGTCCTCGGGCGAGACCTATGCCAAGGTGCGCGCCGAGGCCCGCAACCCGAAGACCGACATCTGGTGGGCCGGCACGGGCGACCCGCATCTCCAGGCGGCAGCGGAGAACCTGACGCTGGAATACAAGTCGCCGAAGCTCGATGAGCTCAACGACTGGGCGAAGAGCCAGGCCGAAAGCTCCGGCTACAAGACGGTCGGCGTCTATGCCGGCGCGCTCGGCTGGGGCTACAACACCGAGATCTTCAAGTCGAAGGGTTTCAAGGAGCCGCTGTGCTGGGCCGATCTGCTGGCGCCGGAACTGAAGGGCGAGATCCAGATCGCCAACCCGAACTCCTCCGGCACCGCCTATACGGCGCTTGCCTCCCTCGTGCAGATCATGGGCGAGGACCCGGCCTTCGACTACCTGAAGAAGCTCAACGACAACATCTCGCAATACACCAAGTCCGGCTCGGCGCCCGTCAAGGCGGCGGCGCGCGGCGAGACGGCGCTCGGCATCGTCTTCGTGCACGACGCGGTGGCGCAGGCCTCGGAAGGCTTCCCGGTCAAGTCGGTCACCCCCTGCGAGGGCACCGGCTACGAGATCGGCTCCATGTCGATCATCAAGGGCGCGCGCAACCTCGACAATGCCAAGATCTGGTACGACTGGGCGCTGACCCCGGAAGTCCAGTCGCGCATGAAGGATGCGAAGTCCTTCCAGCTTCCCTCCAACAAGAGCGCGGAAATCCCGAAGGAAGCGCCGCGCTTCGAGGACATCAAGCTGATCGACTACGATTTCGCCACCTACGGCGACCCGGCCAAGCGCAAGGCGCTGCTGGAGCGCTGGGACCGCGAGGTCGGCGCGGCCGCCAATTGATTGCTCATGGGCGGTAGCCTTTGAAAACCCCCTCTGCCTGCCGGCATCTCCCCCCACAAGGGGGAGAAAGCGGGCGGCAGGCGCAGAGCCCGGATCTTGAAAGACGAGGGTGCTGCGCGTGAAGCCCCTCCCCCCGTGGGGAGGGGTTGGGGAGGGGTCTTTCCGGCACCTGCCCCCCGGTGTTCCTACACTCGATAAACAGCGAGGTCGGCCATGAGACATGGCAATCGCAGGCTGGACGCGGTCCTGATCCTGGGCGTGGTCGCTTTGACCCTTCTGCCCTGGTACCGGATCGACGGCGGCTTCTACGGATTCGGTTGGCTGGCCGGTTTCCCCCTTTCGACCGAGGCCGCGCCCGGTCTCGTGCAGATCGCCGTGCATGGCCGCCATTGGCTTGCCGGCGTCGTTCTGCTGCTTCTCCTTGCGGTCGCCGCGCGCGGCATGGCGGACCCGATGCGCCGCGGCGGCGCGCTGGCCTGGCTCGGCGCGCTCGGCGTCTTCTTCCTGACGTTGCAGGGCCTTGCCATCGGCTTTTCCGGCTGGACCTGGGCGGTGAGCGAAAGCCTGTTCGGCGCGCTTTCGGACGGCCAACCCTCGATGGGCGCGGGCGCCGTGCTCTCGGCCGTCGTCTTCGTGCTGCTCTTTTCCTTCGGCCTTGCCGAGCGCGGCGTCATGAAGGGCGATGCCTTCGTCGTCAGCGCCATTTCGCTGCTCGTCTTCCTCGTCGCGGTCTTCGTCTTCTATCCGATCAGCAGCATGTTCGCCGGCGCGGTGCAGGATTTCGACGGCTCGTTCAATCCGGCGGGCTTCATCCGCAACATGCAGGATCCCGGCATCTGGAGCCTGAACTGCGTTATCGGCGGCGCACGCTGCGGCGTCGCCTGGCGCACGCTGTGGCTCGCCATCATGACGGGGCTCGGCTCGACGCTGCTCGGCCTTGCCTTCGCGCTCGTCGCCACCCGCACGCGCTTTCCCTACAAGAAGGGCCTGCGGCTCCTCACCATCCTGCCGATCATCACGCCGCCCTTCGTCATCGGCCTCGCGCTGACGCTGCTCTTCGGCCGCGCCGGCGTCATCACGCAGGGGTTGTCCGATCTCTTCGGCATCGAGCCCGGCCGCTGGCTCTACGGCCTCACCGGCATCTGGATCGCCCAGGTCCTCTCCTTCACGCCGATCGCCTTCCTCGTCCTGATCGGCGTCGTCGAGGGTGTCAGCCCGTCGATGGAGGAGGCTTCCACGACGCTGCGCGCCGACCGCTGGCGCACCTTCCGGCGCGTCTCGCTGCCCCTCATGAAGCCGGGTCTCGCCAATGCCTTCCTCATCGGCTTCATCGAGAGCATGGCCGATTTCGGCAATCCGCTGGTGCTCGGCGGCAGCCACGGCGTGCTGTCGACGGAAATCTTCTTCGCCGTCGTCGGTTCGCAGAACGATCCCTCGCGCGCGGCCGTCCTCGCCATGGTTCTGCTCGTCTTCACGCTCTCGGCCTTCCTCGCCCAGCGCGTCTGGCTGGCCGGCAAGAACTTCGCCACCGTGACGGGCAAGGGCGACAGCGGCTCGCATATCGCCCTGCCGCGCGGCGTGTCGATCGGCGTGCACGCCATCGTCATCCCGTGGGGCCTGTTCACGCTGGTCGTCTACGGCATGATCCTCGTCGGCGGCTTCGTGAAGACCTGGGGCCTCGACAATTCGCTGACGCTCGACCACTACGTCAAGGCTTTCTCCATCGGCTTCGACGGCGGCGCTGCTTGGGGCATCGCCTGGACGGGCGTCGCCTGGAACTCGTTCTGGACGACGATGGAGATCGCGCTGATCTCGGCGCCGCTGACGGCCGCCGTCGGCCTTCTGACGGCCTATATCATCGTGCGCCAGAAGTTTACCGGCAAGAACGTCTTCGAGTTCGCGCTGATGATGAGCTTCGCCATTCCCGGCACGGTCATCGGCGTCAGCTACATCATGGCGTTCAACCTGCCGCCGCTGGAGATGACCGGCTCGGCGCTGATCCTCATCGCCTGCTTCGTCTTCCGCAACATGCCCGTCGGCGTGCGCGGCGGCATCGCGGCGATGAGCCAGCTCGACAAGAGCCTCGACGAGGCCTCGCTGACGCTGCGCGCCGGCAGCTTCCGCACCATCCGCAAGGTCATCCTGCCGCTGTTGCGGCCCGCCATCACCGCCGCGCTCGTCTATTCCTTCGTGCGCGCCATCACCTCCATCAGCGCCGTCATCTTCCTCGTCAGCGCCGAATACAACATGGCGACCTCCTATATCGTCGGCCTCGTCGAAAACGGCGAATACGGCGTGGCGATCGCCTATTCCTCCATGCTGATCGTCGTGATGATCACCGTCATCACCGGCTTCCAGCTTCTCGTGGGCGAACGGCGCCTGCGCCGCGAGAACCGTGTCGCCGGCCTTGCCCCCTCTCGTCAGGAGAAAACCGCATGATCAACCAGAAAGCCGGTTCCGTCACGTTCGAGAACGTGAAGAAGACTTTCGGCGCCTTCACCGCCATTCCCGACCTGTCGCTCACCATCGAGCCGGGCACGCTCGTCACCCTGCTCGGTCCCTCGGGCTGCGGCAAGACGACGACGCTGCGCATGCTCGCCGGGCTGGAACATCCGACGGCCGGGCGCATCCTCATCGGCGGCAAGGACGTCACCATGCTGCCAGCCAACGAGCGCGACGTCTCGATGGTCTTCCAGTCCTATGCGCTCTTCCCGCACATGACCTCGCTCGACAATGTCGCCTACGGCCTCGAATCCTCCGGCCTCTCGCGCAGGGAGGCGCGGGAGAGGGCGGAGGAGGGGCTTTCGCTCGTCGGCCTTGCCGGCATGGGCGGGCGCCTGCCGGCCGAGCTTTCCGGCGGCCAGCAGCAGCGTGTCGCCGTCGCCCGCGCGCTGGTGCTGGAGCCGCAGGTGCTGCTGCTCGACGAGCCGCTCTCCAACCTCGACGCGCGCCTGCGCCGCCGGGTGCGCACGGAGATCCGCGAACTCCAGCAGCGCCTCGGCTTCACCGCCGTCTATGTCACGCACGACCAGGACGAGGCGCTCGCCGTCTCCGACCGCATCATCGTCATGAAGGACGGCGAGATCGCCCAGTCGGGCGCCCCGCGCGAGCTTTACGAGTTCCCGGCCTCCTCCTTCATCGCCGATTTCATGGGCGAGGCGAATGTCATCGCCTGCGAGGTGGTCGGCATCGACGGCGCCGAGGCGGATATCCGCATCGGCAGCCTCACGCACCGCGTGCCCGCCGGCCGGGCGAAGCCGGGCGCCGCCAGCCTTGCCGTGCGCCCCGGCGCGGTGACGCTCGCCGAAGGGCGCGGCGAGGGGCTTGCCGGCCGCATCCTGCATTCGGCCTATCTCGGCGACCATGTCGAATACGAGGTGGAGACCGATGTCGGCACGCTCTTCATCGTCGACCATGCCGTGGACCGCATCCTGCCCGCCGCCTCCGACGCCACGCTCGGCTTCAAGAACCGCGGCATCGCCCTCATCAGCAACTAGAGCAATTCCGCTTTTCTTCGAATCGCGGAACCGCTCTATCTTTTTGTTTTTACGCAATTCCGGACGCAAAACCGCTTCGCACTTTTGCTGGAATTGCTTACCCAAGGAAGAACAGCATGACGTCGCAAGAGACGGACCTCGACAGGCGCTTCGTCCTCGCCAAGGCCATCGCCCAGGAGGCGGGGGCCATGGCGCTCGATTATTTCAATCGCCGCGACAGCCTGGTGATCGAGACCAAGCACGACCCGCAGGACGTCGTCTCCATCGCCGACCGCAATGTGGAGAAGCTGCTCCGCGAGCGGGTCGCGGCGACGTTTCCCGACGACGGCTTCCTCGGCGAGGAGTTCGGCCACACGGCGGGCGCCTCCGGCTATACCTGGGTCGTCGATCCCATCGACGGCACCGCGCCCTTCGTCAGCGGCATGCCGAACTGGTGCGTCTCGGTCGCCGTGCTGCACGGGAACGAGCCGGTCATCGGCGTCATCGGCGCGCCCTGCCACAACGAGCTCTATGCCGCCGCGGCCGGCAGGGGCGCCAAGCTCAACGGCAAGGTTCTGGCGCTCGACCCCACCCGCAACGTGCGCAACGCCATGACGGGCATCGGCGCCAACGGCCATGTGACGCCGGAGGCCATGGCCGACATCGTCAGCCGGCTGCTCCAGGCCGGCGGCACCTTCATCCGCAACGGCTCCGGTGCGCTGATGCTCGCCTATGTCGCGGCCGGCCGGCTCGTCGGCTACTACGAGCCCTACATGCACGCCTGGGATTGTCTTGCCGGCTATTGCCTCGTGAAGGAGGCCGGCGGCTGGCACCACCCGTTCCCGGTGGAGGGCGAGCGGCTGACCAAGGGATCGCCGGTCGTCGCCGCCGGCCCGGGCGCCCGCGCCGACCTCGCAAAGCTGGCCGGGCTTGCCTGAAAACGCGGTTTGCCTATCGATGCACGGCTGTGCAATATTGTATTGACAAGCGCCGACCCTTGATGATTGACTGCACCCATTGAGAAGCCGGGATGGGAGGAAACGATCCCGGTTTCCCTGAAGGAAGTGCGGCGGCCGGCATATGCCGGCGGGGGAGGCGGCATTGCACGGCTTTGCGAACGAGGTTGAGCGCAGGAAAGGCGGGGCCCATGGTCGCGCCTGATGCGCTCCTGGCGCCGGCGGCGCGTGGCGGCGCCCGCTGGCGTTACAGATTGCGCCTTGCGCTGCGCGAGCCGACCACGGTGATCGCCATCCTCATGGCGGCGCTGTTCAGCTATCTCATCGTCGTGCCGATCCTGTCGATCCTTGCGGACGCGGCGACCGTGCAGTTCGGCGACGAGCGGCGCACGGCGGGCGAAACGGGCAGCGTCACCGCCTATTATTTCTACCGCGCCTTCGCCTCGCCCGTCGCCTACGATCTCTTCTGGGAGCCGCTCGCCAACACGCTGAAGGTCGCCTTCGGCGCCATCGCCATCTCGCTGTCGGTCGGCGGCGTGCTCGCCTGGCTGGTCGCGCGCACCGACATGTTCGCCCGCCGCTGGTTCGCCACCGCCCTCATCGTGCCCTACATGCCGCCGGCCTGGACCTTCGCGCTCGCCTGGACGACGCTGTTCAAGAACCGCACCGTCGGCGGCCAGCCGGGCTGGTTCGAGGCGATCGGCCTTTCGCCGCCGGACTGGCTCGCCTATGGCCAGGTGCCGATCACCATCATCCTCGCGCTGCACTACACCCCCTTCGTCATCCTGCTGTTCGGCTCGGCGCTGCGCCGCTTCGACAGCCAGCTGGAGGACAGCGCGCGCATTCTCGGCGCACCGGCCCGGGTCGTCGCCCTGCAGATCATCCTGCCGCTGATGCGCCCCGCGCTGCTGTCGGCGGTGCTGCTCATCTTCGCCAAGTGCCTCGGCGAGTTCGGCGTGCCCTATGTGCTCGGCCTGCCGGTGAAGTTCGACGTGCTGGCGACCTCGCTCTACCGTTCCATCGGCTCGCGCCAGACGGGCGTTGCGGGCGTGCTCGCCGGCGCCATCATGCTGATCGGCGTCCTGGCCATCATGGTCGACGCGCATCTCGCCCGCGAGGCCCGCCGCTTCGTCACCGTCGGCTCCAAGGGCGCGATGAACCGGCTGTCGCGGCTGAAAGCCTGGCGCTGGCCGGCCAGCGGCTTTGCCGCCGCCGTCTTCCTCGTCTCCGTCGGCATGCCGCTCCTGACGCTGGCGCTCTCGACGGTCATGCACCAGCCCGGCAGCTTCGCCTGGTCGAACTTCACGCTCGACTACTGGATCGGCCGGGACCTGCCGACCATCGCCATGCGCACCGGGATCCTGCTCAGCCCCGATCTCTGGCAGGCGGCGTGGAACACGATCACGATCGTCGGCATCGCCTCCGTCTGCTCGGGCATCCTCGGCGTGCTGACGGGCTATGTCGTGGTGCGCACGACCATCCGGCCGCTGGCGATCTTCCTGCGGCAGGTCACCTTCATGCCCTATCTGGTGCCCGGCATTGCGTTTGCCGCGGCCTATCTCTCGCTCTTCGCCGTGCAGCGCGGGCCGATCCCCGGCCTCTACGGCACGACGCTGATCCTCATCCTCGCCCTGATGGCGGACCAGATGCCCTATGCGTCCCGCGCCGGCATCTCGGCCATGATGCAGCTCGGCAAGGACCCGGAGGAGGCGGCGCAGATCGTCGGCGCCGGCTGGTTCCGCCGCATGACGTCCATCGTCATCCCCATCCAGAAGGGCTCGCTCGTCACCGGCATCCTCCTGCCCTTCATCTCGGGCATCAAGGGGCTCAGCCTCTTCGTCATCCTCGCCGTGCCCGCCACGGACGTGCTGACCACCTTCTCGCTGCGCCTCGTCGACTACAACTACACCCAGGCCGCCAATGCCGTCGTGCTGATCATCGCCGGCCTTGCCTATGGCGGCACGGTGCTCGCCCAGCGGCTCACCCGCACCAACCTTGCCGAGGGACTTGGAAACTGATGCCCGATATCGTTCTCAGCAACGTGCAGAAGTCCTACGGCGCCGGCGCGCCCAACGCGGTGAGCGACCTCGACCTTCACATCCGAGACGGCGAGTTCATGTGCCTGCTCGGCCCCTCCGGCTGCGGCAAGACGACGACGCTGCGCATGATCGCGGGTCTGGAGAACCTGACGGACGGCGAGATCGGCGTCGGCGAGAAGATCGTCGACAGCCCGGCGCGCGGCGCCTTCGTCGGCCCGGAAAAGCGCGGCATGGGCCTCGTCTTCCAGTCCTATGCGCTCTGGCCGCACCTTACCATCGAGCGCAACACGGATTTCGGCCTGCGCCTGCGCAAGGTGCCGAAGGCCGAGCGCGAGGCGCGCGTGACCGAGGTCATGACGGCGCTGGACATTGAGAAGTACCGGCACCGCTATCCCTCGCAGCTTTCCGGCGGCCAGCAGCAGCGCGTGGCGCTCGCCCGCATGCTGGCGGTCAATCCCGGCGTGCTGCTGCTCGACGAGCCGCTGTCCAACCTCGATGCGCGTCTTCGGCTCGAAATGCGCGCCGAGCTGAAGCGCATTCATGCCGCCTTCGGCACCACCATCGTCTTCGTCACGCACGACCAGTGGGAGGCGATGACGCTCGCCACCTCCATCGCCGTCATGAACGAGGGCCGGCTGCAGCAGCTCGGCACGCCCAACGACATCTACGACCGGCCGGCCAACCGCTTCGTCGCCGAATTCGTCGGCAGCCCGCCGATCAACATTCTCGAAACCGCGACCGGCCATGTGCTGGATCGCGCCGCATCGCATTGGCTCGCCGGTCGGCTCGGCGAGAGCGCGGGGGTCGGTTCGGTGGGCTTCCGGCCCGAGGCCCTGCAGATCGCGCGCTCGGAGGCTGCCGTTCCCGGCGACAGCTTCCGCCATGCGGCCGAGGTCACCGGCATCCTGCCGACCGGCGGAAGCTGGATCATCGAGCTGAAGGTCGACGGCCGCGCCCTTTTCGCCACCACCACCGAATGCCCGGTGCTGAAGGGCGGCGAGCGGGTCTTCGTCCATGCCCGGCCGACGGCCATGCACGTCTTCGACGCGGCGGGCCTCAGGCTCGCCGGCGCCGACGACACGCTGGCGCGCGCCGCCTGAACCGAAACGGAAACTGAAACCCGCGCCATCCGATGGGAAGAGACGGACGGGGCGAAGCTGGAGGAGGAGAGCATGCGGAAATACGGTTTACTGGCAGGCGTCGCGCTGGCGCTGTGCATGGCCGGCGGGGCGCTGGCGGAGGATTTCAACCTCGACGCCCTCGTCGAGGCGGCGAAGACGGAGCCGCCGCTGACGGTCTATGACAGCACCGGCAAGATCGTCGACATGGTCGAGGCGTTCAACGCCAAATACGGGCTGAAGGCGGAGGGCGCGAAATCCAAGGCCACCGCCCAGCTCGAAACGATCATCCGCGAATCCCAGTCGGGCAATATCCAGACGGACGTGTCCTTCATCTCCGACCCCTCGGCGGTGGTCGGCCAGCTGATGCCCGCCGGCTTCGTGGAGAACTGGGTGCCGCCGGATCTGGCAAAGGACATCTCGCCCGAGGCGCACGACCCGCTGCTGATCGTGTCGAGCCCGAACATCCTCGCCTACAACACCAAGCTCTACGACAAGTGCCCGATCACCAATATCTGGCAGCTCACGGAGGCGGAGTGGAAGGGCAAGTTCGCCATGCAGGATCCGCTCGGCAAGCCGTCCTACACCGACTGGTTCAACCAGATGCGCAGCCGCATCGACGACAAGATCGCCGCCGCCTACGAGAAGCAGTACGGCAAGAAGCTGGAGAGCGACCTCGGCAGCGCGACGGAGGCCTTCGTGGCGGCGCTGGCCGCCAACGGCCCGCTGCTGACGGATTCGGATTCCGCCGCCGCCGAGGCCGTCGCGGCGCCCGGCCAGAGCGAGCCCTTCGTCGGTCTCGTCGCCTCGGCCAAGTTCCGCGACAATGCGGGCAAGGGCTTCTCGCTCGGCCTTTGCGCCGGGGTGGATCCGATCATCGGCTTCTCCAACCCGACGGTCGGCGTCATCGTCAAGGGCTCGGACAGCCCGAACACGGCAAAGCTCTTCGTCCACTATGCCATGACGGCCGAGGGCATCGCGCCGCAGGCCGAGGACGGCAAGCTGTCCAGCAACCGCACCGTCGGCCTGCCGGACGACGAGCCGTCGGGCATCGGCAAGCACCTGGAGGCCCTGCTGAACTACGACCCCGCCACGGGCCTCGAAGACTGGGACAGCCGGCAGGACTGGCAGGATTTCTGGCGCGTCCACTACAAGCGCTGAGCGAAAGACGGGCGGGCCGTTCCCCGGTCCGCCTGCCGCCTTGCGGCGGGAACGACGAGATGAAAACGAACAGGGCAGGAAAGACAGGGCACATGAGCATTGACGAGGGGGCGATCGACCGCCGGGAGGCCTTCCTGCACACGCTTGTCCGCGAGGCGGCGGAGCTTGCCCGCGCCGGCTTTGCCCGGCAGACGGGGCAGGCGGTCAGCATGAAGGGCCCGCAGGACTACCTGACGGAGACGGACGGGCAGGTGGAGGACCATCTGCGCGCCCGGATCTCGGAGGCTTTCCCCGAGGACGGCTTCCTCGGCGAGGAGAGCGGCGGCGAGCCCGGCAGGCAGGCCTGGGTGGTCGACCCCATCGACGGCACGGCCAATTTCGCCCGGGCGATCCCGCATTTCTGCGTCGCCATCGCCTTCATCGCCAACGGCGAGGTGCAGCTCGGCGCCATCGTCAACCCCGTGCTGGACGAGGTCCATTTCGCCCGCCTCGGCCGCGGTGCGCGCCGCAACGGCACGCCGATCCGCGTCGCCGGCACGAGCGACATTGCCGCCACCTCCTTCGAGATGGGCTGGTCGAACCGCCGGCCGCTCGCCCGCTATATCGGCGCGCTCAACGCGCTGTTCGAGGCGGGCAGCAATGTCAGGCGCGGCGCCTGCGGGGCGCTGGGGCTCGCCTATGTTGCCGACGGGCGCAGCGACGGCTATGCGGAGCTGCACATGAATTCCTGGGATTGCCTTGCCGGCCTCCTCCTCGTGCGCGAGGCGGGCGGGGTGACGGGGCCGTTCCTGTCGCTCGGCGGGCTGACCGCCGGCGCGGCGGTGCTGGCCGCCGCGCCCGGCGTCGCCGCCATCCTGTCGGAGGCGACGGGCATTCCCCTTCTGACCGGGCCGGACCTGCTGGCCGCGGCGGAAGAAGAGCATCGGAGAACCGCATGACCGAAAAGAAAACCCGTCATTACGACCGCCCGCCGATCAGCCGCGTCTACGAGAACCTGCCGGGCTTCGGCGTCGATCTCTTCGTCGGCGGCCGCGAGGGGGCTTCGGACGTGCCGCTGCTGCGCCGGAACGGCATTTCCACCGTGCTCAACTGCGCGGTCAATCTCGACTTCAACTATGTCGCCGCGCCCGATGAGGTCTCGCATGACAGCCGCGTCGGCTACGGCCCGGCGCCGATCCGCTATTACAAGCTCGGCATCGTCGACGGCCCCGGCAATCCCGACACGATGTTCCTCGCCGGCTACTATCAGCTGCTCGGCGCCTTGCAGCAGGTGCTGCCGGAAAAGCCGAGCTACCCGATGCGCGAGCGCGGCAACGTGCTGGTCAACTGCCGGGCCGGGCGCTCCCGCTCGGTGATCCTCGCCGCGCTCTTGCTGCACCTGCAGATTCCCGGCGAATTCCCGACGCTCGGCTCCGCGGTCGATCATGTGCGGGTGAAGCGCGAGCTGCGCCCCGACGAATGGCACGAGACGCCGAAGCCCATGCTGGTCGCCGCCGCCGAGAGCGCCGCCGGCTGGGTGCGCCTCGTCGAGGCCGACCGCGGCTGCGCCGCTGCCCCCGCAAGGGCCACCGCATGATCCGCATCGCCGTCATCGCCGATCCGCATGTGCATGATTGCGCCTGGATTCCCGAGGGTTCCGGCCTGCCCGGCGCCATCCGCAGCTTTGCCGAGACCGCCGCCTCGACACGCGTCTTCAACGAGAGCATCCCCGCCTTCCGCGCCGCGCTGGACCATGTCGCCGCGGCGGGCGTGAAGACCGTGCTCCTCGTCGGCGACCTCACCGACGACGGCCAGCGGCCGAACATCCGCGCCGCGCTCGCCCTTGTCGCGGAATATCGCGAGCGCCACGGCATCCGCGTGCTGATGACCCCCGGCAACCACGATTTCTACGCCCTTGCCGGCCGGCCGCAGGACAAGAGCTTCCTCATGGCCGACGGCACGCCGGTGCTCCTCAAAAGCGCCGATTGCCCGGAGGCGGCGACGCTCGGCACGGCGGAGGCGCTCGCCATGCTCTCCGGCCTCGGCTTCATGCCGGAGGCCGGCGACCTGCACTGGGAAAGCCCCTTCGGCACGGACCCGGCCTGGTCGGCGCGCAGCTACGAGGCGGTGAGCCCGGACGGCGGCACGCGCTGCCGGATGATCGATTCCTCCTATCTCGTCGAGCCGGCGGAAGGCCTCTGGGTGCTCGCCGTCGACGCCAATGTCTGCGTGCCGCGCGACGGGGCGCGCGACCTTGCCGATCCCGGAGAGTTCCACGATCCGACCGACGGCGGCTGGCGGGCCGTGCTCGCGCACCGCGCCCATCTCTTTGCCTGGATGGCGGATGTGGCGGCGCGGGCCAAGGCTAGGGGCAAGCGGCTCGTCGCCTTCTCGCACTATCCGGCGCTCGATCCGCTCGGCGGCGTGTCGAGCGAGGAGGTCGCCCTGTTCGGCGCCACCGGCCTTGCCCGCCGCGCGCCGACACCGGCGGTGGCCGATGCCTTCGCCGCGACCGGCGTTTCCCTGCATTTCTCCGGCCATCTCCATGTCAACGACACGGCACGGCACGAGACGGGCGCGGGGCGCTTCGTCAATATCGCGGTTCCCTCGCCGGTCGGCTACGGGCCGGGCCTGAAGATCGTCGACCTCTATGCCGACCGCAGCGAGATCCGCACGCTTTGCCTCCGGCAGGTGCCCGGCCACGACGCGGCCTTTGCGGCCTACCGCACCGAGGCGGCGCGGGAGGGGGCGGAGGAGCCCGCCGCGAGTTCCGCGCCCGACCACGGCACCTTCCTCAGCCGCCATCTCGTCGACCTCGTGCACGGGCGCTACCTCGCGCGCGAATGGCCGCGCGACATGGTGGAATTCGTGCGCACGGCGACGGTCGCCGATCTTGTCGAAACGCTCGGGCTCGCCGCCGCCGGCGCGCCGGCCTTCGGCCTCAGAGAGCTCGTCGAGGACTGGTATCGGCTGCGCAAGGCGGGCGAGCTCAGCCATGCGGACATTCCGCCCGACCGGCTCGCCTTCTACCGCGACCTTTGCGCAAGGGCGCCGCAGATCGAGGGCGACGGCCTGCCGGCCCGCTTTTCCACGCTGCTGCGCATGATGCGCGCCTATCTCGACCGCCCGCCGAACCGGGATTTTTCCCTCAGCCTGCCCGACCTTATCGTCCGGGCGCTTTAGAGTTTGTCAGGGAAAAGTGGGAACCGGTTTTCCCGAAGAGACAAACGAAAACAAAGAAACCTGGAATCTGTCAGGTTCGGAATGAACCTGACAGATTCTAGGGTCGCACGCTCTTGCGCCAGGCGACCTGCGTCGGCAGGCGCTTGGGCGGGGCGGGGTCGGCCTCGTCCTTCTCGATGATGGAGACGATATGGTCGGCGATCTCGCCGATCGGCTGGCGGAAGGTGGTGAGGTTGTAGCCGAGCCAGCCGGCCTGCGGGATATCGTCGAAGCCGACGACGCACAGCGCCTCGGGAATGTCGAGGCGGAATTCCAGCCGCGCCACGTCCATGAAGCCGAGCGCCAGGAGGTCGGTGACGCAGAACACGCCGTCCGGCCGGCTGGAGGCGCCGAGCAGCCGGCGGGCGCCCTCCGCGCCGGTCGCGTAGCTGGTCGGCCCGGCGCGGCTCACCGGCGCGTCGATGCCGAGTTCGGCGGCGGCCGCAACGAAGGCCCGTTCGCGCGCCACGATGCTCGGCGTGCCCGCCGTCGAGCTGACGACGGCAAGGCGCCGGCAGCCGGCGCGGTGCAGCATCAGGCAGGCCTCGCGCGCCGCGCTCTCGTTTTCCACCAGCACGATCTCCGGCCCCCCGATCAGGTCGTCGCGGTTGATGAGGATGACGCGCTGGCCGTTCTCGATGCAGGTCTCGATCAGCGAGACGGGCGGCGCGCCGGACACCACCACCGTGGCGTCGGCGCGGTAGTTCAGCGTCTGGCGCAGCGCCGCCTCGACATTGTCCGGCTGGCCGGCGGTGTTCAGCACCATCACCACCTTGCCGATCGCCTGCAGCTTGCGCGTGGTGATCTCCACCACGTTGGAATGGAAGGGCGCCTGCAGCTCCGCCACGATCATGCAGACGATGCCCGACCGGTGGTGGATCAGCCCGCGCGCCAGGTGGTTGACGTGGTAGCCGAGCTTTTCCGCCGCCGCCAGCACCTTGGCGCGCGTCGCCGGCGAAACGCTGGCTCCGTCGGTGAAGGTGCGCGAGACGGCCGAGCGCGAGACGCCCGCAAGCTCGGCCACGCGGATGGCGCTGACCGAGGCCTTTTTCGGCCTGGACCTGGATGTCGACACGTCGTGCTGCCTCCTGTAGCGTCTGCGCATATTTGCGCATAGTCTTCGCCCTGTGCAAAGCCGCAGCCCGGCAGATTTCCCCGGAAAAGCAGGAAATTGATGGGGAAGCTCGGCCCGGCTTCGCGCCCGGCCCCGCACAGGTTTTCGCACGCCTGTGCAAGAGGCCCCGCGCCGATCCGGCGAGGCCAAGGGAACGCAAAATCGTCTTTCGCGTTATGGCTGCATGACGGACCTGATCGAGACGGATGAATGGCGGGAAGAAGCGCTCTGGAGCCTGGCGCGGGCGCATTCCCCGCTCATCGGCACCGCCATTCACGATGGCCACCTGCTGCGCGGCGACCTTGCCGCGCGCATGAGGCTCGACGCCGCCGGCCGGCTGCGCGAGGAGGACCCGTTCACCGCCGCCTTCATCGGCGATCTCGGCAACCGCGTCGTCGTCCACCGCTCGCGCTTCGAGGTGGACCTCAACCGGCCGCGCGACGGGGCGGTCTACCTCAGCCCGGAACAGGCCTGGGGCCTCGACATATGGGCCGAACCGCCCGGCGAAGAGGCGCTGGAAAGCCTGCTCGGCCAGCACGACGGCTATTATGCCATGCTCAAGGCCGTGCTGTCGGACATGGAGCGCGCCCATGGCCGTTTCGTCCTCCTCGACATGCACAGCTACAACCACCGCCGCGCCGGCCCCGATGCGCCGCCGACGGAGCAGGCCGACGCGCCGGATATCAATATCGGCACCTTCTCCATGGACCGGGCCTTCTGGGCGCCGGTGGTCGACGCGTTCATGGCCGCGCTGCGCCAGCAGCCTTTCGCCGGCCGGCGGCTCGATGTGCGGGAGAACGTCGCCTTTGCCGGCAAGGGCGAGCAGACGCGCTTCGTGCACGCGCATTTTCCGCGCAGCGGCTGCGCCATCGCCGTGGAATTCAAGAAGATCTTCATGAACGAGTGGACGGGCGCGCCGGACCGCGCCGCTATCGCCGCCCTTCGCGCCGCCGTCCGCGCCAGCCTGCCCGTGCTGGAGGCCGCGCTCGAGGCCATGCCGGCTGGAGACACGCCATGAGCCCGCGCGCACGCCGCAGGGAGGACCCGCTCGCCGCCGTCGCGGCGGCGCTGGAGCATGGCCTTCCCGTCCGGCTCGACCTGCCGCGCGGCGGCCGGCTGCATCTCGACCGCCCGCTGCCGTTCCTCGCCGTGCATCTCAACCGTCGCTCGGCGCCCGCCGCCCGCGCCGCGGCGATGGCGAACGCCGCCTATCTCATCGCCAATACGCTTTCCGAAGCGGCGGCCATCGTGCAGCTTGTCGGGAAACGGATGCGCGCGGAGTTCGGCGCCTTCCTCGTGCTCGATTTCGGCGAGCTGGCGCGCGACCAGCTTGCCGCGGACACGCCCTATCTCGCGCCCTTCGAGATCAGCGTCTCGGCCTCGCCCGATGCGGCGGCGGAGCGCGCGCAGTCGGCCTTCGTCGGCGCGGTGGAGAAGATCGACAGCCGCTACCGCGCGCCGCGCATCGAGCGGCCGTCGCTGGCCGACGATCCCCATGCCGGCCTTGCCCGCCGCCTGCCGGATACCCCGACGCTTACCGTGCGCGTCGCGCCGATCTACCGGGTGCCGACCTCGCGCGCCGTCTATCCCGAGCTGCAGGGCCGGCTCGTCGCCCGGCTGGTCGATGCCGGGCTGCAGGCCGCCGGCCAGTTCGCCCGCAGCGAGACGGCGCTGGCGCCCGCCACCCACCGGGCGCTCGGCCGGCGCGTCTTCGTCGAGGCGGTGGCGCGCGCCGATCGTGCTATGGACGACATCGCCGCCAGCTTCGATTTCCTGCTCGCGGTGACGCCGATCAATTCCGACGCGGCCTTCGAAGCCTTCCGCGCGGCCGGCTGCGCGCGCGCGCCGACCTTTCTCTACCGCCCGCTCGCCATCGACATCGCCGCGCGCAAGAAGGCGCTGTTCTCCATCGCCCTCGACCGGTTCGAGGATCCGGTGCTGGAGCGGCTCTATAGCGAGAAGCAGCAGGAGCTGGACCTGCAGCTTTCCATGCTCGCCGCCCGCGAGGATGCCCGCTTCGTCGAGATGAGCCGCGCGCTCTACGGCTCCGTCGACGGCCGGCTGGCGAAGGCGGCGGGCGACATTCTCGATGCGACCGCCCGGCCCGCCCGCAAGGCCGCCCCGCAGCAGGTGGACCATCGCTATGTCGAGCGGCGGGCGCGCACGATGATCGACCGCTACAGCGCGCAGTTCTCCGCCTTCGCGCCGAGCGTCGAGGTGCGCAACGACCTTCCGCCGGGGCTGATGGTGTCGAGCGACCGGCTCCTGATCGCCCGCACCACGACGATGGCGCGCGAGCGGGTCGAGGCGCTGCTGAGCCATGAGGTCGGCGTGCACCTCCTCACCTATTGCAACGGCTCCGGCCACGGGCTGCGGCTCTTCCGCTCCGGCCTTGCCGGCTACGAGGGGGCGCAGGAGGGGCTGGCGGTACTGGCCGAATATCTCGTCGGCGGCATGACGACGGCGCGCCTCCGGCTGATCGCGGCGCGGGTGGTCGCCTGCGCGGCCATGCTCGATGGGGCGGGCTTCGTGGAGACCTACCGGCTGCTGGCGCGCGAGCACGGCTTTGCCCCGCCCGGCGCCTTCAACATCGCGCTGCGCCTCCACCGCGGCGGCGGGCTCGCCAAGGATGCGGTCTATCTGCGCGGGCTTCTCGAAATCCTCGCACATCTGCGCGGCGGCGGCGATCTCGAACCGTTCTGGCTCGGCAAGATCGCGGCCCGCCACTTCGCCGTCATGCAGGAGCTCAGCCTGCGCGGGCTCCTCAAGGCGCCCCGCCTGACGCCGCAATTCATGAGCGCCAAGGGCGCGGACGAACGTCTTGCCCGGCTGCGCGCCGGTCTTTCACCCCTCGATCTCATCGCCTGAGGAGGCCTTTCATGCGCATCGCTTTCTTCGTCAATTCCATTGCCGACGAAACCCCGCACTTCACCACGACCACGCTGGCGCTCGCCGCGCTGGGCCGCGGCCACGAGATCTGCTACGTCACGCCCGGCGATTTCGTCCTTCGCGCGGATGACAGCCTTGCCGTGCGCGGCCTCGTGCTGCCCTCGGCCGGCTACAAGAAGCCGGAGACGCTGCACAAGGACCTGCAGGGCGAGAACACCGAGACGCGCATCTTCGACGTCGGGGAGATCGACGTCCTGTTCCTGCGCAACGACCCCTCGCTCGACGTGACGGACCGGCCCTGGGCGGCCCATGCGGGGGCGCTGTTCGGGCGGCTCGCCGCGCTGCGCGGCACCCTCGTCGTCAACGATCCGGCGGGCCTCGCCAAGGCGCAGAACAAGCTCTATCTCCAGGATTTCCCGCCCTCCGTGCGCCCCGCCACCCTGGTCTCCAAGAGCATCGAGGAGATCCGCGGCTTCGTCGCCGGCGAGAAGAAGAAGGGGGCGATCATCAAGCCCTTGCAGGGCTCGGGCGGCAAGAACGTCTTCAAGGTCGCCTCGGCCGACGACCAGAACCTTAACCAGATCTTCGAGGCGGTGAGCGGCGAAGGCTATCTCATCGCCCAGAGCTTCATGCCCGAGGCCAGCGAGGGCGACGTGCGCTTCTTCGTCATGAACGGCCGGCCGCTGATGCGCGAGGGCAAATACGCCGCCTTCCGCCGCGTGCCGGCCAAGGGCGAGATCCGCTCCAACGTGCATGTCGGCGGCGGGCCGGCGCCGGTGGAGGTGACGCCCGCCATGCTCGCCGTCGTCGAGGCGGTGCGCCCCAAGCTCGTCGAGGACGGCATGTTCCTCGTCGGCCTCGACATCGTCGGCGACAAGATCCTGGAGATCAACGTCTTCACGCCGGGCGGGCTCGGCAACCTGGCGCAACTCTACGAGACCAATTTCTCCGACACGGTCATCGCCGCGCTGGAGGAGAAGATCGCCATGCGCGAGGCCTATGGCGGGCGGCTGGACAACAGCCGGCTCGCCACCCTGTGAGGCCGCGCCCGGCGGGCCGCAAAGACGGCAGGCGCGGGGCATCGAATCCTGTATGAAGGCAGGACAGTTGCACTCAACGGGGGATTGGATGGATATCGACCGGGCGCGCACCTTTCTGGAAATCGTCCATACCGGCAGCTTCCTGAAGGCTTCCGAGCGGCTGCACATCACCCAGACCACGGTGAGCGCGCGCATCCGCACGCTGGAGGAAGCGCTGGGGCGCAAGCTTTTCGTGCGCACGCGCAACGGGGCGGCGCTGACGGCGGCCGGCCGCGAATTCGAGCGTTTCGCCCAGTCCTTCGTCCAGGTGTGGGAGCGCGCGCGCCAGCAGCTCACCGTGCCGCCCGGCCGCACCTCCGTCGTGGCGGTGGGCGGCGAGATGAGCCTATGGAACCCGCTTCTGCTCGACTGGCTCGTCTGGATGAAGGGCAATTGCCCGGCGATCGCCGTCCACGCGCAGGTCGGCATTGCCGACCAGCTGCTCGAACAGCTTCGCACCGGCGTGCTCGACATTGCCGTCCTCTATGCGCCGAAGCTGATGCCCGGCTTCCGGGTCGAGCTGGTGGAGGAGGAGCGGCTGGTGCTGGTGCGCAAGGCAGGCGGCGCGGACGAGGGCGGCGCGCCGGACTATGTGCATGTCGACTGGGGCTCGCAATTCGCCGGGCAGGGCGGCTTCGGCACGGCGGCCTTCGCCGAGCCGGCGCTGCAGGTGGATTTCGGCCCGCTCGCCCTCCACTATATCCTGCGCACCGGCGGCATGGGCTATTTCCGCCGGGGCACGGTCGCGCCCCATCTTGCGGCGGGGGATCTCGAACGGGTGGAGGACGCGCCGGAATTCCCCTATCCGGTCTATGCCGTCTATCCGGAAGCGGCCGAGGGCCGCCGCGACGTGCAGGACGCCCTCGGCGGCCTCCGCCAGGTCGCACCCTGACGCGCTACTCCGCCGCCGCGGCCCGGCATCCCTCGATGATGCCGCGGATCTCCCCGCGGCAGGAACCGCAATTGGTGCCGGCATCGAGGGCCACGCCGACGGCCTCGACGCTGCGGCACCCGCCGCGCACCGCCGCGACGATCTGGTTGACGCCGACGGAAAAGCAGGCGCAGACCGTCGCGCCGGGATCCGGCTTGTCCGCCCCCGGCCGGCCGGCGACGAGGGAGAAGCGCTTGCGCGGGTTCGTATGCGCGGCGGCAAGCTCGGCGATCGCCCAGTTGCGCGCCACCGCCACCGGCTCGCGCGCGAGGAAGAAGGCGGCGAGCAGCCTTGGCCCGTCGAAGAAGGCGAGGCGGATCTCGCCGGTCTGCCGGTCGGCATAGCCGAGCGGTTCGACGTCGCCGGGGATGGCGAAGGCGCGCCGGCACCAGCCGGTCCAGTCCTCCGCCGCCCCGTCGAAGGCAAGCTCCAGCCGCCAGCCGCCCTCGGCCTTCGCCAGCGCCCAGTAGGCGGCGTCGAGCGCTTCGGGTTTCGCCCGCGACACCGCAAAGGCATAGGCGGCGGGCTTGAAGGGGCGGGCGGCGACGGCGACGTTCTTGGAGGCCGGCTGGCCGGAGATCCTGTCCGTCACCGGCGGCACGAGGGCGTCGATGCGGGCCTTCGCCGCATACTGGTCGTTCCAGTGCATCGGCGCGAAGATGCTGCCGCGCGCCTGGCGGTCGGTGACGAGGGCGCGCAGGACCACCCGGCCCAGCGGGCTCTCGACCTCGACGAGGCCGGCCGGCGCCACGCCGATCTCCAGCGCGTCGCGCGGGTGGAGTTCGGCGAAGGGCTCGGCGATATGGGCGGAGAGGCGGGCGCTTTTTCCCGTGCGCGTCATGGTGTGCCACTGGTCGCGGATGCGGCCGGTGTTGAGCGTGAAGGGATGGGCCTCGTCCGTGCGATCGGAAGCGGCGGGCGCGACGGCGAAGAAGCGGGCCTTGCCGTCCGGATGGTAGAAGCCGCCCGCGGCGAAGAAGCGGGTTTCCGTCGGCCCTTGCCCCGCGGCCTGCGGCCATTGGAAAGGCGAGAGCGCATCATAGGCCGCCCCGTCGATGCCGGCATGGGCGCCGATATCGAAGTCGCGGCTTTTCCGGTTCTCGAAGGCGGAGAGCGCGGCATGCTCGGCGAAGATCTCCGCCGGCGTCTCATAGGCGAAGGCTTGCGCAAAGCCCATGCGCCTTGCGACCTCGGCAAGCTGCCACCAGTCCGCCCGTGCCTCGCCGGGGGCCTTGAGGAAACCGCGCTGGCGGGAGATGCGGCGCTCGGAATTGGTGACAGTGCCGTTCTTCTCGCCCCAGCCGAGCGAGGGCAGCAGCACATGGGCGTGGCGGGTGGTGTCGGTCTCGCGCAGGATGTCGGAGACGACGACGAAGGGACAGGTCCGGATCGCCGCTTCAACGGCGTCGGCGTCCGGCATCGAGACGACGGGGTTCGTCGCCATGATCCACAGCGCCTTGATGCGGCCTTCCGCCACCGCCCGGAACAGGTCGACCGCCTTCAGCCCCGGCCGTTCGGCAATCGTCGGCGCGTCCCAGAAGCGCCGCACCCGGTCGCGGTCCTCCGCATTCTCGATCGCCATGTGGGCGGCGAGCATGTTGGCAAGGCCGCCCACTTCGCGCCCGCCCATGGCGTTGGGCTGGCCGGTCAGCGAGAAGGGCCCCATGCCCGGCCGGCCGATGCGGCCCGTCGCGAGATGGCAGTTGAGGATGGCGTTGACCTTGTCGGTGCCCGACGAGGACTGGTTGACGCCCTGGCTGTAGCAGGTAACGACCTTCTCGCTCGCCGTGAACAGCCGGTAGAATTCGCGAAGCTGCATGGCCGGCAGGCCGGTCCGCTCCAGCACGTCGCCGAAGGGGATCGCCGCCGCGAAGGCATCGGAAAAACCCGTCGTATGCGCGCCGACGAAATTCTGGTCCACCGCGCCGTTCGTGACGAGATGGGAGAAGAGGCCGGCAAAGAGCGCCACGTCGCTGTCCGGACGGATGGCGAGGTGCAGGTCCGCGATATCGGCCGTCATGGTGCGGCGCGGGTCGATCACCACCACCTTCAGGCCCGGCCGCCGCGCCTTTTCCGCCGCCAGCCGCTGGTAGAGCACCGGATGGCACCAGGCGAGGTTCGAGCCCGTGAGGACGACAAGGTCGGCAAGCTCCAGGTCCTCGTAGCTGCCCGGCACGGTGTCCGACCCGAAGGCGCGGCGGTGGCCGGCGACGGAGGAGGACATGCACAGCCGCGAATTTGTGTCGATGTTCGCCGCGCCGAAAAAGCCCTTCATCAGCTTGTTGGCGACGTAATAGTCCTCCGTCAGCAACTGGCCGGAGACGTAGAAGGCGACGGCATCCGGCCCGTGCTCGGCAATGGCGGCGGAAAATCGCTCGGCGATGCGGTCGAGCGCCTCATCCCAGGAGGCCCGCTCCCCGCCGATCTCGGGATGAAGCAGGCGTCCGTCGAGATCGATCGTCTCGGCCAGCGCCGAGCCCTTCGAGCAGAGCCGGCCGTAGTTCGAGGGATGGTCCGGATCGCCCCTGACGGAGACCGCGCCGTCCTCGCCGACCCTCGCGACCACCCCGCAGCCGACGCCGCAATAGGGGCAGGTGGTTTTCGTCTCAACGGGCATGGGGGGCTCCTCGCAGGAGCGTCGCGCGCCCCTCATCCCCCTGCCGGGATCTTCTCCCCGCAAGCCGGGAGAAGGAGGATGTGGCAATGCCGGTGCTCCAGCGCCCTTCTCCCCGTCGGAACGGGGAGAAGGTGGCGGCAGCCGGATGAGGGGCGAAGCTGGTTCCTGTCATGGCCTACTCCGCCGCCGCCATCAGGCTTTCGAGCGCGATGAAGAGCTGCCCGCCCTCGTTGCGCAAGGGGATGGTCCTCACCGCGCCCTCGTCGGCGCCGAGCGCCTTGCCGGTCTCCAGCGAGATCACCCAGTTGTGCAGCGGGCAGGTGACGGCCCTGGCGTGGACGATGCCCTGCGACAGCGGCCCGCCCTTGTGCGGGCAATGGTCCTCGATGGCGAAGACCTCGTTTTCCGCCGTGCGGAAGACGGCGATTTTCCCCTCCGGCGTCTTCACGCAGCGCGCGCCGCGCAGCGGGATATCGGCGATGTTGCCGATGGCAAACCAGCTCATGTCCATGCTCCTCATTCCGCGGCCTCGCCGTAGCCGATGGTCGCCATCGGCTTGAATTCATGCTTGTCCTTGCCGGAGACGCGCTCCGACCACGGATCGACCTGCGCGAATTTCTGGGAAAAGACGAAGCGGTCGTAGAAGGCCTTGCGCTTGTCCGCGTCGCCCATGATCTGGCGGCGGATTTCTTCCAGACCGACGCGCTTGGCCCATTTGTAGATGCGCTCCAGATAGCGCGCCTGCTCGCGGTACATCTGCGTCAGCGCCACGATATGCTCCAGCGCCTCGTCCTCGGTCTTGACGAGGCCGAGGACCTCCGTGCCCTTGATGTCGAGGCCGGCGGCACCCGCGAAATGGATCTCGAAGCCGGAATCCACGCAGATGACGCCGATATCCTTGCAGGTCGCTTCCGCGCAGTTGCGCGGACAGCCGGAGACGGCGAGCTTCAGCTTGGCCGGCGTCC
Organism: Shinella sp. S4-D37; assembly: GCF_040812195.1. Taxonomy (NCBI): domain Bacteria; kingdom Pseudomonadati; phylum Pseudomonadota; class Alphaproteobacteria; order Hyphomicrobiales; family Rhizobiaceae; genus Shinella; species Shinella sp. S4-D37. Next base: position 50,035 of record NZ_JBFNXL010000006.1, on the reverse strand, counting down.
ACGAGCCCCACATGAACTTCTCGATGCGGATGCCGAGTCCCGTGGAATCCTGCGTGCCGAAGCGGCACCAGGTCGAGCCGACGCAGGTTTTTACCGTGCGCAGACCCTTGGCATAGGCCTGGCCGGAGATGAAGCCGGCCTTGCCGAGATCGGCCCAGACGGCGGGCAGGTCCTCCTTCTCGATGCCGAGCAGGTCGATGCGCTGGCCGCCCGTCACCTTCACCAGCGGGATCTCGAACTTGTCCACCACATCGGCGATGGCGCGCAGTTCGCCGGCGTTGGTGACCCCGCCCCACATGCGCGGCACGACGGAATAGGTGCCGTCCTTCTGGATGTTGGCATGCACGCGCTCGTTGATGAAGCGCGACTGGTAGTCGTCGGCATATTCGTCCGGGAAGTCGCAGACGAGGTAGTAGTTCAGCGCCGGGCGGCACTTGGCGCAGCCGCAGGAGGTCTTCCATTCCAGTTCCTGCAGCACGGCCGGAATGGTCTTCAGCCCCTTCGCCTTGATGAGCCGGCGCACGTCGTCATGGCCAAGCTCGGTGCAGCCGCACATGGGCGTGACGGCGGCGGGGTTGTAGCTGTCGCCGAGCGTCAGCGTCATCAGCTGCTCGACAAGGCCCGTGCAGGAGCCGCAGGAGGCGGACGCCTTGGTATGGGCACGCACGTCGTCGAGCGAGGTCAGGCCCTTTTCCGTGATGGTCGAGACGATCCTGCCCTTGCAGACGCCGTTGCAGCCGCAGATTTCCGCATCATCCGGCAAGGCTGCAACGGCCGCCATAGGGTCCAGCGGGGAGCCCCCCTGGTAGGCCTGGCCGAAGATCAGCGTCTCGCGCATCTCGGAAATGTCGGTGGCCTTCTTCTTGAGGTCGTTGAACCAGGCGCCGTCCGCCGTCTCGCCGTAGAGCACGGTGCCGATGATGCGGTTGTCCTTCAGCACCAGCCGCTTGTAGACGCCGGCGGAGGCGTCGCGCAGCACGATCTCCTCGCGGTCGTCGCCGTCGGCAAAATCACCGAGCGAGAACAGTTCGATGCCGGTGACCTTCAGCTTGGTGGGCGTATCGGAATGGACGAAGGCGGCGGTGCGCTCGCCGGCAAGATGGGCGGCGGCGACGCGGGCCATCTCGTAGAGCGGGGCAACGAGGCCGTAGACCATGCCGCCCACTTCCGCGCATTCGCCGAGGGCGAGAATGCTGCCGTCGGAGGTCTGCATGCCGTGGTCGACGACGATGCCGCGGTTGACGGCAAGGCCCGCTTCCCTCGCGAGGCCGACGCTGGGGCGGATCCCGACGGCCATGACGACGAGCGTCGCGGGGATGACGCGGCCGTCGTCCAACTCGATGCCCTCGACCCTGCCGTTGCCGACGATGGCCTTGGTGTTGGCCTTGCAGACGATCTTGATGCCGCGCCCTTCCAGCTCCCGTTGCAGGAGATAGCCGGCGGCGGGGTCGAGCTGGCGGTCCATCAGCGTGGGCATGACGTGCAGCACGGTCACGTCCATGCCGCGGCCGGCGAGCCCTGCGGCGGCTTCGAGGCCGAGGAGGCCGCCGCCGATGACGACGGCCTTCTCGCGCGACTGGGCGGCGAGCAGCATGGCCTGCACGTCGTCGAGGTCGCGATAGGTGATGACGCCGGGCATGTCGTGGCCGGGCACCGGCAGGATGAAGGGCACCGAGCCGGTGGCGATGACCAGCTTGTCGTAGCTTTCCGTGACGCCGTGGTCGGAGGTGACCGTCTTGGCGGCCCGGTCGATGGCGACGATGCGGTGGCCCTTGTAGAGCGTGATGCCGTGCTTGATGTACCAGCCGTCGCCGTGGATGATGATCTGTTCGTAGTCCTTCTCGCCGGAAAGGACGGGCGAGAGCATGATGCGGTCGTAGTTCACCCGCGGCTCGGCGTTGAAGATGGTGACCTCGTACTGGCCGGGGGCCTTTTCGAGGAGGTGCTCCAGCATGCGCCCGGGGGCCATGCCATTGCCAACGATGACGAGTTTCTCGGTCATGGGATTTCCTAAACGTTACGCTGCGACGGCCGAGACGGAGGGACGCTCCATCTGGCGGATGGAGAGGTGCATCCAGAAAAGCGAGACGGCGACGACGGCGAAGAGCAGCAGGAAGCAGCTCGACCACAGGCCGGTCGCGTCCTTGAGCAGGCCGAAGGCGATGGGCAGCACGAAGCCGCCGAGCCCGCCGACCATGCCGACCACGCCGCCGACCGCGCCGACGCCATCGGGGTAATAGGCCGGGATGTGCTTGTAGACCGCCGCCTTGCCGAGGCTCATGACGAAGCCGAGCACGAAGACGGTGACGATGAAGAGGGCGGGCGTGACGCCCGACGGCAGCGACAGGATGAGCGTTGCGACGGCGGAGACGGCGAACATGCAGTACATGACGGAGCGCGCGCCCTTGCGGTCCGACAGCATGCCCCCGAGCGCGCGAAAGATGCTGCCGGGGATGGAATAGGCGGCGGCGACCATGCCGGCCGTCGCGATGTCGAAACCGTAGACGCCGACGAGGTAGCGCGGCAGCCAGAGCGCCAGCGCCACGAAGCCGCCGAAGGCGAAGAAATAGTAGAGCGAGAAGCGCCAGACCTGCGCCTTCTTCAGGGGGGCGAATTCCGCACGCAGGCTGCGCTTCGGCGCCTTGCCCTCGCGGCGCGCGCGGAAGGCCGGGTCGTCGCTGGTGGTGAACCAGAAGAGACAGGCGGTGAAGATGAGCGCCGCCGCCCAGATCTCCGCGACCATCTGCCAGCCGGCGGCGACGAGCACGAAGGGCGCGAGGAACTTCGTCAGCGCCGCGCCGACATTGCCCGCGCCGAAGATGCCGAGCACCGTGCCCTGCTTTTCCGCCGGGAAGAAGGGCGAGACATAGGCGACGCCGACCGCGAAGGAGCCGCCGGCAAGCCCGACGCCGAGGCCGGCGAGCAGCATCTGCGGGAAGGTCGTGGCGTGCGAGAGCAGGAGGGTCGACATCGCCGCCGCCAGCATGGTCAGCGTATAGACGAGGCGGCCGCCGAAGCGCGGCGTCCAGACGCCGAGCAGGATGCGGACCAGCGAGCCGGTGAGAATGGGCGTGCCGACGAGCAGGCCGAACTCGGCTTCCGAAAGCCCGAGGTCTTCCTTGATGCGGATGCCGATGATCGCGAAGATCGTCCAGACGGCGAAACAGATGGTGAAGGCGAAGGTGGATACCCAGAGCGCGATGGCCGGTTCGCGCGGGGACAGGGGCTGCTTGGTCTCGGACATGGCTTCTCCGTGGCCCGACAAGGTCGTGCCGCTCCATCTTGAGGGTTGAAAACGAAAAGCCGCTGGCCAGGTTTGCCGGCGCGGCACGACGGGCGTGGGCGCGGGAAACCTGATCAGCGGCTTTGCTGGTGGCGCCCTTCGTTGGACGCCGATATCGTGACCCGAAGGCCTACGGAGAGAAAAGCAAGCGGCGTGCCAACTCGGCAAGAGACTGATTCAAAAAGGTTTCCGTCCGGAGGCATGAAAGGCACGCACGCCCCGGCGGCACGGGCGGCACCAAATTTTGTGCACTGCGCATAAAATAGGCGTCAGCGAGACTGCGCCGCAATATAGCCGTCGACATCGTCGGGATCGAAGCGCCCGCCGTCGAAGAAGCCGTCGGGGCCGAGCGTCAGCGCGCCGGAGGAGCCGACGGGCGTCTCCGCGGTCAGCGCGCCCTCCACCTTGGCGCTCGCCGAGGGCATGGCGATGCCGAGCGCCTTCAGCGCGGCGCGGTAGACGTCCGGGCGATAGGTGCCGGCGGCGACCGCGCGGTTCGCCTCGCTCTGCGCCACCTGTCCCCAGCGGACCATCTGGGTGTAGAACCACAGCGCATGGCTCTTCCACGGGAAGGTCGCGGCCTTGGCGTGCGGCACGAAGAAATCGCCGACCGTGCGGAACGCGTCGCCGCCGACCGGCAGCACGCCGCTGAGCGCCGGCAGCAGGAGGTCCGCCGCGCGGCCGACATAGGCGGGCAGGGCCAGCAGCCGGGCGAGTTCGTCGTGGTTGCGCGGGTCGCCGCACCACAGCGAGGCGTGATGCAGCGCGGCGATGAGGGCGGCAAGCGCCTCCGGGTTCGTCTCGCCCCAGCGCGCATTGACGCCGAGCACCTTTTCCGGGCTCGACTTCCAGATCGCCGCCTTGACGGTGGCAAGATGCGCGCCGCGCTTCAGGACGCCGAACGTGTTCCACGGTTCGCCCGCGCAATAGCCGTCGATGAGGCCCGTAGCGAGCGCGTCGCCCATGTCCGGCGGCGGCAGCACGACGATCTCGATATCGTGCTCGGGATGGATGCCGCTGGCCGCCAGCCAGTAGCGCAGCTCGTAATTGTGCCCGGAATAGGGATGCACGACGCCGAAGCGCAAGGGCTCGCCGACGCGCCCGTCGATAACCCTGCGCAGCGCCGCGCCGTTTTCGCGCGCATTGAGATCGGCGGTCGCGCCGGTCCGCGCCATCGCCTGCCACAGCGCGGCCGAGACCGTGACGGCATTGCCGCCGAGGCCGAGCGCCATGGGCACGATCATCTCCGGCGCCGGGGCGGAGAGGCCGAGATTGCAGGCGATCGGCATGGGGCCGAGAATATGGGCGACGTCGAACCGGCGCACGGCGAGGCGGTCGCGAATGCTCGCCCAGGACCGTTCGCGCACCAGCGTGAGGTCGATAGACTGCGCCTCGGCAAATCCCTTCTCGCGGGCGACGACCAGCAGGGCGCTGTCGAGCAGCGGCACGAAGCCGGCGGTGATGGCGTGGCGCATCGTCATGTCTTTACTCCCGGATCGAGCAGGCTCGCCGCCGTGACGAGGCTTTGGGCGATCTCGGCGATCTTGCGGTTCTGGTTCATCGCCGTGCGGCGCAGGAGCGCATAGGCCGCCTCCTCGGAAAGCCCGCGCGAGCGCATCAGGAGGCCCTTGGCGCGGTCGATCACCTTGCGGTTCTCCAGCTCGCTGCGTGTTTCCTCCAGTTCGCGGCTGAGGCGGGAGAAGGCGTTGAAGCGGCTGATCGCCATTTTCAGGATCGGCCGCACGCGCTCCTGCTTCAGCCCGTCGACGATATAGGCCGAGACGCCCGCCTCCACCGCCGCCTCGATGGAGGCCTCGTCGGACCTGTCGACGAACATGGCGATGGGGCGCTGGATGGCGCGGGTGAGCTGGAAGATGCTCTCCAGCCGGTCGCGGTTGGGGTTTTCGAGATCGATGACGATGACGTCGGGATTGAGGTCGGCGATGCGGCGGGCAAGGCCCTGCATCTCCTCGACCACGGTCACGGCATAGCCGGCGTCGCGCAGCCCCTCCTCGATGATGGCGGCGCGGATGCGGTTCTCGTCGATGACCAGTACGTTCAATGCGCCCGGTTTCATGTCCTCACCGCGCCAGAGCCAAGAATGTCCGGCAGATGCCTCCGATCGGCAGGGAAAATCAAGCCGTGCGGGGGGCAAAAAAAATGGGCCAGCGGAAACCGCGGCCCATGAAGTGTGAAGGTCAAAAACCTCCAGAGGGGAACAGCTGATGCAGCGGCACTGGGAGGAAAACCGCTGTGTGCATCAACTGAGGGCACTATGCGGTTTTTTTGACCAAATGGGAAACATTTATTGTGCAATGCAGCTATGCAAATGCTGCGTTGCTTCTGTCGGGGCAGGCCGGTGCCTGCTTTTTGCGCAGGCCTGACAGGGAGGGCATGCCTGCCGGCACCGCGTTTTCGAGGCAATTTTTATATGAAGGAAACCAGTGCCTCCTCCCCTTCTCCCCAGCGGGGAGAGCGACTGTCTTGTCTGTCAAGCGCTTTGCCATGGTTTTCCGTCCCGGATGATGGCGTTGAGGATGGTGAGAAGCTTGCGCATGGTCGCGACGATGGCGACGATCTTGGGCTTGCCGGCTTCAACGAGACGATCGCGGAAGGCCTTGAGGACCGGGTTACGACGGGCAGCGACCAGCGCTGCCATGAACAGCACAGCCCGCACCTTGCCGCGACCGCCACCGATGAAGCTCTTGCCGCGCCACTTGCCCGACTGCCGAGTGAACGGCGCCACCCCGGCCAATGCGGCGATCTGGCGCCGGTCGAGGCTACCGAGTTCCGGCAGTTCGGCCATCAGCGTGCGGGCCGTGGTTGGTCCTACACCCGGTACCGAGGTCAAAAGCGCCTCGCGCACCCGCCACAAGGGCGACTTGCGGATGCGTCCGTTGAGATCGCCGTCGAGGCTTGCGAGTTCACGTCGGAGCGCTGCAAGCAGCCGCTTGATGCTCTTCTGCGTTTCCTTGGCCTGGGCCGTCCGTGTCCGGTTTTCTTCCGCCGTGATCATCTGCACGATCTGGCGGCGCCGCGAAACGATGGCCGAGAAGGCCTCGCTCTCCTCATCGCGCAAGGGCCGGATCTCCGGTCTGGTTGCTGCGACGAAGGCTGCGATCACAGCGGCATCGATCGGATCTGTCTTGGCGCGTTTGCCAAGCGCATGGGCATAGGAACGCACCTGCGCCGGATTGACCACCACAACGGCAAAGCCGGCTGATGACAGGCTGGCAGCTGCCAGCATTTCGTAGCCACCGGTCGCTTCCAGCGCCACGATATCGGCTTTTGCGTCTCGCAGCCGGCGGATCAGGCCGTCCACGCCGGCATGGTCGTTGCCGACGAAAAAGCTCTCCCCGACTGGCTGCACATGCACATCCAACCGATCCTTGGAAACATCGATACCAACAATCACATCCATCTGATCCCATCCTTGCCTAAGCGGGCTTCGCACATGCGAGCGGCCCTGGCGACTGTTCGGGTTCGATGGAACGGCGGATGATGACCCAAGCTCTCCCACGGGCTTCAATGCCCAAAGGTGCTGCGGTCTCTCATCCGCCACCGCAACTGGCAATACACCGCCAATCGCAGCAGAAGGGAAGTTACAAAGGTGCCGGCAGGCGGATGAGGGGGGCCGGAAGTATAAACGCTCCGTCGGAGCCACCCCCTCATCCGACCCTTCGGGCCACCTTCTCCCCGCTGGGGAGAAGAGGAGGAGGCACTGGTTTGCCGTATGGGAAAAGGCTCCGGCTAGGCCGTGTGCGCCTCTGCCTCCCCTTCCATCGTCGACTTGCCGTGCTGCACCAGCGGGCGGTTGCCGGTGAGGCGGCGCAGGAGCACGTAGAAGACCGGCGTCATGAAGATGCCGAAGAAGGTGACGCCGATCATGCCGGAGAAGACGGCAAGGCCCATGGCGGCGCGCATTTCCGCGCCCGCGCCGGTGGAAAGCACCAGCGGCACGACGCCCATGATGAAGGCCATCGAGGTCATGAGGATCGGCCGCAGGCGCAGGCGGCTCGCCTCGATCGCGGCTTGCACCGGCGTCCTGCCCTCGAATTCCAGCTCGCGCGCGAATTCGACGATCAGGATGGCGTTCTTCGCCGAAAGCCCCACCAGCACCACGAGGCCGATCTGGGTGAAGACGTTGTTGTCGCCGCCCGTGTACCAGACCCCGGCGAGCGCGGCGAGCACGCCCATCGGCACGATCATGATGATGGCGATGGGCAGCGTCAGGCTCTCATATTGCGCGGCGAGCACCAGGTAGACCAGGAGAAGCGCCAGCGGGAAGACGACGATGCTCGAATTGCCGGCGAGGATCTGCTGGTAGGTGAGGTCCGTCCACTCGAAGTCGATGCCCGGGGGCAGCGTCTCCGCCGCGATCTTCTCCACGGCCGCCTGCGCCTGGCCGGAGGAGAAGCCGGGGGCCGGGCCGCCGTTGATGTCGGCGGCGAGGAACCCGTTGTAGCGCGTGGTGCGCTCCGGCCCGGTCGCGGCGTCCACCTTGAGGAGTGCGGCAAGCGGGATCATCTCGCCCGTCTGCGAGCGCACCTGGAGCTGGCCGATGTCCTCGGGCTTGGCGCGGAAGGCGGAATCGGCCTGGACGCGCACCGAATAGGTGCGGCCGAAGGCGTTGAAGTCGTTGACGTAGAGCGAACCCAGATAGATCTGCAGCGTCTCGAAGACGTCGGTCACGCGCACGCCGAGCTGCTGGGCTTTCGCCCGGTCGAGGTCGGCATAGAGCTGCGGCACGTTGATCTGGAAGCTGGAGAACAGGCCCGCCAGCTCCGGCGTCTGGTAGGCCTTGGCAAGGAAGGCCTGCGTCGCCTCGTTGAGCGGCCCGTAGCCGAGGCCGGCGCGGTCCTCGATCTGCAGCTTGAAGCCGCCCGTCGTGCCGAGGCCGTTGACCGGCGGCGGCGGGAACATGGCGATGAAGGCGTCCTGGATGGCGCCGAACTTCTGGTTCAGCTGCATGGCGATGGCGCCGCCGGAAAGCTCCGGCGTCGTGCGCTCCTCGAAGGGGGCGAGCGCGGCGAAGACGATGCCGGAATTCGAGCCGATGGTGAAGCCGTTGATCGACAGGCCCGGGAAGGCGATGGCGTGCTCGACGCCCGGCTGTTCCAGCGCGATCGCGCTCATCTTCTTGATGACCTCTTCCGTGCGGTCGAGCGTCGCGCCGTCGGGAAGCTGGGCGAAGCCGATGAGGTACTGCTTGTCCTGCGCCGGCACGAAGCCGCCGGGCACGGCGTTGAACACCGCATAGGTCGCGCCGACGAGGGCGAGATAGAGGGCCATGACCAGCGACTTGCGCGAGACCAGCCCGCCGACGCCGCGGCCGTAGCCGTTCGAGGCCGCGCCGAACAGCCGGTTGAAGCCGCGGAAGAACCAGCCGAACAGCCCGTCCATGACGCGCGTCAGCCAGTCCTTCGGCGCATGGTGGTCCTTCAGGAGAAGGGCGGCGAGCGCCGGGGAGAGCGTCAGCGAGTTGATGGCGGAGATGACCGTCGAGATGGCGATGGTGAGCGCGAACTGGCGGTAGAACTGGCCGGAGAGGCCGCTGATGAAGGCGAGCGGCACGAAGACCGCGACGAGGACGAGCGCGATGGCGATGATCGGGCCGGAGACCTCGCGCATCGCCCGGTAGGTCGCCTCGCGCGGCGAAAGGCCGTTCTCGATGTTGCGCTCGACGTTCTCGACGACGACGATGGCGTCGTCCACCACGATGCCGATGGCGAGCACCAGGCCGAAGAGTGTCAGCGCGTTCACGGAGAAGCCGAAGGCATACATGACCGCAAACGTGCCGATGATGGAGACCGGCACGGCGAGCAGTGGGATGATCGAGGCGCGCCAGGTCTGGAGGAAGACGATGACGACGAGCACGACGAGCGCGACGGCTTCGAGCAGCGTGTCGACCACCTTGTCGATGGAGGCGCGCACGAATTCCGTCGTGTCGTAGACGATCTCGTATTTCACGCCCTCGGGCATGGCGAGCTGGAGCTGGTCCATCGTGGCGCGGACAGTGTCGGCGATCTCGATGGCGTTGGAACCCGGCGCCTGGAGGACGGCGACGGCGACGGCGGGCTCGCCGTCGAGCAGCGAGCGCAGCGAGTAGTCGGCCGCGCCGAGTTCGATGCGCGCGACGTCGCGAAGCCGGGTGATCTGGCCTTCGGCGCCGGTCTTCACGATGATGTTGCCGAATTCCTCCGGCGTGCGCAGGCGCCCTTGCGCATTGAGGTTGAGCTGCAGGTTGACGTCGTTCGACACCGGCGAGGCGCCGATGATGCCGGCGGCGGCCTGCACGTTCTGCTCGCGGATGGCGTTGGAAATGTCGCTGGCGGCGAGCGCATGTTCCGCAGCCTTCTGCGGGTCGATCCACACGCGCATGGCATAGTCGCCCGCGCCAAAAACCTGGACCTGGCCGACGCCCTCGATGCGGGCGAGGCGGTCCTTGATGTTCAGCGTGGCGTAGTTGCGAAGATAGGTGATGTCGTAGCGGTCGGTCTTGGAGACGAGGTTCACCACCATGATGAAGTCGGGCGAGCTTTTCACCGTGGTGACGCCGAGCGCGCGCACTTCGGCGGGCAGGCGCGGTTCGGCCTGCGACACGCGGTTCTGCACGAGCTGCTGGGCCTTGTCCGGATCGGTGCCGAGCTTGAAGGTGACCGTCAGCGTCAGCACGCCGTCGGAGGTCGCCTGGCTGTTCATGTAGAGCATGTCCTCGACGCCGTTGATCTGCTCTTCCAGCGGCGTGGCGACGGTTTCGGATATGACGACCGGGTTTGCGCCGGGATAGGTGGCGCGCACGACGATCGAGGGCGGCACGACCTCCGGATATTCGGAGATCGGCAGGGCGCGCATGCCGATCAGGCCGGCGACCACGATGAGGATCGACAGCACCCCGGCAAAGACCGGGCGATCGATGAAGAAACGGGAGATGTTCATGGCAAAGGACCCCTCTCCAGGGACGAACGGACCCGTCCGGCGGGCGATGCGCCGCCGGCGGGTGTGGGATTGCTGGTTGTTTGCGGGCAGGGCGGGTGAGCGTCCTGCGGGTATTCTTGCGATGGCGCCTGCGGCAGGTCTTGTAAGGGCGCCCCCTCATCCGCCTGCCGGCACCTTCTCCCCGCAAGCGGAGCGAAGGGATATGCCGACCCGGTTTCCTCACCCAATGCCCATTTGCGGGGCACGTCCCCTCTCCCCGCTTGCGGGGAGAGGGTTAGGGTGAGGGGCGAATCCCGCCCGGCCCGTCTACTTCACAGAGGCGACGTTCTCCTGCATCTGCGGATCGACCACGACGCCGGGGCGCACGCGCTGCAACCCGTTGACGACGATGCGGTCGCCGCCCGCAAGGCCGCTTTCGACGATGCGCTCGTTGCCCGAAAGGCCGCCGAGCACCACCGGCCGGTAGGTGATCTTGTTGTCCTTGTCGACGACGAAGACGAACTTCTTGTCCTGGTCGGTGCCGACGGCCTTCTCGCTGACGAGGATCTTGCTCTCGGCCTCCGGCTCGCCCATGCGGATGCGCACGAACTGGCCGGGGATCAGCCTGCCGCCGGGATTGTCGAAGACGGCGCGCACGGCGATGGTGCCGCTTGCCGCGTCCACCTCGTTGGCGATGAGCTGGAGCGTGCCGTGGATCGGCGTGCCCTCGTCGGCGAGCGTGCCGACCTCGACGGGGATGCGGTCGATGGGCGGCAGCGCGCCGCCGGTGGCCGGCAGGGCGGCGAGCGCCCTTGCGACCGTCTCCTCGCTGACATTGAAGCCGGCATAGATCGGATCGACCGAGACGAGTGTCGTCAGCGCGGGGGAGGCGGAGCCGGCGGCGACGAGGTTGCCGGTCGTGATCTCCACCTTGCCGACGCGGCCGGAAACCGGCGCGCGCACTTCCGTATAGCCGAGTTCCAGCTGGGCGGCATGCAGGGTCGCCTCGGCCGTCTTCAGCGCGGCGCGGGCCTCGGCAAGCGCGTTCTGGCGCGTGTCCACCTCGCTTTGCGAGATGCTGTTGCTCTTGGCGAGGCGCTGGCCGCGCTCAAGCTCGGTCGTGGCGAGCTTCACGCGGGCTTCGGCCGAGGCGTGCTGGCCTTCGGCCTGCGTCACCGCCGTCCTGTAGGGCTCCTGGTCGATGGTGAAGAGCAGGTCGCCGGCCTTCACCAGCGCGCCCTCGCGGAAATTCACCGCCTCGATGGCGCCGGAAACGCGTGAGCGCACCTCGACGCGGTCGATCGCCTCCAGCCGGCCGGAAAATTCCTGCCAGGCGACGACGTCGCGGTTCTCGACCACGGCGACGGTGACCGGCACGGCCGGCACCTCGGCCGTCGCGACGGCCTCGGCCTTGGCGACATTGCCCGGCAGTTGGAAATAGAGGGCCGCGGCGGAAACGGACACGGCCAGTCCCAGGCCGGCGCCCGTCAGGGCCCAGCTTTTGCGCTTCGATATCATTTTCTCGTCTCCTTGCGGCCTCCCGGGCCGCGTGTTTCAAATCGAATTAGTGAATGCTTATATCCTTGACGAAATCGGAGAAGTGCAGGGCGAGGGCATTTCGCCACGCTCCGGTCACATCGGATTTCCCGCTGTAAATCGAAGACCAGCCCGTTCCCGCGGGAAGAACATGCTGCTGAACCGTGACGCCCGACGCCCTCAGGCGGTCGGCGTAGCCCTGCGCCTCGTCGAGCAGCGGATCGTCGGCCGCCGACAGGACAAGCGCGGGGGCGACGCCCGACAGCCGCGAACAGAGGCTCGGGGCTGCGTAGGGGTGGCAGACGCCGCCGCTGAGATAATGGCTCCAGCCATTGGACCAGCGCTCGCGCATGCCGATCGCATCGGCGGTGCGGAAGGACGTCGTGCCCATGAAGGGATCGAGCAGCGGCGAGATGAGCACCTGGCCGTCGAGCTCGTCGGCGAAGTGGTCGCGCGCCTTGAGCGCCACGCCGGCCGCGATGTTGCCGCCCGCCTCCTCGCCGCCGATGAGGAGCGGCGACTTGCGGTCGCCGAGGCCGGCGCGCTTCTTGGCGAGATAGGAAAACACCGAGAAGCCCACTTCCAGCGGCTGCGGGAAGACGCTGCCGCCCGGCGCGTTGTAATCGGGCACGGCCACGATGGCGCCGGTGGCCGCCAGCGCTTCGGCGAGCGGGCAATGGACGGTGCCGGACTGGAGGAACGCGCCGCCGTGGAAGTAGAGGAGGATCGGCGCGCCCTTGGCGAACTCCGCTCCCTGATAGACGCGCGCGGACACGGGGCCGGTGGCCACCTTGTCGAACGTCATGTCCTTGATCTCTACGGGCATTGCCTTGTCCTCGCCCCGTCTGGAATTAGAATGGGGCCTCACCATTTATATCGTGCTTGACCTTTGCGATATAAGTACGCCAAAACTGACTTCACTATCCAGATTTTCGAACAATAGCAGCTTACAACGTGGGAATGTTCCATGGATCAGCTTTCCGCAATGCGTGCCTTCCTCCGCGTGGTGGAGACGGGCAATTTCACCCGGGCCTCCGCCGCGCTCGGCATGCCCAAGGCGACGGTGAGCAATCTCATCCAGAATCTGGAAACCCACCTGCAGACCAAGCTGCTCAACCGCACGACGCGCCGGGTGATGGTGACGACGGACGGCGCGCTCTACTACGAGCGGGCGATCCAGATCGTCGCGGAGATCGACGAGCTGGACGGCAGCCTCTCCCATTCCCATGCAAGCCCGCGCGGGCGGCTGCGCGTCGAGATGGCAGGGGCCTTCGCGGACCTGCTCGTCATCCCCAGGCTCGGCGATTTCCATGAGATATATCCCGATATCCATATCGATCTCGGGGTCGGCGACCGGACGGTGGACTATCTTGCGGAGAACGTCGACTGCGCGCTGCGCGGCGGGGCGCCGGGCGACCAGTCGCTGATCGCAAGGCGGATCGCGGAGATCGACGTGCTGGCCTGCGCCGCGCCGCGCTATCTTGCAGCCTTCGGCGCGCCGGAGCATCCCCTGGACCTCGGCGGGGCGCATCATTGCGTCAATTACTTCCTGGCGCAGGCCAACCGCATCATGCCCTTCGAATTTGAGAAGGACGGCGAGAAGGTCGAGGTGAACAGCCGCTACATCGTCTCGGTCAACGATGCGCGCAGCTATCTTTCCGCCGCGCTGTCGGGCCTCGGCGTCGCGCCCCTGCCGCGCTTCATGGCGACGGAGGCGCTGGCGAGCGGGGCGCTCGTGCCGGTGCTGCCCGGCTGGCGCTCCGAGCCCATCCCGCTCTACATCGTCTACCCGCCGAACCGCCACCTCTCCAACAAGGTCCGCGTCTTCGTCGACTGGCTTGTGCGGCTGCTCGCCGAAGCGCAAATCGGCGCCTCGTCAGCGAAGGCGGCAAGGAACGAAAGCCTCAGTGCTGGTCGAGCGCCCGCGTCAGGGTGAGGGCGGCGATCGTGCAGATGGCGCCGGAGATCAGGTAGCCGCCGATGAAGACGATGCCGAAGCTGGTGGCAAGGCCGAGCGCGACGAGGGGCGCGAAGCCCGCGCCGACGAGCCAGGCGAGGTCCGAGGTCAGCGCCGCGCCGGTATAGCGGTAATATTGCGTGAAGCGCGAGGAGACGGCGCCGGAGGACTGGCCGAAGGTGAGGCCGAGGATGAAGAAGCCGATCAGGATATAGGCGTCCTGCCCCTTGCCGCCCGCATCGAGCAGGAAGGGCGCGGAGAAGGAGAAGATCGCGATGAGCACGGCGCCGGCCATCAGCTGGTTGCGCCGGCCGATGCGGTCGGCGATGACGCCGGACAGCACGATGCCGACGACGCCCACGGCCGCGCCCGCCACCTGCACCCACAGGAACTCCTCGACCGACTGGCCGCCGGTGAGCGTGATCCAGGACAGCGGGAAGATGGTGACGAGGTGGAACATGGCGAAGCTCGCCAGCGGCACGAAGGCGCCGAGCACGACGTCCATGGCGTGCTTGCTCAGCATTTCGAAGACCGGCCGGGCCTGAAGCTCCTGCGCCTCCATGGCCGCGCCGAACTCCTTGCTGGCGACGATGCGCAGGCGCGCGAACAGCGCCACGACGTTGATGGCGAAGGCGACGAAGAACGGATAGCGCCAGCCCCAGGCGAGGAAATCCGCCTCCGAGAGATTGCTGACGAAATAGGCGAAGAGCACGCTGGCGAGCGCGAAGCCGAAGGGCGCGCCGAGCTGCGGGATCATCGCATACCAGCCGCGGCGGTTTTCCGGCGCGCTGAGGTTGAGGAGCGAGGCGAGCCCGTCCCACGCCCCGCCGAGCGCAAAGCCCTGGCCGAGCCGGAAGAGCGCGAGCAGCGCGACGGCCCAGTAGCCGATCGTCTCGTAGCCCGGCAGGAAGGCGATGGAGGCGGTGGAGCCGCCGAGAATGACCAGCGCCACCGTCAGCTTGGTGCCGCGGCCGTAGTTGCGGTCGATCCACATGAAGACGAAGGAGCCGACCGGGCGGGCGAGGAAGGCGAGGGGGAAGAGCGCGAAGGACATCAGCGTCGCGGTCACCGCGCTGCCGGCGAAGGGGAAGATCAGCTTCGGGAAGACGAGGATGGAGCCGAGGCCGTAGACGAAGAAATCGAAGAACTCCGAGGTGCGCCCGATGACCACGCCGATGGCGACGCTGCCGGGCGAAAGCGGCTTGTCGTCCGCATGCATGCGGCGGGCGTCCCGCTCGAGACCGGAAGAGGAAGGGTTAGCGACCGAACTCATGAATTTCTCCGAGCGATGTGCGCCATGTCGTTAGAGTGTTGACTATTCGGCGTCCAATATCAAGAATTAGGCGAAACGTGCCGGCTGCGGCAGGGTTGCGTGCGAACCTTCGACCCGTCGCAGCGCGGCCTGGAAGACCCGCGACGATTATTGCGCTAGATCAATTTTGCGGCGGCGGACAGTCCAAAAGTCTCTACCGCACTGCGACAGAATGCTGCGCTGCGACGAACCACCTCATTTCCAAGCGCGGCCATGCCCGCTTATTGCCGACTAGACAGAACGCAAGTCGAGGCCGCAATGCCGAAGCCATTCAGTTTAGCCCGAGTGTCGATCTTCCCCCTGATGCTGGTCCTGCTTTCCGGATGCAACATGGTCGTCATGTCGCCCTCCGGCGACATCGCCACCCAGCAGCGCGACCTGATCGTCATCTCGACCATCCTCATGCTGATCATCATCGTGCCGGTGCTGGCGATGACGCTCTATTTCGCCTGGCATTACCGCCAGTCGAACACGGCGGCGAAGTACGATCCGGAGTGGCACCACTCGACGGGCCTGGAGGTTGCCATCTGGTCGGCGCCGCTCGCCATCATCATCGCGCTCGGCGCCATCACCTGGGTCAGCACCCACAAGCTCGATCCCTATAGGCCGCTGGAACGGCTCGATGCCGCGCGGCCGGTGACGGAGGCGATGAAGCCGGTCACCGTCGAGGTCGTGGCGCTCGACTGGAAATGGCTGTTCTTCTACCCGGACTACGGCATCGCCACCGTCAACGAGATGGCCGCGCCCGTCGACGTGCCGATCAATTTCAAGCTCACCGCCTCCTCGGTGATGAACTCCTTCTACGTGCCCGCGCTCGCCGGCATGATCTACACCATGCCCGGCATGGAGACGAAGCTGCACGCCGTCATCAACGAGCAAGGCGAATACGAGGGCCTGTCGTCCAACTACAGCGGCGACGGCTTCTCGCACATGCGCTTCAAGTTCCACGGGCTCGACCAGGCCGGCTTCGAGGCCTGGGTGGCGCGGGTCAGGCAGAACGGCACGGCGCTCAACCGCGACACCTACCTGAAGCTCGAAAAGCCGAGCGCCAGGGAGCCGGTACGCTACTACGCCACCGTCGACGACGGGCTCTACGAGGCCGTGCTCAACATGTGCGTGCGCGACGGCCAGATGTGCATGAAGGACATGATGCATATCGACATGATGGGCGGCGCCGGCAAGGAGAGCCACGGGAACAAGGCGAAGCTCCAACACGACAACCGCCATGCCGAGGACGCGGCGCCCGCCGCCACCTTCCCCGAGACCGGCAATCCCGCGCGCAGCGACGAGCCGGCCGAGGGCGTGGAGGAGGCCCCGGCGACGATGAACCACGACGCGCACCAGTCGCACTAGATCTCATTGCGCCCGCCGGCCGCGGCGGGCGCGCAAGGCCCTCGCACTCCCCGGGCCCCTTCGAAACGATATTGGACGATCCCATGTTCGGCGACATCAGCCTCACGCAATTCCTCTTCGGACGGCTTACCTGGGAAGCCATCCCCTATCACGAGCCCATCCTCGTCGCGACCTTCGCGGCCGTGGCGGTCGGCGGCATCGCGCTTCTGGCGCTCGTCACGAAGTTCAGGCTCTGGGGCACTCTCTGGAACGAGTGGTTCACGTCGGTCGATCACAAGAAGATCGGCATCATGTACATCATCCTCGCCATCGTCATGCTGCTGCGCGGTTTCGCCGACGCCATCATGATGCGCATCCAGCAGGCGATCGCCTTCAATGGCAGCGAAGGCTACCTCAACCCGCACCACTACGACCAGATTTTTACCGCGCACGGCGTGATCATGATCTTCTTCGTGGCGATGCCCTTCGTTACCGGCTTCATGAACTATGTCGTGCCCTTGCAGATCGGCGCGCGCGACGTCTCCTTCCCCTTCCTCAACAATTTCTCCTTCTGGATGACGACGGGCGGGGCGATCATCATCATGATGTCGCTGTTCGTCGGCGAATTCGCCCGCACCGGCTGGCTCGCCTATCCGCCGCTCTCGGGCGCGGACTACAGCCCCGGCGTCGGCGTCGACTATTACATCTGGGGACTTCAGGTGGCGGGCGTCGGCACGACGCTGTCCGGCATCAACCTCATCGCGACCATCGTGAAGATGCGCGCGCCAGGCATGACCTTCATGAAGATGCCGGTCTTCACCTGGACGTCGCTGTGTACCAACATCCTGATCGTCGCGACCTTCCCGATCCTGACGGCGACGCTCGCCCTCCTGTCGCTCGACCGCTACGTCGGAACCAACTTCTTCACGAACGACCTCGGCGGCAACCCGATGATGTATATCAACCTCATCTGGATCTGGGGCCATCCGGAGGTCTACATCCTCGTCCTGCCGGCCTTCGGCATCTTCTCCGAGGTGGTCGCCACCTTCTGCGGCAAGCGGCTCTTCGGCTACACGTCGATGGTCTACGCCACCTGCGTGATCATGATCCTGTCCTATCTCGTCTGGCTGCACCACTTCTTCACGATGGGCTCGGGCGCCTCGGTCAACGCCTTCTTCGGCATCACGACCATGATCATCTCGATCCCGACGGGCGCCAAGATGTTCAACTGGCTCTTCACCATGTATCGCGGGCGCATCCGCTACGAGGTGCCGATGCTGTGGACGGTCGGCTTCATGGTGACCTTCGTCATCGGCGGCATGACGGGCGTCATGCTCGCCATTCCCCCGGCCGATTTCGTGCTGCACAATTCGCTGTTCCTCATCGCCCATTTCCACAATGTCATCATCGGCGGCGTGCTGTTCGGGCTGATGGCGGGCGTCGTCTACTGGTTCCCCAAGGCCTTCGGCTACAGGCTGGATCCGTTCTGGGGCAAGATGAGCTTCTGGTTCTGGCAGATCGGCTTCTTCTTCGCCTTCATGCCGCTCTACGTGCTCGGCCTCATGGGCGTCACCCGCCGCGTCAGCCAGTTCGAGGACCCGTCCTTGCAGATCTGGCTCATCATCGCCGCCTTCGGCGCGGCGCTGATCGCCATCGGCATCGCCTCCTTCGTCATCCAGCTTGTCGTCAGCTTCCTTCGGCGCGACCAGTTGCGCGTTTCGGGCGATCCGTGGGACGGCCGCACGCTCGAATGGTCGACCTCCTCGCCGCCGCCGGACTACAACTTCGCCTTCACGCCCGTCGTGCACGACCATGACGGCTGGTACGACATGAAGAGCCGCGGCTACGAGCGGCCGCTGGAGGGCTTCCGGCCGATCCACATGCCGAAGAACACCGGCACGGGCGTCATCCTGTCGGGTATCAGCGTCGTCCTCGCCTTCGCGCTGATCTGGTATATCTGGTGGCTGGCGGCGCTCTCCTTCATCGGCCTCATCGCCGTGTCGATCGCCCACACCTTCAACTACGACCGCGACTTCTTCATTCCCGCCGAGACCGTGACGGCGACGGAGGATGCGCGCACGAAACTCCTGCAAGAACGGACCTGAGCCCATGAGCGCGACCCAAGTCCTTGATACCCCCGACGAAAAGCCGGTCTTCTACCTCAAGGAAGAGCACCACCCGGAAAACAGCACCATGCTGGGTTTCTGGCTCTACCTGATGAGCGACTGCCTGATCTTCGCCGTGCTCTTCGCAACGCACGGCGTGCTCGGCCGCAACTATGCGGCCGGTCCCTCGCCGGCCGATCTCTTCGACCTCAACCTCGTCGCCATCAACACGGCGATGCTGCTCCTCTCCTCCATCACCTACGGCTTCGCCATGCTCCAGATGGAGCGGGGTGCCAGGATGGAGACGCTGGTCTGGCTCGGCATCACCGGTTTCTTCGGCGCGGCCTTCCTGGCGCTGGAGCTCTACGAGTTCTACCACCTCATCGCCGAAGGCGCGGGCCCGACGCGTTCGGCGTTCCTGTCCTCCTTCTTCACGCTGGTCGGCACGCACGGCCTGCACGTCACCTTCGGCATGATCTGGCTGATCACGCTGATGGTGCAGGTGAAGAAGCACGGCCTCAACCCCGAGAACCGCCGCCGGCTGATGTGCCTTTCCATGTTCTGGCACTTCCTCGACGTCATCTGGATCGGCGTCTTCTCCTTCGTCTACCTGCTTGGAGTCCTCGGATGAGCCACGAAAGCGCGCCGCAAGCCCATCACGCCCACGGCCACGAGGCCGGCCACGGCTCGTTCCGCGGCTACATGATCGGCTTCGTCCTCTCGATCGTCCTGACGGCCATTCCCTTCTGGCTGGTCATGGGCGGCGTTCTCGACAGCAAGCTGTTCACCGCCGTGCTCGTCATGGGCATCGGCGTGGTGCAGATCGTCGTGCACATGGTCTACTTCCTGCACATGAACCCGCGCTCGGAAGGCGGCTGGACGCTGATGGCGCTGATCTTCACCCTCGTCATCGTCGGCATCGCGCTCGCCGGCTCGCTGTGGGTCATGCATCACCTCAATGCGAACATGATGCCGATGACCCACGAGATGATGAAGAACATGCCCTGATCGGGGGGTGCGTAGCCGATGCCCCAACCCTCCCCCCGCGCTCGCCGCGTTCTCACCGGCTTCCTCACCCTGCTCGTTACGATCTTCCTCGCGCTCGGCACCTGGCAGGTGCAGCGCCTGTTCTGGAAGCTCGACCTCGTCGCCCGCGTCGACGCCCGCATTGCCGCCGATCCCGTGCCGGCGCCCGGGCGGGCGGAATGGCCGGCGATCACCCGCGACGGGGACGAATACCGCCGCGTCACCGTCACCGGCCGCTTCCGGCATGACAGGTCGGTGCTCGTGCAGGCCGTGACGGAACGCGGCGCCGGCTTCTGGGTGGTGACGCCGCTCCTCCTGCCGGACGACACGACCGTGCTGGTCAACCGCGGCTTCGTGCCCGCCGACCGCCGCGACGTCACGGCAAGCGAGATCGCCGCCGGCCCCGTCGCCGTGACGGGGCTTTTGCGCCTCAGCGAGCCCGGCGGCGGCTTCCTGCGCGCCAACGACCCGGCGGGCGGACGCTGGTTCTCCCGCGACGTCGCGGCCATCGCCGCGGCGAAGGGGCTGTCCGACGTCGCGCCCTATTTCGTCGATGCCGACGCGACGCCCAATCCCGGCGGCCTGCCGATCGGCGGCCTGACGGTCGTCGCCTTCCGCAACAGCCATCTCGTCTATGCGCTGACCTGGTACACGCTGGCGGCGATGAGCGCAGCCGGCGCCTGGGCGGTCCACCGCCGCAAGCTCACCTGAGGCTTCCGGCCAGGAGGCGGGCGAGGGCGGCGACCTCGCGCTCCAGCACCTGCGGCGTGATGCCGACGAACCGGCCCTCGAGGCTGATGGCGATGACGCCGTGCACGGCCGAGAAGAAGGTGCGCGCGCGGATGGCGATGTCTTCCGCCGAGGCGTCCGGCATGTGCGCGGCCATCGGCGCGGCGATGAGGCCGATCAGGAAGGCGTGCTCGGCAAGGTGCCAGTCGGGCACCGGCACGCCCTCCGGCATGCGGTGCTCGAAGAGGGCGGACCAGAGGTTCCTCTCCGAAAGGGCAAATCGGAGATAGGCAAGCGACAGGCTGAGGAAGGTCTCCCCGGCCGCCGCACCGGGCGCGATCGCCCCCTCCAGCGCCTTCTCCAGCCGCTTCAGCGTGCCGGAATTGACGGCGAGGACCAGGCCGTCGAGATCGTCGAACACCGTGTAGAGCCCGCCCAGCGCCGCGCCCGCCCGCTCGGCGACGTCGCGCGCGCGCAGGCCCTTCAGGCCCTCATCGCTAATCAGCGCGGTGCCGGCGGCGACAAGCCGGGCCCTCAGCTCTTCCTTCTTCGTCTGCCGCCTGTCGGCCATCGCTTTCGCCTCACGTTTGAACGCTGTTCATTTTACACTTGAACATCGTTCATTTCCATGCGAAAAAGAATAATGAACAATGTTCATGCGGTGACGCGGAAAAATGTCCGAACCGCAAGTCCGAAGAACCGCGCCGCCTGAAGCGTCAACCTCAAAAAGTCCCGCACATTGGGAGATGCGCCGTGCAACAGAACCTCATGACCTCCCGGCGCTTCGCGCCGCTCTTCTGGACCCAGTTCCTGTCGGCCTTCAATGACAACTTCCTGAAGAACACGCTGGTCTTCCTCATCCTCGCCACCGTCGCGGCCGAGGAGGCCGGGTCGCTGGTGACGCTGGCCGGCGCGGTCTTCATGGCGCCGTTCCTCCTGTTCTCCGCGCTCGGCGGCGAGCTTGCCGACAAGGTCGACAAGGCCGTCATGGCCGAGCGGCTGAAGCGGGTGGAGCTTGCCGCCGCCGGCGTCGCGGTCGTCGGCCTCGCCTTCCACTCTGTCACGGTGCTGATGGCCGCGCTGTTCCTGTTCGGCGTCATCTCCGCCTTGTTCGGCCCGGTCAAATACGGCATCCTGCCCGATCATCTGGAACGCAAGGAACTGCCGCGCGCCAATGCCTGGATCGAGGGCGCGACCTTCATCGCCATCCTCGCAGGCACGCTGGTCGCCGGCCTTGCCGCCGCCGGCGGCGTCAATCCCTGGCTCTTCGGGCCGATGATGCTGGGCCTGGCGCTCGCCTGCTGGCTGTCGAGCCGCTTCATCCCGCGCGTCGGCGCCAAGGCGCCGGACCTAGTCGTCGAGCGCAACGTCTTCCGCTCCACCGGCCGCCTCGTCAATGCGCTGCGGGGCGACAGGCGCCTGTGGCGTTCGGCGCTGATGGCCGCCTGGTTCTGGCTGGTCGGCGCCATCGTGCTCTCGCTGCTGCCGCCCATGGTCAAGGGCAATCTCGGCGGCGGCGAAACGGCCATCACCGCCTATCTCGCCGTCTTCGCCGTCGCGGTCGGCGTCGGCTCGGCCATCGCCGCCTGGATGTCGGCCGGCCGCATCGTGCTCCTGCCGGCCCCCGTCGGCACGCTGATCATGGCGCTGTTTGGCCTCGACCTCGCCTGGAGCGTCGGCCATGCGACCGTCACCGCGCCGGCCGAAACGCTCTCCGCCTTCTTCGCCGCCCCCTATACGCTCCGCATCGCCGTCGATCTCGCCGGCATGGCGATCGCCGGGGCCTTCCTCGTCGTGCCGACCTTCGCCGCGCTTCAAGCCTGGGCGGAGGAGGAGCAGCGCTCGCGCGTCATCGGTGCCGCCAATGTTCTTTCCGCCGGCTTCATGACGGTGGGCGGCGGCCTCGTCGCGGCCCTGCAGGCGGCCGGCGTCGCAACGTCCGTGCTGCTCGCCGGCCTTGCGCTCGCCAATGTCGCTGCGGCCTGGATCATGCTGCGCACGCTGCCCACCAACGCCTTCCGCGATTTCGTCTCCATCCTCTTCCGCGCCTTCCTGCGGCTGGAGGTCGATGGCCTCGACAACCTTAAGAAGGCCGGCAAGGCGCCGATCATCGCGCTCAACCACGTCTCCTTCCTCGACGGCGCGCTGGCGCTGGCGCTGACGGAGGACGAGCCGACCTTCGCCGTCGACTACACGATCGCCAAGGCCTGGTGGGTGAAACCCTTCCTGAAGATGTGCAACTTCCTGTCGCTCGATCCTTCGAAGCCGATGGCGACGCGCACGCTGATCAAGACCGTCAAAAACGGCGCGCCGCTGGTCATCTTCCCGGAAGGCCGCATCACCGTGACGGGCGCGCTGATGAAGGTCTATGACGGCGCGGCCATGGTCGCCGACAAGACCGGCGCGATGGTCGTTCCCGTGCGCATCGACGGGCTGGAGAAGAGCTATTTCTCGCGCCTCTCCTCGCTCCATGTCCGCCGCCGGCTGTTTCCCAAGGTGAAGGTGACGATCCTGCCGCCCGTGCGCCTCACCGTGCCGGCCGAGCTGAAGGGCCGCAAGCGCCGCATGGCCGCGGGCGCCGAGCTGTACCAGGTCATGTCCATGCTGATGTTCTCGACCACGGATACCGGCGCCACCGTGCTGGAGAAGATCATCGCCACGGCGAAGGAACGCGGCATGCGCCGCCTTGCCGTGCAGGACCCCGTCACCGGGTCGCTGACCTACGGCAAGCTCCTGACGGGCGCCGCCGTGCTCGGCGCGAAATTCCGCACGCTCTACCCGGACGACAAAACGCTCGGCGTGCTGCTGCCCAATGCCAACGGCTCGGTCGCCACCCTTCTCGGCGTCATGTCCGCGGGCAAGGTGCCGGCCATGCTGAACTTCACGGCGGGCGCGGCCAACATCCTCTCCGCCTGCAAGGCCGCCGGGCTGCGCCGCGTCCTCACCTCCCGCGCCTTCGTCACCCAGGCCAAGCTCGGCCCGGTCGTGGAAGAACTTTCAGGGGCGGTGGAGATCGTCTTCCTCGACGACCTGCGCCAGACCATCGGCTTTCCGGACAAGCTCTACGGCCTCCTCGGCAAGGGCCGGCCGCTCGTCAAGCGCAAGGCCGACGATCCGGCGGTGATCCTCTTCACCTCCGGCTCGGAGGGCACGCCGAAGGGCGTCGTGCTCACCCACCGCAACATCCTCTCCAACGCCGCGCAGGCCGCCTCCCGCATCGATTTCCATTCCGGCGACAAGGTGTTCAACATCCTGCCGGTGTTCCACTCCTTCGGGTTGACAGCTGGCACCATCCTGCCGCTCGTCTCCGGCGTGCCGGTCTATTTCTATCCCTCGCCGCTGCACTACCGCATCATCCCGGAGCTGATCTATTCCTCCAACGCCACCATCATCTTCGGCACGGACACCTTTCTCAACGGCTATGCCCGCACCGCGCACCCTTACGACTTCCGCTCGATCCGCTACTGCTTTGCCGGGGCGGAACCGGTGCGCGCCACCACCCGCGCGCTCTACATGGAGAAGTTCGGCGTGCGCATCCTCGAAGGCTACGGCGTCACCGAGGCGGCGCCCGTCATCGCGCTCAACACGCCGATGTTCAACAAGGCCGGCAGCGTCGGCAAGATCATGCCCGGCATGGAATACCGGCTGGATCCCGTCCCGGGCGTTACCGAAGGCGGCCGCCTCTTCGTGCGCGGCGCGAATGTCATGGCAGGCTACCTGCGCGCCGAGAACCCCGGCGTGCTGGAGCCGACGCCGGACGGCTGGCACGACACCGGCGACATCGTGACGGTGGACGAGGACGGCTTCATCACCATCCGCGGCCGCGCCAAGCGCTTCGCCAAGATCGGCGGGGAAATGGTCTCGCTCGCCGCCGTCGAGGCGCTGGCCGGCGAACTGTGGCCGGGAAAGCTCTCCGTCGTCGTCTCCCTGCCGGATGCCAGGAAGGGCGAGCGCCTCGTCCTCCTCACCGACGCGCCCGACGCCACCCGCGCCGCTTTCCTGCGCTTTGCCAGGGACAGGGGTGCGATGGACATGATGGTGCCTTCCGAGGTGAAGGTCGGCCCGGTGCCGGTGCTCGGCTCCGGCAAGGTGGATTTCGTGACGGCGCAGAGGCTTCTGGCGGAGGAGGCGAAGGCGGAAGCGGCGGCCTGAGGATTCGACGGGCGTCCCGCCTTCACGGATCCCGCTCGGCCGCCCTTTCCGAAATCAGGAGCGCCATGCGCTGGACGACCTTCAGTTCCGTCTCGGCGCCCGGCGTGGCGGAGACGGAGGGCATGTTGAGGGCGATCAGGCGGAAGGGTTTTCGCGAGACCAGCATCACATGGGTCGCCTCGTATTTTTCGGTGAGCCAGGCGAGCTGTTCGGCGTCGGTCTCGGCAAGCTCCGCGGCCTGCGTGGCGCGCAGCAGCGGCCGGGCGGCAAGAAGCCGTTTCAGGCCGGCAAGGTCGAGGTCGGCAAGCTCGGCCTCCTCCAGAAGCAGCGCGCCCTCGACCAGCGGATGGTTCTGCAGCTCCCTCAGGAAAGCCAGCGTATCGTCGATGCGGTCTTCGGCAAGGTGGCGGATGAGGCTGCGGCGGCGCTGCTCGGTGCCAAGGCCGATGCCGTCCTTCCAGATGACGCCGAGCAGCACCGCCGCCGTGACGACGCTGGCGGTGCGGGCGAGCGCGGCGGGGCCGAAGCCGTTCTCCGCGCCGATGGCGAGCGCGGCGACGAGCGCGACGGCGGCCGGGACGACGAAGGCGACGAGGGTGTCGCGGTGGCTTGCGGCGCGCTGGCCGAGGCTGATCAGGAGCCAGCAGAGGAAGAGGACGGCCAGGCCGCCGAGCCGCACCGGCAGGTCGACATAGGCCGAGCGGAAATCCGTGACGAGCAGCGGCAGGATGAGCAGCAGCGACAGCGCGATGCGGTCCACCGCCTGGTTTTCCGCTCGTGAGAGGCTTTTCCGGTCGCGCGTCACGGCCATGTGACCGGCAAGCGCGAAGGTGACGAGCTGGTAGAGGAAGAGGCCGACCAGCCGCCAGGGATCGGCAAGCGAGGCGGGCAGGAAGGCGAGGACGGCGAAGACCGCCGCGCCGCCCGCGGCGATCCACTTGGTGAGGGGCGGGGCGTGGCGGCGCATCAGGCCCTCGGCGACGAGCACCGTGGCGAGCGGCACGAGGCCGGCGGCGGCGATTGTCACGGCCTCGAAGAGGAAGAGGCCGGTCCACCAGGCGAGGACGCGGCCGGCCATCAGCGCGGCGAGCACCCTGAGGCCGAAGAGGACGCGGCGCGTCAGCGGGCTTCCGGCATCGAAGGTGCCGATGGCGCGGATCAGGACGACGAGGCCGAGAAAGGCGGCGAGCGAGACGAAGGTGTCGGCGAGGGTCGGCGCGATCATGGTGCGGCGGACCGCTTCGGGACGGCGCGGGAAAAACTCATCGGGAAGGCCTCAGGATGCCCCAGGGGCGGCGGCCGTCCGCCCAGTGCAGGAGGGGCAGCGCCAAGCGCTGCGCGAGGATGACGAGGCTGGCCACCGCGAGCCGGCCGAGCGCGTTGCGCGGCACGCTTTCGAGGAGGTAGCGCTGGGCGGCGTCGAGATCGAGCCGGCCGATCTGCAACAGGTCGTCGCCGCGGTCGTAGTCGAGTTCGGCGGCGCAAAAGGCGTTGTACTCGGCCTTGCGGTGCTTCGGCGCGGCCTCGAAGCTCTTCTTCAGGGTGTCCGAGCCGCCCGTATAGGCATCGGTGATGACGAAGCGGCCGGCATCGAAGCCGGCCTTGTCGCCGACGCCGAAGGCAGGACGATGGGCGGCCATGATTTCCGTCGCGATCAACTGGTGGCGCAGCGAGCGCCGCGCCCCGCGGGTGGGGGCGGGAAAGACGTCGGAAAAGGTTTCCGCCACCATGCCGGCGACGGCGGGCACCTGCGTGACATTGGAGATCCACAGCGGGCGAAGCCGGTTGCGCAGGAACAGCAGGAAGCAGGTGAGGCCGTAGAGCACCCAGGAAAGGCCCTGGCTGCGCACGGCGGGATCGATCATGACGAGGCCGAGATGCAGCACCTCGACCGGCTTTCCCGACAGCGAGAGCGGCAGGACCGGCAGCGCATTGAAGGCGACCGGCGCGCCGTCGCTCACGCGGTAGACGAGGGTGACGATGGTGCGCTGGAAGACGTCCTCGCGGCCGGAGAACACGCCGTAGTCGGGATCGCCGCCCGGCACCGCGCGGCCCGCCACCCTGGAAAGATCGGCGCGCAGCGCGGCGATCTCCCGCTCGCTCATCCACAGGCCGGGATATTCGACGATGCGGGCGCGGAAATCCGGCGAGGTTCTGAAATCGAGGTCGAGGCGCTTCTTCAGGACGGCCGGGAGGAGAGTGTACAAGGGACCGATCCGATCAACGAGGGCGCGGGCTTGCCGCGCGAGGTGGCGGGCGAGCGGCAGGATAGGGCTTAACGCGCCGGGGCGGAAGGACGCAAGCCGCCTATCCGGCGAGGGCCGCCGGGCTCTCCCAGGTGCAGCCCGGCTGCCCGGCCGTCGCCTCGAAGATCAGGTCCATCAGCGCCCAGGCCGCCGCGTCGTGCACGAGGTGGTGGGTCAGGAGGCCGATCGGGCTATCCTGCACCTGCGAGATGCGCACGAGATCGGCGATCACCGCCTCCGCCGGCCGGGCGCCGCGCGTGCCGCGCCAGTCGATGATGTCGACATGGGTGTTGACGACGGCGAGCGGCGCCGGCTTTTCCGGGCCGAAGACGGAGAGCGCCTTGAAGCCCAGCGCCGGCAGGCCGTCGACGACGGCGGGCGCGATGCGGTTCCACGGCGGCACCAGCATGGGCACGAAGCGACCGGCATGGAGCGCGGAAAGGCGTTCGAAGCCCCGGCCGAGTTCGGCCAGTACCGCGCCGGCCGGCCGGTGGGCGCCGAGTTCCTGGCTTTTCTCGCCCGGGCCCGCATGGTTCTCATGCGCCCAGCCGTGCACTGCCACGCCGGCCAGCGGGGCGTCGGCCAGCCGCGCCGCCAGCGCCGCGCCGGTGAAGGCCGGGATCACGGCGAGGAGCACGGGAACCGCATGGCGCGCCGTCAGCGCCAGGAGCGTGTCGAGCGCGGCGGTCGGCTCCACCGCGTCGTCGTCGCGCAGCCACAGGCGCAGCGGCCTGCCGGCCGCCGCCCGGCGGGCGATCTCCTCCACGAGGGGTCTTGCGCAGGCAGGCAGGGTCATCCCGTTTCTCCCACAGTCTTCCGCACGATGGCGTCCAGCGCGGCACTCGCCGCGGCGAGCGAATGGTCGGCGAGCACGCGGGCGCGCGCGCCTTCGCCGAGCCGCCACCGCTCCGCCGGATCGTCCAGCAGCGCCGCGACGGCCGCGGCATAGGCGGCGAGATCGCCCGGCGGGGTGAGCCGGCCCGTCACGCCGTCCGCCACCACTTCGGGAACGCCCGCCGTCTTCCAGGCGACGACCGGCAGGCCGGCGGCCTGCGCCTCCAGATAGGCGAGCCCGTAGGCCTCGCCGCAGCCCGGCCAGACATAGAGCGCGCCTTCGGCCAGGAGCGCGGCCACCGCGGCGGGCGGCATCTGCCCGAGCCAGGCGACGCGCCCCGCGCCGAAGCCGGCAAACAGCGCCTCCACCTCGGCCCGCAGCGGCCCGTCGCCGGCCACCGAAAGGCGCCAGGGCCGGTCCTCGATCAGCCGCAGCGCCCCGGCGAGCGCGCGAAAACTCTCCAGCTTGTCGCCGGCCCGCATCATCGCCACGGTGACGAGGTGGCCCGGCTGCGGCCGCGCGGCCTGCGCGATGAACGGCGCGGCGTCGATGAAGGGTTTCAGCGGCGCGAGCACCGCCTCCGGCGCCGCCGCCGCAAGGCCGGCCGCGTCGCGGGCGGTGAGGGCGATGTTGACGGCCGCGCCGCGCACCGCCTCCAGCACTTGCGCCTGCATGTCGCGCCAGATGCCGAGATTGCGGCGCGCGGAATGGGAGGCCTCCGCCGTCGCATAGGCGATGCCGAAGGCCTTGCAGAGCGCGGGGCCGATGAGGTCCGGCGCCTTGTAATAGGGGTGGTAGCAGAACCAGAGGTCCGGCGCGCCCTCCGCCCGCCAGAGCGCCGAAAGCCGCTCGACCTCCGCCGCCGCCTTCGCCCGGAGCGCCGCATAGGCGGCCGCGTCGTCGCTGTCGCCGCAAAAGGCGCGCAGGTCCGAGGCGAGCGTGACCGCATGGCCGGCGTGCGTGAGGCAGGCGAGAAGCTGGCGGGCCATCAGCCGGTCGCCCGAGGGCACGGGATGGTCCGGCGATTTCAGCGGGGCGTAGAATGCGATCCTCATGCTCGCCCGCAGGCCCTTTCCGTTCGTCGTCGTGGCGCGGCGGCAAGGCTTGACAGGCCGGCCAAACGCGCCCATCTGGACGCGCGGGGTCCCTGTATATGTGCGCGGCGTGCTTATGCCAACCGTCTTGCCTTCCCGCCGGACGCCGTCGATATCCGCAAGGCCCGAGGTCCCGCATGAGCCGTCTTGAAAGCTTCATTCGCCGCATGTCCGCCCAGCGCGACGTGCTCGACCATGTCGCGCAGACCCTGCCGCTGCCGGAAGCGGGTGCGATCCTCGAAATCGGGCTGGGCAACGGCCGCACCTTCGATCACCTGCGGGAAAAGTTCCCCGGCCGGCGCATCGTCGCCTTCGACCGGGCGCTCGGCGCCCATGCCTCCTCCACGCCGCCGCCGGGCGACCTGGTGCTCGGCGAGATCGCCGAGACGGCGAAGGCCTTCGCCGGCACGAATGCCGCGCTCGTCCATGCCGATATCGGCACGGGCTATGACGACAAGGACGCGATCACGCTGACCTGGCTGCCCGATATCGTCGCCCGCGCGCTCGGCGCCGGCGGCGTCGCCGTCAGCGGCCTGCCGCTCGACCATGCGGGCCTGGAACCGCTGCCGCTGCCGGCCGCCGTCGACAGCCGGCGCTATTTCCTCTACCGCAGGCGGGCCTAGATTTCATGGCCCGCGTCGCCGTCATCGCGGACGCCCATTTCCACGATATCGAAGGCGACTACGATTTTCCCGGCATCGTCGTGAACGGCCGGCGGCTGACGGTGCGCACCTTCGCCGACACCGCCCGCTCGACCCGCGTCTACAACGAGAGCTTCGCCGCCCTTCCGGCCGCGCTCGACCGGATCGTCGCCATGGGCATCCGCCATGTCGTGCTGCTCGGCGACTATAGCGACGACGGCCAGCGCGGCACGGTGGCGAGCCTCGTGCGGCTGCTCGCCGCCTATCGCGACCGCCACGGCCTGCGCTTCTACGCCACGCCCGGCAACCACGACGTCTTCGGCCCGCTCGGCAAGCACTGCGACACGCGCTATGTGAATGCCGGGGGCGGCACGACGCTGGTGACGAGCGACGCGGAAAAGGCGGCGGAGGATCCGGGCCGGCCGGTCGTGACGCAGACGATGTATTGCGACGGCGTGCCGGCCGGCATCCGCGCGCTCGGCGAATTCGGCTATTTCCGCCGCCCCGGCGACCTCCACTTCGAAACGCCCTTCGGTGCAAGCGATGCGCCCGCCGCGCGCGAGCACGACCTCCGGTCCGCCGACGGCAATACCGTGCGGCGGCTGATGGACGCCTCCTATCTGGTCGAGCCGGAGGAGGGCCTGTGGCTCCTGATGATCGACGCCAATGTCTTCGAGCCGCGCGACGGCCGGCGCGACATCGCCCGCAAGAAGGCCTTCCTCGGCAGTTCGAATGCCGGCTGGAACGCGCTTTTGCGCGTGAAACCCTATCTCCTGCCCTGGATCGCCGACGTCTCGGCGCGGGCACAGCGCGCGGGCAAGGATCTTCTCGCCTTTTCCCACTATCCCGTGCTCGATCCCTTCGAGGACGGGACGGACAGCGAGCGGGCCCTGTTCGGCGAGACGGCCGTGGCGAAGCGCACGCCCCGCCCGCTCGTCGCCGAAACGCTCGCCGCCGCCGGCATCGCGCTGCATTTCAGCGGGCACCTGCATGTCGAGGCCCGCACGCGCCACGAGGCCGGCGGCCGCAGCCTCGTCAACGTCGCCGTGCCCTCGCTCGTCGCCTTTCCCGCCGGCTTCGTCGTGG
This sequence comes from Shinella sp. S4-D37, assembly GCF_040812195.1. Lineage (NCBI taxonomy): Bacteria > Pseudomonadati > Pseudomonadota > Alphaproteobacteria > Hyphomicrobiales > Rhizobiaceae > Shinella > Shinella sp. S4-D37. The sequence goes on along the minus strand of NZ_JBFNXL010000006.1, from coordinate 19,783 downwards.
TCGGGACGGGGGAGGGGCCGCCGTCCGTCGAAACCGTTTCGCTTGCCGGCATGCCGCTCGATGCCGATCTTTTGGCGTTCTACCGGGCGGAGGAGGCGCGCGCCGGCCATGCCCCGGATCCGGCGCTCGCCGCCCGCGACTACGGCGATTTCCTGCGCGCGCACATGCGCGCCCTCGTCCTCAAGCGCTTCCTGCCGAAGGAATGGCCGGCGGAGATGGCCGAACTGGCGCGGCGCATGACGCTCGCCGATCTCTGGCGGCTGATGGCGGGGGATACCCCGCCGGCCGGCCTGGAGGCAACGCCCTTCCTCGACCTCGTCGTCGACTGGTATTGCCTGCGCCAGTCGCCCGCGCAGGCGCCCGCCTTCATCGCCCCGGCGGTTCTTGCCCGCTATCGCCTGCTGGCCGATGCATTCGGCGATCCGGCGCCGGGGGACGGAGACGGGAATGAGCCGCGACGGTTCCTGGCGATCTTCCTCGGCGTCCTCGGCCGCAGCCTCGACCGGGCCGCGCGACAGGGGCGGACGATCACGGAAATATGAGGGAGGCGCGAGCGGGGCGAGGAGCGTCGGCCCCTTGTTTCCGCCGCAATTGCTTGGCAAATCCAGCCGGCACCGCAGGGTGCGCGGTGCTTCGCGGAACGGAATATCCGGGAACGAAACGCCTCAAAGGCCTTCGGTGAAGGAAGCAGGACGGCCGCGTGGACGCACGCACGCCAGGACTGATCGGCCCGGAAGGGACGTTCGGGAAATGCCGGCGGGCAAGGCCGACGGACGGATCCTCAGTGCGCGGTTGCGAGCCGTTCGCCCATCACGCGCATGGTTTCGGCCATGCTGCGGGGGCAGGAGGAGAGGACCTTGAGGAAGCAATCCTTGCGGATGCGCAGCGCTTCCACGACCGTGGAGGCCTTGACGGTGGCATTGCGGGTCGTGCCGCAGAGGATGGCGATCTCGCCGACGACCGAGCAACTGCCGGTCGATGCGATCTTCTCGTCTCCCGAGGGGCCTTCCTTGTAGACGTCGACGACGCCCGAGAGCACGACATAGGCGGCATCGCCTTCGTCGCCCTGATGGAAGAGCTCCTGGCCTTCGCGGTAGCTGACCCGGTCCGAAGCGAAGGCGAGCAGTTTCAGCTTGCCTGCATCGATGCCCGAGAACAGCGGGACCCGTCGTAACATCTGCACTTCGTCGTTCAAGACCATAACAGTCAACCGCCTCGAATTCCGGTTATCTGATCACTTCATTCCAGTCATGCTATCAGTTGCTTGTATACCGTACCGCTTTCGACGATCGTCTCGTAGGTTCCGTCTTCCACCAAACTTCCGCCATCAAAAGCAAGCACCCTTTTAAAGTGTTTTGCAAGCGGGGTGTTTGACAAAACCCAGACAACCGCAGGATTATCACCGCTCTTGGCGAGGAACGCAAGGGCCGCCTCCACGATGTGCTCCTGCAGGTGGTGGTCGACGCCCGAGAACGCGCGGTTGAATATGTAGTAGTCCGAGCGGCGGATGAGCGCGCGGGCGAGGCCCAGCTTCAGGCGCTGCAGGCTGTTCAACCGCCGGCCGCCGGTGCCGATGTTCGATTCCAGCCCCAGCGCCATCAACGCGCGGTAGAGCGCCGGCCGCTCGGCCAGAAGCTCCCCGCCGATCTCCCTGAGCTTGGAAATCGCATCGCTGAAGCGATGGTTGAGCTTGCCGAACACGATATTGTCCACCAGCGTTCCCGACGTCAGATAGGTATTCGGGTTGTAACGTTCAATGTGGGCCTGCAGTTCCGTCGGCAGGTTCGCGTGGAACTGGTGGCGCACCTCGACGATCTTGCGCATCAGCTTCTCGTCCAGCACGCCGAAGCGGTGCCGCGGCTCGACATAGAAGAAGCTGAGCTTGATGAGCGAGATGCGGTCCTCCTCGCTGGGTGCGGCATTGTGCCGCAGCTTCTGCAGAAGGTGCTGGTAGGTCGGGATCTCGTCCGCCCGCATGAAGGTCAGCTGCTCGAAGAACGGGTGGTCGGGCGGCAGGTCCTTGAACAGTTCCACCGTGCTTTCGGCGATGCCCTTGCCCATTTCGAACAGCGCCTCGCCAAGGCCGCTCTCGCGCATGATGTTGCGGAAATAGGGCGTCCTGACGATGGCCTTGGTCGAGGCCTTCGGGTCCGTCATCATGCCGAAGAACAGGTTCTCGGCCACCGTCGCCTCGGTGTTGTACTCGTTGTCGCGGAACGGCACGATGAGGCTGTTGAGGTCGCGGCGGTCCAGCTCCTCGCGCAGGTCGTGGCGCATCTCGACGATCTGGGCGGCGAAATCGGCATTGTTGTTGGCCGCGATGGAGGAATGCAGCGCGAGCTGCAGCACGTCGTCGGACAGTTCCACCACGTCCAGCACGGCCATCATCGCGCCGAACAGCCCGTCCGTGCCGTTGGCGTTGAGCGTGGCGAGGTCGATCCAGTTGCCGTTGAGGTCGAAATCCGGATTGCCGGAGCGGCGCGCCTCCAGCACGTCCCATTTGCGCTGGTCGGCGGCCGTGCCTTTGTAGGTGGCCGGCTCGATCGGCGCGTGCTTGAGGCCGTAGAGCAGGTTGTCCTGCAAGCTGCCGTGGAAGAAATAGGCCTCGGGCGAGGCATAGGAGATGCGCCGGCCGGTCAGGGCCTCCGGCAGGGCGAAGAGGTCGTCGTCGCCGGCCGTCACCTTGCCGCCGGCCGGCCAGGTGACGCGGCCCAGCGCCTCGGCGAGGCGATCGCCGCCGCTCGCCGCCGTGCCGATGATCGCGATGGTCTCGCCGGGCGCGATCTTGACGGAAACGTGCTCGAGGGCCCGCCCGCCGATATCGTCGTCGATGAGCAGATTGGTGGTGCTGAGCGGATGGTTCATCGCCGCCTGGGTCTGCGCGTCGATCGCCTGGATCGCCGGGTCGATCATCTCGTCGGCCTCGAACTGCTCGACGACCTGCTCGTATTTCACCTGCACGTCCTGGCGCACCAGCTCCCAGTCGATCAGCTCCTTCAGCGGCCCCGGCAGTTCCTTGTAGGCGTTGATGACGGCGACGAGCTGGCCGACGTCGAGCTTGCCGACGATCGTCAGGTAGCCGCCGATGCAGTAGAACAGGAAGGGCGTCAGCTGGGCGAGGAAGTTGTTGAGGAACTTGACCAGGAACTTCCACTGGTAGATGTCGTAGCGGATCTTGAAGATGCGGCCGAGCCGGTCGGCGATGTCGGCGCGCTCGTAGTTGGAGGTGTCGTAGGCGTGGATCGTGTCGATGCCGTCGACGATCTCCGCCACGCGGCCGGCGAGCTGGCGGGCGGTGAGCTGGCGCTCGCGGCCGAGCTCGATCAGCCGGCGGCGCATGCGCGGGATCACGCCGACCTGGATCATCGCCATGGCGAAGGCGATGAAGCCGAGCCAGAAATGCTGGATGAAGATGAAGATCAGCGCCGTCAGCGCCTGGCCGCCGAGCAGCGCCGGCTGCACGAAGGCATCGGCCGTGAAGCCGCCGAGCGGTTCCACCTCGTCCTTCACCATGGAGGAGACTTCGCCGGCCTTGATGTGCTTGAAGTAGCGCGGCGGGAAGCGGAGGATGCGGTCGACCAGCTCGTAGCGGATGCGCCGAAGCAGCCGCTCGCCCAGGCGCCCCTTGTAGGTATTGATGAAATACTTGAACAGCCCGTTGATGATGACGAGCAGGAGGAACGTCAGGCTGAGGGCGAGCAGCGAGGGCATGCGTTCCAGCGGCAGGCCGGCGAACAGTTCGACATGGCCGAAGAACGGCAGGTCGAAGGCGATCGGCATGAAGAGCTGGGTGTTGCCGGGCTGCTCGAATCCGGTTCCCTGGATCGGGCCGTTGACGATCTGCTTGGGCAGGTCGAAGGCGAGATAATAGGGAATCATCGACAGGGCGACGACCAGCAGGATCGAGAGCTGCTGCGGCCGGGTGTGGACCCAAATGTACCGGGCGAGGCTTTTTTCCATAAAGAGCTTCTGTGCGTGAAGGGCCGCTGTCTCGTGTGAAGATTATAAGACAGCCGCAATACCGCAAGAGCTAGGTAGTCGCTCGCTGTTTTAGTAGGTCCCTCAGGATTTTTGCGGTGCGATTGGCACCATCCAGTTGCAAAACAGGCACATTTTTCTCCGTTCGGGCGGAAAGCGCACGGGAAATCGCGTCCGTCATCGTCTTTCTGGAAAGCGCATCCTCCCGCAGCACGACCGCCCGGCCGAGCCGCTCCAGCCGTTCGGCGCGCGCGGTCTGCTCGCTCTCGCCGCCCGATGCGAAGGGCACCAGCACCGCGCCGCAGCCGGCCTGCAGCACGTCGCAGACCGTGTTGTAGCCGGCCTGCGAGACCGAGAGCCGCGCGGCCGCGAGGAGATTGCGGAAATCGGTGCGGAAGCGCACGAGCGCGACAGCATCCGGGCATGCGCCGGAAAGCCGCTCGAAATCGGCCTGCGGCATGTTCGGGCCGGCGATGACCAGCCAGCGACAGGCGCCGCCGCGTTCCTGCGCCGCCTGGAGCGCGGCCTCCACGAGGCCGGCGCCCACCGCCCCGCCGCCGGCCGACACGACGATGTCGTAGCGCTCCGCGGCGGGTTCTGCCGCCGGGCCGCCGACGAGGCCGGTATAGACCACGCGTTCGGCAATGGCGTCCGCCAGCGGGAAGGTGTCCTCCAGCCGCACGAAGGCCGGATCGCCGTGCACCAGCACCCGGTCGAAATGACGGCGCACGAGATCGATCGTCTCCTCGTCGCGGCCCGGCCTGGCGCGCTCCTGCAGGATGTCGCGCAGCGAGGTCAGGAGGAGCGGGCGCGGCGTGCTCGCCTCGATGGCTTCGATCAGCGGCAGCAGCTCGAAGCGCACCTGGCGGCGGCCGAAGGGGAAGGCCTCGACGATGACGATATCGGGCCGCACGACACGGTAGGCTTCGAGCAGCTTGTCGCGCCGCGCCGCCTTGAAGGCCTCGTCGATCACGGTGCCGTGCGCGTCGACCAGCGCGGAGAAGCCGCCGTCGCCGACCGCGATGGCCGGCAGGGCGACATGGTCGATGCCGGGGCCGGGAAAGCCGTCGACCGGCATGCCGCCGGTAACCAGCGTGACGGCAAAGCCGTCGTCGACGAGCGCGCGCACGATGCGGCTGGCGCGGGCGAGATGGCCGATGCCGAGCAGGTGCTGGACATAGAAGAGGACGCGCGGGCCGCTCATCGGCGGGCTCCGGCTTCGAACAGCGCCTTCAGCTGCGCGATGCTGGTGTGGTGGTCGAAGCTGCCGCGCACCTTGGCCTCGGCGGCGGCGCCGAGGCGGTGGCGAAGGGCGGGGTCGCGGATCGCCCGTTCGAGGGCGCCGGAAAACGCCTCCACGTCCTCGGAGGGAACCAGCAGGCCGTTCTCCCCGGTCTCGAAAAGCTCGGGAATGCCGGAAATGTCGGTCGCCACGCAGGCGAGCCGCTGGCTTGCCGCCTCCACCAGCACGTTCGGCAGCCCGTCGCGGTCGCCGTCCGGCGTGATGCGGCAGGCGAGCGCGAAAATGTCGGCGCGGCGATAGGCGGCGAGCACGTCCTTCTGGTCGACCGCGCCGAGCCAGGTGATTTTTTGCGCGATGCCGAGCTTGTCGGCGAGTTTTTGCAGCTTTCCCCGTTCCCCGCCGTCGCCGGCATGGACGAAGCGCCAGTGAAGATCGGCCGGAAGCCGGGCGAGGGCCTTCAGCAGCACGTCGTAGCCCTTCTTCGGCACCGCACGCCCGACGCTGATGACGGTGACGGGATTTTTCGGGTCGGATCCGTCGCGGGCGCAGTCGCAGGCGGGTGGGAGGGGCGCCCCGGCCTCAACCGGCGGAAACCGGTCGAGGTCGAGGCCGTGATAGCTCAGATGCACCCGGTCGCGGTTCGGGCCGGCGAGGGTCTGCAGATGGGCGTGGCCGGATTTCGTGCAGGTCACGGCCCAGTCGGCGGTCGAAAGCTTGTCGGCGAGTTCCCAGTCCTGCGACGTCCAGATGTCCTTGGCATGGGCCGAGACCGAGAAGGGCAAGGCGAGCATGCGGGCCGCATAGTTGGCGACGGAGGCGGGCGTGTGGATGAAATGGGCGTGCAGCCAGCCGCCGGCCTCGGGAAATTCGCCGGCAAGCACCGCCGCCTGGCCGAAGCGGCGGAAGCGGTTGCGGCTGAGATCGCGCGGCAGGTCCTTCAGGAACTGGCGGAAGGCCGCGCCGAAGCCCGGCGCGCGAAAACTCCTCGCCAGGCCGCGCAGCACGCGCAGCGGCTCCTCGTGCAGGTATTCCGGCAGGTAGACGACCGGCGCGCGGATCTCGTCGTGCACGGGATGGCGCTTGGCATCGGTCGGGCGGCGCAGCGAGACGAGCACGAGGCTAAGCCCCGCGCGCTCCAGCCCGAGCAGTTCCTGGGCGATGAAGGTCTCCGAAAGGCGCGGATAGCCCTTCAGCAGCACGACGATCTTGTGGGGTAGCGGCACGGCGGGCGTGGTCTCCTTCAGGCGACGGTGGGCGGCAGGAGCTCGCGCGCCGAAAGCTCGTTGCCGATGATGTCGGCGATGTTGCGCAGGCCTTCCAGCCGCAGCTCGGGATTGCCGCTGGAGGGCGGGCGGCGCGCCGGCAGGGCCTTCAGCACGGTGGCAAGGCGCGCGGGATCGGCCGATTCCGTCGGCAGCAGCATGTCGATGAGGCCGAGTTCGGCCGCGCGGGTGGCGCGGATGAGCTGTTCCTCGCGCGGCTGCACGCGCGGCACGATGAGCGCCGGCTTGTCGAAGGAGAGGATCTCGCAATAGGTGTTGTAGCCGCCCATCGCCACCACGGCCTTCGCGCCGGCGACGAGGTCCTCCATGCGCGAATCGAACTCGATCACCTCGACATAGGGGATTTTCGCGGCCTCCTGCGTCAGCTTGGTGCGCTCGCCCTGCGGCATGTAGGGGCCGAGCACGATGAGCGCGCGGTGGGTGAGGCCGGCATCGTGCCGGTAGGCGCGCAGCACGTCCTCGACCAGTTCCGCCCCGTCGCCGCCGCCGCCGGTCGTCACCAGGATGTAGTCGCCCGAGGGCTGGTACTGGGCGCGGTCCATCTGCAGCGCGTTGCGCTGCAGGAAGCCGACGAAGTTCAGCTTGTCGCGCACGCCCTTCGGCACGTCGAGGCCGACCAGCGGATCGTAGAAGTCCGGCGGCCCGTAGACCCAGATATCGTCGTAGAACCGCGCGATCTTGTGCATGACGTCCTTGCGCTTCCACTCGGCGTCGAGCAGGTGCGGCGCGTCCATGACCTCGCGCAGGCCGAGGATCAGCCTTGTGCCGCGGCCCTTCAGGTAGGCGAGCGTCTCCTCCACCTCGCCGGAAAGGCCCATCGGCTCCTTGTCGATGATGAAGATGTCGGGATTGAACGTCTCGGCCGTGTGGCGGATGATCGACCGGCGCATGGTCAGCGTGTCTTCCAGGTCGATATGGCGCTCCAGCGAGGTGTATTCGCCGTTGCGCAGCTTGATGACACTGGGGATCTTCACGAAATCGACGCGGGCGCGATAGTCGAAGGCGCCGGCGATCGTCGCGCCGGAGATGATGAGGACGTTGAGGCCGCGATATTCCTCCACCAGCGCATGGGCGATCGTGCGGCAGCGGCGCAAGTGCCCGAGGCCGAACGTGTCGTGGCTGTACATGAGGATGCGGGCGTGCTCGAAACTGCGGCTCACGGGCAAGACCTCCCGGTATCCGCCGGGCCCGCCGTCGCGGAGGGGCGATTCTTCTGCATTCGTAATCCCGATTTCACTTGTAGGGGTCAGCCGCATCGCGCAGTCCATCGCCAAGGAAGTTGAAAGCCAGAATGACCAGAACGACGGGTAACACCGGAAAGAGCAGCCACGGATAGAGAGCGATAATGTTGATGCTGCGGGCTTCCGTCAGCAGGATGCCCCAACTGGTGATGGGCGGGCGCAGGCCCAGCCCGAGGAAACTCAATGCCGTCTCCCCGAGGATCATGCCCGGGATGGTCAGCGTCGCGCTGGCGATCAGGTGGGACATGAAGCCGGGTATGAGATGGCGGCGGATGATGCGGGCGCTGCCCGCGCCCATGACCTGTGCCGCCAATACATAATCTTCCTCGCGCAAGGCAAGCAGTTTTGAGCGCACGGCGCGCGCCAGTCCCGTCCAGTCGAGCATGCCGAGGATGATCGTGATGCCGACATAGACGAGGATCGGGCTCCAGGTGACGGGGATGATCGCGGCGAGCGCCATCCACAGGGGAATGCTCGGGATCGACTGCAAGACCTCGATGACGCGCTGCACGATGAGGTCGAAGACGCCGCCGTGATAGCCGGCAAGCCCGCCGATGACGATGCCGAGCACGAAGCTCATGGCGACGCCGAGCGCGCCGATGGTGAGCGAGATGCGCGCGCCGTAGAGGATGCGCGAGAGCATGTCGCGGCCCAGCCGGTCCGTGCCGAGGAAGAAGAACTGGCCGTCCTTCGCCGGGCAGACGAGATGGACGTCGGCGGTGAACAGGCCCCAGAATTTATAGGGGTCGCCGCTGCAGAAGAAACGCAGCTTCTGCACGTCGGTCCTGTCGTCCGAATAGACCCGCCTCAGCGTGTCCATGTCGAGCGTCATCTTCTGGCCGTAGACGAAGGGGCCGACGAATTGGCCCTCATGCAGGAAGCGCAGGGTCTGGGGCGGCGAATAGATGAAGTCGATGTTGCGGCTGTGCAGGTTGTAGGGCGCCAGGAACTCGCTGACCGCGATCATCAGGTAGACGGCGAGAAGGAAGATGCCGGAGACGAGCGCCATCCGGTGGCGGCGGAACTGCCACCACATCAACTGGAACTGCGAGGCCTGCGCGACCGTCTTCAGCTCCTCCGTCTTGTGCTCGGCGGCATAGGGATCGAACGGCTTGTCGGAGACGAAATGGCCGAGCGGGGCGCCGGATTCGGGAAGGGGCGTCTTCACTTGCGGGCGCCTCCGCCGAGCCGGATGCGCGGATCGAGGATGGCGAGCGCGATGTCGGAGACCAGCACGCCGATGACGGTGAGGAAGGCGAGGAACATCAGGAAGGAGCCGGCCAGATACATGTCCTGCGTCTGCAGGGCCCTGATCAGCATGGGACCGGTCGTCTCCAGCGACAGCACGATGGCGGTCACCTCCGCGCCGGAGATGATCGAGGGCAGGATGGAGCCGATGTCGGAGATGAAGAAGTTGAGGGACATGCGCAGCGGATACTTGGTGAGGACGCGCATCGGATGCAGGCCCTTGGAGCGTGCGGTCACGACATATTGCTTGTTGAGCTCGTCGAGCAGGTTGGCGCGCAGGCGCCGCACCATCGCCGCCGTGCCCGCCGTACCGATGATGATGACCGGGATCCAGACATGGGAGAGGATGGAGCGGAATTTCTCCCAGCTCATCGGCGCGCCGAGGAACTGGCGGTCCATCAGGCCGCCGATCGAGACGCCGAACCAGATGTTGGCGAAGTACATGACGACCAGCGCCAGCATGAAGTTGGGCACGGCGATGCCGATGAGGCCGGCGAGCGTCAGGCCGTAGTCGCCCCAGCTGTACTGGTGGGTGGCGGAATAGATACCGATCGGGAAGGCGATGAGCCAGGTGAAGACGATCGTCGCGAAGGAGACCAGCACCGTCAGCCAGAGCCGGTCGCCCACCACTTCGGAGACGGGCAGGCGGTATTCGAAGGAATAGCCGAAATCGCCGGTCAGCATGCCGCCGACCCAGTAGACATAGCGCAGCACCGGCGGCTTGTCGAAGCCGTAGCGCTCGCGCAGTTCCTCGATCTCGGCCATGTCGGTCGCCTCGCCCATGGCGCGCAGCTCCGAGATGTAGCTCTCGAAATAGTCGCCCGGCGGCAGTTCGATGATGGTGAAGACCAGCACCGAGATCAGCGCGAGCGTCGGGACCATGACGGCGATGCGCCAGAGGATGTAGCGGATCATCGGGCGGGCTCCTCGGCGCGGGGCAGGATGCAACGACGGGGTTTCGTTCCCGGCCGCCCCTCATCCGCCTGCCGGCTCCTTCTCCCCGCAAGCGGGGAGAAGGAGGATGTGGTGCTGTTGTGCCGGGCGCCCGCATGGGCCGCGACCGTGCCGCAAATCCCTTCTCCCCGTTCACGGGGAGAAGGTGCCGGCAGGCGGATGAGGGGCATCCGGCCGGCCGATGACCGTGCATGGAAGATCATCGGCCCCATCACGCCTCCTCCCCCTCGTACCAGAACGTGTCCGGCATGTAGACGCCGAGGAAGCTGGTGGGCTTGAAGCCGCACAGGGCCTTTTCCGGCATGTTGCGCAGCCGGCGCGCACGCACGATGGGCTGCGAGATGCCGTTGACGGTGCCGATGGTGAAGACCTGGTCGGCGTGGTGGGCCAGCATCTCGTGCCAGATCGCCGTTTGCTCGGCCTCCGTCGTCGTCCGTTCCCAGGCGGCGAGCCTGTCGACGAGATATTGCACCTCGGGCATGTCGGGCGGCTCGCCCTTGGTCTTCACGGTCGCGTAGTACATGCCCCAGACCGGCCACTGGTACTGGTCGTCGGCGGTCGGGGCGAGTTCGGCGGGCGACATTTCCGGCGTCGGCACGCCGTTGTCGAGCCCGTACCAGACGGACATGACCACCTCGCCGCCGATGGCGCGGCTGCGGAAGATGTCGCGCTGCGAGACCCGCACGAAGAGCCCGAGGCCGACCGCGCGGAAATAGTCGGTGACGAGTTCCAGCACGTCCGTCTCCAGCGTGCTCTCCCCGGCGCTCTCGACGACGACCTGGGCGGGGCGCCCGTCCGGCAGGAGGCGCGTTCCCTCTTCGTCGCGTCTGTCGAGGCCGGCCGCGTCGAGCAGGCGGTTGGCCTCCTCAGGATCGTGGGCGGCATAGGCCCGGGCGTATTCCAGCCGGAAGAGGGGGCTTTCCGGCAGCACCGTGTTGGCGCTCTCCTGGCCGAGGCCGTAGAAGACGGCCTTGTTGATCTCCATGCGGTCGATGGCGAGCGACATGGCCCGGCGCACGCGCACGTCGCGCAGCACCTTGCGCCAGCCCTCGTCGCCGCAGTTGAGGTTGGGGATCAGCGCGACGCGCGAGCCGAGCGTGCGCTTCCACAGCATCACCTCGATCGGATAGCGCGCCTCCGCGCTCTTCAGCAGCGTATAGTCGGTGAAGTCGAGATTGGCGACCTGCAGGTCGCTTTCCCCTGTCGCCGTCTTGGCGGAGATGAGGTCCGGCGAGGAGACGTTCAGCACCAGCCGGTCGATATAGGGCAGCTGCGTCCCGTTCTCGTCGACGCGGTGGAAGAACGGGTTGCGCTCGAAGATGAACTGCTCGGCCGGCGGGGCGGTGCGCGGCCGCCAGGCCTCCAGCGTCGGCAGGTCGGGGTTTTCGGGCCGGGTCTGGCGCGACATCTTGATGTGCAGGCCGCGCCAGTCGTCGACGCGCTGCTTTGCGATGTGCTTTTCCAGCACCGCGGCGTCCTGGTAGGCCTTGTGGAACTGCCGCATGTAGGCGGCGGGCAGCGCCAGCACCAGCGGGGTCGGCGAGGCGAGCTTCGGCAGGAAGTCGGGGATCGGCTTTTCCCAGGTGTAGCGCACCGTGACGGGGTCGATCACCTCGAAGGCCGGCGGTTTGCCCTCGACGAGCAGGTCGGTGGGCGGGCCGCCCTTCAGCAGATCGCGGTTGAGGATGACGTCTTCCCAGCAATAGCGGAAATCCTCCGCCGTGAAGGGATCGCCGTTCGACCATCTGTGCCCTTCGCGCAGGCGGAAGGTGAAGATGCGCTGCTCCTCCACCGTGAAGCTCTCCAGGATATCCGCCTTCAGCTTCAGGTCCCGGTCGTAGCCGACGAGGCGCGAATAGCTGTTGATCGGCACGAGGCGCACGTCGCGCTGGCCGCCGATGAGGATGCGCAGCCGGCCGCCCTGCGTGCCGGGCGCCCCGCCGAGCGCGGCGGTGTCGATGACGCGCGGCACCTTCGGCAGGCGCTCTGCGACCGGCGGCAGCTCGCCCGCCGCGATCTTGTCCTCGAAATAGGCGGTCTCCGCGGCGGCGCGGGCAAGGCCCGGGACGAAGGCGGTGGCCAGGAGGCCGAGGGTTGCGCGGCGGGTGATCACGAGGAGAGTTCCCGCATGTCGGCGTTCCGGCGCGCCAGCACGAAATGGCCGCCGCCGAGATCGGCCGGCGCCAGGCCCTCGCTTCCCTCCTCGTCGCGGAAGACCCGCGCCCAGCTCTCGCGCGAGACGGTGCTGGTCCTTCCGGCCGTCTCGAAGTTCAGCGGGCGTTCGAGGTCGGGGAAGGGCACGGCGTCGAGCAGCGCCCGCGTATAGGGATGCACCGGCGCGGTCATGATGATCTCGCGCGGGGCGATCTCGACGATGCGCCCGGCCCACATCACGGCGACCCGGTCGGCCATGTAGTCGACCACGGCGAGGTTGTGCGAGATGAAGAGATAGGTGAGGCCGAGGTCCTTCTGCAGGTCCTTCAGGAGGTTGAGGATCTGCGCCTGCACGGAGACGTCGAGCGCGGAGACCGGCTCGTCGCAGATGATCAGGCTCGGGCCGAGGGCGAGCGCCCGGGCAATCCCGATGCGCTGGCGTTGCCCGCCGGAAAAGCTGTGCGGGTAGCGCTTCAGCGAGGCCTCGTCGAGGCCGATGGCGCGGATCAGCGCCTTCGAGGCCATCTTCCGCTTGGCCGTGTCGCCATAGGCGTGGATGTCGAGCGGTTCTCGCAGGATGTCGCCGACGGTCATGCGCGGCGAGAGGGAGGATTGCGGGTCCTGGAACACCATCTGCATGCGCGTGCGCAGCGATTGCAGCTCGGCGCCGCCGGCGTTCAGCACGTCGACCGGCCCCTTGCCGTCGTCGAACAGCACCGAGCCCGCATCCGGCTTTATGGCGCGCATTAGGATCTTGCTGACGGTGGTCTTGCCGCAGCCGCTCTCGCCGACGAGGCCGAGGCATTCGCCGCGCCGGATGTCGAAGCTGACGCCGTCGACGGCGGGCCGCGGCTTTTCCTTGGCCCGGCCCGGCAGGCCCCAGTTGTCCTTGCGCGTCGCGAAGGTCTTGCCGAGGTCGCGGACCGACAGGATGACGTCCGGCCCGGTGCGCGCCTGGTATTTCTTCGAGAGCAGGCTGTCCTGGTCGACCGCGATCTCGCGCAGCGGCTTCAGCCGGTCGCCGCGCTGCATGCCGAAATGCGGGATCGCCGCCATCAGGCCCTTGAGATAGGGATGGGACGGCCGCCTGAAGATCGTCTCGACGGGCCCGGCCTCCATGATCTCGCCCTGGTAGATCACCACCACTTCGTCGGCGATGTTGGCGACGACGCCGAGATCGTGCGTGACGAGCAGCACGGCCATGTCCATCTGCTGCTGCAGGTCGCGCAGGAGCTTGAGGATCTGCGCCTGGATGGTCACGTCGAGCGCCGTGGTCGGCTCGTCGGCGATCAGCAGCGCCGGGCCGCAGACGAGCGCCATGGCGATCATCGCGCGCTGGCGCATGCCGCCCGAAAGCTCGAAGGAATACATGTCGTAGACCTTGCGCGGATCGGCAAAGCCGACGCGCGACAGCATGTCCTCGCAGCGCTCGCGCATCTGCGCGCCGGCAAGGCCGCTGTGGATGGCGAGGGATTCGCCGATCTGGTCGCCGATCGTGTGCAGCGGCGAGAACGAGGTCATCGGCTCCTGGAAGATCATGCCCATGCGCCCGCCGCGGATGGAGCGGATCTTCCGGCCGTCGCGCGGCAATGGCAGGATGTCGAGGGGGCCTTCGTCGGAGAGCGGGTCGTCGAAGAGGATCCGGCCGGAAACATGCGCGGTCGGCGGCTGCAGGCCCATGGCGGTCTGGCTGATGACGGACTTGCCGGAGCCGGATTCGCCCACCAGGGCGGTCACCTTGCCGGGCAACACCCTGAGGCTTGCGCCCCTGACGGCGGTGATCCTCGCGCCCATCAGGGAGAAGGAAACGTGCAGGTCTTCAATCCGCAGCAGGTCCCTCGGCCGGCGCATCGCATTCGAATTCATCTGTGCTTTCTCGCCTGACGGATGTTAATCCACGCGGCCTTTTCTTGACATTCCCCGCCGAGACACTAGCGCGTGCATTTTTCTCTGTCCACGCCTTACTCCGGATGGGGTCGGGGGTTGTCGTCGCTCCGGCCGGGGCCGATATGAAGGCTTTGCAAACTCCTCTAGGACAGGTTGATGTCAGCCAGGCAACGATTGAACGAACAACTGGAAGAAGCCGCCCGATATCGCGAGGCGGGCGATTTCGCCGCCGCCTGGCAGGTGCTGGAGGAGGCCTGCCTCGATCCAGAGCGCGCCGCCCTCGGGCCGGAAACCGCGCTCGGCCTGCCGCGCCGCCTGCATTCGGCCTTCCTCAAGCTGGCGAAAGCCGAGGGCGATCCCCTGGAGCGCATCGGCTACCAGTATCATCTCGTGCCCGATCCGGCCCTGCTCGCCGCCCATGGGCGCTTCTCCTCGGCCGAGCGCCGGGCGATCGCCGAGGCGAACCGCACCGCGATCCCGCCCGTCATCCACCAGGTCTGGATCGGCACGGGGGCGGTGCCGCCGGCGACGAAAGCCTGGGAGCAGCACGCAAGGGCCCATGGCTACGGCTATTTCCTCTGGCGGGAGAAGGACCTGGAAGAGGCCGGCATCCACGAGAACGCGGCCTTCCGCGCCATGCTGGAGCGGGGGGACTATCCCGGCGCGGTGGATATCGCCCGCTACCTGCTCGTCGAGCAGGAGGGCGGCGTCTATCTCGATTGCGACTGGTATCCCGCCCGCGGCGATATCGGCTTCCACGACCTGCTGCCGATGACGGGGCTGACGGCCATGGCGGAGGACATTCCGCGCAAGACCGGCCGCGGCAGCCTGCTGCTCGCCAATTCCTTCCTGGCCGCGCCCGCCCGCCACCCGGTGCTCGCCCGCCTCAACGCCGTATTGCCCGGGGTCGTCGCGGATATGCCCGGCGCGCCCGCCTGGTGGTCCACCGGCCCCTTGATCTTCACGGTCGTGGCGCGCGGCGGGGCAATCGCGCTCGCCGACGCCGCCCTGGTCGCCGGCACCCTGCCGCGCGGCGCGTCGCTTGCCGACGCCGAGGCGGCCTGCCGGGCGGCCGAGCGTGATGACGGCGGGCTGCTTCTGGCGTGGAAGTCGTGGTGAGGCAGGCCAGGGGGGTGGCAAAGGTGGCGGCTTCTTCCCGGATGGCGCCCGCATTCCGCTTGAAGCCGGCGCCGTTCCGTGCTTTGCCCGACACCATATCCTATCTGTGACGAACGGCGGCCGGCACGGCCGTAACAAAGGTCCCATCCGGAGAGAAGCACCATGAAGATCGCGATGATCGGTTCGGGTTATGTCGGCCTGGTATCGGGCGCCTGCTTTGCCGATTTCGGCCACACCGTCGTGTGCATCGACAAGGCGGAGGCGAAGATCGAGGCGCTGAAGCGCGGCGAGATTCCCATCTTCGAGCCGGGCCTGGACGCGCTGGTGGCCGAGAACGTCAAGGCCGGGCGGCTCTCCTTCACCACGGAACTCAAAGGCCCCGTCAGCGAGGCCGACGTCGTCTTCATCGCGGTCGGCACGCCCTCGCGGCGCGGCGACGGCCATGCCGACCTTTCCTATGTCTACGCCGCCGCCCGCGAGATCGCCGGGGCCGTCAGGGGCTTCACCGTCGTCGTGACGAAATCGACCGTGCCGGTCGGCACCGGCGACGAGGTGGAGCGCATCATGCGCGAAGCCCGCCCCGAGGCGGACATCGCGGTCGTCTCCAACCCGGAATTCCTGCGCGAGGGCGCGGCGATCAGCGATTTCAAGCGGCCGGACCGCATCGTCGTCGGCATCGAGGACGAGCGGGCGCGCGAGGCGATGACCGAGGTGTACCGGCCGCTCTACCTCAACCAGTCGCCGCTGCTCTTCACCACGCGCCGCACCTCCGAGCTCATCAAATACGCTGCCAACGCCTTCCTCGCCATGAAGATCACCTTCATCAACGAGATCGCGGATCTCTGCGAAAAAGTCGGCGCCGACGTGCAGCAGATCTCCCGCGGCATCGGCCTCGACGGGCGCATCGGCGCGAAGTTCCTGCATGCCGGCCCCGGCTATGGCGGCTCGTGCTTCCCGAAGGACACGCTGGCGCTGGTCAAGACCGCGCAGGACAACGACAGCCCCATGCGGCTGATCGAGACCACCATCGCCATCAACGACACGCGCAAGCGCGCCATGGCCCGCAAGGTCGTCGCCGCGCTCGGCGGCGAGGTGCGCGGCAAGAAGATCGCCGTGCTCGGCCTCACCTTCAAGCCGGAGACCGACGACATGCGCGACGCCCCGTCGATCTCCATCATCCAGGCCCTGCAGGACGGCGGCGCGCGGATCTTCGCCTACGATCCCGAGGGCATGGCGGCCTCGAAGGCCATGCTGTCCGACGTCGCCTACGGCGCCTCGCCCTACGACATCGCCGAGGGCGCCGAGGCGCTGGTCATCGTCACGGAATGGAACCAGTTCCGCGCGCTCGATTTCCAGCGGCTGAAGGCGTGCATGGCAAAACCCGTCCTGGTGGACCTGCGCAACGTCTACAAGCCGGAGGAGGTGGCCCGCCACGGCTTTGCCTATTCCAGCATCGGCCGCGGCACCTGCGCCATGGTGGCGCCGGTCAGCGAGGCGGCGCAATGACGCATTTCCTCGTCACCGGCACCGCGGGCTTCATCGGCTTCCACCTCGCGCGGCGGCTGCTTGCGGACGGCCACACGGTCACCGGCTTCGACGGCATGACGCCCTATTACGACGTCAGCCTGAAGGAGGCGCGCCTTGCGCTGCTTGCGCCCCACGAGGGCTTCCGCCAGGTCACCGGCCGGCTGGAGGACCGCGCCGCGCTCGATGCCGCGGCCGCGCTCAGGGAGCCCGACGTCATCCTCCACCTCGCCGCCCAGGCTGGCGTGCGCTACAGCCTTGAGAACCCCAAGGCCTATGTGGATTCCAATCTCGTCGGCTCGTGGAACGTGCTGGAACTGGCGAAAGCCGTGCAGCCGCGGCACCTGCTGCTCGCCTCCACCTCGTCGATCTACGGCGCCAACGAAAAGGTCCCCTTCGCCGAGACCGACCGGGCCGACGAGCCGATGACGCTCTATGCCGCCTCGAAGAAATCCATGGAGCTGATGGCGCATTCCTACGCCCATCTCTACCGGGTGCCGACGACGGCCTTCCGCTTCTTCACGGTCTATGGCCCGTGGGGCCGGCCCGACATGGCGCCGATCAAGTTCTCCGACGCCATCCTCTCCGGCCGCCCGATCGACGTCTACGGCGAGGGCAAGATGAGCCGCGACTTCACCTATGTCGACGATATCGTCGAGGCGATCGTGCGGCTCGTCGACGTCGTGCCGCTGGAGGCGAGCCGCGTTGCGGCGCCTGGCATCGCCGACACGCTCTCGGCGGGCGCGCCCTTCCGCACCGTCAATATCGGCGGCGGCCAGCCGGTCGGGCTGATGACCTTCATCGAGACGATCGAAAAGGCGCTTCAGCGCCCCGCCATGCGCAACTACCTGCCCATGCAGCCCGGCGACGTCCCCCGCACCTTCGCCTCCACCGACCTCCTCGCGCACCTCACCGGCTTTGCCCCCCGCGTGCCGCTGGAGGAGGGCATCGCGGCCTTCGTGGCCTGGTATCTGGAGTGGCGCGCGCGGTAGCGCCGGCGCTCGACCACCTTACTTTGCAGAAACAGGACGCTTCAACTTTGCGGATACACGTAAAAGTTGCATAAGGCGATTTATGGAACATCCGGCTCCGTCGCATGGCAGGATTGCAGGTCGTAGAGGCGGAAGGCCGGGCGGGTGCCGGGGGGAAGCGGCCTTGCGGGGGTGAAGGCGATGCGGCGGGTTTCGCCGGCGGCAAGGTCGAAGGCGTTGTCGCTGTAGCGGCCGTCCTCGTCGGTCTCGATCATCACGAAGAGCGCCAGCCCCGTGGCGGCGACGTCGAGGTGGATAGTGCCGTCCGGCCCGTCTTCCTGCGTGAGCGTCAGGCCGGCCGGCTCCAGCGCCAGCGCCTTGTAGGTGCCGTGGATATGATGCCCCTCGCCCGCCATGCCGTTCGAGGCGGTGAAGCGCCAGGCGATGAGGGTGCCGGCCGGCAGGTCCGCCGCAGCAAAGGTCGCGGCGGTGACGGCGGCATCCGGCGTGCAGGCCGCCCGGACCTCAGCGAACGGCCGGCGCGCGCCCTTCAGGTCGATGAGGAAGATCGCAAGGTCGACGGTGACGTCGGCCGGCGTGTCGTTGACCAGCGAGAAGCGGATCGCCTCCCCCTCCGGGATCGCCGCCACCGCGACGGGCTGGAAGAAGCGCTTGACGAGATAGTGCATCGCCTTCCAGCGGCCGCCATAGTCGAGGCTCGACCAGGAGGCGACCGGCCAGGTGTCGTTGAGCTGCCAGTAGAGCGTGCCCATGCAATGCGGCTTCAGCGAGCGCCAGTATTCCACCGCCGTCTTGATGGCGAGGCCCTGCTGGACCTGGCTGAGATAGACGAAATTCGCAAAATCCGTCGGGAAGCGGAACGTGCGGAACATGGTGCCGGCGATGCGCTCGTTGCCGCCGGCATTCTTCTGGTGCAGTTCCATCACCGGCGAGGCGATGTTCATGTCCCCTGCCCCGGCATAGGTCCTGATGACCGGCAGCGAGGTATAGGACTGGAAGCCGAATTCCGAGCAGAAGCGCGGCCGTACGCTGCGATAGTCGGCAAACGGCCTGTTCTCGTGCCAGACGGACCAGTAGTGCATGTCGCCCGAGCCGTCGGCATGCCAGGCATCGCCGAAATCGAGGGGGCCGGAGGCCGGGCTCGACGGCCACCAGAGGGCGTCCGGCGCGGCCTTGCGCAGCGCCTGCTCGATCGTGCGGTTCAGCCGGTCGTAGGAGACGAGGTAGCGGTCGCGGTCGCGCCGCGGCTCGTCGAACCAGGTGAGCGCGCCCACCAGCTCGTTGTCGCCGCACCACAGCGCGATCGAGGGATGGGAGGAGAGGCGGCGCACCTGGTAGTCGACCTCGCGCGCCACATTGTCGAGGAAGTCCTCCGTCGAGGGATAGAGGTTGCAGGCGAACATGAAGTCCTGCCAGACGAGGAGGCCCAGCCGGTCGCAAAGGTCGTAGAACCAGTCCGGTTCGTAGAAGCCGCCGCCCCAGACGCGGATCATGTTCATGTTGGCCGCCCGGGCGGAGCCGAGCAGGTCGGCGGCCCTTTCCGGGCTCGACAGCGAGAACAGCGCGTCGGCGGGGATCCAGTTGGCGCCGCGGCAGAAGATTTCCCGCCCGTTGACCTTCAGCGCGAAGCGGCTGCCGGCAGCGTCCGGCGTGGTGTCGAGCGCGATCCGGCGAAGGCCGATCTGCCGGGTGACGGCATCGCCTGCAAGCTCCACGGCGAGCGTGTAGAGCGCCTGCTCGCCGCTGCCCGCCGGCCACCACAGGCGCGGCTCGGCGATCTCGAAGACATGGGTGACGGCCGTCTCGCCCGCGCCGACGCCGGCATCGAGCCGGACGCGCTCGCCGTCGAGCGCGAAATGAAGGGCGACGATATCCGGGTTCTTCGCGAACACCGTCGCCGTCACCTTGAGATAGACCGAGCCGTCGGCATTGTGCACCTGCCGCGTGACGACATGCTCGATGCGGGCCCGCTCCAGCTTCTTCAGCGCGATCGTGCCGTAGAGCCCGAGCGGCGCGACGGCGATGTTCCAGTCCCAGCCGAAATGGCATTGCGGCTTGCGCAGCATGTTGCCGTTGGGAATGGGCGAATTGCCGGCGTGGTAGGGGATGTAGAAGGGTTGCCGGGCCTGTCGCTCGGCGCCGGCCGCGATGTTCGAATGG
>NZ_JBFNXL010000005.1:3750000-4082808 GCF_040812195.1 Shinella sp. S4-D37 | reverse complement strand
GTTTTGCTTAGAGCGCTTCGGAATCGGTTTCGCCGGTGCGGATGCGCACGGCATGGTCGATCGAGTAGACGAAGATCTTGCCGTCGCCGATCTGGCCGGTCTTGGCGGCGGATGCGATCGCTTCGACGGCCTTGTCGACGACGTCGCCGGGCACGGCGATCTCGACCTTCAGTTTCGGCAGGAAGCTGACGGCATATTCGGTGCCGCGATAGATTTCCGTATGCCCCTTCTGGCGTCCGTAACCCTTCACCTCGGTCACGGTCAGGCCCTGGATGCCGACAGCGGTGAGGGCCTCGCGCACCTCATCGAGTTTGAACGGCTTGATAATGGCCATCACAATTTTCATCTGGTTTCCCATCCTTCGTGCTTGTCCCCAGCCGGGGCCATCTCTCCTCATCGTTGGCGACATCGCGTCGGCCACGACTGGGAACTACACATTCAAGGGGCGTGCCAGATTCGAACGGGAAATCTAAGACATTGAAATAAAACGAATAAAATTTGAATACATGCGACGGCGCAAAAAATCGCCACCGCATATGGCCAAAAAATAGGCGCGAATAGGATGTTGAGTAAAAATTAGTCAGTTGCCTTTTTCCGAATCAGCCCTTCCTGGGCGACGGAGGCAATGAGGGTGCCGTCACGGGTGAAAATCGCGCCGCGGGTCATGCCGCGCCCGCCGGAGGCGGAGGGACTGTCCTGGCTGTAGAGCAGCCAGTCGTCGACAACGGGCCGGCGGTGGAACCACATGGCATGGTCGAGACTGGCGACCTGCAACGAGCGATCGAGCACCGAGGTGCCGTGCGCGAAGAGCGAGGTATCGAGCAGCGTCATGTCCGAGAGATAGGCGAGCACGGCGGCCTGCAGAGGACGCTCGGCCGGCACCGGACCGGTGGTGCGCACCCAGATGTTCTGCCGCGGCTCCAGCTTCTCGCGCGAGAAATAATGGTCGAGCGAAACGGGCCGCAGTTCGATCGGCCGCGGGCGCTGCCAGTAGGCGCGGATATGCTCCGGCGCCTCGGTCATGAAGCGCTCCTTCAGATCCGCCTCGCCGATGAGGCTTTCCGGCGGCGGCACGTCCGGCATCGCCGCCTGGTGCTCGAAACCGTCCTCCTCGTCCTGGAAGGACGCCGTCATGAAATAGATGGGCTTGCCGTGCTGGATGGCGACGACACGGCGCGTGGCGAAGGAACCGCCGTCGCGGACGTTCTCCACGTCGTAGATGATCGGCACGGACGGATCGCCCGGCCGCACGAAATAGGCGTGCAGCGAATGGGCGAAGCGGCCCGCCTCCACCGTGCGGGTCGCCGCGACCAGCGCCTGGCCGATCACCTGCCCGCCGAACACCCGCTGCCAGCCGACCTGCGGGCTCTTGCCGCGAAACAGCCGGCTTTCCAGGCGCTCCAGGTCCAGCGTCTCCAAAAGGACATCCATGGCGGGGTTCTTCGCAGGCTGACGCGACATTTGGACGTGGCTCCGACGGTAGGAATACGGTTCCTCCTCCTCTATATAGAGGGGCAGAAGACCTCAAGCGGCCAGGAGTGCACCATGCCCGAAGCAACCATGCTCGACGTTCTTGTCGCCGGCGGTGGTTATGTCGGCCTGTCGCTGGCCGTCGCCATCAAGAAGGCCGCCCCGCACCTTGCCGTCACCGTGGTCGACGGCGCACCGGACCATGCCTGGCAGAAGGACGAGCGCGCCTTCGCGATCGTGGCGGCTGCCCGCAACCTCCTCGACGTCATCGGCGTGTGGCCCGAGATCGCCCCCGAGGCCGAACCGATCCGCCGCATGGTCATCACCGATTCGCGCACGGCCGATCCCGTGCGCCCCGTCTTCCTCACCTTCGACGGCGCCGGCTCCGGCGACGACGGCGAGCCCTTCGCCCATATGGTGCCCAACCGCGCCGTGACGCGCAGCCTGCTCGGCCAGGCCGAGGCGCTCGGCATCCCCGTGCGCTGGGCGACGTCGGCGGAGGGTTTTGCCACCGGCCAGCACGCCACGACGGTGCGCCTGTCCGACGGGACCGAATGCCGGACCCGCCTCCTCGTCGCCTGCGACGGCGTGCGCTCGAAACTGCGCGACATGGCCGGCATCAAGACCGTGCGCTTCGACTACGGCCAGTCCGGCATCGTCACGACGGTCGAGCACGAACGTCCGCATGAAGGCACGGCGGAGGAACATTTCCTGCCCGCCGGCCCCTTCGCCACGCTGCCGCTCGCCGGCAACCGCTCCTCGCTCGTCTGGACCGAGCGCACGGAGGATGCCCGCCGCCTCGTCGAGAGCGACGACCTCGTCTTCGAGGAGGAACTGGAGCGCCGCTTCGGCCACAAGCTCGGCGCGCTGAAGGTCGTCGGCGGTCGCCGGGCCTTCCCGCTCGGCCTGACGCTCGCCCGCGCCTTCGTCGCGCCGCGCTTCGCGCTCGCAGGAGACGCCGCGCACGGCATCCACCCGATTTCCGGCCAGGGCCTCAATCTCGGCTTCAAGGACGTGGCGGCACTCGCCGAGACCGTCGTGGAAGCCGACCGCCTCGGCCTCGATATCGGCGCGATCTCCGTGCTGGAACGCTATGAAAGCTGGCGCCGCTTCGACACGGTGCGCATGGGCGTCACCACGGACGTGCTGAACCGCCTGTTCTCCAACGACGCAACGCCGCTGCGCGTGCTGCGCGACGTCGGCCTCGGCGTCGTCGATCGCCTTCCGGGGCTGAAATCCTTCTTCATCCGCCAGGCGGAGGGCACCGCCGGCAGCGGGCATCCGCGCATGCTGGTCGGGCAGCGGATCTGATCGGCCTCATCGGCCGCCCGCGGCCTAGTCCTTGATTTCCCGCGCCTCGGAAATCAGCATGATCGGGATGCCGTCGCGGATCGGATAGGCGAGCTTCGCCTTTTCCGAAACGAGTTCGCCCGCGGCGGCATCATAGGTCAGGCGCCCCTTGGTCAGCGGGCAGACGAGAAGCTCGAGCAGCTTGGGATCAACGCGGCTGGTGCTGGAATTCATCACGACCGCCCTATTGCAGCATCGTGTCGACGTCGCCGTAGCCGCGCGCCAGCACGATCTCGGTGATGGCGATCAGCGTCTCGGCCCGCGTCCTCAGATCCGGCGCCTCCAGCAGCGCCTGCTTTTCCGCAGGGCCATAGGGCGACATCATCGCCATGGAATTGACGAGCGTCGCGTTGCTGGCGCGCTCCACGCTCTCCCAGTCGGCCTCCAGCTTGTTGGCGTCGAGATAGGCCTTGAAGGCGGAAAGCAGCGCCTCGCGGTCGACGCTCTGCTCGTCGTCGCGCCCCGAAAGGTCGGTGATGAAGGGCGCAATGCGGAAGCTGCGATAGGACCTGTCGCTGCGCAACTCCTCCAGCAGGCGGTAGCGGCAGACGCCGGTGAGCGACACGATGTAGCGCCCGTCGCCGGTCTCGGCGAAGGACGTGACGCGGCCGATGCAGCCGACCTGGCAGAGGGCCGGCGTCCCGCTCGCCACGTCGTCCACCCGCTCGGTGCCGAAGACGGGCTGCACCATGCCGATCAGCCGGTGGGTTGCGAGAGCGTCGTCGAGCATGGAGAGGTAGCGCGGCTCGAAGATGTTGAGCGGCAACTGGCCACCCGGCAAGAGGAGAGCGCCCGTCAACGGAAAGACGGGGATGGCCTCAGGCAGGTCCTCCGGCTTCAGGTAACGCGCATTTCCCACATGCATGACGGTGCCTTCCCATTGCGCGCGGCGCGGCGAACCGGCTTTCGCCCCCATCGACGCGCCTCCCCCGAATGTGGGGTAGGCGCGGCATTTCTCAAGGGATGCCGCGCCGTTCTCCCGGAAAAAGCCTCAGGAAAACAGGATCGACGACAGCTTGCGCCGCGCGGCGATCGTCGCCGGATCCTTCGGGCCCCAGACGTCGAAGAACTGCAGAAGCTCCCGGCGCGCGCCGTCGTCGTCGAAGGCGCGATCGCGCTTCATGATAAAAAGTAGGTGGTCGGCGGCCGCCTGCCGGTCGCCCTCGACATTGCGGATCTTGGCGAGCTTCAGCCGGGCCGCATGATCGTCCGGATCGAGCGCCAGCGCCTGTTCGAGCGCCGCGGGATCGCCGAGCTTGCGCGCCTCCTCGATCTGGTCGAGCTTCTTCAGCACCGCCGCGACGGCCGGATCGGCCGCAACGGCCTCCGGCAGGCTGCCGAGGATCTGGCGGGCGTTTTCCGGCTGGCCGGCGGCGATCATGCATTCGGCGATGCCGGCAAGGGCTACCGGATTCTCGGGATCGGCCTGCAGCAGCGCGCCGTAAAGATCGGCCGCGCCGGCAAGGTCGCCCGCGTCGAACAAAGTCTTCGCCTCGGCCAGCAGCGCCTCGATCTCGGCCTTCTCATCCGCGCCGGCGGGACCTGCGACCTTGTCGATGAAGTCGCGGATCTGGCTTTCCGGCACCGCGCCCATGAAGCCGTCGACCGGGCGGCCGGCGACGAAGGCGACGACGGCGGGGATCGACTGGATGCCGAGCTGGCCGGGAATGGAGGGATGATCGTCGATATTGAGCTTGACGAGCTTCACGCGGCCCGCACTCTCCCGCACGACCTTCTCGATGACCGGCTGGAGCTGCTTGCAGGGGCCGCACCAGGGCGCCCAGAAGTCGACGAGAACGGGCTGCTGGCGCGAGGCCTCCAGCACGTCGCGGGAAAAGTTCGCCGTCGTCGTATCCGTGACGAGGTCATCCGCCGGCGCAGCGCCGCCGAAGCTCGCCGAGACGTTCATCTGGCCGCCATAGGACGATGCGTAGGGGTTGTCGCCTGCACTCATGGGTCTCTCCTGTGGCGCCGAGCGCCTCGATGTCGTGTCTGTACCCCAGATCGTATGTCAGGCCGTGACTTTCAAGACAAGCGGCGCGTGGCCGGTCGCCTCGATGAAGCGCAGCAGGTCCTTCGAAGCGATCGAGGTCGTCGCGTCGTTCCTGAGCGGATGGCCGTTGATCGTGTCGAAGGCCATCAGGTCTGCGTCGACGATGATCTTCACCTTGCCTTCCGTGTCGTTGATCACCCCGAAGGCGGTGACGGCGCCGGGAATGACACCGAGATATTCCATCAGCTTCTCCGGCCTGCCGAAGGAGACGCGGCTCGCCGCGCCGATGAGCGAATGCACGGTCTTCAGGTCCACCGTCGCATGCTCCTCGACGGTCATCAGGAAATAGTTGTCCTTCTTGTCCTTCACGAAGAGGTTCTTCGTGTGGCCGCCGGGGATCTCGTCGCGCAGCGCCACCGATTCGGCGACGGTGAAGACCGGCGCATGCTCCTTCGTGCTGTGGGCGATGCCCAGATCGTCGAGAAACCGGAAAAGATCCCTGTCGGTCTTCGGCTGCGCTTCACTCATTGTCCTGCTCGTCCCCGCTCCGTTGCTGTCCTTCCGCTGATAAGGCTTCGCCCCCGCAAGCGCAACCGCCCGGAAATCCGGGGCTTTGAAACTCTCTCCATTTTTTTCTTCAAAATCCGACATTTCCCTGTTGCATTTGAAAAAGCCTTGGGCCATATACCGCCCGTCGCCGCAACGCAGCGACCTTCGGCCACCAACTACCCCAGGCCGTCGACGATGAGCGGGTGTAGCTCAGGGGTAGAGCACAACCTTGCCAAGGTTGGGGTCGAGCGTTCGAATCGCTTCACCCGCTCCATTTTCTCCAAGATGTCGCAAGCCTCGGTTCGCCGGGGCTTTTGTGTTTTCTGCGGCTGAAAACCTTGCCGGGTCTCACCCGGCCTACGTCGCGGACGGCCTGAAGGACTCTGATCCGCAACGAAGAAGGGCCGGTGACTGAACCGGCCCTTCTTCGTTGCGTTGCGGGACTGCGCCCTACGCGGCCCGACGCTGGTAGCTGGCGCTGGCCGATGCCTCGCCGATATGGAACTGCGAAAGCGCGGTCTGGAGCTGGGCGGCTTCGCTGGCGAGCATCTGGCTTGCGGCCGTCGTCTCCTCCACCATGGCGGCGTTCTGCTGGGTCATCTGGTCCATCTGGTTGACGGCCGTGTTGATCTCGCCGAGCGCTGCGGACTGCTCCTGCGCCGCGCGGGTGATCGAGACGACATGATCGTTGACGCGGTTGACGAGGTCCTTGATTTCCGAGAGCACGTCGCCGGTCGACAGCACCAGCGAAACCCCGCCCTTCACCTCGCCGGCCGAGGCGTTGATCAGCGTCTTGATCTCCTTGGCGGCATTGGCCGAGCGCTGGGCAAGCTCGCGCACTTCCTGGGCGACAACCGCAAAGCCGCGGCCGGCCTCGCCCGCGCGGGCCGCCTCGACGCCGGCATTCAGCGCCAGAAGATTGGTCTGGAAGGCGATCTCGTCGATGACGGAGATAATCTGGTTGATCTTCTGCGAGGACTGCTCGATGCGGCCCATGGCGTCGATGGCGTTCTGGACGATACTGCCGGACTTGTCGGCACTGTCCTTCGCCTCGCGCACGATCTCGGAGGCTTCGAGGGCGCGGGCCGTCGAGGTCTTCACCGTGGTGGTGATCTCCTCCAGCGCGGCGGCGGTCTCCTCCAGCGAGGCGGCCTGCTGCTCCGTGCGGTGGGCGAGCTGGCCGGCGGCGGCCGAAAGCTCGCGGGAATTGCCGGTGATCGTGCCGGCGGTGGACAGGATGCCGGTCATCGTGCTGCGCAGCGTCAGCATGGCGCCGTTGACGTTTGCCTGGAGCTCGGCGAAGTCGCCCTCGAAATGGCCGGCCATCTCCTGCGTCAGGTCGGCATGGGAGAGCGAGGCGATCACGCGGCGCACTTCGCTGACGCCCCGATCGACATTCTCGACCAGGTCGTTGACGCCGGTGGCGAAGCGGCGAAGGTCCTCGTCCTCGTAGGACTTGGTGATGCGGCGGGAGAAGTCCCCGGCGGCAGCGGCGGCGACGATCGTGCTGATGTTCGATTGCAGGTCCTTGCTCTGCGTCTGCAGGGCCGCTTCCTGCGCCTCCATCTCGCGCATCTGCATCTCGTTGGCGCGGAAGACGTCGAGCGTGCGCGCCATCGCGCCGATCTCGTCCTTGCGGTCGGTGCAGGGAATGGCATCGTCGAGCTTGCCGGCGGCAAGGTTGGACATCACGCCGGTCAGGAGCCGGATCGGGCGGACGATGCCGTTGCGGGCGAACAGGGTGCTGAACAGCATGCCCGCGACGATGCAGACGAGGGCGGTCGCAAGCAGCACGGCCTGGGTGGTCGTCGAGCGCGAAATGGCGTCGGCGCGCGATTGCGAGAGGGTTTCGGCCGAATAGGTCGTGTAGAGCTTGAGGGCGGCGGTGACGGCCTTCTGGCCTTCCAGCGCCGTGTCGAGCGCGGCGAGCATGGCGGCGCGGTCCTGGCCCTGCGGCGAGCCGGCGACGGCCACCATGGCCCGGATCTGCTCGAAATAGGAGGCCAGCGACGCGCGCACGCCGTCGAGCAGCTTGGTTTCCTCGGCATCGGCGGTCGAGGCGATCTTCGGCAGGCGGTCGAGCATTTCCTTGGAGCGCGTCTCGGTCTCCGCGGCAAAATCGGCCGCCTTTTCCGGCGCAAGCGCGAGCTGGTAGGTCATGCGGCTGATGGCGATGACGTCGATGCGCAGATCCATGGCTTCCCGCGCCACCTCTTCACGCGCACCGGTGTCCTGGAGCGCGGAGCCGAGGGCGCGCAGGCCACCGCCGCCGACGACGGCGATCGTGCCGGCCGCAATGCCCATGAGAAGCACGAGAAGACCGACTTTTCGGGAAATGGAAAGATCCGAGATTTTCATCGACAACGTCCCTTGAGGCCGAGCGGCGCTGTCCTGGCGCGTTCAATCCCACACAACCCGGCGTCATACCGGGTCCATGAGGCCGGTTTTCTGGCACAAAGGTTTCGATTTTGTTGCCTTCCCGTACCCCGATCCGGATTTCATCCCTTGCGGAAGACGTAGTCCGTCTCCTGCCGCACCGTTTCACCGGGCCTGAGGACGGCATTCGGGAAATGGCCGTGGTTGACGGCGTCCGGCCAGACCTGCGTTTCGAGGCAGAAACCGGCGAAAGCGCCGTAACGGCGGCCCTCCAGGCCCGGAACGGCCGGTGCGACCTTGGCGCCGGTATAGAGCTGCACGCCCGGCTCGCTCGTGCGCACCTCCAGCGAGATGCCGGACAGCGGGCTGCGGACCTCGGCGACCGGTCGTTTCGCCTGGCGCTGCGGCGAGAGGCAGAAATTGTGGTCGAAGGCGACCCCGCCCTCCTCCGTCTGCCGGCGCAGCGGCGTCCACTCCCGGAGGTCGAAGGGGGTGCCGGCGACGGCACGGACCTCGCCGGTCGGGATCAGCCTTTCGTCGACGGGCAGGTAGTGCTCCGCCGCGACGCGAATGTCATGGCCGAGCGCGTCGGCGCCGCCGTCGAGGATGAAATAGCTGTGCTGGCAAAGGTTGACAGGGGTCGGCGCATCCGTCGTCGCCTCATAGACGACGGAGAGCACGCCCTCGCCGGAAAGACTGTATGTACAGGTGATGGCGCAATTGCCGGGATAGCCGGCGCGGCCGTCGGGATCGGTCAGCGCCAGGGTGACGGTATCCGGGCCCTGCGCGGCGATCCGCCAGTTCTGCCGGCCGATGCCGTCGCTGCCGCCATGCAGGTGGGTGACGCCGCGCTCGTTGCATTCGAGCTGGAAATCCGCCCCGTCGATCGTGAAGCGCCCGTCCTTGATGCGGTTGGCGCAGCGCCCGGGTGTCGCGCCGAAATAGGGCGAGTGCGCGAGATAGCCGGCAAGGTCCTCGAAGCCGAGCACCAGCGGCGCATCGTGCCCGTCGAGCCTGAGGTCCTGGATGACCGCGCCCCAGGTGAGGACATGTGCCGTCAGTCCGCCGCCGGCAAGGCGGATGCGCTCGACCGTTTCGCCATTCTCCAGCCGCCCGAAGATTTCATTTCCGCTGCGCACGCTTGCCTCTCCTTCACTGCTCGCCCGGTTCCGCGCGGCAACCTGCTGCAATTCCGCTCCATCCGCAACCAAAAAGTCATACTTTTCGACGGTCCTGTTCAGAAGGATTTCTGGTAGACGATGAAGGGCGTCTTGTCGGCGATGCGGTCATAGAGCCGGCGTGCCGTCGCGTTGAACTCCTGCGTCATCCAGTAGACCTCGGGCGAGCCCGCCTCCTTTGCCTTGGCATAGACGCCCTCGATCAGCGCCCGACCGATGCCGGAACCGCGCACGTCGGGATCGGCAAAGAGATCCTGCAGATAGCAGACATTGCCGATCGTCCAGCAGGAGCGATGGAACAGGTAATGCGCAAGGCCCACGGGCTTGCCGTCGAGCGTGGCAAGGAGGCCGCGATACTCGCCCTCCGCCGCCCCGCCCGTCAGCCGGGCGAAGGTGGAGACGTAGGTCTCTTCCGGCAGAACCGTCTCGTAGAAGGCGAGATAGGCTTTCCACAGGCGCCGCCACTCGCCTTCATCATCTTCATGCAACGGGCGAATGACGACACGGCTCATGGGTCAGGCTCCTGTTCCGATCTTTTCCAGGTCATAGGACGTGGTCTGATAGATTTCGTTGATCCAGTTGCCGAAGAGCAGGTGCGCATGGCCACGCCAGCGGTTCTGCGGCGGCAGCGACGGATCGTTGTGCGGGAAATAGTTCTTCGGCAGCTTGATCGGCACGCCGGCCGAGACATCGCGGAAATATTCATCGGCAAGCGAGGTGGAATCGTATTCCACATGGTTGAAGATATAGAGGCGATTGCCGGCCTGCTCGCGCACGAGGCAGACGCCCGTCTCGTCGGAATCGAGCAGGATGTCGAGTTCCGGCACCGCCCGGATATCCTCGATGCGGATTTCCGTCCAGCGCGAGACCGGCACCTCGAAATTGTCGGAGAAGCCGTTGAGATAGACCGAGGACGGCTTGCGGTTGTGATGGCGGTAGACGCCGAAGGCCTTTTCCTCCAGCGTGTGCTTCGGCACGCCGTGGAAATGGTAGATCGCCGCCATGGCGCCCCAGCAGACATTCAGCGTCGAATGGACGTTCGTTTCGGTCCAGTCGAGAATCTGCTTCATCTCGTCCCAGTAGGTGACGTCCTCGTAGTCGAGCGTCTCGACGGGCGCGCCGGTGATGATGAAGCCGTCGAACTTGCGGTGCCGCACCTCCTCCCACGTATCGTAGAAGGCGAGCAGATGCTCTTCCGAGGTGTTCTTCGCCCGGTGGCCGCCGACGCGCACCAGCGACAGCTCGACCTGCAACGGCGAGGCGCCGACGAGGCGGGCCATCTGCACTTCCGTCTTGATCTTGTTCGGCATGAGGTTGAGCAGCCCGATCTGCAAGGGGCGGATATCCTGCCGGATCGCCACCGTCTCGGTCATCACCCGCACCCCCTCCTGAACGAGGGTTTCGAAGGCGGGAAGCGTATCGGGAATCTTGATGGGCATGTCACACTCGATCGAAAAACAAAACCGGCCGCAACAGTGTCGCAACCGGTCCACGGAAGGTTTTTCCTCGCGCGGCCCTTTAGCGACTTGTTTAACGTGGCTGCAAGCCGGCCGGCCAAATCACCACGAGCAATGTAGATAGCGCTCCTTGCGCCCCGAATCAATCCATGGCCGGAAACGGGCAAGGCCCGGATGCGGCGGCATCCGGGCCTTGCTTCTTCGGTAGAAGGCGGGCCGCTCAGTAGTAGTTGTAGTGGCGCTTCTTGTAGTAGACCTTGCCGCCCCAGTCGCCGCCCCAGCGGTGGCCGTAGTAGCCGCCGTAGTGACGCTTGACGCGGTAGTGCTTCTTGTAGCCGTGGTGGCCGTGGCCGTAACTCTTCCAGCCGTAGCTCTTGTGACCGTAGCCGTAGTAGCCGGCCTGCGACGGGGCGGCGAAGGAAACGGCGGCGACGACGGCGACGACGGCCGAAATGATGAACTTGCGCATGGGACTCTCCTGATCTCTTTCGGGTTACAGGATGAGCTCCTCTCATCCAGTGACCAGACTGTCCCACATCGCCGGGCGCGGCGCTGTTTCGGATGGAACAGGGCGCTCAGCCCTCCAGTTCCTCGCGCAGCATCTCCAGTTCCAGCCATTCCTCTTCCATCCTGGCAAGGGAGGCGCGCAGTTTCTCCATCTCCGCCGCCAGCCTGTTGAAGGTGGCGGGATCCCTGGTGAAAAGGGCGGGATCGGCCATCTTCGCCTCGCGGGCGGCGATCTCCTTTTCCACCTTCTCCATTTCCTTCGGCAGGTTCTCGAGGGCGAATTTCTGCTTGTAGGAGAGCTTCGACTTGCCCTTGCTTTCGGCGGCGGGCGGCGCCTCGGCAGCCTTCGCCTTTTCCGCCTTCTCCGCCTTGCGCTTCTCCTCGATCGCACCGCGGCGCTGCGCCATCATGTCGGAATAGCCGCCGGCATATTCGATCCAGCGCCCGTCGGGGCTTTCCGGGTCGGCCGGCGCGATGGTCGAGGTGACGGTGCGGTCGAGGAAGTCGCGGTCGTGGCTGACGAGCAGCACCGTGCCGGCAAAGCCTGCGACGATCTCCTGCAACAGGTCGAGCGTCTCGATGTCGAGATCGTTGGTCGGCTCGTCGAGGATGAGCAGGTTGGTCGGCCGCGACAGGATGCGCGCCAGCATCAGCCGGGCGCGCTCACCGCCGGAAAGGTTGCGGATCGGCGTGCGGGCCTGCTCGGGCTGGAACAGGAACTCCTTCATGTAGCCGGTGACGTGCCGCTGCTCGCCGTTGACGAGCAGCGTCTCGCCGCGTCCGTCGGTCAGGTAGTGGGCGAGCGTGTCGTCGAGGTTGAGGTCCTCGCGGCGCTGGTCGAGCGTGGCGATCTCCAGGTTCGTGCCGAGCTTGACGGTGCCGCTGTCGGGCTCCAACTGCCCGGTCAGCATCTTGAGCAGCGTCGTCTTGCCGGCGCCGTTCGGGCCGACGAGACCGATGCAGTCGCCGCGGTGGACGCGGATCGAGAACGGCGCGACGATGCTGCGCTCGCCATAGGCCTTGGTGATCTTCTCCGCCTCGATGACCAGCTTGCCCGATTCCTGCGCATCCGAGGCGCTGGCCTGCACGCTGCCCTGCGGCCCCTTGTGGCCGCGATAGCGGGCGCGCAGGTCGTGCAGCGCACCGAGACGGCGCATGTTGCGCTTGCGGCGGGCGGTGACGCCGTAGCGCAACCAGTGCTCCTCGCGCTCGATCGCCTTGCCGAGCTTGTGCTGCTCCAGCTCCTCGGCCTCCAGCACCTCGTCGCGCCAGGCTTCGAAATGGCCGAAGCCGCGGTTGAGCCGGCGGGACTGGCCGCGGTCGAGCCAGACGGTGGCGTTGGACACCTTTTCGAGGAAACGGCGGTCGTGCGAGATGACGACAAGGGCGGAGCGGGTCGATTGCAACTCGCCTTCGAGCCATTCGATGGTCGGAAGGTCGAGATGGTTGGTCGGCTCGTCGAGGAGGAGAATATCCGGCTCCGGCGCCATCACCCGGGCGAGCGCCGCCCGGCGCGCCTCGCCGCCCGAAAGCGACTGGGGATCCTCGCTGCCGGTGAGCCCGAGATGTTCGAGCAGATAGGTGACGCGGTAGGGATCGTCACTCGGCCCGAGGCCCGCCTCCGCATAGGCCGCGACCGTATCGTAGCCGTCGAAATCCGGCGCCTGATGCAGGTAGCGGATCGTCGCGGAAGGATGGCGGAAGACCTCGCCGGACTGCGCCTCGGCAAGGCCGGCGGCGATCTTCATCAGCGTCGACTTGCCCGAGCCATTGCGGCCGACGAGCGATATGCGGTCGCCCGGCTCCACCTGGAGGCTGGCGCCGGCAAGCAGCGGCGTGCCGCCGAAGCTCAAGGTGATGTCATCGAGTTTGAGAATGGGCGGTGCCAAGGGTCAGGCTCCTGAAAGGTCATAGGGCCGGGCGACGAGAATGGCGCGGCCGGCGGCGAGCGAAAGGCGGATCGGGCCTTCCGCCACATTGGAGATGGTGCGCGAGGAGCCGAAGGGCAGCGAGAAGTCCTTCAGCGGATAGCGCGCATTGTCGATGGTGAGGCCCGAAAGCGGCGCAAGGCCGAGGATGGAGAAGAGGCTGCCCTTCGGCAGGTCGATCTCGCGGCGGCCCGGCAGCAGCGGCCAGGCCTCCTCCTCGCCGGAGGTGAGCTTGACGGCAAAACCCTGCGCCTCCAGCGAAACGGCATGGAGGAGATGCATCAGCGCATGGTCGCTGCGCTCCCCGCCGAGCGCGCCGGCGAGCACAATGGCGCGTGCCCCGCGCTCGGCCGCGACCGAAACGGCAAGCGCCCCGTCGGTCTCGTTCTTGGCGGCGGGATAGGGCTGGCGCTCGACATGCGGCCAGGCCGCGATGAGATTGGGCGGGGTCGAATCGAAATCGCCGACCCAGAGTTCCGGCAGGGCGTCGAGGCTTTCCGCATGCCGCATGCCGCCATCCGCCGCGATGACGCGCGCCCCGGCCACATCCGTGCGAAGGCGCGGCGTCACCGTGAGCGCGCCCCCGAGAAGGACGACGAATTTCGGGTCTGTCGATACCGGCATGGTCATGGCTGATGCCCTTAGCGCATGTTCTCCCGAAAGGGAAAGATTTTGCGGCCGAAGGCAGGGAACGACCGGCAGGAACGCAAAAAGCGCGGGCTCTACCCGCGCTTTGTCTTGGTGAGGATCGCAGCCCTGTCAGGCGGCCTTGCTCACCGCCGCAGCCTTCGGCGAGAAGAGCAGCCGGTCGGAACCGGCAGTCACCTTGACGGTCGAGCCGTCGAGGATCTCGCCGGAAAGGATCTTCTCGGCCAGCGGATCCTGAAGGTGCTTCTGGATCGCCCGCTTCAGGGGACGCGCACCATAGACGGGGTCGTAGCCCTTCTCGGCCAGCCAGTGCACGGCCTCCTCGTCGAGGTCGAGGACGATCTTGCGATCGACCAGAAGCTTGCGCAGCCGCGCAAGCTGGATATCGACGATCGCGCCCATTTCCGACCGCTTGAGGCGGTGGAACAGGATGATCTCGTCCACCCGGTTCAGGAACTCCGGCCGGAACGCCATCTTCACGACATCCATGACCTGATCGCGAACCGTATCGCTGTCCTCGTTCTCGCCGAGCGCCGTGAGGTACTCCGCGCCGAGGTTCGAGGTCATGATGATCATCGTGTTGCGGAAGTCCACGGTGCGGCCCTGGCCATCGGTCAGGCGGCCGTCGTCGAGGACCTGCAAGAGCACGTTGAAGACATCCGGATGCGCCTTCTCGATCTCGTCGAACAGCACGACCTGATAGGGCCGGCGGCGGACGGATTCGGTGAGCGCACCGCCTTCTTCATAGCCGACATAGCCGGGAGGCGCGCCGATCAGCCGGGCCACGGAGTGCTTCTCCATGTATTCCGACATGTCCATGCGCTGGATCGCCGTCTCGTCGTCGAAGAGGAAGCGGGCGAGCGCCTTGGTCAGCTCCGTCTTGCCGACGCCGGTCGGGCCGAGGAAGATGAACGAGCCGATCGGCCGGTTCGGATCCTGCAAACCGGCACGCGCACGGCGGACGGCGCGAGACACCGCCTGTACGGCATCACCCTGGCCGACGACCCACTTGCCGAGTTCATCTTCCATGCGCAAGAGCTTGTCGCGCTCGCCTTCCAGCATCTTGTCCACGGGGATGCCCGTCCAGCGGGAGACGATATGCGCAATGTTGTCGGGGGTCACGACCTCCTGCACCATCGGATCGACATCGCCGGCATCGCGGCCTTCGGCCTCTTCCAGCTCCTTTTCGAGCTTGGGGATGATGCCATAGGCAAGCTCCCCGGCGCGCTGGAACTCACCCTTGCGCTGGGCAATGGCAAGCTCGTTGCGCAGCTCGTCGAGCTGACGCTTGAGGTCGGCGGCGCGGCCGAGCTTCGACTTTTCCGCCTGCCAGCGCGCGGTGAGCGCCGAGGCTTCCTCTTCCAGCGCGGCAAGATCGATCTCCAGCTTTTCGAGCCGATCCTGCGACGAGCGGTCGGTTTCCTTCTTCAGGGCCTCACGCTCGATCTTGAGCTGGATGATGCGGCGGTCGAGTTCGTCCAGTTCCTCGGGCTTGGAATCGACCTGCATGCGCAGCCGCGAAGCGGCTTCGTCCATTAGGTCGATCGCCTTGTCCGGCAGGAAACGATCCGTGATGTAGCGGTTGGAGAACGTCGCGGCGGCGACAAGGGCCGAATCGGAGATCCGGACCTTGTGGTGCTGCTCGTATTTCTCCTTGAGGCCCCGCAGGATCGAGATCGTATCCTCGACGGTCGGCTCGTCCACCATGACGGGCTGGAACCGGCGTGCGAGCGCCGCGTCCTTCTCGACATGCTTGCGGTATTCGTCGAGCGTGGTCGCGCCGACGCAGTGCAGTTCGCCACGGGCGAGCGCTGGCTTCAGCAGGTTCGAGGCGTCCATCGCCCCGTCCGCCTTGCCGGCCCCGACCAGCGTGTGCATCTCGTCGATGAACAGGATGATCTCGCCGTCTTCCGCCTGCACTTCGGCCAGCACGGCCTTCAGGCGCTCCTCGAATTCACCGCGGTATTTCGCCCCCGCGATCAGCGCGCCCATGTCGAGCGCCATCAGCTTCTTGTCCTTGAGACTCTCCGGCACGTCGCCGTTGACGATGCGCAGCGCAAGGCCTTCGGCGATCGCCGTCTTGCCGACGCCGGGCTCGCCGATGAGGACGGGGTTGTTCTTCGTGCGGCGCGACAGGACCTGGATCGTGCGGCGGATCTCGTCGTCGCGGCCGATCACCGGGTCGAGCCGGCCTTCGCGCGCATCGGCAGTCAGGTCACGGGCGAATTTCTTCAAGGAATCGAAACCCTGCTCGGCGCTCGCCGTGTCGGCGGTGCGGCCCTTGCGGATATCGTTGATGACCTGGTTGATCTTCGCCGGCGTCACCCCGGCCTTCGCCAGGATATCAGACGTCGCGGCGGACTTTTCGATCGCCAGCGCCAGGAGCAGGCGCTCGACCGTGACGAAGCTGTCGCCTGCCTTCTTGGCGGCCTCTTCGGCCGTGGAGAAGACCTTCGCAAGCGGCTGGGAAAGGTAGACCTGCCCGTTGCCGCCGGACACTTTCGGCTGCTTGGCAAGTGCGGCGTCGTTGGCGAGCCGCGCGTCGCGCGCATTGCCGCCGGCGCGCTCGATCAGCGATGCGGCCATGCCCTGCTCGTCGTCGAGCAGCACTTTCAGGACGTGTTCGGGCGTGAACTGCGGATTGCCATCGGCCAGCGCCTTCGTCTGGGCGGATTGCAGGAAACCGCGCACGCGCTCGGAGTATTTCTCAATGTTCATCATTCACCTCCAGGACTCGGCCGGCCCTTTCGAGGCACCGGTCGACGTTTCAGGATAAGGCCCCCGTCAAGGCGAGCCTTTCATGCCTGCGGCCCGCCGGCCTTGCGACCGGCCACCGCCTGAAGCGAATATGGTGGAGGTTTTCGCGAATTAAAGGGAGCGTCCGGCCGCCGGTCGAGATTTTTCGCGGGCGCCTTCGCAAAACGCAAGAACCCGGCGCAAGGCCGGGTTCTGCAAGTCCGGTGGATGCCGTTATTCCGAGGCTTCGAGGGCCGGAGCGGCGTCGTCCGCGGGCTGTGCGCCCTCGCCGGCTGCCTCGGCCTCGCCGCGGCGCGGACGGCGCGGGCGGGGCGTGCTGCGGCGGCGCGCCGGGGCACGGCCGGTGGCGGGAGCTGCCGCTTCGTCCTCGATCGAAACTTCGGCCGGCGTGCCTTCGATCACCGGCTGCGGGCCGGTGCCGTCGATGACGGGCTGCTCGGCGGCAACGGGAGCGGGCGCAACCGGAGCCGGCGCGGCGACCGCGACCGGTGCAGGCTCGTCGACGGCCGTCGAATCGATCTCGTCGGAATCCTGGTCGAAACCGTCACGGTCGTTGAAATCGCTCCGCTCGGCATTGTCCGAACGCTCGTCCCGCGGGAAGCGGTCCTGCATCTGCGCCTGCGCTGCGGCAATGATGCGGTTGTAATGCTCTGCGTGCTGCAGATAGTTTTCCGCCATGACGCGGTCGCCGGCGCTATGGGCGTCACGGGCAAGCGCTGAATATTTCTCGGCGACATGCTGGGCCGTGCCCCTGATCTTCACGTCCGGACCCGAACTGTCGTAGGTCCTCGTCAGGGGATTTCCACCCTTGCGGTGGTTATTGTTGTTATTGTTATTGTTGTTACTATTGTTGTTGTTACGCCCGCGGCCGCGCTTGTTTTGCTGTCCTGGCCTCATATGTCACTCACCTAACGTATCGTGTCTTGATGATCATGTGTCTTGACGCCTGATCGGGCCACGCCAGATCAAGCATCCTTACCCGCGGGCAAACCACGCCGGTCGGTGGTCCTGTCGCCGTAAGACGTCAAATTAACAGGTACCCGCACTAGGCAGTCTTCAACCCTAGCAACTCTTCGAGAGAGCAATCCTCGCGATCGGGTCATGCAGGAACGAATCCTCTGTGTCATGACCGCTTGCCCAGTGCGTGCCCGCAACCTAGCCCGCTTCCTTCCCGATTCCAAGCCTTTTCTTTGCAGTCGCAGAATTTGCTGTGCTCACGCAGCAAAATCACAGGACAGCGGCTTTCGTAAAGAGAAGAGCACGGTCGTTGCCGCCGAAATCCTTGATCGCTGCAATCGGCGAGAAACCCTTCTCGCGCATGATCGCGGTGACCTGGTCCTTCTGGTCGTAACCGATTTCGTAAGCCACCAGGCCGTTGTCCCTGATATGATCGCCCGCCCCGGCGGCGATGGCGCGATAGGCGTCTAGCCCATCTTCCCCGCCATCCAGCGCCAGTATCGGATCGTGGAGCCGGACCTCGTCGTCCAGCGTTCCGACCACGGAGCGGACGATATAGGGGGGATTTGACACGATGATGTCGAACACCCCGGTCACGGCTGCAAACCAGTCGCTCTCGATCGTCTCGAAGCGGTCGGCGATACCGTTGATATCGGCATTGCGGCGCGCGGTTTCAAGGGCCCCGGCCGCAAGATCCGCGCCGACCCCATGCGCGCCGGGCACGAGATCCAGCAGGGCGAGACAGATCGCACCCGTTCCGGTTCCAAGATCGAGGATGCGGCAGCCACCCGTCGCGCGCACGATCCGCTCCGCATGGGGCACGAGCGCATCGACAAGCACCTCGGTGTCCGGCCGCGGCTCCAGCGTCTGCGGCGACAGCGTCAGGTCGAGCCGGGAAAAGGCCCGGCGGCCGAGGATGCGATGGACAGGCTCGTGTGCGATACGGCGAGCGATCGCACCGTGGATCGCCTGCCGCTCGGCCTCCCCCAGGGCGCGATCGCCCTCGGTTATGAAGGATGTCGGCGTCAGGTCCAACAGGCCCATGAGCAGGGTTCGCGCATCGCCGGCTGGGTCGGTGATGCCCGCCTCGGCAAGCCGGCGCCGCGCGGCGGCCAGCACCTCGGCGAGCGTCGCGCCGTTCATCGGCCCTGTTCGCCGAGTTGCGCGAGGAGGCCCGCCTGGTAGTCGGCCACCAGCGCATCGACCACCTCGTCGATCTCGCCGACCATCATGCGGTCGAGCTTGTAGAGCGTCAGGTTGATGCGGTGGTCCGTGACGCGACCTTGAGGGAAATTGTAGGTGCGGATGCGCTCGGACCGGTCGCCGGAGCCGACCTGGCTCTTGCGGTCGGCGGAGCGCTCGCTTTCCGCCCGCTGCCGCTCGATGTCGTAGAGCCGCGAGCGCAGCACCTGCATGGCCTTGGCGCGGTTCTGGTGCTGCGACTTCTCCGAACTCGTCACGACGAGGCCGGTCGGCAGGTGGGTGATGCGCACGGCCGAGTCGGTCGTGTTGACGTGCTGGCCGCCGGCGCCCGAGGAGCGCATCGTATCGACGCGGATATCCTCCGGCCGGATCTCGATGTCGATCTCTTCGGCTTCCGGCAGCACGGCGACGGTCGCCGCCGAGGTGTGGATGCGCCCGCTGGCCTCCGTCTCCGGAACGCGCTGGACGCGGTGCACGCCCGATTCGAACTTCAGCTTGGCAAAAACGCCGCGCCCGGTGATCGTCGCAATGATTTCCTTGAAGCCGCCCGCCTCGCCCTCGCTGGAGGAGAGCACCTCCACCTTCCAGCCATGGGCCGCTGCATAACGCTCGTACATGCGGAAGAGGTCGCCGGCGAAAAGCGCGGCTTCCGAGCCGCCCGTACCGGCGCGGATTTCGAGGATCGCGCTCTTCTCGTCGGCCGCGTCCTTGGGAAGAAGCAGGATCTGCATCTCCTTTTCAAGGCCCTCCAGCCGCTCCCTCAGTTCCGGCAGCTCCATGTCCGCAAGGTCGCGCATCTCGCGGTCGGTCGCCTTGTCGGAAAGCAGTGCGTCGAGGTCGGCGATCTCGCCGCTGACCTTCTGGTATTCGCGGATCTTCGCGACGACCGGCTGAAGCTCGGAATATTCGGAGGCGAGGCGCACATAGGTCTCTGAATCCGGCCCCGCCGACATGCGCGCCTCGATCTCGCCGAAACGGCGTTCGAGTTCGCGCATCTTTTCAACGGGAAGCTTCGCCACCGTTCAAACTCCCGTTAAAACAATCAAAGCGGAACGCCGTTCTCGGCCGCGAAATCGGTGAGAATCTGGCGGATCGAGGCCGTCGGTCTGGTATCGTCGAGCGCCGGCGTCAGCACCGCCTCCAGCTTTGCCGCATCGAGCGACAGCAGCATGGACTTGACCGGGCCGATCGCCGCCGGCGACATCGAAACCGAGCGGAATCCGATGCCGATGAGCGCCATGGCGGAGATCGGCTTGCTCGCCATCTCGCCGCACAGCGTCACCGACGTGTCGTTGCGGATGCCGGCCCTGACGATATCGCGCAGGATGCGCAGGAACGGTCGGCCGAGCGTGTCGAAGCGATCGGAGACGCGGGCATTGCCGCGGTCGACCGCCATGGCGAACTGGAAGAGGTCGTTCGAGCCGACGGAGACGAAATCGACCTCCGCCATCAGCTCGTCGAGCTGCCAGAGCAGCGCCGGCACTTCCAGCATGGCGCCGAACTGCAGCTTCTTCGGCAATTGCTCGCCGATCTTCGATTGCCGCTGAATCTCCTTCTGGAGAAGATCGCGGACCTCCTTCAGCTCGGAAACCTCGGTCACCATCGGCAGCATCAGCCGGAGATCGGCACCGGCCGCGGCGCGCAGCATGGCGCGAAGCTGGGTGCGCAACAGGCCCGGCCGGTCGAGCGACAGGCGGATGGCCCGCCAGCCGAGCGCCGGGTTCTCCTCTTGCGCCGCGCGGAAATAGGGCACGACCTTGTCGCCGCCGATATCGAGCGTACGGAAGGTCACGGGGCGGCCGCCGGCCTGTTTCAGCACATTGCGGTAGAACGCCTCCTGCTCCTCCGCCTTCGGCATGGTCGAGGCGATCATGAACTGGAGCTCGGTGCGGAAGAGGCCGATGCCGGATGCGCCGGATTCGTTGAGATGCGGCAGGTCGACGAGCAGGCCCGCATTCATCTGGAGATTGATCGCGCAGCCGTCCTTCGTCATCGGCTCGACGGCGCGCAGCGCCCGGTACTGCTCCTGCCGGCGGGCACGGAAGCGCACCTTTTCCTCATAGGAGCGCTGGAGATCCGGCAGCGGCCGCAGATGCACCCGGCCGTCGTCGCCGTCGATGATGATCGGATCGCCATTCTCCGCCAGCGCCACGGCGCCCACCGCCTGGCCGACCACGGGAATGCTCATGGCGCGCGCGACGATCACCACATGGCTGGTGACGGCACCCTCCTCAAGAACGAGGCCGCGCACGTTCTGGCGCGGATAATCGAGCAGCTCCGCCGCGCCCATGGCGCGCGCCACGACGATCGCATCGTTGGGGAAGCTGCTGGCCGAGAGCTTCGCGCCGTAGCCGGTGAGCTGGCGCAGCAGGCGATTGGCGAGATCGTCGAAATCGTGCATGCGCTCGCGAAGATACGGATCCGTCAGGCGGATCATGCGCGCCTTGGTCTCGCTCTGCACCCGCTCGACCGCCGCTTCCGCGGTCAGGCCGTTGCGGATCGCCTCTTCGAGCTTGCGCACCCAGCCGCGGTCATGCGCGAACATGCGATAGGTTTCCAGCACCTCGCGGTGCTCCCCCTCCATCGACACCTCGCGGCGCGACAGCATGTCGTCGATGGAGATGCGCAGCGACCCGAGCGCTTCGGCAAGCCGGCCGAGCTCGTGCTCGGAATCCTCGTTCAGAAGGTTGGTGACGACGATGCGCGGCTCGTGCAGCACGACATAGCCGAGGCCGATCCCCTCGCCGAAGCTCGATCCCTCGATCGCGACGGGGCGGGACAGGTCCAGCTCGAGGCCGGGCTTGGTGAGCTTCTTCAGCTCGCCGGTCGCCACCATTTCCGCAATCACCATCGCCGTCGTCTCGAGCGCCTCCAACTCGTCTTCGCGGTAGGTGCGGCTCGCCTTGTTCTGCACGACAAGCACGCCGAGCGCCCTGCCGGTGCGCAAGATAGGAACGCCGAGGAAGGAGTGGTAGATCTCCTCGCCCGTTTCCGGCAGGTAGGTGAAGGCGGGATGCGACTGGGCGTCGGACAGGTTCAGCGGCCGCGCCGAGGCGGCAATCGTGCCGACGAGGCCCTGGCCCATCTTGAGCTGGGCAAGGTGGACGGCACCGGGATTGAGACCTTCGGTCGCATAGAGTTCGAGGACGCCGTCGGAACGAAGCACGTAGACGGAACACACTTCCGCGACCATGTTCTGCGCGATCTGGCGCACGATCTGGTCTAGGCGCTCCTGCGGCTCGAGTGGCTCCGCCATCAACTCGCGCAGCCGCTTGAGAAGAACGCGCGGACCCGCGGAGAGGTCTCTCATCGCGTGGCGTCTCCCGAAAATGACATTACCCTGCCGGCGCGGGCCACGCCAGCGATCCCTGGGATCGGCGCCGAGTCGGCCGGTCCCTACTTCTTATCGAGACCGTAGACGGAATGCAAAGTCCGAACGGCGAGTTCGGCATAGGCGCCGTCGATCAGGATGGAAATCTTGATCTCGGACGTGGTGATCGCCTTGATGTTGATGCCCTTCTCGGCCAGCGCCTGGAAG
This sequence comes from Shinella sp. S4-D37, assembly GCF_040812195.1. NCBI lineage: Bacteria > Pseudomonadati > Pseudomonadota > Alphaproteobacteria > Hyphomicrobiales > Rhizobiaceae > Shinella > Shinella sp. S4-D37. The sequence continues at coordinate 4,060,897 of NZ_JBFNXL010000005.1, read as the reverse complement.
GCGGAGGCGGCGACGCCCGCATGGCTGCGCATGCCGATGCCGATGACGGAGACCTTGACGAGGCCCGTCTCGTGCTGGATCACGTCGAAGCCGACCTGCTCCTTGGCGCCTTCGAGCACCTTGAGCGCCTTCTCCATGTCGCCCGAGGGGACCGTGAAGGTCATGTCGGTCTTGGAGCCGTCCTCGGAGATGTTCTGGACGATCATGTCGACATTGATGTGGGCTTCGGCGAGCGGGCCGAAGATCGCGGCCGAAACGCCCGGCCGGTCGGCGACGCGGCGGAGCGAGATCTGCGCTTCATCCTTGGCATAGGCGATGCCGGTTACGACTTCCTGTTCCACGATCTCATCCTCATCACAAATCAGCGTACCGGGCGGGTTCAGAAGATCGCCCATGCCCGGCGCATCGGGATCCACGAAAGACGAGCGGACGAAGGTGCGCACCTTGTGCACCATGGCAAGCTCGACCGAGCGCACCTGCAGCACCTTGGCGCCGAGCGAGGCCATTTCGAGCATTTCCTCGAAGGCGATCTTCTTCAGGCGCCTGGCCTTCGGCTCGATGCGCGGGTCGGTCGTGTAGACGCCGTCGACGTCGGTATAGATATCGCAGCGGTCGGCCTTGACGGCGGCGGCGATGGCGACGGCCGACGTGTCGGAACCGCCGCGGCCGAGCGTCGCCACGCGATTGTCCGGGCCGAGGCCCTGGAAGCCGGCGACGACGGCCACCTGGCCCTCGCCCATGCGGCGGACGATTTCGCCGCCCTCGATGTCGAGGATGCGCGCGGCGCCGTGGGCGTTGTCGGTGCGGATCGGGATCTGCCAGCCCTGCCAGGAACGGGCATTGATGCCCATCGACTGGAGCGCGACGGCCAGAAGGCCGGCGGTCACCAGTTCGCCGGAGGCGACGATCGCGTCATATTCGCGCGCATCGTAGAAGGGCGAGTTGGCGCCCGTCACCTTCGGCATGCCCTGCACCCAGGCGACCAGCTCGTTCGTCTTGCCAGACATGGCGGACACGACGACGGCCACCTCGTGGCCGGCCTCGACCTCGCGTTTCACATGGCGGGCCACATTGTGGATACGGTCGAGGTCAGCGACGGACGTTCCGCCGAATTTCATCACGATGCGTGCCATGGCTGTGTACCGCTATTTTCGAAGTTCGCGCGCGAGCGCGGGAGAAACCGCGGGGTCTCTTAGCGGAAGACCCAGCGCTGCGCAATGCAGGAATCCCTCGAAACGAAAAGACCCGCGCGCCTTGCGGCACGCGGGCGAGAGAATGACGACCGCGGGCGAACTCGCGCCCGCGGTCAAAGGATCGAGAGGGCCGCCTTACTTCTGCCAGCTCTTGACGAGTTCGTCATAGTTAACTGTGAGCGGCTTTTCCTTCTCGTTCTCGATCTTGAGCTGCGGCGCGAGGTTGCCCTTCTCGACGGCATCCTTGTTCCAGTATTCGAGATCGTGCTCTTCGGCGAGCTTGGGACCCATGTCGCCCATGACGCCGGCGCGCTCGAGACGCTCCAGCACCTTCTCCTGCTCGGCGCACAGCGAATCCATGGCTTCCTGCGCGGTCTTGGCACCAGAGGACGCATCGCCGATCGCCTGCCACCACAGCTGGGCCAGCTTCGGATAGTCCGGGATGTTCGTGCCGGTCGGCGACCACTGCACGCGGGCCGGCGAACGGTAGAACTCGATGAGGCCGCCGAGCTTCGGCGCCCGTTCCGTGAAGGACGGGTGGGCGATCGAGGATTCGCGGATCAGCGTCAGGCCGACATGGCTCTTCTTGACGTCGACCGTCTTGGAGACGACGAACTGCGCATAGAGCCAGGCGGCCTTGGCGCGGTCGTCCGGCGTCGACTTCAGAAGCGTCCAGGAACCCACGTCCTGGTAGCCGAGCTTCATGCCGTCCTTCCAGTAGACGCCGTGCGGCGACGGGGCGAAGCGCCATTTCGGCGTACCGTCCTCGTTGACGACCGGCAGGCCTTCCTTCACGAAGTCGGCGGTGAACGCCGTATAGGTGAACATCTGCTGGGCGACCTCGCCCTGCGAGGGGACCGGGCCGGATTCGGAGAAGGTCATGCCGCCGGCAGCGGCCGGTGCATAGGCCTTCAGCCAGTCGAGGTACTTCTGGATGGCGTAGACGGAAGCCGGGCCATTGGTGTCGCCGCCACGAGCGACGCACGAGCCGACCGGACGGGAGTTCTCGTCGACCTTGATGCCCCATTCGTCCACCGGCAAGCCGTTCGGGATGCCCTTGTCGCCGTTGCCGGCCATCGACAGCCAAGCATCGGTGAAGCGCCAGCCGAGCGACGGGTCCTTCTTGCCGTAGTCCATGTGGCCATAGACCTTCTTGCCGTCGATCTCGCGGCCGGTGAAGAACTCGGCGATGTCCTCGTAAGCCGACCAGTTGACCGGGACGCCGAGGTCATAGCCGTACTTCGCCTTGAAGTCCGCCTTGTTCTTCTCGTCATTGAACCAGTCGTAGCGGAACCAGTAGAGGTTCGCGAACTGCTGGTCGGGCAGCTGGTAGAGCTTGCCGTCCGGCGCCGTCGTGAAGGACTTGCCGATGAAGTCGTCGAGGTCGAGCGTCGGGTTGGTGACGTCCTTGCCTTCATTCGCCATGAAGTCGGTCAGCGAACGGGCCTGCTGGTAGCGCCAATGGGTGCCGATGAGATCCGAATCGTTGACATAGGCGTCGTAGATGTTCTCGCCCGACTGCATCTGCGTCTGGAGCTTCTCGATGACGTCGCCTTCGCCGATCAGGTCATGGGTGATCTTGATGCCGGTGATCGCGGTGAAGGCCGGAGCCAGCACCTTGGATTCGTATTCATGCGTGGTGATCGTTTCGGAAACGACCTTGATCTCCATGCCGGCGAAGGGCTTCGCGGCATCGATGAACCACTGCATTTCGGCTTCCTGGCCGGCGCGGTCGAGCGTCGACAGGTCGGCGATCTCCGCATCGAGGAATTTCTTGGCGGCATCCATGTCCGCGAATGCGGAGCCGGTGAACGCCAGCAGCAGGACTGCCGTCGTCGTCAGAAGTTGCTTTCGCATATCGATCCTCCCTTGGGGTTTTTGCGATTGCATGCGTGAGGGCCCCCAAAATTCTCCCCGGGGCCCCCATTCCTTTGCCTTACACGAAGCGGAAAACGCCGATGGCGTAGACCACGGACAAGGCAAGAGCCCACCACAGGTTGGGTCCAATAAGGCCCAGCCATGCGAGATGAATGAACGCCGAGCCGAGCAGCGACACGAAGAGCCGGTCGCCGCGGGTCGTCTCGAAGCGCAGGATGCCGACGCGCGGGGACCCGCCCGGACGGGCATATTCCCAGACCGCCATCAGCGCGATCAGCGTGAAGATCGTCAGGAAGAACATGGCCGTCGGGAACGACCAGGCCATCCAGCCGCCCGGGATGAGCGAGGCGAACCAGTCGCGCGCACCCTCCTTGACGGGAACGGCCACGACGAGGAGGCCGACGATGACGGCATAGGCGACGAGCACGGCGGCGAGCGCCACCGGCCAGCGGTTGGTGCGGCTTGCGACAGCGGCCATCGGACCCTCCCCTTCAAACCCGGCCAAGGGCAAAACCCTTGGCGATGTAGTTGCGGACGAAATAGATGACGAGCGCGCCGGGAATGATGGTGAGCACGCCGGCTGCGGCAAGTACGCCCCAGTCCATGCCCGAGGCCGAGACCGTGCGCGTCATCGTGGCGGCGATCGGCTTGGCGTCCGTCGTCGTCAGCGTACGGGCGATCAGCAGTTCGACCCAGGAGAACATGAAGCAGAAGAAGGCGGCGACGCCGATGCCCGAGGCGATCAGCGGAACGAAGATCTTGGCGAAGAACTTCGGGAACGAATAGCCGTCGATATAGGCGGTCTCGTCGATCTCCTTCGGCACGCCGGACATGAAGCCCTCGAGGATCCAGACGGCGAGCGGCACGTTGAACAGGCAATGCGCGATGGCGACGGCGATGTGCGTGTCGATCAGGCCGAAGGCCGAATAGAGCTGGAAGAACGGCAGCGCGAAGACGGCCGGCGGCGCCATGCGGTTGGTCAGGAGCCAGAAGAACAGGTGCTTGTCGCCGAGGAAGCGGTAGCGCGAGAAGGCATAGGCCGCCGGCAGCGCCGCGCAGACCGAGATGACCGTGTTCAGAACCACATAGAGGATAGAGTTGATATAGCCGGAATACCAGGCCGGATCGGTGAAGATCACGGCATAGTTCCGGAGCGTCGGCGACTGCGGCCAGAGCGAGAAGACGCCGGTGATCTCCTGGTTCGTCTTGAAGCTCATGTTGACCAGCCAGTAGATCGGCAGCATCAGGAAGACGATGTAGAGCGTCGGCACGAGCCAGGAAAGGCTGCGCCTGGAGCCGGCGCTGCTGGCGCTGACCGGCTGGACGGTACTTGCGGTGATTGCCTGTGCGGTCATGGTTTCCTCCCTCACGCCTGTTCGTCGCTGCTGGTCATGACCGTGTAGAAGATCCACGACAGCAGGAGGATGATCAGGAAGTAGATGATCGACATGGCCGCGGCCGGGCCGAGGTCGAACTGGCCGATCGCCATCTTGACGAGGTCGATGGACAGGAATGTCGTCGAGTTGCCGGGGCCGCCGCCAGTGACGACGAAGGGCTCGGTATAGATCATGAAACTGTCCATGAAGCGCAGCAGGAAGGCGATGAGCAGCACGCGCTTCATCTTCGGCAACTGGATGTAGCGGAACACGGCCCAGCGCGACGCGCCGTCGATCTTGGCGGCCTGGTAATAGGCCTCCGGGATCGAGACGAGACCGGCATAGCACAGCAGCACGACGAGGCTCGTCCAGTGCCAGACGTCCATGACGATCAGCGTCATCCAGGCATCGAAGACATTGTTGACGTAGTTGTAGTTGATGCCGAGCGCATCGAGCGTACGGCCGAGCAGGCCGATGTCGACGCGGCCGAAGACCTGCCAGATCGTGCCGACGACGTTCCACGGAATGAGCAGCGGCAGCGCCATCAGGACGAGGCAGACAGGCACGCCGAGACCCTTCTTGGGCATGTTGAGCGCGATCAGGATGCCGAGCGGGATCTCGATGGAAAGGATGATGCCGGAGAAGAGAAGGTTGCGGCCGAGCGCCTGCCAGAAACGGTCGGATTCCAGGACGTCCGAGAACCAGCCGACGCCGTTCCAGAAGAACTGGTTGTTGCCGAACGTGTCCTGCACCGAATAGTTCACCACCGTCATCAGCGGGATCACCGCGGAGAAGGCGACGAGCAGCAGCACGGGCAGGACCATGAACCAGGCCTTGTTGTTCCAGGTCTTGTTCATCGTCAGTCCTCCCTGCCGACACGCCAACTATCGGCGTAGATGTTGATGGCCGCGGGATCGAAGGTCATGTGCGGGTCGGCCGGGATTTCGCCGTCCTCGGGCACGACGATGGCGATCGGCCCGCCGGCGAATTCGGCGCGCACGATCTTCTGCCGGCCGATATCCTCGACCTTGCCGATCGTGACCGGCATGCCCTCGCGCGACAGCGAGATGAATTCCGGGCGGATGCCGAGTTCCGTCTTCGCGCCGGCGGCGACCTGCGGCGCATAGCCGAGGTCGAGCCTCGTTTCGCCAACCCTGATGCTGCTGCCCTCGATGGAGGCCGGCAGCACGTTCATGCCGGGCGAGCCGATGAAGTAGCCGACGAAGGTGTGGCTCGGCTTTTCGAAGAGTTCGGCCGGCGTGCCGATCTGGACGATCTGGCCGTCATACATGACGACCACCTTGTCGGCGAAGGTCAGCGCCTCGGTCTGGTCGTGCGTGACATAGACCATGGTGAAGCCGAACTGGCGGTGCAGCTTCTTCAACTGCGAGCGCAGCACCCATTTCATGTGCGGGTCGATGACGGTCAAGGGCTCGTCGAAGAGGATCGCGTTGACGTCGTTGCGCACGAGGCCGCGGCCGAGCGAGATCTTCTGCTTCTGGTCGGCGGTCAGCCCGCGTGCGGTCTTCTTCGCCCAGCCGGCAAGGTCGATCATCTCCAGTATCTCGCGCACGCGGCGGTCGACTTCCGGCTCCGCCACGCCGCGGTTGCGCAGCGGGAAGGCCAGGTTGTCGTAGACCGTCATCGTGTCGTAGATGACCGGGAACTGGAAGACCTGGGCGATGTTGCGCTGCTGCGTCGACAGATAGGTCACGTCCTTGCCGTCGAACAGGATGCGCCCTTCGGACGGCTGCAGGAGGCCCGAGATGATGTTGAGCAGCGTGGTCTTGCCGCAGCCCGAGGGGCCGAGCAGCGCATAGGCGCCGCCGTCGTTCCACTCGTGATGGACTTCCTTCAGCGCGTAGTCCGCTTCGGATTTCGGCTTTTCGCCGTAGGCGTGACGGATATGGTCGAGGGTGATGCGTGCCATGGTCTTCTCCTCAGGCCGCCGCGGCCGCGGGTTGCGCGATCGCCCTGCCGTGCGTGCCGAAGGCCATCAGGTGGCGCGTGTCGACATGGACGGTGATGACCGCGTCCGGCTCGATGTCGTGGATGCCCGGAGAGAGCATGACCCAGTGGCTGCCCTCGAATTCGATGTAGATGAAACTTTCGGACCCGGCGATTTCCGAGATCACCGTCCGGGCCTGAACGCTCGCCGAAGCCGGATTCTGGCTGGCGAGCGACAGGTGATGCGGATGGAAGGCGATGGTGCAGGGACCATCCTCAAGCGCGGCAAGATGCGCCGGAACCGGCAGCACCGGCCTGTCGCCGATTTCGAACTGCGCGCCGTTCTTCAGCACCTGCATCGTGTTGAGCGGCGGATCGGCGAAAGTGCGCGCCGTCAGCAGGTCGCGCGGGCGGCGATAGACGTCGATGGTGCGGCCGAACTGGGTGACGCGGCCTTCGGAGAGGGTCGCCGTATTGCCGCCGAGCAGCAGCGCCTCGGAGGGTTCCGTGGTCGCATAGACGAAGATCGCGCCGGACGCGGCGAAGATCTTCGGCAGTTCGAGGCGCAGTTCCTCGCGCAGTTTGTAGTCGAGGTTGGCGAGCGGCTCGTCGAGCAGAACGAGGCTGGCATTCTTGACGATGGCGCGGGCGAGCGCCGTGCGCTGCTGCTGGCCGCCCGACAGGTTCAGCGGCGTGCGGTCGAGATAGGGCGTCAGCTTGAGAAGGTCGGCCGCCTTGCGCACTTCGCGGTCGACGCTCGGGCTGTCGGCGCCCTTGATGCGCATGGGCGAGGCGATGTTCTCGTAGACGGTCAGCGCCGGATAGTTGATGAACTGCTGGTAGACCATGGCGACGCCGCGATCCTGCACGCGCACGCCCGTCACGTCCTTGCCGTCGAACCAGACGGAACCGGATGTCGGCTTGTCGAGGCCGGCCATCAGCCGCATCAGCGAGGTCTTGCCCGAGAGCGTCGGGCCGAGCAGCACGTTGAGCGAGCCGCGCTCGAACGCGAGGCTGGTCGGATGGATGTGCGTTTCCGCCCCCGCCACCTTCGCGATGTTCCTGAGTTCCAGCATTCCTGTCTCCGTTGTTCCTCCCAGCCACCGGAAAGGGTCGCTAGTGGGGGGCCGCCCGTGCGGCCGCCATGTAGTCTTCCAGCGCCGCCGCTTCGTCGGCCGTCAGATGCAATCCGCGTTTGGTCCGCCGCCACAGCACGTCCTCGGCGTGCTGGGCCCACTCCTCCTTCATCAGCCAGCGCACCTCGCGTTCATGGAGGTCGCTGCCGAAGTGCCGGCCAAGATCGTCTATCCCCGTCGCGCCGTCCAGCATCGCCGCCGCTCGCGTGCCGTAGAGCCGCACGAGCCGGCGGGCATGGGCCGGCGCAAGGAAGGCGAACCGCGCCGAAAGCGCCTTCACCTCGGCATCGAACCCGTCGACCTTGAAATCGCCGCCGGGCAGGCGCGAGCCGGCCGTCCAGCGCGCCCCCTTCGCGCCGATCGCATCCCCGATCTTCTCCAGCGCCGATTCGGCGAGGCGCCGGTAGGTGGTGAGCTTGCCGCCGAAGATGTTGAGCAGGGGCGCCTGGCCGTCGCCGCCCTCGACCTTCAGCACGTAGTCGCGCGTCGCCTCCTGCGCCTTGCTGGCGCCGTCGTCGAAGAGCGGGCGCACGCCGGAATAGGTCCAGACGATATCGTCCCGCACGACGGGTTCGGCGAAATACTCGCTCGCCGAGGCGCAAAGATAATCGATTTCCGCGTCGCTGATGCGAACATCTCGGGGATCGCCCTGATAGTCCCGGTCGGTCGTGCCGATCAGCGTGAACTCTTCCTGATAGGGAATGGCGAACATGATGCGCCCGTCCGGGTTCTGGAAGAAATAGGCGCGCGGGTCGGAGAATTTCTTCTTCACGACGATGTGGCTGCCCTGCACGAGGCGGACATTGTGCACGTCGTTGCGCACGAAGGCGGAGGACAGCACCCTGTCCACCCAGGGACCCGCCGCATTGACCAGCATGCGCGCCCGGAAATTCTCGCGCGTGCCCGTCTCGACATTCTCGGTCTCGACGGTCCAGTGGCCGTTTTCGCGGCGCGCATTGACCACCTTGGTGGCGGTGCGGATATCCGCGCCGCGATCGGCGGCATCGCGCGCGTTCAGGACGACGAGGCGCGCATCGTCCACCCAGCCGTCGGAATATTCGAAGGCCTTGCGGAAGAATTTCTTCAGCGGCCCGCCGGCCGGGTCGCGGGCAAGATCGAGCGTCGCCGTCGCCGGCAGCAGCTTCCGGCCGCCGATATAGTCGTAAAGGAACAGGCCGAGGCGGATGAGCCAGGCCGGGCGCAGGCCGCCCTTCTGGAAGGGCAGCACGAAGCGCATCGGCCAGATGACGTGCGGCGCCATCGCCCAGAGCACTTCGCGCTCCATCAGCGCCTCGCGCACCAGGCGGAATTCATAATGTTCGAGGTAGCGCAGGCCGCCATGGATGAGCTTGGTGGAGGCCGAGGAGGTGCCCGACGCAAAGTCCTTCATCTCGGCAAGCACGACCGAATACCCGCGGCCCGCCGCATCGCGCGCGATGCCGCAGCCGTTGATGCCGCCACCGATGACGAAAATATCGCGGATCACGTCGCCGTTCAAAGTCCCCTCCCATTTCGCATCGCACAAATTTGCGCAGTTGCGAAAGCCAGTGGAGTTAAAACGAAAACATTTCGAATGTCAAACGAATGTGCGTAGAGGCATCGTCGCCCCCGTTCAGGCGGGGGAGGAAGTCTCCATGAGACGCACGTCATGCTCCTGGCAAATGCTGCGAATGCCCTCGAAAGGACAGGTGTCGGTGATGAAGGTGTGGACCTGCGAGAGGTGGCCGATGCGCACCGGCGCGGTCCTTTCGAATTTCGTCGAATCCGAAACCAGGATGACGTGGCGCGCATTGGCGATGATCGCCTGCGCCACCTTCACCTCGCGATAGTCGAAGTCGAGCAACGCGCCGTCCTCGTCGATCGCGGAAACGCCGATCACCGCGTAATCCACCTTGAACTGGCGGATGAAATCGACCGCCGCCTCGCCGACGATACCGCCGTCCGCGCCGCGCACGACACCGCCGGCAATCACCACCTCGATCGAGGGGTAGACGCGCAAGCGGTTGGCGACGTTGATGTTATTGGTGATGACCATCAATTCCTTGTGTTCGAGCAGCGCTTCGCCCACAGCCTCCGTCGTCGTGCCGATATTGATGAAGAGCGAGGAATTGTCGGGGATCAGGGCCGCGGCAGCGCGACCGATCGCCTGTTTTTCCGGCGCGGCGATGGAGCGGCGCGCCTCGTATTTCACGTTCTCGTTGCCGCTCGGGAACAGCGCCCCGCCATGGATGCGCGTCAGGACCTTGTTGTCGCAGAGATCGTTGAGATCCTTGCGGATGGTCTGCGGCGTCACGGAGAAGCGCGCCGCGAGGTCCTCCACGAGCACGCGGCCCTCGGCCTTGGCGAGATCGAGGATCTCCGCCTGGCGACCTGTCAGAAACATCGGCTCCTCCCAATTGCTTTCGTTTGCTTTCATAATATGCAAAAACGAAAGCACATCAATTGATCCGCCGTGCCTTCTTGGAGCGCGCCCCGCTTTTTGTGATACTGGGCGAGAGCAGATCGCGGCCAGAATCGGGAGGAAAGCACATGTTTCATCCAGCCTTGTTCAAGGGGGCGAATGTCGTCGTGACGGGCGCGGGGCGCGGCATCGGACTGGAAATCGCCCGGCAGTTCCTCGATTGCGGCGCCCATGTGCTGCTGCATGGCGGGCGGACGCCTTCCGGCTCGTTGCCCGATTTCCTGGAAAACGCCGTCGCCGAGGCCCGCGCCCATGTCGTCCATTCCGACTTCCTCGTCGAAGGCGGCATCGGGGCGATCCTGCAGCGGGTGGACAGCCTCTTCCCGCATGTCGACGTGCTGATCAACAATGCCGGCACGATGGTCGGCCGCTTCCCGGCCGCCGAACTCACGGACGAGCAGTACGAGACGGTCGTGCGCCTCAACCAGACCTCCGTCGTCGAGGTGACGCGCGCGCTGCTGCCCTCGCTGCGCCGGGCGCCCGGCGCCGCCATCGTCAACACGGTCTCGATCTCGGCGCTGACCGGCGGCAGCCCGGGCTCGGCGATCTATTCGGCCACCAAGGCCTTCGTCTCGACCTATTCCAAGGGGCTCGCGCGCGAGCTTGCGCCCGACGGCATCCGGGTCAACTGCGTCTCGCCGGGCACGATCACCACCGATTTCCATTCGCGCTATTCCTCGGCCGAAAAGCTGGAGGCGACGCGCAAGACGATCCCGCTGCAGCGGCTCGGCACGGCGGAGGACTGCGCCCCCGCCTATCTCTTCCTCGCCTCCAAGGCGCTTTCCGGCTACATCACCGGCCAGGTGCTGGAGGTGAACGGCGGCCAGCTCATCTGCTGAGCCCCGTCGAGACGCCGGTCAAGCGTTGACGTCGATGACGACGCGGCCCTTGACCTTGCCCTCCAGGATCCGGCCGGCGAGGTCCGGCAGGTCGGACAGCCGGTGCTCCGCCACCATCGCCTCCAGCTTGTCCGTCGGCAGGTCGGCGGCGATGCGGTTCCAGGCGTCGACGCGCTGGTCGTAGGGCCGCATGACCGAATCGATGCCGAGCAGGCTGACGCCGCGCAAGAGGAACGGGATGACGGTGAAGGACGGCACCGCGGCCCCGGCGGCAAGGCCGACGGCGGCGACGGCGCCGTCATATTTCATCTGCTTGAGCACCCGCGCCAGCATATCGCCGCCGACCGCATCGATGGCGCCGGCCCAGCGCTCCGATTCGAGCGGCTTGCTGCTCGCCTCCGCCAGTTCGCCGCGGTCCACGATGGTTTCGGCGCCGAGATCCTTCAGGTAGCCCGCCGTTTCCGGCCGCCCCGTGACGGCGGCGACGGAATAGCCGAGCCGAGCCAGCAGCGCGACCGCCACCGAGCCGACGCCGCCGGCCGCCCCCGTCACCAGCACCTCCCCCTTCAGCGGCGAAAGGCCGGCCTCTTCCAGCGCGATGACGGACATCATCGCAGTGAGTCCCGCCGTGCCGATCGCCATGGCCTGCCGGGTCGAAAGCTCCTCCGGCAGCGGCACCAGCCAGTCGGCCTTGACCCTCGCCCGCGTCGCATAGCCGCCCCACCAGACCTCGCCGACCCGCCAGCCGGTCAGCACCACCCGGTCGCCCGGCCGGTAGCGCGGGTCGTCCGAGACTTCGACCGTGCCGGCGAAATCGACGCCCGGCACATGCGGGAAGGTACGAACCAGGCCGCCCTTGCCGGTGATGCACAGCCCGTCCTTGTAGTTGAGCGTCGAATATTCGACGGCGACGGTGACGTCGCCGGCCGGAAGCCGCGCCTCGTCCAGTTCCCGGATCGACGCGGAGACCGCACCGTCCGCACCCTTTTCGACCAACAATGCCCGGAACGTCATGGCTTCCTCCTCGTGCGCATCCATGCATTCCAGATATAGGGCGCGGGGCATTGGTGCCGCCACTGTTCTTTTGTATCAAGGGCAAGGAGGCACGGGATGATAGACAAGCTCGAATATTTCATTGCGCTCGTCCGCGAAAAGCATTTTGCCCGCGCGGCCGAGGAGCTCGGCATCTCGCAGCCGACGCTCTCGGCGGCGATCCGCCAGCTCGAGGACCAGCTCGGCGTGATGCTGGTGGTGCGCGGCTCGCGCTACCAGGGCCTGACGCCGGAGGGACAGCGCGTGCTGGAATGGGCGCGCCGCATCGTCGGCGACACCCGCACCATGCGCGAGGAGATGCGCGCGGCGCGCAAGGGCTTGTCCGGCCACATCCGCCTTGCCGCCATCCCCACGACGCTCGCCATGGTGCCGCGCATCACCGCGCCCTTCCAGGAAAAGCATCCCGACGTCACCTTCTCCATCCTCTCGACGACCTCGATCAGGATCCTCGGCCTTTTGGAAAACCTGGAGATCGACGCCGGCCTCACCTATCTTGAAAACGAGCCGCTCGGCCGCGTCACCAGCGTGCCGCTGCTGCACGAGCACTATTGCCTCGTCACCGCCCGCGGCACGCCCTTTGCCGATCGCAAGACGGTGACCTGGCGGGAGGCCAGCGGCGTTAGGCTTTGCCTATTGACCGCCGACATGCAGAACCGCCGCATCATTAACCGGCACTTCGCGGAGGCCGGCGTTTCGGTGGAGCCCTCGCTGGAAGCGAACTCGATGATCGTGCTGTTCTCCCATGTGCGCACGGGACGCTGGGCGAGCATCATGCCGCGAAATGTCGCAAAAACGTTTGGATTTCCTGACGAAATAAGTATAGTTTCTCTTGTCGATCCCGAGCCGCACCACACGGTCGGCCTCGTCGCGACCCATCGCGAACCCTTCACCCCGCTCGTCTCCGCCCTGCTGCACGAAGCGCGCGTGCTGGCCGAGAAGGGGATAGATTGATAGGATTTTCCTATCGACCAACGGCTTTGCTTTATTGACCGGTCGTCTCCCGGCTGAGAAGCTGCTAGGATGATCGCAGGGATCGACGGGGTTCCGGTTTTGGCCGAGCAGTTTCTAAAGGCATCGGCGCCACGGACCCCTTTCGACCTTGCGGTTCATTCGTGTGGGGTGGGAGGCCTGGCCATGAATGTGCACGTATCCGACAGCGACGTCGGCGCAAGAACGCTGGCGATCGTCGGCGAATTGAAGGGGCTCGAAGGGCCGCTTCTGCCCATCCTGCATGAAATTCAGGCAGAGTTCGGCTTTGTCCCGCAGGAAAGCCTGCCGGTGATCGCCCGCGAGCTCAACCTGTCGCGCGCCGAGGTGCATGGTGTCGTCACCTTCTATCACGACTATCGCGACCACCCGACCGGGCGGCATGTGCTGAAGCTCTGTCGCGCCGAGGCCTGTCAGTCGATGGGCGGGGATGATCTGGCCGAGCGCGTCAAGGCGCTGCTCGGCATCGATTTCCACCAGACGACGCTGGACGGCGCCGTCACACTCGAACCCGTCTACTGTCTCGGGCTCTGTTCCTGCGCACCCGCCGCGATGCTCGACGGCGAGGTGCATGGACGGGTCGATACTGATCTGGCGAGGGAACTCGTCGCGGAGGCACGCCGATGACCGTTCGCATCTATATTCCCCGCGATGCCGCGGCGCTGGCACTCGGCGCGGACCGCGTCGCCAAAACCTTCTCCCGCGAGGCGGAGGCACGCGGGCTCGACGTCACGATCGTGCGCAACGGCTCGCGCGGCATGCACTGGCTGGAGCCGCTGGTCGAGGTCGAGACGGCGGAGGGCCGCATCGCCTACGGCCCCGTCAAGCCCGCCGACGTGCCAGCGCTGCTCGACGCCGGCCTGCTGGACGGCAAGGTCCACCCGCTCTGTCTTGGCGGGACGGAAGAGATCCCGTTCCTGAAGAACCAGACCCGCCTGACCTTCGCCCGCTGCGGCGTCATCGATCCCGTCTCGCTTGCGGACTACAAGGCCCATGGCGGCCTCCGCGGCCTTGAAAAGGCCATCGCGATGGCGCCGGCCGACGTCGTCAAGGAAGTCACCGACAGCGGCCTGCGCGGTCGCGGCGGTGCGGGCTTCCCGACGGGCATCAAGTGGAAGACCGTTCTCGATGCGCCGGGTGACCGGAAATACATCGTCTGCAACGCCGACGAGGGGGACAGCGGCACCTTCGCCGACCGGATGATCATGGAGGGCGATCCCTTCGTGCTGATCGAGGGTATGGCGATCGCGGGCCTCGCCACCGGCGCCACCAAGGGCTACGTCTACACCCGCTCCGAATATCCGCACGCCATCGCCGTGATGAACGAGGCCGTCGCCGTCGCCCGCGCCGCCGGCGTGCTCGGCCCGTCCGTGCTCGGCTCGGGCAAGGCGTTCGACATGGAGATCCGCGTCGGCGCGGGCGCCTATGTCTGCGGCGAGGAGACGGCGCTGCTCAACAGCCTGGAAGGCAAGCGCGGCGTCGTGCGCGCCAAGCCGCCCCTGCCGGCCCTGCAGGGTTTCCTGGGCTGTCCCACGGTGGTCAACAACGTCATCTCGCTCGCCTCCGTGCCGGTCGTGATGGACAAGGGCGCGGCCTATTACCGCGATTTCGGCATGGGCCGCTCGCGCGGCACCATCCCGATCCAGATCGCCGGCAATGTGAAGCGTGGCGGGCTCTATGAGACCGCCTTCGGCCTGACGCTCGGCGAGATCGTCGATACGATCGGCGGCGGCACCGCGTCCGGTCGGCCGGTCCGCGCCGTGCAGGTCGGTGGCCCGCTCGGCGCCTATTTCCCGCGCGCCCTGTTCGATACGCCCTTCGACTACGAGGCCTTCGCCGCGAAGGACGGCCTCATCGGCCATGCCGGCATCACCGTCTTCGACGACACGGTCGACATGCTGAAGCAGGCCCGCTTCGCGATGGAATTCTGCGCCGTCGAAAGCTGCGGCAAGTGCACGCCCTGCCGCATCGGCTCGACGCGCGGCGTCGAGACCGCCGACAAGATCGCAAGAGGCATCGAGCCGGAGAAGAACCGCGAACTGCTCGCCGACCTTTGCAACACCATGAAGTTCGGTTCGCTCTGTGCGCTCGGCGGTTTCACGCCCTATCCCGTCATGAGCGCCATGACGCATTTCCCGGAAGATTTCTCGCCGGCGCCGATCGCCGAAGCAGCGGAGTAAGCCCATGCCCCTCGTTTCTGAAATCGACTTCGGCACCCCGGCCTCCCGCGCGGAAAAGATGGTGACGCTCACCATCGACGGGAACGAAATCACCGTTCCCGAGGGCACCTCCATCATGCGCGCCTCGATGGAGGCCGGCATAAAGGTGCCGAAACTCTGCGCCACCGACATGGTGGACGCCTTCGGTTCCTGCCGGCTCTGCCTCGTCGAGATCGAGGGCCGCAACGGAACGCCCGCCTCCTGCACCACGCCGGTGGCCCCCGGCCTCGTCGTCCACACGCAGACGGGCCGGCTGAAGGACATCCGCAAGGGCGTGATGGAGCTCTACATCTCCGACCACCCGCTCGACTGTCTCACCTGCGCGGCGAACGGCGACTGCGAGTTGCAGGACATGGCCGGAGCCGTGGGCCTGCGCGACGTGCGCTACGGCTACGAGGGCGACAACCACGTCAAGGCCCGCAGCAACGGCGAGGCCAATGCCCGCTGGATGCCGAAGGACGAATCCAACCCCTATTTCACCTACGATCCGTCGAAATGCATCGTCTGCTCGCGCTGCGTGCGGGCCTGCGAGGAGGTGCAGGGCACCTTCGCGCTGACCATCGAGGGCCGCGGCTTCGACAGCCGTGTCTCCCCCGGCATGCACGAGCATTTCCTCGAATCCGAATGCGTCTCCTGCGGCGCCTGCGTGCAGGCCTGCCCGACGGCGACGCTGACCGAGAAATCGGTCATCGAGATCGGCCAGCCGGAGCATTCCGTCGTCACGACCTGCGCCTATTGCGGCGTCGGCTGCTCCTTCAAGGCGGAAATGCGCGGCGAGGAACTGGTGCGCATGGTGCCCTGGAAGGACGGCCAGGCGAACCGCGGCCATTCCTGCGTCAAGGGCCGCTTCGCCTATGGCTATTCCACCCACAAGGACCGCATCCTCAACCCGATGATCCGCGAGAAGATCTCGGACCCGTGGCGCGAGGTGACCTGGGAGGAAGCCTATGCCCATGTCGCCGCCGAGTTTCGCCGCATCCAGTACCAGTACGGCCGTGATTCGGTCGGCGGCATCACCTCCTCGCGCTGCACCAACGAGGAGACCTTCCTCGTCCAGAAGCTGATCCGCGCCGGCTTCGGCAACAACAATGTCGATACCTGCGCGCGCGTGTGCCATTCGCCGACCGGCTACGGCCTCGGCCAGACCTTCGGCACCTCGGCCGGGACGCAGAATTTCGACAGCGTCGAGCATACCGACGTCGTCATCGTCATCGGCGCCAACCCAACGGACGGCCACCCGGTCTTCGCCTCGCGCCTGAAGAAGCGCCTGCGCCAGGGCGCCAAGCTGATCGTCATCGATCCGCGTCGCATCGAGCTCGTCTCCTCGCCGCACATCAAGGCCTCCCACCACCTGCCGTTGAAGCCCGGCACCAACGTCGTCGTCGTCACGGCGCTCGCCCATGTCATCGTGACGGAAGGGCTGCACGACGAAAGGTTCATCCGCGAACGCTGCGACTGGTCGGAATTCGAGGACTGGGCCGCCTTCGTCGCCGAGCCGCGCCACAGCCCCGAGGAAACCGAGGCGCTGACCGGCGTACCGGCGGAAACGCTGCGCGCCGCCGCGCGCCTCTTCGCCACCGGCGGAAACGGCTCGATCTACTACGGCCTCGGCGTCACCGAACACAGCCAGGGCTCGACGACCGTCATCGCGATCGCCAACCTCGCCATGGCGACCGGCAATATCGGCCGCGAGGGCGTCGGCGTGAACCCGCTGCGCGGCCAGAACAACGTGCAGGGCTCGTGCGACATGGGCTCCTTCCCGCATGAACTGCCGGGCTACCGCCACATCTCGGACGATGCGACGCGCGAGATCTTCGAGAAGCTGTGGGGCGTGACGCTCAACAACGAGCCGGGCCTGCGCATCAACAACATGCTGGACGCCGCCGTCGAGGGCACGTTCAAGGGCCTCTACATCCAGGGCGAGGACATCCTCCAGTCCGACCCGGACACCAAGCACGTCTCGGCCGGCCTTGCCGCCATGGAATGCGTCGTCGTGCAGGACCTCTTCCTCAACGAGACGGCCAACT
This sequence comes from Shinella sp. S4-D37, assembly GCF_040812195.1. Lineage (NCBI taxonomy): Bacteria > Pseudomonadati > Pseudomonadota > Alphaproteobacteria > Hyphomicrobiales > Rhizobiaceae > Shinella > Shinella sp. S4-D37. The sequence continues at coordinate 4,043,781 of NZ_JBFNXL010000005.1, read as the reverse complement.
ACGCCCATGTCTTCCTGCCGGGCTCGACCTTCCTCGAGAAGGAGGGCACCTTCACCAATGCCGAGCGCCGCATCAACCGGGTGCGCCGCGTCATGACGCCGAAGAACGGCTATGCGGACTGGGAGGTCACCCAGAACCTCGCCCGGGCCATGGGCCTTGCCTGGAACTACAGCCACCCCTCCGAGATCATGGACGAGATCGCCGCGACGACGCCGAGCTTCGCCCTCGTCTCCTACGACTACCTGGAGAAGAACGGCTCGGTGCAGTGGCCCTGCAACGAGAAGAACCCGCAGGGCTCGCCGATCATGCACGTCAACGGCTTCGTGCGCGGCAAGGGCAAGTTCATCCGCACGGAATATGTCGCGACGGACGAGAAGACCGGTCCGCGCTTCCCGCTGCTCTTGACCACCGGCCGCATCCTCAGCCAGTACAATGTCGGCGCCCAGACGCGGCGCACCGACAATGTCGTCTGGCACGCGGAGGACAGGCTGGAAATCCACCCGCACGACGCGGAGAACCGCGGCATCCGCGACGGCGACTGGGTACGTCTCGCCAGCCGCGCCGGCGAGACGACGTTGCGCGCCCTCGTCACCGACCGCGTCGCGCCGGGCGTCGTCTACACGACCTTCCACCACCCGACGACGCAGGCCAACGTCATCACCACCGATTTCTCCGACTGGGCGACGAACTGCCCGGAGTATAAGGTGACCGCCGTGCAGATCACCCCGTCGAACGGTCCGTCCGACTGGCAGGTCGAATATGACGAACTGGCCCGCCGTTCGCGCCGGATCACGGGCAAGCTGGAGGCGGCGGAATAGGTAGGGATAGAGGCGTGCCGGGTTTTTCCACCACGACCAAGGTTGCCGAGATCGCCCGCCGCAACGGGCGGCTGGCGGAGGGCGAACGCTTCGTGCCGGAGGAGACCCCGGTCGCCTTCTCCTATGCCGGCTCCACCCATGCGGTGATGATGGCGACGCCCGCCGACCTTGAGGATTTCGCGGTCGGCTTCAGCCTGACGGAAGGTATCGTCACCGGGCCCGGCGAGATCGAGACCATCGAGGTCCTGGCCGAGGACAAGGGCATCGACGTGCAGATTCGGCTGGTGGACGCGCAGAACGACGCGCTGACCGCCCGCCGCCGCCACATAGCCGGCCCGGTCGGCTGCGGCCTGTGCGGCATCGAATCGATCGAGCAGGCCGTGCGGGTGACGCCTTCGGTGCGCGCTTCCTCCCTCACGCTCCGTGCAGACGACGTGGTCGAGGCGGTGCGCCTGCTGAACGGCCAGCAGCCGCTGCACAGGGTGACGCGCGCCGTGCACGGCGCCGGGTTCTACATCCCGGGCAAGGGCCTCATCGCCGTGCGGGAGGATGTCGGCCGGCACAATGCGCTCGACAAGCTCGTCGGCGCGGCGCGGCGGGCGGGGCATGCGGGCGACGCCGGCGCCGTCGTCGTGACGAGCCGCGTCTCCGTCGAGATGGTGCAGAAGACGGCGATCATCGGCAGTCCCTTCATCATCGCCATATCCGCACCGACGGCGCTCGCCATCCGCACGGCCGAAGAGGCCGGCATGACGCTGATCGCGCTGGTGCGCGGCGAGGAATTCGAGATTTTCACCGGCGCGCAGCGCGTCGTGTCCGGCGCGGAACGCCGGATCGGCAATGGTTAGGAGACAGGAATGTCGGAAGGCAGCAAGCTCGTCAGGATGGCAAACCAGATCGCCACCTTCTTTCACTCGCAGCCGAAGAGCGGGGCGGCGAGCGGCGTGGCGACCCATATCAACAAGTTCTGGGAACCGCGCATGCGCCGGCAGTTCTTCGACATCGTCGACAACCACGGCGGCGCGGGCCTCGATCCGCTCGTCCTCGAGGCGGTGCCGATGATCCATCGCCCGCCACCCGCCGAGATTCCGCCCGCGGCCCGGCCGAGCGCGCCCCCGGCGCCCTGACCGAACCCCGAACGCGAACGGCCGGCAGCGATGCCGGCCGTTTCTCATGGTGCGGGCAGACTCAGAATTCTTCCCAGCTCTCCGCGGCCTGCGCCGCGGAGGCGCGTGGCGCGCGCATCGTCCGCGCCACGGCATGAAGCTGCGACGCAGGGGCGGGCGACGGCGCCTGGCGGACCGGCTGGGCGGCATCGCCGGCAAGCTGGAACCGGCGGATGAGGGCATGCAGCGCATCGGCCTCGCGCGCCATGGCATGGCTTGCCGCCGTGCTCTCCTCCACCATGGCCGCATTCTGCTGCGTCGCCTGGTCCATCGCATTGACCGACTGGTTGATCTCGCGAAGCCCCGTCGACTGCTCGCGCGAGGCCTCGACGATCGCCGCCACGTTGGTGTGCACCTCCTGCACCTGCCCGAGGATTTCCCTGAGGGCCCGCCCGGTCTCGTCGACCAGCGCCACGCCGCTCTTGACCTGCTCGCTCGACGTGGTGATCAGCGCCTTGATGTCCTTGGCGGCGCTTGCCGAGCGCTGCGCCAGTTCGCGCACCTCCTGCGCCACGACGGCGAAGCCCTTGCCCGCCTCGCCCGCCCGCGCCGCCTCGACACCGGCGTTCAGCGCCAGGAGGTTGGTCTGGAAGGCGATGTCGTCGATGACGCCGAGGATGTTGGAGATTTCGCGGGAGGACTGCTCGATCTGCCCCATCGCGTCGATCGCCTTCTTGACCACCGCGCCGGATTTTTCCGCGCCCGCCCGGGTCTTGCCGACCAGCGTGCCGGCCTCGTCGGCCCGGCGGCTCGAATCGCCGACCGTGGTGGTGATCTCGTCGAGGGCGGCGGCGGTCTCTTCAACCGAGGCTGCCTGCTGCTCGGTGCGCTTGGCAAGGTCGTCCGCCGCCGAGCGGATCTGCTGCGCGCCCGACGCGATCGCGTTGGCATTGGTCTCGACCGTGCGCATTGCGTCGTGCAGGCCGGCGACCGCCTCGTTGAAGTCCTTGCGCACCGTCTCCATCGACGGCACGAAGGCCATGGCGAGGTTCTGGGTCAGGTCGCCGCCGGCCAGCGCCTTCAGGCCGGCGCCGAGCGCATTGATCGCCGACATGCGCTCGGTCACGTCGGTCGCGAACTTGACCACCTTGTAGACCCGGCCGGAAAGGTCGAGGATCGGGTTGTAGGCCGCCTGGATCCAGATTTCGTTCCCGTCCTTGCCGTAGCGCACGAACTCGCTGGAGATGAAGCGGCCCTCGGCAAGGCTCTTCCAGAAATCCGCATAGGCCGCGCTCTGCACATAGGCCGGATCGCAGAACAGGCGGTGATGCTTGCCGCGGATCTCGGAGAGATCGTAGCCGAGCGCGGCGCAGAAATTCTCGTTGGCGGTGAGGATCTCGCCGGTCGGCGTGAACTCGATCACGGCCTGCGAGCGGGAGATCGCATCGAGCTTGCTGGCATCCTCCGCCGCCCGCTTCTTCGCCTCGGTGATGTCCGTGGCGAACTTGACGACCTTGTAGGGCTTGCCGCCCCGCAAGACCGGATTGTAGGTGGCCTGGATCCAGACCTCGCCACCGTCCTTGCGCAGCCGCTTGTAGCTGTTCGAATCGTATTCCCCCGCGCCAGGCGCGCCCAGAACCGGCGGTACTCCTCGCTCGCCGTGAAGGCGGCATCGCAGAACATGCGGTGATGCTTGCCGACGATGTCCTTCAGTTCATAGCCGAGCACCCGGCAGAAATTCTCGTTGGCGGTGAGGATCGTACCGGTGAGATCGAACTGGATCACGGCCTGCGAGCGCGACAGCGCGTCGAAGATATGGCCTGCATCCATGGATTTTGCGAATGAGAACATGACCTGTCCCTCTGTGCGATGACCACGGCTTCCCTGGGGTCGTGCGGGCGGTGGTCGTCGTGTGTTGCATTCAGGCACGGCGCCCCGACGCCGCGGGCTGGCAATGATGAAAACAGTCTTCGCGAGAGGCTTCATGCCGGAGCGACGAGATACGCATCTACAATCAAAGATGGCGTGACAAGCTTAACAACTGATGAAAACAAAGGGACGAAATTTTATACTTGTTATATAACAATGGCTTACATAGCCACATCGGATGTATCGCTCACGTAACGTAAAGCTATCGCTACATTATAAGCCATTAATTAATGCAAAAGTTGCAGAAAGAATCGGCAATAAAAAACCGCCGTACAATCGCACGGCGGTCTGTATTTCGCAGCGATATGTCGGCCCGATCAGGCCGCCAGGTCTTCCATGTCGCGCTCCTTGAACATGCGCGCCAGGTTGAGGAAGCAGATCATGCCGTTCTCATGGGCGATGATGCCTTCCGCATAGGCCTTGTCGAAGGAGGTCGTCACCTCCGGCACCGGCTGGATCTGCTCGCTGCGGATGGTAAGGATGTCGGAGACGCGGTCGACGACGAGGCCGACGACCATGCTGTGCACTTCGGCGACCACGATGGCGCTGCGCTCGTTCGCCTCGGTGCTCTTCATGCCGAGCTTGTGGGCAAGGTCGATGATCGGGATCACCGTACCACGCAGGTTCATCACGCCGATGACGTCGGGGGGCGAATGCGGGATCGGCGTGGACGGCGCCCAGCCGCGGATTTCGCGGATCGTGGTCGTCTTCACGCAGAATTCCTGCTCATGCAGGCGGAATGCGATGATTTCGAGCGTGTCGCCGGCAAAGCCGGCCGTCTTGATGGATGTCATCGGGATCTTTCCAGTTTCATCTGCTTCATGTCCCGATCCTATGCACGTCCTGGTTAAAATCTTTCAAACATGCCCGGGTTTATCGCGCTCGGGGTGGAAAAGGCCGCGCATGGCCCGGAGCCGCCGGCGGTTCCGGCGATCCCCTCAATATTCCTTCTCGTAGAAGATGCCCGCCCCGGCGCTGCCGCCGCTGCCAGCCTCGCCGCGCAGCTTCAGGCCGCGGCCGACATCGAGGTTGATGACGGCCTTGGCGCCGTTCGTCTCCGGATCCTGCTTCAGCTCGATATAGGTCCGCTCGTTGAGGTATTTTCCCGCCGAGACCGCCGCCCGGCCTTCCGCATCCGTCGTGATGTCGAGGTCGTCGACGCCGAGCTTGCTGCGCAGGCTGTCGAGCAGGCCGGTGGAGCTGCCGCCGGCAAGCTGGCTGGCGGCGGAGGCGAGCTGGGCGATCTGCACCGCAGAGAGGTTCGACATGGAACGGTTGAAGATGAGCTGCGCCAGGATCTCGTCCTGCGGCAGCGAGGGCGAGGAGGCGAAGGTCACCGTCGGGTTGTTGGCAAGGCCCGCCACCGTCACCGTGATTTCCGTCGAGCCCGCCGTGCTGGCGGCCACCAGGTTGACCGTCGGCACCAGACCGCCCGCAAAGCCGATATGGGCGCTGGTGAAATCCAGCCGGCGCGTCAGGATCTCCATGCGTCCGCGCTCCAGCTCGAAGCCGCCGGACACGACCGGCGAGGCGGAGGTGCCGGTGATCTTCAGGCTGCCGCCGAGTTCGGCATTGATGCCGCGGCCGCGCACGAAGAGCTGGCCGGGCGCCTCGATGGTGAGGTCGAGCGCGATGCCGCGCGAGGCGCCGCCGCCGCCCTGCTCGCGCTGCACGTCCGACGTCATGCGCTTGACGTCGGCCGGTGCGTTGCGGTGCTTGATGTCGATCTCGGAGAGCGAGGCCGGCAGTTTCTGCGGAATGGTGACGTTCGCCTTGTTGATGCGCAGCTTGCCGCCGAGCGAAAGCCCCGCCACCGGCCCTTTCAGCGTCAGATCGCCCGTCACGTTCGCCGTCACCAGCGTGCCGTCGACATAGGTGATGTCGCCAAGCTTGATGGCGACATCCACCGGAAAACCGCTCGCCGGGTCGATGCCGACGCGGCCGCTGGCCGAAAGCTGGCCGCCGCTGGCAAGCTTGCCGGAGACCGTCTCGATGACCGCCTGCCGCCCGTCCATGGTGACGCGGATCGTCAGGTTCTCGACCGCAAGGTTGCGGCGCACGTCGACGAGCCGCGCGCCGCCGGCCGTGATGCTGCCGGTGATCGAGGGCGCCGCCGCCGTGCCGCCGATGGTGACATCGACAGCGGCATTGCCGGTCAGCACGAAACCCTGGGCGGAAAGCTGGCCCTGCAAGAGACCGAACGGCACCGTGCCCTTGAATGTGAGCCCGAGCGGCGTCGCCCCCCCGATGCCGACCGTGCCGCCGCCGCGGAAGGACAGGCCGCCGGCGCCCGAAAGCACCGTATCGAGCCGCACCCGGTTGTTCGCGAATTCTCCCTTGGCATTGATGGAGAGCGCGCCGATGCCCGCGCCGCGGGTCTGGCTCGTCACCGCACCGTCCCAGTCCAGCGCATAAGTGACGACGGGCGCCGCCGCGCGGCCCTTCACCGTGACCGTGCCGCCGATCATGCCTTCCGCATCGAGCCCGGCGGCGAAATTGTTGACGAGCGCGGCCGGCAGCGCCGTGAGGCGGACGGAAAGGTCGAGCGTTTCGCCGGCCCGGCCGGAAACCGCGACGGAGCCGCGGCCGGCCTGGATCGTCAGCCCGTCCAGCGTGGCGACACCGTCTGTGACGCCGATCGTCGTCGGCTTGGCCAGCTTCAGGGCGATGCGCCGCGGCGCCGCCTCGAAGGCCCGCAACGCGACATCCAGCCCGCCGTCGCGCTGGATGACCTGACCCTTCGTCAGGAGCGGCGCGCCGTCGAGGCGGCCGGTCAGGTCGAAATTGGTCGCCTGCCCCTCGCGCGAGAAATCGAGCTTCAGCGCTTCGAGCCGGTTCTCGCCCGAGGCGACCTTCTCGGCGCGCACCGTGCCGGTGATCGCCGCGGTGGAAAGATCGAGGACGGTGAGATCGACCGCCGGACCGGTGATGCTCAGCGTATCGCGCCGGATGGCGGAGCCGGACGCCTGGACGGTCGCCGACGTCCGGCCGTTGCCGGTGGCGATTTCCACCTGGCCGGAAAGATCGCCGGCCGCCTGCTGCCCCGCCATGGCGGCGAGCAGGCCGAGATCGGGGAAGTCGAAACGGATCGTGCCGTCCGGCATGAAGTTCTCCGCCAGCGCGAGCGAGCCCTTCAGCGTGTTGGGGCCGATTTCCGCCTCCAGCACCGGCACGGAGATGCGCCCGCCCTCAGAGGTGATGCTGGAGCGCACATTGATCGGCTGGCCGTCGAGCGCGCCGGTCGCCGTCAGCTCGCCGGACGGACTGTCGGCGACGGCCTTGCCGGTGAGCGTCACGACGAGATCGCTGAGCGTGCGGCCGGAAAGGGTCGCCCCGCTCGACGTGACCTTGGCGGACACGTCGAGCCCCGCGACGGGGCCGGTGGCGGAAAGCTCGAAGGCCGCCTCGCCCGCCGCGTCGGCGAGCAGCTTGCCGAGGTCCAGCACCTTGCCGCTCAGCGCTGCGTCGAGCGTGCCGTTGCCGAGCGAGACCGTGCCCGCCGTCTCCAGCGTGCCGGACTTGACCTCCAGCCCGGAGACCTGAACGGCGCCGTCGCCCGCAAGCTCGACCCGCCCCTCCATCGCGATCGTCGTGTCGAACTTGGCGGCCAGAGCCGGCGGCAGCACGGCCGGCAGCGCGAAGAGCCGGAAAGCGACGTCGGCCTCGCGGCTCCTGAGCCCGTAGCGGCCCGACAGCGTGCCGCCGACGCTGGCGCTTTCGAGCGTCGCGGGATCGAAGGCGATCTCGTCGGGCGAGACGGTGAGCGTCGCCACCAGCTTTGCCGGTCCCTTCACCATGCGGTCGATATCGGCGCTGGCAAAGGCGGTCGTGCCGGTTTCGACGACGGCATCGATGCGGCCGGACTGGCTGGCGACGTTGAACGCCTCGCTTCTGGCCGTCAGGCGGATATTCTCCACCCGGCCGGCCGGCAGTTCGGCCGAAACGACCGTGGCATCGGCTTCGAGCGCCGCCGCGGTCGCCTCGCCGGTCAGCGACAGGTCGGCGCCCTCGATCAGCACGCGCGCATCGCCCTCGGCAAGCGGCCAGCGGAAATCGATCGGCCCATCCCTGCCGGAAAGCCTGACGTCGAGATCGTTGGCGCCCTTGGCGCTGACGGTGCCCGAGGCGGTGAGCGTCATGGCGCCCGTCGAGATCGATCCCTTCTCGACGCGCAGCATGTCCGAACCGTCGAAGGCGGCGACGACGTCGATGCCCGTCTCGCCGGCAAAGAGCGGGCGAAGCTGCGGCGGCATCAGCGCGTCGAACGTGCCGCCGCCGCTGAGGGCGATCGTGTGCAAGCCGTTCGCCGAAAGATCGTGGCGCCCGTCGACCCGCAGCATCTCCGTGCCGTCGAGCGCGGCGGACAGCCGGCCCGTCCATTCGGAGAGCGGACCGTCCCCCGTCAGCCGGATCACGACGGCGGGATCGTTCGGCAGCTTGAGCAGCGCCGCGAGCAGCCCGCCCTTCGGCTCGGCGACGTCGGCTTCGAGGCGAAGCTCGTTGTCGGCGGGATCGAAGACGATATCGGCGGCGACGCGCGCATCCGGCCGCGCCTTTTCCGAGGCGGAGAGCTTTATCGCGACGCTCTCGGCGGTCGCATCCCCGCTGCCGGCGACGACGAGGCGCTGGTCGCGGCCGGCCACCGCGCCGGAGACGAGCAGCTCCGGCACGTCGAGCGCATCGACATGCACCTCCACGGGCAGCGTGAACGGGGTGTCGGAGGGCTCGGCATCCGCCTTCGGCTCCGGCAGGCGCAGGAGCGAGACGGAGGAAGCGGAAATGCGCTCGGCGTCGAAGCTGAAGAAAAGGAGTTCGAGCGGCGACCAATCGACGGCAAGATCGCGGATTTCCGCATAGGTGCCCTTCGCATCGCCCAGCGTGATCGTGCCGGCGCGGAGCCTGCCGGTGAGGAGGCCGGAAGGCTCGCTGACCGAGATCACCTGGCCGCTCGCCGCCGCGATCTTCTCCGCCTGCGAGACGGCAAAACGCGCGCCGGCATCGGTAAAGCCGACAAAGCCGACAAGGCCTGCAAGAAGAACCACAAGAACGGCAAGGCCATAACCGATGAAGCGGAGCGTGGCGCGGAGAATTCGGGACAGCCTGTTCATGCGTCATCCATTTCGCGTGCGGGGGAGCGCCGGGGTCGCTCCACAACGTCTTGAATCCGAATCGCGCGAGCGATCAAGAGTCTGGACGAAAATTGGGGCGATAGTCAGAAGGACTGGCCGATGCCGGCATAGACCCCGAAGGACGTTCCACCGGGATATTTCTTCAGCGGCACCGCGACGTCGAGGCGAAGCGGGCCGAACGGCGTCGCATAGCGCAGGCCGATGCCTGCCCCGGCCCGGATATCCTTGAAATCGGGCACTTCGTCTGTCGAGACCGTGCCGACATCGATGAAGGGCACGACGCCGATCGTTTCGGTGACGCCGATGCGCGCCTCTGCCGTGGCCGCGACATAGGAGCGGCCGCCGAGCAGCTTGTTGCGGCCGTCGCGCGGAGAGATCTCCTGGTAGCCATAGCCGCGCACCGTGCCCCCGCCGCCGAGGAAGAAGCGGCGCGTCGCGGGAATGTCGGACAGCTCGTCGCCGCCGATGATCGTGCCGGCGGCGAGCTTCCCGGCCAAGACGAAGCGCTTTTCCTCGCCGAAGGCCTGGTAGCCGGTGATCGCGCCCTCGAAGCTGGAGAAGAAAGTGCCGCGCTCGATCTCGTAGCTCGGCTTGGCATTGATCATCGCGCGATAGCCTTCCGTCGGGTTCAGCTTGTCGTCGCGCGTGTCGCGCACATATTCGATCGGGATGGCGACGGTGAGATAATCGTTCTTGCCGAAGGCGTCCTCGACCTTGCTCCACATGACCTCGCCGCCCGCGCCGACCGTGTCCCTGTCGGAGAGCTCGATGCTGACGCCGGCAGCCGCCGTGGTGGTGAACGCCTTGTAGGCGTCGGGATCGACGATCGAGGCCTTGAGGCTGGCATTGAAGGTCGAGGCCGGGCCGAACGCGCCGGGCTTGGAGAAGAGGATGCCGGCCGAATAGTCGAGATTGCCGATATCCGACTCGCCGATCCGGTTGACCGATCCCTCCACCCGCAGCGATTCGGCCTGGCCGAAAAGATTGCGGTGGCCCCAGTAGCCCTGCAGGCCGAGGCCGTCCGTATTGGAATATTGCGCGCCGACGCCGAAATAGCGGTGCTTGCCTTCCGAGACCTCGATGGTCATCGGCAGCGAACCGTCCGGCGCCAGCTTGTCGGCCTCGCGGATCGTCACGCTGGAGAAGACGCCGAGCGTGCGCAGCCGTTCGGCCGCCTTGCTCAGCGCTTCCGGCGAATAGGGCTGGCCGGCATTGATGCGCGAATAGCGCTGCACGAAGGCCGGATCGACGGTCTTGGTGCCGGAAACGCCGACCGCACCGACGGGCGCGACCGGCCCGCCCTCGGCGGCGATCACCACGTCGACGGTCTGCGTCTTGTGGTCCGCCGTCGCATTGCGCTCGGTGAGCCTTGCCAGCGGCCGGCCCTCGGCCTTGAGGTCGACGACGACCTTCTCGCCGGCCTTCAGGATGAGAGTGGAATCGGCCCGCGCGCCGGGCACCAGCCCGTAGTCGGCCGGATTGCGCCCCTCCGCGTCACCGGAAAAGGCGACTTCGCCGAAGGTGAAGGCCGGGCCGGGCTCGACGCTGATCGTCACCGGAATGGCGCCGCTCTGGTTGAACTCGGGATTGGGCGGCAGCGAATCGAGGTTCTGCCCGCCGATCGTCACGGTCACCACGCCGCCGTAGCGCGCCTTCTCGTAGAGCGCGGCGAGGATGCGGTCGCGGTCGTCGCGCGCCTTGATGACGAGGCCGAGATCGCCGGAGACCGGCGTGCCCTCGTCCTGTTTGAGGCGGGCGGTGTTCTCGATCGCTTCCTTGAGGTCCGCGTCGTCCGTGCCGGGATCGAGCGTCAGCGTATAGTTGACGGGATCGATGACGGCGGCGGCGGCCTCCTCGTCGTCCTCGAAGAACTTCATGCCGAAGATCTCGAAGGCGAAGGCCGGCGCGGCGGACAGGGGGCCGCACACCAAGGCAGCCGCGACCGCAAGCGCGGTGCCAGCTCTCAGAAACGCAAAACTCTTTTCCGGCCGGTTCACTTTATCCCGCATCCGCAGCTATCCGTCGCCTTTCTCCTTCAGGTGCGGTGCGCGCGGCAAACCGACAGCTTCCGTCACAGACTTCGGGCGCCCCGTCTCATACGGAGCTTTCAGGCAGGAAAAGACCCTAACGCGTTAGGTTTTCCGTAGTGTTAACGGCGGTTTTACACGGATGGGAACAAGATTTGAAGCGCTGGAACGGTGATTTTACATCACAGTCCTGAAAGCAAAAGCCCCGGAGAGACTCCAGGGCTTCGCATAGGTTGCATGGTGCGGGTTTCAGTAACCCGAGGGGCAACGGTCGATATAGCGGCGGCCGTAGCGGTCGCGATAGTAGCACTGGCCCGGCTGTTCCGAGACGGAGCCGATGACGGCGCCCGAAACGCCGCCGATAGCCGCGCCGACGGCCGCACCGCGAACGTTGCCCGTGACGGCGCCACCGATGATCGCGCCGGAGACGGCGCCGATACCCGCACCCTTTTCCGTCTGCGTGCAGCTGGCCACGGCCAGACCGACCAGAACGAGCGCAATGACTTTTTTCATGAAGATGTTCTCCAAAGTTGAGCGGCGGCCGCGTTTGCCGGGTCCGCCCTATCCCCTTCTACTCAGGCAACATACCGCGGCCGTCTTCAACGGTGAGGTTTGTCCGGGATCGAAAATATAGCTGGAAATCGGGAAGTCCATGGCATTGAACTATTTTTTTGGGGCGCGAATAAATCTCGCTTCCGCTTCGTTTGATAGGCCCCGACACCTCGACCGGTCACGAGAAATTTCGCGCTCGCCTGAAAGTACCGGTTGATCGCCGCCGCAAAACATCAAATGATATGACTGTTGATGCCGCGCCGGCGGTCGGAGGAACGGCCGGCGGCATCCCGCTACGAATATGCAGTGCACGCGAACAGAATGCTGGTGTCGTTTGATCCCAGGCCCGCGTCGTGAGGACGCCAGCTGCATGTGATGTCGGATCGATCGCCCCAGCGGACAATGAACCGCCAGGGAGGAACGCATGGCGAAAGTGGCAATGACCGTCAATGGCAGGAAGGTGAGCCGCGAGTGCGAGGACCGCACGCTGCTCGTCCACTTCATCCGCGACCAGCTCAGTCTCACCGGAACCCATGTCGGCTGCGATACCTCCCAGTGCGGGGCCTGTGTCGTGCACATGGACGGCAAGGCGGTGAAGAGCTGTTCGATCCTGGCGGCCCAGGCCGCCGGCGCCGAGATTCTCACCATCGAGGGTCTTGCCGCGAACGGCGAGCTGCATCCCGTCCAGGCCGCCTTCAAGGCCAATCACGGCCTGCAATGCGGCTTCTGCACGCCCGGCATGGTAATGACCGCGGTCGACATGATCGACCGCTACGGCGCCAAGCTGGACGAGAAGACGGTGCGCGACAATCTCGAAGGCAATATCTGTCGATGCACCGGCTATCACAACATCGTCAAGGCCATCCTGGCCGCCGCCGAGGAAATGGGCGCGGCAGGCCGGCAGGCGGCGGAATAGGCGTTAGGCAATAAGGCAGTAGCCAATAGGGCGGCCAATTGCGCGACGGTGAAATCCCGAACGCCTATTGGCCAACGCCTGCTGCCTCACTTCTCTGGAGGAGATGAAGATGGGTGTCGAAGGCATCGGCGCGCGCGTCGCGCGAAAGGAAGACAAGCGGTTTCTCATGGGCCAGGGCCGCTACACGGACGACATGTCCGTGCCGGGCATGCGCTATGCGGCCTTCGTGCGCTCGCCGCATGCGCATGCGAAGATCAAGAACATCGATACGGCGGCAGCGGAGGACATGCCCGGCGTCATCGCCGTGCTCAACGGCAAGCAGATGCTCGACGACGGCATCGGCAACCTGATCTGCGGCTGGATGATCCATTCCAAGGACGGTTCGCCGATGAAGATGGGCGCCTGGCGGCCGATCGCGCACGAGACGGTGCGCTATGTCGGCGATGCCGTCGCGGTGGTTGTCGCCGACAGCGTGGGCGAGGCGCGCGACGCGGCCGAGGCCGTGGTGGTCGATTACGAGGTGCTGCCTGCCGTCACCGACGCGGTGAAGGCGCTGGAAGCCGGCCAGCCGCAGCTTCACCCGGAAGCCCCCGGCAACCTCATCTATGACTGGGAGATCGGCGACGGCGCCGCGACCGATGCCGCCATCGCCGCGGCCGCCCATGTCACGGAGATGAAGATCGTCAACAACCGGCTCGCGCCGAACCCGATGGAGCCGCGCGGCGCGCTCGGCATCTACGATTCGGCCGAGGACCACTACACCTGCTACACGACGAGCCAGAACCCGCATGTCGCGCGCCTCGTCATGAGCGCCTTCTACAATGTGGCGCCGGAAAACAAGCTGCGCGTCATCGCGCCCGACGTCGGCGGCGGCTTCGGCTCGAAGATCTACATCTACCCGGAGGAGATCGTCTGTCTGTGGGCCTCCAAGCGCTCGGGCGTGCCGGTGAAATGGACGAGCGACCGCACCGAGGCCTTCCTGACCGACGCGCACGGCCGCGACCATGTCTCGACCGTCAAGATGGCCTTCGACGCAAACAACCGCGTCACGGCCCTGAAGGTCGACACGATCGCCAATTTCGGCGCCTACATGTCGCTGTTCTCCTCGGCCGTGCCGACCTATCTTTATGCCACGCTGCTTTCCGGCCAGTACGATTTCCCGGCCATCCACGCCAATGTGCGTGCGGTCTACACCAACACCGTCGCCGTCGACGCCTATCGCGGCGCCGGCCGGCCGGAAGCGACCTATCTCCTCGAACGCACCATGGAGACGGCGGCGCGCGAACTCGGCGTCTCGCCGGCGGAGCTTCGCCGCATCAACTTCATCCGCTCCTTCCCCCACCAGACGCCCGTCATCATGAACTATGACGCGGGCGACTACGAGGCCTCGCTGGAAGCGGCCATGGCGGCCGCCGACTGGAACGGCTTTCCCGCCCGCAAGGCGGAGGCCGCAGGCCGCGGCATGAAGCGTGGCATCGGCATGAGCTGCTATATCGAGGCCTGCGGCATCGCGCCGTCGGCGGCGGTCGGCTCGCTCGGCGCCGGCGTGGGCCTCTGGGAATCGGCCGAGGTGCGCGTCAACGCCGTCGGCACGATCGAGGTGCTGACCGGCTCGCACAGCCACGGCCAGGGCCACGAGACGACCTTCGCCCAGCTCGTCGCCGACCGCTTCGGCGTGCCGATCGACAGCGTCTCCATCGTGCACGGCGACACCGACAAGGTGCAGATGGGCATGGGCACCTACGGCTCGCGCTCGGGCGCCGTCGGCATGTCCGCCGTCGTCAAGGCGCTCGACAAGGTGGAGGCGAAGGCCAGGAAGATCGCCGCCCACCTGATGGAGGCCGACGAGAGCGACATCGTCATCGAGAACGGCGCGCTGAAGGTCGCCGGAACCGACAAATCGGTGCCGTGGTTCCAGATGGCGCTGGCCGCCTATACGGCGCACAACCTGCCCTCCGGCATGGAGCCGGGCCTGAAGGAAGGCGCCTTCTACGACCCGTCCAACTTCACCTTCCCCGCCGGCTGCTACATCGCGGAAGTCGAGGTCGACCCCGAAACCGGCAAGACGACGATCGTCCAGTTCGTCGCCGCCGACGATTTCGGCAACATCATCAACCCGATGATCGTCGAGGGCCAGGTGCATGGCGGCATCGCCCAGGGCATCGGCCAGGCGCTGCTGGAGGGCGTGCACTACGATCCGGAGACGGGCCAGCTTCTGACGGCAAGCTACATGGACTACACCATGCCGCGCGCCGACGACCTGCCCTCCTTCCAGGTCTCCCACCAGGTGACGCCCTGCCCGAACAACCCGCTCGGCATCAAGGGCTGCGGCGAGGCGGGCGCCATCGGCTCGCCCCCGGCGCTGATGAACGCCATCACCGACGCCATCGGCAACAACGACCTCACCATGCCCGCGACGCCCCAGAAGGTCTGGGCGGCGCTGGCAGCCGGCAACTGACGGAGGAAGCCATGTACGCCACGAACTACCATCGAGCCTCCTCGGTCGACGAGGCCGTCAAGCTGCAGTCGTCTTCCGGCGAGGCGAAATACGTCTCCGGCGGCATGACGCTGATTCCCACCATGAAGCAACGGCTGGCGGCGCCGTCCGACCTCGTCGACCTGCGCCACATAGCCGACCTCAAGGGCATCTCCGTCAACGGCAGCCGGGTGCGCATCGGCGCCGGCACAACGCATTACGAGGTGTCGACCTCGGCGGAGCTGAAGGCGGCCTGCCCGGCGATCTGCCACCTCGCCTCCCATATCGGCGACCCGCATGTGCGGCACATGGGCACGATCGGCGGCTCCATCGCCAACAACGACCCTGCCGCCGACTACCCTTCCGCCATGCTGGCGCTGGGTGCGACGATCGTCACCAATGCCCGGGAGATCCCCGCCGACGACTTCTTCACCGGCCTCTTCGAGACGGCGCTGGAGGACGGCGAGATCGTCGTGGCGGTGACCTTCGACGCACCGGCAAGGGCTGCCTATTCCAAATTCCCCAACCCGGCCTCGCGCTATGCCATGGCCGGCGTCTTCGTGGCGAAGGCGGGCGACGGCAGCGTGCGGGTGGCGGTGACGGGCGCCGGCTCTGACGGCGTCTTTCGCCATGCGGGGCTGGAAAGCGCGCTTGCCGCCGACTGGTCGGCCAATGCCGCGGCAGGCGTGTCCGTCGATGCCGGCGACCTGCTTTCCGATATCCACGGCAGCGCGGAATACCGCGCCAATCTCGTGAAAGTCATGGCCAAGCGGGCCGTCGCCGCCGCCTGACCCCTCGAAAAACTGAAACAGTTCGATTAAAAGGGCGGTTGAGGCCGTCCTTTTTTCATGCAGACTTGACATGCATCAACAGGGAATGGCCTTTTGGGGCTTAAGATACATTGGAATGGTTCAAAGGTGGCGCCGATTTGCCGCAGCACGGGACGTTGCGGGAACAGGGCGTCTGATATAGCCGATTGAACGACCGCCAACGACGATGATGTCCGGGTTTCCGCCGGACAGGAGACTCTGGATGGACTTCGAGACCTACTTCAAGAACGAACTGGACGGCCTGCATCAGGAAGGCCGCTACCGCGTTTTCGCCGACCTGGAACGCCAGAAGGGCAATTTCCCCAAGGCGACCCGCCACACGGCGAACGGGCCGCAGGACGTCACGGTCTGGTGCTCGAACGACTATCTCGGCATGGGCCAGCATCCCAAGGTGACCGAGGCGATGAAGCTCGCCATCGACCACTGTGGCGCCGGTGCCGGCGGCACCCGCAACATCTCCGGCACCAACCATTACCACGTCCTCCTGGAGCGCGAACTCGCCGACCTGCACGGCAAGGAATCCGCGCTGCTCTTCACCTCGGGCTACGTGTCCAACTGGGCCGCGCTCAGCACGCTCTGTTCGAAGATTCCCGGCATCATCTGTTTCTCCGACGCCGGCAACCACGCCTCGATGATCGAGGGCATCCGCCACTCGAAATGCGAGCGGGTGATCTTCAAGCACAACGACCTGAAGGATCTGGAAGCCAAGCTTTCCGCCGCCGACCCGAAGGCGCCGAAGCTGATCGCCTTCGAATCGGTCTACTCCATGGACGGCGACATCGCCCCCATCAAGGAGATCTGCGATCTCGCCGACAAATACGGCGCGATGACCTATCTCGACGAAGTGCACGCCGTCGGCATGTACGGCCCGCGCGGCGGCGGCATCGCCGAGCGCGAAGGCCTGATGCATCGCCTCACCCTCATCGAGGGCACGCTCGGCAAGGCCTTCGGCGTCATGGGCGGCTATATCACCGGCTCGGCGGCGCTCTGCGACTTCGTGCGCTCCTTCGCCTCCGGCTTCATCTTCACGACCTCGCTGCCGCCGGCGATCGCCGCCGGCGCGGCCGCGGCCATCCGCCATCTCAAGGAAAGCCAGGTGGAGCGCTTCGCCCACCAGGAGCGCGTGCGCAAGCTGCGCGGCCTGCTCGACCGCAACGGCATCCCGCACATGCCCAATCCGAGCCATATCGTGCCGGTGATGGTGGGCGATGCGGCCAAGTGCAAGTGGATCTCGGACCTGCTGCTCGACAATTTCGGCATCTATGTCCAGCCGATCAACTATCCGACCGTGCCGAAGAAGACCGAGCGCCTGCGCATCACGCCGACGCCGCTGCATTCGGATGCGGATATCGAGCACCTCGTCGGCGCCCTGCATTCGCTCTGGTCGCGCTGTGCGCTCGCCCGCGCCGTCGCCTGACGGCACGGCGCAAGCGAGAACTATCCGACGAGCCCGGCGGCCACCCGCCGGGCTTCTTCGTCCGCGGCGAAGACATCGTCCATGGACGCGGCCGGCGGCAGGTGGGTGAGCCGGTCCATCACCGCCTCGGCGATATCGGCCATCGCGAGGAAACCGATGCGCCCCGCGACAAAGGCATGGAACGCCACCTCTTCGGCCGCATTCATCACCGCCCCCTGCAGGCCGCCGCGCGTGAGCGCCGTGCGGGCCAGCCTCAGCGCGGGGAAGCGCTCCTCGTCCGGCGCCTCGAAATCGAGCCGCGACAGTTTTGCGAAATCCAGCCGATCGACATCGAGCGGCGAGCGCTCGGGATACGTCAGCGCATAGCCGATCGCCGTGCGCATGTCGGGCGCGCCGAGCTGCGCCAGCACCGACCCGTCGACATAGCCGACCATCGAATGGATAATCGACTGCGGATGCACCACCACTTCGATCTGCTCCGGCCTGACGTCGAAGAGGTGCTTCGCCTCGATCATCTCCAGCGCCTTGTTGAACATGGAGGCGCTGCCGATCGAGATCTTCAGCCCCATCGACCAGTTGGGATGGGCGCGGGCGATATCGGCGGTGACGCCCGCCATCTGTTCGCGGCTCCAGGTGCGGAAGGGCCCGCCCGAGGCCGTCAGCACGATACGCTCGACCGCGTGGCGCTGGTCGTCCTCCAGCGCCTGGAAGATCGCGCTGTGCTCGCTGTCGACGGGAATGAGCCGCCCGCCGCCCTTCGCAACGGCCTCGACGAAGAGATCGCCGGCCGAGACGAGGCATTCCTTGTTGGCGAGCGCGATATCCGCGCCCCGCTTCGCCGCCGCCAGCGTCGGTGCAAGACCCGCCGTGCCGACGATCGCCGCCATCACCCAGTCCGCCTCGCCGGAAGCCGCATCCAGCAGCGCCGAGCGTCCGGCTGCCGCTTCGATGCCGCTGCCGGCAAGCGCGTCTTTCAGCGCGCCGTAGCGGCTCTCGTCCGCCGTCACCGCCATCCGCGCCCCGCAATCCTTCGCCTGCGCGGCGAGAAGATCGACATTGCCGTTGCCGGTCAGCGCCAGGACCTCGTAGCGCTCCTGCCCGCCAAGCTGGCGCACCACGTCGAGCGTGCTGGTGCCGATGGAGCCTGTCGAGCCGAGAATGGTGATACGGCGCTTTTGCCGCGCGTCGGGAGCCATGGTGAAGTCCGCGATTTTCTTGTTATCGACAAAAGGCTCTACAGGCGAAAGACGCCTGCAACAAGTCATGGAAATACTGTAAAGCGAAGGCTGCACCCGTCTTCGCAAACCCGCGCTTGACCTTTTCGCCCGGACGGCCATAACGTCCCGGCAAAGCGGTCTTCCGCCCCGACGCGATTGGAGAAATCTGTGTACCGACGCCTGAGAGTATGGACCCTCGCCTGCCTCGCCTTCGCGGCGGCAGCTCCGGCCTATGCCGAGGAGCCGGTCCCGGGCGGTCTTAGCGGCACCTGGCTGGCCGAGGACATCGGCGGCGACGGTGTGATCGACGACCTGCAGACGACGCTGGAGGTCAAGCCGGACGGGTCCTATGGCGGCAATGGCGGCTGCAACACCTATCGCGGCAAGCTGAAGGTGCAGAACGGCAACATCGCCTTCGCCCCCGCCGCCGCCACGCGCAAGATGTGCGCGCCGGCCATCATGGACCAGGAGCAGAAGTTCTTCGATGCGCTCGGCACCGTCACCTCCTGGAAGCTCGAGAACGGCATCCTGCACCTGACGGGCAAGGAAGGCGCCCCCGCGATCCGCCTTGCCGGCCTCAAGAACAACACCGACATCGTCATCCGCCTGCCGGGCCCGGAACAGAGCGTGGCGCGCGAAACGATCAACTACCAGTGCGACGCCGAGCAGCGCGTCGTCGTCGAATATATCAATGCCGGCAGCAATGCGCTCGCCGTCTTGAAGATCGGCGAGGAGACGGTCATCGCCGCCAACGTGCTGTCGGCCTCGGGCGCCAAATATGCCGGCGGCCGCTATGAATGGTGGACGAAGGGCGACGAGGCGACGCTCTACGACCTGACCAAGGGCGGCGAGAACGCGCCGGGCGTCAACTGCCGCAAGACCGGCTGAGCCGGCGGCCACTGGAGGGGGACATCGCATGCCCACGTTCCGCGTCGGACAGAAGGTCGTCTGCATCAACGACCGCTTCAAGAACGTCTCGATCGACCAGGGCATCCGCAAGGGACAGGTCTACACCGTCCGCTGGACCGGCCATTACCGCCACTATGTCGACGGCGACTTCTACGGCATCAAGCTGGTGGAGATCTACCGCGGCAAGGACGACGGCCCGGAAGGCTACGGCGCCGACGACATGCCCTTCCGCGCCACCCGCTTCCGCCCGCTGGTCAGCGACCGGATCCGCAGCATGCTCGGCATCAAGGCCCCGCAGCCGAAGGTCGTCGCCAAACCCTCCACCATCCCCTCCGTCCGCCCGAAGCCCCGCATCGCCATGCCGGAGCGCGAGAAGGAAGACGTCTGACATTTCCTTTGGGGGCGCGGCGGCAAGCCGCCGCATCGACAGGCAAGCGCAGACAAAACCCGTCCGACGGAGAGCCCATGCGCCCCATCCTTCTCCTTGCCATCCTCGCCTCGCTCGGCGCCTGCGCAACCGACCGCACGGCAAACTGCATCGTCACACCCGCAGACCTCGTCGAGTGCCAGGCAAATTGAGAGCCTCGCCCGAACGGGAAGGCCAGGGCGCACGACAAGAAAGAGGGTTCAGGAGCAAGTGGTGATCCCGCCGCGATTCGAACGCGGGACCCCCAGATTAGGAATCTGGTGCTCTATCCTGCTGAGCTACGGGACCACTGACTGCACCCATACAAAAGCCGGGGCTTTTAGCCAAGCGATTTTCAGGCGGGAAGGCGGCTTTCGGCGAGCTTGACCCAATAGCTCACTCCATGGGGTATCGCATCGTCGTTGAAATCGTAGGCCGGGTGGTGGAGGCCCGCACTGTCGCCGTTGCCGAGGAAGACGAAGGCGCCGGGGCGGGCGAGCATCATGTAGGAAAAGTCCTCGCCGCCCATCATCGGGTCGAGCGCCGCATCGACCGCCGCCTCGCCGGCGATCTCGCGCGCCACGGCGACGGCGTGGCCGGTCTCCTCGGGGTGATTGGCGGTGACGGGGTAGTTGCGATGATAGCCGACCGTGATCTCGGCGCCGTGCGCGGCGGCAAGGCCGCCGCAGATCTGGCGGATGCGGGCCTCGGCCTCCTCGCGCATCTCGGCGCTGAGGGTGCGCACCGTGCCGGCAAGCTGCGCCGTCTCGGGGATGACGTTATGGGCGAAACCGGCGTTGAACTTGGTGACGGAGACGACGAGGGAGGCGATCGGATCGGCAACGCGCGAGACGATCGTCTGCAGCGCCGAAACCACCTGTGCGCCGATGACGATCGGATCGACCGTCTTGTGCGGCAGCGCGGCATGGCCGCCACGACCTGTCACCGTGATGGTGAACTCGTCGGTTGCCGCCATGATCGGCCCGGGGCGCGTGCCGAAAGAGCCGACCGGCATGCCTGGAAGGTTGTGCATGCCGTAGACCTCGGATATCCCGAAGCGCTCCATCATGCCGTCCTTGACCATCTCGTTGCCGCCGCCGCCGCCCTCTTCGGCCGGCTGGAAGATCACCGCGACATTGCCGGAGAAATTGCGCGTCTCTGCGAGATATTTCGCCGCGCCGAGCAGCATGGCCGTGTGGCCGTCATGGCCGCAGGCATGCATCCTGCCCTTGACGGTCGAGGCCCAGGGCCTGCCGCTCGTCTCCTCGATGGGCAGCGCGTCCATGTCGGCACGAAGGCCGATCGTGCGGCCCGCGCCCGTGCCGCGGATGAGGCCGACGACGCCGGTGCGGCCGATGCCGGTGACGACGTCGTCGACGCCGAACTCGCGCAGCTTCTCGGCCACGAAGGCGGCGGTCTTCTCCACCGCGAAGAGGATTTCCGGCTGCCGGTGGAGGTGCCTGCGCCATTCGGCGATTTCATCCTGCATCTGTGCGGCGCGGTTGAGGATGGGCATGCAACACTTCCTGTCATTTCGGCCGCAAAACGGACCATCTGCATTCGATGGCTTTGCCATCACGGTGCCATATAGGTTAAATAGGGCGACGGTTCGAGACAACTCCCGATTTCGAGGACACAGCCTTGCAGATGAACGGACGAACGACGCGCCGGAGCGCATGGTCTTTGGGCTCCGGCCTGCTGCTCGCAGCCTCCCTCCTGGCAACCGCGGCAACCGCCGCCCCGCGCATCCTGGTGGACGTCAACTCGCTGAAGGTCATCGAGCACGAGGATGCCTTCCAGCGCTGGTATCCGGCCTCGCTGACCAAGCTGATGACCGCCTATACCGTGTTCCGCGCCGTCAAGGCCGGCGAGGTCTCGCTGGAAAGCACGGTGACGATGACGAAGAACGCCGCCGCCGAGCCGCCGAGCAAGATGTATTACAAGCCTGGCCAGAAGATGACGCTCGATAGCGCGCTGAAGATCATCCTCGTCAAATCGGCCAACGACGTCGCCGTGGCGATCGGCGAATCGATCGCCGGCTCGGAGCAGGCCTTCGTCGCCCGCATGAACGCCGAAGCCGCCCGCATCGGCATGAGTTCCTCGCATTTCATCAATCCGCACGGCCTGCCCGGCAAGGGCCAGTACACGACGGCGCGCGACCTAGCCGTGCTCGCCGTGACGCTGAAGCGCGAATTCCCGCAATACGCCTCCTATTTCGCGCTGGAAGGCTTCACCACCGGCAAGAAGCAATATCCCAACTTCAACATGCTGATCGGCCGCTTCGACGGCGCGGACGGCATGAAGACCGGCTTCATCTGCGCATCCGGCTTCAACCAGGTGTCGTCTGCCACCCGCAACGGCCGCAGCGTCGTCTCGGTCGTACTCGGCTCCGACAGCCTCGGCGCGCGCGCGGATATTTCCGCCGGCATGCTGGAAAAGGGCCTGACGATGCGGGCGGGCAATGTGCCGACCCTCGGCCAGCTGCGCCCCTATGGCGAGACGCGCGACATCGTCGCCGACGTCTCGAAGGAGATCTGCTCGAAGCACGCAGCCAAGGTGCGCAGCGAAAGCCGCGACGAGGCCGGGCGCCAGAAGCTCGTCTCGCCCTATATCCACGAATTGAACCGGCCGCTGAAGCTGGTCTTCGCCGGCCTCATGGGTGGCGACACGGCCAAGCCCGCCGGCAACGACGAGGTCGCCGCCGGCGACACCGGCCTTGCCAACGTGCCGATCCCGATCCCGCGCCCCACGACCTTCTGATTGGAAAAGACCATGACCCTTGCTGAGCGGCGCGTGCCGGTTTCCGTGCTGACCGGATTTCTGGGCGCGGGCAAGACGACCCTGCTCAACCGCCTCCTGAAGGATCCGACGCTCACGGACACGGCCGTCATCATCAACGAGTTCGGCGAGGTCGGCATCGACCATCTGCTCGTCGAGCAGTCGAGCGACGGCGTCATCGAGCTTTCCGACGGGTGCCTGTGCTGCACGATCCGCGGCGAACTGGTCGATACGCTTGCCGACCTGATGGATCGCATGCAGACGGGCAGGATCCAGCCGCTGAAGCGCGTGGTGATCGAGACCACCGGCCTTGCCGATCCCGCCCCGGTGCTGCAATCCGTCATGGGCAATCCGGTGCTCAGCCAGTCCTTCAGCCTCGACGGCGTGATCACCGTGGTCGATGCCGTCCACGGCCTGTCGACGTTCGAGAACCATCCCGAGGCGGTCAAGCAGGTCGCCGTCGCCGATCGCGTGCTGATCAGCAAGGTGCCGCTTGCCGATGCCGCGGCGGTGGAAGCGGTGAAGCGGGAGATCGCCGCGCTCAATCCGCGGGCGAGCGTCTCGGACATCGATACGCCCGGCCTCGTCGGCCCTGCCCTTCTCGCCAACGGGCTCTACGATCCCGGCAGCAAGATCCCCGACGTCCGCCGCTGGCTGCACGAAGAGGCGCACGACCATCATGATCATCACCATCATGGCCATGACCACGGGCATCACCATGGTCACCAGCACGCCCATGACGTGACCCGCCATGACGCGACGATCCGCTCCTTCAGCATCGTGCACGACCGGCCGATCGACCCGATGGCGCTGGAAATGTTCATCGACCTCCTGCGCTCGGCGCATGGGGAAAAGCTGCTGCGCATGAAGGGCATCGTGCTGATGGCCAACACACCGGAGCGGCCGCTGGTGCTGCAGGGCGTGCAGAGCGTCTTCCATCCGCCCGAGCGGCTTTCCGCCTGGCCCGACCCGGCCGACCGCCGCACGCGGCTGGTGCTGATCACCCGGGACCTGCCGGAGGCCTTCGTGCGCGATCTCTTCGACGCCTTCACCGGGACGCCGAAGATCGACCGGCCGGACCGCGCCGCGCTGTCCGACAATCCCCTCGCCATACCGGGCCTGCGCCTCTGATCCGGACGGGGCGGCAGGCAGCCCCGCCTCCCCAAGCCCCTAGAAGCGGGCGCCGGCGAAATGGGCGATCTGCGCGCCGAGTTCGTAATAGCCCTCGCGCATCGCGCGGAAGGACTGCGCCTCGGGCTCGCTTACCGGCAGCGGCAGGTCCCCTTCGGTGACCGCGCCGGAAACGAGGTCCGCCAATGTGCGGCCGAAGACGGTGCCCGGTGCGATGCCGCGGCCATTGTAGCCGGAAAAGCCGATGACGTTCTCGGCAAGGCGGTGGAAGCGCGGCAGGTTGTCCGTCGTCATGCCGATCTTGCCGTACCATTCCGCCTCGAAGGCGACGTCGCCGATAGCGGGGAAGAGCTTTTTCAGTGCGCGCCGCGCCCAGGCCTTGTGGATGCCGGTGCCCGCGCCGCGCAGCGCCCCGACGCTGCCGAAGACCAGCCGGCCACGCGTGTCGAAGCGGAAGGAGGAGAGCACCTCCTTCGTGTCCCAGGCGCCCTGCCGCTCCGGCAGGATCTTCGCCTGCATCTCGGGCGAAAGCGGCACGGTGGCGAAGTTGAAATAGGGCAGGTGCACGAGTTCGGTCCGCACCTCGTTCCAGGGCGCGACCGTATAGGCATTGGTGGCGACGACCACCCAGTCCGCCGTGACGGCGCCGCGCGCGGTCTTCACCGTCCAGCGTTTTCCCATCCGCTCGGCGCCCGTCACCGGGCTTGCCGTGAAGACCGCAGCGCCGGCCGCGATCGCCGCGCGGGCAAGACCGCGCACATAGGCGAGCGGCTGGATCGTGCCGGCCCGCATGTCGAGAAGCGCACCCGAATAGGCCTCGGTGCCCACCTTCGCCGCCGTCTCGGCGGCATCCAGCAGGCGCACCGGCGCGCCGCGGCGGGCCCATTGCTCGGCGCGCTGCTTCAGTTCGTCGAGGCCCGCGGTTCCGACGGCGCAATGCAGCGTGCCGGCCGGATTGATCTCGCAGTCGATGGCATGCTTTTCCACGAGGTCGAACACCGCGCGGGGCGCATTGCCGAGAAGCTCCAGCAGCCGGCTGCCGTAGAGGTCGCCGAGCACGCCGGGCAGTTCGTCCGGCATCACCCACATGCCGGCATTGACGAGGCCGACATTGCGGCCCGAACCGCCATAGCCGATCTCCGCCGCTTCCAGCAGGATGACTCGCGTGCCGCGCTCGGCAAGGTGCAGCGCGGTCGAGAACCCCGTATAGCCGCCGCCGACGATGACGACATCCGCCTCCGCCGTGCCCGAAAAGGCCACGGTTTCGGGGGCAGGCGGAGCGGTCATCTCCCAGAGGCCATGGGAGCGGGGATCGTTGAGCATGGGCGTCGGTCTTTTCCGGAGGAGGAGGGTTTCTCACCGCACAATCGGCGATGCGGCACCGCGACTAAAGCAAAAAATGAGAACGGGGTCATGCCCCCGCCGCATGATCGGCCGCGAAAATCCTATGCCGGGACCTGCCGGGAGATCCAGGCCCGAAACGCCTGGCTCAGCGGGTTTTCGAGCTTTCCTTCCGGCACGACGAGATAATAGCTGTTCTCCGTCTCCATCGGCCGGTCGAAGACGACGGCGAGCCGGCCGCTCGCCAGCTCCTGCTCGATCAGGTAATGCGGCAGGAGCGCGAAGCCGAGCCCGGCGACGGCCGTCTCGATGACCATGGAGAACTGGTCGAACCGATGGCCGCGATAGGCGGTATCGGCCACACCGCCGTTCAGCTCGAACCATTGCGCCCAGAGCTTCGGCCGGGTCGCAAGATGCAGGAGCGGCGCCCTTTCCAGGTCCTTCGGCTCGGCAAGGTTCCAGGATTTCACCAGCTCCGGGCTCGCGGCGGGCAGGATGACCTCGCTGCACAGATAGGAACAGGCCGCCCGCGCCCAGACCGGCTGGCCGTAGTGGATCGCAAGGTCGAAATTCTCCTCGTCGAAATCGAACGGCGCCGAGCGCGAGGCGATGTTGACGATCGTGCCCGGATTTTCCGCAAGGAAGCCCGGAATGCGCGGCGTCAGCCAGCGGCTGCCGAAGGTCGGCAGCGTGGCGATGGAGAGGCTGTGCTCGGAGGAGGCCGACGCCATGGCGCGCAGCATGGTCTCTTCCGTCTGGTGCAGGAGCTTGCGAACCTCCGGCAGGAAGCGGCGGCCGTCGTCGGAGAGCACCACACGCTGGCGCACGCGCTCGAAGAGCAGCACGCCGAGCTGTTCCTCCAGGTCCTTGATCTGGCGGCTGACGGCGCTCTGGGTGAGGTTGAGCTCATGGGCCGCCTGCGTGAAGCTGCCATGGCGGGCAGCGCATTCGAACGCCTGCAGCGTGGTGACGTCAGGGATCAGCCTACGACTGAGCTTCATTCTTTCCTCGCATCAACATAGTCAGAACGGTCGCGATCGCTTGGAAAAACGATCGGTTATGATCCGTTTTGAGAATGAACAGGGCCTTCCCACCCTTGTAGGATGAGACCGCTTCCCATGAAAGCAAATTCGTATGTTTGCGCGGACAAGATCCGCTCGGATTTCTCTGCCGCCATGTCCGCGATGTATCGCGACGAGGTGCCTGCCTATGGCACGCTGATGGCGCTGGTCGCCACGGTCAATGCCGAGACGCTTGCCGCCGACCCCGCCCTCAAGGCGCGCCTCGAGGCGACCGACACGCTGGAGCGCATCTGCGAGGAGCGCCACGGCGCCATCCGCCTCGGCACGCCGGACGAGCTTTCCATGATGCGGCGCGTCTTCGCCGTCATGGGCATGTATCCGGTCGGCTACTACGATCTCTCCACGGCCGGCGTGCCGGTGCATTCCACCGCCTTCCGCCCGATCGACGCCGAAAGCCTCAACCGGAACCCCTTCCGCGTCTTCACCTCGCTGTTGCGCCTCGATCTCATCGCCGACGAGAAGCTGCGGCAGGAAGCGGCCGAGGTGCTCGCTGCGCGAAAAATCTTCACGGACGAAGCCGTCGATCTCGTCGGGAAGGCCGAGCGCGACGGCGGCCTCGATGCGGTCGATGCCGCCCGTTTCGTCACCGAAGTGCTGGAAACCTTCCGCTGGCACGACCAGGCCATCGTCAGCGCCGACATGTACAAGCGCCTGCACGACGCCCATCGCCTGATCGCCGACGTCGTCTCCTTCAAGGGTCCGCACATCAACCACCTGACGCCGCGCACGCTCGATATCGACAAAGTCCAGGCCCGCATGCCGGAAGACGGCATCGCGCCCAAGGCCGTCGTCGAGGGCCCGCCGACCCGCGCCTGCCCGATCCTCCTGCGCCAGACCTCGTTCAAGGCGCTGGAAGAGGCCGTCTCCTTCATCGGCGCCGACGGCGCCTGGCAGGAAGGCTCGCACACGGCCCGCTTCGGCGAGATCGAGCAGCGCGGCGTGGCGCTGACGCCGAAGGGCCGCGCGCTCTACGACAGGCTGCTCGCCGAGACCCGCGCCCGCGTGCACCCCACTGCCGACGGCTCCAACGCCGCCGAATACGAAGCTGCACTCGCCGACGTCTTCAAAGCCTTCCCCGACGACTGGGATGGCATCCGCAAGGCGGGCCTTGGCTATTTCACCTACGCCCTGACGGAGAAGGGCAGGTCCGCCACCGGCCGCAACGCCGATCTCGAAACGGCGATCGAAGCCGGCCTCATCCGCTTCGACCCGATCGTCTACGAGGATTTCCTGCCGGTCAGCGCCGCGGGCATCTTCCAGTCGAACCTCGGCGACGACGCCACCCAGGACTTTGTCGCAAGCCCGAACCAGGTGATGTTCGAGCGCGATCTTGGCAGCGCCGTGCTCGACGAATTCGCCCATTATGCCACCATCCAGCGCGCATCGCTTGAAATGTGCCTTGGCATCGTCAACATGGCTGCCGCTGCGGAGTGACGAAAGAGCGCATGATCGAGGCACGCCATATCGAAGCGCTGAAGGGCCTTGCCGGCGAGAAGGGTCTTCTCACCGAAGAGGCCGACATGGCCGCCTACGAGACCGGCGCGCGCTACGACAAAGGCCGCGCCGCCTTCGTCGTCCGCCCGGCCACCACGGCCGAGGCCTCCGCCGTCGTCTCCTATTGCGTGCGGAACGCCATCGCGCTCGTGCCGCAGTCCGGCAATACCGGCCTCGTCTCCGGCTCGACGCCCGACGGGAGCGGCCGTCAGGGCGTGCTCAGCCTCGACCGCCTGACCGCCCCCTTCGACCTCGACCGGGTGAACCGCTCGGTGAAGGCCGGGGCGGGCCTGCGCCTTTCCGACCTCAACGGCCGGCTGGAAGACAGCGGCCTGTTCTTCCCGATCGACCTCGGCGCCGATCCGCGTCTCGGCGGCATGATCGCGACGAACACCGGCGGCTCGCGGTTCCTGCGCTACGGCGACGTGCGCCGCAATGTTCTCGGCCTCACCGTGGTGCTCGCCGACGAGGCCGGCACCGTGCTCGACCTTTCCTCGGACCTGCGCAAGAACAATACCGGCGTGGACTGGAAGCAGCTCTTCATCGGCACGTCGGGCGCCTTCGGCATCGTCACCGAATGCGTGCTGAACCTCGAACCCGCCCCGAAACAGTCCGCCGCCGCCTTGCTCGTGCCCTCCTCCGCCGAACAGGTAGCCCCCCTCCTCGTCGCCATGGAAGACGCGCTCGGCAGCTACCTTTCGGCTTTCGAGGGCATGTCCGGCAATGCTGTCAGCGCCGCGCTCGATCATGTGCCGTCACTCCGCAATCCCTTCCGGGGCGGCGTGGTGCCCGATTTCGTCATCCTCGCCGAAATCTCCCGCTCGACCCCGCCGCGCGAAGGCGAACAGCCGCTCGACGCGGTGCTGGAGGAGGTGCTCGCCGCGATCTGGGAGCGCGAGGACGCGCCGCTCGCCGACGCCTTCGTCGGCCCGCCGCACGAGACCTGGGCGCTGCGCCATGCGCTGTCGGAGGGCGTGAAGCATCGCGGGCGATTGATCGCCTTCGATCTGTCCTTCCGGCGGGGTGACATCATGCCCTTCCTCGCCCATATGAAGGCGCAGATGCCTGACCACTTCGAGGATGTGACGATCTGCGATTTCGGCCATATCGGCGACGGCGGCGTGCATTTCAATCTCGTCGTCGCGAAAGACGATCCGCGGCTTGCCGATCCCGATTTCGAGGCGGACCTGCGCGACTTCGTCTTCACCATGGCGGTCGAACAGTTCGGCGGCAGCTTTTCGGCGGAACACGCCATCGGCCGCAAGAACCAGGCCTTCTACGACAGATACACCCCGGAAAAGATCCGCGACCTCGCGGCCGGGCTGAAGACCATCACCTCGCCGGGACCGCTCGGCGCCATCGAATTCTAGAAACCGACAGGGAGACACCCCATGACGAAAGTCGACGTGAAACAGGAAACCGCAGCCCTCCTCGACAAGCTCGGCGTCGCCAGCAGCGCGTGGAAGGGCGGCGACATGGCCTCCTACAGCCCCGTCAGCGGCGAGGAGATCGCAAAGCTGAAGACCGTCTCGGCCGCCGGGGCAGACAAGGCCATCGACGCCGCCCACGACGCCTTCAAGGCCTGGCGCCTCGTGCCCGCCCCCAAGCGCGGCGAACTCGTGCGCCTGCTCGGCGAGGAGCTGCGCGCCGCCAAGGCCGATCTCGGCCGTCTCGTCTCCATCGAGGCCGGCAAGATCACCTCCGAAGGCCTCGGCGAAGTGCAGGAGATGATCGACATCTGCGATTTCGCCGTCGGTCTCTCCCGCCAGCTCTACGGCCTCACCATCGCCACCGAGCGCCCCGGCCACCGCATGATGGAAACCTGGCACCCGCTCGGCGTCGTCGGCATCATCTCGGCCTTCAACTTCCCGGTCGCCGTCTGGTCGTGGAATGCCGCGCTCGCGCTCGTCGCCGGTAATTCCATCGTCTGGAAGCCCTCGGAAAAGACCCCGCTGACGGCGCTCGCCTGCCAGGCGATCTTCGAGCGTGCGCTCGCCCGCTTCGGCGATGCCCCGGCAAACCTCAGCCAGGTCCTCATCGGCGACCGCACGATCGGCGAAGCCCTCGTCGACAACCGCAAGGTCGCGCTCGTCTCGGCCACCGGCTCCACCCGCATGGGCAAGGAAGTCGGCCCGCGCCTGGCAAAGCGCTTCGCCCGCTCGATCCTTGAACTCGGCGGCAACAATGCCGGCATCGTCTGCCCGTCGGCCGACCTCGACATGGCGCTGCGCGCGATTGCCTTCGGCGCCATGGGCACCGCCGGCCAGCGCTGCACCACCCTGCGCCGCCTCTTCGTGCATGACAGCGTCTACGACCAGCTCGTGCCGCGCCTGAAGAAGGCCTATACCAGCGTTTCCGTCGGCAACCCGCTGGAAACCTCGGCCCTCGTCGGCCCGCTCGTCGACCGCCAAGCCTTCGACGGCATGCAGAAGGCTCTCGCAGCCGCCAAGGCCGAAGGCGGCACCGTCACCGGCGGCGAGCGCGTCGCAGAGGCCGGCAAGGACACCGCCTATTACGTCAAGCCCGCCATCGTCGAAATGCCGAAGCAGGCCGGCCCGGTTCTCGAAGAGACCTTCGCGCCGATCCTCTATGTCATGAAGTATTCCGACTTCGACGCCGTGCTGGATGACCACAACGCGGTGGCCGCCGGCCTCTCCTCGTCGATCTTCACGCTCAACGTCCAGGAGGCCGAGCGCTTCCTGTCGGTCGACGGTTCGGATTGCGGCATCGCAAACGTCAACATCGGCACCTCGGGCGCCGAGATCGGCGGCGCGTTCGGCGGCGAGAAGGAAACCGGCGGCGGCCGCGAGAGCGGCTCCGACGCCTGGAAGGCCTATATGCGTCGCGCCACCAACACGGTGAACTATTCGAAGGCCCTGCCGCTCGCCCAGGGCGTCTCCTTCGATATCGAGTAAGCCGCGATGGACAGCCAGAACAAGACAGAGGAGGCGGGCTTTACGCCCGCCTCGCGCATCGCCGCCATCGGCGTCTCGAAAATCCTGCAGATCGGCGCCCGTGCGAACGCCATGAAGAAGGACGGCCTGCCGGTCATCATCCTCGGCGCCGGCGAACCCGACTTCGACACACCTGATAACGTCAAGGCAGCCGCCAAGGCCGCCATCGACCGTGGCGACACCAAGTATACCGCGCTCGACGGCACGCCGGCGCTGAAGAAGGCGATCTGCGAAAAATTCCGCCGCGAAAACAACGTCGACTACACGCTCGACGAAGTCACCGTCGCGACGGGCGCCAAGCAGATTCTCTTCAACGCCTTCATGGCGACGATCGATCCGGGCGACGAGGTGATCATCCCGACGCCCTACTGGACCTCCTATTCCGACATCGTGGAGATCTGCGGCGGCGTGCCGGTGCTGATCCCCTGCGATGCCGAAGCCGGCTTCCGACTGAAGGCCGAGCAGTTGGAAAAGGCGATCACGCCGAAGACCCGCTGGATACTATTCAACTCACCCTCGAACCCCTCGGGCGCCGCCTATAGCAAAGCTGACTACCGTCCGCTCCTCGACGTGCTGCTGAGGCATCCGCATGTCTGGTTGATGGTCGACGACATGTACGAACACATCGTCTACGATGGATTCAAATTCGTCACCCCCGTCGCCATCGAACCGCGCCTGAAAAGTCGCACGCTGACCATCAACGGCGTCTCCAAGGCTTATGCCATGACCGGCTGGCGTATCGGCTATGCCGGCGGCCCGAAGGCGTTGATCAAGGCCATGGCCGTGATCCAGAGCCAGGCGACCTCCTGCCCCTCCTCCGTCAGCCAGGCCGCCTCGGTCGAGGCCTTGAATGGCCCGCAGGATTTTCTGAAGGAGCGGCAGGCGAGCTTCAAGCACCGCCGCGATCTCGTCGTCTCGGCGCTGAACGCCATCCCCGGCCTTGCCTGCCGCACGCCCGAAGGTGCCTTCTACACCTTCTCCGGCTGCGCCGGCGTGATCGGCAAGGTGACGCCCAAGGGCAAGCGCATCGAGGCCGACAGCGACTTCACGGACTATCTCCTGGAAGACGCCCACGTCGCCGTCGTGCCGGGCTCTGCCTTCGGCCTCTCCCCCTATTTCCGCATCTCCTACGCGACATCGGAAGCGGAACTGGCGGAGGCGCTGAAGCGTATCGCGGACGCCTGCGCCCGGCTCGCCTGATCAGCAGCAAAAAGCCGGCAAAAGAAAAGGGGCCTCGCAAGAGGCCCCATTTTTATGTGTCCGCGCCTTTCCGGCGTTCTCTACTTCCCCGCGGCCGAGCCACAAATGCGAAAACGCCCCGGCCTTTTTGACCGGGGCGTCTGATGGCTTGGAAAATCAGGCGGCGCGGGCGCCGTGGTGTTCCTGGGCGTAGTAGTGGCCGAAACGGTTGGCGAGGAAGGTATCGAGAGCGATTTCCTCCTGGCGGACGAAGCCTGCCGCGCGCAGCGAGCCGTCGGCGAGCATGTCGAGCACGGCGCAGATCGAGCCGGCCGTGGTGATCTGGATGGCCGAATGCAGGCTGCCGGCGACGGGGGCGCTGTAGACCTTGTTGGCGTAGGTCTCCTGGATCAGGCGGCCGCCCTTGCGGCCCGAGACGGTCACGAAGATGATGACCACGTCCTGCGTGGTGGTCGGCAGGGCGTTCTCGAAGATGTCTTTCAGGACTTCGCGGCGGTGACGCAGGCCGAGGTCGTTCAGGAGCGCCTTCATGATGGCGGCGTGGCCGGGATAGCGGATCGTCTTGTAGTTCAGCGTACGCACCTTCCCCTTCAGCGTCTCGCAGAGCGTGCCGAGGCCGCCCGAGGTGTTGAAGGCTTCATAGGTCACGCCGTCGAGCGAGAATTCCTCACGCTCCTCGAGGGCCGGAACCTCGATCAGCGCGCTCTCGACGATGGCCTCGCAGGGCTCGATATATTCGTTGATGACGCCGTCCGTGCTCCACGTCAGGTTATAGTTGAGCGCGTTGGACGGGTACTGCGGCAATGCGCCGACGCGCATACGCACGCTTTCGAGCGAATCGAAACGGCTGGCGAGGTCGTTGGCGACGATGGAGATGAAGCCCGGCGCAAGGCCGCACTGAGGGATGAAGGCCGTCTTGGCGTTTTCCGCGATGCGCTTGACCTGGCGGGTGGATTCGACGTCTTCCGTGAGGTCGAGATAGTGCAGGCCGGCGTCCGCGGCAGCTTCCGCGATGGCGACCGTCAGGTGATAGGGCGCGGCGGAGAGGACGGCGAACTTGCCGGCAAGGAGCGCGCGGAGTGCAGCACCGTCGGCAATGTCGACCGCGGCGGTCGAAACGGCATCGTGGCGCTCGATGGCGGCGAGCTGCTCGTCCGAACGGTCCGCGACGGTGACGCGGTAATCCCCGCTGTGAGCCAGCATGCGGGCGATGGTCGAGCCGATCTTGCCTGCGCCGATGACGACGATGTCCTTCATGTGATTTCCCTCCGGCATGAATTGATGCTGATATTTTGAGGGCCAGTGGTGTCGATTTAAAGCGCCGTATCCGGCATAATACATTATCGGTATCGGCAGAATGACGGTGAAAATGAGCATTTCGACGCTAGGCGCCAAGGATCGGGAGCTGCTCGCCATCCTCAGCGAGAACGCCCGCGAACAGACCGCGACCATCGCCCGCAAGCTGGGCCTGTCGCGTACGACCGTGCAGGCGAAGATCGACCGGCTGGAGCGGGACGGGGTGATCGCCGGCTACGGCGTGAAACTGTCCGACGCCTATGAGAGCGGCATGGTGAAGGCGCATGTGCTGATCACCATCGCGCCGAAGACGCTGGCACGCATCACCACGGAGCTGCGTGCCATCTCGGCCGTGCGGACGCTGCATTCGGTCAGCGGCAGTTTCGACCTGATCGCCGTGGTCGAGGCCGCCTCGATCGCCGAACTCGACCACCTGATCGACCGCATCGGCGCCATCGACGGCGTGGAACGCACGCTGTCGTCCATCATCCTGTCGACGCGGATCAGGCGATGAACCGCTCCGGCCGGTAAGGCCCGATATTGATCACCGTGCGCTCGCCCAGCATCTTTTCCGCCAGCACGCGGCCGGTGATGGGTCCGAGCGTCATGCCGTGATGGGCGTGGCCGAAGGCGAACCAGAGGCCGGCATGGCGGGGGGCCTTGCCGATGATCGGCATCATGTCGGGCGTGCAGGGGCGGCAGCCCATCCAGGGTTCCTCGTCGCGCCGTTCGGCGAGCGGGAAGAATTCGCGCGCCACCTTTTCCGCCCGGCGAAGCTGGACGGGCGTCTTGCGGGTATCGCGCCTGGCGAATTCGGCACCGGTGGTCAGGCGAATGCCGCGCTGCATGGGTGCGAGGAAGTAGCCGCGCTCGGCATCGAGCACCCAGTTGTTGAGCTTCGCGCCCTCTTCCGCGCCGTAATGCATGTGGTAGCCGCGCTTGACGGCGAGCGGGAAGCGGTAGCCGAGCTTGCGCGTCACCGTATCGGCCCAGGGGCCGAGCGCGACCACGACTTCCTTGCCTTCGAGCAGGCCCTCGGGCGTTGCGATGCGCCACCCCTCGCCTTCCAGCACATGCTCGATGGTCGCCGCGTCGCCCGATTTCAGTTCGCCGCCCAGCGACTGGAAATAGGCGAGGTAGCGTTTCAGGAGGCTCTGCGGATCGAGGATCGACCACGGATCGGTCCAGCGCAGGCCGCCAGTGAGGTCGGCGCGAATGGAGGGCTCGGCCTCGGCCACCTCCGCCGTCGTCAGCTTCTGGTGATTGACGCCGAAATTGGCGGACAGCTTCTCTGCGTCCGCATAGGCCTTGTCCCTCTCCTTCTCCGTGCGAAAGACCTTCATCCAGCCGTCCTTGCGGATGAGGTCTTCCGCGCCCGAGGCGGCGATGAGGTCGGCATGCTCGGAAATCGAGTTCTCGATGAGCGGCGCATAGAGATGGGCGATGCTCTGGTGCTGGCGAAAGCCGGAATGCCACCAGTAGCGGGCGAGGAACGGGATGATGCCGGGGATCGCCGAGGGGTGGTAATGCGCGTCGATCGTGTTGTTCAGCGCATAGCGGAAGAGCGCCCCAAAATCGTGCGGGAAGCCGTAGGGGAAGACGCCCTCGCGCTGGATGAGGCCGGCATTGCCATAGGAAGTCTCTTCCGCCGCTCCGCGCCGGTCGACGAGCACCACCGACCGGCCGCGCCGGATGAGATGGATCGCGGTCGATATGCCGATCACGCCCGCGCCGAGAACAATGACATCCGTCTTCATGAGCCTGCCCCAAGGAAATTTTCGTCTGCGCATCAATGCATGCGGGCTGCCGGCAAGGCAAGGCGCCGGCTATTGGCCCGCCAGCCGCAGCAGGTTCTCGATCGCCGCCCGCTCGAAGCCACCGATTCCCTCGGAAATATCGGCCTTGATCGCCGCCGCAACGGCATCCTCGTCACGCTTGCGCAGCGCCACGATGGCCTCCTGGTGGCGGTCGACGAAATAGAGCTGGGCGACATGCTCCATGGCGATGCCGAGGAAGGGGCCGAGCTGGAGCCAGACGCTCTCCACCATCGGCAGGATCACCTGCTCGGGATTGGCGGTGTAGAGCGTGCGATGGAATTCCTGGTTCAGCAGCAGGGCATTGGCATTGTCCTTGCGGGCGATCGCCTCGTCCTGCGCCTTGTCGATCTCCTCCAGCTTGTCGATCCGGCGCTCCGTGATATGCGGGACGGCCCGGCGGGCGGCGTGCTGCTCCAGCACGGAGCGCAGCGAGACGAGTTCGCTGAACCGGTCCGCGGTCATGCGCGGCACCATGATGCGGCGGTTGTCCAGCACGCGCAGCGCGCCTTCGGACGAAAGGCGGCGCAGCGCCTCGCGCACCGGCGTCGGGCTACTCTCCATCGCTTCGGCGATACCGCGGATCGTCAGCGATTCCCCCGGCCGGATCGAGCCGACCATGATCGCCTGGCGCAGGCGCCGATGCGCATATTCATGCGTCGTCATGCCGTCCGGCCGGTCAAGCGGCTCAAGCGCCAAATTGCCCAATCCATCCCTCCTCAAAGGCTGCGACCTGCTACCCTGTCCATTGTGACAGGTTCTAGCAGCTTGACCCCCGACAAGAAAGTGTGCATATTTTGAAAATGTGATCACAAAAATAATTATGTGATACGGAAGGGAACCATGACTCCGAACGACGATGCCAATTGGCTGATCAATGCCGACGGCGTGGAGAGCATCCAGGCCGTGGTCTGCGACCTGAACGGCATCCTGCGCGGCAAGCGCGTGCCCGTGGGGCAGGCGGAAAAGGTGCTGAAGGGCGGCATCCGCATGCCGCTTTCCATCGTGGGCGTGGACGTGTGGGGCGAGGATATCGTCGGCTCCAGCCACGTCTTCGCCTCGGGCGACATGGACGGCATCTGCAGCCCGACCGGCCGCGGCGCGCTGCCCGTCAACTGGACGCTGAAGCCGTCGGCCGTCGTGCCGCTCTGGCTGTTCAAGGAGGACGGCAACCCCTTCCTCGCCGATCCGCGCCAGGCGCTCGCCCATATCGTGCGGCAGTACCATGAACTGGGCCTGCACCCCGTCGTCGCCTCGGAAATGGAATTCTACCTGATCGACGCCGAGCCCGACCACGCCGAGCCGCCGATCTCGCCCTATACCGGCAAGCGGCTCGATTCCGACGCCATCCTCTCGATCGACGAACTCGACGATTTCGGCCAGTTCTTCTCCGACGTCTATGCGGAATGCGAGCGGCAGAACGTGCCGGCGGATTCGGCCGTCGCCGAAAACGGCATCGGCCAGTTCGAAATCAACCTGATGCATTCCGACGACCCCTTGAAGGCCGCCGACGACGCGCTGTTCTTCAAGCGCATCATCAAGGGCGTCGCGCGCAAGCACGGCTTTGCCGCCACCTTCATGGCAAAGCCCTACGGCATGCGTTCGGGCAGCGGCATGCACATGCATTTCAGCCTCATCGACGAGGACGGCAACAACGTCTTCGACAACGGCACGCCGGAAGGCTCCGACATCATGAAACACGCCGTCGCGGGCCTGACGCGCGGCATGGCGGAATCGACGCTGCTCTTCGCGCCGCATTTCAACTCCTATCGCCGCCTGCGGCCGGACACGCACGCGCCGACCTCCGTCTCCTGGGGTTATGAGAACCGCACCGCCGCCATCCGCATTCCCGGCGGCAACAACAAGGCACGGCGCATCGAGCACCGCGTCGCCGGCGCGGACGCCAATCCCTATCTGGTCATGGCCGGCATTCTCGGCGCCGCCCTCGTCGGCATCCGCAACAACTGGGAGCCGCCGGCGCCGGTCTCGGGCCGCGCCTATCTCTCGCAACTGCCGCGCATTCCCTCGGAATGGGGTTCGGCCGTCACCGCCTTCGAGAACGGCTCGATCGTCTCGGAGATCTTCGACGCCGACCTCCGCTCCATGCTGATCGCCTGCAAGCGGCAGGAAATCGCCGGCTTCGCCGAACAGGTGACCGACTTCGAATTCAGCGCCTACCTGGAAATCGTCTGATGGCCAACAACGTCTCCTATGCCGGCAACGGCGCCTATCCCGACAGCTACTACGCCGCCTCCCGCAACATCATCCGCACCCCGAAGGTGCTGGAGGGCGCGGTCACGGCCGACGTCGCCGTGCTCGGCGCCGGCTATTCCGGCCTTTCCACCGCCATCCACCTTGCCGAGAAGGGCTACAAGGTGGTGATGGTCGAGGGTGCCGGCATCGGCTGGGGCGCCTCCGGCCGCAACGGCGGGCAGGTCGTCAACGGTCTCAATGCCAGCCTCGACACCATCAGGCGCCGCTACGGCGATGAAGCCGGCGCCTTCGTCGGCGGCCTGGTGCAGGAGGGCGGCAGGATCATCCGCCGCCTGGTCTCGCAGTATGATATCGATTGCGACCTGAAGGACGGCAACATCTACGCCGCCTACACGCCCGCCCACATGAAGGAGCTGGAGCAGAAGAAGGCCCTGTGGAAGAGCTACGGCATGGACGACCACCAGATGCTCGACAAGGCGGCGATCCAGAAGCTGGTGAAGACCGACGCCTATATCGGCGGCATGCTGGACACGACCGGCGGCCACATGCATCCGCTCAACCTAACGCTCGGCGAGGCCAGGGCGCTGGAGACGCTCGGCGGCGTCATCTACGAACAGTCGCCCGTCACCCGCGTCGAGCACGAAGCGGAAAAGCCCGTCATCCACACGGCGAAAGGCAGCGTGACGGCCAACGTCGCCGTCATCTGCGGCAATGCCTATCTCGGCCATGTCGTGCCGAAACTGGTTTCGCGCGTCATGCCCGTCTCCACCCAGATGGTCGCCACCGAACCACTCGGCGCCGAACGCGCCGACGCGCTGATCCCGAGCGACATGTGCGTGGAAGACGTGCGCTACATCCTCGATTATTTCCGCCTGTCGGCCGACAAGCGCATGATCTTCGGCGGCGGCACCGTCTACGGCGGCACGGACCCAGCTGACGTGCGCGCGAAAATCCGCCCGAACCTCGAAAAGGTCTTCCCTTCGCTGAAGGGCGTGAAGATCGACTATGCCTGGAGCGGCAATTTCGCGCTCTCCTTCTCGCGCGTGCCGCAGATGGGCAAGATCGGCAGGAACACCTATTTCGCCCACGGCTACAGCGGCCACGGCGTGACCGGCTCTCACCTTTTCGGCCGCATCCTCAGCGAGGCGGTCGACGGCGACCTTTCTCGCTTCAGCCAGTTCGAGAAGCTGCCCTGGATCCCCTTCCCGGGCGGGCGCCTGTTCCGCGCACAATATTCCACCATCGGCTCCTGGTGGTATCAGTTCAAGGACGCCTTCGGTCTTTGAGGCCTCACACATTTCAGAACGACAGGGCCGGCGTTCCCGCCGGCCTTTTGTTTGCAACGCCACCGACCGCCAAACCCCTTGCGCACCGCCGCAAGCGGGATTATGCCTTGCCTTGCTCTAACGGGGTGCCCGCGGGTTTCGATCCACCGGCTGAGAGGCGATTTCGCCAACCCGAAGAACCTGATCCGGCTCGTACCGGCGGAGGGATTAGACGGCACATCCAGCGCCCTACTCCCGTTTTGTGAACAGCAAGGAGGCGCAGATGCGCAAGACCCTTTTCTCCACCATCGCGGCACTCGCCGTTTCCCTCGCGTCTCCCGCGCTCGCGCAGGAAAAGACGCTGACCATCTATACCTATGAGAGCTTCGTCGCCGAATGGGGGCCTGGCCCCAAGGTAAAGGAAGCCTTCGAAAAGACCTGCGACTGCACCGTCGAATGGGTCGGCGTCGCCGACGGCGTGGAACTGCTGACGCGCCTGAAGCTTGAAGGCGAAGGCACGAAGGCCGACTTGGTGCTCGGCCTCGACACCAACCTCATCACCGAGGCCAAGGCGACCGGCCTCTTCGAGGCGCATGGCCTTTCGCCGGCCGACCTCACCGTGCCGGGCGGTTTCTCCGACGACACGTTCCTGCCCTACGACTACGGCCATTTCGCCGTCGTCTATGACAGCGAGACGCTGAAGACCCCGCCGGCGAGCCTGAAGGACCTCGTCGAAGGCGACCCGTCGCAAAAGATCGTCATCGAGGACCCGCGCACCTCGACGCCGGGCCTCGGCCTGCTGCTCTGGGTGAAGTCGGTCTATGGCGACAAGGCGGGCGAGGCCTGGGGCAAGCTCAAGGATCGCGTGCTGACCGTCACGCCCGGCTGGTCGGAAGCCTATGGCCTCTTCAC
Source organism: Shinella sp. S4-D37 (assembly GCF_040812195.1). Lineage (NCBI taxonomy): Bacteria > Pseudomonadati > Pseudomonadota > Alphaproteobacteria > Hyphomicrobiales > Rhizobiaceae > Shinella > Shinella sp. S4-D37. Next base: position 4,004,568 of record NZ_JBFNXL010000005.1, on the reverse strand, counting down.
CAAGGGCGAGGCGCCGATGGTGCTGTCCTACACGACCTCGCCGGCCTACCACGTCATCGCGGAGAAGAGCGAGCGCTACAAGGCCGCCGCCTTCTCCGAAGGCCATTACGTGCAGATCGAGGTCGCCGGCCTGACGCGCACCGCCGACGACAAGGATCTCGCCCGCCAGTTCCTGACCTTCATGACCGGCCCGGAGTTCCAGTCCATCATCCCGGAAACCAACTGGATGATGCCGGCCGCCAAGACGAAGGACCCGCTGCCTGCCGCCTTCGACGCGCTGGTGAAGCCGGAAAAGACCTTCCTGATGCCCTCGGACGAGGTCGCGGCCAACCGCAAGGCCTGGATCGACGAATGGCTGACGGCGATGAGCGCCAAGTAACGTGATCTTCGCGCGCGCCGAACGACGGACGCTGCGTGTCGCCGGGGGCCTTGCCCTCGGCACCGTGGTCGCTTTCGTCGGCGCGGCGACGGCCGTGCTTCTCGCCTATGCCGGTCCCGGCGCCGGTGCGCCGCTGTTCGATGCCTATATCGGGCGCGTCGCGCGGTTCACACTGCTGCAGGCGACGCTCTCGACGCTGCTCTCACTCCTTCTCGCCATTCCCGTCGCCCGGGCGCTCGCCCGGCAGCGGGATTTTCCGGGCCGCGTCTGGATCATCCGGCTTTCCGTCGTGCCGCTCGGGCTACCGGCGCTGGTCGCCGCGCTCGGCGTCGTCGAGATCTGGGGCCGGCAGGGCGTCGTCAACGACCTCCTGGGGCTTGCCGGGCTGCAGAACCCCGTCAGCGTCTACGGGCTCGCCGGCATCCTGATCGCCCATGTCTTCTTCAACCTGCCGCTCGCCGCGCGCTTCCTGCTGGCGGCGCTTGACCGCATTCCGGCGGAATACTGGCTGACCTCCGCCAATCTCGGCATGGGCGGCGGCGCGGTCTTCCGGCTCATCGAATGGCCGGTGATCCGGCGCATCCTGCCGGGCATTGCCGGGCTCGTCTTCATGCTCTGCGCGACGAGCTTCACCATCGTGCTGACGCTCGGTGGCGGGCCGGCGGCAACGACGATCGAGGTGGCGATCTACCAGGCGCTGCGCTTCGATTTCGATCCCGAGCGCGCCGTGCTGCTCGCCGTCCTGCAGATCCTCGTCACGGCGAGCCTGCTCTGGCTGATCTCGCTGTTCGGCCGGCCGCCGGAGGAGGGCATGACGGCCGGCCGCACCATCCGCCGTTTCGACGGGCGCCGGCGCCGCCTTCCCGACGGTCTCGTCATCCTCGTCTTCACCCTCTTCACCGCCGCCCCGCTCGCCGCCACCCTCGTCTCGGGCCTTTCCGCCGATCTCGGCCGGCTGGCGCTCGATCCGCTGCTGCACCGCGCGCTCCTCACCAGCCTTGCCATCGCCTTCGCCTCGGCCTGGCTCAGCCTTGCGATCGCGCTGCCGATCGTACTCGTGCCGCGGCTTGCGGAAACGGGCGAGGCCGGCATCGCGACGCGGCTGATGGGCCGCGCATTGCCGGCGGTCGGCTCGCTCATCCTGCTCGTGCCGCCGGTCGTCGTCGCCACGGGCTGGTTCCTCGTGCTGCGGACCTTCGGCGAAACCGGGCGCTTCGCCCCCGCCGTCGTCACCGTCCTCAACGCGCTGATGGCGCTGCCCTTCGTCGTGCGCGTGCTGGAGCCGGCCTACCGCACGCATCTTGCGCGCACCGCCCGGCTCGCCCTCAGCCTCGGCGTCACCGGACTGCATCGCCTGCGATGGATCGACCTGCCGGCCCTCCAGAAGCCGCTGCTCACCGCCTTCGCCTTCGCCATGGCGCTGTCGCTCGGCGATCTCGGCGCCGTCGCCATCTTCGGAGCGGAGGGGTTCACCACCCTGCCCTGGCTGCTCTTTTCCCGCATGGCGAGCTATCGTACCGCGGATGCCGCCGGCATCGCCCTGCTGCTCGGCACGATATGCCTTCTCCTGACGCTGCCCTCGACGGCGGCGGAGCGCCCGACCGAAAGACAACGCGCCGATGCCTGACCTCGCCATCCGCCTCACCGATGTCACCGTCCGCTTCGAGGAGAAGCGGCTGTCCTTCGACTGCGCCATTCCCACCGGGGCCGCGGTCGCCGTTTCCGGCCCCTCGGGCGCAGGAAAATCGACGCTGTTCAACGTCATCGCCGGCTTCCAGGCGTCGGCCTCCGGCGCCGTCCGGCTGCTCGGGAAAGACATGGCGGGGCGGGACCCCGCAGAACGGCCGGTCTCGATCGTCTTTCAGGACAACAATCTCTTCGCGCACCTGACGATCGCCGACAATGTCGGCCTCGGCATCGATCCGGCCTTGCGACTGGATCCGCCGGCACGCCAGCGCGTGTTCGCCGCGCTGGCCCGCGTCGGCCTCGGCGGCTACGAGCGGCGCCTGCCGGGCTCGCTCTCCGGCGGGGAACGGCAGCGCGTGGCACTCGCCCGCGCCCTCGTGCGGCGCCGGCCGATCCTGCTGCTCGACGAACCCTTCGCCGCGCTCGATCCGGCCATGCGGGCGGAGATGGCAAAACTCCTGGCGGAGCTGCGCCGCGAGACGAAAAGCACCATGCTTTTCATCACCCACCAGCCCGAGGACATCCGCCGGCTGGCCGACCGGGTGATGTTCCTCGAAGCGGGCACGGTCCTTCTCGATGAGCCCGCCGACGATTTCCTCTCGCGGCGGGAGCCGCCGGCCGTTGCGAAATTCCTCGGTCATTCCACGCTTTAGCGGCACGGCCGGCACCGCGCCCCGGCGATGCGCCACAATTTGGACGCCCCCCTGTGTCACCGGAGCCACAAGGGAAGCGTTTGTCGAATCGGGAGTTGCCGGCCAGGTATGGTGCGTCTATCTCATCCATTCGAGGACCCGGTTCGGGCTATGGGCAAGAGATATGGCGAGAGCAATGCAGGACGCTGCAATGGTACGCGGGCGCCGGGTTTCAAAACCCGTTGCGGCGCTGATGCTTGCCGGCATGCTGCTTTCCGGCTGCCAGTCGATCATCGAGCAGACCTATGAGCCGACGATCTCGCCCTCCTCCAATCCGCAGATCGTCGAAGAGGTGCAGAAGAACGACCCGCGCGCCCAGATGGGCGCCCGCGAGCACCCGCGCATTGTCGCAAGCTACGGCGGCGAATACAAGGACGCCAAGACCGAGCGGCTGGTCGCACGCATTGCCGGCGCGTTGACGCTCGTTTCGGAAAACCCCAACCAGTCCTACCGCATCACCATCCTGAACTCGCCCGCGATCAACGCCTTCGCGCTGCCGGGCGGCTATCTCTATGTCACCCGCGGCCTGCTGGCGCTGGCCAACGACGCCTCGGAGGTCGCCGCCGTGCTGTCGCACGAAATGGCGCACGTCACCGCCAACCACGGCATCGAGCGGCAGAAGAAGGAAGAGGCCGAGGTCATCGCCAGCCGCGTCGTGGCTGAGGTTCTTTCCAGCAACATCGCCGGCAAGCAGGCTTTGGCGCGCGGAAAGCTGCGCCTTGCCGCCTTCTCGCGCAACCAGGAGCTCCAGGCGGACGTCATCGGCGTGCGCATGCTGGGCGAGGCGGGCTACGACCCCTATGCCGCGGCGCGCTTCCTCGATTCCATGGCGGCCTATGCCCGCTTCACCGCCGTCGATCCCGACAGCGACCAGAGCCTCGACTTCCTGTCGAGCCATCCGAACGCGCCGCAGCGCGTGGAACTGGCCCGCCTGCACGCCCGCGCCTTCGGGGCGGAAGGCTCGATCGGCGACCGCGGCCGCGACTACTACCTCGCCGGCATCGACGGCCTGCTCTACGGCGACGCGCCGGAGGAGGGCTATGTGCGCGGCCAGACCTTCCTGCACGGCAAGCTCGGCATCCGCTTCGACGTGCCGGCCGGCTTCCAGATCGACAACAAGGCCGATGCGGTGCTGGCGACGGGACCCGGCGATGTCGCGATCCGTTTCGACGGCGTCGCCGACAGCCGCAAGCAGGGCCTCGTCAACTATATTTCGAGCGGCTGGGTGACCGGCCTCCGGCCGGAGACCATCCGGCCCGTCATGATCAACGGCCTGGAGGCGGCGACGGCCAAGGCTGCGGCCGACCGCTGGGAGTTCGACGTCACGGTCGTGCGCATCGACAACCAGATCTACCGCTTCCTGACCGCCGTGCCGATGGGCTCGAAGGCGCTGGAGCCGACCGCGGCGATCCTGAAGGCCTCCTTCCGCAAGCTGACGCCGCCCGAGGTCGCCTCGCTGAAGCCGCTGCGCGTGCGCGTCGTCACCGCGCGGGCGGGCGATACGATCGCTTCGCTCGCCGGACGGATGATGGGCACGAACCGCAAGCTCGACCTCTTCCGCCTGATCAATGCGATGACGGCGACAAGCACCATCCGCCCGGGCGAAAAATTCAAGATCATCAGCGAATAGCGCGATCCCGGCCGAATGGCGCCGTCAGGGCGCCAGATGCGCGAAGGCCGCGACGACCTCCTCGTAGACCTTGCGCTTGAAGGGCACGATGAGGCCCGGCAGGTCGCGCATCGGCTTCCACTCCCAGGCGTCGAATTCCGCGTCATGGCCGCCCGGCGGCGGGTTGATCGCAATCTCGTCCTCCGCGCCTTCGAAGCGGAAGGCATACCAGCGCTGCGTCTGGCCGCGATACTTGCCCTTGAGGCCGATGCCGATCAAATGCGGGGGCAGGTCGTAATTGATCCAGCGGCCGGCATCGCCGAGCAGCGAGACGTTGCGGATGCCGGTTTCCTCATAGAGTTCGCGGTAGGCGGCTTTCAGCGGGTCCTCGCCCTTGTCGATGCCGCCCTGCGGCATCTGCCAGAGCTGCGGCGAGCCGTCATATTCGGAATTGCCCACGGGAATCCGCCGGCCCGCCCAGACCTTGTTGTCGGCGTTCAGCACCATGATGCCGACACAGGGGCGGTACGGCAGGTCCTCGGCCCGAACCACCCTGTCCTTTTCCTTGCCCATCGAAATGTCCTATTGCTTGGCGGGAACGGCTGCGAGCGACGCGACGCCGACGATCTCGATGCCGCGGCCGCCTGCTTCCTCGCACCATTCGCGGATGGCGTCCACACTTTCGTCGAAGGCCGAAGCCATGCCGATCGCCGTGCCGTTGCGCCGGGCGATGCGTTCGAGCTCGTCGAGCTTCTTCAGGATCGCCTCGCGCGAAAGGTCGCCGTCGAGCTGGAGGTCGGCAAAGGCATGCGGGGCCTCGACGGCGCCGGCAAGCGTGCCGGACAGCGACTGCGCCGAACTGCCGTCGTCGAGGAAGAGGAGGCCGCGGCTGGAAATGTCGCGGATGACGGGTTCCAGCGCGTCGGCATCGGAGAGGAAGCGGCCGCCCATGAAATTGACGATGCCGGTATAGTTGGTGATCTGCGCCATGGCGCGGTGCAGTTCCGCAAGGTTTCCGGCTTCGCCACGATCGGTGCGCAGCGTGTAGGGACCGGGATCGTTCTGCGGATAGTCGAAAGGCTCCAGCGGCATCTGCAGCAGGATCTCGTGGCCACCGCGGCGCGCCTCCTGCATCCAGCGCGGCAGGCTGTTGCCGCTGGCGGCAAAGGCAAGCGTCACCTCGCCCGGCAGTTCGCGGATGGCGCGTTGCGTGCCCGTCTGGCTGAGGCCGAGCCCGCCGACGACGATGGCGAGGCGCGTGCCGCGCGCCCCGGACCAGGGCCGCGCGTACTGATCCATCGGCCGCGTGCCGTCGAGGCCGATGATCGGGATCTTGCCGTCGGAGGTTTCCTCCAAGAGATCCTCGTTGGGGAAGGCGGCGGAGCGCGCGTCCTGGCCGATGCGGTTCGCCTCGATGATGAGGGGGCCGGTGCCGCTGCGCGTGCCCGGCGTGTAGGTGCGCACCACATTGCCGTCGTCGGTCAGCGTTTCCTCGACGCGCGCGCCGGAAAGGCCGTTCGCACGGCGTACCCCGTTGCTCGCCTCGGCCGTCTTGCGGTCGGCCTTGTCATTCGCCTCTGCGGCGGCGTCTTCCGCCGAGACGGTGTAGGGGGTGGTGCCGAGGCCGCTCGGGGCGGTTGCGGTCCAGCCGGAAAAGCCGAGGAGCGCGAGGACGGCAAGGGTGAACAGCACGGTGCCGGCCGAAAACCGCGAGGGTCCCGCCGATCGGGGCCTTGCCTTGCGGTCCTGGCCGAGAGGTGCGTGAATGTCTGTGCCCAAGGTCAGTCCGCGATCGCGACAGGCGTCTGGTGCAGGGGGAAATCCGGGCCCGTGCGGTAGCGGGCCCGGAGGAGGCGGGTTACTTGTTCAGCTCGGCCTTTTCCGGATTGGCCGGGAAGGCCTTGTCGGTCTTCTGGCCGCGCAGCAGTTCCAGCGCGTACTGAAGCTGGAGATCGTCCTTGGCTTCCGGCGGGACATAGGCGGAAGAACCGGAGCCGGCCTCCGTCTCGCTCTGGCCCTGGATGTGACCGCGCAGGTTCGATTCGCCGGCGGATTCCAGCTTGCCCTGCAGTTCGGGCGGCAGCGGCTGCTCGACGGCGATGTCCGGCGTGATGCCGGTGCCCTGGATCGACTTGCCGGACGGCGTGTAATAGAGCGCCGTCGTCAGGCGCAGCGCGCCGGCATCGCCCATCGGGATGATGGTCTGGACGGAGCCCTTGCCAAAGGAGCGCGTGCCGAGCACGGTGGCGCGGCGCAGGTCCTGCAATGCGCCGGCGACGATTTCCGAGGCCGAGGCCGAGCCGCCATTGACCATGACGATGACCGGCTTGCCATCGGTGATATCGCCCGGCGTTGCGTTGAAGCGACGGGTCTCGTCCTCGTTGCGGCCGCGGGTCGAAACGACCTCGCCGCGCTCCAGGAAGGCGTCGGAGACGTTGATCGCCTGGTCGAGCAGGCCGCCCGGGTTGAGGCGCAGATCGAGCACGTAGCCCTTCAGCTTGTCGGCGGGGACCTCTTCCTTGATCTTGGTAATCGCGGCTTCCAGGTCGTCATAGGTCTTCTCCGTGAAGGAGATGACGCGCAGGTAGCCGACATCGTTCTCGACGCGGGACTTGACCGCCTTCACCGCGATGATGTCGCGCACGACGGTCAGCTCGATCGGCTTGTCGGCGCCCTTGCGGATCAGCGTGAGCTTGATCGGCGTGTTGACAGCGCCGCGCATCTTCTCGACCGCTTCCTCCAGCTTCAGGCCGCGCACGTCCTGGCCGTCGATTTTCGCGATGAAGTCGCCGGCAAGGACGCCGGCGCGGGCGGCCGGCGTGTCGTCGATCGGGGTGATGACCTTGACGAGCTCGTCCTCCATCGTGACCTCGATGCCGAGGCCGCCGAATTCGCCGCGCGTCTGGGTGCGCATGTCCTCGGCGTCCTTGGCATTCATGTAGGAGGAATGCGGGTCGAGCGAGGTGAGCATGCCGTTGATGGCATTCTCGATGAGCTGGTCTTCCTTGGGTGGCGTCACATATTGCGCGCGCACGCGCTCGAAGACGTCGCCGAAGATGGAAAGCTCGCGATAGGTCGACGAGCCGGCGGCTTCGGCCGGCAGGGTGGCCGTGTTGATGACGCTCATCGCCGTGGCACCCATGAGTGCACCGACGAGAACAAGAGAAGCCCTACGTATCATTGCGTGCCTTTCCAGAATTTTTTGCGGACCACCACGGCCGGGAATCAACCGGTTTTCCGTTCTTTCGGAATTCAATGTAAAGTGTCGGCTTGTCCGTTTCCAGCGTCAAAGCGTTGACACTCGCCACCCTTTTTTCACCCATCACGGCGAGCGGCTCTCCCGCCACGACGAACTGACCCTCCCGCACGCTTACCCGGTCCATGCCCGAAAGGACCAGATGGTAGCCCTCCCCGGCGTTCAGGATGATCATGCGCCCATAACTGCGGAACGTGCCAGCGAAGACGATCCATCCATCGGCGGGGGCCGTGACGAGCGCGCCCGGATTGGCCGCCAGCGTCAAGCCTTGCGAATCATGGCCGGTGCCGTCCGCTTCGCCGAATTGGCGCAGAACGTCGCCGGCCACGGGAAAGTCCAGTTTCGCCTGCAGTTCGGAGAATTCATATGCCGGAGCAATGCGGTTTTTGTCGGGCACGCTGTCGCGGGCGAGCGCCCGCGCCCTCTCCCGCTCGGCCTCGCTCTGGCTCCGCCGTTCCTCTTCTTTCGCCCGGGCGAGCGCGGCGGCGTCGCGCACCGAACCGATGTCGCGCTCCAGGCTGCTTATCAGCCCTTCCAGGCTGGTCGCGCGGGCGGCAAGCTCCTCGGCGCGGCGGCGCTCGGCGGCGAGCGTGCGGTTGTTGGTCTGCGCCAGCGCCTCGTTCTGCGCGACCAGCAGTTCGGAGCGCTTCTCCTCCTGGATGCGCAATTGCATGGCATCGGTCAGTTCCGTGCGCTCGCGGTCGATGTCGCTCTTGATCTCCATCAGCGCCGCCAGGTCGTCGACCAGCTCATCCGTCTCCCTGCGGATGCCCGGCACGACCGCGCCGAGGAGAATGGCGCTGCGGACCGAAGAGAGCGCGTCCTCCGGATTGACGAGCAGGGCCGGCGGCGGGTTGCGCCCCATGCGCTGGAGCGCGGCCAGCACTTCCGCCAGCAGGCCGCGGCGCTCGTGCAGGGAGGCGCGGACGCCCGCTTCCCGCTCGCGCATGCCTTCCAGGCGCTTCTCGCCGGCAAGAATCTTCTCCTCCATGCTCTTGCGCGTGGCGGCCGACTTGACGATTTCCTCGCGCAGGGTCTGGCGGGTCTTCTCCAGCTTGGCGATCTCGGCTTCCAGCTCTTTCGTCTTCTCCTCGGAAACCGTGATCGACTGGGAGAGCGTTTCGAGTTCGCGGCGCGTGCTGTCGCGGCGCAGCGCCAGGGCGGCGGCGGGATCGGGCTCGGCCCTCGGCAGCGATCCCGTCTTTTCCTGCGCGATGCCGGTCTCGTCCGGCTCGGCGGCGACCGGGTGGGAAAGAAGCGCCAGCACCAGGGCAGCACAAAGCCCCGCCGGCCGCAGCAGGCGGCCGACGCCTTTCCCCGGATCGACTGTGTCGGCTTTCCTCATCGCTCCCCGAACGTGTTTCCCTACCGCTCTATGCTGATTTGCTGCTTTCGCCAAGAATGTCCCTTGGCCACAAACCGCGCCGAAAATACGGCTGCGGCCCATCCTGCGCCTCCAGCCTTGCGCGGCGGTGATGCTTGCGCCGTCAGCTGCGGTGATAGGGGTGCCCGGAAAGGATGGTGACCGCGCGATAGAGTTGTTCGGCGACGAGGATGCGCACGAGCTGGTGCGGCCAGGTCATCTTGCCGAGGCACAGCGTGGCGTCGGCGCGCTCGTAGAGGGCGGGATCGAGCCCGTCGGCACCGCCGATGGCGATCATCAGGTCGCGTTTTCCCCCATCGCGAAAGCCGCCGATGAGATCGGCGAAAGCGGGGGAATCGAGCGCCTTGCCACGCTCGTCGAGCAGGATCAGAACGGCGCCGTCGGGCAGCGCCTTTAGCAGCAGGGCCGCTTCCTCGCGCTTGCGCGTCTCGGCATTGCCGGCACGGCTTTCGCCGACCTCGGCAAGCCTGCCGAGGTCGAGGCCGATCGCCGGGCCGGCCTTGGCGAAACGGTCCATGTAGCGGGCCGCAAGATCCTTCTCAGGGCCGGCCTTCAGCCGTCCAACCGCAAAAAGTCCAACCCGCATCGACCCAAGCCCTGTCCGTTCGGGTGACACTCAAGCCGCGTCACCGTTTTTCCTCGCCGGACAGGCGCCCGGCGTCATCTCAATGGACGGTGCCGTCCTCGATCTCGGGAGCCGCCCACATCCGTTCGATGTTGTAGAACTCCCGGACTTCCGGCCGGAACACGTGAACGATGATATCGCCCGTGTCGATCAGCACCCAGTCGCCCGCCTCGAGACCTTCGACGCGGGCATTGCCCAGGCCCTCGTCCTTGAGATCGGAGATGAGGTGATCGGCAATCGCCATGACATGACGGTTCGAGCGGCCGGATACGACCACCATGTAGTCGCCCAGCGCCGATTTGCCGGCAATGTCGATGGTAACGATATCTTCTGCCTTCGAGTCCTCGAGGCTTGCGAGGACCAGTTGAAGGGCACGGTCGGCGGCATCGTCGCCCCTTCCCGCGCTCCTGGAGAAAACGCCGATGACGTTTCCCTTCGCGTGCACTGTTGTCAGGTTCGTTCCTTTCTGTGTAACAGGACAAGCACGTCTTGTACCGGCGTGTCGGGCCGGCACCTACCAAATGTAGGCATCAAAGGTTACCACTTTCAAGACGTCACTTCTGAGGGATGGTTTTCTCTAGCGCCGCCTGGCTGCGCAGCGCCGTGGAACTGAGCGGCGAGCGAGGGCCGTGGATGAAGGTCCAGGCCGGCGCCCGGTGGCGGGCAAGCGACATCGCATCCTCCTCGTCGATGCGCGCATAGTCGAAGGTTTTCGCCATGCGCGAAGAGAGATAGGCGAGCGTCGAGCCGGGCCGGTCGATGACGGCGATGGGGAAGGTGCAGGCGATCTTCTGCCAGTTCTGCCAGCGGTGGAAGGTGCCGAGATTGTCGGCCCCCATGATCCAGACGAAATGGACGCCGCGGTTCAGCGCCTGCACGCGCTGGAGGGTCCTTGCCGTATAGCTCTGCCCGAGCCGCTTCTCGAAGGCCGTCACCTTGACGCGCGGGCCGGGAGCGATGTCCTCGCTGAGGCGGATGCGCTCGGCGAGCGGGGCGAGCTCGCGGTGATCCTTCAAGGGGTTGCCGGGCGTCACCATCCACCAGAGCTGGTCGAGGCCGAGGCGGCGCAGGGCGATTTCCGCGACCAGCGCATGACCCTGGTGCGGCGGGTTGAACGAGCCGCCGAACAGGCCGATCGCCATGCCCTTTTCCGCATGCGGCATTCTCAGGTAGCGCTCTGCAACCGCGTCCGACGTCACTTAGGGCCGCACCTGTCCGGTGCCGCGCACGCGGTATTTGAAGGAGGTGAGCTGCTCCACGCCGACGGGGCCGCGCGCATGCATCTTGCCCGTCGCGATGCCGATCTCGCCGCCCATGCCGAACTCGCCGCCATCGGCGAACTGGGTGGAGGCGTTGTGCAGCAGGATCGCCGAATCGATCTCCGTGAAGAAGCGTTCCACGACGTCGGGATCCTCGGCGATCACGGCTTCCGTATGGGCGGAGGACCAGCGGTTGATATGCTCGATCGCGCCGGAAATGCCGTCGACGAGCGAAACGGAGATGATGGCGTCAAGATATTCCGTCGACCAGTCCGCCTCCGTCGCGGCAACGAGATTTTCGATGCGGGCGCGAATCTCGTCCGTCGCGCGCACCTCGCAGCCGGCGGCGGCGAGGCCTTCGAGAAGCGGTGCGAGATGCGTGTCGGCGACAGCGCGGTCGACCAGCAGCGTCTCGGCAGCGCCGCAGATGCCCGTGCGGCGCATCTTCGCGTTGACGACGATCGTCTTCGCCATGTCGAGATCGGCGGATCTGTCGACATAGATGTGGCAGAGGCCTTCGAGATGGGCGAAGACCGGCACGCGCGCCTCGCTCTGCACGCGGGCGACGAGGCTTTTTCCCCCGCGCGGCACGATGACGTCGATGGTGCCGCCGAGACCGGACAGCATGGCGCCGACAGCGGCGCGGTCCGTCACGGGCACGTACTGGATCGCGTGTTCCGGCAGGCCGGCGGCCTTGAGGCCGGCGACCAGGCAGGAATGGATCGCCTGCGATGAATGCACGCTGTCCGAGCCGCCGCGCAGGATGACGGCATTGCCGGCCTTGAGGCACAGCGCCCCGGCATCCGCCGTCACGTTCGGCCGGCTCTCATAGATGACGCCGATGACGCCGAGCGGCGTGCGCACGCGCTCGATATGCAGGCCGTTCGGCCGGTCCCATTCGGCGGTGACGTCGCCGACCGGGTCCTTGAGGCCCGCGATATCGCGGATCGCGCTCGCAATGCCCTCGATGCGCTCGGCCGTCAGCGTCAGCCTGTCGATGAAGGCGGCGGCGACGCCGCTCTCCCGGGCATTGGCGAGGTCGATGGCATTGGCGGCGAGGATGGCATCGCGGCCGGCGAGGATTTCCGCGGCCATCGCTTCCAGCGCACGGTTCTTCGCATCGGCGGTGGCGATGGCCAATGGCCGTGCTGCCGCGCGGGCATCGCGGCCGATCCCGGCCATCAGGCTGTCGATGTCGGTCCTGACCTGGTCAAGCATGGCTGACGTCCTTTTCCGCCTCGACGGCGAACGGCGCGGAAAGGCCGGTCACCACGAGGTCATCCCTGTGCACCATGGCGGCGCGGCCGGCATAGCCGAGGATGGCGGCGATCTCCGCCGATTTCTTGCCGATGATCATGCGGGCCTCGTCCGCATCGTAGCCGGCAAGCCCGCGGGCGATCTCGCGCCCGCTCGTGCCGTAGATCGAGACCGTGTCGCCGCGCGAGAACGTGCCCCGGACGCCGCGCACGCCGGCGGGCAGCAGGCTCTTGCCCGAGGTCAGCGCCGTTTCGGCACCGGCGTCGATCTCCAGCCGGCCGGCCGGCTGGAGCTGCCCGGCGATCCAGGTCTTGCGCGCCGTCACCGGCGAACCCGAAGGCGCGAACCAGGAGGAGCGTGCACCGTCTTCGACGGCACGCAGCGGATGGTCGACCTTGCCGGACGCGATGATCATGGCGCAGCCCGCGCCCGTCGCGATCTTGCCGGCATCGATCTTGGTGCGCATGCCGCCGCGCGACAGTTCGGAGGCAGCACCGCCGGCCATGGCCTCGATCTCGGGCGTGATCGCCTCGATCGTTTCGAGGAAGCGTGCCTCGGGGTCGAGATGCGGCGGGGCGGTATAGAGCCCGTCGATATCGGAGAGCAGCACCAGCAGGTCGGCGCCGGTCATGGTGGCGACACGGGCGGCGAGCCGGTCGTTGTCGCCGTAGCGGATCTCCGTCGTGGCGACCGTGTCGTTCTCGTTGATGATGGGCACGGCGCCGAGCTTCAGGAGCTGGTTGATCGTCGCGCGGGCGTTGAGGTAGCGTCGCCGCTCCTCCGTGTCGCCGAGCGTCAGGAGAATCTGGCCGGCGACGATGCCGTCCGTCGAGAGGCTCTCCGACCAGGCGCGGGCGAGCGCGATCTGGCCGACGGCGGCCGCCGCCTGGCTCTCCTCCAGCTTCAAGGCACCCGCGGGCACCTTCAGCACGGAGCGGCCGAGCGCGATGGCGCCGGAGGAGACGACGAGCACCTCGGTGCCGCCGGCCCGCAGCGCCGCGATATCGCGGCACATCGCGTCGAGCCACGCCTTCTTGAGGCCGCTCGCGCGGTCGACGAGCAGGGCCGAGCCGATCTTGATCACAATCCGGCGGTGTTTTCCGAGCGGTTTGCGGTGCTTCGTCATCTCAGTCGTCGGATCCGGAGTTCTTCGCCTCAACGATGACGTCGCGTAGCGCCCTCAGCGTGCTCGTCATGCCGACATGGGCGACGGCCGAGATCTGGAACGGCGTCTGGCCGCTCGCCTTCTGGAGCGCCTTGGTCTTCTTCTTCAGTTCGTCCTCGTCCAGCAGGTCGATCTGCGACAGCGCGACGATCTCCGGCTTGTCGGTGATGCCGCCGCCATAGGCTTCCAGCTCGTGCTTGACCGTCCTGTAGGCCTTGGCGACGTCCTCCTCCTGCGCGGAGACGAGGTGCAGCAGCACGCGCGTGCGCTCGACATGGCCGAGGAACCGGTCGCCGAGCCCGATGCCGTCATGCGCGCCCTCGATGAGGCCGGGAATGTCGGCGAGGATGAACTCGCCGCCGTCGATCGTCGCGACGCCGAGGTTCGGGTGCAGCGTGGTGAAGGGATAGTTGGCGATCTTCGGCCGGGCCCGCGTGCAGGTGGCGAGGAAGGTCGATTTCCCGGCATTCGGCAGACCGACGAGGCCGGCATCGGCGATCAGCTTCAGCCGGAGCCAGATGGTCTTCTCGTCGCCCTCCAGGCCCGGATTGGCCCAGTTCGGCGCCTGGTTCGTCGCCGACTTGAAATGCGCGTTGCCGAAGCCGCCATTGCCGCCGGCGGCCAGCTTGAAGCGCTGGCCTTCCGCGACGAGATCGACGATCAGCGTCTCGTTGTCTTCTTCGAAGATCTGCGTGCCGACCGGTACCTTCAGGGTCACGGAGGCGCCGTTCGCGCCGGTGCGGTTGCGGCCCATGCCGTGCGTGCCGGTCGCGGCCTTGAAATGCTGCTGGAAGCGGAAGTCGATCAGCGTGTTGAGGCCGTTGACGGCCTCCACCCAGACATCGCCGCCGCGCCCGCCGTCGCCGCCGTCGGGGCCGCCGAATTCGACGAATTTTTCACGACGGAACGAGACAGCCCCTGCCCCGCCGTCACCGGACCGGATATAGACTTTTGCTTCGTCCAGGAACTTCATCGGCTCGCCGTTCGCTTTTCTCGTATTTTCATAGTGCCGTCTTCGATATAGCCGCTTCCGTGAGAGGTCAAAGACTATCGTGAAATTCGTCAGCTACAACGTTCAGTACGGCATCGGTCTCGACGACCGCTTCGACTTGCCGCGCATCGTCTCCAGCATCCACGGCGCCGATATCATCGCGCTGCAGGAAGTCACCCGCGGTTTTCACCGCAACGACCACGTCGACATGGTTGCCGAGTTGCAGACGCTGCTGGCCACCCACCATTCCGTCTTCGGCGCGGCCTGCGATCTCGATGCGGGCTCGGCGATCGAGCAGGGCCGCGTGGTCAACCGCCGTTTCCAGTTCGGCAACATGATCTTCTCGCGCTGGCCGATCCTGTCGACCCGCACCATCCTTTTGCCGCGCACGCGCACCCTCGACAAGCTGAACCTGCAGCGCGGCGCGACCGAGGCGGTGATCGCGACACCCAGGGGGCCGCTCCGCGTCTATTCCGTGCATCTCGACCATGTCCACCGCGACGAGCGCATCGCGCAGATCCGGTATCTGAAGGACCGCGCCCAGCTCTACCCCGTCGAGGGCGGGGCGATTTCCGGCGCCCACGAATTCGATCTTGCCGAGCCGCCGGTGCCGGAGGACTACGTGCTGATGGGCGATTTCAACATGGTGCCGGAATCGCCGGAATATTGCGAGATGGTCGGCGGCGTCGACGCGCTCTACGGCCGGCAGATCCGCGCCACCCATCCGGTGGACGCGCTGGCCGGACTCGGCAAGCGCCATGCCGCCAGCTACAGCTGGGTCGATCCGAAGAACCATGCCGAACGCCTCTTCCTCGATTACTGCTTCCTCAGCCACGGCCTCGTGGAGCGGCTGACGGACGCCTGGGTCGACGAGACCGCCTTCGGTTCGGACCACATGCCGGTCTGGTTCGAACTGTCGTGAGCGTCAGGGCCGGGACGGATCGCTCCGCCCCGCTCCTTTTCAATGCCGGGGTGCCGCCGGGCGGAAATCGCCCGGCTCCAGCCGCGTTTCGATATGCGGCACCATCGCGCCGCGGGCGACGCAGAAGAGATCGCTGCATCCGGTGATGCGGAAACCCGCCTTCTCCTGCACCCTGAGCGAGGCGACGTTGTCGGCGAAGATGCCGGAACGGATATCCGTGCCGGGCATCCGCATCAGGAAGCGCGCCGTCGCGGCATGCACGGCCTCGCTCATATAGCCCCGCCCCCAGTAGAAGCGGTTCAGCCAGTAGCCGAGCTCCCAGCCGCCGCAGTTGCGCTCGAAGGAGAGGCAGCCGATATGCACGTCGTCGCCCGCCGTGATGGCGAAGGCCCAGCCCTCGTTGAGATCGCTGGCGGCGACGGAAAGCCATTCCGTCGCATCCTGCCGGTCATAGGGGGCGGGCACCCGCGCCAGCATGCGCGAGACCTGGAAGTCGTTCAGCGACTGGGCGATCGCGTCCGCATCGCCCATACGGTGCGGGCGCAGGACGAGGCGGGGCGTCGCGACGGTCGGGCAGGGCCCGGGGCCGGTGACGCGCTCGCGTTCGATCCGGGTCTGCATGGCGTTCATCGCATGCCTCCCCAGCTCTTCAGCGAGACCCAGGTCTTGCGGTCCAGCCTGTACCATTCGACGGGCAC
This sequence comes from Shinella sp. S4-D37, assembly GCF_040812195.1. NCBI lineage: Bacteria > Pseudomonadati > Pseudomonadota > Alphaproteobacteria > Hyphomicrobiales > Rhizobiaceae > Shinella > Shinella sp. S4-D37. Next base: position 3,988,645 of record NZ_JBFNXL010000005.1, on the reverse strand, counting down.
CATGCCGCCAACGGCAAGGCTCTGCACCATGCCGGTCGCCTGGAACTGGAAGCCGCACTTCTGGATGACCCGGCGCGAGGGGATGTTCATGACCCGGCAGCGCGCGTCGATCTGCTCGATATCGCGGGTGCGGAAGACCATGTCGATCAGCGCGTGCGCCGCCTCGGTGACATAGCCCTGGTTCCAGTAGGGCTCGCCCAGCCAGTAGCCGAGTTCGACGGTGCGTCCGTCCTCGTGCGGCTCGATCCCGCAGCAACCGAGGAAGGCGCCGTTATCGGCTTTCGTAATGGCATAGACGCACTTGCCAATCGCGCCGGCGCGTGTGCGTCGCACGAAATCGGCAGCATCCGCGACCGTATAGGGGTGCGGCATGCGGGCGACCATGTTGGCGATATTGGCGTTGTTGGCGAGATGGGCAAGGGCGTCGATGTCGTCTTCGTGCGGGGCTCTCATGACGAGCCTCTGCGACAGCAAGATCGGGCAATCGGTCCTCGACCGTTCGGGCCTCAGCCGTTCCTTGGGAGACCGTGATTGGTCTTCCCGTAACAATTCGGTCTGCATGGCTCAGTCCTCCAGAGCAAAAAGGGGAGATAAGGTCTTGCCTCATCTCCCCTTTTTTCTTCAGGCCTGAACCTGTAGCGTCAGCCGGGTCGATGAGACGCCGGCTGTTTTAGAGCGCTACCGGCTTATTCCGCTGCTTCCGCTTTCGGGGCTACAGACACGTAGACGCGACCGTTGGCCTTCGTACGGAAATTCACATTGCCAGCTGTAAGGGCGAAGATCGTGTGATCCTTGCCGAGGCCGACATTGGCACCGGGATGCCACTGCGTGCCGCGCTGGCGAACGATAATGTTGCCTGCGAGGACGGCTTCGCCGCCGAACTTCTTCACGCCGAGGCGCTTGGACTGGGAATCGCGACCGTTGCGCGAGGAGCCGCCAGCTTTTTTGTGTGCCATGGGAGTTCTCCTTTACCTGTCCGGATTATTCGGCTGCAGCTTCAGCGGCGGCTTCGGACTTCTTGGAAGCCTTCTTCGCCTTGCCGGCTGCGGCGATGTCGATGATGCGGACGGTCGTGTTGTGCTGACGATGGCCGCGCGAGCGCTTCGAGTTCTGGCGGCGGCGCTTCTTGAAGGCGATGACCTTCTTGGCGCGGCCATGCTCGACGACTTCGGCCGTCACGACGGCGCCTTCGACGAAGGGCGCGCCGATCGTGGCGTCGGCGCCGACGCCGACCATCAGCACTTCGGTGAATTCGATCTTGGCGCCTGCGTCGCCCGACAGCTTTTCAATCGTCAGGACGTCGTTGGCGGCCACGCGGTACTGCTTACCGCCGGTCTTGATGACTGCGAACATATTTTATCCTTTCATGTTCGTGCCGGCTCTTTGTCCCGAAAAGGGCAAGGCCGTCTTTTTGTCAGTCGGTGATGGCGATGCATTGGCGCACCGCCGGCTCAATCGGTTCGTTGTAAACAGCCGCATGGCGTGGCACAAAGAACCAGCGTCGCGGCACAAGTGAGACCTGTGCCACTGCACCTTGCGCAATAGGTGAGGCGATGAAAACTGTCAAGGGGATTTCCGTCACCATGACAAATAGATGAACTTTCGGTCGCCTGGCCCCCTTGCAAGGCCGCCCGACACCCGCTATGTACCGCCCGCGCTCAAAAGGCGCCGACCCGATGCGGAGAGGTGGCAGAGAGGTCGAATGCACCGCACTCGAAATGCGGCATACCTGCAAGGGTATCGTGGGTTCGAATCCCACCCTCTCCGCCATTTTCCTTGATTTCATTGCATTTTTCGGGATTTTTCGCCGATTGCCATAACCTTGAAAGAAAGGTCGGCCAGCGCGCGTCGAGTGCGGGTGACGTGGTATCGCGCTGGCCTGTGGTAACTAAATAAAAGGCGGCGACGGCGATCTTCTTCAGCGCCCATATGTCGAAGCACATAAGGCCCCTTAAGTACTTCTATCCGGTAGTTTGAAAATCATAACGTGGCGTCCGGCTGCGCCTATGTCGCAATGCCACCGCCCTCCATGGCGACGCGCTAGGGCCCGCGCCAATTGCTCCGCGAGTTCTTCCGGCGTCGGCTCATCCACCTGATCGCCTTGATGGGCGAGCGCCCCAGCGCCTGCCCAAGGACCCAAAACTCCCGCACCTAGTGCGCAGAGTGCTTTGCGTCTGCTCCCATTCATTTTGTTCCCCCTTTGTGCTGAAAACAATACCGTCTGGCCGCCCTCTCAATGTTGAGGAGCTGCGGCGCGCGGCCGCTTCCCGACCGGATATGAATACGGTCGGGAAGGAACTGGAGCCCCTGGCGAGATTCGAACTCGCATCATCCGTTACGGCTTCGCGGGGTAGAACTCCCGGACCGGTACAGGGGCGATAGGTTTAGGAAGCGGGATAAACCGCGTATTCGGCGCGCTCGACCCAGGCATATGCGCGGTCGCCCGCACGATTCTCCTCGACCCACTCGTCGACGGCTTCCTTCGCGTGCTCGAAGCTGAGCGCGACACCAAGGCAACCGACCTGACCGTTGCGGCACGTCATCATCACGAATCTCGGCTGGGTCATGCCGTCACCTCCGGATACTTGATTCCACTCGCAATCACCGGAACGTATTCCGGGGCGATCGTCATGACACGCTGGTCGCCTCTGTAGAGGTCGACGCCGAGGTCATGCTCGTTGTGACGCAGCATGTACTGCTCGCGGCCGATGAAGACGGTGCTGCCTTCTGGATACCAATCGCGCCAGTTCATGCCGTCACCTCCCTGTAAATCTCGCCCGCACGGACGGTCTTGTACGTCAGCCAGTCCATTGCGCCGCGACCGGTGTTGCATTCGCTGCAAGCCAGCGCGAGGTTGTCGGGAGCGTTTGTCCCGCCATCGGCCTTGCGGCGCAGGTGCTCGATCGTTTCGCTCGAAGGATGTGGCTTTTTGTTCTTGTGTGGCGGCCCCATCTGGCGAGCGCAGTAGCAGCACATCCCGCCCTGCGCTTCGCGGAGGCGGCGGCGTACCCTCATGAACTTTGCCATCAGGCTGCCTCCTCTCCGCACAACATCCCGAACCCCTGCTCGATCAGCCCGTCGTGGTCGGCGATGCCGCGTTCGGAAGGATCCTCTTCCCGCTCGTCGTCCTCCAGATCCGGATCGCCGTCAGCGGCGTCCAGGAGCGCTATGAGAATGTCGATGGCCTTTTCGATCTTGTGGCGGTGCAGGACGGTGGTCATGCTGCGACCTCCTCGACCGGCAGACCGACGAGCGCGCGGTACATTGCGATGGTCTCCTCGCTGCTGGCTTCGACCTTCGTGATCCGCAGCGCTTCGAGCGTGGCGACCTTGAGGCGAACCAGATGCGGATTTCCGTCATAGCAGATGACGTCGGCGGCATCGCCGCGGATGCCCAGGATCATCAGGGGCCACTTGCGGCCGCCCTCCTTTTCGAAGTCGACGACATCACCGGCCTGGAACTTCGGCGGGTTCTGGCATCGCAGATGACGCCGGAAGGCGGCAATCGACTTCGGGTTGTTGGCGTTCCTTAACGGACTGGTAACTGCGTTTCGTTTCGGCATGGGACACCTCGTTGCGTCTTTCGTATCTAGGTGATACCTTTAGATCACGACGATCCCGATGTCAATACCAAAAGGTCATAGTGATACCAATGGATCAGAATAACCTATCTGGCCGACAACTTGCGGCGGCAAGAACGCTCCTCGGAAAGACGCAGGCTGAGATTGCCTCGGCGGCGAAAATCAGTGTGCCCACTTTGAAGCGAATGGAGGCGAGTGAAGGAAGTGTGTCAGGCATGACGAACAACGTCGCGGCTGTTGTTGCCGCCCTGCTAGACCTTGGAATCGTCTTCATCCCGTCCAACGGCAACGGCCCAGGCGTGCGTCTGAGGGATCGGCAGGAATAGCCTCGCGCGTGCGCGCGAGGTGAGACGGCCCGCCGCAAGGTGCTGTATGAGTTGGAATTTCCTGAGACTAAGCAGGGGGCCAGCGGAGGAAGCAACGCTGGCAAGAGCAGGAGTGAAGTCGCCATTGTGGCGAGTTCGGTTGATCGCTTCACCAAAACCGCCGCCATCCCCTTGATTCTAAACGGCACGGATCGGTGCCATCCCCTTGGTTTCCAACCACAACGCAAAATTGCATTGAATGCTCAGCCCAAAACCGGACTCACCCCACCATCCGCAATGCCTCCTCCAGATCCGGGCAGACGGGCCGCGCCAGCCCTCGTGTCGCCTCGACGGCCACGCGCAGCAACTCGGCTTCCTGCACCGCACTGAGCGGCGCAGGTCGCGACGGCTCCCCGACTCGCGGGATCGACAGCACATAGCCGTCGCCACGGCGGATCAGCGCGCAGCCAGGAAGCACCAGTTCGCCGACTTCCGCCGTGAAGGTCGCCGCCACTCGGCCGCGCGCCTGATGTAGATTCGATATCTTGATCATGCGGCAAGCACCCTATGGAGACCTGCGTCGTCGGCTTCGTGCCGGTCCAGCCAGTTGGAGATGACCGGCCTGGTCGGAGCATCCGACTTGTTCCAGCCGGTACGCAGGCGCTCGCCGGTCAGGGATGCATGCATGTCGACGGCCATTTGCAGGATCGCCGAATAGCCGCGGTGGGTGAAGTTGCAGACGCGCGCGCCAGTGTATTGCGCCTTCGGTATTCGCACGAATCCGTCGGCCGCGCGCTGCCGGTGACGGCAAAGCATGAGCCCCATGATGGTCAGGTGGCCGAATGCAAGGTCAAACGTTGCGACGACGCTGTTGACCTCTTCGGCCGGCTGGTTCCAGTTTTCGATCTTCATCCTGTCAGTCCTTTTATCCAGTCGCTTTCGATCACCCGCGGCCTTGGTGCGGCCTGGGGTTCCATGCGGAGCTCGGAGGCCCGCTGATCCCAGTTGATATTGAGGGTCTTGTGCGCGGCCATTCCGTAGACCACGCAGTCCAAAACTTCATGCCTGCGTCCGGCAACGGGCACGAATTCGAGCACCTTCACGCCCGCCTTGCGCTTTTCGACCAGGCGCTCGCCGTTCAGCTGCTCGAAGAATTCGAGATCCAGGTCTTGTGAGAAGCGATAGAAGCCGCCAGCCTTGAGGCGTTCAAACAAGGCCCCCTTGATGCCGTCGACGCCTACCTGCCATAGCGTGCCGGCGCGCTTGCGCTGCGCGTGGGCGACGATCCACGGTACGTTACCGGCGCGGCCCTTGATGGCCATCACCTTGCGGCGCCAGCGTGGAAAGCAGAAGTCATAGACGCGATCCATGGTCGTACCGTCGGAACTATCCACGCAGGCCGCATCGACACCTATGGAGCCGCCCAGCGGGTGTTTCCAGCGCGACTTCAGGAGAGCATCAAGCTCCAGCCAGGTTTCGTTATCGTCCCACCGGCCATAGATGATCCGGTGCGCGAGGATGTACGCGACGCCATGCCGGTCATATCCGATCAGCGTCACCTCGAGACGGTCGTGCTGGACGTCGACGCCGCAGACGATGGCGAGCACGTTTTCCGGAATGGCGTCGAGGCCGAATCCCTCACGGCTGTTGAAGAGCGCGGTTTCGTCGACGCCTTCGCCTTCAGCAGCATCCCAACCCTCACCTATGATGGTGTTGAAAAACGCCTGCAGAAGTGTCGGATCCTTGCCGCACCGCAAGAACTCGGTGGCAATCTTCGCCCAGGTGGCCTGCGGCAAAGGGCTAATCAGCGCGTTGACCTTGAAGCCGGCATGCCCGATCACTTCCGGCTTGGTCGCGCGCCAGCGGCCCTTCTCGATGAGGTCTAACTTCTGATCCTCTTCGACGACCGTGCCGCAGCATGGCGTGCACCAGAACGCTTTGCTCGGTTCATCTTTCGGCCATTTGATGTCCTTCCACTCGATTTCGCAGTGGTCTCCGCAGCCGGGGCACGGCACTTCGTATATGCGACGGTCGGATTCGTTATAGGCCGCGATGACGAAGCTGGTCTGCGTGAACCTAGGTGTCGAACCGACGAGGATCTTACGGTTCCGGAAGGTCAGGGTGCGCTTCTCGGCGAGCGCGAGCGGGGAGCCTTCGACGGTGGGCTCCATTCGGTCCACCTCGTCGGCGATAACGATCCGGCTGGTATGTGCATCCAGATGACGAGGAATGGCAGAGACGGCCCGCAACTCGCCGCCTGGGAATCGCTTCGCCAGGATGCGGTTGCGGCTCTTCCGGCTCTTGTCGGCTTGAAATGCGTTCCGTAGGGAGGGAGAAGCCGCGAACATCGGCTCGAGGTCGGAGACAACAAACCGGCTTGCTGCCTCATCGGTCGGAAAGACCGAAAGCACGTTCGCTGGGTCGTTGACCACGAAGTTCGCAATCGCGACGGACAGCAACATACTGTAGCCGATGCGGGCAGATTTTAGGATCGAGATCCGTTCGTATTGCGGGTCGGTGATGGCGTCGGCGATGCCGCGCTGGTAGGCGTAGAGGCGGAGCGGGCCAGGGACAGCAGTGCCGGCAGGAAGCCGAATGTTCTGCTCAGCCCACTCGCTCAGCCTCAGTTTCATCGGCGGCCGGAGGCTGGCTGCGGCCAGTCGGCGAGCCCTCCTCATAGTCGGCAAGCTCATTAAGACTCTCTCGAATTTCGCGGTCAAAGGCCTGCGTGATGTCGGCGGGAACTGACATGCGGGCCGCGACACGGTCGCCGACGGCGACCAGTCTTGCGGTGAAGCGGCGGTAGATGTCCGACCATGTGGCGACCACCTCGTCGACATGCAGAAGCTCAGCGCGTAGCTGCGCGTTCTTCAATTCTTGACCATCCGCCTGTTCTTTCGCCAGGCGGGCGCGTTCGGCTGTCAGGTCAAGGATTTGACGCTCGCCACCGCGGCCGGCGGAGACTTCGCGAAGATGGCGGACGTGGTTGATGATAGACTGCTTCAGATCGTAGCGGCCGCGGCCAGTCCGGACCGCGATCCCCTTTTCGGCAAGCTCGCGCACCGTTCTTTCGGACGTGTCGAGCCATTCGCCGAGCGCCTTGGCGCTGACGTTGCTTCCGGTCATTGGCGGCGGAACCCCCTGTAGGTGTTTCGGCGGGTAGCGATATTCGGCACTCGCGCTGACCCGCTCCCCCCGCCGCTGGGGAGGACCCGTTGGCAAGGGGATGGGTGTTGCCTCAGCGCAACAGCTTGGTGATGGCCTTGTCGACGCGCTCTTGAAGGAGAGGTGCTGCGATCTTATCGAAGGCCGCACCAGTTGCACCCGTCGTCATCTCATCGGGGATGACGACGCCCGATCGAACGAACGTGATCTTCGTGCCGCGCGGATTGAGGCGGTAGAAGGCGTGGCCCTTGAAGCGAGGCACGTCGGTACGGTTAGGGAATACCCCTCCCTTCATGAAGGCGCCTTCATAGGTGGCCGTCTGCCCGAAGGGCTTGGCAACCACGCCATCTTCGGTTTCCTTAGCGTTGAGGTACTTGACCCTGATGTTACCCCCACGGGTGATCATCTCGTAGGAGAGCTTCCCCCCATGCGCACGGCGAGGATCACCGACGGCGGCAACGATGACCCTGCGATCCAGGCCGGTCTGCTTGGTCAATGTGCGAATAACCTGCGTCTTTGCCCGGTCCCCCACCTGATTGACGATGCGGGGCAGGACTTTGGGGAATTCGCGACTGAGACGGTCGATGTCCTTGGCGAACTGCATAAGGTGCTTGTCCGCCCATTTGATGCTTATGGTCATATTATGTCCCCATCCCAGGATTCTATTACAGCCTTGCTGCTCTGCCCAAGCTCCGCGACAGTGCGCTTCGCGAACTCCTCCGGATCGATGGCGGACGTCACGTTCATGACGGGTGCCATCGTGAGGTAGTAGTTTTTGGTGGACGCTTGCTGATTAGCGGCAGCGCCGGCAGAGGCTGCCCTGTAGGCTGCATGCGGCGAGATCGCACCGGAACGGCCTGGCGAGAACAACTCCGGCCCGCGCTCGCCCACCAGGTATGTCTTGCCTGCTCCAACAGGCCCACCCTTGGCGCGTGCGCCGTCGACGGCGGGTTCGGAAGATCCGCCGAAGAGGGAGGGCATCTTGGGCCAGCTGATGATGCCCGACAGGTCAATTCTACCGACAGCCTCGCGGATCTTGCTTGGAAGATCGCGAAACCAGTTCAGGAGTTCCGTAGCCTTTGCCGTGACGCCATCGATTACTGACTGGATCATGTCAATGCCCGCCTGGAACATGGCGGAGTTCACGGCCTTGAAAGCCGCTATGACTTTCCTTGTCGTGCTGTAGGCCGAATCCTCCAGCATCATTTCATGCTGTCTAGTTAAATCGTCCCGCTGGAAGAGCGAGCCGAACCAGGTCGCCAATTCTTTGACTTGCTGCCACGCCCACTGGGCGCCGTCACCGAGGGCGCGGAAGGACTGGGCGAAGGGGTCAATGACTGGTTGCAGGAAGTCGATCACAGGTTTGAGTTCGTCGCCAAGCGCACGCGCGACACCTATTACTGTGCTGCTAACCCTATCCCAGTTTCGATAAAGCCATGCACCGGCCGCACCAACGACGGCAACGGCCGCACCGATAGCAAGGAGGGCGGGTGCGGACACAGCAGCAACGGCAGCGCCAAGGGCGGTGAGCGCCCCAGACACGCCGGTGAGAATAGCCGACGCACCGCCAAGTGCGCCGATGCCAGCAGATAGGACCGAGCCGAACGCGAAGAGGCCAGCGAACCGCAGAGCAGTAACAGCAACGCGGAGAGCGATGAAAGCGCTCGTTATGCCGACAATAGCCTGCGTGGCGACAGGGAAACGCTGCGCCAGACTCGAGATGTCGGTGACGATCGGACCGATCTTCTCCAGGATACCATTCAAGGCTGGCAAGAGCGCGTCGCCAACACTGATGCCGAGATCGTTCGCGCGGTTCTTGAAGAGCTGCAGGGCGTTCGCGGTGCGCTTGCTGGCAACCGTGTACTCCTTGCTGGCGGACCCTGCATATTTGCTCTGATCGGATATGAGGGCGAGCGTGTCGGCCAGAAGCTTGCCGTTGCTTATCAGCGGACCGAGAGCGCGTGCTTCGTCGCCGAAAAGGTCGGAGATAGCCGCGGCGCGTGTCTCGGCAGGGAGCTTGTTGATCCTCGCCAGCACGTCCTGCAGCGTCCCGACGGCGTCTTTCTGCATCGTCTTCGCGACGGTCTTCGCCGACAGCCCGAGCTTCTTAAACGCCGCGACCTGCCTGTCAGATGCCGACCCGCCTTTCGTCAGCGCCTTGCCCATATTGAGGATCGACGTCGCTGCCACTTCGCTGCCGAAGCCGGAACCGGTCATTGCGGCGCCAAGGGCGGCGACCTGCTCGGCTGTCATGCCGAACTGGCTGGCCATCGGGGCAACGCGCTTGACGACGTCAAGGATCTGCGGCGCGCTGGCTGCGCTGTTATTACCAAGATGGTTGATGGCGTCGGCGAGCAGGCCAGTGTCTTCGACCGATCGACCAAGCGCGGTCTTCAGCTTGGCCATCGACTCGCCGGCCTCGCCTGCGGTGATATCCCACGCGACGCCGACCTTCGCGGCCATTTCGGCAAACTTGGTGAGCTCGTTAGTCGCAATGCCGGACTGGCCGGCGGCGGCAACGATCTGCGCCAGGCCGTCGGCGGCAATGGGGATTTCGAGCGCCATGCCACGGATATCGGCGCCCATCTTTTGGAACGCTTCAGGCGTCGGAAAGTCTACAACCTTCTTGACGTCGGCCATCGCCGACTCGAATTCGATAGCCGCATTCACGGGTGCGGCCAGCCCCTTATAGAGCGCGTAACCGGCGCCGACGGCGTCGAGCATTTGCCCGCGGACGGCGTCCAGCCGGGCCGCGTTTGTTGCGGCTAGGGCATTCATGCGACCCATTGCGGACGAAATCGCACGGGATGGACCCGTCAGCCTGTCGAGCAGGCTGACGATAAGTTTGCTTTCACGGACCGCCATCGGATGCTCCCGCCTTTGCCTTGATCAATTTCTCGGCAGCGCCGAAGTACCGGATTGCCTTCTCCGGCGGCCACGCTTCGACCACCGGAATAGGCGTGGAGAGTTCGCTAGCGACGACTGCTATTATGTCGGTCCAGCCGCCGCTGCCGGCTCCCCCATAAGCGGGGCCACCTGCGCCATCAGCGGGCCGAGGTCGCGGGCGCGGATCTTCTTGACAACCTGGATAGGCACATCGGCCAGGCTGGCGATGATGGCGAATGACTTGTTCATGTCACCCGTCACCATGTCAGCAGCGGCGAGATCGCCGGCCAGTGCTTCGCGAAGAGTCAACGTGGTGTAGGTCGTGCCGCCATGTTCGACGGCCTTGGACAATGCGAAAGTTACGGTTTCATCGGTCATGCGTTTTCTCCTTTGAGAAGGCGGGCAATTGTGGCCGTGTCATAGACAACGGCTTCAGGGTCGGGCTCGGGGAGGTACTTGCGCCACCCGTTGATGAGCTCGGCGAAGCGGTTCACGGCGGCGAAGATGTCGGGGCCGGCGATGGAGATGGCGACCGCCGAGTCCGGGAAGTCGATGGTGGCGTCGAGTTGCGCGCCGTCCTCGTCTTCGATTGCCTCAAGGTGCCAAGTGGGTTGGTTGGTCATGCTTCGGTGAGCTCCAATATGATAATGCCGGAGTGCCGGTCCGAGATCTTTGAGACTTCGTACCAGGGGCTGCCAGGCCGGGCAGTGGCGCGGACCTTGTCCTTGCTGCGCAAGACGATGTTGGGATAGGCGGCGCGGCTTATGACCAGGGCGTGCGCGCTGGCCGACACCGTCGTGATCATCCCATTGCCCAGCGAGATCGAGCCGTCGACCGAAGGGCTATGAAGGATGGCCATAAGGTCGGTCAGCGGGCGGGATGGGTCGGCCGTGCCGCTTTTCATTGGTGCATGACGGACGAGCTCCGCGAAAGCGGAGGAGACGGCCGCGTCAACGGCCGCCTCTACAGATTGCCAGTCCATTATGCGTCGCCGGCGTCCATCTGGGCGGCAGACGGTGCGGCGAAGATTCCATTGAGCCTGACGATGCCTGTGTCCGACGGGTTGGCGGCGACGGCGAGGTTGACGCCGATCAACTTGTTGGTCGAGGCCGTGGTCGTGACCACCTTGCCGCTTGCGTCCCAGTAAATCGGAAGGCCGACAGAGGCCCACGCCTGCGCGCTGGTCTTGGCTAGTTCCCAGACCTCGTCGACCTTGATCTCGACAGGCGCACCCGAAAGCGCGTCATGCTGAGCTACGCCGAAGATGTCGCCGACGAGAACGCCGCCGCCCGAAAGAACGTCTGCGGGGGCGACAACAGTAATCGTGCTGCCGCGCTGAATATGGTTTTTTGCCATTTTAGAATCCTGACTTGAAAATTGGGAGGAACGTGGTGACGCGCTTGCCCTGGAGGGCGGCGATGTCACGATCGATGGCAGCGATTGCCCGCTCGATTTCCGCAATGCTGCGGAAGATCAGCCGGCGGCGCGTGCCACCGGACGTAAACTCGACTTCGAGCTGGCCACTGCCACGGGCCGCCACAAGGGCGACCCGTTGAGCTAGCAGGGCTTCCATTAAGCGCCGACGTTGCGCTGAAATGCGCGCCAGTCGATAAAGCCGGCGCCGAAATCGGTACGGGCTTTGATCTGAACGCCATCGACTTCCCAGCCGGCGCGGGTCTCTACCTGGACACCCTCTTCGCCTTCGAGGTACGCGTATTCCAGGCCATCGACGCTAGCCGGATCAGCAGCGAGGTAGTAGCCGGTGGCCGAGACGAAGCGGGGTTCGACGACGATCTCAAGAGAGCGCATCGATTCCGGTGCGGCATTGGCGCTTGCGGCCGGGTAGAGAACGGTGCGCAGCTTCTGTTCCGCTGTCGTTTCCAGGTCAGCCGGGATGATCAAGAATTTCGGCTCGATGGCGATGAGTTCGCCGGTCAGGCCGACCTGCTTGCGCATGGCGGTTCGCATGATCGACAACGGGGCAATGTCGAACGCTGCCGCCGTCTGAAGGTTCTTGTGGTCGGCATGCCAGACTGCCTTGCCGTCACTCATTGTCGGGCCGGCGCCGGAGTTGGCGAGCCAGAGATCGACCAGCAACTGCGCTTCCGTCGCTGCTGCTGCCTGACCCATACGTCGCGCCAGGTCGTTGAACGCGCCCAAATCGTCGTTGATAATCGCCTGACGGGTAATCCCAAACATCTTCCCGTAAGTCGCGAGACGGTACGACTCTTTTGCCTCCGTCAGGGTTCCGCTCTTAAATTCTCCCGACTCTCCCACCTTCTCCAGGCGAGGAGCTTCGGAGAGCTGCAGGCGGTGCTTGTCCTTGAAGTCCTTGGCCGTGGTCTGGCGGCCGACACGCTTCAAGCCAGACGGCGCGGCGTTGTATCCGGCGCGCAATGTGCGGCCTACGCTGTCCCCAAGAATGAGGCTGAAATCGGAAGCGCTGTGAAGCGCGCGCTCGACGATGGCCGATGCGGACATGCCGGTCGTGACGATACCGGCGTGACGCAAGGACTCGCGGGCGAGATCAACGGTCCCCATGCCGACGAAAGCGCGGGCCTGTTCAGAGAGTTCGTGTCCGCGATTGGTGCGGGCATAGAGAGCTTCACCGGCGGCGCGGACACGGACTTCAGGATTGTCGATCGTCGTCTCGTTATGCGGCGCACGCACGGTCGCGGTGACGATCGTCCGAGCCTGCATCGCGGCAAGGGCGGCAGCGCGTACCGAGTTCAGGTCGATTTCGTCTGCGTCCGTCTGGGCATTGACCCAGTCCTGGGGCAGGCCGGTCTTGGCCGCAATGGCGCGAACCTCGGCTGCCAGTTCGGCGCGAGTCTGGGTGGTGGTGGTTTCGGTGGTCTGGGTGGTCATAGGTTCACTCCGAAGGCCGGCGCCGCGATCTGCGGGGACGGTTGTGAGACTGGCTTCAAGAAGCTCTAGGGTTTGGGCAGTCAGCGTTCGCTTGCCGCCCGGTTTGCTTTCCGCCCATTTGGTGACGGAGTAGCCTATCGAGACGGCATAGGTGGCGCCGTCGCTTAGTTCTGCCGCTACGCGCTTGGCGCGCTCGTTGTGGCGGGAGAGCTTAACCAGGCCGACGACCTCACCGTTTACGGTGCGGATGTCGACAACCTCGCCGAGGCGATCGTCCACTGAACCCCTCGAGTGAGAATCCAACAATGGGATACTCGCGGGCCAGGTCTGGTTGAGGTCGAGGACCTCCTGGAATTCGCCGCGGCTGTCGTATCGAGTGACAGCCGCGCCGGTGGATAGCACCGCCTGGACGGTGTATTTTTCCGCGTCCCATGTGGAGGCGCGCAGAGGCGCGGCGCGGGTGAGCACGCCGTTCTGATCGGTCATGTTATGCTCCGATGATTATGCCGCGATGGCGGCGGGAGGGGTGTTGTCGTTTGCCGGTGGCGTGCCGAACGTGAGGCCGAGTCCGTCGGCACGGGCCTTGTCCGCGGCCATCTCCGCGTCCAGCGCCTCAATGTCGAGCCCGCGGCTTGCGACGATTTCCCGCCTCGACTTCATGCCGTTGTTGAACAGAAGGATTTCCGCTTCAGCGTCCTTGAGGGGATCCACCCATGCCTGCCTTGGTGTTACCCATATGGCTGGTAGAGCGGCATCAATTGTCGTGGACACCTTACCGTCCAGCACTTCGAGCGTCACCCAGCGCTCGTAAACACGCCGCAGAAACTGGAATACCAGGACTGAGTGCTGAAGAGCCTCGACGCGCTCACGGAAGGATATCAAGCCCGCCCGGATCGAGCTGTAATTCACGTCGCTCAAGTCGCCGTTGAGCAGGTAGGCAGGGACGCCCAAGCCTACGGCGATCTCCTTCTCCGTGAGCCGCATGAATGCTATCGCATCCATGCCGATCGTCGGTGGGCTGCTGAATACGATTTCCTCGCCGGGTGCCAAATATTTCAGCGTGCCGGGCTCGAGGCCACCGACGAGAGTGTTGCCCGCCTGCTCGCCGTCCATGGGCGGACCAGAGGCATCCGTCGAGCGAATGAAACCTGCTAGAGCAGCCCCGACACGTTGCCTGACCTGCTGCGAATCCCGGCTTCCTTCGTGATCGGCCATCCGCAACAGAACGGGAGCGAAGAAGCTTATCCCGCGTATCTGCCCCGGCCAAAGGGGCCGGTAGAGATGGCAAATGTCATCAGATGGGATACGACTGCGCTGGCGGGTGAAGCCCGTCATATGGCCTGGTCGATCGACGAAGACGTGGTAGGCGCGACGCTTGCCCTCTGCGTCCATCTCGACGCCCTGGACAACCTGCCCGCCATCGGAGAGAGCAACCGTATAGCTGCTGTCGACCTGTTCCGGATCAAGGAGCCTGAGCCTCAGGCCGCTAGCAGTGTTGAGCATGAGGATGAATGCCTCGCCGGCAACAATCATACTTCGGACAGCCGAAGCCTGGATGCCGTAAAAATCGGTCGCCTCATCCGCGTCCGCTGAATCTGTCCAGGCTTCGAAACGAGCCGAAAGGGTTTCGCGGATCGACGTGTCGGCGTGCCGCGATTGCATCTTCACGCCGGTTCCGACGAGACTCGTCACCCAGCTTTCAAGGCCGGAACAGGCCAACGGATTGTTGGCGACGGCGAACCTGGCGCGAGCGGCTAGGGTATGACGGGCAGCATGTGCGGACGAAACCGGCGCCGGCATAGACTGCGCACCGGACCAGCGCCTGCCGCCCGCTGCGCCGGTGTAGCTGCGCTTGCCGGTGAAGAATGAACGTAGGCGATTAAGCATGGGCAGTACCATGCGTCTTAGTTGCCCATGCCCTCACTGCCGTCCAGCAAAGCCAGGCTGGCACGGTCAGGCTGGCATCGTCATCGAAGACCACCCAGTCACCATTGCAGGGAACCGGCCGTGGACCGGGAAGGCCGGCAAAGCCGAACGCTGCCACGACCACGTCCGCATTGATCCGAACGCGCCGGATACGCAACTTCGCCAAAAGCGACAGGGCGAACACGGTATGGCAAGAGTAGCTGATGCGGTTCCCGCTGTGGTCGCCGACCTCGAGGCCAGCAGCGCGAGCCAGGGTCAGCCAGTAGCTTACGGTGCTGATCGGCATCCCGAGGAATTGCGACACCTCAGAAAGATTGAACGTGGGCTTCGTCCACCAAGCAGGCACGACGAAGCAGCCGCCAGAAGGCGGTGAAGGGTGGGCCACTACAGCCTCCTGTCATTTATTGGTTGAAAGATAGTTCGCTAAAAAAAGCCGCAGGCCGAAGCCTGCGACTGGATTGATGCCGGTCGTGTCGGCGAACCAAACACGACCGGCTATCCCACCGGAAGGACCAACCGCCGGGAGGGAACTGAAGCTGGCCCGGATCGCCGTGAGGCGCTCGACGGGCTGATCGCGCCGGAGGAGAATGACAACGGCGGCGATGCTGGAAACTAATTTGGGGGATCTCACTAATACCGCACGGGACGGCAATCAGGTTATACCCTCTAACCCCTCGGGGAGTTGAATGCGAGTGGCGGTCCCTACATGGATACTCACCATGGGGCGGCGGGAAATCGTATCCCTTCACTGATACACCCGGCGAGATCGCAAAAAGTGTACATTTCGAAGGAAAAAAGTAGTGGCGCAAGCGACCGACTATCAGTGAATGTTGCGGGAATGCAACAAGTGCGCTACGGCACCCGCTATCTACCTCACCCCTCGGGGACCTGAGTGCGCATGGCATACGGTCAATGATACTCACCATGGCAAGGGCAGAAAGTGCCACCCCTTCACTAATACACCCGGCGAAAAGGGCGATTTCCTACCCCTCACTGGAAAGTTTCGGGCATTCGGCGCATGCGTGCGGTTCTCCGTGGGTGGTTGTCGTTGGCGGCTTCTAGGACTTTGCCAGAAGCCAGCCTGTAGGCGCCATTGCGATCCTCGTTGGTGGCGCAATTTGAGCCACCAACGGCCAGCCGCCTCAGCTCGGCGACCAGTTCCGACTTCTCCTCGTGGAAGCGGTGCGGATCCCGATGGCTAGGTGCCAGCCTCGCCAGCCGATCGGCAAGGTCCATAAGTTGTGTTTTCGCGTCATGCATCAAAAAGTTTCCACACCACCACTTCTGTATTTTCCCTACACCACACCCACCCACCCCACCATAAAGGTGAGGTGTGGGTGGTGTGGAGTGCAGTTTTACCCACACCTCCACACCTGCTCCACACCTCAATCACTCGAGGTGTGGAAGACTGGAACGAGGCACGGGCGCTCGACGCCCTTGTAGTCCGGTCGCTGCTCGATGGTGAAATGACCTTGCCGCTTCCACGCTTCCAGCATGCGTCGCACCTCCTTCTTCTCGGCGGGATTGGCCATGTTCATCTGCAAAGCTTCAGCGACTTTGTACCCTGCCCACTGCGACGACTGGACATTGTCGCGGCAATCAGAGCCGTTGATTTTGCGCTTGATGGCGTGCAGCGCTTCTTCGGAGACGCCTGCCACCGCGTCCGCCGCCGCCGGCCAGCGCCACGCCTCTACCACGCCTATCTCGTCGCCTCTATCGAGCAGCCCTGAGCCGTTCATCAGCGGCACGTTCGCGAATCGGCGCCACTCGGAACGGCCCGATGCAACAAGGTTGACCTTACCGTTGTCGATCCGGAAGTACCCGTCCGGCGTGTCAAGGCCAGCCTTGTCGGCTTCCTCGCGAGTCATTGCATTGATAACCCGCATGCCACGCGTCTTATCCTTCAGCGCGCCGCCTCCACGGGCCGAATCCGCAGTGACCTCACCGCTGTTTTTGACGACGTGGTGGATGACCTCGACGCAGCAGTTGCCGCGATCGGAAACCTCGAGCCAAGCCTTCGCAACTCGCTGCATCGCGCCGTTGTCATTCTCCGGCACCTCATGGGTCGAAACCAGGGGGTCGACGATCACAACGTCGATCTCTCGACGCCTGATCTCTGACACCATCTCGTCGATGAGCGGCTGGCAAACCTTAAGGTCGCGGCCCTCCTGGCGCATAATGACGAACTCCTGATCTCGACCCGAGTCCGTGTACAGGCGATCAGCGATCTGATCAGGCGTGACATCAAAGTGTTTTGCAGCCGCGTGGAAGCGGCGATCGATTTCCTCTTGGGGGTCTTCGGCATTGATGTACCAGACCCGCAAAGGCTTCGTGAGTGGTCCTTCTGGATCCAGCAGAGGCCGGCCAGTCACCATCGCCAGGATCTCCGATATTGAGTGCGCGGACTTGCCGCCACCACCAGCGCCTACGGTCGAGGTAAGGAACTTACGGATGTAGTGCCGAGCAAAGAGCCAATCACGCGCGGGCAGGCTCGATGGGTCGCGTAGCGCGAACGGCGTTGCCTTGATCGCTGGCCGAGGTTGGGTGGCATAAGCCTTGAACCTAGGTTGGCCATCTGGGCCAATCTCCGCAACGCCGACCTTGCCGTCATGCTTGCAGTTGGCGAGGAAGTGCTTACCCGTGTTCTGGTCCACGCCCATTTGACCATCGCCGAAGAGCTCACGTAGGCGAGCATCATCCGTGCGATTGTCGTTTGCCGGCGAGGGCGGATCGACACTCAACTCTTCGAGCCGGCGCCGGGCCTCGCGTTCAAGCCATTTCGGACGGTGCCCTGCAGAATAGCCCTTCTGGTATGCCAGCTTCTCGATTTCAGCCTCCAGCGGCGGAAGGCCGACCCACTTCTCGGAGAGTGCTTTCTCACCTGTAATAGCGTCCATGACCAAGTCCGTCACGGCCTCACAGGGGGCGCCGTCGATCTGCCTGACCAGTGGGGCTCCATCCCGCCAGATCGCGATGACGGATGCGTCCTGGCCCTCGTCGATGAAGCGGAAGAAAGAGTCGGTCAGTACGGCGAGACGCGGAATGTCCGCATCCGTCATGTCGGACCAGTGCGAAATTTTCGTCAGATCGTCGCGAGTTACGTCGTCGATATTATCGGGGTCTGGCACTAGCACCACATCGCCGGCGAGTTTCCATTGAGCAATGGAGCTGATTTCTCGGAAGGCGGCCTGATGTGGGCGCGGGTCGGCTTCAGGCTGCTTGCTGAGTAATGCCATCTTGGTGGATCTCTCCCATAGCCAACGCAATCAGCGCGGCGGAAATTTCAGGTGTGAAAGTGACCGCAGCCGAGCCGAATGCCGACGGCGCAAAGACGCGCAGGCCAACGCCCGTTTGTTTTAGCGAAAGGTTGAATAATCTCATGCCGTCTAGCTGCACGTCGAAACGCGCGAGGGTCTTGCCGCCCGGCCCCGCCGGGCGGATTGATATGATTTTCATGGTGGTCCTATTTGTTAGGCGGCGCGCTCGTACATTTCGGGATCGTCAAACATGTCGTGCATTTCCTGCATCATGCGCGCAGCTTCAGTTATTCGCGCCATGTCGCGGTGCAGGACTTCACGATCGACCATGTCGGCAACATCTTGGTTGTGTGTGCCGTCTAGGTTGAGGATGTTTTCCCAACCACCAAACTCAACAGCGCGCAGAAGCGAATCGGCCTTCGTTCTCTTTGATATGAAAGCCAGCGCAGCCTTGATGCCTCCCAAATCGGACACGGTGTCCGATTTCAGTCCCGATTGAGCAAGCTGCATTAGCCGCCGTGCCTGACGTTCATGGACCCCGGCTCGTTCGAGGAACGGCAACCACTGACCATGCGGGCATTGCTCCTTGGCGGAAACCAGTGAATGACCGGCCTCGATGGATTTCTCTACCGAGGTGCGCGCCGCGGCGTCGGCTTCCGCGATTTGCTCCTTGATTACGTCGGCGGCGAGGGTCAGCGAGTTCGAGAGGATAGGGCTCATGCTGCAGACCTCGCTGCAATGGTACGATCAATCCACGCTTCGACCTCGGCGCGTACATAGGCGGTGCGACGCTCTCCAATCTTCACGGGGCAGGGGAACCGACCCTCCTTCGCCATCAGCGACAGGAGCACGCGCGACATGGTCGTCGATGCCGCTGCTTCCTTGGGCGACATGAGGCGGGGAACGTTGTCATTGTCGTGCTTCAATTTTTTTCTCCTCTGGGGTTGACATTGATGTCAAAAACTGCGACTTTCATTTGACGGTGAGATTAACATCGTCGTACACGTGTAAACGTGAATTACCATTGTAGTACCGTTTGACATTTTTGTCAATGAGGTAAACTCGGTTTATTTTACCGGCGAGCAGAACGCCGCCCAATCCTCCATCAACGCCCGCCGCTTCTCCAACGCATCGCTACGGCGATAGGCTTGCTCAACGGCATTGCCAACGATGTGGGCGAGGGCAGCTTCAGCTACATCTCTGGGATGGTGCGTTGCATCGCCGGCCCAGTCCCTGAAGCTGCTTCTCAGGCCGTGCAGGGTGGCGCCGCCCGCGCCAGCAGCGCGCAGAGCCTTCACCATTGCCGTGTCGCTGATGGCCGAGCCTTCCTTGCCGCCCTCAAAGACCAGATCACCGGTAGCGACCTGCTTGCGCGCCTCCAGGATCTCGATCGCTCGCTCCGTCAACGGCACTCTGTGCTCGCGTCCCGACTTCATCCGTTCGGCTGGCACCACCCATAACGAATCGTCGAAGTTAATCTCGGTCCAGACCGCGCCACGCGTCTCACCGGATCGGGCAGCTGTGAGGCACGTGAACTCCACGGCACGCGCCGAGACACCAGATGCCTCTCGAAGTTTCGCTATGACGGCGGGGAGCTCACGATAGTCTAGTGCTGCATGGTGACCACGTGAGAGCTTCCTACGTGCGGGCAGCAGTTCCTTCAGGCCACCCCGCCAGTCCGCCGGATTGTCGCCCGTGTAGAGCCCGCGCGCCTTCGCATGATCGATCACGGCAGCGATGCGCATCCTCGTCCGGTCAGCTGTCTCGGGGACCTTCGTCCAGATCGGCTTGAGGGTATCTACAACATCGTCACGAGTTATATCGGCGATCGGCATTTTATGCAGATGCTTCGTATATTGGCGCAGCGTCATGATCCACTGCGCGCGGTGCTTGTCGTTCCGGAAGCTGCCCTCCTTCACGGCGAGAACGTCCTCCATGACATCCGAGAAGGTCTTTCGCTTGGCGATGTCCTCGCCTCGCGCGAGCCGCTCCCTGATCCCTTCAGCCTTCTCGCGTGCCAGCGCCAGCGACACTGGCGCCGTTCCCTGGCCGTATCCGCCTAGGCCGATCTCGGTGCGCTGACCTGAACGCTTGTAGATGAAGAACCATTGCTTTGATCCGCCAGCCCTTACGCGAAGGAAGAGTCCGTCGCCGTCGCTGTAGATCCCAGGCTTGCTGAGGGTTCGAATCCGTGTTTCCGAAAGCTTGTTCCGCGCCATCACATTTCCCGGTGCCATAACTTAATAAAAGAAATTAGGGAAAATACGGCAATTTGCAACGGAAACCGCTCAACAATTTCAATAGTTTACAAGTACAGGCGGACACCCTCTCCGCCATTTTCCCTTCCCGAGCTTTCTTTGCCCGCTTTCCTGCCGCGGGCGCATGGACTTGGTGCGGTGCGTCGTGGCATAGGGCGCGGGACACGACGAGGCCCGGTTTTTCATGATCCGCATCGAGAATATCAGCAAGTCCAACAGCCATCGCATTCTCTTCATCGAGGCCGCCGCCGCTTTGAACCGTGGCGAGAAGATCGGGCTTGTCGGGCCGAACGGCGCCGGCAAGACGACGCTCTTTCGCATGATCACCGGGCAGGAGGCGCCGGACGAAGGGCAGGTCTCGGTCGAGAAGGCGGTCTCGATCGGCTATTTCAGCCAGGATGTCGGCGAGATGGAAGGGCGCAGCGCCGTCACCGAGGTGATGGACGGGGCGGGACCGGTGAGTTCGGTCGCCGCGGAACTGCGCGAACTTGAGGCGGCGATGGTGGATCCGGACCGGCTCGACGAGATGGACGCGATCATCGAGCGCTACGGCGAGGTGCAGGCGCGCTACGAGGAACTCGACGGTTACGGGCTGGAGAGCCGGGCGCGCGAGGTTCTGGCGGGCCTCAGCTTCAGCCAGGAGATGATGGACGGCGATGTCGGCAAGCTCTCGGGCGGCTGGAAGATGCGCGTGGCGCTGGCGCGCATCCTCCTGATGCGGCCGGACGTCATGCTGCTCGACGAGCCGAGCAACCATCTCGATCTCGAAAGCCTGATCTGGCTGGAGCAGTTCCTGAAGGGGTATGACGGGGCGCTTTTGATGACCTCGCACGACCGCGAGTTCATGAACCGCATCGTGACGAAGATCATCGAGATCGATGCCGGGTCGCTGACGACCTATTCCGGCGACTACGGCTTCTACGAGCAGCAGCGGGCGCAGAACGAGAAGCAGCAGCAGGCGCAGTTCGAGCGCCAGCAGGCGATGCTCGCCAAGGAGATCAAGTTCATCGAGCGCTTCAAGGCGCGCGCCTCCCATGCCGCGCAGGTACAGAGCCGGGTGAAGAAGCTCGACAAGATCGAGCGCGTGGAGCCCCCGCGCCGCCGCCAGACGGTCCTGTTCGAGTTCCAGCCCGCGCCACGCTCCGGCGAGGACGTCGCCAACCTCAAGAATGTCGACAAGGCCTATGGCAGCCGCGCGATCTACCGGGATTTCAGCTTCCTCATCCGCCGGAAGGAGCGCTGGTGCGTGATGGGCGTCAACGGGGCCGGCAAGTCGACGCTCCTGAAGCTCATCGCCGGCGCGACGAACCCGGACCAGGGCAGCGTGACGATCGGGGCGAGCGTGAAGGTCGGCTATTTCGCACAGCATGCTATGGATCTGCTCGACGGGGACCTCACCGTCTTCCAGTGGCTGGAAGCGGAGTTTCCGCGCGCGGGGCAGGGGCCGCTGCGCACGCTGGCCGGCTGCTTCGGCTTTTCCGGCGACGACGTGGAGAAGAAATGCCGGGTGCTGTCCGGCGGCGAGAAGGCGCGGCTGGTGATGGCGGCGATGCTGTTCGATCCGCCAAATTTCCTGATCCTCGACGAGCCGACCAACCATCTCGACCTCGACACCAAGGAAATGCTGATCAAGGCGCTTTCCGAATACGAGGGCACCATGCTTTTCGTGTCGCACGACCGCCATTTCCTCGGCGCGCTGTCGAACCGCGTGCTGGAGCTCAACGGCGACGACGTGCATCAATATCCGGGCGGCTATACCGAATATGTCGCCCAGACCGGCCACGAGGCGCCCGGCCTACCGAACTGATCCAAAGGGGCGGGCGGACGGTTCTCAGGCCTTGCCGAGATATTGCGCGTCCGTCACCTGCTCCAGCCAGGTCACCGGGGAACCGTCCTGTGCCTCGGCGATGGCGACATGGGTCATCGCGGTCCTGTCCGTCGCGCCGTGCCAGTGTTTCTCGCCGGGCGGGAACCAGACGACGTCGCCCGGGCGGATCTCCTCGATCGGCCCGCCCTCGCGCTGCGCCCAGCCGAGGCCGGCAGTGACGATGACGGTCTGGCCGAGCGGGTGGGTGTGCCAAGCGGTGCGGGCGCCGGGCTCGAAGGTGACGATGGCGCCGCCGGCGCGGCCGGGGGCTTCCGCCTTGAAGGGCGTGTCGAGGCGCACCTTGCCGGTGAAATACTCGGCCGGGCCCGGCGTCGAGGGGCTGCTGCCGTTGCGCTTGATGTCCATGTCCGTCTCCTGATTCTGCTCTGCGCACTATATACCGGCACGAACGCTGGCGGAGCCGCCGGGAACGATTTATGAGAACGGCGCAGGGTTTCAAGGCGGATGCGGAATGGACAAGCGGCGCATAGGGATCGTCGGTGGCGGGCCGGCCGGGCTGATGGCCGCGGAGGTGCTTTCGGCGCGCGGCCATGCAGTGCGCGTGCTGGAAGCCATGCCGACCATCGGGCGGAAATTCCTGCTGGCCGGGAAATCGGGCCTCAACATCACCCATTCCGAGCCCTATGACCGTTTCGCCGCCCGCTTCGGCGCAGCGGGCGCGCATCTGCGGGCGGCGCTCGATGCTTTCACGCCCGCGGATCTGCGGGCCTGGGCGGAGGGGCTCGGGACAGAAACCTTCGTCGGGTCCTCCGGGCGGGTGTTCCCGGTCGCCATGAAGGCCTCGCCCTTGCTGCGGGCCTGGCGGGCGCGGCTGGAAGCGCAGGGCGTCGATATCCGCGTGCGCCATCGCTGGACGGGATTTGCGCCGGAAGGGCTGCGTGTCGAGACGCCCGAGGGCGCCGCCGTGATGGCGTTCGATGCGGTCCTCATGGCGCTCGGCGGCGCGAGCTGGCCGCGGCTCGGCTCAGATGCGGGCTGGGTCGATTGCCTTGCGGAACGGGGCATCGGCATCGCGCCGTTCCGCCCGGCCAATTGCGGCTTCGACGTGGACTGGACGCCGTTCCTCGTCGAGCGTTTTGCGGGCGCACCGGTCAAGGGCGTGACGGCGCGGTCCGCGGCGAGTGCGATCCCCGGCGAGTTCGTCATCTCGAAGACCGGCATCGAGGGCAGCCTCGTCTATGCCCATGCGGCGGCACTGCGCGACGCGCTGGAAGCGACGGGCGCGGCATGCCTCACGCTCGACCTTGCGCCCGGGCGGAGCGCCACGCGGCTTGCCGCCGATCTCGCCCGGCAGGGCGGCAAGGCGAGCTTTTCCAGCCGGCTGCGCAAGGGGGCCGGCCTCGATGGGGTCAAGGCGGCCCTGCTAAGGGAATGCGTCCGGGATGTGCCGGCCTTGCCGCCGGACGCGCTGGCCGCGGCGATCAAGGCCCTGGCCATCCCCCTTGTCCGGCCGCGGCCGATCGCGGAGGCGATCTCCGTGGCGGGCGGCATCCGGTTCGATGCCATCGACGCGGACTATGGGCTGAAGGCCCTGCCGGGCGTTTTCGCAGCCGGCGAAATGCTCGACTGGGAGGCGCCGACCGGCGGCTACCTGCTGACGGCCTGCCTTGCGACCGGCCGGGCAGCTGCGGAAGGGATCGATCGCTGGCTATCCAATCGGGCGGATTGAGCCGGTACGGTCAGCCGCGCTTCGGCCGCGTCGGCGCCTGGCTGAGGCTGGCGGCGGCGTCCTTGAGGCAGGCAAGATAGCGGTCGCGGTTGGCAAGCCCGTCGTCACGCGGGGTGACGAGGCAGAGCGTGGCGGCGGCATGCCCCTCGTCCATGACCGGCACGGCGAAACAATGGGTGAAGCTGTCGACGATGCTGTTGAAGGTGAAGAAGCCTTCGCGTTCGGCCTGGCGCACCTCGGCGAGGAAGGCCTGCGGATCGAGCCATTCGCCGCCCGGCAACTGGAAATCCTGCGGCGGGATGAAGGCGAGGATCTCCTCGTTCGTCATATGCGCAACGAGCAGGCGGCCCGAGGCCGTCCACGGGATCGGCACCGACTGGCCGATATCGGTGGAGATGCGGAAGGGCCGCGCGCCCTCGCGCATGCGCACGACGGTGTATTTGTCGCCGTCCAGCATGCAGAACTGCGCCGTCTCGCGCGTTTCGTCCGCCAGCCGCTCCAGCGCCGCCTCGCATTCGCGGGTGAAGTCGAAATGGTTCTCGTAGGCCGCGCCGAGGAAATAGAGTTTCCGCCCGAGATAGACGCGGCCGTCGCCGCCGGTGAACTCCAGGATGCCGTTGCGCAGGAGGAGGTTCACCAGCTCGTAGACCGATGAGCGCGGCGCACCAATCTGCGCGGCGATCTCGTTCGGCTTCAGCGCCTGCCGCTTGCGACGCAGGAAATCGAGGATTTCGAAGGCGCGATCCAACCCCCGGGCCCGCTTGCCGCCTGCATCGTCCACAATAGCATCCATCTCGTCCGTCCTTGCCCTTCGTCCCCGTCAAGCTTCTCTCGCCGCCCGCGCGATCTGTCAACGCGCAAGGGTCCGCCATCGCCGTGCCGCGAAATTTCCGAAGCCCCCTCTTGCGAGGCGGGAAATTCGGCATAAGATCACGCAAGTCCGATATAAAGATCATATGTTCGATATATTGGACAAAGACGGATGGCAAGCCCGTACCTGCTGCCGCAAAAAAGGGGAACGACATGAAAACGATTCAAGACAATCCGACCGTTTCGCGGAGCTGCCGCCTTCTTGCGGGTGCCGCCGCCGCTGCAGCCCTCCTCGTCCTTTCCGCCGGCACAGCCTCTGCCGCTGCCAATTGCATCAAGGGCGACCGCACGGCGCCCTATACGGTCGGCTGGGCGAACATCTATTCGGTGCCGACCTGGATGAAGCAGACGGAAGGCACCATTTCCGCCGAGGTCGAGGCGCTGAAGACGGCCGGCCTCGTGAAGGACCTGATGATCACGGACGCGCAGGGCAACGCCCAGACGCAGATCCAGCACATCCAGTCGATGATCGACGCCAATGTCGATGCGATCGTGGTCATCGCGGGCTCCTCCAACGCACTCGACCGCGTCATTTCGGATGCCTGCGACAAGGGTATCGCGGTGGTGAACTTCGACAGCCTCGTCAACACGGACAAGGTGACGGCGAAGATCAACACCGATTCCGGCGAATGGGGCGCGGGCGCCGCCAAGTGGCTTGCCGACCAGCTCGGCGGCAAGGGCAAGATCATCGTCATGAACGGCCCGGCCGGCATTTCCGTCAGCGATGACCGCCGCAAGGGCGCCCAGCCGGTGCTCGACGCCAATCCGGGCCTCGAAATCATCACCGAGACCAACACGGAGTATAATTCCGCCCCCGCGCAGGAGGCGATGACAAGCCTGCTCTTCGCCAATCCGGAGATCGACGGCGTGCTCTCGCTCGGCGGCGCGATTTCGGCCGGTTCCGTCATGGCCTTCGATCGCCAGGGCCGCGAGCAGGTGCCGATCACCGGCGAGAACGCCCGCCAGTTCCTCGAACTGTGGAAGGAGAAGGGCCTGAAGGGCTGGGCCACCATGCAGCCGAACTGGCTGGGCGCGCTCGCCGTCTACACGGCCGTGCAGGCGCTGGAAGGCAAGGACGTTCGGGCCTTCGTCAAGGTGCCGCTGCCCGTCATCGACGACAGCACCATCGACACCTACCTCGCCCGCGCCGACCAGTTCCCGGCCGACGGCTACATCTACTCGGATTACGACAAGGCGCTGTTCGACAAGCTGCTCGCCCAGTAATTTCGTGCCCGTAATTCCGTGAAGGATGCCGTCATGACGGAAACACGACCCCTGCTGGAGGCCCGGCAGGTGTTCAAGGGATTTTTCGGCAATCCCGTTCTGAAGGGCGTCGATATCGCCCTTCACCCGGGCAGGGTGCATGCCCTGCTCGGGGAGAACGGCGCGGGGAAATCCACGCTGATCAATCTCCTTTCCGGCGCTCTCCAGCCGGACAGCGGCGCCATCCTCGTCGACGGCCGGCCGGTCGGGCGTTTCAGCCCGGCCGCCGCGCGCTCGGCGGGCATCGCCGTGGTGCAGCAGGAGCTGAGCCTTGCCGCCGACCTGTCGATTGCCGAGAATATCGGGCTCGGCGCCTTTCCGCGCCGTTTCGGCCTCATCGACTATGCCGCGCTTCACAGGGGCGTGCGGGAGGTCTGCGCCATGGTGGGACTCACCGAGCCGCTCGACATGCCGGTCGCCGATCTTTCGCTCGGCCGCCGGCAGATGGTGGAGGTCGCCAAGGCGCTGTTCCGCAAGCCGCGCGTGCTGATCCTCGACGAGCCGACCTCCTCGCTTTCCGCGCATGAGGCCGGCATTCTCGCCCGCCTCGTCGAAACGCTGCGCGATCGCGGCACGGCGCTCCTCTACATCTCCCACCGGCTCAACGAGGTGCAGGCGCTCTGCGCCCATGTCACGGTGCTGAAGGACGGCGGCGTCACGGCGGACCAGTCGCTGGCCGGCATCGACGGCGAGGGCCTGGTGCGTCTCATGGTGGGCCGCGAGACGGGCGATCTCTTCCCGCCGCGCCCGGCGCTCGAACCCCGCGCGACGCGCATCAGCGTCGAAAAATTCTCGGCCGGCCTCGTGCGCGAGATCGGCTTTTCCGCCCGTGCCGGCGAGATCGTCGGCATCGGCGGCCTTGTCGGGCAGGGGCAGGAAGACCTGCTTCTCGGCCTTTACGGCGCCATTCCCGCGCGGGCCGGCCAGGCCGAGGTCTGCGGCCTTCCCCGCCTGCCGGCCCATGTCGGTGAGGCGAATGCCGCGGGCATCGTCTATGTGCCGGCGGATCGCAAGCATGAGGGGCTGGTCCTGCCCCATTCCATCGCGTCCAATCTCATCCTGCCCTCGCTCGGCCGCCTCGCCCGCCGCGGTTTTCGCGACCGCGCGGCGGAGGCCGGGCTGATCGCCTCCCTGGCGCGGCGCCTGACGATCAAGGGCGACACCGCCCGGCCGGTGCAGGCGCTCTCCGGCGGCAACCAGCAGAAGGTGGCACTCGCCAAGTGGCTGCCGCTCGATCCGTCCGTGCTGCTCCTCAACGATCCGACGCGCGGCGTCGACATCGAGACCAAGCGGGAGATCTACCTCATGCTGCGCGCGTTTGCCGCCGAAGGGCGGCTCGTCATCCTCGCCAGTTCCGACACGCCGGAACTCGTCCACCTCTGCGACCGCGTCGTCGTCTTGCGCGAGGGGCGCGTCGCGGCCCGGCTTTCCGGCACGGCGATCACCGAAGAGGCCATCGTCGGCGCTGCCATGGGCATCCACGAACAGAAAGAGACCGCATGAGCGCCGTTCCGTCTTCCGGCTGGCTCTACGGCGCCATCCAGCGCGGCCGCAATCGCGGCCTCGGCGGCCTCTATCTGGTCGTCGCCGCCTTCCTCGTCCTCTATGCGGTGCTCTTTCCGGGCCTTCTCACGGTTGGCGGCTTTTCCAAGTTCACGCAGAACTGGTTCCCGCTGGCACTCGTCACCATGGCGCAGGCACTCCTGATGCTGAACGGCGGCATCACGCTCGCCATCGGCCCGCTGGTGAGCCTTGGCGCGGTAATCGCGGCGACGACGATGGGCGGCATGCTCGGCGTGCCCGGCGGCATTCTCGCCGTCGCGCTTGCCGGCCTTG
Organism: Shinella sp. S4-D37; assembly: GCF_040812195.1. Classification (NCBI taxonomy): domain Bacteria; kingdom Pseudomonadati; phylum Pseudomonadota; class Alphaproteobacteria; order Hyphomicrobiales; family Rhizobiaceae; genus Shinella; species Shinella sp. S4-D37. Next base: position 3,960,874 of record NZ_JBFNXL010000005.1, on the reverse strand, counting down.
CCATCGGCGCCGTCACCGGCGCCATCGTCGCCCATCTGCGGCTGCCGGCCATCATCGTCACGCTGGCCGGTTCCTTCATCATCACCGGCGTCGCGCTGATCCTCCTGCCGCGTCCGGGCGGCTTCATTCCGGACTGGCTGTCGACGACGCTCGCCGGCCATACGCCGGTCGCCTTCCTGCTGCTCGTCCTCGTCCTCCTCGCCTGGAAGGGGTTCCTGGCGACGCCGCTCGGCATCGGCATCTATGCCGCCGGCGACAACCCGATCGGCGCCTTCCGCTCCGGCGTTCCGGTCGAGCGGGTCAAGATCGTCGCCTTCGCGCTGTCCGGCCTGCTGACGGCGCTGGCCGGTCTCTTCGTCGCGGCGCAGACGGGCTCGGGCGATCCGGTCATCGGCACGCCCTTCACGCTGAATTCGATTGCGGCGGCCGTGCTCGGCGGCGTCGGCTTCCTCGGCGGCAAGGGCACGATGCGCGGCGCGATCTGCGGCAGCCTGCTGCTCTCGGTCATGATCAACGTGATGTTCTTCCTCGGTTTCCCGCCAGTGGCCCAGTACGTCGCACAGGGCCTGATCATCGTCGGCGCCGTCGCGGTGCCGGAACTCTTGCAGCAATGGAGGAGAAGGCGATGAAGGCCGTGTTCCGCAATCCGCCGCTCCTGACCTTCCTCCTGGTGGCGCTCGTCTGGCTCGTCGCCAGCCTCACCCTGCGCGGCTTCGGCGCCTACGGGCACCTGCGCTACCTCCTGGAGCTTGCCGCCGTCATCGGCATCGTCGCGGCCGGGCAGACGCTGGTCATCCTGATGGGCGGCATCGACCTCTCCGTCGGGGCCGTCATCACCGTCACGGCGATCCTGCTGCCGCTGATCTCGCCGGCCGCCGACCCGACAGGCCTCGTCGGGATCGTGCTCGCCCTTGCCATCGCCACCGGCATCGGCCTCCTCAACGGGGCGGGCGCGGCCTATCTGCGCGTGCCGCCGATCATCATGACGCTCGCCATGGCAACGCTTCTCCAGGGGCTGCTCGTCATCGTCGCCGGCGGCAGCGCCGTCACGCTCGGCAATCCGGCGGTCATCCTGCTCGGCCAGGCCCGTCCCCTCGGCATTCCCGCCGGCATCCTCCTGTGGATCGCCGTCTCGGTCGTCGTGCTCCTCATCATCCACCGCATGCCGCTCGGCGCGCGCTTCCTCGCGCTCGGGGCCAATCCGCTGGCCGCCCGGCTTTCCGGCGTCAGCGTGGCCAAGAATACGCTGCTTCTCTATGCGCTGTCCGGTTTCTTCGCGGGCCTTGCCGGCATCCTCGTGCTCGGCATGAACCGGCAGGGCTATGTCGGCATCGGCGATCCCTATCTCCTCTTGTCGATCGCCGCTGTGGTTCTCGGCGGCACCTCCATCCTGGGCGGGCGCGGCACCTATGCCGGCACCATTCCCGGCGCCATCCTGCTCGTCACCACCACGGCGCTGATCACCGTCGTCAATGCCTCGCCGGGCTGGCGCTCCATCATGTTCGGCTCGCTCATCCTCGGGCTCCTGCTGATTTCGGGCCGCGAGGCGCGCCGATGACGGTGCGTTACGACGGGCCGGTGATCGACCCGCACCACCATCTCTGGGACCTCTCGCTGAAGCGCCATCCCTGGCTGGAAAAGGCGCGGACAGAGGGCGGGGAAATGGTCTACGGCAGCCTCGCGCCGATCCTGCGGGACTACGGCGTGGAAGATTACCGACGGGACGCCGCAAACCAGAACGTGGTCGCCACCGTGCATGTCGAGGCCGGCTGGTCCGACGCCCATCCGCTGGAGGAAAGCCGCTGGCTCGCCGGCCTCGACCGGACGTCCGGCGTGGCGAAACGGCGCATTGCCCGTGTTCCGCTCGATAGCCCCGACGCCGCCCGCCTGATCGAGGCGGAGGCGGCCGATCCCGATGTCGTCGGCATCCGCGATATCGTGAGCTGGCATCCCGAACCGGCGAAGAGTTTTGCATCGCGCCCCCACCGCATGGCCGATCCCGCGTGGCGGGCCGGCCTCGCCCACCTCGCGCGGCACGATCTCGTTTTCGACCTCATGCTCTATCCCTGGCAGATGGTCGAGGCGCTCGACCTCGTGCGCGCCTTTCCGCAGACGCTGTTCGTGCTCAACCATGGCGGCAGCCCGGCCGACCGCAGCGCGGAGGGCATGGCGCTGTGGCGCGACGGCCTTGCGGCGCTCGGCCGCGAGCCGAATGTGCGGCTGAAGATCTCCGACCTCGTCGCCTATGACAACGATTGGACGCCGGAAAGCCTGCATCCGGTGACCGCGCATTGCCTCGCGTGTTTCGGTCCTCACCGCGCGATGTTCGCCAGCGATTTCCCCGTCGCCGGCCTGCATGCCTCGTTCGACGCGATCTACGCCGTTTTCCGTGCCGCGGCCGGACCGCTCTCGCCCGACGAACAGCGCGCCCTCTTCTTCACCACCGCCAACGACACCTATCGCCTCGGGATCGCCGATCCCGTCGCGGCCAGGGGAGGAAACCATGCCTGACCTTTCCGTGACCGGCCCGGACAATCCAGTGCTCAATCCGGTGCTCGACGACCGTATCCGCGGCTTTCCGCCGGGCCATGCGCCCCTCCCCCTCGATGCCGTCGGCAGGCAGGGCTGGAAGCCCTATGACGGCGCGATGGCGCTGCCGCTGATCTCGCTCGACCAGGACGCCTTCGCCGGCAATGTCGCGCTGATGATGGACTATGTGCGCGATCACGGCATCGCGATTGCGCCCCATGCCAAGACGCCGATGTCGGCGGCGCTTGCCGGCGCGCTGCTGGCGGCCGGCGCCTGGGGCACCACGGTGGCCGATATCCGCCAGGCCGCCGTCCTGCTGAAGGCCGGCCAGCGCCGGCTGATCCTCGCCAACGAGATCGGTGGTGCGGCGGCCGCGCGCCGGCTCGCGGCGCTTGCCGCAAACTATCCCGATGCAGAACTGCACGCCTTCGTCGATTCGGTCGACCTGGTCGACGGCCTGCGGGCCGCCTGGCAGGGCCGCGACGGCCTGCCGCCGCTCGGCCTCCTCGTCGAGCTCGGCGCCGGCCGCGCCGGGGCACGCAGCGCCGAAGCGGCGGGTGCGATCCTCGATGCCACCCTTGCCGCGGAAACGCCCGCCTTCCGGCTCACCGGCATCGCCGCCTATGAGGGCGCCGCCGCGACGGCCGACCCGGAAGAGACGCTGCGCCGGATCGACAGGCTGGTGGCGATGACGGCGGCCTTCCTGCCGGAGGTGCGCGCCCGCATCGGCGATGCGCGGCCGCTGATCGTCACGGCGGGCGGCTCGGTCTTCTTCGACCTGGTTGTCGCCGGCCTCTCCGCCGCCGTCGCCGCCGATTCCGACAGCCTGCTCGTGCTGCGCAGCGGGGCGATCTTCTTCCACGACCACGGCGTCTACGAGCGCGGCCTTGCCGGGCTGGATGCCCGTGCGGGCTTCCGCTTCGGCGGTGAGGTCCGCTCGGCCGGCAGCGGCTTCAGGCCGGCGCTGCGGGTCTGGGCCGAGGTGCTCTCGCTGCCCGAGCCGGGCCTTGCGATCTGCGGCATGGGCCTGCGCGATGTCGCGATGGACCAGGGCCTGCCGCGGCCGCTGGCGCTCTATCGCGACGGCGCGCCGCTCGGCCGCCTTGCCGGGGCCGCCGTGCTTCACCTCAACGACCAGCATGCCTTCGTGTCGCTTCCCGCCGGCAGCGACATGCGCATCGGCGACGTGGTGGAGTTCGGTATCTCGCATCCCTGCACCTGCCTCGACCGGCACGCGATCCTCTATGGCCTTGCCCCCGACCACTCGGTCACGGCGGCCTATCCCACCAGCTTCGGCTGACCCTCCCCAGAAGAAAGGAAAACACCCCATGATCCAGCGTTACCAGAAGGGTTCGCGCATGAGCCAGGCCGTCAGCTATGGCGGGCTCGTCTATATTGCCGGCCAGGTCGCGGAGAACCGCAAGGCCGGCATCGAGGACCAGGTACGCGACGTGCTCGGCAAGATCGATGCCCTCCTGAAGGAAGCCGGCACGGATCGCTCGAAGCTGCTCGCCGTCAATGTCTTCCTACCGGCGATCGTCGATTTCGAGGCGATGAACGGCGTCTACGATGCCTGGATCGACCCGGAAAACCCGCCGGCCCGCGCCTGTGTCGAAGCCCGCCTTGCCGACCCGGACCTGCGCGTCGAAATGACCGCCGTCGCCGCGCTCTGACATCCCCCGCCCGAACTGGAGCCCCCATGCACAGCGGCCTCGTCAATCCGATCGATCTTTCCCGGGACGGCCGGCAGGCCGGGCATCTCGCCATCCCCTATTCGGTCGACCGCTCGCCCTACTACCAGATCCGCATCCCCATCCTGCGGCTGAAGAACGGCGAGGGGCCGAGCCTGCTGCTGATGGCGGGCAATCATGGCGACGAATACGAGGGCGAACTCCAGCTCGGGCGGCTGATGCGCCGGCTCGACGTGACGAAAATCCGCGGCGCCGTCACCATCCTGCCGATGGCCAACCTGCCGGCGGTAATGGCGGCGAGGCGTTGCTCGCCCTTCGACGGCGGAAATCTCAACCGCGCCTTTCCCGGAGATCCGGCCGGAACGCCCACGGCGCGGCTGGCGCATTTCCTCGAACACGAGCTGTTCCCGCGCCATGACGCGGTGCTCGACCTGCATTCGGGCGGCACCTCCATGGCGCATCTGCCCTGCACATTGATCGAGCGGGAGGCGGATGCCGGGCGCTTTGCGCGCTCGGTCGCGCTGATGCGGGCGATGGGCGCCGCGCATGCCTTCATCGCCGACAACGGGCCGGCGGCACCGACCTCGATGGGCGCGGCGGGCCGGGCCGGCACGATCGGCCTTTCCGGCGAATTCGGCGGGGGCGGCACGGTGACGCCGCAGAGCATGTCGTTCACCGCGACGGCGATCGACCGGCTGCTCGGCGCGCTCGGCATTGCGGATGCGCCGGTGCTGTCGCGCGCGCCGCTTGCCGCGCCGCCAGCGCTTCAGCTCTTGTCCCTCTCCCGGCACAGCCAGGGCATCTATGCGGACCGGCGCGGCTGGTTCGAGCCCGCAGTGCCGCTCGGCGCGACCGTCTCGGCGGGGGATCTCGCCGGCTGGTATCACGATCTCGAACGGCTGGAGCAGCCGGAGGAAGCGTTGCGCTTTGCAGAAGGCGGCATCGTCATCTCCCACCGGCTGCACTGCGACAGCCAGGCCGGCGACTGCCTGATCCAGGTCGCCGAGCCGATCGACGGCTGAGCCCCTACGCGATCGCGCCGACGGCTTCCTTCACCCAGTCGAGGCGCTTTGCCGGAATGAGCCCGTAATTATAGAAGTTCACGCCGTCGGCGCCGGCCTCGACGGCCGCCTTCGCGCGGGCGGAAAGGATGGCCGGCCCGTCCACCTCGGGATAGAAGACGCGCAGGCCCAGCCCCAGGAACTTGTCCGGACCCAGCATCGCCCGGCCGGTGCGGATGACATCGCCGACGGCCTCCGGCGCCATGTCGTAGCAGCAGAGAATCGCGCCGTCGCAGAGCTTGCCGGCCGCTTCGAGGTCGACGCCGCCGAGCCAGCCGTCCTTCAGGTCGATCAGCACGATGCGCGTCGCGGGGTCGGCGGCCGCCTTGATCTCGCCGATCAGGCTCGTCACCGGCTCGGTGCGCCAGGCGAGGAAGGCGTGCAGTTCCGGGTGGTCCCGGAAGGCATCGATGCCGGCGGCGGGAAAATCGGGGAACTGCCTTTCTGGCACCGCCCGCTCGCACAGTTCGGCGATGAAGCGCGCCAACGTCTTCTGCGCGCCGTCGACCGGTATGCCTGCCTTCCGGGCACGCGCGGTGCAATGGTCGCAGAAGCAGAGCGACAGGAGGAAATCGTCCTCGGCATTGAGGCCGACGCCGTCCTTCTCGTGGTGGTATTCGTGGGCGAAGCCCATGAAATTCGGGCTTTCCAGCTCCAGCATGTCGGGCTTGTGGTTCACCGTGATGTCGCGCACCAGCGTCACGACATAGTCGCGCGCGGCCGGGCTGGAGGGGCAGAGATTGTAGTAGTTGGCATTGCCGAAGGCGTTGCGGGTCACATGGTCGGGATGCAGCATGCCGAGGCGGCTGTTGTGCAGGCAGACCGTCCAGCAGGAGACGGCAAGGCCCGTTGCCCCGCGCGCCCTGGTCAGCGCGTCCAGCATGTCGCCGCGCTCGGTGACGTTGCGCGCCATGAGGGGACGGATTGTCTTACCCTGCCATAAAGCTTCATCCGGCCGGAAATAGACCGTGCCGTCTTCCGGGAAATAGGCCTTCTGCCCGGGGCTGCGCGGCTGGAGGAAGCGGCCGGCGTGATAGGAGGTCGCAAGGCTCACCGTGTTGAGGCCGGCGCGGCCGGAAAGATCGGCGGCGAAAGCCGCGACGCCCTGGTCCTGGATGTCCCAGGGATAGGTCCACATGGAAAGATGCATGGCGTGCTCCCATCGAGTATGTCCGCTTTATAGAACATGCGTCCAGAATAGTGTCCAGGCGGATTTTGGCTCCCGAATCGCCCGGCTTGCATTGATGAAAGAATCGCCGCCTGTATCCGTCAGGCGGGATCGAGCCGGAGGCACCCGACAACCCCGGCGGCGCGTCAGAACGGGCCTATTGGTATTTTCGACGCATTGAATGTCGCGAACCGGAGGGATTCCTTGCAAGAGCGGGGGTAGCTTCTCGCCATTGCAGGGGCTTGCACAGAGGCGAGCGGCCTGAAATATGCGCGAGCCGTCCATGCGGCGTATGAAGAGGGATCCGCCGGTGCCCGCCCGCCGCATCGGCCGAACGCGAGAAACGAACCGATGAAGACCTATGTGCTGACCGTATCCTGCCAATCGACCCGCGGCATCGTCGCCGCGATCACCGGCTACCTGGCCGAGAAAGACTGCAACATCGTCGACAGTTCGCAGTTCGACGATCTGGAGACGGGTCTGTTCTTCATGCGCCTGACCTTCAAGAGCGAAGGCGGCGCGAAGCAGGACGATATCGATGCAGGCTTTGCGCCGGTCGCCAAGGCCTTCGCGATGACCTACGAGTTCCACAACAGCGACGAGCGCATGAAGGTGCTGCTCATGGTCTCGCGCTTCGGCCATTGCCTCAACGACCTGCTCTACCGCTGGAAGATCGGCGCCCTGCCGATCGACATCGTCGGCGTCGTCTCCAACCACTTCGACTACCAGAAGGTCATCGTCAACCACGACATCCCCTTCCATCACGTCAAGGTGACGAAGGAGAACAAGCCGCAGGCCGAGGCGCGGCTGATGGAGATCGTCGAGCAGTCCGGCGCCGAACTCATCGTGCTCGCCCGCTACATGCAGGTGCTGTCCGATGCCGTCTGCAAGAAGATGTCGGGCCGCATCATCAACATCCACCACTCGTTCCTGCCGTCCTTCAAGGGCGCCAACCCGTACAAGCAGGCCTTCGAGCGCGGCGTGAAGCTGATCGGCGCGACGGCACACTACGTCACCGAGGACCTCGACGAAGGTCCGATCGTCGAGCAGGACGTCGCGCGCATCACCCATGCGCAGTCGGCGGACGACTATGTCTCGATCGGCCGCGACGTGGAGAGCCAGGTTCTTGCCCGCGCCGTGCACGCCCACATCCATCACCGCGTCTTCATGAACGGCAACAAGACCATCGTCTTCCCGCCCTCGCCGGGCTCCTACGCCTCCGAGCGCATGGGGTGATTCCAAAAGGCCGGCGGTTTCGCCGGCCTTTTCATTTTCGGCTCAGCGATGCGCCGGCAGGCGCGGCAGGAAGATCGTCAGGATGCCGAGCAGCGGCATGTAGGAGCAGATCCGGTAGACGAAGTTGATGCCGTGGCTGTCGGCGAAGATGCCGAGCACCGCCGCGCCGAGGCCGCCCGCCCCGAAGGCGAAGCCGAAGAAGATGCCGGCGATCATGCCGACGCGGCCCGGGATCAGCTCCTGTGCGAAGACGACGATGGCCGAGAAGGCGGAGGAGAAGACCAGCCCGATCAGCACCGTCAGCACGCCCGTCCAGAACAGGTTCGCATAGGGCAGCAGCAGCGCGAAGGGGATGACGCCGAGGATCGAGAACCAGATGACGAAGCGCGCGCCGAACCGGTCGCCGATCGGCCCGCCCATGAACACGCCGAGCGCCGAGGCTCCCAGGAAGAGGAACAGCATGAGCTGCGCGTCGCGCACGCCAAGGCCGAAATTCTCCATCGTGTAGAAGGTGAAATAGCTCGATATGCTGGCGAGATAGGCGTTCTTCGTCGTCGTCAGCAGCACCAGCACGGCAATCGCCCAGGCGACCTGTCCGCGCGGCAGCGGTAGCGCGCGACTGACGGCGGGCCGGCCGGCCGCAAGGCGCCGTTCGCCGGCATACCAGTTGCCGACCCAGGTGAGGATGACCATGCCGAGAAGCGCGACCGCCGAGAACCAGGCGACGCTCGTCTGGCCGAAGGGCAGGACGATGAAGGCGGCGAGCAGCGGGCCGAGCGCCGTGCCGGCATTGCCGCCGACCTGGAACATGGACTGGGCGAGCCCGTGGCGACCGCCGGAGGCGAGACGGGCGACGCGCGAGGATTCCGGGTGGAAGATCGCCGAGCCGAGGCCGATCAGGCAGGCGCCGACGACCAGCACCGGGAAGCTGTGCGCATAGGCCAGCATGATGAGGCCGACGAAGGTGCTGCCCATGCCGATCGGCAGCGAGAAGGGCATCGGCCAGCGGTCCGTCACGATGCCGACGGCCGGCTGCAGCAGCGAGGCAGTGACCTGGAAGGCCATGGTCAGAAGGCCGATCTGCACGAAATCGAGCGCGTAGTTCTCCTTCAGCAGCGGATAGAGCGACGTCAGCAGCGACTGCATGATGTCGTTCAGCATGTGGCAGGCGCTGACGGCGACGATGATGGAATAGGTGGTGGTGGCGGCGCTGCGGGGCGCTGCGGGAACGACTGTCGACATGATGGCCTCGAATGATGCGCGTGGATTGCGCCCTCTTGTCGCATCCCATACAGGGATTGCCTGCGGCCTGCTTTCGTGCTGAGGTCCACTTCTTACGCGAGTGGGCCAAAGATGGAAAAACTGACCGATGCGCGCCGCAAAGCGCTCGATGACGACCACATCCGCAACCTGTCCCACATGGAACAGGCCAATACGGACGTCCTGGTCCACAGTTCGGACATTCCGGGCGGCTACACCGTGCCGCCGCACCGCCACCGCCGCACGCAGTTCCTCTGCGTCTTTTCCGGCGTGGTGCTGGTGGGGACGAAGCGCGGGCGCTGGATGATCCCGCCCGGCCATGCGCTGCTCATCCCGCGCGGCCTGGAACATTCCGTCGAGATGGTCAGCGACGTCAGCATGCGTTCGGTCTACATCTATTCGCCGGAGGGCCGGGCCGCCTCGCTGGAACCCGCCGTGCTGGAGGTGACCGATCTCGCACGCCACCTCATCGCGGAAACCGTGCGGCATGGCGACCCGGCGGAGGGCCGCGCGCGCAGCGAACTCGTCATGGCGCTGCTGCTCGACGAGATCGGCCGCCTGCCGGAGCGCCGGCTCGGCCTGCCCTTCCCCGCGAGCGGAAGGCTGGCGGGCCTCTGCCGCGATTTCGTCGAGCAGCCCTCGCCGGCGACCAAGATCGACGACTGGGCAAGGCGCCTCAACATGAGCCGGCGCACCTTCACGCGCTTCTTCCGGCAGGAGATGGGCGTCAGCTTCGTTACCTGGCGCCAGCAGGCCTGCCTTTTCGCCTGCCTGCCGCGCCTTGCGGCCGGCGAGCCGGTGACGCGCGTGGCGCTCGATGCCGGCTATGAGAGCGTGCCGGCTTTCACCACCATGTTCAAGCGCATGCTCGGGACCTCGCCGCGGGCGTACCTGACGAGCCGCGCCGCCGCGTGAGTCTCAAAAAGACCGGCAAAGGACGCGATCCGGGGGCTGTTTTCCGCCGGCTTTTGGGATTAGGAAGAGGTGCGGGACCCAACTCGGGCCGCGAACCGGGAGCGCCAGGTCGCACGGGAGACGGGCTTTTGAGAAAGATACTGGTCATCGGGATCGGCGCGGGCAATCCCGAGCACATGACCGTTCAGGCGATAAATGCGCTGAACCGGGCCGACGTGCTGCTCATTCCGACGAAGGGCGACGAGAAGGCCTTTCTGGCCGATGCGCGCCGCGAGATCTGCGACCGGTTCCTCGACAATGCCGCTTGCCTCATCCTCGACTATGCCGTGCCGGTGCGCCGCGCCGACGGCAGCTACGAGGACGGCGTCAACGACTGGCACCGCGCCATCGCCGCCATCTACGAACGCACCCTCTTGAACGACGTCGGCGAGGACGAGACGCTCGGCCTGCTCGTCTGGGGCGATCCGATGCTCTACGACAGCACGCTGCGCATCATCGACCATGTGCGCACGGCCGGCCGCGTCGCCTTCGAGATCGAGGTCATCGCCGGCATCACCAGCGTCCAGGCGCTCTGCGCCAGCCATGCCATCACGCTCAACCGCATCGGCCTGCCCGTAGAGATCACCACCGGCCGGCGCCTCGCCGCGGCCGGGCCGGACGCCGCGCGCGACGCGCTCGTCATGCTCGACGGCATCGAGGCCTTTCGCACGGTGGAGGATCCGGGCGCGGAAATCTGGTGGGGCGCCTATCTCGGCACGCCGCACGAGATCCTGCTGTCCGGCCGGCTCGCCGAGATCGCCGACACCATCAGCGAGACCCGCCGCCGGGCGCGTGCGCAGCACGGCTGGATCATGGACACCTACCTGATCCGCCGCCCGGCGCCCGTGGGCGAGGAGGGCGGGTCATGACAGCGACCTGCGCGATCCTCCCGTCGTCCCTCGGCGACACCGGCACGCTGCGCCGCGGCGCCTGCCCTTCCATCGCCGCCCCGATGCGGACCGGCGACGGCCTTCTGGTGCGCCTGCGCCCGGCCGCGACAGCGCTGACGGTACAAGACCTCCTTGCCCTCGCATATCTGGCCCGGGCACATGGCAACGGCCTCGTCGAGATCACCGCGCGCGGCAATCTCCAGCTTCGTGGTCTTACCGAGACCTCCGTCCCGCCCCTTGCCGCCGGCCTTGCCGCGGCCGGCATCGTCCCGCAGAGGGGCGTCGCCATCGAAGTGCCGCCGCTTGCCGGCATCGATCCGACCGAGCTTGCCGATGCCGCGCCGATCGCCGATGCGCTGCGTGCGGCCCTCGCCGATGCCGCCCTTTCCCTGGCGCCCAAGCTCGCCGTCGTCGTCGACGGCGGGGGCGTACTGTCGCTTGCCGACATGGTCGCGGATATCCGCCTCGACACGGTCGCCGGCACGCAAGGCCTTGCCTGGCGGCTTTCCGTCGGCGGCGATCGAGTGACGGCGCGGCCCGTTGCGCTGCTCCCCCGCGAAAGGGTCGTCGAGGGCGTGATGGCAACCGCCGCCGCCCTTGCCGCCATCGGCCCGGCGGCGCGCGGGCGCGATCTTGATCCGGCGGTGCTGGCCGCCGCACTCGGCGCGGATCCGGCGCCGCCGCTTGCCGCCGTCGCGCCCGCTCATCCGCTCGGCGCGCACCGGATCGGCACCGAAACCGTACTCGGGCTCGCCCCGGCCTATGGCCAGATCCACGCCGACCGGCTTGCCGCGCTGGTGCACGCGCTTGCCGGCTGCGGCGCGACGGAATTCCGCCTTGCGCCGCACCACACGCTGCTGGTGCGCGGGCTCAGCACAGAAACGCTCGCCGCCGCCGAGGCCGCCGCGATGCGGGAACATGTCTGGAGCACGCGCGAAGCGCCCGGCCGCACCGTTTCCGTCTGCACCGGCTCTGCCGGCTGCGCCTCGGCCAGCTTCGATACCCATGCCGCCGCCGATGCCCTCGTGGCGGAGGCCGGCGATCTCTTGGACGGCTCCTTCGACGTGCACGTCTCCGGCTGCCCGAAGGGCTGCGCCCATCCGGCCGCCGCCGCCGTCACGCTCTGCGGCACCGCCGCCGGCGTCGGCCTCGTTCTCGGCGGACGGGCGGGCGATGCCGCCGCCGCGATCCTGCCCGCCGGGGCGCTGGCGCCCGCCCTCGCCCGTCTCGGCACGCTCCTGCGCGCGCGCCGCGCCGACGGCGAGACGGTGGGAGGCCTCATCGACCGCACCGCGCCCGACACCCTTGCTTCCGCTTATCAAGGCCGACAATGACCGATTACGACTACATCAAGGATGGCACGGCCATCTATGAGAAATCCTTTGCGATCATCCGCGCCGAGGCCGATCTCTCGCGCTTTTCCGAAGAGGAATCCGATGTTGCCGTGCGGATGATCCATGCCGCCGGCCTTGTCGAGGCGGCGCCGCATTTCGTGTTCTCTACGGGCTTCGTCACGGCGGCGCGCGGTGCGCTGCAGGCCGGCGCGCCGATCTTCTGCGACGCGGAAATGGTCGCACGCGGCGTGACGGCCGCCCGCCTGCCCGCCGGCAACGACGTGCTCTGCACGCTGCGCGACCCGCGCACGCCGGACCTGGCGAGGGAGACCGGCAACACCCGCTCGGCCGCCGCCATCCGCCTGTGGCTGGAGCGCCTGGCCGGCTCCGTCGTCGCAATCGGCAACGCGCCGACGGCGCTGTTCTACCTGCTCGAACTCCTGCGGGACGGCGCACCGAAACCGGCGGCGATCCTCGGCATGCCGGTCGGCTTCGTCGGCGCGGCCGAATCCAAGGATGCGCTGGCCGAGAATTCCTACGGCGTGCCCTTCGCCATCGTGCGCGGCCGCCTCGGCGGCAGCGCCATGACGGCCGCCGCGCTCAATTCGCTGGCGAGGCCGGGGCTATGAACAGGATGGCGACGGTGACGGGACGACTTTACGGCGTGGGCACGGGACCGGGCGATCCGGAACTCTTGACGCTCAAGGCGGTGCGGGCGATCGGCGAGGCCGATGTGCTCGCCTATTTCGCCAAGGCCGGCCGCGCGGGCAACGGACGGGCAATCGTCGAGGGCCTCCTGAAGCCCGGCATGGCGGAACTGCCGCTCTACTATCCGGTGACGACGGAGATCGACAAGGAGCACGACGACTACAAACGCCAGATCACGGCCTTCTACGACGCCTCGGCCGAGGCCGTCGCGGCGCATCTTGCCGCCGGCCGCACCGTCGCCATCCTCTCGGAAGGCGACCCGATGTTCTACGGTTCCTACATGCATCTCCATGTGCGGCTCGCCGACCGCTTTCCGACCGAGGTCGTTCCCGGCATCACGGCCATGTCCGGCTGCTGGTCGCTGTCGGGCCTGCCGATCGTGCAGGGCGACGACGTGCTCTCCGTGCTGCCCGGTACGATGGGCGAGGAGGCGCTGTCGCGCCGCCTTATCGACACCGAGGCCGCCGTCATCATGAAGGTCGGCCGCAACCTGCCGAAGATCCGCCGGGCGCTGGAAAAGGCCGGCCGGCTCGGCGAGGCGATCTATGTCGAGCGCGGCACCATGCCGGCAAGCCGCTCCATGCGGCTTTCCGAAAAGCTCGACGACAGCGCGCCCTATTTCTCGCTGGTCCTCGTGCCGGGCTGGAGCGACCGCGCATGACCGGCCGGCTCTTCGTGATCGGCACCGGGCCGGGCAATCCGGACCAGATGACGCCGGAGGCTCGGCAGGCCGTCGAGGCCGCGCGCGAATTCTTCGGCTATTTCCCCTATATCGACCGGCTGAACCTGCGCCCCGACCAGATCAAGGTCGCTTCCGACAACCGCGAGGAGCTGAACCGGGCCGAGGCCGCGCTGAAGCGGGCGGCGGACGGCATCGATGTCTGCGTCGTCTCGGGCGGCGATCCCGGCGTCTTCGCCATGGCGGCCGCCGTCTGCGAGGCGATCGATGCAGGGCCGGACGAATGGAAGACGGTCGATCTCACCGTCGTGCCCGGCGTCACCGCCATGCTGGCGGTCGCCGCGCGCATCGGCGCGCCGCTCGGCCACGATTTCTGCGCCATCTCGCTCTCCGACAACCTGAAGCCGTGGGAGATCATCGAGAAGCGGCTGCGCATGGTGTCCGAGGCAGGGCTTGTCGTCGCACTCTACAACCCGATCAGCAAGGCGCGGCCCTGGCAGCTCGGCCGGGCCTTCGAGATCCTGCGCGAAACGCTGCCGGCGACGACACCCGTCATCTTCGGCCGCGCCGCCGGCCGGCCGGACGAGCGCATGCTGGTCATGGCGCTCGGCGAGGCCGAGGCGGAGCGCGCCGACATGGCGACCTGCGTCGTCATCGGCTCGCCGGAAACGCGCGTCATCTCCCGCCCGGGCCTGCCGGATCTCGTCTATACGCCGCGCTTCCTCGAAGAGCCGACGAGATGATCGGCGAGCCGCACCGCATCCTCGACGGTTCCGGCATGGTGGAGATCCTGCGTCTCTGCCCGTTCGACCAGGACGACGGGCAGGCCGAGGATGCGCGCGGCGACGATCTTGCCATAGGTGGCCTCGCCGCCGGAATTCTTGCTGACGACGATATCGATGCGATGCTCGCGCAGGAGCGCGACCTCCGCCTCCACGGCAAACGGGCCGCGGGCGAGCAGGTATTGCACATCGCAGGCATCGAGCGGCGGATCGACGGGATCGACACTGCGCACGAGATAATGGTGCTGCGGGGCGGCGTCGAAGGCCTTCGCCTCCTGGCGGCCGATGGCGAGGAACACGCGGCGCGGCGCTTCGCCGAGCGCGGCGACGGCACCGGCCATCGAGGCGACGCGCGTCCAGCGGTCGCCCTCGGCCGCCTCCCAGCCGAGCCGTTCGACGCGCAGGAGCGGAACGCCGGTCGCGGCGCTGGCGGCGCGGGCATTGGCGGAAATCTGCCGGGCGAAGGGATGGGTCGCGTCGATGAGAAGGTCGATCGCTTCCTTTTCCAGATAGGCCGCCAGCCCGAAGGCGCCGCCGAAGCCGCCGGTGCGCACCGGCACGGGCTGCGGGGCGGGATCGAGCGTGCGGCCGGCGAGCGACAGCGTGACGGCAAGGTCGGCCCTGCCGGCGAGCACACCCGCAAGGTCGCGCGCCTCCGCCGTGCCGCCCAAGATGAGGATGCGTCGCTTGTCCACGCCTGATCAGCCCCTTTCGACAGCCGCCCCCTGGCTTTCCATCATCGGGATCGGCGAAGACGGTCTAGCGGGTCTCGGCGACGAGGCCAAGGCCGCGATCGGCCGCGCCGAAATCGTCTTCGGCGGCGCACGCCACCTGGAGCTTGCCGATGCGGCGATCCGCGGCGAGCGCCACGGCTGGCGCAGCCCCTTCGAGCGCTCGGTGGAGGCGGTCCTTGCCGCGCGGGGCCGGTCCGTCGTCGTGCTCGCCTCGGGCGATCCCTTCTTCTACGGCGTCGGCGTCACGCTCTCGCGGCGCATCGCACGCGCGGAGATGCGCGTCTTCCCGGCGCCATCCGCCTTCAGCCTTGCCGCATCGCGCATGGGCTGGGCGCTGCAGGACACGGCCTGCGTCTCGCTGCACGGCCGCCCCGTCGATCTCATCCGCCCGCACCTTCACCCCGGCTGGCGCATCCTGGCGCTGACCTCGGACAGCGACGGGCCGGCGGCGCTCGCGGCCTTGCTGACGGAAAGCGGTTTCGGGGCCTCGGCCCTCACGGTGCTGGAAGCGCTCGGCGGGCCGCGCGAGCGGGTGAGCCGCCATCAGGCCGCGCGGTTTACCCTTGCCGATGCCGATATGCTGAATGTCTGCGCGGTGGAGGTTTCCGCCGGAGACGGCGCGCGGGTGCTCGCCTGTACGCCGGGCCTCGACGACGGGCTGTTCGAGCATGACGGCCAGATCACCAAGCGGGAGGTGCGCGCGCTGACGCTGTCCGCCCTTGCGCCGCGCCGCGGCGAGCTTCTCTGGGATATCGGGGCCGGCTCGGGTTCGATCGGCATCGAATGGATGCTGGCCGATCCGTCGCTCCGGGCCATCGCCATCGAGGGCCATGCGGATCGCGCCGCCCGCATCCGCCGCAATGCCGGGCGCTTCGGCGTGCTGGGCCTTGCCGTGGTCGAGGGGGCGGCGCCGGAGGCGCTTGCCGGATTGGCCGCGCCGGACGCGATCTTCATCGGCGGCGGCGGCAGCGAGGCGGGCGTCATGGCAGCGGCGATCGACGGCCTGAAGCCGGGCGGCCGGCTTGTCGCCAATGCGGTGACGACGGAAATGGAAGCCGTGCTCCTTTCCCTTCACGCCCGGCTCGGCGGCGCGCTGATCCGGATCGACATCGCGCGGGCATCGCCCGTCGGGCAGATGACGGGCTGGCGACCGGCCATGCCGGTCACGCAATGGCGCTGGATGAAGCCGGCTAAACAAATCGAGGATTGAGGGATGACCGTTCATTTCATCGGCGCCGGCCCCGGCGCTGCCGATCTCATCACCGTGCGCGGCCGCGACCTCATCGCCGCCTGCCCGGTCTGCCTTTATGCCGGCTCCATCGTGTCGCCGGAACTGCTGCAATATTGCCCGCCGGGGGCGCGCATCGTCGATACGGCGCCGATGTCGCTCGACGAGATCGAGGCCGAGTATCTGCGCGCCGCCGCGGCGGGCGAGGATGTGGCGCGGCTGCATTCCGGCGACCTCTCCGTCTGGAGCGCCGTCGCCGAGCAGATCCGCCGGCTGGAAAGACACGGGCTCGCCTACACGCTGACGCCGGGCGTGCCCTCCTTCGCCGCCGCCGCCGCCGCGCTCGGCCGCGAACTCACCATTCCCGCCATCGCGCAGAGCCTCGTGCTCACCCGCGTCTCCGGCCGCGCCTCGCCCATGCCGAACCGCGAGACGCTGGAGAATTTCGGTGCGACGGGCGCGACGCTGGCGATCCACCTCGCCATCCATGCGCTCGACAAGGTCGTCTCGGACCTGACGCCGCTCTACGGCGCGGATTGCCCCGTGGCGATCGTGGTCAAGGCCTCCTGGCCGGACGAGCGCGTGGTGCGCGGCACGCTGGCCGATATCGCGGCCAAGGTCGCCGAGGAGCCGATCGAGCGCACGGCGCTGATCTTCGTCGGCCGCACGCTCGGCGCGCAGGATTTTCGCGAGAGCGCGCTCTACGATCCCGCCTACCAGCGGCGGTTCCGGGGGCGTGAGGGGCTTTAGGCTGTGGTGACGATTTAACTATTTGATCCATAACATGATGCTTGCAAGCTTGATGAAGCCTAAGAAATTGGCGGCAAGCTTGTCGTAGCGTGTTGCGATGCGCCGCCATTGTTTGAGCTTGGCGAAGAAGCTCTCGATACCCCACCGTTGGCGGTAAGCGATACGATCGTAAGCGTGCTGGTATTTGCGATGACGACGCGGCGGTATGACCGGTTCGCCGCCTTGGTCCAGAATGACGTCATGCAGACTGTCGGCATCGTAAGCTCTATCAGCGAGCACCTGCTTGGCTGGCAGCCCTCGAACAAGGTCGCAAGCCGGTGCCATGTCGTTTTGTTGTCCGGGACCGATCCGAAAGCGAACGGGCAATCCCAGCGCATCGACTACAGCATGGATCTTGCTGCCGAATCCACCACGGGAACGGCCGAGCGCCTGGGCTTGCGCTCCCCCCTTTTTCGAAGTCCGCCAGCGGCTTGCGCCTGCGCCCGGATAACTGTGGCGTCGATGGACAGCCATTCCATGTCTGGGTCTGCAGCGACGGCTTCGAAGATCTGGTCGAATATGCCCTGTTCGATCCAGCGGTAGTAGCGCCGCTTAATCGTCTGATAGGGGCCGAAGCGATCTTCAGGCAGATCGCGCCAGCGTGCGCCAGAACGGGCAAGCCACAGTATTGCGTCGAAGAAACGGCGACCATCGCTGCGCGGACCGCGCCTGCCCTTACGACCACCGGGTACAAACGGCTTCAGCAACTCCCATTGGTCGTCTCGAAGTATCTCCCCATCCATCGCCAAACTCCAAAAGCCAGCGTTGAATCTGATTTGAGACGCAAAGGGAACCTCAGATCCTTAATTTGTCACCACAGCCTAGAGCATTTCCGCATTTCCGGACGCAAAACCGCTTCGCACTTTTGCTGGAAATGCTCTAGATTCTTGTTTGTATCGCATTATCCGACGCCGAAGCGATCTCGCTTCGACTGGAAATGCTCTAGGCCGCGTTTTCCCGCGCGGTCACCGGCACGTAGTTGAGCACGGGCCCGAGCCAGCGTTCCACCTCCGCGACGGCCATGCCCTTCCGGCGCGCGTAATCCTCCACCTGGTCGCGTTCCACCTTGGCGACGCCGAAATAGTAGCTTTCGGGCGAGGCGATATAGAGGCCGGAAACCGACGAGCCGGGCCACATGGCATAGCTTTCGGTAAGCTCCACGCCGATTTCCTTCTCTGCGTCGAGCAGGCGGAAGAGCGTCGTCTTTTCCGTATGATCCGGCTGGGCGGGATAGCCCGGCGCCGGGCGGATGCCGGCATAGGGCTCACCGATCAGTTCGGCCGGCGTGAAGGTCTCGTTCGCCGCGTAGCCCCACAGTTCCTTGCGCACATATTCGTGCATGCGCTCGGCGAAGGTCTCGGCGAAACGGTCGGCCAGCGCCTTGACGAGGATCGAGTTGTAATCGTCGTTCGCCCGCTCGAAGCGCTCGGCGATGGCGATCTCGCCGATGCCCGCCGTCACGACGAAGCCGCCGAGATAATCCTGCCTGCCGCTGTCGACGGGCGCGACGAAATCGGACAGCGCCACGTTCGGCCGCCCGTCGCGCTTGGAAAGCTGCTGGCGCAGGGTGAAGAAGGTCGCAAGCTCCCTGTCGCGCGCCTCGTCGGTGAAGAGGCGGATATCGTCGCCCACGCTGCCCGCCGGCCAGAAGCCGACGACGGCCTTCGGGGTGAACCACTTTTCCGCGATGATCTTCTCCAGCATCGCCTGCGCGTCGGCAAAAAGCTGGCGCGCCGCCGGGCCCTGCTTCTCGTCGTCGAGGATCCTCGGATAGACGCCCTTCAGCTCCCAGGTCTGGAAGAACGGCGTCCAGTCGATATAGCGGGCAAGCTCCGCCAGGTCCCAGTCCTGGAAGACGCGGGTACCGAGGAAGGAAGGCGTCTTCGGCGTATAGGCCGACCAGTCCGCCCTGAACGCATTGTCGCGGGCCCTGGCGATCGGCAGGCGCTGCTTCTCCGCCTCGTTCCTGGCGTGAGCCTCGGCGACCTTGCGGTATTCCGCCTTCAGCGTCTCGACGTAACCGGGCTTCATCTCCGCCGACAAGAGGCTGCTCACCACGCCGACGGCGCGGCTGGCATCGGTGACGTAGACGGCCTGGCCGCGCTCGTAGCGCGGATGGATCTTGACGGCGGTGTGCACGCGGCTCGTCGTCGCCCCGCCGATGAGGAGGGGAATGTCGAACCCCTCGCGCTCCATCTCTGAGGCGACATGCGCCATCTCGTCGAGCGAGGGCGTGATGAGGCCGGACAGGCCGATGATATCCACCTTCTCGGCCTTGGCCGTCTCGAGGATCTTCGTCGCCGGCACCATGACGCCGAGGTCGACGATCTCGTAATTGTTGCAGGCGAGCACGACGCCAACGATGTTCTTGCCGATATCGTGCACGTCGCCCTTGACGGTCGCCATCAGGATCTTTCCCGCGCTCTGCCGTTCGCCACCGCCGCCATTGGCAAGCTTCTCGGCCTCCATGTAGGGCAGCAGCACGGCGACGGCCTGCTTCATCACGCGGGCGGACTTCACCACCTGCGGCAGGAACATCTTGCCCGCGCCGAACAGGTCGCCGACGACGTTCATGCCGGCCATCAGCGGGCCTTCGATGACATGCAGCGGACGCTCGGCGTTCTGCCTTGCCTCTTCCGTGTCTTCCTCGACGAATTCGGTGATGCCGTTGACCAGCGCATGTTCCAGCCGCTTTTCGACCGGCCATTCCCGCCAGGCGAGGTCGCGCTCCTTGGCCTCCTTGCCACCGGCGCCCTTGAAGCGCTCGGCGATCTCCAGCATGCGCTCCGTCGCCGTGCCGCCGACCGTAGGCACGCGGTTGAGTACCACGTCCTCGCAGGCCTCGCGCAATTCCGGCTCGATCGTGTCGTAGACGGCGAGCTGGCCGGCATTGACGATGCCCATGTCCATGCCCGCCTGGATGGCGTGGTAGAGGAAGACGGCGTGCATCGCCTCGCGCACCGGCTCGTCGCCTCGGAAGGAGAAGGAGAGGTTGGAGACGCCGCCGGAAATATGGACGTGCGGCAGGCGCGCGGTGATCTCGGCCGTCGCCTCGATGAAATCGACGCCGTAATTGTCATGCTCCTCGATGCCGGTGGCGAT
Organism: Shinella sp. S4-D37; assembly: GCF_040812195.1. NCBI lineage: Bacteria > Pseudomonadati > Pseudomonadota > Alphaproteobacteria > Hyphomicrobiales > Rhizobiaceae > Shinella > Shinella sp. S4-D37. The sequence goes on along the minus strand of NZ_JBFNXL010000005.1, from coordinate 3,940,729 downwards.
CGCGAAGATGTTCGGGTCGAAGACGATATCCTCCGGCGCAAGGCCGGCGACCTCGGTGAGCAGCCTGTAGGCGCGGGTGCAGATCTCCACCTTGCGCGCCTTCGTGTCGGCCTGGCCCTTCTCGTCGAAGGCCATGACGACGACGGCGGCGCCATAGGCGCGCACGAGTTTCGCGTGGTGCAGGAAGGCTTCCTCGCCCTCCTTCAGCGAGATGGAATTGACCAGCGGCTTGCCCTGCACGCATTTCAGGCCCGCCTCGATCACCTCCCATTTCGACGAATCGATCATAACGGGGACGCGGGCGATATCCGGCTCGGCGGCGATCAGGTTGAGATATTCCACCATCGCCCTGGTGGAATCGATCAAGCCCTCGTCCATGTTGATGTCGATGATCTGCGCGCCGTTCGCCACCTGGTCGCGGGCGACGTCCAGCGCCGCGGCGTAGTCGCCGGCGGTGATCAGCTTGCGGAATTTGGCCGAGCCGGTGACGTTGGTGCGCTCGCCGACATTCACGAAGGGAATGGCCTCGGTCAGCGTGAAGGGTTCGAGGCCCGAAAGGCGCATGTGGCGCGGGATATCCGGGATCTCGCGCGGCTTGTGGCGCGTGGCGGCCTCGGCGATGGCGCGGATATGGTCCGGCGTCGAGCCGCAGCAGCCGCCGACCACGTTGACGAGCCCGTCGCGCATGAAACCCTCGATCTGGGCGGCCATCTCCTCCGGGGTCTCGTCGTACTGGCCGAAGGCATTGGGCAGGCCGGCATTGGGATAGGCGCAGACGAAGGTCTGGGCGACGGACGAGATTTCCGCGAGATGGGCGCGCATGGCGTTGGCGCCGAGCGCGCAGTTGAGGCCGACGGAGAAGGGGTCGGCATGGCGCACCGAATTCCAGAAGGCCTCCGGCGTCTGGCCGGACAGCGTGCGGCCGGAAAGGTCGGTGATCGTGCCCGAGATCATGACGGGCAGCTCGATGCCCTTTTCCTCGAAGATCGCGCGCGTCGCGAAGATCGCCGCCTTGGCGTTCAGCGTGTCGAAGATCGTCTCGATCAGGATGATGTCGGCGCCGCCGTCGACGAGGCCGCGCACCTGTTCGGCATAGGCGACCCTGAGATCGTCGAAGGTGACGGCGCGGTAGCCGGGATTGTTGACGTCGGGCGAGATCGAGGCGGTGCGGTTGGTCGGCCCGAGCGCGCCGGCGACGAAGCGGCGGCGGCCGTCCTTTTCCTGTGCCCTGAGGCCGGCGCGGCGGGCAAGGCGCGCGCCGTCACGGTTCAGCTCATAGACCATGTCCTCCATGCCATAGTCGGCCTGGGCGATGGTGGTGGAAGAGAAGGTGTTGGTCTCCAGGATGTCGGCGCCCGCCAGCGCGTAGCGGTAGTGGATGTCCTCGATCGCGCCCGGCTGGGTCAGCGTCAGGAGGTCGTTGTTGCCCTGCTGGTGACAGGCGCAATCGCCGAAGCGTGCTCCGCGGAAATCGTCCTCGGCCAGCTTCAGCGTCTGGATTTCCGTGCCCATGGCGCCATCGAGCACCAGGATGCGCTCGCGCGCGGCGGCCTGGAGAGCAGCGCGAATCTCGCCTCCGTCGCGCGGCGGTAGTTCGGGTCCGAACAGGGTCTCCAGGTGCGATTTGGCCATGGCAAAGCCCTCCGGTGCAGCAATCCTGCACCGGAGATCACATAAAGATATCTTTATGTCAATATGTCTTTATGCGTTTCCGATCAGTGCATCGACCGGTCCGAACCCGCCAGCGAGGCGAAAAGCGCCTTCAGCCGGGCAATATCGGGATCGACCTTTTCGTAGCGCGCCAGCTTCTGCACCTCCTTCAGCGCCTCGCTGGCAAGGTCGACGCCGCGCGGCTGCCAGAGCAGCCAGGAGATGAAGATGGATTCCGGCCTTCCAGCGCCGGCAAGATCGTCATTGATGATGGCAAGCATTTCTTCCCCAATCGGAAAATTGGGGGATGACCGGACGCACGCTGCTGGAACGTCGCCGAAAGGCGACAGCAAGCGCACCACTGGGACACCCCGCCCATGGACGTTACGACTGTCAGGGCAGGTCTCCTGGCTTGCGGGTCATCGCGTCTGTCTCGCCTTCCCGGTGAAGATCCACCAGTGGCATGGAGCGACAGCAGCTCGCCGTTCACAGTTGCGGGGGCAGCGCCGGTCTTGGCGCTCCTTTCGGAGCATCGCACCGGCTTCCCTCTTAGCCTCCGAGCCGAATTGACCCGGAAGACCCTGACGGCGCCAGAGTGGCGTGGCGAAGGCGACAAGTCAATGGCGCGAAAGCCTCCTGGGACGGGTTGGACACAAGCTGGAGCGCCCGCAGGACAGGGCCGGGAACTTTTCCCCGCCTCGCCCATTTGGCATTTTCCTGCTTCTTGCGTCCGCTCGCCTCGTGCGAGAGGCGTGCGATTCACCAAAACCGCAGATGAGGGTCGATGCTGCGCCATCCGGTCATGTTGACATGTTGCAAGTCTCTGTCCTTACGGCTAAAAAATGCCGTTTTCATGCACCACGCGGCCAGGATGCCGATCAGCGTGTCGCTTGAGCCATGTCCACCCCGATCGCGCCGTCCTGGCGCTGTTTGGTCGCATGGCTGATCGCGGCACCGAGATGAAGCCTGCCCGCAAAAAACCGTTCGGCGCAATGGCCGTCGCCGGATGGTTCAACATGGCCGGATCCAGAATCAGAAACATGCCCCTTCATAATACGCCGCAAGCCTCCTCGCGCGATGCTGACGCCAAGCAGATCGACTATAACGATTCGATCCGCGCCACCTATCTGACGCTGGAGGAGCTGGCCGATTGCGGCGAGGCGCTGGCGCGCGACAAGCGCGCGCCGCTGCCCGGTTTCCATCCCTTCGAGTTCCGCGCCCGGCACAAGGAGAACGAGAAGGAAATCTTCCGCGTCTACCGCGCGACGGCCAAGGACGTCGAGGCGGGTGCGCAGATCACGCCGGCGGCCGAATGGCTGCTCGACAACTACTATGTCGTCGAGGAGGCGATCCAGGAGGTCCGCCGCGACTTCCCGCGCCGTTTCTATCGCCAGCTTCCGACCATCGAGGTCGAGGGACAGGTGATGCCGCGCACGCTCGCGCTCGCCTGGCTCTATGTCGCCCATACCCACAGCGGCGTCTCGCACGAGGGCCTGACGGCCTTCGTGCAGGGCTTCCAGAAGGTCGACGCGCTGAAGATCGGCGAGCTGTGGGCCCTGCCCTCCTTCATCCGCTTCGTGCTGCTGGAGAACCTGCGCCGCATTTCCAGCCGCGTCGAGCGCTCGCGCAAGATGCGCTTCAAGGCCAACGAGGTAGCCGACGAACTGGTCCGCCTCAACGATCCGGAAAAGTCCATCGCGCATCTCCAGACGCTGGAAAGCTTCATCGCGGACAACACCTTCGTCATCCAGCTGCTCTATCGCCTGCGCGACGGCCTTCAGGCCTCCGGCGCGGTGATCCAGTGGCTGGAGCGCAAGATCGAAAGCCGCGGCAGCGACCTGGAAGAGCTGATCGTGGCGGAGAACAACCGCCTCTCCTCGGGAAACGTCACGATGAGCTCGCTCATCAAGAGCCTGCGCGCGGTCGACGATACCGAATGGCCCGTCTGGTTCGAGAGCGTCAGCCGCCTCGACGAGGCGCTGCGCCAGGGGTCGGACTACAGCGACCTCGACTTCGGTTCGCGCAACAAGTATCGCAACACGATCGAGCGCTTCGCCCGCCGCTCCGGCAAGACCGAGCTGGAAGTGACCGAGACGGCGCTGGCGATGACAGCGGAAGACGCCGCGGCGCATGTCGAGGACCTCGACTACGAGGCCAATGTCGCCGCCTTCCTCGTCGGCAAGAAGCGCAAGCTGCTGGAAAAGCGCATCGGCTACCGCCCGTCGATCGTCCAGCGCGCCGTTCGCTTCGGCCGCAAGCTCGACTGGTTCGCCATCGCCGGGCCGAACATCATCCTGACGCTGCTCGCGATGATCGCGGTCTATTATTTCCTCGACCAGATCGACATTCCCGACGGCGCCTGGCTGATCATGCTGGTGCTCTTCGCGCTGCCGGCCTCCGAGGGTGCGACGGGCCTCTTCAACACGCTCGTCACCTTCTTCGTCACGCCCTCGCGCCTCGTCGGCTACGAGTTCAAGGACGGCATTCCCGAGGATGCCCGCACGCTCGTCGTCGTGCCCTGTCTGATCTCCAAGCGCGACCATGTCGACGAACTCGTGCGCAATCTCGAAGTCCACTACCTCGCCAATCCGCGCGGCGAGATCTATTTCTCGCTGCTCAGCGACTGGGCCGACAGCGAGGCGGAGGAGACCCCCGCCGACCTCGACGTGCTCGACTATGCCAAGCGCGAGATCGCGACGCTTTCGGCGCGCTATGCCTATGACGGCCGCACGCGCTTCTACTTCCTGCACCGCCGCCGCCTCTACAATCCCTCCGAAGGCTGCTGGATGGGCTGGGAGCGCAAGCGCGGCAAGCTGCACGAGCTGAACCTTCTCCTGCGCGGCGACGGCGACACGACTTTCCTGCCGGGCGCCAACATCGTGCCGGCGGACGTGAAATACGTCATGACGCTCGATTCCGACACGCGCCTGATGCGCGATGCGGTGACGAAGCTCGTCGGCAAGCTGCACCACCCGATCAACCGTCCGGTCATCGACGCGGAAAAGGGCGAGGTCACCGCCGGCTACAGTATCCTGCAGCCGCGCGTCACCCCGTCGCTGACGACGGGCAAGGAAGCCTCGACCTTCCAGCGCATCTTCTCCGCCGACCGCGGCATCGATCCCTATGTCTTCACCGTCTCCGACGTCTACCAGGACTTTGCCGGCGAAGGCACCTTCACCGGCAAGGGCCTCTATCACGTCGACGCCTTCGAGGCGGCGGCGAAGGGCCGCATCGAGGAGAACTCCGTCCTCAGCCACGACCTGCTCGAAGGCTCGCTGGCGCATTGCGCGCTGGTGACGGATGTCGAGTTGGTCGAGGACTTCCCGACCCGCTACGGCACCGAAACCTCGCGCCAGCATCGCTGGGCGCGCGGCGACTGGCAGTTGCTGCCCTACATATTCGGCCCGTCGAGCGGTATTTCCATGCTCGGCCGCTGGAAGATGTACGACAACCTGCGCCGCAGCCTCATCCCGATCGGCTGGCTCGTCGCCTCCGTCATGGGCTGGTACTACATGGAGCCGCGTCAGGCGCTGGTCTGGCAGCTCGTGCTGATCTTCCTGCTCTTCGTCGCCCCGACGCTCTCGCTGATCTCCGGCGTCATGCCGCGCCGCAACGACATCGTCGCGCGCGCCCATGTCCATCGCGTGATCTCCGATATCCGCGCGGCGAACGCGCAGGTCGCGCTGCGCATCGTCTTCATCGCCCATTCGGCGGCGCTGATGGCCGATGCCATCGTGCGCTCGCTCTACCGCACCGTCATCAGCCGCAAGCTGATGCTGGAATGGCGCACCGCCGCGCAGGCCGACAGCACCGCGCGCGGCGGCATCGCCGCCCACTACAGGTCGATGTGGCAGGCGCCGGCGCTTGCCGTGCTTTCCGTGGCGCTCGCCATGATCTCGGATACCGGCCTTCCCTATATCGGCATTCCCTTCGCCCTCGTCTGGGCGCTGTCGCCGATGATCGCCTGGTATGTCAGCCGGACCGCCGAGACCGAGGACCAGCTCGTCGTCTCCGACTATGTGGCGAGCGAACTGCGCAAGATCGCGCGGCGCACCTGGCGCTATTTCGAGACCTTCGTCACCGCCGAGCAGCATTTCCTGCCGCCGGACAATTTCCAGGAGACGCCGCAGCCGGTGCTGGCCGAACGCACCTCGCCGACCAATATCGGCGTCTATCTCCTCTCGGTCATCTCGGCCCGCGATTTCGGCTGGATCTCGTTCGAGGAGACGGTACGCCGGCTCGAACAGACGATCGCCACGATCGACGGCATGCCGAAATATCGCGGCCACCTCTACAACTGGTATCGCACCAACACGCTGGAAACGCTGGGTCCGCGCTACGTCTCGGCGGTCGACAGCGGCAACCTGGCCGGCCATCTCATCGCCGTCTCCTCCATGTGCCGCGAATGGGCGGAAGCCCCCTCGGCCCATCTCCAGGGCAGCCTCGACGGCATCGGCGACGTCGCCTCGATCCTGTCGGAGACGCTGAAGGACCTGCCGGACGACCGCAAGACCGTGCGCCCGCTGCGCCGCCTCATCGAGGAGCGCATCACCGGCTTCAAGAATGCGCTGGCCGCCGTCAAGCGCGAGCACGAATTCGCCTCCATCCGCGTCATCAACCTCTCGGTGCTGGCGCGCGACGTCAACAAGCTGATCGTCAACTTCGACCACGAGATCAAGTCGGCCGAGAGCGGCGAGCTTGCCAAATGGGCGGGCGCGCTGGTCGCCACCTGCGAGGCGCATATCGCCGACAGCGTGTTCGACCTCGGCAGCATCGAGGGCCTGCGCGACCGCCTCGTCGTGCTGCGCGACCGCACGCGCGACATCGCCTTCTCGATGGATTTCGGCTTCCTCTTCCGCCCGGAACGCCGCCTCTTGTCGATCGGCTACCGCGTCGAGACGAACGAGTTGGACGAGGCCTGCTACGACCTGCTCGCCTCCGAGGCGCGCCTCACCAGCCTCTTCGCCATCGCCAAGGGCGACCTTCCGACCGAGCACTGGTACAAGCTCGGCCGCCCGGTCGTGCCGGTCGGCTCGCGCGGGGCGCTGGTCTCCTGGTCGGGCTCGATGTTCGAATACCTGATGCCGCCGCTCGTCATGCAGGAGCGCCAGGGCGGCATCCTCAACCAGACGAACAATCTCGTCGTGGTCGAGCAGATGAACCACGGCCGCCGCCTCGGCACGCCCTGGGGCATTTCGGAAGCGGCCTTCAACGCCCGCGACCACGAACTGACCTACCAGTACACCAATTTCGGCGTGCCGACACTCGGCCTGAAACGCGGTCTCGGCCAGAACGCCGTCATCGCACCCTATGCCTCGCTTTTGGCGACGCAATATGCGCCGAAGGCAGCGCTGGAAAACCTAGAACGCCTGCGCAAGCTCGGCGCGCTCGGGGTCTACGGGTTCCACGATGCCGTCGACTTCACGCCGACCCGCGTGCCCGAGGGCAAGACCTGCGCCGTCGTGAAGAACTACATGGCGCACCATCATGGCATGTCGATCGCCGCCGTCGCCAACGTCGTCTTCAACGGCGCGCTGCGCGAGCGCTTCCACGCCGATCCCGTCATCGAGGCGGCCGAACTGCTGTTGCAGGAAAAGGCGCCGCGCGACATTCCGGTCATCAATGCCAAGCGCGAGCCGGAGACCGTCGGCAGCACGCAGGCCGACCTGTTGCGCCCGGAAATCCGCATCATCAAGGAACCCTTCCTGAAGGAACGCGAGACCGTCTTCCTGTCGAACGGCCACTATGCCGTGATGCTGACGGCGACGGGCGCGGGCTATTCGCGCTGGAACGGCCAGTCCGTCACCCGCTGGAAGCCCGATCCGACCGAGGACCGCTGGGGCTCCTTCCTCTTCCTGCGCGACACCGCGACGAACGACTGGTGGTCCGCCACCGCCGAGCCGAGGCGCGCGGAGGGCGAGGTGACGAAGACCCAGTTCGGCGACGACAAGGCCGAGTTCATCAAGACGGTCGGCACGCTGACCAGCGAGGTCGAGTGCATCGTCGCCACCGAGCACGATGCCGAAGGCCGCCGCCTGACGTTGCTCAACACCGGGCCGGAAGACCGCTTCATCGAGGTGACCTCCTACATGGAGCCGGTCATCTCGACCGATGACGCCGACAACGCCCACCCGCTGTTCTCGAAGATGTTCATCAGGACGGAGATCGGCAAGCGCGGCGACGTCATCCGCGCCGAGCGCCAGAAGCGCAATCCGAACGAACCGGACATGGTGATCGCCCACCTCATCGTGGACAATGCCGGTCCCTCGCGCCGCACCGAGATCGAGACCGATCGCCGCCGCTTCATCGGCCGCGGCCGTTCGCTGGCGACCGCCGCCGCCTTCGATCCGGGCGCGCAGCTTTCCGGCACGGACGGCTTCACGCTCGATCCGGTCCTGGCGCTGCGCCGCGTCGTGCGCGTGCCGGCGGGCAAGAAGGTCAAGGTCATCTTCTGGACCATTGCCGCGCCGAGCCGCGCGGAGGTGGACGCCGCCATCGACCGCTACCGCCATCCGGACAGCTTCAACCACGAGATGATCCATGCCTGGACGCGCTCGCAGGTGCATATGCGCCATGTCGGCGTCACCTCGCAGGAGGCGGCGAGCTTCCAGATGCTCGGCCGCTACCTCACCTATCCGGACATGCACCTCAGAGCCGACACCGGCACGATCGAGAACGGCCTTACCGCCCAGTCGGCGCTCTGGCCGCTGGCAATCTCGGGCGATTTCCCGATCTTCGTGCTGCGCATCAACGACGAGATCGACGTGGAAGTCGCCCGCGAGGCGCTGCGCGCGCAGGATTACCTGCGCCATCGCGGCGTCGTCGCCGACCTCGTCATCCTCAACGAACGCGCCGCCTCCTATGCGCAGGACATGCAGCACACGCTCGACCATATGTGCGAGAACCTGCGCATCCGCAGCCAGTCCGACGGTGCGCGCCAGCATGTCTTCACCGTGCGCCGCGACCTGATGGACGTCACCACCTGGCAGGCGCTGCTGGCGACGGCCCGCGCCGTCTTCCATGCCCGCAACGGCACGCTCTCCGACCAGATCGCCCGCACGGTCTCCCTCTTCGCGACACCCCGCGGCGAGGAGGAGACGAAGGCGGAAACGGCACCGGCACTACCCGCGCCGAAGCCGCCGGCTCCCGCAGGCGAGCCGGTGGAGATCGACGGCAAGGGCCTTGCCTTCTGGAACGGCTTCGGCGGCTTCAACGAGGAACGCCGGGAATATGCCGTGCGCCTTCGCGGCGGCGAGGCGACGCCCCAGCCGTGGATCAACGTCATCGCCAACCCGCATTTCGGCTTCCACGTCTCGGCGGAGGGCGCGAGCTACACCTGGAGCCGCAATTCACGCGACTTCCAGCTCACCCACTGGACCAACGATCCGGTCATCAACCGCCCCGGCGAAGCCTTCTATGTCAGGGACAACGAGCGCGGCACGGTCATCGCGCCCTTCGCGGCCCTGTCGCGCAGGAACACCGTGAAGTTCGAGACCTGGCACGGCCTCGGCTACACGGCCTTCCGCAGCTGGGAGGACGGTATCGAGCTCGATCTCGTGCAGACGGTCGATCCCGAGGAGCCGGTCAAGTATTCCCGCCTCGTCGTCAAGAACACCGGCGACACGGAACGCAGCCTGACGGTCTACGGCTATGTCGAATGGGTGCTGGGCAACAGCCCGGCGAAAACCGCGCCCTTCGTTCTGACCAGCCATGACGAGGAGAGCGGCGCGCTCTTGGCCACCAATCCCTACAGTTTCGATTTCGCCGGAAGGACGAGCTTCTTCGCCGTCGATGCGCCGGTCGCCAGCTTCACCGCCCGGCGCCGCGATTTCATCGGCCGCGGCGGCGATATCGTACTGCCGGATGCCGTCGCGGCCGGGCAGCCCCTTTCGGGATCGGCCGAAGGCATCGGCGATCCCTGCGCGGCGCTTGCCGTCGATATCGCGCTGAAACCGGGGGAGAAGCGCGAACTCGTCTTCGTGCTCGGCGACACCGACGATGCGGAAGGCGCCCCGGCGCTTGCCGAGAAAAGCCGCAAGACCGATTTCGACGCCGTCATGGCCGCCGTGCGCACCTATTGGAGCGATTTCACCGGGACATTGCAGGTGAAGACGCCGGATGCCGCGCTCGACCGGATGGTCAACGACTGGCTGCCCTACCAGGCGCTCGGCTGCCGCATCCAGGCCCGTTCGGCCTTCTACCAGGCGAGCGGCGCCTTCGGCTTCCGCGACCAGTTGCAGGATACGCTGGCCTTCGTCCTGCACCGGCCGGAGCTTGCCCGCCGCCAGATCCTCAACGCGGCCGCGCGCCAGTTCGTCGAGGGCGACGTGCAGCACTGGTGGCTGCCCGACAGCGGCGCGGGCGTGCGCACCATGATCTCCGACGACGTGGTCTGGCTTGCCCATGCGGTGGAATATTACTGCCGCACCACCGGCGACCGGGCGATCCTCGACGAGACGCTCGCCTTCATCGAAGGCGCGCCGCTTGCCGAAGGCCAGCACGACGCCTTCTACACGCCGGAGCGCTCGGCCGAGGAAGCGCCGCTCTACGAGCATTGCGCCCGGGCGCTCGACCTCGCGCTTTCCCGCACCGGGGAGAACGGCCTGCCGCTCATTCTCGGCGGCGACTGGAACGACGGCATGAACCGCGTCGGCCAGGCGGGCCGCGGCACGAGCGTCTGGCTCGGCTGGTTCCTGGCCGGCACGCTTTCCGGCTTCATCTCCGTCGCCCGCGAGCGCGGCGACCATCAGCGCGCCGACCGGTGGCAGGAACATCTCGGCCATCTCAAGGTGGCGCTGGAAACCGCGGGCTGGGACGGCGCCTACTACCGCCGCGGCTATTTCGACGACGGCACGCCGCTCGGTGCGGCCGAAAATGCCGAATGCCGGATCGATTCCATCGCCCAGAGCTGGAGCGTCCTGTCCGGCGTCGGCGATGCGGCACGCTCGCGGCAGGCGATGGATGCGGTCATGGACCAGCTGGTCGACCGGGAGGCCGGCATCATCCGCCTCTTCGCCCCGCCCTTCGTCGAGACGCCGCAGGACCCGGGCTATATCAAGGCCTATCCGCCGGGCGTGCGGGAAAATGGCGGACAATATACCCATGCCTCGACCTGGGTCGTGCTGGCGCTCGCCCGCCTCGGCCGGGCGGAGGCTGCCTGGACCTGCTTCAACATTCTCAACCCCGTCAACCACACGCTGACGCCGGAAGCCGCCGAGCTTTACCGCGTCGAACCCTATGTCGTCGCCGCCGATGTCTACGGCGAAGGCGAGCGCACGGGCCGCGGCGGCTGGTCCTGGTACACGGGCTCGGCCGGCTGGCTCTACCGCGCGGCCGTCGAGGGCATCCTCGGCATCCGCAAGGAAGGCGGCCGCCTCTTCGTCGATCCGGTGCTGCCGGCGGCGTGGGACGGCTACGAGGCGACGCTCGATCTCGACGGCCGCACGCTGTCGATCCGGGTGGAGCGGGCCGACGGCGGTGGATGGCGGACGAGCGTGAACGGCACTGTCATCAAATCTTCAAGCGAGGGCTATTTGCTCTGATCCACGCCATCCGGATCAGAGCATCATGACAGACGGACATGGACCGACGGGCGTCGTGCCGCGGCAACGCGACACGCGCCTCGACGTCTTCCGGGCCCTCGCCCTCCTGACGATCTTCGTCAATCACGTTCCCGGCCAGTACCTGGAGCACCTGACGCACAAGAATTTCGGCTTCTCCGATTCGGCCGAGGCCTTCGTGCTGATCTCGGGCATGTCGGTGGGCCTTGCCTATGGCGCGCGCTTTGCCGTCGGCGAACGGCTGGCCGTGACGCTGCGCATCCTTCGCCGGGCGCTCACGCTCTATGTCGCCCATATCATGACGAGTGTCATCACCTTCGCCATCTTCGCCGGCGGCGCGCTGTGGTTCGCCCGGCCGGACCTATTGTCGGAAATCAACCTGCGCGCCGTCGTCGACCGCACGGAGCAGGGCGTCGTCAGCATGGTCCTGCTCGGCCACCAGTTCGGCTACAACAACATCCTGTCCATGTATGCCGTGGTGTTCCTGATGCTGCCCGGCTTCCTCTGGCTCTACCAGCGTAGCGCCCTGCTGCTGCTCGCCGTCTCCGGCACGCTCTGGCTGTGCGCCGGCATCTGGCAGATCGCCCCGTCGAATTTCCTCGACGACGGCTATTGGTTCCTCAACCCGCTGTCCTGGCAGTTCCTCTTCGTCATCGGCTTCGTCGGCGTGCTGCGGGCGAGGGGCAAGGGATTTCCGCGCAACACCGTCCTTTCGGCGCTGTCGGCCGCCTATCTCGGCCTCTCCTTCGCCTGGGTCGTCTTCTCCTGGTGGAACATCGACTTCTCCCACGGCCTGCCGGCGGTGCTGACGGGCTTCGACAAGACCTTCCTCTCGACGACGCGGCTGCTGCATGTGCTGGCGGGGGCCTATCTGGTCGCGACGATCCCTGCCCTGTCCAACTGGGCCGCACTGCCGCTTTCCCATCCGCTCGCCGCGATCGGGCGGCATTCGCTGGCGATCTTCATCTTCGGCACGATCCTCGCCATGGCCGGGCAGGTGATGCTGTTCGTGACGGGCAGGGACCCCGTCATCGGCACGCTCTATGCGCTCGTCGGCATCGCGCTGCACGTCGCCTATGCGCGCTATCTCGACTGGCAGGCCGCCGTCATCGCCGAGAACGCGAGACGGCAGGGCCTGAAGGCCCTGCCGGTCAAGGGGAGCGATGCGCCGCCGTAAGGGCGGCTCAGGCGGCCGTGTGGCTCCGGCGCACGTCGTCGTCCGTCAGGATGCCGCTGGCGCGCAGCAGGGCGGCGAAGCGGCCGTTGCTCTGGCTGAGATCGTCGAACGTACCCATCTCGGCGATCTTGCCGTGGTCCATGAAGACGACAAGATCGGCCTCGCGGACCGTCGACAGACGATGCGCGATGATGAAGGTCGTGCGGTTTCGGCGCAGGGAATCGATGGCCGCCTTCACGCGCGCCTCCGTCTCCACGTCCAGCGCGCTCGTCGCCTCGTCCAGCACGAGGATCGGCGCGTTCTTGAGGATCGCGCGGGCGATCGCGATGCGCTGGCGCTCGCCGCCCGACAGGCGGTTGCCGCGTTCGCCGACATGCGTCTCGTAGCCACCCTGGCGCGAGGTGATGAAGTCGCCCGCCGCGGCCGCTTCCGCCGCCGCCTCGATCTCCTCCTGCGTCGCGCCTTCGCGGCCGAGGCGGATATTGTCCGATATCGAGCGGTTGAGCAGGCCCGCATCCTGGAAGACGGTGGCGATCGAGCGGCGCAGGGACCGGCGCGTCACGGTCGAGATATCGACGCCGTCGATGAGGATCTGGCCGGATTTCGGCTCGTAGACACGTTGCAGGAGGTTGACGAGCGTCGTCTTGCCGGCGCCCGTCGGGCCGACGATGGCGACGGTCTGGCCGGCCTCCACCGTGAAGGAAACGTCGCTGACGCCCTGGGTGGCGTTGGCGAAGTCGAAATCGACGTTGCGGTATTCGACCTTGCCCTTGACCTCGCCGAGATCGCCGGCGCTGGTCGGCTCCTCGCGCTCCTTGACGGCGTCCTCCAGCGAGAAGAAGTCCTCCAGCTTGGCGCGGGCCTCGAAGATCTGCGTGGCGAAGGCCTTCATCTGGTCGAGGCGGCCGATGAGCAGGCCGGCGAAGCCGATGAAGGCGATGACGTCGCCCACCCGGATCTCGCCCTGCTGCACGAGCACCGTGCCGATGACGAGGATCGTCATCATCGAGATCGTCGAGGCGATGCGGTTGAGGGCGCTGGCCAGCGCCCACCAGTCGAGCACCGGATATTGCGCATTGATCAGCCGTTCGGCAAAGCGCTTCAGTTCCCGCGTTTCGGCCTCGATGCGGTTGTAGCTGTGCACCACCGAGACGTTGCTGATCGAATCGGACACATGGGAAAAGACGGTGTGATAGTGGTTCTCGACCGAAGCCTGGCCTTCGCGCGTGCGGTTCATCACCACCTTGCCGATGATGACATAAAGTATGCCGAGCACCACGAGCACCAGCGAGAGGCGATAGTCCATCGCAAAGGCCGTGGGGATGAGCAGGACCAGCGCGACGGCCGTAGCAAGGTGCGTGCGCATGAATTCGAGCCAGAGGCCGAACAGCGTCTCGCAGGCGCGCAGCAGCGTATGCAGCGCATTGGACGTGCCGCGCTGGCTATGCCAGGCGAGCGGCATGGAGATGATGCGGCCGAAGGCTTCCGTCAGAAGGCTCGCCCGCCGGCCATGGGCCAGCCGGTCGGCCTCGCGCGCGACGAGCACGAAGGCGATCGTGTTGAACAGGCCGAAGCCTGCCCACAGGAAAAGCATGGGCGTCACGTCGCCCTTGGTGGAGATGGCGTCGATGATGCGGCCGAACAGGATCGGCTCGGCGATGGCGATCACCGCGAGCACGATATTGGCCGCGACGACCGAGCCGACGCGCAGCTTGTAGACGCCGAGATAGCGGAGGGCTCTTGTATAGACCTGAAACAAAGACACGAATGCGGGCCTTTCCGGCGATACCTGTTGTGCGGTGCAGCGTTGGCACCCTCTGTCCCTTGGCTCAGCCTATTAATCAGTGGAAGGGGCAAAAGTTCTTCACGGGCGAGCAAATTTCATGACTCGCCTGAAATCTTGCGTGATTGTACGATTTCAGGTCAGCCATGCGTGCAAAACGATTGATTTTCGCACCACCTTCCTGCCATCTATCAGACGGGGACGATGAACGGGGCGCTTGGGCCGATTGCGGCCGGGTTCAGCTTTATCAGTTGGTTAACAAAGCTATTCAAGCGCGGGGCACATGAAGATCAACTTGCTGGTGCAGTTTCTTGCACTGATCGACGAACTGCGCGGCCGGGAGGAAACCACGGCGGAGTTCGAGCGTCTCATCAAGTTGTACGGGTTCGACTACTACGGCCTTCTCCAGGCGCCGAGGCCGGTGGAGAGCCCGCCGGGTCTGCTGCTTGCCGGTCATTGGCCCAATGGCTGGCCGGAAACCTACCTGCGCAAACGCTATATGCAGGTCGATCCGACGGTGCGCTATCTCGGCCATGCGCAGGCGGGTTTCCGCTGGCGCGACACGCTGGGCGCGTTCCGCCTCAGCCCGCATCGCAAGCGCATGGAGCGCATGATGGTGGATGCCCGCCAGAACGGGCTGGAGGACGGCTATGTCTTCCCCGTCCATGGCCGGCGGGGGCTTCTCGGCAGCCTCAGCCTCGGCGGCAAGCCGGTCGACCTGGAAAGCGTGGAGGTCGGGCTGTTCGACAGCATCGCGCGGCGGCTCTACTGGAAGCTCATCCATGCCGCCGATCCTGAGGCCGCCGAGCGCCTTTCCGCCATCGTGGACGTGGAATTGACGCGCCGCGAGATGGAGGCGCTGAGCCTGCTTTCCGAAGGCATGACCTCCCACGACATCGGCCGGGTGCTCGGCATTTCCAGCCACACGGTCGACTGGTACATGAACGGCATCCAGGAGAAGCTGGGCGCGCGCAACCGCCACCACGCCATCGCCATCGCCTTCCGGCTGGGCCTCGTCTCCTGAGACCTTGCCGCACCGCGCTTTAGGAAAACGCCGTGTCCCGCCCCCGCTGCGCAACACCGTTGCGCCGGCTGCGGACGCGCCTTCGCGGAAATTGCGTCCATCGCTGCAAATCTTTTGCCCGATGACGACTCCAAAATTGAACTTTGAAAATAACCCGCTAATAATTCTCTTCGCGGGTGCAGCATTTCCCGCTTCCAAGTCATTGAGGAGTCCGACTTGCCCATTTCCAAGATCCTTGTCGCCAACCGTTCAGAAATCGCCATTCGCGTGTTCCGCGCGGCCAATGAACTGGGGCTCAAAACGGTCGCGATATGGGCGGAAGAGGACAAACTGGCACTGCACCGTTTCAAGGCGGACGAGAGCTACCAGATCGGCCGCGGCCCGCATCTTTCCCGCGATCTCGGGCCGATCGAGAGCTATCTGTCGATCGACGAGGTGATCCGCGTCGCGAAGCTCTCGGGAGCCGACGCCATCCACCCCGGCTACGGCCTTCTGTCGGAAAGCCCGGAATTCGTCGATGCCTGCGATGCGGCCGGCATCACCTTCATCGGCCCGCGGCCCGACACGATGCGCCAGCTCGGCAACAAGGTGGCCGCGCGCAATCTCGCCATTTCCGTCGGCGTTCCGGTCGTGCCGGCGACCGATCCGCTGCCGGACGACGAGGCGGAAATCCACCGTCTCGCCGCCACGATCGGCTACCCCGTCATGCTGAAGGCCTCCTGGGGCGGCGGCGGACGCGGCATGCGCGCCATCCGCGATGCCAAGGACCTGATCCGCGAGGTGACGGAAGCCAAGCGCGAGGCCAAGGCCGCCTTCGGCAAGGACGAGGTCTATCTCGAAAAGCTCGTCGAGCGCGCCCGCCATGTCGAAAGCCAGATCCTCGGCGATACACACGGCAATGTCGTCCATCTCTTCGAGCGCGACTGCTCCATCCAGCGCCGCAACCAGAAGGTCGTCGAGCGTGCGCCCGCGCCCTACCTTTCCGAGGCGCAGCGCCAGGAACTGGCCGGCTATTCGCTGAAGATCGCCCATGCCACCAACTATGTCGGCGCCGGCACGGTCGAATACCTGATGGATGCCGACAGCGGCAAGTTCTACTTCATCGAGGTGAACCCGCGCATCCAGGTCGAGCACACGGTCACGGAGGTCGTGACCGGCATCGACATCGTCAAGGCACAGATCCACATCCTCGACGGCGCGGCGATCGGCACGCCGGAATCGGGCGTGCCGGCGCAGGACGATATCCGCCTCAACGGACACGCCTTGCAGTGCCGCATCACCACGGAAGACCCGGAACAGAACTTCATCCCCGACTACGGCCGGATCACCGGCTATCGCTCGGCCTCGGGCTTCGGCATCCGCCTCGACGGCGGCACGGCCTATCCGGGCGCGGTCATCACCCGCTTCTACGATCCGCTGCTCGTCAAGGTCACGGCCTGGGCGCCGAACCCGCTGGAAGCCATCACCCGCATGGACCGCGCGCTGCGCGAATTCCGCATCCGGGGCGTCGCGACCAACCTCACCTTCCTGGAAGCGATCATCGGCCACGAGGCCTTCCGCCACAACAGCTACACGACCCGCTTCATCGACACGACGCCGGAGCTCTTCCAGCAGGTCAAGCGCCAGGACCGCGCGACGAAGCTCTTGACCTACCTCGCCGACGTCACCGTCAACGGCCATCCGGAGGCCAAGGGCCGCCCGAAGCCGCCGGCCGACGTCGCAAAGCCCGCCGTGCCCTTCATCGAGGGCGAGATCGTCGCCGGCACCAAGCAGAAGCTCGACGAGCTTGGGCCGAAGAAGTTCGCCGAATGGGTGCGCGGGGAAACCCAGGTCTTCCTCACCGACACGACCATGCGCGACGGCCACCAGTCGCTGCTGGCGACGCGCATGCGCACGCACGACATCGCCCGCGTCGCCGGCACCTATGCGCGGGCGCTTCCGCAGCTCTTCTCGCTGGAATGTTGGGGCGGCGCCACCTTCGACGTCTCCATGCGGTTCCTGACGGAAGACCCGTGGGACCGCCTCGCCCGCATCCGCGAGGACGCGCCGAACCTGCTTCTCCAGATGCTGCTGCGCGGGGCGAACGGCGTCGGTTACAAGAACTATCCCGACAATGTCGTGAAGTATTTCGTCCGCCAGGCGGCGAAGGGCGGCATCGACGTCTTCCGCGTCTTCGACTGCCTGAACTGGGTCGACAACATGCGCGTCTCGATGGACGCGGTTGCAGAAGAGAACCGGATCTGCGAGGCGGCGATCTGCTATACCGGCGATCTCCTCAACTCCGCCCGTCCGAAGTATGACCTGAAATACTATACCGCGCTTGCGAGCGACCTGGAAAAGGCCGGCGCGCACATGATCGCGGTCAAGGACATGGCGGGCCTCCTGAAGCCGGCCGCCGCCCGCGTGCTCTTCAAGGCGCTGCGCGAGGCGACCGACCTGCCGATCCATTTCCACACCCATGACACGTCGGGCATTGCCGCCGCGACCGTCCTTGCCGCCGTCGAATCCGGCGTCGACGTGGTGGATGCCGCCATGGACGCGCTGTCGGGCAACACCTCCCAGCCCTGCCTCGGCTCGATCGTCGAGGCGCTGAAGGGTTCCGAACGCGATCCGGGCCTCGATCCGGAATGGATCCGCCGCATCTCCTTCTACTGGGAGGCCGTGCGCTTCCAGTACGCCGCCTTCGAGAGCGACCTCAAGGGGCCGGCCTCGGAGGTCTATCTCCACGAGATGCCCGGCGGCCAGTTCACCAATCTCAAGGAACAGGCCCGCTCGCTCGGCCTCGAGACCAAGTGGCACAAGGTCGCCCAGGCCTATGCCGACGCCAACCGGATGTTCGGCGACATCGTCAAGGTGACGCCGTCCTCCAAGGTGGTGGGCGACATGGCGCTGATGATGGTCTCCCAGGACCTCACCGTCGCCGATGTGGAGAACCCGGCGAAGGACGTCTCCTTCCCCGAATCCGTCGTCTCCATGCTGAAGGGCGACCTCGGCCAACCCCCGGGCGGGTGGCCGGCAGCACTCCAGAAGAAGGCGCTCAAGGGCGAGCAGGCCTATACCGCCGTGCCGGGCTCGCTGCTGCCGCCGGCCGATCTCGATGCCGAGCGCAAGGCCATCGAGGACAAGCTGGAGCGCAAGGTCGACGATTTCGAATTCGCCTCCTACCTGATGTACCCGAAGGTCTTTACCGACTACGCGCTGGCCGCCGATACCTACGGCCCGGTCAGCGTGCTGCCGACGCCGGCCTATTTCTACGGCCTTGCGCCGGGCGAGGAGCTCCAGCCGGAAATCGAGAGGGGCAAGTCGCTCGTCATCCTGCACCAGGCGAGGAGCGAGCCGGATGCGCAGGGCATGGTGAAGGTGTTCTTCGAGCTGAACGGCCAGCCGCGCCTCATCAAGGTACCGGACCGCAACCGCGCGGCCACCTCGGCCGTCCGCCGCAAGGCCGATACCGCCAATACCGCCCATCTCGGCGCGCCGATGCCGGGCGTCATCTCGACGGTCTCGGTCTCGGCCGGCCAACAGGTCAAGGCCGGCGACGTCCTGCTCTCCATCGAGGCCATGAAGATGGAGACGGCGCTGCATGCGGAAAAGGACGGCACGGTCTCCGAGGTGCTGGTCAAGGCCGGCGACCAGATCGACGCCAAGGACCTCCTCATCGTCTACGGCGCCTGAGCGGCTGAAAAACATGGATAAGGATGTGGGATGGGCGCGCCATTCCACATCCGTCTCTTGTCTTCGGACGATTTCGGAGGCAAAACCGGCGCTCGCTTTTCCCGAATTCTGTCATGAACCTGAGGCTTCCGTGAGCTTCGTCATCCGCACCGCCGCCCTTGGCGATATCTCCGCCTTCACCGAGATCTATCGCGACTCCGTGCTGAACGGGGTGGCGAGCTACGAGATCGACCCGCCGTCGCTCGACGAGATGGAGACGCGCTTCAAGGCGATCACCGACAAGGGCTATCCCTATATCGTGGCCGTCGAGCAGACCGGGCTCATCCTCGGCTATGCCTATGCATCAGCCTTCCGCACGCGGCCGGCCTATCGCTGGCTGGTGGAGGATTCGGTCTATCTGGCGCCGGAAGCGCGCGGCAAGGGTGTCGGCAAGGCGCTGCTGGCCGAACTGATCCGCCGCGCGACGGAACGCGGTTTCCGGCAGATGGTGGCCGTCATCGGCGGGGCGCACCCGGCCTCCATCGCCGTGCACAGCGCGGCGGGTTTCGAACACAGCGGCCGCATGACGGCGACCGGCTTCAAGCACGGCCGCTGGCTCGACACGGTGTTCATGCAGCGCGCGCTCGGCGAAGGTGCGGGAACCGAACCGTCGGCGACGGATTTTCCGGGAACGCTGGTGTAGAGCATTTCCAGCCGAAGCGTGATCGCTTCGCGTCGGACAATGCGGCAAAAACAAGAAGATAGAGCCGTTACGTCTCGACGAGGCGCAGCACCTTGTCGAAGACCTTCAGCACCTGCTTCAGCTCGTGGCCGCGCTTCAGGATGGTGCCGTGCGTGTTGATGACGCTGTAGGCGCCCTGCTTGGCGGCGAGCTTGGGGTTCTTCTCGATGCGGTAGAGCGGCATTTCGCCGGAGCGCTTGAAGACGGAGAACACCGCCCTGTCGCGCAGGTGGTCGATAGCGTAGTCGCGCCATTCCCCTTCACCGACCATGCGACCATAGACCCAGAGGATTGCGTCGAGTTCCCGTCGATGGAAGGTTACCGGCAAGGGATCCTTGTTGTTCCGGTAGTCCATGAGGTCGACCACGACGTTGGAAGCCTGCAAATCCGGCTGATCGGTCATCGAATCTCCGCGCTTCCTCCATGACGGCTCGATGACAGTGTGCCTGAGCGGTGTCGAAATGCAAGGCGGATGGTCGGCGCGGGCGTTTTCGCAAAAATCCGTCTCGCCGCAATTCAGACAAACAGACGCCCAAATTAAAAGCGAGAGTTCGGCCGTCGCAGCCTGTACCGGCCCGCTGCCTTGTGCGGGAAGCCGGCCTGTCCGGGAAGCGTCTGTCGAAGTCGCCCCTGTATTCCGTTGCCGGTGACTTCGTCCAGGTCCGGTCCGTCTTTCTTCGAACCCTCAAGCCCCAAGCCCCTCGAAGAAGCCGGACCGGACCTCCCCTGAACGCTTGCGCGCCCCGGGTTGTTCGTTTCTCCATGCTGTTTTCGCGCAGCCGCCTGCTGTCGCGCGAGGCGCTACCGCGACGCCTTGTCGCCGGTCAGTACCGTCGCGCCGAGGATGGCGCCGGGCGTATCGGCCGTGCGCATGCGCTGGAGCAGCACGGCGCAGCCGCCGGACTTCTTTTTCTTCTTCAGCATGTCGGCGGGCAGCACCAGATTGGTCTCCTTGCCCTCCCACATGCCGATCGTCTCCATGTCGGTGACGGCGTGCCAGTAGTTGACGGTCTTGCCGCGGTTCTCGCCCTTGTCGATGTTGATCGTGCGCTCGCGCTCGAAATAGGCGATGACGATATTGGCCTTGCCTTCGCCCGGGCCAACGCGGATGCGCAGTTCGTCGTTCTCCACCGCGACGTCGACCGGCACCCGGAGGCCCTTCTTCTCGCCGGGCATGGCGCTGAGCCGCGAACGGATGCCGCTGATGTCGGCGCCGTTGATGTGCTCGCGGCCGTTCAGCACGGCCTGCGGTGTGTAGACGCCGTTGCGGCCGAACATGCGGGCATAGGCATATTGCCGGTCGGTATTGTCCTTCGAGGCGAGCGTGTCCGCCCAGCCGAGATAGTTCCAGTAGTCGACATGGTAGGAGAGCGCGACGACCTCGCCCTCGCGCGCCAGCGCCTCTAGCGCCTTGTCGGCGGGCGGGCAGGACGAGCAGCCCTGGCTGGTGAACAGCTCGACGACGCCCTTGGGCCGAACGGTCTCGCCGGCATGGGCTGCATCGATACCCGCTCCCAGCGTCAGCAGGATCGCCAGACAGTGCGGAATGTGCGGTCTCGGCATGATCAATTCCAGTGGAGCGCCGACAACGGCCAGCCTTTCGAGCCCGTCATACGCGCTTGCCCTTTCAACAGGAAGTCACGATGGAGTGAGCTTCATAGCTGAGAAAAATGCTCCGGAAAATAGAAATGCCGGGGTTTGCAACCCCGGCATGAGACTGTTGATCAAATCCGCCCAACCTTCCCCGCCATCATGGTCGGACTTGGCCCGGCCATGACAGAGGTGGCCGGGGCACTGAAACCGATCAGGCGGCGAGGTCTCTGAGGACGGTTTGGAGGATGCCGCCGTTGTTCATGTACGTGACCTCGTCGAGGGTATCGATGCGGCAGAGCAGCGGGATGTCGCGGACGGTTCCGTCGGCATAGGTGATCCTGGCGATCTTCCTCTCGCGCGGCTTGATGTCGCCTTCCAGGCCCTCGATGGTGACGATCTCGTCGCCCTTCAGGTCGAGGCTCGCCCAGCTCGTGCCGTCCTCGAAGACGAAGGGCACGATGCCCATGCCGACGAGGTTGGAGCGGTGGATGCGCTCGAAGGACTGGGCGATCACCGCCTTGACGCCGAGAAGGTTGGTGCCCTTGGCCGCCCAGTCGCGCGACGAACCGTTGCCGTATTCCACGCCCGCGAAGATGACGAGCGGAACGCCCTCCTCCTTGTACTTCATCGCCGCGTCGTAGATCGACAGCTCCTCCTTCGTCGGATAGTGGATCGTGTAGCCACCCTCCTTGCCGTTCGGTCCGAGCATGTGGTTGCGGATGCGGATATTGGCGAAGGTGCCGCGCATCATCACCTCGTGATTGCCGCGCCGCGTGCCGTACTGGTTGAAGTCGGCCACGGCCACGCCGTTGCCCGTGAGATAGGCGCCGGCAGGGGACGCCGCCTTGATCGAACCGGCCGGCGAGATGTGGTCGGTGGTGATCTTGTCGCCGAACAGGCCCAGCACCCGCGCGCCCCTGATGTCGGAAAGGCCCGAGCCGGTCTTGCCCATGCCCACGAAGTAGGGCGGGTTCTGCACATAGGTCGACTGGTCGTCCCAGGCATAGGTCTGGCCCGCCGGCACCTGCACGTCCTGCCAGTTGGCGTCGCCCTTGAACACGTCGGCATATTTCGTGGCGTAGAGCTCGCGCGTGACATACTTCATGATGAACGCCTGGATCTCCTTGGAGGAGGGCCAGATGTCCTTGAGGTAGACGGGCTTGCCGTCCCTGTCCTGGCCGAGCGGTTCGCTCGTCAGGTCCTTCCGCACGGAGCCGGCCAGCGCATAGGCGACGACGAGCGGCGGGGAAGCGAGGTAGTTCGCCTGCACGTCCGGCGAGATGCGGCCCTCGAAGTTGCGGTTGCCGGAGAGCACGCCGGCGGCGATCAAGCCCTTGTCGTTGATCGTCTTCGAGATCGGCGCCGGCAGCGGGCCGGAATTGCCGATGCAGGTCGTGCAGCCGAAGCCGACGAGGTTGAAGCCGAGCGCGTCGAGATCGGCCTGCAGGCCGGACTTGGCAAGATATTCGCCGACGACCTGCGATCCCGGCGCCAGCGATGTCTTCACCCAGGGCTTGGTCTTCAGGCCCTTCGCGACCGCGTTGCGGGCGAGAAGACCGGCCGCGATCAGCACCGACGGGTTCGACGTGTTGGTGCAGGACGTGATGGCGGCGATCGCCACGTCGCCATGGCCGATGTCGTAGTCCGTGCCCTCGACCGGATAGCGGTTCTCAAGCTGGCCCGGCTTGTTGTAGTCGCCTTCCAGCGAGGCGGCGAAGCCCGAGGCGATGTTCTCCAGCGGGATGCGGCCCTCGGGACGCTTCGGGCCGGCCATGGCCGGAACGACGTCGCCGAGGTCCAGCTCCAGCGTGTCGGTGAAGACGAGGTCGGAACCGTCGCCGTCACGCCACATGCCCTGCGCCTTCGAATAGGCCTCGACCAGCGCGATGCGCTGCTCCTCGCGGCCCGACATGGTCAGGTAATTGACCGTCTCGGCATCGACCGGGAAGAAGCCGCAGGTCGCGCCGTATTCCGGGCCCATATTGCCGATCGTCGCGCGGTCGGCCAGCGTCATGTTGTCAAGGCCCGGGCCGAAGAACTCGACGAACTTCGACACCACACCCTTCTTGCGCAGCATCTGCACGACCATCAGCACCAGGTCGGTCGCCGTCACGCCTTCCTTCAGCCTGCCCGTCAGCTTGAAGCCGATGACCTCCGGCAGCAGCATGGAGACCGGCTGGCCGAGCATGGCCGCCTCCGCCTCGATGCCGCCGACGCCCCAGCCGAGAACGCCAAGCCCGTTGATCATCGTCGTGTGGCTGTCCGTGCCCACACAGGTATCCGGGTAGGCGATGGTCTCGCCGTCTTCGTCCTTGGTCCAAACCGTCTGGCCCAGATATTCCAGATTGACCTGATGACAGATGCCCGTGCCCGGCGGCACCACGCGAAAGTTCTTGAACGCCTGCTGGCCCCACTTCAGGAAGCGGTAGCGCTCGCCGTTACGTGCGTATTCGAGCTCCACGTTGCGGGCGAAGGCCGTCGGCGTGCCGAACTCGTCGACGATGACCGAATGGTCGATGACCAGGTCGACGGGAACGAGCGGGTTGATCTTCTCCGGATCGCCGCCGAGCGAGACCATCGCATCGCGCATCGCCGCAAGGTCCACCACCGCCGGAACGCCGGTAAAATCCTGCATCAGGACGCGCGCCGGGCGATAGGCGATCTCGTTCTCCACCGTGCCCTTGTTCGAAAGCCAGGCGGCGACGGACAGGATATGCTCCTTCGTCACCGAGCGCCCGTCCTCGAAGCGAAGCAGGTTCTCAAGCAGAACCTTCATCGAATAGGGCAGCTTCGAGACCCCGGAAAGCCCGTTCGCCTCGGCCTTCGGAAGGCTGTAATACACATAGTCGGTGCCGTTCACCGTCAAGGTCGAACGACAATTGAAACTGTCTAGGGATCTGGACACGTTATACCCCGTTCCGTCTGGTCGCCAGAAACTGACGTACGAACGCCCGTGCGCCGAAACGCGTATGGGATGCGGGTGCGGCCATTTCCGCTGTCCGTACCCGGAAATCACTCCCCGTGTTCGGCGCTGAATATCAAATTCACGCCGACCGCTGGCGTGTCGCCGGCGTTATAGATAATTTCTAAGAAACGTTCCAGAGTGCCGGACGGCAAATCGGGACAATTTTTTGCGTTGCGACCAGGGTCGTGAAAAGAAAGTGAACGCCATGCGGCTCGTCGCCGAGGGATTGTGTGCCAAACGCGGCGAAGATTTGATTTTCCAAGATATTTCCTTTGAAATCGCCGGCGGCGAAGTCTTGATCGTCAAGGGGCCGAACGGCTCCGGCAAGTCGACGCTGCTGCGGGTCCTGGCCGGGCTGCTGCCGGCCGAATCGGGGACGGCGAAACTCCTTGCTGCAGCGCACCCGGTCGAGCGCCTCGGCGAGGCGGCGCACTATCTCGGCCATCGCAACGCGATGAAGCGCGAACTGACGGTGGAGGAGAACCTCGCCTTCTGGAAGGCCTTCTTCGGCGATTTTTCCGGCGGCGAGGGCGCCAGCGTCGAGACGGCGGTGGAGGCGGTCGGCCTCGGCGGCATCGCCCACCTGCCCTTCGGCTATCTTTCGGCCGGACAGCAGCGCCGCATGGCGATGGCCAAGCTGCTCGTCGCCTGGCGCCCGGTCTGGATCCTCGACGAGCCGACGGCGGCGCTCGACGTGGCGGCCGAGGCAATGTTCGCCGGCCTCGTCACGGCGCATCTCGCCCGCGGCGGCCTTGCCATCGCAGCGACGCACCAGCCGCTCGGGCTGGAGGGCGCGCCGGAGTTGCGGATGACGGGATTTGTACCGGCCGATGCGGGGGATTGGGCATGATGTCCCTCCTCCTGCGCGACCTAAAACTCTCCGTACGTGCCGGCGGCGGCGCGCTGATCGGCGTCCTGTTCTTCATGACGGTCGTCGCGGTCATTCCGTTCGGCGTCGGGCCGGACCTCAACCTGCTGTCGCGCATCGGCCCGGCGATCCTGTGGATCGGCGCGCTGCTCGCCTGCCTGCTCGGGCTCGACCGGCTGTTCCAGGCCGAGTGCGAGGACGGATCGCTCGATCTTCTCCTGATGCAGGAGACGCCGCTGGTGCTGACGGTGTTCGTCAAATGCCTGGCGCACTGGATCGCGACCGGCCTGCCGCTCGTCATCGCCTCGCCGCTGCTCGGCCTCTTCATGAACATGGACGAGGTGGCGATCGGTGCGACGACGCTGACGCTTCTTGCCGGCACGCCGGCGCTGACCTTCATCGGGGCGGCGGGGGCCGGCATTGCCGTGGCGCTGCCGCGCGGCGGCCTGCTCGTGTCGATCCTCGTGCTGCCGCTCGCCATTCCCGTGCTGATCTTCGGCGTCAGCGCGGTCTATGCGGCGATCGAGGACCCGGCGCCCTTCCTGCCGCCCTTCCTCGTCCTCGTCGCGCTCAACCTGTTCTTCGCGGTCATCGGCCCGGTGGCGGCCGCGGCGGCGCTTCGGCTTTCCAGCGACTGACGCGGCGATTTGACGGGAATGTGATTGCGGCAGATCAATTGAAGCCGGGGGGCTTCCGCGTTAAAGAACCATCATGAGCGAACCGAGCCTTGCCATCCGCAAATTCAGCGACCTCGCCAACCCGACCCGGTTCCTGGCGCTGGTCGCGACCGTCTGGCCCTATCTTGCCGGGCTGACGCTCTGTCTTTTCGCCGCCGGTCTCTACCTTTCCTTCACGACAACAGGCGACTACCAGCAGGGCGAGACGGTGCGCATCATGTATGTGCATGTGCCGGCGGCCTGGCTCTCCATGATGTGCTATACCGTCATGGCGCTTTCGGCGCTCGGCACGCTCGTCTGGCGCCATCCGCTCGCCGACGTCTCCGCCAAGGCGGCCGCCCCCATCGGCGCCTGCTTCACGCTGGTCGCCCTCATCACCGGCTCGCTCTGGGGCAAGCCCATGTGGGGCACCTGGTGGGTGTGGGACGCGCGGCTCACCTCCGTCTTCGTTCTGTTCCTGATGTATCTCGGGCTGATCGCGCTCAACCGCGCCATGGACGATCCGACGCGGGCGGCCAAGGTGAGCGCCGTGCTCATCCTCGTCGGCTTCGTCAACATCCCGATCATCAAGTTCTCCGTCGAATGGTGGAACACGCTGCACCAGCCGGCCAGCGTGGTGCGGCTCGACGGGCCGACCATCGACCCGGAATTCCTCTGGCCGCTCCTCGTGATGGCGGTTGCCTTCACGCTTCTGTTCTTCACGCTGCACATCCTCGCCATGCGCAACGAGATCCTGCGCCGGCGGATCGCCGTGCTGCGCCGGCACGCCGCAAGGGCCGCCGGCCGTCCGGGAGAGACTGCATGAGCCATGCCTTCTATGTCACGGCGTCCTATGCCGCCGCCTTCGCCGTCACGGCGGGCCTCGTCCTCTGGGTCTGGCTTGATCACCGCGCGCGGCACCGCGAGCTGGCGCGGCTGGAAGCCGCCGGCATCCGCCGCCGTTCGGCGCGCGACGGGGACAAGCCATGAGCAGCACCGACAATACCGGGAGCAGCGGCAAGCGCACGCGCCTCGTCCTGGCAGCCCTTCCCCTGGCGATCTTCGCCGGCATGGCGGCGATCTTCTTCGTCATGCTGACGGACCCGGACCGCGACACGTCCGAAATCCCCTCCGCGCTGATCGGCACGAAGGCGCCCTACCGCGATCTCGAACCGCTGGCGGGAGCCATGAAGGGCGGCGCCCAGGTGCCGGCGCTCACGGCCGAAAGCGGCAAGGGCAAGCTGACGCTCGTCAATTTCTGGGCGTCCTGGTGCGTGCCCTGCCGGCAGGAACATCCGGTCATCCTGGCGCTGTCCAAGGATCCGCGCCTCAATGTCGTCGGCGTCAACTACAAGGACGGCAGCGAGAACGCGCTGCGCTTCCTCGGCGAGCTCGGCAATCCCTTCTCCGCCATCGGCCTCGATCCCGTCGGCAAGATGGCGATCGACTGGGGCGTCTACGGCATCCCGGAATCCTACCTCGTCGGTCCTGACGGCACGATCCTCTACAAGAAGGTCGGCCCCTTCGATGACAGGAGCCTCAAGGACGGGCTCTATCCCGCCATCGAGAAGGCGCTCGGCACGCCCGCGCAGGCCGGCTGAACTGAGGAAGGTCCGCTCAGGCGGCGAGCCCCTTCTTCTCCAGCATGGCCTCGGGGCTCGGCAGCTTGCCGCGGAAGGCCTTGTAGGCATCCTCCGGGTCGATCGAACCGCCGACGGCGTAGATATGGGCCTTCAGCCGCGCGGCCATGGCCGGATCGAAGGCGTCGCCCGTCTCGGTGAAGGCGGCGAAGGCGTCGGCGTCGAGCACTTCCGACCACATGTAGGAATAGTAGCCCGCCGAATAGCCGTCGCCGGAGAAGACGTGCTGGAAATGCGGCGTGGCGTGCCGCATGACGATGGATGCCGGCAGCCCAATCGTTTCCAGCACCTCCCGCTGCACCGCCATCGGATCCTCCACACCGCCGCGCGTGTGGAAGGCCATGTCGACCAGGGCGGAGGACGTGAACTCCACCGTCGCGAAACCGGAATTGAAGGTGCGGGCGGCGAGCACCTTGTCGAGCAGCGCCGCGGGCATCGCCTCGCCGGTCCGGTAGTGCACCGCATAGCGCGTCAGGATGTCCGGCACGGTCAGCCAGTGCTCGTAGAGCTGCGAGGGCAGCTCTACGAAATCGCGCGCGACGCCCGTGCCCGAGACCGAGGGGTAGGTGACGTCGGAGAGCATGCCGTGCAGGGCATGGCCGAATTCGTGGAAGAGCGTGCGCGCATCGTCGAGCGAGAGCAGCGCCGGCTTGCCTTCGGCAGGCTTGGCGAAGTTGCAGACATTGTAGACGATCGGCAGTTCGCCGACCGCGCCGTTCCTGAGCGGCAGGCGGTGCTGGCTCTGGTAGGAGCTCATCCACGCGCCCGAGCGCTTGGAGGCGCGGGCGAAATAGTCGCCGAGGAACATAGCGACGAGCCGGTCGTCGCGGTCGAGGATCTCGAAGACGCGGACGTCGGGATGATAGACCGGCACGCCGGTCTTCTCGACGGCGCGAATGCCGAACAGCCGCCCGGCGACGTCGAAGCAGGCGTCGATGATCTTTTCCAGTTGCAGATAGGGTTTCAGCTCCGCCTCGGAGAAGCTGAACTTTTTCGCGCGCAGCTTTTCGGCATGATAGCGCCAGTCCCAGGGCATGACCGCATGGTTGTGGCCTTCCTCCGCAATGAGGGCGGCAAGCTCGGCCTCCTCCTCGCGCGCCCGCGCCAGGGCCTTTTCCCAGACCTGCATGAGCAGGCCGTTCACCGCCTCCGGCGTCTTGGCCATGGTGTTGTCGAGCTTCAGCGCGGCGAAGTTCTCGTAGCCGAGCAGGCCGGCCTTTTCGGCGCGCAGTGCCAAGGTTTCCTTGACGATGCCACGGTTGTCCGTTTCACCATCGTTCTCACCCCTAGCCACCCAGGCGCGAAAGGCCTGTTCGCGCAGGTCCCGGCGGGTGGAGAAGGTGAGGAAGGGCTCGATGATCGAGCGCGACAGGGTGACGGCGAAGCGGCCTTCCTCGCCGCGCTCGCGGGCCGCGGCAGCCATGGCGTCCTTCAGGAAGTCCGGCAGCCCGTCGAGCGCCTCGCCCTCGTCGAGCAGGAGCGCCCAGTTCTTCTCGTCGGCCAGAACGTTCTGGCCGAATTTCGCGCCGAGCCCGGCCAGCGTCTCGTTGATCGCGGCGAGGCGGTCCTGCTCGGGCTTTGCCAGCCTGGCGCCGGACTTGACGAAACCCTTCCAGTGCCGCTCCAGCACGCGGACCTGCTCCAGCGAGAGGTCCAGCGTCTCGCGGGCCTGCCAGAGCGCATCGATACGCGCGAAGAGCGCCGCATTGGTGCCGATCTTCGAATAGTGCCGCGACATTTTCGGCGCGACGTCGCGTTCCAGCGCCTGGATCGTGTCGTTGGTGTTGGCGCCGGCGCGGCTCCAGAAGAGCGCGGAGACGCGGGAAAGCTCGTCGCCGGCGATTTCAAGCACGACGACCGTGTTGTCGAAGGTCGCGGGCTCCGGATTGCCGGCGATGGCGTCGATCTCCGCCTCGTGCGCGGCGAGCGCGGCGGCGAACCCGTCCGCGAAGGCATCGTCCTTCACGAGATCGAAACGCGGCAGGCCGTTGAGGCCGGTCCACTCGACGAGGGCGGGATCGATGCGCGTTTCAGTCATGGGCCTTGGTCCTTTCCGGCAAATCAGCGTGCGGCGACTATAGGAATTGCGTAGGGCATTGGTACAGGGCGGCCGCGCAAAATAGACGGGAACCCAAAGGCGCGCGCGGCGTTTGAGCCAGAGCGGCGGCCCGCCTCTTGACGCGGAGGGCAACTTCGGTGAAAAGAGGGGCCATCCGCGGCCTTTGACATCGGGTTGCCGCGGTGAACCCTGGTGCCGGGCCCCTCTGGCGAGAGTTTTTACGGCGCTCTCGTGATGTCGGTACCGCCAGCAATTAGCCGGCGGATTCATACGCACATGAACATCCTGACCATGCCTCACCCGCATGCCCGTTGTGGTATGCGCTTTTCGCTTTCCCGTCCCTCCAGCCTGGAGGTGCTGTCATGATCGGCAACGGCGAAGGCAAGACCACCCTCTCCTATCTCAAATGGGCATTCATCTCGACCGTCATCGGCCTCGCGCTCGGCGCGTGGCTGGGCTGGCAGTCGGAAGGCACGCTCGCCGGCATGGCGACCGTCTTCTTCATCTGCGCGGTACTCGCGGTGCTGGAGATTTCGCTCTCCTTCGACAATGCCATCGTGAATGCCAACAAACTCAAGGACATGACGCCGGTCTGGCAACGCCGGTTCCTGACCTGGGGCATCCTGATTGCCGTCTTCGGCATGCGCATCGTCTTCCCGCTGCTGATCGTCGTCATCGCCGCCGGTATCGGCCCGATCGATGCGCTCATCCTCGCAGCCCGCGAGCCTGCGGAATATGCCCGCATCATGCATGATGCGCACCTGCCCATCGCCGCCTTCGGCGGCACCTTCCTGATGATGGTCGGCCTCACCTACTTCTTCAACCATGAGAAGGACGTGCACTGGATCAGTTTCATCGAGAAGCACATGGCCCGCTCGGCGACCGTCAAGGGTATCGAGATCGCCTTCGTCCTGGCGCTCATCATCGGCTTCTCGAAGCTTCTGGAGCCGCAAGCGGCGAACACCTTCGTGCATGCGGCGGTCTACGGCCTCCTGACCTTCCTTGCAGTGGAAGTGATCGGCGGCCTGCTCGACGCATCGCAGAAGGCGATGTCGGAAGCGGCCAAGGGCGGCCTCGGCGCCTTCATCTATCTGGAAGTGCTCGATGCCAGCTTCTCCTTCGACGGCGTCATCGGCGCCTTCGCCCTGACGCAGAACCTCTTCGTCATCGCGATCGGCCTGGGCATCGGCGCCATGTATGTGCGCTCGATGACCATCATGCTGGTGGAGAAGGGCACGCTGGCAGAATACCGCTACCTGGAGCACGGCGCGTTCTACGCGATCCTCATCCTCTCGGTGGTCATGTATTGCCAGACGCTGGTGCACATTCCGGAAGTCATCACCGGGCTTGGCGGCGCGACGCTGATCGGCATCTCGCTCTGGTCGTCGATCCGCTACAACAAGCGGGAGAAGGCACTGGGGCACCACGAGGCTCCGCACGGAACGGATCGCGTGGCGGCCCATCTCGGCGGCAAGGCCTGACGAAACCCGCAGCCGGCCGTTCGCGGCCGGCTCCTCCGCCTTCTGAAAGCGGGACCCGACACACAGAAGGCCCGCCGATCTTGCGACCGGCGGGCCTTTTCATTCGGGAAATTCTCTTGGCGGCCTCAGGCGCGCGGGAAGTCGGCGGGGTTGATGCCGAGCGTCCTCAGGTCGCGCTCCTTCGGGCGGCGGTGCCCTTCGACAGCCGCGGCGGCTGCATTGGCAGCGCTCAGTACGGCGAAGGCCCGGCCGAAGAAGCCCTGGGCGAAGGAATTGCGGAGGGTGGTCATTGGATTGCTCGCTTTCTGTTTTAGCTTACGAGCAGAAGATGATGCCTCGGGCCTCGAAGGACAAGCGACGGAATCTCAGCCCAGCCATGCAATGGATGCAGGCCGGAAACGGGGGCTTCCGGCCTGCATCCTGCCCTGTCCCGGAAGGACCCCGGGTAAGGCTCAGTCTTCGTTGGCCGCGAACTGCGAGAGAACCTCGCCCCTGCCGCGGGCGCGCAGGATGAGCGGCACGACGACGGCGAGGACGGCAAGCACGAAGAGCACGGCGGCGATCGGCGACAGGAAGAGCGCGGAGACGTCGCCCTGGCTTATCGCCAGCGCCCGGCGCAATTGCTGTTCCGCCATCGGCCCGAGGATGAGGCCGACGACGACGGGCGCGATGGGATAGCCGAAGATGCGCATGGCAAAGCCGAGCAGGCCGAAGGTGAGCAGCATGCCGAGTTCGAAGACCGACGGGTTGGCGCCGATCGTGCCGAGCGTCGCAAACAGCAGGATGCCGGCATAGAGCCAGGGCTTCGGGATCGTCAGAAGCTTCACCCAAAGGCCGATCAGCGGCAGGTTCAGGACCAGCAGCATGAAATTGGCGATGAGGAGGCTTGCGATGAGGCCCCAGACGAGCTGCGGATTGGTCGCGAACAAGAGCGGGCCGGGTTGCAGGCCGTATTGCTGGAAGCCGGCAAGCATGATCGCCGCCGTCGCCGTGGTCGGCAGGCCGAGCGAGAGCAGCGGCACCAGCGTGCCGGCAGCCGACGCGTTGTTCGCCGCCTCCGGGCCGGCGACGCCTTCGATGGCGCCCTTGCCGAACTCGTCCTTGTGGCTGGAGAACTGCTTCTCCGTCGAATAGGACAGGAAGCTCGCTATATCGGCGCCGCCGGCCGGCATGGCGCCGATCGGAAAGCCGATGAAGGTGCCGCGCAGCCACGGTTTCCACGAGCGGGCCCAGTCCTGCGCGCTCATCCAGACCGAGCCCTTCACCGCCTCCACCTTGTCGGGGATGCGGTCGCCCTGGCAGGCGACGTAGAGCGTCTCGCCGATGGCGAACATGGCGACGGCGAGCGTCGTCACCTCGATGCCGTCGAGCAGGTCCGGAATGCCGAAGGACAGCCGCGCCTGGCCGGTCTGCTGGTCGATGCCGATGACGGCAAGGCTAAGGCCGACGAAAAGGGCGGTGAGGCCGCGCAGCGTCGAATCGCCGAAGGCCGCCGAGACGGTGACGAAGGCGAGCACCATCAGCGCAAAATATTCGCGCGGGCCGAAGGAGAGCGCGAACTTGACCACGAAGGGCGCGATGAAGGCGAGGCCGAGCGTGGCGATGAGGCCGGCGACGAAGGAGCCGATCGCCGCCGTCGCGAGCGCCGGCCCGCCGCGCCCGGCCCGGGCCATCTTGTTGCCCTCGAGCGCGGTGACGACGGAAGCGCTCTCGCCCGGCGTGTTGAGCAGGATAGAGGTGGTTGAGCCGCCATACATGCCGCCGTAGTAGATGCCGGCGAACATGATGAGGGAGCCGGCCGGATCGAGCTTGTAGGTGACGGGCAGCAGCAGCGCCACCGTCAGCGCCGGGCCGATGCCGGGCAGGACGCCGACGGCGGTGCCGAGCGTCACGCCGATCAAGGCATAGAGCAGGTTCATCGGCTGGGCGGCGATAGAGATGCCCTGCAGCAGGAATTCGAATGTACCCATCGGACGTTCCTCAGAAGAACAGGTGTTCCAGCGGCCCGGCGGGCAGCGAAAGCTGCAGGAAGCGGCCGAAGATGATGAAGACGACGAAGCTGAAGGCGATGCCGATCGGCAGCGAGATCCACAGCTTGCGCCGGCCGAAGCCGAAGGCGGTCAGCGCGAAGAGCACGCCCGTCGCGATCGAGAAGCCCGCGGTCTTCAGGAGCAGCATCTGCCCGGCAAGACCGGCGACGATGAAGACGACCGGCTTCACCTCGATCGGCTCGCGCTCCGGGAAATCGCCGCGCCAGGCCTCGAACCCCGTCCAGACGGCGAGCAGCGCAAGGCCGATGGCGACGACATGCGGCACGGTGGCGGGGCCGATGCGGGAATAGTTGCTCATCTCCGCAAGGCGCCCGGCATCCCACCAGATCACGGCGGCGACGACGAAGAGGACGGGTGCGATGGCCAGCGCCGCCCGGTCGGGGCGGCGCCTTTCGCTGGAGGCGTGGACCGTGCTCATTTGACGAGCCCGATGTCCTTGAGGATGCTTTCCGTCGCCGCGATGTCCTTGTCGAGCTGCGCCTTGAAGGCATCGCCGGCAAGATAGGTGTTCTGCCAGCCCTTGGTCTTCAAGGTTTCCTTCCAGGCGTCGGAGTTCACGACCTTCGCGATATCGGTGTCGATGGCCGCGACCTGCTCGGCCGACAGGCCGGGGGCGGCGGCGATCATGCGCCAGTTCTCGACGACGACGTCGAGGCCGCCTTCCTTGATGGTCGGGGCGTCGATGCCCTCGATGCGCTCGGCGCTGGAGATGGCGATCAGGCGCAGCGTGCCGGCCTTTACCTGGGCCTCGAACTCGCCGTAGCCGGAAATGCCGGCGGTCACCTGGTTGCCGAGGATGGCGGCAAGCGCCTCGCCGCCGCCGGAATAGGCGATGTAGTTGATCTTCGTCGGATCGACGCCGGCGGCCTTGGCGATCAGGCCCGCCGTGATGTGATCCGTGCCGCCGGCCGAGCCGCCGGCCCAGGACACCGCGCCCGGATCGTCCTTCAGGGCCTTGACGAGGTCGTCCATCGTCTGGATCGGCGAAGCGGCCGGAACGACGATCGCTTCATACTCGCCGGTCAGGCGCGCGATGGGCGTCACGTCGTTGAGCGTCACCGGCGACTGGTTGGTGAGGATCGCGCCGACCATGACGTAACCGCCGACGATGAGGGCGTTCGGGTTGCCGCTGTTCTGGCCGGCGAACTGGGCAAGGCCGATCGTGCCGCCCGCGCCCGGAACGTTCACCACCTGCACGCTGCCGGAGATCTTCTCGTCCTGCAGGACGGTCTGCAGCGAACGGGCCGTCTGGTCCCAGCCGCCGCCCGGTCCGGCCGGGGCGATGATCGAATAATCGGCGGCAAACGCCGGAAGCGCCATGGCGCCGGCGATGAGGGATGCCAGGAAGAAGTGTTTCAAGAGTATGTCCTCCGTCAGGCGCGGCTTGGCGCGCATCGTTGCTTCTGGCGGGAGGATGGGCGGCCGGCGGCGGCGCGAACGATGGTTCGCAGGCGCGGTCACGGCAGAATTCTCCTCCCGGTCTTCCGTCCGCCTCCACGGACGATGAAGAGCCCAAAGGCACCACAGGAAGCTGACATCTACCTGACATGGCCCCGAAGCGGCGCTACTGCGTGCGCAGGACCTCGTTCCAGCGGGCGATCAGCCGGGCCCGCTTCACCTGGTCGAGATAGACCATGAGGCCCGGGCTCACCGGCACGGGCTTGAGTTGCGCGCCGAGCAGCGCGCTCATCGTGCGCGCCGTGTTGGTGCCCGATACGTCGGGACTGACGGCGGCGATCTGCAGTTCGCGAGCCATGATCGTCTGGCCCTCCTTCGACATGAAGAAGGCGAGGTAGCGCCGGCCGAGCTCGGGAGAGGCGGCGGCCTGCGGCACAAGGCCGATGCGCGACATGACGACGGTATAGTCCTTCGGCAGCACGATGCCGACATCGGGATGGCGCGAGGCCCAGTCCGCCGCATAGGAGCCGAGGATATTGTAGCCGAGAACGAAGCGCCCGTCGGCGACGCGCTCCAGGATGGCCGAACTGGTGGAATAGAGCTTCACCCCCGCCGCCCCCATGGCCTGGATCACCGTCCAGATATCGCCGAACTGCTCCTGGTCGCGCGCCATGAAGAGGAAGCCGACGCCGGAGCGCTCGATATCGTAGGTGCCGATGCGGCCGTAGACCGCCTCGCCCTGCCGCTTGAGGTAGTCGACGAATTCGGCGCGCGAGGCCGGCGGCTTCCCGTCCTTGAAGCTCGGCTTGTGATAGACGAAGACGGCAGGCTCGAAGGTCAGTGCATAGGCGGTGTTGCGCCAGTTGGCCCAGGCCGGCCAGCGATCGCTCATCGGCAGGTCGCTGCGCTGGGCATAGCCGTCATTGCTGAGCTTGACCTGGAGGTCCATCGCCGAGGAGAAGGCGAAATCGGCCGTCTTCTCCCCCGCATCCGTCTCGCGCACGATGCGGTCGTAGACCTCGCCGGTCAGCATCTCGTCATAGCGCAGCGCCACATCCGGATTGGCCGCCTGGAAACCCTCGATCATCGGCCGGGCAAGCGGTTCGTCCAGCGAAGAATAGACGACGAGCACCGGCGCGTCCGCATCGCCGTTGCGGGCCGGGAAGAAGGCCGGCTCGGAAAATGCGGGTAGGGGCGCCGCCAGGAGCGCGAGAAGCATGAGGACAAGACGCATGGCGCGACCTTGCCAAAGCGCGAGGCCGTTCACAAGTGCGCCGCCCGCCGTTAAGCTCGCGGCGGGAGGACGAGACGTGCGCATTCTACTGGTCGAGGACAACGAAGCCCTGGCGGACGGCCTGTCCGCCATCCTGAAGGGCACGGGGCATGCGGTGGACGTGGTGCGCGACGGCACTTCCGCCGATGCCGCCATCGCGTCGGAAAGCTTCGACCTCGTCATCCTCGACCTGACGCTGCCCGAGATGGACGGCCTCGACGTGCTGCGCGCCATGCGCGCGCGCCGCAGCAAGGCCGCCGTCCTGATCCTGACGGCCCGCGGCGCGCCGGAGGAGCGGGTGCGCGGCCTCGACCTCGGCGCCGACGACTACATGATAAAGCCCTTCGACATCTCGGAATTCGAGGCGCGCGTGCGCATGCTGCTGCGCCGGCAGGCGGGGCTGCGCTCGGCGGCCATCGCCTTCGGCGATGTCGTGCTCGACCTCAACTCGCGCAGCTTCTCGGCCGCCGGCGTGCCGCTCGACATTCCCGCCCGTGAACTCGGCCTGCTCGAAATCCTCTTCATGCGCGCGGGAAAGGTGGTCGCCAAGGAGGCCATCATGCAATCGCTCGCCGCCTTCGACGACGACCTCTCGGCCAATGCCATCGAGCAATATGTCAGCCGGCTCCGCAAGCGGCTGGCGCCGCACGGCCTGACCGTGCGCACCGCCCGCGGCATCGGCTACTATCTCGACAAGGCGCCCGCCGCTTGACGCTCCTTCCGGCCTCCTCGCTGCGCCGGCGCCTGCTTGCCTGGCTGCTCGTCTCGACGGCGGTGATCGGCATCGTCGCCCTCGTCGACACTTACAACGAAGCCGTCAAGACGGCGAACGAGGTCTCCGACCGGGTGCTGGCCGGATCGGCGCTGGCGATCGCCGAGCGCGTCGTGGTGACGGAGAACGGCACGCTCGAAGTGGACATTCCCTATGTCGCGCTGGAAATGCTGACCTCGGCCGCACAGGACCGCGTCTTCTACCGCGTCGAAGGGCCGCCCGGCCGGTTCATCACCGGCTACCAGACCCTGCCGACCATCGCGGAGACGGCCGGCCAGCCGATCGGCTTTGCCGACGCGACCTTCCGCGGCGAACCGATCCGCATCGCCGTGCTGCAGCGTTCGGCGTCGACCGGCGTCAATTCCGTGCCCTTCGCCGTCACCGTCGCCGAAACCACCATCGCCCGCCGGCAGTTGACGGAAACGATCCTGCTGCGCTCGGCGCTGCGCCTCGCCATGATGATCGCCGGCGCCGCCCTTATCGTCTGGATCGCCGTCACCGTGTCGCTCCGCCCGCTCTACAGGCTGAGCGACGCCATCGCCGAGCGCAGCCCGAACGACCTGCATCCGATCGAGCAGCGCGTGCCGAGCGAGGTGCAGGGGCTCGTCGATACGGTCAATTCCTTCATGGTGCGCCTGCAATCGGCGCTCGATGCGCTGCGGCACTTTTCCGGCAATGCCAGCCACCAGCTCCGCACGCCGCTCGCCATCATCCGCACCCAGCTCGCATTGGCCAGCCGCGCCGCCACGCTGGAGGAGGCGCAGGAGACGGCCCGCAAGGGC
This sequence comes from Shinella sp. S4-D37, assembly GCF_040812195.1. NCBI lineage: Bacteria > Pseudomonadati > Pseudomonadota > Alphaproteobacteria > Hyphomicrobiales > Rhizobiaceae > Shinella > Shinella sp. S4-D37. The sequence goes on along the minus strand of NZ_JBFNXL010000005.1, from coordinate 3,903,601 downwards.
GATGCCGCCGTCGCCCATGCCGAGCGCATCCTCGCCCAGCTCCTGCTGATGGCCAAGATCGACGCTGCCGGCTCCCGCGAGCCGCAGAAGCCGGCACCGGTCGATATCGCCGCACTCGCCCAGCAGCTCACCGCCGACCGCGTGCCGGCCGCCGCGGAGGCCGGCATCGACCTCGGCTATGAGGGAGACGGCCCGACCCTTGCGCGCGTCGAGCCGCTGCTTTTCGGCGAACTCCTGCGCAATCTCGTGGAGAACGCCCTTGCCTATGCGGGGAGCGGGGCGGAGGTTACGGTTCGCGTGCGCCAAGAGGCGGGCGCCGTGCTTCTGAGCGTGGAGGACAACGGTCCCGGCATTCCCCCCGGGCGCCGCGGCCTTGTGCGCCAGCGCTTCTTGCGCGGCGAACACCGCGATGCGCCAGGCATGGGCCTCGGCCTGCCGATCGTGGAGGAGATCGCCGGCCTGTTCGATGCAACGATGGCGCTGGACAGCGGCACGAACGGGCGGGGTCTCTGCGTGACGATCCGCTTCCCGCCCGGGGACGACCGCTAGGACTGCCGCACTGGCGGGAGCGTCGAGCGTGCAGCAGGCCAGCCATGCGAAGCAGCCATGGCTGGCCGGTTGCTCCTTCCGGCAATGCATAGTAAGCTCTCCTTACAATCAGCCGGAAAGCGAACATGTCCTCCCGACCCGATCCCGACGCCCTCGGTTTCGTCCTTATCGACGTTGCCCGCATGCTGCGCAGCGCCTTCGAGCGCCGCATCGCCACCGCCGGTCTCGGCCTCACGCCGGGCGAGGCGCGCACCCTGGTGCGCGTCGCCACGCTGGAGGGCAGCCGCCAGCTTGAGATAGCCCAGCGCATGGGCATCGAGCCGATGACGCTCTCGACCTATCTCGACCGCCTGCAGAGCCTCGGCTACGTGGAGCGCCGTCCCGATCCGGCCGATCGCCGGGCCAAGCTGATCTTCACCACGCCGGCCGCTGGCGCCCTCATCGCCAATATCCGCACCGAGCAGATCGAGTTGATGGAGCTGGTGACGAGCGGCATCGGTCCGGAGGAGCTGGAACTGATGCGCGACCGGCTGAAGCGGCTGCGCGCCAACCTCTTCGCGCTGGAGGAAGACAGCGCCGCCGCGACGCTTGCCAAGGAAGCCGGCCGGTGACGATGCCGCAAATGAGCGAGCGCCGCACCATCGCCCCCGTCATGGGCTGATCGCGATCCCTTCCTATGCCCGCTGCGGTGCGATCTGCAGTCGCGATGCGCTGCCGGCCGCCGAGCCTGCGGAGCAGCGTCACCGGAAACAAAAAGGCCCGCGGCCGGGAACGGCAGCGGGCCTTTTGCGTAGTGCGTGCGATCAGCCGCGGCGCTTGCGGGCGGCGAGCGTACGCAGGCGCAGCGCGTTCAGCTTGATGAAGCCGGCGGCGTCCTTCTGGTCGTAGGCGCCCTGGTCGTCCTCGAAGGTCACCAGCTTGTCGGAGTAGAGCGACTGGTCCGATTCACGGCCGGTCACCATGACATTGCCCTTGTAGAGCTTCAGCGTCACTTCGCCTTCGACATGTTCCTGGCTCTTGTCGATCAGCGCCTGGAGCATTTCGCGCTCCGGCGAGAACCAGAAGCCGTAATAGATCAGTTCCGCGTAGCGCGGCATCAGCTCGTCCTTCAGGTGCGCGGCACCGCGGTCGAGCGTGATGCTCTCGATGGCGCGGTGTGCGGCGAGCAGGATCGTGCCGCCGGGCGTCTCGTAGACGCCGCGCGACTTCATGCCGACGAAACGGTTCTCCACGAGGTCGAGACGGCCGATGCCGTTGTCGCGGCCGTAGGTGTTGAGGGTCGCGAGCAGCGTGGCCGGCGACATGCGCACGCCGTTGACGGAGACGGCGTCGCCGCGCTCGAAGCCCACCTTGATGACGGTCGCCTTGTCGGGCGCCGATTCCGGGGAAATGGTGCGCATATGCACATATTCCGGCGCCTCGACGGCCGGGTCTTCCAGCACCTTGCCCTCGGAGGAGGAGTGCAGCAGGTTCGCATCGACCGAGAACGGCGCCTCGCCCTTCTTGTCCTTGGCGACCGGGATCTGGTGCTGCTCGGCGAATTCCAGGAGATGGGTGCGACTCTTGAACGACCAGTCGCGCCAGGGCGCGATGATCTTGATGTCCGGGTTCAACGCATAGGCGGACAGTTCGAAGCGGACCTGGTCGTTGCCCTTGCCGGTCGCGCCGTGCGCGATGGCGTCGGCGCCGGTCTTGGCGGCGATCTCGATCAGGTGCTTGGAGATCAACGGGCGGGCGATCGACGTGCCGAGCAGGTAGACGCCTTCATAGACCGCATTGGCGCGGAACATCGGGAAGACGAAATCGCGCACGAATTCCTCGCGCACGTCCTCGATGAAGATCTCCTTGATGCCGAGCATCTCGGCCTTCTTGCGCGCCGGCTCCAGCTCCTCACCCTGGCCGAGATCGGCGGTGAAGGTCACGACTTCGGCGCCAAGTTCGGTCTGAAGCCATTTCAGGATGATCGAGGTGTCGAGGCCGCCCGAATAGGCCAGCACGACTTTCTTCACGTCTTTATGTGATGCCATGGTGATGAGGTCCGTTGCATGAAGGGGCGCGGCAAACCCGCGGAGGCCCGGTATGCCGGCACTTTTAGCGAGATTGGCGCGTGACGCAAGGGTGCGTGCCGATGCAGGGCGGGTTTGACTGCGCCGGACGAAGACCCATATTCGCCGCAGCGAACCCCTTAAAGGAGGCGAAGCCATGACGACCCTGCAAGAGATCATCAAGGAATCCAACGTCGCCGTCATCACCGGCGGCGCCGCCGGCATCGGCCTTGCCGCCGCACGGCATTTTGCCGAAGCCGGCATGTGCGTCGCCATTGCCGACCTTGACGCCGACCGCCTCGGCGAAGCCCGGGCCGAACTAGAGGCGATCGCCGGCGAGGCCAACGTCATGGCGGTGGAGACGGACGTCGCGCACCGGCACGCCCTGGAGGCGCTGGAGCGCGCCGTTCTGCAGCGCTTCGGCCGCGTGCATGTGCTCATGAACAATGCCGGCATCCAGCCGGACACCTCCGTCTTCAGCGCGGAGGCGAACTGGGACCACATCCTTTCCGTCAACCTGACGGGCGTGATCCACGGCACGCAGGTCTTCGGGCCGTCCATGCTGGCCCATGGCGAGCCGGGTCTCATCATCAATACCGGCTCCAAGCAGGGCATCACCACGCCGCCCGGCAATCCCGCCTACAATGTCTCCAAGGCAGGCGTGAAGGTGTTCACCGAGGCGCTCCAGCACGAATTGCGCAACACGGCGGGCGCAAGGCTTTCGGCCCATCTGCTGATCCCCGGCTTCGTCTTCACGGAGCTGACGAAGGGCGATCGCACGGAAAAGCCGGATGCCGCCTGGACGCCGGCCCAGACCGTCGCCTTCATGATGGAAAGCCTGGAGCGCGGCGATTTCTACATTCTGTGCCCGGACAACGACGTGCCGCGCACGCTCGACGAGCGCCGGATGGCTTGGGCGATCGGCGACGTCATCGAGAACCGTCCGCCGCTCTCGCGCTGGCACAAAGACTATGCCGGGAAGTTCCGGGCCTTCGTCGAAGGCGACTGATGTCACAGGGTCGATGAGGCGGCGTAACAGCCCATCATAGACTTTGATTGGTAATTTCCGGAAAGCCGGATTAGAGGTCTTTGATCTTCCCCGGCTTTCAAGGCTCTGCCATGGATTTCCTGCCCACGCTCCCGACGCTTCTCGCCTTCACGGCCGCAAGCCTGCTGCTCGCCATGACGCCCGGCCCGGACATGACGCTGTCGATCAGCCGCGCGCTCTCGCAGGGGCGCGGCCCGGCGCTCTTCGTCGTGGTCGGCACCAGCCTCGGCATCGTCGTGCACACGCTGCTCGTCGCTTTCGGCGTCTCCGCCCTCATCACCGCCTCGCCGACCGCCTTCCTGATGCTGAAGACGGGCGGCGCCGCCTATCTCCTGTGGCTCGCCATCCAGGCGATCCGCTACGGCTCCAACCTCACCGTCAAGGCGGCGGCTGGGCCGCGCGGCACGGCGCTCACCAATATTTCCAGCGGCTTCTGGGTGAACCTGCTCAATCCGAAGGTCATCATCTTCTTCATGACCTTCCTGCCGCAGTTCATCACGGCGGGCGATCCGGACGTCACCGGCAAACTGGTCTTTCTCGGCCTGTTCTTCATCGTCGTCGGCATGCCGGTGAACGTGCTGGTGATCCTCGCCGCCGACAGGCTGGCGGCCTGGCTCCAGCAGAATCCCAAGGTGCTGCGCGGCATCGACTATACCTTTGCCGGCGTCTTCTCCGTCTTCGCGACGAAGATCCTGTTCACGCAGGCGCGGTAGGTCTTCGTTCCCCGCGCCTCGGACGCGAAACCGCCGCGTGCTTCTGCCGGAACTGCTCAGCCGATCAGCAAGGCGTCGTCGTCCAGCGTCTGGCCGCGCATCTTGCGGAACATGGCGATCAGGTCCTCGACCTGAAGCGTCTTGCGGCTGTCGCCGGAAACGTCGAGCACGATCTCGCCGCCGTGCAGCATGACGGTGCGGTGGCCGTAGTCCAGCGCCTGGCGCATGGAGTGCGTGACCATCAGCGTCGTCAGCTTGCGCTCGGAGACGATCTTCTGCGTGAGGGTCATGATGAACTCGGCCATGCCGGGATCGAGCGCCGCGGTGTGCTCGTCGAGCAGCAGCACGTCGGAGCCGGCAAGCGTCGCCATGATGAGCGAGACCGCCTGGCGCTGGCCGCCGGAGAGCAGATCCATCCGGTCGCGCATGCGGTTTTCGAGGCCGAGGTTCAGTTCGGCGATGCGCTCGCGGAAGACGGCGCGGCGCTGCGGGCCGAGGGCGGAGGCAAGGCCGCGCCGCTCGCCGCGGCGGGCGGCGAGCGCGAGATTCTCCTCGATCGACAGGGCGCCGCAGCTTCCCGTCAGCGGGTCCTGAAAGACGCGGGCGACGCGGCCGGCGCGCGCGGCGGTGCCCTGGCGGGTGACGTCCGTCGTGCCGATCTTCACCTGGCCTTCGGTGGCGATGACGTCGCCGGCCAGAACCCCGAGCAGCGTCGACTTGCCGGCGCCGTTCGAGCCGATGACGGTGACGAACTGCCCCTCCTCGATGGTGAGGCTGACGCCGTTCAGCGCCTGTTTCTGCAGCGGCGTGCCCTTGCCGAAGACGACCTTGATATCGGAGACGGAGATCATCAGGCGGCTCCCCCGCGGCGAAGGCGCGGCAGGACGAGCGCCACGGTGACGAGCAGGGCCGTCACGAAATTGAGGTCGGACGCCTGCAGGCCGAGCACGTCGGAAGAAAGCGCGAGCTGGATGGCGATGCGGTAGAGGATGGAGCCGAGCACGCAGCCGATCAGCGCCATGAGGATGCCCCTCGCGCCGAACAGCGTCTCGCCGATGATGACGGCGGCAAGGCCGACGACGATGGTGCCGACGCCGGAGGTGACGTCGGCAAAGCCGTTCGTCTGGGCGAAGAGCGCGCCGCCGAGCGCCACGAGCGCATTGGAGAGCGCGATGCCGAGATAGATCTGGCGGTTGGTGTCGACGCCCTGGGCACGGGCCATGCGGGCATTCGCGCCCGTCGCGCGCATCGAAAGGCCGGCATCGCTTTCCAGGAAGCGCCAGACCAGCACGACGGCGACGACGACGAGGACGCCGACGAAGAGCGGGCGGACGTAGAAGTCGCGAAGGCCGAGGCCGAAGAAGGGGCTGATCATCGTGTCGGCATTGATCAGCGCGACATTCGGCTTGCCCATGACGCGCAGGTTGACCGAGAACAGCGCGATCATCGTCAGGATCGAGGCGAGGAGGTTCAGGATGCGGAACCGCACGTTCAGCAGCGCCGTGACGAGGCCGGCAATGGCGCCGGCCACCATGGCGACCGCCGCGGCGAGCCACGGATTGACGCCCGCGATGATCAGCACGGCCGCGACGGCGGCGCCGAGCGGAAAGGAGCCGTCCACCGTCAGGTCCGGGAAATCCAGCACGCGGAAAGCAAGGTAGACGCCGAGCGCGACGAAGGCATAGACCAGCCCCAGTTCGACGGCACCCCAGAAGGCAATCAGGCTCACGGCTCTCGGCTTTCTCTCTTCACCCGTTCCCCACGGGTCTTGCGGGAGGGTCTTCTTAACAGATCAACCGCTGCCGGGCGATCCGGCAGCGGTTGATTCCGATTGGAAATGTCCGGGAAACCCGGGATTATTCGATCACGCGGGTCGCGCGGCCGACGACGGCTTCGGGAAGCGTGACGCCCATCTTGGCGGCGGCGCCCTTGTTGACGACGAGGTCGGTGCCGGCGGCGACCTTCACGGCGATGTCGCCCGGGTTCTCACCCTTGAGGATGCGTACGACGATCTCGCCCGTCTGCTTGCCGACATCCTTGTAGTTGAAGCCCAGCGCCGCGATGGCGCCGCGCGAAACGGAATCCGTGTCGGCGGTGAAGAGCGGCAGCTTGGCTTCCTCGGCAACGGCAACGGCGCCTTCGAGGGCCGAGATGATCGTGTTGTCCGTCGGGATGTAGATCGCATCGGCGCGGCCGACGAGTGCGCGCGCGGCGCCCTGTACTTCGGCAGACTTGGTGGCGGCGGATTCGACGACCGTCAGGCCGGCCTTCTCGGCCTCTTCCTTCAGCACGGCGAGCAGCGAGACGGAATTGGCCTCGCCCGAATTGTAGAGGAAGCCGATCGTCTTGGCTTCGGGGAGGATTTCCTTGATCAGCGCCAGGTGCTCGGCAACCGGCGACAGGTCGGAAAGGCCGGTGACATTGCCGCCGGGCTTGTCCATGTCCTTGACGAGCTGCGCGCCGAGCGGGTCGGACACGGCCGTGAAGACGACCGGGATGTCCTTCGTCGCGGAAACGACGGCCTGGGCCGACGGCGTGGAGATCGGCACGATGACGCTCGGCTCTTCGCCGGCGAACTGGCGGGCGATCTGCGCGGCCGTCGCGGGGTTGCCCTGCGCCGATTCGTAAAGGAAGGTCAGGTTCTCGCCTTCCTTGTAGCCGGCGGCCTCCAGCGCTTCCTTGACGCCGTCGCGGGCGGCGTCGAGCGCCGGATGTTCGACGATGGCGGTCACGGCAACCGTGACGTCCTCGGCCTTGGCCGGCAGCGAAATCGCGAGCGTTGCCGCGAAAGCAAGCAGAAGGTTGCGCATGGATGGTCTCCCTAGAATGATTTCAAGCCGTTTCTAGGCAAAACGGCCCTTCAAATCAATTCTCGCAGGCCGCTTCATCAATCACAATTTCTGATGGGAAGGCGCGGCAGACCGGCGCTCAGTCGTCCTCGCCATGCCCGACGATCATCATCGCCTCGAAAGCCATGCGGTCGACCTTGCGCATGCGCTCGGATTCCGATTTCAGCTGGCCGCAGGCGGCAAGGATGTCGCGGCCGCGCGGGGTGCGGATCGGTGAGGCATAGCCGGCCTGGTTGATGAAATCGGCGAAACGCTCGATCTGCTCCCAGTCGGAACATTGGTAGTTCGTGCCCGGCCAGGGATTGAAGGGGATGAGGTTGATCTTCGCCGGAATGCCCTTGAGGAGCTGCACCAGCAGCTTGGCATCCTCCAGCGTGTCGTTCACGTCCTTCAGCATCACATATTCGAAGGTGATGCGTCGGGCGTTCGACAGGCTCGGATAGGCGCGGCAGGCGTCCAGCAGCTCCTTCAGCGGATATTTCTTGTTGATCGGCACCAGCATGTCGCGCAGGTCGTCGCGCACGGCATGCAGCGAGATCGCCAGCATGACGCCGATCTCCGAGCCGGTTCGGTAGATCTCCGGCACGATACCGGAGGTCGACAGCGTCACGCGCCGCTTGGAGAGCGACAGGCCGTCGCCGTCGGTGGCGATCAGCAGCGCCGTCTTGACGCTTTCGAAATTGTAGAGCGGCTCGCCCATGCCCATCATGACGATGTTGGAGACCTTGCGCCCTTCCGCCGGCACGATGGCGCCGGTCGGCGTGTCGCGGTCCGGGAAATCGCCCAGCCGGTCGCGGGCGAGCAGGAGCTGCGAGAGGATTTCCTCGGCCGTCAGGTTGCGCACCAGCTTCTGCGTGCCGGTGTGACAGAAAGAACAGGTGAGCGTGCAGCCGACCTGGCTGGAGATGCACAGCGTGCCGCGGCCTTCCTCGGGAATGTAGACGGTCTCGATCTCGACCGGCCGGCCGGCGCCGCGCGCGGGAAAGCGCAACAGCCATTTGCGCGTGCCGTCGCTGGAAATCTGCTCGTCGACGATCTCGGGACGGGCGATGGTGAAATGCGTCTTCAGCATTTCGCGCATGTCCTTGGAGACATTGGTCATGTCGTCGAAATCGGAGACGCCGCGCACATAGAGCCAGTGCCAGAGCTGGCTGACGCGCATCTTCACCTGGCGCTCGTTGACGCCCTTTTCGACGAGCGCGCGGCCCATCTCCTCGCGCGAAAGGCCGATCAGCGACGGCTTTTCGGCGGCGGGGAGGGTGCGGACGACAGGCGCCTTGACGGGCTCGGCCGTGTTGAGAAAGTCCATGCTTGCCATCGGGTCATCCTCAAGAACAGGGCACGCCGGCGCAGGCTTTTGCGCCGCAAGCGGTCCTTGCTCGACAGAAGTTCATTGCGGGCCAGGAGCGTCTGAAAACGCGGATTTCGGCCCGGTTGCCGGCCCTTTAGCACTGTTCCGGCGGAAAGTCACCTCTCCGCGCACACGGCGCGCAGGCACGCCCGCAGCCAGCGATGGGCCGGATCGGCATCGAGGCGCGGATGCCAGAGCATGGAGATGGTGTGCCCGGGCAGGTCGAGCGGCAGCGCGAAGGCGGCCATGCCGTCCCGCAGCCTTGCCGTATAGCGTTCCGGCACCTCCGCGACGAGGTCCGATCCCCGGGCGAGCGCCAGCGCCTCGGAAAAGCTCGCGACGGTGACGGCGATGCGGCGCGCAAGACCGAGACGGGCGAGCGCCTCGTCGACTGGGCCGCCCTCGCGCCCCCGGCGGGAGACCAGGACATGCGCGGCGACCGCATAGCGCTCCGGCGTCATCGGGCCTTCGGTGAAAGGATGCCCTTGGCGCACGACGGCGATGAACCGGTCGTGGAACAGCGCCTGCGCCCGCACCTCCGGCCCCGTCGTACCGCCGATCACGCCGGTCTCCAGATCCACCGTGCCATCGCGCAAGGACGCGCTTTCCTTGTCGGGTTTGGCCGAAAAGCGCAGTTTCACGCCCGGCGCCTCGCGGGCGATGCGGGCCAGAAGCGCCGGCCCGAAGGTTTCCACGAACCCCTCGCGGTTGCGCAGCGTGAAGGTCCGCACGAGGGCCTTGAGGTCCAGCAATTCGGCCGGCCGCAGCAGCGTCTCCGCCTCCTCGACGATCCGCCCCACCGCCTGGCGCAGGACGAGCGCCCGCGGCGTCGGCACCAGGCCGCGCCCGGCCCGCACCAGCAGCGGATCGCCGGTCACCGCACGAAGACGGGCGAGCGCCCGGCTCATCGCCGACGGGCTGAGCCGCAGCCGCTGCGCGGCGCGCGCGACGCTGCCTTCGGCAAGCAGCACGTCGAGGGTGACGAGAAGGTTGAGATCGGGCCGGGACATGGCGCGATCCTAGCATTCTTCCGGGAAGATGACATGGCGTTTGACGCACGAATGACGTGCAAACGATGCGCCTTCCGCCTTGTCCGCCAAAAATCTATCTGTCGAAAGAACCAACGACAGGAGAACGCCATGGCAGATGCACGGACCCTCACGACGACACATGGTACGGCCGGTGCGCTTGGCGGCCTGTCGCTCGCCATCCTGCTCTCCTCGCTCGGCACCAGCATCGCCAATGTCGCGCTGCCGACGCTGGCGGAAGGCTTCGCCGCACCGTTCGGGCAGGTGCAATGGGTGGTGCTGGCCTATCTGCTGGCGAGCACGGTGCTGATCGTCGGCGTCGGGCGCCTCGGCGACCTTTTCGGCCGCCGCCGGCTGCTGCTTGCGGGCCTTGTGCTGTTCACCGTCGCTTCGGCGCTGGCGGGGCTTGCGCCGACGCTGCCGCTCCTGATCGCCGCCCGAGCCCTGCAGGGGCTGGGCGCGGCGGCGATGATGGCGCTTGCCATGGCCTTCGTCAGCGAGACCGTGCCGCGCGAACGGATCGGCAGCGCCATGGGCCTTCTCGGCACCATGTCCGCGGTCGGCACCGCGCTGGGCCCCTCGCTCGGCGGCCTGCTGATCGCGGGCTTCGGCTGGCCGGCGATCTTCCTCGTCGCCATTCCCTTCGGCCTTGCCGCGCTGGCGCTGGTCTGGCGGTTCCTCCCCGCCGATCGGGCCGGCGCGGCGGCTGCCCGTTTCGATTTCCCCGGCACCGGCCTGCTGGCGGTAACGCTCACCGCCTATGCGCTGGCGATGACCGTGGGCAAGGGCGCCTTCGGGCCGCTCAATGCCGCCCTCGTCGCCGCTTCCGCCGCGGGCATGGGCCTCTTCGTCCTGCAACAGCGGCGGGCGGCCGCACCGCTGATCCGTCCCGCCGCATTCCGTCGCGCCGGGTTCCGGGCGAGCCTGGCCGCCAACGGGCTCGTCGCCACGGTGATGATGGCGACGCTCGTCGTCGGGCCGTTCTACCTCGCTCGCACCCTGAGGCTCGGCCCGGCCGGCGTCGGCTTCGTGCTGGCGGTCGGCCCCTTCGTCTCGATTGCAAGCGGCGTCGTCGCGGGGCGCATGGTCGACCGTTTCGGCGCCCGGCGCATGGGATTGGGAGGGCTTGCCGCGATGAGCCTGGGCGCGCTGGGGCTGCCCATCCTCTCCGCCTTTCTCGGCCTTGCCGGCTATGTCGCGGCGATCGTCCTGCTGACGCCGGGCTACCAGCTTTTCCAGGCCGCCAACAATGCGGCCGTCATGGGCGGTGTCGGCGTGGAGGAGCGCGGCGTCATCTCCGGCCTGCTCGCCCTGTCGCGCAATCTCGGCCTCATCACGGGAGCGTCCCTGATGGGGGCGGTCTTCACGCTCGCCGTCGGCAGCAGGGCGTTGACGCAGGCCGATCCCGCGGCGATCGCCACCGGCATGCAGGTCACCTTCACGCTGGCGGCCGTCCTCGTCCTGGCAGCGCTCGCCCTTATGGCGCGCAGCCGCGCCTGACGCTCGAACAAACGAAAAGACCGGCGCGAACGCCGGCCTTTTCCGTTTTCGCCTGCCGGAAGGATCAGCGGCAGCTTTCGATCTGCTTCAGCGCCGCCGAGATGCCCGACAGCGAATAGGAGTAGGACGTGCCCGTGCCGCGCCGGGATTTCGCCTGGACCTGCATGTCCCTGCCGCCCTTCATGGCCGCGACGAGGGCCGGCTCTTCCGCGGCGTTCTCCACCCAGGCCGAATTGCCCTTGGTGAACATCACGAAGGTGCGCCCGTCGATGACGACGTTGACCTTGGAGGCTTCCTGCAGCGGATAGCCCATCATCGCCTGCGGCTCGTAGCTGATGTTCTGGCCCGGGCGCTGCGAGACGAGGAAGAAGACGTCGCCGTGGTCGACGCCGGCCGGGTTCTTCTCCTTCGGCACCGACAGCACGTAGCAGACCTTGCCGCCGTTCGCCTGGTAGGAATAGGCACCCCAGGCATTGAACTGCTGAATGCGCGTCGGCGTCTGGGCCGAGGCAACGCCTGCGGTCACGACGACGAGGGCGAGTGCGGTTGCGAGCTTTCTTACGAACATGTTTTCCTGCCGGTTGTCTTGCCAGTGATTGCCCGGCCGAAGGCGGCGCCTTCGATGCCGGTGTCGGCCATGCATGATGACGATTTGATTTATTTTGACTTAATTCAGGTTACCAAACCGTCAACATGCAACGCATTTACAAGGCTCTTCCGCGCCGCACCGGCACAATCGCGCAGGCAAAGCCGCCAAGCCCGTTGGCCGGGATTGCCGAGAAAGGTGCGCGCGCAGTCCCCGTTTGGTGAGATAGAACCCGTCGAAGCCATTTAAGGCACAAGGAATAGGGCAAGAATTTGACTTCTCGCCCTACGGTCGAGCACGGCGCGGGCGGGCCTCAGCCGGCCGGCTGCGCGTCCGGCTCTTCCGCAAGCGCCTTGTCGGCGGCCACATAGTGGTCCTCGCGGATATGGCCGCGGATGGCGGCGAAGGCGGCCGTCAGCACCGCGATGTCATCGGAAAAGCCGACGAGCGCGAGGAAATCCGGAATACCGTCGAGCGGCAATACGAAATAGGCAAGCGCGGCGAGCAGGATGCCGCGCACCCTGGTCGGCGTGCGGGAATCCAGCGCGCAATAATAGGCGGCGACGAGATCGCGGGAGAACGGCATCTGCCGCATCGCGCGCTTGAGGACCGGCCAGAACCGCCTCTTCACGCGGTTCTCCTGACGCTCCTGCTCGTCCTCGTCTCCCGGCAGAAGGATCTCGCCGATCTTCACGTCATCCATGCATGGCCTCCTTCAGGTGGCAATGCCGGAAAAACCCGGCGGGAATGATATGGGAACGGTTTTGCGGCTGTTCAACTCTTCGTGCGCAGGGCCGCCGCACTGTCCATGGCCGTCGCCAGCTTGAAGTCGAGTTCGGTGAGGCCGCCCGCATCGTGGTTGGTCAGCCGCACCTCGACGCGGTTGTAGACGTTGAACCATTCGGGATGATGGTTGAATTTCTCCGCCGCGAGCGCGCCCTCGGTCATGAAACCGAAGGCCTCGCGGAAAGTCTTGAACTTGAATGTCTTCCCGATGGCGATACCGTCATCCGAGCGGGTCCAGCCGTCAAGCGCCGCGATCGCCGCGGAGATCGCTTCTTCGCTCAGCTTTTCCTGTTTCATGGCGTGCTCCTCTCCGGTCGATCCTACCATGGAAAACGGCGCCCGAAGGCGCCGTGTTCCGTTTGAGAAGAAATGCGGTCAGACGAAGAACTGGCCGCCGTTCGCCGAGATGGTCGAGCCGGTGATGAAGCCGGCGTCGTCCGAGGCGAGGAAGACGACGATGCGGGCGATCTCGTCCGGCTCGCCGAGGCGGCCGACCGGGATCTGCGGGATGATCCGCTCGTTCAGCACCTTTTCCGGGATGGCGCGCACCATCTCGGTGCCGATATAGCCCGGGCAGATGGCGTTGACCGTGATGCCCTTGGCGGCACCTTCCTGGGCGAGCGCCTTGGTGAAGCCGAGGTCGCCGGCCTTGGCGGCGGAATAGTTCGCCTGGCCCATCTGGCCCTTCTGGCCGTTGATCGAGGAGATGTTGATGACGCGGCCGAAGCTGCGGTCGCGCATGCCGGTCCAGATCGGATGCGTCATGTTGAAGAGGCCGGTGAGGTTGGTGTTGATGACTGCGCCCCACTGGTCAGGCGTCATCTTGTGGAACATCGCATCCTTGGTGATGCCCGCATTGTTGACGAGGATATCCACCGGGCCGAGATCGGCCTCCACCCTGCCTATCCCCTCGACGCAGGCCTCGTAGCTCGCAACGTCCCATTTGTAGACCGGAATGCCGGTTTCCGCCTTGAAGGCGTTGGCGGCGTCGTCATTGCCGGCATAGCTTGCAGCCACCGTGTACCCGGCCGCCTTCAACGCCACCGAAATGGCGGCGCCGATGCCCCGCGACCCGCCCGTTACCAATGCTACCCTGCTCATGTGGCTCACTCCCCTGAGGCTGTTTTCGAGTCGACCCGACGCCCCGCCGGCGGCAGGTCATGGCAAAGCAGTCTGTAAGCTTGTGCCTACATGCTCTCGACGCACATCGCCACGCCCATGCCCCCGCCGATGCAGAGCGTGGCAAGGCCCTTCTTCGCGCCGCGGCGCTTCATCTCGAAGAGGAGCGTGTTGAGGATACGGGCGCCGGACGCGCCGATCGGGTGGCCGATGGCGATGGCGCCACCGTTGACGTTGACGATCGAGGGATCCCAGCCGAGATCCTTGTTGACGGCGCAGGCCTGGGCGGCGAAGGCCTCGTTGGCCTCGACGAGGTCGAGGTCGCCGATCTTCCAGCCGGCGCGCTCCAGCGCCTTGCGGGAGGCCGGGATGGGGCCGGTGCCCATGATCTTCGGGTCGACGCCGGCCGTCGCCCAGGAAACGATGCGGGCGAGTGGCTGGATGCCGCGGCGCGAGGCTTCGGCCTCGCTCATCAGGAGGGCGGCGGCCGCGCCGTCGTTGAGGCCGGAGGCGTTGGCGGCCGTTACCGTACCTTCCTTGTCGAAGGCGGGACGGAGCTTCGCCATCGATTCGAGCGTCGCGCCGTGGCGGATATATTCGTCGGCCTCGACGCTGACATCGCCCTTGCGGCCCTTGACGATGAAGGGAACGATCTCGTCCTTGAAGCGGCCCTCCTTCTGGGCGGCCTCGGCCTTGTTCTGCGAGGCGACGGCGAAGGCGTCCTGCTCGTCGCGCGAAAGCTGCCACTGCCTGGCGACGTTCTCGGCGGTGATGCCCATGTGGTAGCCGTAGAAGGCGTCGGTCAGGCCGTCCTTGATCATCGTGTCGATCATCTTGAAATCGCCCATCTTCACGCCGCCGCGCAGATGCGCGCAATGCGGCGCCATGGACATGGATTCCATGCCGCCGGCTACGATGATGCCGGCATCGCCCGTGGCGATCTGCTGCATGCCGAGCGCCACGGCCCGCAGACCCGAGCCGCAGAGCTGGTTCATGCCCCAGGCGGTCGCCTCCTGCGGGAGGCCAGCCTTCATCGCGGCCTGGCGGGCCGGGTTCTGGCCCTCGCCGGCCGGCAGGACCTGGCCGAGAATCACCTCGTTCACCTCGCCCACGGCCACGCCCGCGCGCTCCAGAACCGCCGAAATGACCGTCGCCCCGAGTTCGTGGGCGGACGTGTTGGCGAAGGCTCCGTTGAACGAGCCGACCGCGGTGCGGGCGGCGCTGGCGATGACGATGGATGGGGTGCTCATGGCGTGCTTCCTCATGTCTGCGACCTTGCGGTCGGGCTTGGAACCGGCCCCGGCGCACGAGCGGCGCGAGCCCGGCGGTTCTCCCGAAATCAAAACTGGCAAAGCGGAGGGGGAGAGTCAAACGGGATATCCGATGCCGCTAAAATTTCATGCAAGCGGCCTGCGGCACGAAAAACCATGTTGCGCAGCATCGCTCACCGCATTGCACAATTCGATTGTCAGCGCGCGTCTTTTTGCCGATACTCGCCAGAACCAAAAAAGAAATGGAAATACGGGGATGAGGAGACCCTAATGGCCAGGAACGACGGTCAGATCGTCATCAAGAAATATGCGAACCGGCGGCTCTACAACACGGGCACGAGCACCTATGTGACGCTGGACGATCTCGCGGTCATGGTGAAGAAGGGCGAGGATTTCACCGTGCAGGACGCCAAGTCCGGCGAGGACATCACCCATTCGGTGCTGACGCAGATCATTTTCGAGCAGGAATCGAAGACCGGCAACACGCTTTTGCCCATCTCCTTCCTCCGCCAGCTCATCTCCTACTACGGCGACCAGATGCAGATGGTCGTGCCGAGCTATCTCGAGCACTCCATGCAGGCCTTCACCGAGCAGCAGTCGCAGATGCGCGAGCAGATCAACAAGACCTTCGGCGATACGCCGCTCGGCAAGAACCTGCAGGTGCCGATGGCGCTGATCGAGGAGACGACGCGGCGCAACACGGAAATGTTCCAGCAGGCGATGAAGATGTTCACGCCCTTCGCCAATGCGGCCCAGCCGAAGGAGACCCGCAAGGCCGAGGCCAAGGATCTCGACGAGCTGAAGGAGCAGTTGCGCGCGCTCCAGACGAAGCTCGACAAGCTGAGCTGAGGAAACGGGCCGGCGCGGGCCTGCCCCGCGCCCCTCACAGCCCGATCGAAAGATCCCGGCTCGCCGTGCGGATCGACACGGCAAAACCCGCGATGACATCGATGAAGGTGATCGTCATCAGGATGAAGAAGATCTGCGTCGCGGCGCCCTGCACCAGCAGGAACTCGACGAGGAACACCACGAACAGCACCATCGACAGCATGTGATCGAGCAGCGCGCGCGACCCCGGACGCGTCGCCTTCAGAATCTCCACGAAGAGCAGCACGAGCGCGATCAGGATGAGGAGGTCGCCGAAGGCCATGGTCCAGGTCGTGCCGGACAGCATGTTAACCGCCATCACCTCGCTGTCGAGCACGGCGACGCCGCCATCGCCGAAGAGGCCGGTCATGGCGAGGTTGTAGAGGGCGAAGGGGATAATCAGCAGCGGTATGGCCAGAAGCATGAGCGGCGGTCTCCTAGAGCATTTCCAGCAAAAGTGCGAAGCGGTTTTGCGTCCGGAAATGCGGCAAAACAAAGAGTTAGAGCGCTTTCGGAGAAAAGCCGAAATGCTCTAACGGCCGTCTTCGCGCGAGCGGCCCTACCGTCCTCTTAGCCCAAGAATCGGCATAAGAAAATGTCGTCGCGGCAAAGCCAGGACATTCCGGGATACGTCACCCAAAAGAAAAGGGCCGGCAAGCCGGCCCCCGATCTCAACTGATGCCGAAAACGCTTATGCGCTTTCCTTCGGCGTCAGAACCTGGCGACCGCGATACATGCCGGTCTTCAGGTCGATGTGGTGCGGGCGGCGCAGTTCGCCGGAGTTCTTGTCTTCAACGTAGGTCGAACCCTTCAGAGCGTCTGCGGAACGGCGCATACCGCGCTTGGACGGGCTCGTTTTTCTTTTCGGTACAGCCATTTCACTAACTCCACTTATCGGGCAAACACATCCACGGGCCACCGGACGGGCGACAGGGACATGTCTTTATCTCGGAAATTGGGCCGGCTTATACACAGCTAATTCCCGCTTGACCAGTCCCCGGGCTTTTTTTTTCGATTCCGGCGGTCAAACCTCGTCTTCGGGCACGATCCACGGCTCGGCAAGCGCCGCCGCCTGCCACGCCTGCCAGGCCGGATGCGCCTTCATGCGCGCCATATAGGCGAGGACCGTCTCGTCACGGGTCAGGCGATAGGTCTCGAACCGGTTGACGACGGGGGCATACATCGCGTCGGCGGCAGAGAAACCGCCGAACAGGAACGGCCCGCCCGAACGCGCAAGCGCCGTCTTCCAGATCGTCTCGATGCGGGCGACGTCGTCCATGACGCCCTCCGGCAGGTCGATTTCGGCCGGCTTGCGACGGATGTTCATCGGGCAGGCGCCGCGCAGCGCCCGGAAGCCGGAGAGCATTTCCATCGCGATCGCCCGCGCCTCGGCACGCGCTGCGCTGTCCTTCGGCCAGATGCCGGCATTCGGAAAGAGTTCGGCGACATATTCGATGATCGCCAGCGATTCCCACACCCGCACCGCGCCATGGTGCAGCACCGGCACCCGCCCCGTCGGCGAGATCTTGCTGAATTCCGGATTGCCGGCGGGAAAGTCGAAGGGGATGACCTTGTCCGTGAACGGCACGCCGGCCGCCGTCATGGCGATCCAGGGCCGGAAGGACCAGGAGGAATAGTTCTTGTTGCCGATATGGAGGATGAGGTCCGACATGGTGTTCCCGCGCGTTTCTGAGATGGCCGGAACCCTAGGCCTTCACCGCTCCCGGCGCCAATGAAAAGGCCTGAACTCACTCATAAAGGCACTTGATATATTCGCCCGAGCGGCTGGCGCGCCGCTCGATGAGGCGGGCGAGGCGCTGCAGGCCGCGGCCCGGCTTTCCGGCGTTGCGTTCGTAGGGATTGGGTAGCGAGACGGCGAGAAGGGCGGCCTGACGGCGCGAGAGCTTGGCGGCCGGCACCTTGAAATGGTGCTGCGCGGCGGCCTCGATGCCGTAGATGCCGGGTCCCCATTCGGCGATGTTGAGGTAGATCTCCATCAGCCGCTTCTTGCTCCAGACGAAATCCGCGGCGACGGCGAGCGGCAGTTCCATCGCCTTGCGCAGGAAGGAGCGGCCGTTCCACAGGAAGAGGTTCTTGGCCGTCTGCATGGGGATCGTGCTGGCGCCGCGCGTCTGCTCGCCGGCCAGCGCCTCGTTGACGACGGCGCGCATCTCGCCCCAGTCGACCCCGCCGTGACGGCAGAACTGACCATCCTCGGACATCATGACCGCCTGGACAAGGTTGGGCGAAATCTCGTCGAACTCCACCCATTGCCGGTCATAGCCACGCAGGAGCACGAGGTCGCGCAGCATCAGCGTGGAGACCGGGCGGATGAAATCGACCGTGTAGAGCAGGATCAGCGCATAGGGCAGCGCCACGACCGCAATGACCACGAGCACGAGCCGCTGCCAGGTCCGGCGAAGCCGGCTCATCCAACCGTCCTTCTCACCGGCCCCTGCCTCCGTTTTGCCCGCATCTGCGCGTGTTTCCGGTACGATGTCCAAGAGCCGGCGTGTCCTTCCGTCGTTGCGCCTTCATATCGTCCCGGCTCGCCAAAAACCAGTCTGCGCCGCGATTCTTTGAAGCAGCGCGGGCATGGCCGTTGCTTCGTCCGGGAGGCCATGCCAAAGAGCGGCCATGAGCGAACGTCACCAGGAATTCCAGTCCCTCCTGAAGGGCAATGCCGAGGCAGTGGAAACGCTGCTGGCGGGCCTCTTGTCCGGCACCGTCGAGGCGGACGAGATCGCCCGGCCCGAACGGCTGCTCGCCGCCATGCGCCACGGCGTGCTCAACGGCGGCAAGCGGCTGCGGCCCCTCCTCGTCATCGAATCCGCCGCGCTCTTTGCGGGTGTGGAGCGCATGGCGGCGCTGCGCGTCGGCGCCGCGCTCGAATGCATCCACTGTTATTCGCTCGTGCATGACGACCTGCCGGCCATGGACGACGACGACCTGCGCCGCGGCCAGCCGACCGTGCACATCGCCTTCGACGAGGCGGCCGCGATCCTTGCCGGCGACAGCCTGCTGACGCTCGCCTTCGATATCGTCGCGGCGCCCGAAACCCGCCTGCCCGACGCCACCAAGACGGCGCTGGTGCTGGCGCTCGCCCGCGCCGCCGGCATCGGCGGCATGGCCGGCGGCCAGGCGCTCGACCTTGCGGCCGAGAGCGAAGCGCCGGACGAGGCCGGCATCGTGACGCTGCAGGCGATGAAGACCGGCGCGCTGCTGCGCTTTGCCTGCGAGGCCGGCGCGATCGTTGCGGGCGCCTCGGCCGGGGAGCGCCTGACGCTGCGCCGCTACGGCGAGACGGTGGGCCTCGCCTTCCAGATCGCCGACGACCTGCTCGACCTTACCGCCGATGCCGCGACCATGGGCAAGGCGACCGGCAAGGATGCCGATCGCGGCAAGGCGACGCTGGTTTCCCGGCGCGGCCAGGCCTGGGCGGAAAACCGCCTGCGCGACCTCGTGGCCGAGGCCGAGGCGCTTCTCGCGCCGTTCGGCCATCGCGCCGGCATCCTGATCGAAACCGCCCATTTCATCGCCAATCGCAGGAACTGACACCATGAGCAAATTCTGGTCGCCGATCGTCGCCACGCTCAAGCCCTATGTCGCCGGCGAGCAGCCGCGCATTCAAGACCTCATCAAGCTCAACACCAACGAGAACCCCTACGGTCCGTCGCCGAAGGCGATCGCCGCCATGCAGGAGGCCGTCGCCGACAGCCTGAAGCTCTATCCGGACCCGACCGCGCAGGCCCTGCGCCAGTCGATCGCCCGGTTCCACGGCGTGGAGGCGGAGGAGGTGTTTGTCGGCAACGGTTCGGACGAGGTGCTGGCGCATGCCTTCGCGGCGCTCCTCAAGCACGACAGGCCCCTCCTCTACCCGGATATCACCTACAGCTTCTACCCGACCTATTGCGGCCTTTTCGGCATCGAGGCGCAAGAGATTGCGCTGAAGGACGATTTCACCATCGACCTCTCGGACTATGACCGCCCGTGCGGCGCGATCATCCTGCCGAACCCGAACGCGCCCACCGGCATCGGCCTGCCGCTTGCCGCCATCGAGACGCTGGTGGCCGGGCATCCGGACCAGCCCGTCGTGGTGGACGAGGCCTATATCGACTTCGGCGGCGAGAGCGCGATCCCGCTGACCCGCAAATACGACAACCTGCTCGTGGTCCACACGCTGTCGAAGTCCCGCTCGCTGGCGGGCCTGCGCGTCGGCTACGCCATCGGCCGCCGCCCGCTGATCGATGCGCTGGAGCGCGTAAAAGACAGCTTCAACTCCTATCCGCTCGACCGCATCGCCCAGGCCGGTGCCGCGGCCGCCATCGACGATCGCGAATGGTTCGACGAGACGCGCGGCAAGGTGATCGAGACGCGTGAACGCGTCACCGGGGCGCTGCGCCAGCGCGGCTTCGAGGTGCTGCCCTCGCAGGCGAATTTCGTCTTCGCCCGGCATCCGGCCGTGAGCGGCGAGGCGCTGGCGAAGGGCCTGCGCGAGCGCGCCGTGCTGGTGCGCCACTTCGCCAAGCCGCGGATTTCCGATTTCCTGCGCATCACCATCGGCACGCCCGAGGAATGCGACCGGCTGATCGCGGCGGTCGAGGAGATCGTCTGAGGCTTAGGGCCGCCGGTTATTCGGCGGCCGCCTGGCCCTGGCCGTATCGCTTCTCGATATAGTCGTTGACCAGCGTCTCGAATTCGCCGGCGATGTCGGTGCCGCGCAGCGTCATGGCCTTCTTGCCGTCGACATAGACGGGGGCGATCGGCAGTTCGCCGGTGCCGGGCAGGGAGATGCCGATATCGGCATGCTTGCTTTCGCCCGGGCCGTTGACGATGCAGCCCATGACCGCGACCTTCAGCCCCTCGACGCCAGGATATTTCTCCCGCCAGACCGGCATGTTCTTGCGAATGTCGTCCTGGATCTTCTGGGCGAGTTCCTGGAAGACCGTGGAGGTGGTGCGCCCGCAACCCGGACAGGCGGCGACGACGGGGGTGAACTGGCGGAAGCCCATGACCTGCAGCAGCTCCTGCGCCACCTGCACCTCGCGGGTGCGGTCGCCGCCGGGCTCGGGCGTCAGCGAGATGCGGATCGTGTCGCCGATGCCCTGCTGCATGAGGATGCCGAGCGAGGCGGAGGAGGCGACGACGCCCTTCGTGCCCATGCCGGCCTCCGTGAGGCCGAGATGCAGCGCATGGTTCGAGCGGGCCGAGAGCATCGCATAGACCGCGATGAGGTCCTGCACGTTGGAGACCTTCGCCGAGAGGATGATGTGGTCGCGGGCAAGGCCGATCTCCTCGGCAAGCTCGGCGGACAGCAGCGCCGACTGGCAGATCGCCTCGCGCATCACCTGCTGGGCGGTCAGCGGAAAGCCCTTGTCCTGGTTCTCGTCCATCAGCCGGGTCAGCAGTTCCTGGTCGAGCGAGCCCCAGTTGACGCCGATGCGCACCGGCTTGTCGTGTCGGATCGCCGTCTCGACGATGGCGGCGAACTGCCGGTCCTTCTTGTCCTTGAAGCCGACATTGCCCGGATTGATGCGGTATTTCGCCAGCGCCTCGGCGCAGGCCGGGTGGTCGGCGAGCAGCTTGTGGCCGATATAGTGGAAGTCGCCGACGAGCGGCACGTCCATGCCGAGGCGCAGGAGGCGCTCGCGGATCTTCGGCACCGCCGCCGCGCTCTCGTCGCGGTCGACCGTGATGCGCACGATCTCCGAGCCGGCACGGTGAAGGGCGGCGACCTGCGCCACCGTCCCGTCGATATCGGCCGTATCCGTATTGGTCATCGACTGCACGACGACGGGCGCCCCGCCGCCGACGAGCACGCCGCCGACATCGACGCCGACGGACCGGCGCCGCGGCTTCGGTTCATAGTCGAAGGAGAAGGACATTGTGGAGCCTCTTGCTCGAAAACCGGCCGCGCACGGCATCGCTCGCCCGGCCTTTGCCCTCAGGTGGATCAGGAAACGGGGCTTGTCAACCGTGGGGACCGGAACGCGCGACGATTTGATCGTCGCGCGTTCCGTGCTCAGAGGCGTTCGCGCACATCCGCATGCACGGCATGATGCGACAGCAGCAACACGACGACGAAGAGCGCCGGCAGCAGGGTGAAGATGATGGAAAAGCCGGTATGCTCGGCGATGAAGCCGATGACGGAAGGCGCGAAGAGCGCGCCGGAATAGCCCATGACCGTCGCGACGGAGAGTGCGACCCCTTGCGCGAAGCCGGGCAGGTTGCCGGCGGCGGAAAAGGCGATGGGCACCATGTTGGAAATGCCGATGCCGCAGATGGCGAAGCCGAGCACCGCCACGAAGGCATTCGGCGCCATGCCAGATATGACCATGCCGACCATCGCCATGACCGTGCAGAAGCGCAGCGTCTTCACCGCGCCGAAGCGGTCGCGCACATGGTCGCCGGCAAAGCGCATGGTGGCCATGGTAAGCGAGAAGGCGCCGAAGGCGAGGCCGGAAACCGCCAGCGAGGCACCGAGTTCGTCGCGCATGTAGAGCGCGCCCCAATCGAGGATCGCGCCTTCCGGCACCATGGAGAACAGCGCCATCAGGCCGATCAGCCAGGGCAGCGGCGTCATCGGCAGGCGCACCTTGGCACGCTCCTCGCTCGGATGCGGCGCATCGTGCAGCACGAAGGGCCAGAGGAAGGCGAGCATGACGACGCCGAGCACGGTGAGCAGCACGGCATGGCCCATCACGCCGATCATCTCGATGAGGACGCCGCCGGTCGCCGCGCCGAGGAAGGCGCCAAGGCTCCAGAAGGCGTGGCAGGACGACATGATCGCCCGCCGCATGGACCTTTCGACCTCGACCGCATTGCCGTTCATCGCCACGTCCATCGCGCCCATCAGGCCGCCGAAGAGGAAGACGGCGAGGGCCCCGAGCGGGACGGTCGTGGTCACGGAGAGAAGGAGCATGGTGGAGAGGAAGAGGACCGCGGCGCCCTTGACGATGCGCATCGTGCCGTAATGGGCGATCAGGATGCCGGCGACCGGCATCAGCACGAGCGAACCGATGCCGAAGCACATGATCATCAGGCCGAGGCCGGATTCGGAGAGCGACAGGCGGCCGGCGAATTCCGGAATTTTGGGCGCCCAGGCGCCGGCGAACATGCCGTTCAGCAGGAAGAGGCCGGAGACGGCGAGCCGCGTCGGCGGAAAATAGGCCTTCGCGAAGGGGGTGCCTTTGATGGCGTTTTCGGGCGTGGTCATGGGAGGTCCGTTTCAGGATGCTGGGAGGGGCCTATCCGGCCCGCAGGATATCGATGCCGGTGGCGGCGAGCACCGCCGCCTCGGCCGCGCCCGCATCCGCCTCGATCACGGCGCTGGCCACGCGCGAGAGCGGGATGACGGAATAGGGCGCTGCGGTGAAAAGCTTGTCGTTGGTGACGATGACGATCACCGTCCGGCTGCGCGAGGCGACGAAGCGCTTGAACTCGGCCTCCTCGAAGGTGTCGGCGGTGACGCCGGCTTCCGGGTCTATGCCGCAGACGCCGAGCACCAGCACGTCCGGCCGCAGGACCTCGGCATCGCGCATCGCCTTGGCGCCGATCGCGGCACCCGAGCAGGCGTCGATCAAGCCGCCGAGCTGGATCGTCGCGATGTCGCGCTCGAGCAGCGCGGCGGCGATCGCCGGTCCGTTGGTGGCGACGGTGAGGCCTGCCCTCGCCGGCAAGGCGCGGGCGAGGGCCACATTGGTGCTGCCGGCATCGAGGAAGACGGTCGCGCCGGCGGGCACGAGGCCGGAGGCCGCGCGGGCAAGCGCCGCCTTGCGCTCTCCGGCGATCCCCATGCGCTCGTTCATCGTGGTGGAGGCGTGCGCCATGCGCAAGGCGCCGCCATAGACCCGGCGGCAGAGGCCGGAGGCCGCCATTTCGCGCAGGTCCCTCCGGATCGTGTCTTCCGACACGCCCAGTTCCTGCGCCAGTTCCGCCGCGATCACCCGCCCCGAATGGTCGAGCCGCGCGCGGATCAGCTCTTGCCGTTCCCCGAGGAGAAGAAGGTCCTGTCCCAACATCGCCGAATCCAATCATGCACGATTGCGTAGCAATGCGCATGAATCGGCATGAACGTCAATGAACAGGGACGATCACGATTGATTGCCGGGCAAAACGCGGGATTCCGGGACGGCTCCGCAATCCCTTGCGGCCACCGCTCCTCAGGCGTAGGCGAAATCCGTGGTCTTGCCGACCAGTACGGCGCGCAGTTTCTCAAGCGCGCGATTTTCGATCTGGCGCACGCGCTCCTTGGAAATGCCGAGCACGGCACCGAGTTCCTCGAGCGTCGCGCCGTTTTCCGCCAGCCGCCGGGCGCGAATGATCTTCATCTCACGCTCGTTGAGCTGGCCGAGGGCGGCCTGCAGCCAATGGTGACGCCGCTCGCCGTCGATGCTGCCTTCCGCCTGCTCGTCGGGGAGGGGAGCGTCGCTGGTGAGGAAATCGAGCCGGTTCGAACCCTCGCCCTCGGCGGAGGAGATCGGCGCCTGGAGCGAGACGTCGGAGGAGGACAGGCGGGCATCCATGGTGCGCACGTCCGCGGTGCTGACGCCGAGCGCGGCGGCGATCTCCTGGTGCATCGCCTCGGCGGTCAGATGCGTATCACCGCGGGCGAGCCGGGCGCGCAGGCGCCTGAGGTTGAAGAAGAGCGCCTTCTGGGCGGAACTGGTGCCACCGCGCACGATCGACCAGTTGCGCAGCACGTAATCCTGGATCGAGGCACGGATCCACCAGCTGGCATAGGTGGAAAAGCGCACCTGCCGCTCCGGCTCGAAGCGGGCGGCCGCTTCCAGAAGACCGATATAGCCTTCCTGCACGAGGTCGCCGAGAGGCAGGCCGAAGTTCCGGAACTTCCCCGCCATCGAGACCACCAGGCGCATATGCGCCATGGCGATACGGTTGCGGGCTTCCTGATCCTTGTTGTTCTTCCA
The DNA here is from genome assembly GCF_040812195.1 of Shinella sp. S4-D37. Classification (NCBI taxonomy): domain Bacteria; kingdom Pseudomonadati; phylum Pseudomonadota; class Alphaproteobacteria; order Hyphomicrobiales; family Rhizobiaceae; genus Shinella; species Shinella sp. S4-D37. The sequence continues at coordinate 3,878,959 of NZ_JBFNXL010000005.1, read as the reverse complement.
GGCCTGGGCCAGCGCCTGTTCCTCGTCGCGCTCCAGATAGGGGGCGGACATCGCGAGCTTGATCATGCGGCGGTCTGCGGTCGTCGTAGCCATGGCGGGTCTCTCCACGTAAACCGAACCGGTGCAAGGCGGCGTGTTGCCGCGCCGCCTTGCACCCTGCGTGAGGACGACGTTTGGGAACGGCCGACGGATCGCTCGAAAATGGCTTTCAGGCAAATAAAATGGGCAAACCATCCGTGCGGCCGCCCGAAGCCGGTCGTCCTCGCACGAGGAAACGGACGGCTTCCGGAAAAGTTCCCATAAAAAAACCCGGCTGTTGCCAGCCGGGCTTTAAAATCGAAAGGGGTGCCCTAGATCAGGCCGCCTCGTCCTGCGAATCGTCCTCTTCGATGGCCTTGCCGCGCTTGGGACCCTTGGCGAGGTTCGTCTCGACGAGGCGGACGGCCTCGGTTTCCGACATCTTGTTGACGGCGGCGATTTCCCGCGCCATGCGGTCGAGGGCAGCCTCGTAGAGCTGGCGCTCGGAATAGGACTGTTCCGGCTGGTTTTCCGCGCGGTAGAGGTCGCGGACCACTTCGGCGATCGAGATCAGGTCGCCCGAATTGATCTTGGCATCGTATTCCTGCGCACGGCGCGACCACATGGTGCGCTTCACGCGGGCCTTGCCCTGGACAACCTTCAGCGCGCGATCGACGAAATCGGTCTCCGACAGTTTGCGCATGCCGATCGAAACGGCCTTGGCAACCGGCACCTTGAGACGCATCTTGTCCTTTTCGAAATCGATGACAAAGAGCTCAAGCTTCATGCCGGCGACTTCCTGCTCCTCGATGGCCACGATCTGGCCGACACCGTGAGCGGGATAGACGATCGATTCACCGGTCTTGAAGCCCTGGCGCGTGGAAGATTTCTTCTGCTGGGTCGTCATTCTGTTCAAATACTCCCTGTTACGCTCCCGGCATGGCCGGGTGGGTCCGGGGACCCGGGAAAGACGGGGGGCACCGTTGCGGTGTCACCACTCTGGTCCGTCCGCCAAGCGCAAAAAAGGTCCCCGGCGACGCGTTCACATTCTAGCAACCGGAGCTGCCTATGGGAGGTGAGCGGCGTCGAGGGATCGTTTGCTTTCGTGGTGGTGTTCGGGCACGCGAAATGCCGCGATGTGGATCAGTATCCGGACCCTATCACAAAAAAGTGCCGAAATCAATAATTTGCTTCGCATGGGTCATCAAGCCTGTCCCATCGCCTTTTGGCGGGAGCACGCTTTTTTCCCCAGCTTCGGCCGCCGCCCGTGCGGCGATCAATCGCCCTGGCCCGGATTGGGAGAGAAGTACTTCTCGTACTTGCCTTCCTCGCCGTCCATTTCCTTCGCCTCGGGCATCGCGTCGCGCTTGACCGTGATGTTCGGCCAGATGGCGGCGAATTCCGTGTTGATCTTCAGCCACTTGTCGAGACCCGGCTCGGTATCCGGCTTGATCGCCTCGGCGGGACATTCCGGTTCGCAGACACCGCAGTCGATGCATTCGTCGGGATGGATGACGAGGAAGTTCTCACCCTCGTAGAAACAGTCGACCGGGCACACTTCCACACAGTCCGTGTACTTGCAGCGGATGCAGTTGTCGGTCACGACATACGTCATGAGGAACTCCAGAATCGTCATAAGGCGGCTGCGGACGAGACCGCCCGCCGCCGCGGTATCCGTCACGCGATCGGCCTGCCGGACAGGAGAGACCGCGCGCACGAAGGGCCGTCCGGAGGCTGAGGTAAAGGCTTTGCGGGCGGTTTGCAAGCGTAATACATGCGCCGCCGGGCGCATGCGAGGTATAGAATTCTAATCGTCGCCGCCGCCGGGAAAACCGTGCAGGCGGTCGGTTTCGCGGCGTTCCCGCTTGGTGGGCCGGCCGGTGCCGCGCTCGCGCGTCGCCTGTTCGAAGAGCGAGCGCTCCTCGCGCGGCAGCGGGGGCGGCGTCATGTCGCTGTAGAGGAGACGGGCTTCCTCGTAGGGCCCGCGACGCTCGCCGGGCCGCAGCACCTTCACGACCATGTCGTGCCGGTCGAGCGAGAGCGCCACGACATCTCCCGGGCGCACCATGTGCGAGGGCTGGCGGACATTCCGGCCGTTGACGCTGACATCACCCGCTTCCACGGATTTCGCCGCCAGCGAGCGGGTTTTGCGCAGCCGCGCGAAGAACAGCCACTTGTCGATGCGCTGTCGCGCCTGACCTGCCGGCTGTTCCTCGTCATGCGCCATCGGCTTACTTCTTCATCTGCTCCTTGAGCGCGGCCAGCTTGGCGAAGGGCGAATCCGGGTCGATCGGCTTTTCCTTGCGAGGCGGCCGGGCCTCGAATTTCGCCTGCTGCGGCTTGCCGCCGCGCTCGTTACGCTCGGGGCGATGCTCGCCACGATCCGGGCGATTGCCGCCCTGCGGCTTTCCGTCGCGGCCCTTGGCCTGGTCGGGGCGGCCGCGGCCGCCCTCGCGTCGCTCGCCGCGTTCGCCGGCCGGCTGGCCGCGATGGCGATCACCCCCGCGGCGTTCGCCCTGACCCTGACGATCCCCCTGGCGGTCGCCGCCGTGACGGTGGCCCTGGCGCTGGTTGTCGTGGCGCGAGCCCGGGCGCCAGAGCAGAACCGGCTTGGCTTCGACCGGCTCGCCTTCGGCGGCGGCTTCTTCCGCTGCCGGCGCTTCCACGGCCTCGGCGGCTGGGGCCTCGACCGGGACGACAGCCGAGGCCTCGGCGACGGCAGCCGGAGCTTCGCTTTCACCCTCGGCGGCATCGACGTCGTGTTCGTCGGCGGTTTCCGCGCTGGTCTCGGCCGGCGCTACGGCAGTGGCATCGGCCGGAGCCGGGGTCGCCGCGGCGAGATGGGCGGCAGCCTCTTCGGCCTTCACGCTGTCGGCGCGGTAGCCGAGGCCCTTGAGGATCTCTTCCATGTCGTCCGGCGTCGCGCCAAGGATGGAGAGCATGGCGGTCGTCGCCATGAAGCGGCGGCCGTCATAGGCGCCCTCGGGGCGTGGCGTGCCCGGCTTCCACTGCAGCAGCGGGCGGATGAGATCGGCGAGGCGCTCCAGGATATCGATGCGCACGGCCCGCTTGCCGAGGAAGCGGAAGCCGGCGAGCTTGTAGAAGGCGCGTTCGAAGCTCGGATCGGTGACGACGGAGGTACGGCCGGCGGCGAGCACCGGGATGAGGTCGCCGTAGCCCGGCTTGTCGAGGCCGTCGTTCTTCAACGCCCAGAGCAGCGTGATGAGCTCGGCCGGAGCCGGCTTCAGGAGCGCCGGCATGAAGATGTGGTAGGCGCCGAAGCGGATGCCGTGCTTGCGGATCGAGGCGCGGGCCTCCTGGTCGAGCGACTTGACGTCCTCCGCCACGTCGCGGCGGAAGAGCACGCCGAGGTTCTCGACGAGCTGGAAGGCGAGCCCCTTGGCGAGGCCCTGCAGATCTTCCGCGCGCGAAAGATCGTCGAGCGGCTTCAGCACGGTCGCGATGTGATGGTTCACGAAACGCTCGATGCGGGCGGCGACGTGGTCGCGCGCATTGCCGGTCAGCTGCTCGTCGGAAAGCAGGATGACGCGCGGACGCATGACGTGGTCGCTCGCCGCAAGGCGCGCGACGGGGTCGCCGAGCCAGCGCACCGTGCCGTCGGAGCCGAGCGCGAGATCGCCGTTGCCGGCGGCATGCAGGCGTGCGGCCCGAGCTTCGAACTCCAGCGCGAGCGCCTTCTGCGCAGCCGCCTGCACGGCCTTCGCATCGGGACCTTCCGTTCCGGAGGCCAGCGTGAACCGGAAACCGGCCAACTGCCCGACATGATGTCCCTCTACGAAGACATCGCCATTCACACTGATTTCAGCTTCCAGCATCGCATTCTCTCTCAGGCGCTTCATGAGCACAGATGTCCTGCGATCAACAAAGCGTTTCGTCAACCGTTCATGTAGCGCATCGGACAATCGGTCTTCGATTTCCCGCGTCTTTTCCTGCCAGTGTGTCGGATCGGCAAGCCATCCGGGCCGATTCGACACATAGGTCCACGTCCTTATCTGTGCGATTCGTGCCGAAAGCGTGTCGATCTCCCCATCGGTTCGATCCGCGCGGCGCACCTGATCGCCCAGGAAGTCCTCGTTGACCGTACCGCGCCTTACAAGGTCCGCATAGAGCGTGGAGATGAGGTCGGCGTGCTGGGCGGGGGTGATGCGCCGGTAGTCGGGAAGCGCACAGGCCTCCCAGAGCTTTTCGACCCGCTCCGGCGTCGTCGTGAGGTCGCGGACGTCGGGATAGCGCGACAGCTGCTCCAGCGCCTGCTGGTCGACGGCCGGCAGCGCCCGCGTCAAGCCGCCTATCGGCGGCGGCGCGTCGAGCGACTGGCGCAGCGCCGAAAGGGAGGAATAGTCGAAGCGGGTGGTGCGCCATTGCAGCACGCGCACGGGGTCGAACTGGTGCGTCTCGATGCGCTTGACCAGCTCGTCGTCGAAGGGATCGACCCGGCCCGTCACGCCGAAGGTACCGTCGCGCAGGTGCCGGCCGGCCCGGCCGGCGATCTGGGCGAGCTCCGCCGGGTTGAGGTTGCGGAACTGGTAGCCGTCGAACTTGCGGTCCTGCGCGAAGGCGACATGGTCGACGTCGAGGTTGAGGCCCATGCCGATCGCGTCGGTGGCGACGAGATATTCGACGTCGCCTTCCTGGTAGAGCGCAACCTGGGCGTTGCGGGTGCGTGGGCTAAGCGCGCCGAGCACGACGGCGGCACCGCCGCGCTGGCGGCGGATCAGCTCGGCGATCGCATAGACCTCGTCGGCCGAGAAGGCGACGATGGCCGTGCGCTGCGGCAGGCGGGTGATCTTCTTGGAGCCGGCATAGAAGAGCTGCGACAGGCGCGGGCGCTCGATCACATGGATGCCGGGCAGGAGCTGCTCCAGGATCGGCTTCATGGTGGCGGCGCCGAGCAGCAGCGTCTCGTCGCGACCGCGCAGATGCAGCACCCGGTCGGTGAAGATGTGGCCGCGTTCCAGATCGCCGGCAAGCTGCACCTCGTCGATCGCGACGAAGGCGGCGCGCGTCTCGCGCGGCATGGCCTCCACGGTGCAGACCGAATAGCGCGCCATATGCGGCGTGATCTTCTCCTCGCCGGTGACGAGCGCCACATTGTGCTGGCCGACCTTGTCGACGAGGCGCGTATAGACCTCGCGCGCCAGGAGGCGCAGAGGCAGGCCGATAACGCCCGTCTCATGAGCCACCATGCGTTCGATTGCGTAGTGGGTCTTGCCCGTATTGGTCGGGCCGAGCACCGCGGTGACCCCGCGGCCGCTCAAGATCATGGGTGCTTGCGACAAGTCACGCCCCGGCAGGTTTCATCTCCGCCGGACGCGTCCGGCAGGCAACAGATGCCCATCGGGGACGGCAATGGCAAGGGCCAAGGCGAAATGCGCCGGTTTTCTCCAGCCTTTGCGGCCCGCGCGGAACAGCCTGCGAACGAATCGGAGACGAATCGCTGACTCGGGATGATTCAGGGTTTGTTCACCACGAAGGATGGGCGGTGGCTCCGGTCAGACCGGATGGTCATGGTCGCGCAGGTCCGCCCCGTCCCAGCCGCCGCCGGCCTCGTAGAGCGGGAAAACCTCTTCCGTGAGATACGGCCCGCCGCCGACCGATTCCTTCGAGGACATCAGCACGAAGCGGTTCACCGTGAAGGGGGCGGTACCGAAGTTGCCGCGGCCGGAGAGGTAATGGGCGACGTCCTCGGTGCGGGCGTTGCGCAGGCGGGCGAGCGTGACGTGGGGCGTGAACTTTCGCGGATCGGCGGGAAGGCCGAGGCGCTGGCAGATGCGCTCGATCTCGCCCTGGAGGGCGTACATTTCCGGCGCCTGCGTCACGCCGGCGAAGATGGAATGCGGCTTCTTCGAACCGAAGGAGCCTATGCCCGACAGCGCGAGCTGGAATTCCGGGCGCTCGATGCGGTCGAGCTTGTCGACAACCTCGTCGGCGGTGCGCCCGTCGATATCGCCGATGAAACGCAAGGTAATGTGGAAGTTCTCGACATCGATCCAGCGGGCCCCGGGAAGTCCGCCTCTCAGTAAGGAGAGGCTCATGGCAGCATTGCGCGGCACTTCGAGGGCGACGAAAAGTCTCGGCATAGCGACTTCTCCCTGCTGGAATGTACTGTCAGCGAATCACGCAACGGATTTTTGCGCAACCCTTATTTCGCACCCACGAAAACTACTCCTTCGCCGGTATCGATTTGATGAACGCTTCGGCGGCCGGAAGCATCGTCGCCACCATTACGTCCACCCCTTCCGAATTCGGATGCATGCCGTCTTCCAGCTGCAGGTTCGCCTTGGTGACGACCCCGTCGAGGAAGAACGGATAGAGCGCGACACCGTGCTTTTCCGCCATGCGCCGATAGATGCCGTTGAAGCGCGCGCCATAGTCGGGGCCCATGTTCGGCGGGGCCAGCATGCCGGCGAGCAGCACCGCGATACCGCGTTCCTTGAGCCGCGCCAGCATGGCGTCGAGGTTCTTCTCCGTCTGTTCCGGCGCAATGCCGCGCAGCGCGTCGTTGGCGCCGAGCTCCAGGATTACGCCCTGCGTGCCCTCGGGGATCGACCAGTCGAGCCGGGCAAGGCCGCCGGAACTCGTGTCGCCGGAAACGCCGGCATTGGCGATCTCGACCTCGTAGCCCTTATCGCGCAGCGCCTTTTCCAGCTTCACGGGAAAGGCGTCCGCCGCGGGCAACTGGTAGCCGGCCATCAGGCTGTCGCCGAAGCCGACGAGCTTCACAGGCTCCGCCCGGGCGGCATTCACGGATAACAAAGCTGTGATTGCAAGTGAGGCGAAAAATCCAAGCGCCGCTTTAAACGACATGTCGCTGATCCTAGATTGCTGGCATTCCAGTTGCTTCAAGACATATAGGGCAGAATTCCTTGGCCAAAACCATCATCGATCTCAAAAAAGCCGATCTCACCCTCGGCCGGGCGGCCGCCTCCGTGCATGTGCTGAAGGGGATCGACCTTGTCATCGATGGCGGCGAATCGGTCGGAATCGTCGGCCCGTCCGGCTCCGGCAAGTCGACGCTCCTGATGGTGCTGGCCGGGCTCGAACGGCTGGACAGCGGCGAGATCCATATCGACGGCGCGGGCCTGCACGGCATGACCGAGGACCAGGTGGCCGATTTCCGCGGCCGCAATATCGGCATCGTCTTCCAGTCCTTCCACCTCATTCCCAACATGACGGCGCTGGAGAACGTCGCGGTGCCCCTGGAGCTTGCCAATGTGCGCGACGCCTTCGAGATCGCCCGGCGGGAACTGACGGCGGTCGGTCTCGGCGAGCGCCTGTCACACTATCCGGGCCAGCTTTCGGGCGGCGAGCAGCAGCGCGTGGCGATCGCCCGGGCGCTGGCGCCCGCGCCGAAACTGCTGATCGCCGACGAGCCGACCGGCAACCTCGACACCGAGACCGGCCGGCAGATCGCCGATCTTCTCTTCGCCAAGCAGGCCGAGCGCGGCATGACGCTGGTGCTGGTAACGCACGATCCGGCGCTTGCCGCCCGGTGCAGCCGGCAGGTCACCATGCGCTCCGGCGAGATCGTCTCCGGTGCGGCGCCCGTCAAGGCGGCGCTGGCCGAAACGGTGCCTGCATGAGGATCGGCACGGTCCTCAGGCAGGTTCCGCTGGCGCTCCGCCTGGCGCTGCGCGAAATGCGCGGCGGCCTCAAGGGCTTCTACATCTTCCTTGCCTGCATCGCGCTCGGAACGGCGGCGATCGCCGGCGTCAACTCGGTGTCGAGCGCCATCACCCAGGCGATCGCCTCGCAGGGGCAGAGCCTGCTTGCCGGCGATGTGCGCTTCGAGTTCAACAACCGGTTCGCGACGCCGGAGGAATTCAGGCATTTCCAAAGCCTTGGCGATGTCTCGCTGTCCTCCAGCCTGCGCTCCATGGCGCGTCTGCCGGACGGCTCCGACCAGACGCTGGTCGAGGTCAAGGGCGTCGACGGCGCCTACCCGCTCTACGGCACGCTGGAGACCAGCCCGCAGCAGCCCTCCGCCACGCTCTTCGCCAGGGAGGGCGAGAGCTACGGCGCGGTCGTCGCGCCGCTGCTGCTCGACCGGCTCGGCATCGCCGTCGGCGACAAGATCCTACTCGGCACGGCCAGGCTGAAGGTGACGGCGACGCTGGTGCGCGAGCCGGACGCCGTTTCGGAAGGGTTCGGCTTCGCGCCGCGGCTGATGATCTCGGAGGAGGCCATGACGGCGAGCGGCCTCGTGCAGACCGGCAGCCTCGTGGAGAACGCCTATCGCATCCGGCTCGCCGATACCGGCCTGTCGCTCGCGAAGGTGCGGGCCGACGCCACGAAGGCCTTCCCGCAGGCCGGCTGGTCGATCCGCACCTCCAACAGCGCCGCGCCCTCGCTCACCAACAACATCACCCGTTTCTCGCAATTCCTGACGCTGGTCGGCCTGACGGCCCTGATCGTCGGGGGCGTCGGCGTGGCGAACGCCGTGCGCGCCTATCTCGATTCCAAGCGCTCGGTCATCGCGACCTTCAAGTGCCTCGGTGCGCCGGCCTCGCTGGTCGCGCTGGTCTATCTCGCGCAGATCGCGCTGATCGCCGCGGTCGGCATCCTGATCGGCCTTGTCGCCGGCGCGCTGATGCCGCTGGTGGCGATGCGCTTCCTCGACGGCGTGCTGCCGGTGCCGGCGGAAGCGACGATCTATCCCTCGGCGCTGCTGCTCGCCGCCGTCTTCGGCCTCCTGACGGCGCTCGCCTTCGCGGTCCTGCCGCTCGGCCACGCCCGCGAGGTGCCGGCGACGGCGCTCTTCCGCGAGCAGGGTTTCGAGGCCGGACGCCTGCCGAGCTGGCCCTATGTCGCGGGCGCGGCGGCCTTCCTTGCGGCGCTGGCCGGGCTTGCCATCCTCACCGCCTATGACCGCTACATCGCCGTCGTCTTCCTCGGGGCGATCGCCTTCGCCTTCGTCGTGCTGCGCGCCGTCGCCTTGCTGATCACCGCGCTCGCGCGGCGCAGCCCGCGCGTCAATTCACCGTCGCTGCGGCTTGCCATCGGCAATATCCATCGGCCGGGCGCGCTCACCTCCTCCGTCGTGCTCTCGCTCGGCCTCGGCCTTGCGCTTCTCGTCACGCTGACGCTGATCGACGGCAATCTGCGCCGGGAACTGACCGGCAACCTGCCGGAACGGGCGCCGAACTTCTTCTTCGTCGATATCCAGGGCAGCGAGCTCGACGGGTTCCGCACCGTGCTGCAGACGAACATGCCCGACGGCAAGATTATCGAGGTGCCCATGCTGCGCGGCCGCGTCATGGAGCTGAACGGCGTCGAGGTCTCGAAGGTCAAGGTGCCGCCGGAGGGGCAATGGGTGCTGCGCGGCGACCGCGGCATCACCTATGCCAAGCGCACGCCGGAGAATTCGACGCTCGCCGAGGGCGAATGGTGGCCGGAGGACTATTCCGGCGAGCCGCTCGTCTCCTTCGCCGCCGAGGAAGGCCGCGAACTCGGCCTCAGGATCGGCGACAGCGTGACGGTCAACGTGCTCGGCCGCAACATCACGGCGCGCATCGCGAACTTCCGCAATGTCGAATGGGAATCGCTGTCGATCAACTTCGTCATGGTCTTCTCGCCGAACACCTTTGCCGGCGCGCCGCATGCGTGGCTGGCGACGGTGATCGACCCGCAGGCGACGGCCGGGCAGGAGGCGGCGACCCTGAAGGCCGTCACCAACGCCTTCCCGACGATCACCAGCGTGCGCGTCAAGGATGCGCTCGACGTGGTGAACGAACTGGTCGGCCAGCTCGCCACCGCCATCCGCGCGGCGGCTGCCGTCGCGCTCATCGCCTCGATCCTTGTGCTTGCCGGGGCGCTCGCCGCCGGCAATCGGGCGCGCGTGCACGATGCCGTGGTCCTCAAGACGCTGGGGGCGACGCGCGCCACGCTGATCCGTGCCTTCAGCTACGAATATCTGATGCTGGGGCTGGCGACGGCGGTCTTCGCGCTCCTTGCCGGCGGCGTGGCGGCCTGGTTCGTGGTGAGCCGCATCATGATGCTGCCGTCGAGCTTCCTGCCCGACGTCGCCGTCATGACGGTCGTCACGGCCCTCTTCATGACCGTCGGTATCGGCCTTGCCGGCACCTGGCGCATCCTGGGGCAGAAGGCCGCGCCCGTGCTGCGCGAGCTTTGAAACCGGCGGGATCCGAGGCCCCGTAGGGGCCGCGGGTCTTGTACGAGACACAATTCATGCGCATATTGGGCACAGGCAAGCTGGAGCCCCGCAGCGGATGCCCGGATTCCGTGCCGACCTGCGGCAAATAAACGGGAACCCGACACCGTCACCCCGAGGGGGCTTTACGAGAGGAAAACATGGCTGATCTTCGCAACTACCAGACCCGAACGGCCCATGCCGGCGCTCAGGCCGGTGCCGTCATCGACGAGGGCCTGCGCGCCTACATGCTCCGGGTCTACAACCTGATGGCTCTGGGTCTCGCGATCACCGGCGTCGTGGCGTATTTCGCCTCGCAGGCCGCCTTTGCTGACGGCCAGCTCACGAGCTTCGGCCAGGCCATCTATGTGAGCCCGCTGAAGTGGGTCGTGATGCTCGCCCCGCTCGCGCTGGTCTTCTTCCTGAGCTTCCGCATCCACACGATGAGCGTTTCGGCCGCGCAGGCGACCTTCTGGGTCTATGCCGGCCTGATGGGCCTGTCGCTGTCGTCGATCTTCCTGATCTATACCGGCGCCAGCATCGCGCAGACCTTCTTCGTCTCCGCCGCCGCCTTCGGCGCGCTGTCGCTGTTCGGCTACACGACGAAGCGGAACCTGTCCGCGATCGGCTCGTTCCTGATCATGGGCCTGTTCGGCCTGATCATCGCCTCGCTCGTCAACCTGTTCCTGCAGTCCTCGGCGCTCGACTTCGCGATCTCCGCGATCGGCGTCCTGGTCTTCGCGGGCCTGACGGCCTGGGATACGCAGAAGATCAAGGAGATGTATTTCGAAGCCGACGACGTCGCCGTGGCCGGCCGCAAGGCCATCATGGGTGCGCTGACGCTCTATCTCGACTTCATCAACCTCTTCCTGTTCCTGCTGCGTTTCCTCGGCAACCGCGAGTAACGCCGGACACGAAACCCCTCGGCACCGCCGGGGGCTATAGGAAACAAAAAACGGGCCCCGGTTCGACCGGGGCCCGTTTTTTTGTGCAAGGAGCTGGAAGGCCAGCGCGGTCCCGGTTCCCCTGAGCGGCCTGGCGAAGCAGGGGGGATCCGGACCGCGCGCGCTGCGCGCCTTACTCGGCTTCGTTGGCCGGCGCGGCGTTGAGCTGGCCGTACTTTTCCTCGCCGAGCTTGCCGAGCAGCTCCAGCTGGGTCTCGAGGAAGTCGATATGGCCTTCCTCGTCGATCAGCAGCTCCTCGAACAGCTTCATGGTGACGTAGTCACCGGCGTCATGACAGATGTCGCGCGACTTCTTGTAGGCCGTGCGGGCGTCGTATTCGCCGGCAAGATCGGCTTCCAGCACTTCCTTGACGTTCTGGCCGATGCGAAGCGGCGCGACGGTCTGGAGGTTCGGATGGCCTTCGAGGAAGATGATGCGGGCGACGAGCTTGTCGGCGTGCTGCATCTCTTCGATCGACTCGGCGCGCTCCTTCTTGGCGAGGAGCGTGTAACCCCAGTCTTCCAGCAGCCGGTAGTGAAGCCAGTACTGGTTGACGGCACCGAGTTCGAGATAGAGCGCTTCGTTAAGCTGCTCGATGACTTTTTTGTCGCCTTTCAAGGTCCGCTCTCCTGTTTTCTTCATGGAATTGTTTGAGGCGGGTCATGAAATCAAATATCTCGTCATCCGTCGAGTGGCGGCCGGCGTGATACTGCTCGGTCGTGCGGATGATGATGTCGACGACATTGGGGAAACAGCCGCAGCAGCGGCCGCGCTTCTGCATGGCGTGATAGACTTTTGCCGGCACGATGAGCTGCCAACAGTCCTCGTCGAGGAGGCTGTTGATCACGTCAACGATTTCCTTGTCGGTGATGAAGTTGCAGCTGCAAACCAGCATTTCGTCTTGCCTGCCATACGCAAAGTACTGAGTTTCCACGATTAAGCAAAAGGCGACCTTGATTGTCAAGAATGAACAGGTCAGTCCTGCTGACCGATCAATTTAGAGTGATTCTAATCTTGATTAGAAATCTCGTGTTTTCATGGACTTAGACTGCCGGCACCATCGCCCGAAAACGGCAAGGGTGCGGCAAACTGACCGATCACGTTTTGTTAAAAAAGCCGTTGCGGCGGCGGTCTTCCCGGGCCGAAACGCTTTTTCGTCGTCATGTGGACGGTCGAATCGACCGGGAATGCCGTGCGCTCCCGCGTCCGGTGCACGCGGGGCATGCAATTTCGTCCCTCGAAAAACCCTGGAAATCGTCTATATGACGGGCAAAGGAGAGCCCATGGCCCGCATTGACCAGACCGAGGATTGGCGCCATCGCCATGCCCCGACCATCAGCACGTTCGAATCCCTGGCGCTGGAAGCCTATGGCCACCTGCCGGAGGAGTTCCGTGCACTGACCGGCAACCTCATCATCGAGATCTCCGAGTTCCCGAGCGACGACGTCTTCGAGGACATGGCGCTGGAAACCCCGTTCGACCTCTTGGGCCTCTTCGAGGGCCGCGGCATCACCGAGCGCTTCACCGTGGAGACCGGCGAGATGCCGAACCGCATCACCCTCTACCGCCGCCCGATCCTCGACTATTGGGCGGAAAACGAGGAGACGCTGGGCGACATCATCACCCATGTCCTCATCCACGAGATCGGCCACCATTTCGGCCTGTCCGACGACGACATGGAACGCATCGAGGCGAGTGCGGAGATCGCGGCGGGCTGACCCGCACCGCCGCTCCGTCATGGTCCCGCTTGATCCCACCATCCACGCCGCGGACCCGGAGCCTCGCCTCAAGGCCGGGCACGCCGCGTACCGCGTTGCCGCCTATTGCTCGGAAAGCTTGATATCGGGCGTATAATCCTTGCCGGGAACGTCCTTCACCACGGCCTGGCCGCACTGCATCACCTTGGTCTCGGCATTGTAGGCATAGGTCGGCGAACCGTGCAGGTCCCAGCCCTTGTTCAGCGCCAGCGTCACCTTGTGGCAGAACGAGGCGTCGTCGGGACCCGTCAGGAAGCGGTAGACTTTCATGCTTTCTTCTTTCTCTCGTTGATCATGTCGGCCTTGGCGAGGAGGCGCCCGGCCTGGTCGGCGTGAAGCTTCTCCACCATGCGGCCGGCAAGGGAGACGACGGCTTTCCCGGCATTGTCGGGTGCGGCGAAGGCCGAGACGATGGCGAGCGCCTCTGCCGCCTCGGCTTCCGTCACGCCATAGGCCTCGTTGGCGGCGGCGATCTGCGCGGGATGGATCAGCATCTTGCCGTCAAAACCCATCTGACGGCCCTGCCGGCATTCCGCCGCGAAATTCCCGTCGTCGGAAAAATCGTTGAAGACGCTGTCGATGACGTCGAGCCCGCAGGCCCGCGCGGCGACCACCACCTGCAGCAGAAGCGGCACCAGGAACGGCCGGCCGGTAACATCGGCGATACCGGTTTCCTTGCGCAGGTCGTTGAGGCCGACGACGAAGCAATCGAGCCGCCCGCCATGGGTGCGGCCGGTTTCGGCGATGGCGGCGAGGTTGAGGAGGGACGCCGCCGTCTCGATCATCGCCCAGAGGCGCGGCCCTTCGTCGGCGCCCGCCTCCGAAAGCCAGTCGGCGGCGGTGAGGACATCCTGCGGCTCGGAGACCTTCGCCAGCAGCACCGCATCGGGCATGCAATCGAGCACCGCTTCAAGGTCGAGGACCCCGTCCGGCCCGTCGAGCGGATTGATCCGGATGACATGCTCGCGGCCGGAGGCGCGGTTCAGCGTCCTGAAATGTTCGACGAGGGCGGCGCGCGCTTCGGCCTTCTTTTCCGGCAGAACGGAATCCTCGAGGTCGAAGATGACGGCGTCGCAATCGAGCAGGGCCGACTTGGCGAGCGCCCGCGCATTGACGGCGGGAACGCTGAGCACCGAGCGGCGCAGGCGAAGCGGATGGTGGTGCGGTATCCTGTTCATCCGCCCTTTTTGCCGCGCTTTGCCGCGGCCCGCAAGCACCGCCGCATGCAGGACATTGTAACGCAGCAGATCGGCAGGATTCGGCCTTGCAAAGGACAAATTCGCCCCCCACATTCCCTTATAGAGAAAGGGCAAATCAAAATGCAGCGCATCCGCTCCGTCACCTTCACCGTCTTCACCATGCTTGTCGCAGGCGCGACCTTCCTGTTCGCCGCCTCCGTGGGCCTTGCCATCGCCGGCATCGTCGCCGTGCTGATGCTCGGTTCCATGCTCGCCGCCAAGCTTCAGCCGGCCCCGGTCCGCGCCACCGCGCGCAACGACCGCCGTGCGCCCGGCCAGCGCGAACCGCGCATCTGGAACGACGGTCGCGGCACGATCATCGACCTTTAGACAAGGGTCCGCTCCCGAAAGGGACGCCCCGGGCGCCTTTCCGCGCCCGGCATTTGCGTTTCGCGCCCGGTTTTCCGGAAGATTCTCCTTCAAATTCCGGGAAAACTCATCTAAACGCTTGCATCAACCGACATCACCGCATTTCGAGGGTTTTCGCATGGACAAGTTCGTCAAGCTGACCGGCGTCGCCGCGCCGCTTCCCGTCGTCAATATCGACACGGACATGATCATCCCGAAGGACTACCTCAAGACGATCAAGCGCACCGGCCTCGGCAAGGGCCTCTTCGCCGAAGCGCGCTACAATGAGGACGGCAGCGTCAACGAGAGCTTCGTGCTGAACAAGCCGGCCTACCAGAACGCCTCGATCCTCGTCGCCGGCGACAATTTCGGCTGCGGCTCCTCGCGCGAGCATGCGCCGTGGGCCCTGCTCGACTTCGGCATCCGCTGCGTCATCTCCACCAGCTTCGCCGACATCTTCTACAACAACTGTTTCAAGAACGGCATCCTGCCGATCGTCGTCAGCCAGGGCGACCTCGACAAGCTGATGGACGATGCCAGCCGCGGCGCCAACGCCATCCTGACGGTCGACCTGGAAGCCCAGGAGATCACCGGCCCGGACGGCGGCCGCATCGGCTTCGAGATCGACGCCTTCCGCCGCCACTGCCTGCTGAACGGCCTCGACGATATCGGCCTGACGCTGGAAAAGGCGGCCTCGATCGACAGTTTCGAGAAAGAGGCTGCGGTCTCGCGCCCCTGGGCCTGAGACCTTGCGGCGGCTGATCTCCTCCGGCTCTCCCTTCGAAGTGACGGCGGGCTATTCGCGCGCCGTCGTTCAGGGGGACTGGTGTTTCGTATCCGGAACAACCGGTTACGACTATACCACGATGACCATGCCCGAAGGGGTCGAGGACCAAGCGCGCAACTGCCTTGCCACCATCGGCGACGTTTTGCAGGAAGCCGGCTTCTCCCTCGCCGATGTCGTGCGCTGCCACTATTACGTGACCGACGCCGCCTTCGCCGACCGCGTCTTCCCCATCCTCGGCGAAACGTTCAAAATGATCCGCCCTGCCGCAACCATGGTGGTCTGCGACCTCATCCGGCCGGAAATGCTGATCGAGATCGAGGTCACGGCGCTGCGCGCAAGTTAGCCGCAAGGCGGAGCGCCTCGCGCAAAATTCTTTCTTTTCAGCGATTTTCCTTGAACGGAAGTTGCGCTAAGAAGCGCGCGACCATTCCGTGACATCAAGGACAATCCCATGACAGCGCGTACCCTCCTCCTTCTGCCCGGCGACGGCATCGGCCCGGAAGCCATGGCGGAAGTCCGCAAGATCATCGCCTATATGAACGTCGAGCGCGGCGCGGGCTTCGAGACCGACGAAGGCCTCGTCGGCGGCTCGGCTTATGACGCCCATGGCGCGGCGATCTCGGAAGGCGACATGGAGAAGGCGCTGGCAGCCGACGCCGTACTGTTCGGTGCCGTCGGCGGCCCGAAATGGGATGCCGTGCCCTACGAGGTGCGCCCGGAAGCCGGCCTGCTGCGCCTGCGCAAGGACCTGAAGCTCTTCGCGAACCTGCGCCCCGCCATCTGCTACCCGGCGCTCGCCAACGCCTCCTCGCTGAAACCGGAGCTCGTCGAGGGCCTCGACATCCTCATCGTGCGGGAACTCACGGGCGGCGTCTATTTCGGCGAGCCGAAGGAGATCATCGATCTCGGCAACGGCCAGAAGCGCGGCATCGACACGCAGGTCTACGACACCTACGAGATCGAGCGCATCGCCGGCGTCGCCTTCGAGCTGGCGCGCACCCGCAACAACCGCGTCTGCTCCATGGAAAAGCGCAACGTCATGAAGTCGGGCGTGCTGTGGAACCAGGTGGCGACGGAAACGCACAAGCGCAGCTATTCCGATGTCCAGCTCGATCACATGCTGGCCGACGCCGGCGGCATGCAGCTCGTGCGTGCGCCGAAGCAGTTCGACGTCATCGTGACGGACAACCTCTTCGGCGACATGCTCTCCGACGTCGCCGCCATGCTGACCGGTTCGCTCGGCATGCTGCCCTCCGCATCGCTCGGCGCGCCGGATGCCAAGACCGGCAAGCGCAAGGCGCTCTACGAGCCCGTGCACGGCTCGGCACCGGACATCGCCGGCAAGGGCATCGCCAACCCGATCGCCATGATCGCCTCCTTCGCCATGTGCCTGCGTTACTCGTTCAACATGGTCGCCGAAGCCGACAATCTGGAAAAGGCGATCGCCGAGGTCCTCGACAGCGGCATCCGCACCGGCGACATCATGGCCGACGGCTGCCGCCAGGTCGGCACGACGGAAATGGGCGACGCCATCCTCGCAGCGTTCAAGAAGCTCTCGGCCTAAAACCGAACACGAAAAGGCTCCCGGCGGTTTTCCACCGGGAGCCTTTTTCATGCGCGTCCCTTGAAAAGCCGGTTTCCGCCGACACATGGAAGCAACGCCGTTTCCAAGGGATGCCCATGAACCGATCGTTCGCGACCTCCTCGCTCTGGATCCTCGCCGCCACCGCGGTGCTCGTCCTGGCGCTCGTGCCCTTCGATCCGGCGATCTCGCAGCGCGCCCAGGGCCTTCCCGGCGCCATCATGACCTTCAACCGGCGCATCACGGATTTCGGCACCTTCGCCTGGATGATCTACGGTTCCGGCTTCCTCGTCATCCTGGCCTATGTCCTGCACCGGGTCAGCCGGAACGAGACACTGGCCGGCCGGACAAAAACCGCTTGGCGGCTGCCGCTCTATTTCTTCCTGACCATCGGCGCGACGAGCGCGCTCGTCCATCTCGTCAAGCTCCTGGTCGGCCGGGCCCGGCCGGAGCTTTTTGCCGAACACGGAGCCTACAGCCTGACGCCGTTCGCCTATGACGATCTCTATTCCAGCTTCCCCTCGGGCCATTCGGCGGCCGTCGGCGCGTTCTTCGGCGCCTTCTCCATGCTGGCGCCGCGGCTGCGCCCGCTCTTCCTCGTCAGCGCCCTGACGATCGGCGTGTCGCGCGTCATCGTCGGCGCGCACTATCCCAGCGACGTCGCCGCCGGCCTGCTGCTCGGCCTCTGGACGGCGATCGCCACCGCTTTCCTCTTCGCCCGCAGGGACTGGCTCTTCCGCTTCGACGCGCGCGGCTGGCCGCTGCCGAAATCCATGCTTGCGGCAAGATGAAACCCGGCCCGTGTCGCCACGAGCCGGGTCCGCCAGGGATACATCGGAAGGGAAGGATCAATCCATGGCGTGGATGTCGCGGTCCTTCGTTTCCGGCAGGAACAGAAGGCCGATGACCAGCGTGATGCCCGCAAAGATGATCGGATACCAGAGGCCGTAGTAGATATCGCCCTGGGCCGCGCTCATCGCGAAGGCCGTCGCCGGAAGCAGGCCGCCGAACCAGCCGTTGCCGATATGATAGGGCAGCGACATGCCGGTATAGCGGATGCGGGTCGGGAAGAGCTCGACCAGGAGGGCGGCGATCGGACCGTAGACCATCGTGACATAGATCACGAGGACGGTCAGCACGGCGATGATAAGGGTCCAGTTCACGTTCGCCGGATCGGCGACCATGGTGAAGGCACCGCCGCCGGCGATCGTGTAGACGGCCATGTCGGTGACGCCGGCGGCCTCCTCGGCCGTCAGCAGCTTGCCCGCGACGAGATCGGCCGCCGGCATGGTGGCCTTCTCGCCGGCGCGGATGGCGGCGGCATCGAGGGCGAGTTCCGGATTGGCCGCGACGAAGGCGTCGAGCTTGGCGTCCACGACCTTGGCCGCAGCGCGGACCAGCGGATAGCCCGCGTCATGGAGCGCGACGTTCGTCTGCTTCTGGAAGGCGGCGTCGAGCGCCTTGGCCTGGTCGCCGGCAGCCGTCGCGTCATAGCTGGCGATCGTCTGCTCGCCGATCTTCACCGTCGCGGCCGTGCCGGCGGGCGCCGTGGTGACGACGTCGTAGGGCACGGAGTTGCGGGTCAGGAACGAGGTCGCGATGTCGCAGGACGTGGTGAACTTCGCCGTGCCCGTCGGGTTGAACTGGAACTTGCAGTCCCCGGGGGCGGCGGCGACGGTCGCGCGGACCGTTTCCTGCGCCTCTGCCAGCGCCGGATTGCCGGCCCAGGTAAGCGCCTTGAACAGCGGGAAATAGGTCAGCATGGCGAGCAGGAGGCCGGCCATGATGATCGGCTTGCGGCCGATCTTGTCCGACAGCCAGCCGAAGAAGACGAAGAAGCCGGTGCCGATGAGCAGCGAGGCCGCGACCATCAGGTTCGCCGACTGGCCGTCGACCTTCAGCACGCCCGTCAGGAAGAACAGCGCGTAGAACTGGCCGGAATACCAGACGACGGCCTGGCCGACGACGGCGCCGAACAGCGCGAGCAGCGCGATCTTGGCGTTGCGCCACTGGCCGAAGGCCTCCGTCAGCGGGGCCTTGGAGCCCTTGCCCTCTTCCTTCATCTTCGCGAAGGCCGGCGATTCGTTCATCTTCAGGCGGATCCAGACGGAGACGCCGAGCAGCACGGCCGAGAGCAGGAACGGAACGCGCCATCCCCATTCGGCAAAGGCTTCCTTGCCGAGCATGAACTGCACCGCGAGGATGACCACCAGCGACAGGAACAGGCCGAGCGTCGCCGTCGTCTGGATCCACGAGGTGAAGTAGCCGCGCTTGCCGTCCGGCGCGTGCTCGGCGACATAGGTCGCAGCGCCGCCATATTCGCCGCCGAGCGCCAGGCCCTGCAGCATGCGCAGGAGGATCAGGATGATCGGGGCGGCGATGCCGATGGTGGCGGCACCGGGCAGGAGGCCGACGACGAAGGTCGAGAAGCCCATGATCAGGATGGTGACGAGGAAGGTGTATTTGCGGCCGACGAGATCGCCGAGGCGGCCGAACACCAGCGCGCCGAACGGGCGGACCAGGAAGCCGGCGGCAAACGCGAGCAGCGCGAAGATGTTGCGCGTCGTCTCCGGATACTGGCTGAAGAAGGTGGCGCCGATATAGATCGCCAGCGAACCGTAAAGATAGAAATCATACCACTCGAAGACGGTGCCGAGCGAGGAGGCGAAAATCACCTTCTTCTGCTCGCCCGTCATGGGCGCCGACTTGACGGTGCCCACGGTCGAAACATTTGCCATTTCATTGTCCTCCACAAAAACGGCGTAGCGGGCGGCCCCATGAAATCCGGAATCTCTCCCTAAAACCCCGGACGGGGCGCGCCTGATGGAAGGATGGCAGAAAACCAAACGCCGCATCAGCGCTGCTTTGGGCTTATGACTTTCGGCTTAGGCCTTAAGTCGGGCGCGGCCGCCGCCGCTCAAACGCCCTATCCGCCAGGCAAGGCTTGACTCTTCGGCAGATGAGCGTATGCAGCACGCACGCAAGGGAACCGACATGAACCGCTTTGGACAGTCCATCGCCCGCATGATCGCTCCGGCCTTCACCGCCGGACGGGTTCGTCATTGCGTATCGATTTCCAAAACAATGGCCAAAACGACGACGAAAACCGTCTGACGTCTCTGGCCACCGCTCTCTCCCCGGTACGGCCGGGGACCGAAACCCGCGCCATGGCCGACGGGTTTCCCTCCTGACCCCGCGGAGAGACAGAGAAAGAGAGCTTTAGACATGGGTTTCAAGATCGCAGTCGCCGGCGCGACCGGCAATGTCGGCCGCGAAATGCTGAACATCCTTTCCGAGCGCGGTTTCCCGGCCGACGAGGTCGTGGCGCTCGCCTCCGCCCGCTCGCAAGGCACCGAGGTCTCCTTCGGCGACAGGACGCTGAAGGTGCAGAACCTCGAGAACTACGATTTCTCCGACACGGATATCTGCCTGATGTCGGCCGGCGGCACGGTATCGCAGAAGTGGTCGCCGAAGATCGGCGCGCAGGGTTGCGTCGTCATCGACAATTCCTCGGCCTGGCGCTACGACGCCGACGTACCGCTGATCGTTCCGGAAGTGAATCCCGATGCCATCACCCAGTTCACTCGCAAGAACATCATCGCCAATCCGAATTGCTCGACCGCCCAGCTCGTCGTCGCGCTGAAGCCGCTGCATGACCGCGCCACCATCAAGCGCGTCGTCGTGTCGACCTACCAGTCCGTCTCCGGTGCCGGCAAGGACGGCATGGACGAGCTGTTCAACCAGACCCGCGCCGTCTTCGTCGCCGATCCGATCGAATCGAAGAAGTTCACCAAGCGCATCGCCTTCAACGTCATCCCGCACATCGACAGCTTCATGGAAGACGGCTACACGAAGGAAGAGTGGAAGGTCCTCGCCGAGACCAAGAAGATGCTCGACCCGAAGATCAAGGTAACCTGCACGGCCGTGCGCGTTCCCGTCTTCATCGGCCATTCCGAATCGGTCAACATCGAGTTCGAGAAGGAAATCACCGCGGACGAAGCGCGCGACATCCTGCGCGATGCGCCGGGCTGCCAGGTCATCGACAAGCACGAGAACGGCGGCTACATCACGCCGTATGAATCGGCCGGCGAAGACGCCACCTACATCTCGCGCATCCGCGAGGACGCGACGGTCGAGAACGGCCTCAACATGTGGGTCGTCTCCGACAACCTGCGCAAGGGTGCCGCCCTCAATGCCATCCAGATCGCCGAACTCCTGGTCTCGCGCGGCCTGATCAAGGCGAAGAAGCAGGCCGCCTGACGGCGCAAGGCGGAGCGCTCGCCCTCTTTCGGGAAAATTGGCAACGCTCCCTTAATCAATTTTAAATAAAAGCCCCGGTTGTTCCGTCTGAGAACAATCGGGACTTCGCTTTGAAGCGGCGCCCGGCGGCATCGCCGGGACGGTTCACGGCAAGGTGCGGTGACAGGAACAGCGGAGGCATGGCATGCTCCCGCAGCGGAATTGACGAGATCACGGGGTTTTTCATGGGCATGACAAAGAGCGTGGCCAAGGTGCTGGCCGCAATGATCGCCATGGCGGCGGTGCCGGCCGTGGCCGAAGCGGCCAAGTGCGGCAACGACGGGGGCGGTTTTCCGGCCTGGGTGGAGGCATTCAAGGACGAGGCGACCGGCCGCGGCATCAGCCGCGGAACGCTCGACAAGGCCTTCGCCAATGTCAGCTATGCCCGCGCCACGATCCGCGCCGACCGCGGCCAGAAGAGCTTCAAGCTCTCGCTGGAGCAGTTCATGCAGAAGCGCGGCGGCCAGACGATCATCCGCCGCGGCAAGAGCCTGAAGAAGCAGAATGCCGCGCTGTTCGACCGTATCGAGGCCCGCTACGGCGTGCCCGCCGGCCCGCTGCTCGCCATCTGGGGCATGGAAACCGGCTTCGGCGGCTTCCTCGGCAAGGAACACACGATCTCGGCCGTGGCGACGCTCGCCTATGACTGCCGCCGGTCCGACTATTTCACGAACCAGCTCTACGCCACGCTGCAGCTCGTGCAGAAGGGTGTCCTTTCGACCTCGGCCCGCGGCGCGGCGCATGGCGAGATCGGCCAGACGCAGTTCCTGCCGGCCAACGTCCTGAAATACGGCGTCGACGGCGACGGCAACGGCCGCATCGACCTCGTCGGCTCGAAGGCCGACGCGCTCGCCTCCACCGCCAACTTCCTGCGCGGCCACGGCTGGAGCGCCGGCGGCGGCTACCAGCCGGGCCAGGCCAATTTCGGCGCATTGCAGGGCTGGAACGCGGCGAGCGTCTACCAGCGCGCGATCGCCATCATCGGCGCGGAAATCGACGGCGACTGATCGGCGATTCTTTGCCCATCCTCGGGTCAAGCGCGAGGATGGCGCTGGAGAGTGAGACAAAACTATCGGAAAACCGAAGCCCGGCCAGGTCCCCTGGCCGGGTTTTCGTTATGCGCCCGGGCGCAGGAAATCGCCGGTCTTGGCGTCCATGATCCACAATTCGCCGGACGAGATATCGAACCAGGCGCCGTGCAGCTGCAGGCGGCCCTTTTCCTCGAGGATGCGCACGCAGGGGAACGTGCGCAGGTTGGCCAGCGAATTGCGGATGGAGACGCGTTCCAGCGCGCGCTGGCGCTCACCGCGCGTCAGGATCTCCGCGCCCTGGATCTGCTCGGCGACCGGCTTCAGCATGGCCATCCACCTGCCGATGAAATCGCCCGGCGACAGCGGCTCGGCATCCGGATCGAGCGCGGCGGAAATGCCGCCGCAGCGGCCGTGCCCCATCACCACGATGTCGCTGACCTTCAGCGACTGCACGGCGAATTCCAGCGCCGCCGAGGTCGCATGGAAATTGCTGTCCGGCTCGTAGGGCGGCACGAGATTGGCGACGTTGCGCACGACGAAAAGCTCGCCGGGACCGCTGTCGAAGATCGTCTCCGGCGCGGCACGGGAATCGCAACAGGCGATCACCAGCGTCTTGGGTTTCTGCCCGGTTTCGGCGAGCGCCCGGTAGCGGGCCGACTGCTCTGCATAGCGGCCGGACATGAAGTTGCGGTAGCCATTCAAAAGACGATCGGGAAAGCGGTTCATGGTGTCAAAATACCCCCGTGAGCGATCTGCCCCGCATAAATCACTCCGAAGGGCGAGGCGCAAGGCCGGATCGTTCAGGATCGCCGCGGCTGGGCCGGATGCACGAGCCGGCGCATATGCACCATCGCCATGGGCGTGGAAATGCTGGAGGCGTCCTGCTCCAGCGTCAATTCGTCGGCGCCGCGCTTGGCGGTGCGCGCGACGATCTCGAAGACGCTGGCGGTCGCCATCATCAGGGCGCGCTCCTCCGGCAGGCCTTCCATGATCCGCGAGAGGAAGACGGCGGCCAGGAGGTCCCCCGTGCCGTTCGGCGGGTTCGGCACCAGCCGGTGCTCCGCCAGCAGCGCATGGCGCCCGGAGAGATAGAGATTGCCGGTGCTTCCCGCCATCAGCGCCAGGGAGGAGGTAACGAGCATGCGGGCCGGCCCGAGCGACAGCGCCGCCTCCAGGATCGCCCCGTTGGTCTCGAGCGGCGCGCCGGCAAGCCAGGCAAGCTCGAACCGGTTGGGCGTGGCGATCGAGGCGAGCGGGACCAGCGCATCGCGGATCGCCACTGCCGTGTCCTCCGGTACGTAGAGGCCGCGCTCGTCGCCGCAGACCGGGTCGCACATGTAGAGAAGATCGGGATTTTCCGCCCGCAGCGCCGCGACGAGCCGCGCCACCGAATGCGCCTGGGCCGCACTGCCGAGATAACCCGAGAGCACCGCCTTGACCTCGCCGCGCCAGGGCGCGCGGATGAGGTCGGAGACCACCGCGTCGAAATCCTCGGCGGAGATCGTCACCCGCGTCGAACGCCCGCGACCGGGATGCCAGGGCAGGATGACCGTCGGCAGCGCCCAGACCGGGTGGCCGAGCGTCTCGAGCGCGAAGACGGCAGCCCGGTTGCCCACCGTGCCGCGCACCACATGGCTCGAAATCACGATGACCGTGCCCTTGTCGCTCTCGTTCATGACCGGCTCCCTGCCTTTGTCCGAGTGATGACAAGGGGGGCATTTCCTGTCAACGCCCACCGCTTTTCCGACTACGGGCCGGAAAGTCCAGGAATACGGCCTCAGCCGGTTTCGGGCTGCTTTTCGACGAAAAAACACGATTTTCAGGGCAAAACGACAGTAAAACTGACCTATCTTGGACAAAATCGATTGAATTTTCTCACGATTCCACAAATTTCGTCGCGTGCATTTTTTCTTCTGCTAACGTCCGGCCGATCGGATTCGAGGGAGAATTCCATGGGTGCCAGGACCAACGTGAAACGAGAAAAACACATCGAGGCCGCAAAGGCCGCAGCCGCAGCCCTCGGCGCAAAGACGCTGAACCCGGATATCCTCTTCGGGCGCGCCAGCAAGGACGACATCGAGCACTATACGGGCGAGATGCTGGCCGCGGCCGCCGCCCATGCCATGGCCGAGATCGAAGCCTGGGACGGCAGCGGGCCGCGCATCACGGTTGCCACGCTCGCCGACGTGCGCCCGCAGGGCCAGCCGGTCTCGGTTCTCTCCGTCACCGATCGCAACCAGCCGTTCCTCTACGATTCGGTGATGGGCGAGGTCACGAGCACGCATCGCGACATCCACCTGGCGATCCACCCCATCCTTGTCGTGGCCCCCGGCGAAACGCCGAAACTCTTCTCGCCGGACGAGGACAGCGACCCGGCTCAGCGGGTCAGCCATATCGAGATCCACCTGTCCGAACTGGCGCCGAACGAGGCCACCGCGCTTGCCCAGCGGATCGGGACCGTGCTCGACCAGGTGCATCTGGCGGTCGACGACTGGCCGTCCATGGTGGAGAAGCTCGACAGCGCCATGGCCGACATGGAGCGCTATGCCAAGGACAAGCCGGGCAAGGACGAGACGCTCGCCTTCCTTCACTGGCTGCGCGGCAACAACTTCACCTTCCTGGGCATGCGCGAATACAGCTATTCCGGCAAGGGCGAGGCGGCGACCGTGGAGCGCGGCGGCGAGGGCCTCGGCATCCTGTCCGATCCGGACGTGCGCGTGCTGCGCCTCGGTAAGGACGCCGTGACGACGACGCCGGAAATCCTCGAATTCCTCGAAGGCCCTGATTTCCTGATCGTCACCAAGGCCAATGTGAAGTCCCTCGTGCACCGCCGGGCCTATATGGACTATGTCGGCCTCAAGCGCTTCGACGCGAAGGGCAGGGTGATCGGCGAACTGCGCATCGTCGGCCTCTTCACCTCGACGGCCTATACCCACGCCGCCGGCCAGATCCCGCTGCTGCGCTCCAAGGTGGCCGCGGTCATCGAGCATTTCGGCTACGACCCGAAGAGCCATTCCGGCAAGATGCTGATCAACACGCTGGAATCCTATCCGCGCGACGATCTCTTCCAGATCGACACCGGCCTGCTCGCCACCTTCTGCGAGCAGATCAACGAACTGTCCGACCGGCCGCGCATCCGCGTCCTGCCGCGCATCGACCGCTTCGACCGCTTCGTCTCGGTCATCGTCTACGTGCCGCGCGAGCAGTACGATTCGGACGTGCGCGAGAAGATCGGCAGCTATCTGAAGTCGGTCTATGACGGCCGCGTCTCGGCCTATTACCCGGCCTTCCCGGAAGGCGGCCTTGCCCGCGTGCACTTCATCATCGGCCGCTCCGGCGGCAAGACGCCGCGTATTGCGCAGGGCAAGCTCGAACAGGCGGTGCGCGAGATCGCCACCCGCTGGACCGACCGCTTCGAGGCGCTTTCCAACGCCGACGGCGTGCGGCTCGTCGCCGACCACAGCTACCAGGAGGACTTCTCCCCCGCCGAGGCCCATGCGGACCTTGCCCTCATCACCACGGCGACGCCCGAAAACCCGATCAGCATCGCCTTCTATCGCAAGGCCTCGAACACGGATCACGCCTCCGTCGAACTGAAGATCTTCCATGCGGGCGAGCCCGTTTCGCTGTCGCGGCGCGTGCCGCTTCTGGAGAATCTCGGCTTCAACGTCATCAGCGAGCAGACGCACGACCTGGCGCTTGCCGGCCTCGACGGCAGCGAGCGGCGCGTCATCCTGCATGACATGGAGCTGCGGCAGCGCGACGGCATCGAGATCAACCTCGCCAAGCTGAGCCCGATGCTGGAGGAGGCGTTCCTCGCCGCCTGGCACGGCGAGGTGGACGACGACGCGCTGAACCGCCTCGTTCTCACCGGCGGCCTCGCCGCCCGCCAAATCATGGCGCTGCGCACCTATTCGCGCTACCTGCGCCAGACGGGCATCGCCTATTCGCAGGGCTATATCGCCGATACGCTCAACAAGTATCCGCTTATCGCCGCGAACCTCTTCCGCCTGTTCAAGACCCGCCTCGACCCGAAGCTTTCCGAGCGCCAGCGCGAGAAGAAATCGGCGGATGTGGCGGCCGCGATCGAGGCAGCGCTGGCCGATGTGCCGAGCCTCGACGAGGACCGTATCCTGCGCCGCTACGTCAACGCCATCGAGGCGACGCTGCGCACCAACTATTTCCAGCACGACGCGGACGGCAAGCCGCGTAAAACGCTGGCGATCAAGCTCGATCCGAAAGCCCTGGACGGCCTGCCGGAACCGCGGCCCTTCCGCGAGATCTTCGTCTACGGCGCCGAGGTCGAGGGCGTGCACCTGCGCTTCGGCAAGGTCGCCCGCGGGGGCCTGCGCTGGTCCGACCGCGCGCAGGACTACCGCACGGAAGTGCTCGGCCTCGTCAAGGCCCAGCAGGTCAAGAACTCGGTCATCGTGCCCGTCGGCGCCAAGGGCGGCTTCTACCCGAAGCAGCTTCCCGTCGGCGGCAGCCGCGACGCGGTCTTCAAGGCCGGCGCCGAGGCCTACAAGACCTATATCCGCACGCTGCTCTCCGTCACCGACAACATCGTCGGCCAAGACGTCGTGCCGCCGGCCGATACGGTGCGCCTCGACGGGGACGA
Organism: Shinella sp. S4-D37; assembly: GCF_040812195.1. Classification (NCBI taxonomy): domain Bacteria; kingdom Pseudomonadati; phylum Pseudomonadota; class Alphaproteobacteria; order Hyphomicrobiales; family Rhizobiaceae; genus Shinella; species Shinella sp. S4-D37. The sequence goes on along the minus strand of NZ_JBFNXL010000005.1, from coordinate 3,852,165 downwards.
CCCCTATTTCGTCGTCGCCGCCGACAAGGGCACGGCAACCTTCTCCGACACGGCGAACGGCCTGGCGCAGGAGGCCGGCTTCTGGCTCGACGACGCCTTCGCCTCTGGCGGCTCGGCCGGCTACGACCACAAGAAGATGGGCATCACCGCCCGCGGCGCCTGGGAAACCGTAAAACGCCACTTCCGCGAGATGAACATCGACATCCAGAAGACGGCCTTCACCGTCGCCGGCGTCGGCGACATGTCGGGCGACGTCTTCGGCAACGGCATGCTGCTGTCGCGAAAGATCCGGCTCCTCGCCGCCTTCGACCATCGCGACATCTTCATCGATCCGAACCCGGATACCGATGCGTCCTTCGCCGAGCGGCGGCGCATGTTCAACCTGCCGCGCTCCAGCTGGCAGGACTATGACCGTTCGGTCCTGTCCAAGGGCGCGATGATCATCCCGCGCACGGAGAAATCCGTGACGCTGACGCCGGAGGCCATGGCCGTGATCGGCATCGACAAGGCCAAGGCGACGCCCTTCGAGATCATGACGGCGATCCTGAAGGCGCCGGTCGACCTCCTGTGGTTCGGCGGCATCGGCACCTATATCCGCGGCCAGAACGAGACGGACGCGGAGGTGGGCGACCGCGCCAACGACCCGATCCGCATCGTCGCCGACGACGTGCGCGCCAAGGTGATCGGCGAGGGCGCGAACCTCGGCGTCACCCAGCGCGGCCGCATCGCCTTCGGCCTCAAGGGCGGGCGCTGCAATTCCGACGCCATCGACAACTCGGCCGGCGTGAATTCGTCCGACGTCGAGGTCAACATCAAGATCGCGCTCGCCGCCGCCATGCGCGACGACCGGCTGCCGCGCGCCAAGCGCAACGTGCTGCTCGCCTCGATGACCGACGAGGTCGGCCATCTCGTGCTGCGCAACAACTACCTGCAATCGCTCGCGATCTCGCTGACGGAGCGGCAGGGCGCGGCCAACCGCGCACCGCTGACCCGCCTGATGGACCGCTTCGAGGCTGCCGGCCAGCTCAACCGCAAGGTCGAGACGCTGCCCGACGACCGCGCCATGGCCGAGCGCTACCAGGCCGGCAAGCCGCTGACGCGGCCGGAGATCGGCGTGCTGCTCTCCTATGCCAAGCTGGTGCTGTTCGACGAGCTCATCCACACCGACCTGCCGGACGAGCCCTATTTCGAACCGACGCTGATGGGCTACTTCCCGGCAAAGATGCAGAAGGCCTATGCCGACGACATCCGCGCCCATCGCCTGCGCCGCGAGATCATCGCGACGATCCTTGCCAACGAGGTGATCAACCGCGGCGGCCCGGCCTTCGTCAACACGCTGACGGACGGCACCGGCTTCGGCCCCGCCAATGCGGTGAAGGCCGCCGTCATCGCCCGCGACGGCTACGGCCTCGCCGCGCTCTATGCCGGCGTCGACGCCCTGGACAACCAGGTCTCCGGTTCGGTGCAGAACGAGCTCTACGAGGAGATCGGCCGCATCTATGCCGCCGTCACCAGCCTGCTCCTGACCACCGGGGCCGTGTCGGGCCCGATGAGCGAGGCCGTGCACAAGCTCAAGCAGGCGCTGAAGCAGCTGCGCCCGCAGCTTTCCACCCTCATCTCCGAACAGGCCGGCGACGAGGCCCGTCGCAAGGCCCATGCCTACGAGGACGAGGGCGTGCCGACGGAACTGGCGGAGGAGATCGCCACGCTCTCCATGCTGACCTTCGTGCCGGAGGTCATGCTGATCGCCGGGGCGACGGGCGACACGCTCGGCAAGACGGCGCAGACCTTCGCCGGCATCAGCGCGACGCTCAATATCGGCCGGCTGCTTTCGTCGGCGAGCCGCATCCCGACCGGCGATCTCTACGAGGCGCTCGCCCTGCAGCGCAGCCTCACCGACATCGCCAATGCCCGCCGCGATCTTGCCACCGCGGTGCTGACGCGCCACAAGGGCGACAAGGCGCCGCTCGCCGCCTGGCAGCTGGGCGACCGCGAGCGTCTCGCCCGCGTCACCGCCAATCTCTCGGCCCTGACGGAAGCGGGCGAGGCCACGCTCGCCAAGGTCAGCGTCGCCGCCGGCGTCCTGAGCGACCTCGCCCAGGATCGGGCACAGTAGGGCACCGCCTCCACCGCAGCCGCCTCGCGCGGCTGCGGCTCGCCGCACCCGTTGAACGCCGCCACCGGCAAATGCTAGCTTCCCGCCGAACCGGCGTGAAAACCCGCCGCAGCGATTCGAGAAGCGGGGGCGGGCGTGGCGGAAGCGGCAAAAGGGCGGACGGACCGTCTCGGCATAGCGGGCTGGATGCTGTTCGACTGGGCGGCGCAACCCTTCTTCACGGTCATCACCACCTTCATCTTCGGCCCCTATCTGGTCTCGCGCCTCACCGAAGACCACGCGGCAGGGCAGGCGGCCTGGAGCTACACGCTCACCATCGCCGGCATCGCCATCGCGCTGCTCGCGCCCGTCATGGGCTCCATCGCCGACGCCTCCGGCGCGCGAAAACCCTGGATCGCCGCCTTCGCCGCCGTCAAGATCCTGGCGCTCCTCGCCCTCTGGCAGGCCGCGCCCGGCAGCAGCCTCGTCTTCGCCATGGCGATGATCGTGCTCGCCACCGTGGCGGCGGAATTCTCCATCGTCTTCAACGATTCGATGATGCCGCGCCTCGTCAGCCCGGCGGATACCGGTCGCATCTCCAACATCGCCTGGGGCCTCGGCTATCTCGGCGGCATGATCGTGCTGATCGCGGTCGTCGCGCTGCTGGCCGCAAATCCCGAGACCGGCCGCACCGCGATCGGCATTGTCCCACTCTTCGGCCTCGACGCGGCCGCGGGCGAGGATGCGCGCATCACCGGGCCGATCTCGGCGCTCTGGTATCTCGTCTTCATCCTGCCGATGTTCCTCTTCACGCCGGACCAGGGCCGCGGACTACCTATCAAGGCCGCCGTGCGGGCGGGCCTTGCCGATCTTTCCGTCACGCTGCGCGACCTGCGCAGGAAGCCCGGCATCCTGCGCTTCCTGATTGCCCGGATGCTCTACCAGGACGGGGTCAACGGGCTTCTGGCGCTCGGCGGCACCTTCGCCGCCGGCATGTTCGCCTGGCAGACCTTCGAACTCGGCATCTACGGCATCATCCTCAACGTGGTAGCGATCGGCGGCTGCCTCTATGCCAGCCGCATGGACAGGCGCCTCGGTTCGAAGACCGTCGTGGTGGCGAGCCTCGTCTGCCTGACGCTCGCCACCATCGGCATCGTCTCGACCGGTCCCGGCTTCACGCTGTTCGGCCTCGTGCCGCTGCCGATAGAAGATTCCGGCGGCCTGTTCGGCACCGCGGCGGAAAAGGCCTATATCCTCTACGGCCTCCTGATCGGCATCGCCTTCGGCCCCGTCCAGGCCTCCGCCCGCTCCTATCTCGCAAGAAGCATCCATCCTGACGAGGCGGGCCGGTATTTCGGTCTCTACGCCCTGTCCGGCCGCGCCACGTCCTTCCTCGCGCCGCTCTCCGTCGCGCTCGTCACCACCGCGACCGGCTCCGCCCGCCTCGGCATGATGGCGCTCATCGCCTTCCTCCTCGCCGGCTTCCTGCTCCTGCTGCGCACGCCCTATCCGGCGGCGAAAGTCGATGCCTGAAACGCGAAACGCCCCGTGAACGGGGCGTTTCCAGCCGGCGAAGAATCCGGCTAACTTTATTTCGGCGACCGAAAATCTAATGGCGGAAATGGCGCATACCGGTGAAGACCATGGCAACGCCCGCCTCGTCGGCCGCGGCAATGACTTCCGCATCGCGCATCGAGCCGCCCGGCTGTATCACCGCCGTGGCGCCCGCGGCGATCGCCGAGAGCAGGCCGTCGGCGAAGGGCAGGAAGGCTTCCGACGCGACGGCGGAGCCGCGCGTCAGCGGCTCGGCAAGGCCCATGGCCCTGGCCGCTTCCTCGGCCTTCAGGCCGGCGATGCGGGCGGAATCGACGCGGCTCATCTGGCCGGCGCCGATGCCGGCCGTCTGGCCGTCCTTGGCATAGACCACCGCATTCGACTTGACGTGCTTGGCGACCTTGAAGGCGAACTTCATGTCGACCAGTTCCTGCACGGTCGGCGCACGCTTGGTCACGACCTTCAGTTCGAGGTCCTCGACCATGCCGTTGTCGCGGCTCTGCACGAGGAGGCCGCCCGACACCGTCTTGGCGGAAAGGCCCGGCAGGCGCGGATCGGGCAGGGCGCCCGTCACCAGCAGGCGCAGGTTCGGCTTGCCGGCGATGATGGCGCGCGCCTTCTCGTCCGCGTCCGGCGCGATGATGACCTCGGTGAAGAGCTTGACGATCTCCTCCGCCGTCTCGCCGTCCAGCACCGTGTTGAGCGCGATGATGCCGCCGAAGGCGGAGACCGGATCGCAGGCGAGCGCCCGCGCATAGGCATCCTTCAGCGTCCTGCCGGTGGCGACGCCGCAAGGATTGGCGTGCTTGATGATCGCGCAGGCCGGGCCGTTCTCCGGCAGGAACTCGGCGACGAGTTCGAAGGCGGCGTCGGTATCGTTGATATTGTTGTAGGAAAGCTGCTTGCCCTGCAGCAGCGTGGCGGTCGCCACGCCCGGGCGGTTCTCGCCGGTGACATAGAAGCCCGCCTTCTGGTGCGGGTTCTCGCCGTAGCGCATCTCTTCCTTCAGCACGCCGCCGAGCACGCGGTGGCGCGGCATGGATATATCGAGCGCTTCGGCGAACCAGTTGGAGATCGCCGCGTCATAGGCGGCGGTGCGGGCATAGGCTTTCGCCGCCATGCGCTGGCGGAAGGCGTAGGAGGTCGAACCGTCGGCAAGTTCCTCCAGCAGCGCGGCATAATCGGCGGGATCGGTGACGATGGTCACATAGGCGTGGTTCTTGGCCGAGGCGCGGATCATCGCCGGGCCGCCGATATCGATGTTCTCGACCGTCGTCGGATAATCGCCGCCCTTGGCGCGCACCTCCTCGAACGGATAGAGGTTGATGACGGCGATGTCGATCGCGTCGATGCCGTGCGCCTTCATCGCCTCGACATGCTCCGCATCGTCGCGGATCGCCAGCAGGCCGCCATGCACGGTGGGATGCAGCGTCTTCACGCGGCCATCCATGATTTCCGGAAAGCCGGTGACCTCGGAAACGTCGGTCACGTCGAGCCCGGCATCGCTGAGCGCCTTGTGCGTGCCGCCGGTCGAGAGCAGCCGCACGCCCTTTTGCGCAAGGGCACGGGCAAGATCGACGATGCCGGCCTTGTCGGAGACGGACAGGAGGGCCGTGCGCGGGGCGACACGATCGGGGGCGGGGATTTTCTTGGAAATGACGGCCATGGGGCGCTCCGTTCTGACGGCCCGGAAGGGCGGGCCGGATGGTCATGCGCCCCGTTATCACAGGCCCGGCCGCGAGAAAACCGCCAAACGCCCGGAATTCTCAGCGCTGCCGCACCAGGGACCACTGAACTTCGGCCACCTCGGCAAGCGGCATGGTCAGCGTGAGCTGGCGCGAGACCCTAACGCCGGAGGGATCGGCGAAGAAGACGTCCTCCTCCTCCTCCACCGTAACGTCGACGCAGGTCAGCGCCCAGGCCTCGCCATCCGGCGCGATCAGCCGCATCTCGTTGGAAGAGACCCGGTAGAGCTGGATCGTCGGATGGATGTGAAAGCGCACGACCGCCGTGCTCCTGCCTATTGCCCCGACGGGATCGGCGGGCTTGTAGAAACGCTCCCGGCCGCGGATTTCGGCGCCCGTCGCCGCGACGAGAATGTCCCGCTCGTAGAGCAGGCCGAAGCGCTTGAGATAGCCGTCATGGGTTGCCGTCACGCTGTCGGCGCCCGACGGCCGCTCGGTCCGCGACACCTCCACCCTGCCGACGCCGCCGACGACGATGGGCCCGAGGAAGCGGGAGGTGGAGACGGGCGAGGAGGAGGTATCGTCGAGCGTGGCCACGGAATGGGCTGCGGTGGTGCGAGACAGCTGCCTGAGCGCCTCGCCGGCAAAGCGCGGGCGTCCGGAATTGACGATGAAGCGGTTCCTGCCCGAGGACATCTCGATGGAAAGCGCGCCGGCGGCGGCCGTCGCCGAAAGATCGACCGATTTCGGCACGCCCGTATCCATCAGCACGACCGTCTCCTTGACGGCCAGGCGATCGTACCGGCTCTGCGGGAGCGCCTTGAAAGGCGCGCCGCCGGTCTCGTCGTAGCGCAGCACCGACATCAATTCGTTGGCGAGCGTATAGCTCGCGCCGTTGAACAGCGCGAGCTCGCCGCCCTGGTGGCGGAAGAAGCGCAGCGCCGGAAAGATGCGGTCGATGGAGGGGATGAGCTGCACAGGCATGTCGTGGCCGAGATTGACATAGGTCTGGCGCAGCGGCAGCAGGTCGAGCAGCACATCGAGCGCAGCCCGGGGATTGCGCGAGGAATGGCCGCCATCGGGCAGGATCTGCCGGTCGAGTTCCTCATCGAGATGGCGGGCGGCCTTGCGCATGCGCGAGGCCGAGGCCGGCATGGCGATGGAGGCCATGGCGAGCGCGATGCGGACCCTCAGCCGCGGCTCGCCGTCGCGCGTCGTATCGGCGACATGGCGCAGATAGCGCACCTGGAAGGCCAGGCTCTTGAGGAAGCGGCGATAGAAGGGGTAGTCGGCATCCTTCAGGACGACCGGCGAATGGGAGAGCCAGGCGATGATGCGCTGGGCGGCGACGTCCGGCCGCCAGGCGAGGCCGCCGATGACGCGCCCATGGCTCTGCAGCCAGTCGTCCACCACGAAACGGGCGGTGTGGGCGGCCTTTTCCGGATCGACCAGCCGCATATGCCGCAGCCAGCCGAAGGAATGCAGGCGCACGGCAAACTCTTCGGAGGGAAGCTCCAGCGCGAAGGGGGATTCGCCCTCGCATTCGAGAATCCGCCCGGCCAACGGAAAGCGCCCGGCGAGGATTTCTTCTCCGGCAAACGAATCGGCGGGGTGAAGGTCGGTCGGCGCGACGACCAGCCGGTCCGGCGTGCCGCCGGAAAAGCGCATGGCACTGATTCGCCCGAGCGCGAGCCTCCGCGAAAACCGGCGCCAACCCTCACGCATATACAGATAGAGAAGCCGCTGCCTGTCGGAAAGCTGCATGGTTAACGAATGCCTCCTTGGCCTATAGCTAGGCCGAGAAGGCAAGCGGCGTCAATCGACCGGCGACCGATGGGCTGTTGACGATGGTCGTGGCACTTCGGAAAGGGCTTTTGCGTTCAGCCTGCATGGACGAGCCGCACGGCATAGAACCCGTCCAGGCCGCCGGCATGCGCCGCCGTCGGGGGCAGCATGGCGGGCGTGGTGCGCAGTTCGCCGCGCGGCGAGACCGCCGCTTCCAGGCCCGGCCAGGCGGCGGGATCGACCGGCGCGATGCGCCAGTGCGGATTGTCGGCGAGAACCCGCGCGACCATGTCCTCGCCCTCGCTCGGATCGAGCGAGCAATTGGAGAAAACCAGCTCTCCCCCGGGGCGCACGAGCGTCAGCGCATGGCGCAGCAGGCGCTCCTGCAGGGCGGCCAGCTTGCCTATATCCTCCGGTCCCTTGGTCCACAGCACGTCGGGGTGGCGGCGGATCGTACCCGTCGAGGAGCAGGGCGCATCGAGCAGCACGGCATCGAACAGGTCATGCGGGCGGTATTCCGCCATGTTCGCCTCGACGGTCGTCGCCGAAAGGCCGAGGCGTTCAAGATTGCCGACGAGCCGCTTCAGGCGGTTGGCGGACTGGTCGAGCGCCGTGACATCCGCGCCGGCGAGCGCAAGCTGCGCCGTCTTGCCGCCGGGTGCGGCGCAAAGATCGGCGACGCGCTTGCCGGCAAGGTCGGAAAAGAGCCTGGCGGGCAGGCTCGCCGCCGCATCCTGCACCCACCATTCGCCGGCCTCGAAGCCTTCGAGCGCCGGAATGGCGCCGGAGGCCACCGGCAGCCGGACGGATCCCGTCGGCAGGACGAGGCCGCCGAACCGCTCGGCCCAGCCTTGCGGGTCGGACTTGACGGTAAGGTCGACGGTGGAGGGTTCGAGCATCGCGGCGGCGATGCGGGCGGCGTGATCACGGCCATAGACCTCGGCGAGCCGCGCGTGGAACCACGGCGGAATGACGGAAACCGCCTGCGTCGCCGTCAGGTGCGAGGCCTTTTCGCGCGAAAGGCGGCGCAGCACCGCATTGGTGAGGCTGGCGAAGCGGCGGTTGCGCGGGTCGATCTGCGCCTGCTCGACCGCAAGGTCGACGGCGGAATGGTCGGGCACGTCGAGATAGAGGATCTGCGCCGCCGCGACCGTCAGCACATGGTGCAGCGCGCGGGCGCCGTCCGGCAGCGGGGTTCCAACCAGCGTGTCGAGGATGGCCTCGATGCGGGGAAGGTGACGCAGCGCCGTGTTGAGGATGGCGCGCACGAGCGCGCGGTCGGCATCGTTCAACTCGCGATAGGCCGGATTGCCGTTTTCGAGGTCGAGCATGCCGTCGAGCGGCGTTCTGCGGTCGATGACCGCCGCCAGGATCTTGGCCGCCGCCTGCCGGGCGCGCAGGCCCGGCTTTTCCGGAGAGCTCGCGGCAGCCTCCGCAGACGGCCCCTTGCCGGGGCGTTTCGGATGCGTTCTGTTTCTGCGTTTGTCGTCGTTCAAGACCAGGGACCTTTGGGCGGTTCGGAACCACCGCGTCCCCAGCCGGTCGACGGGACGGAGCGCGATTTGCGCACCGGATTATCAGCCCGCACCGGCTCCGTCGAGCGTGTCTGCATGCCGCGGGCCATTTCCTGAAGCGCGGCGATGCGGTTCTCCGTGTTCGGATGGGTGGAGAACAGGTTGTCCATGCGCTCGCCGGAGAGCGGATTGATGATGAACATGTGGGCGGTCGCCGGATTGTGCTCGGCGGCGGCGTTGGGGATGCGGCCGGCGGCGACGGCGATCTTCTTCAGCGCCGAGGCGAGCCAGAGCGGATTGCCGCAGATCTCCGCGCCGCGCCTGTCGGCGGAATATTCGCGCGTCCGGCTGATCGCCATCTGCACCAGCATGGCGGCGAAGGGGGCGACGATCATGGCGATGAGCACGCCGATGAAGCCGAGCGGGTTGTTGTTTTCCCGGTTGCCGCTGCCGCCGAAGAACATGGCAAAATTGGCGAGCATGGAGATCGCACCGGCGATCGTCGCCGTCAGCGTCATGGTCAGCGTGTCGCGATTCTGGATATGGGCAAGCTCGTGCGCCATCACGCCCGCCACCTCTTCATAGCTCAAGGCGTGGAGCAGGCCCGTCGAGGCGGCGACGGCGGCGTTTTGCGGGTTGCGGCCGGTGGCAAAAGCATTCGGCTGGTCGCTGTTGATGACATAGACGCGCGGCATGGGCAGGCCGGCACGCGCCGCGAGGTCACGCACGATGCCGTAATATTCCGGCGCCGAGCGCTCGTCGACCTCCTTGGCGCCATACATGGACAGCACCATGCGGTCGGAATTCCAGTAGGAGAAGAAGTTCATGGCGATCGCGACGAGAAGCGCGATCATCATGCCGCCCTTGCCGCCGATGAGCAGGCCCACGCCCATGAAAAGCGCCGTCATGGCGGCGAGAAGCATGGCTGTGCGAACGATGTTCATGCGTTTTCGGCTCCTGTCAGGTTTCTGCCGGGTTTCCATTCCCCGCTGTCAAGGGAATGTTTCACGTGAATCAACGCTATCCACAACGCTTTACGCTTCGCTTTTGTATGTCGTTCTCGCAAAACCACTGCAAACTTTTGCACGACATGCCTATATGATGGGAAGCGAACAGGAATTCTTCAATATCCGGGAAGGATGCCCAATTTCATGCAGAGCGACAACGACAATCATACGGACGGCCGCAAAGTGCTGTCCCCCGCCGCCCAACGGGCCCTCCAGGAGGCCGAGGAACGCCGCAATGCCGCCCCGCCGGCCGAGCCCGCGCCGGAGACCGGCGGCCGCGGCGGGGCCGATCCGGCACGGTTCGGCGATTGGGAGATCAAGGGCCGGGCGATCGATTTCTGAGAGGAAATTCGGAGAGCGGCCGTGACACATCGTCTCCCTCTCCATCGTCATGGTCGGGCTTGACCCGACCATCCACGGTCAGAGGTGGAGCGTGGATCCTCGGGTCGAGCCCGAGGATGACTCGGGAAGCAATCTTCCAGAAAGTTGATTCTTCAAACGAAAACGGCGGCCCGAAGCCGCCGTTTCGCTTTATGTCGTTGGCCTCAACCCGCAGCCTTGTTCTGCCGGTTGGCGATCAGGTCGTCGACGACGGCCGGATCGGCGAGCGTCGAGGTGTCGCCGAGCGCCCCGAAATCGTCCTCGGCGATCTTGCGCAGGATGCGGCGCATGATCTTGCCGGAGCGGGTCTTCGGCAGGCCGGGCGAGAACTGGATCTTGTCCGGCGTCGCGATCGGGCCGATCTCCTTGCGCACATGCTTGACGAGGTCCTGGCGCAGCGTGTCGGTACCTTCCTCGCCGGCCATCAGCGAGACGTAGCAGTAGATACCCTGGCCCTTGAGGCTGTGCGGGTAGCCGACGACGGCCGCTTCCGAAACGAGGTGGTGCGAGACGAGGGCCGACTCGATTTCGGCCGTGCCGAGGCGGTGGCCGGAAATGTTGAGCACGTCGTCGACGCGGCCGGTGATCCAGTAATAGCCGTCCTCGTCGCGCCGGCAGCCGTCACCGGTGAAGTACTTGCCCTTGTAGGTCGAGAAATAGGTTTCGACGAAGCGCTTGTGATCGCCGTAGACCGTGCGCATCTGGCCCGGCCAGCTGTCGGTGATGCAGAGATTGCCGTCGGCCGCCCCTTCCAGCACCTTGCCCTCGTTGTCGACCAGTTCGGGCTTGATGCCGAAGAAGGGCCGCGTGGCTGAGCCGGGCTTGAGGTCCGTCGCGCCCGGCAGCGGGGTGATGAGGATGCCGCCGGTCTCCGTCTGCCACCACGTATCGACGATCGGCGAACGGCCCTCGCCGACGACGTTGTAGTACCATTCCCAGGCTTCCGGGTTGATCGGCTCGCCGACCGAGCCGAGCAGGCGCAGCGAGGAGCGCGAGGAGCGCGTGACGAAGGCGTCGCCCGCTCCCATCAGGGCGCGGATCGCCGTCGGGGCGGTGTAGAAGATGTTGACCTTGTGCTTGTCGACCACTTCCCAGAAGCGGCCGGCATCCGGGAAGTTCGGCACGCCCTCGAACATCAGCGTGGTCGCGCGGTTCGCCAGCGGGCCGTAGACGATATAGGAATGGCCCGTCACCCAGCCGACATCGGCCGTGCACCAGTAGATATCGCCGTCCTGGTAGTCGAAGACGTATTTGTGCGTCATCGAAACATAGACGAGGTAGCCGGCCGTGGTGTGCAGCACGCCCTTCGGCTTGCCGGTGGAGCCCGACGTGTAGAGGATGAAGAGCGGGTCTTCCGCCTTCATCCTGGCCGGCGGGCAATCGCGCGGCACGGTCAGCACTTCCTGGTGGTGCCAGATGTCGCGACCCGGCGCCCAGCCGGTCTTGCCGCCGGTGCGGCGCACGACCAGAACCTTGTTGACGATGACATGCTGCTTGGCCGCGATGTCGATCGCCGTATCGGTGTTTTCCTTGAGCGGAATGGGTTTGCCGCCGCGCACGCCCTCGTCGCAGGTGACGACGAAGGTGGATTCGCAGTCGACGATGCGGCCGGCCAGCGCATCCGGCGAGAAGCCGCCGAAGACGACGGAATGCACGGCGCCGATGCGCGCGCAGGCGAGCATGGCATAGGTCGCTTCCGGGATCATCGGCATGTAGATGGTGACGCGGTCTCCCTTCTTCACGCCGTGCTTCTTCATCACGTTCGCCATGCGGCAGACGTGCTCGTAAAGCTCGTTATAGGTGATCTTCTTGTCGATATAGGGATTGTCGCCTTCCCAGATGATGGCGACCTGGTCGCCATGCGCCTTGAGATGGCGGTCAATGCAATTGTAGGAGACGTTGGTGATGCCGTCCTCGAACCACTTGATCGGCACCTTGCCCGTGAACGACGTGTTCTTCACCTTCGTATAGGGCTTGAACCAGTCGATGCGCATGCCGTGCTTGTCCCAGAAGCGCTCCGGGTTCTCGATGCTTTCGCGATACCAGTTCTGATAGGTTTCGTTGTCGATCAGCGCACGGCTTTTCGCGGATTTCAGCACCGGATAGGTCTTTGCGGACATGGATTCCTCCTCACTGCGCATGGGCGGGAAAGCCGTATCTCCTCCGGCCTCTCGCGTCTCCCTTGCCATACATATCAGGTCAAATCCTTCGGGCAATTAGACAAAAGGTCATTTGCTCTTGAAGAATTGCATTTCTGCGACAGTGATTGTATAGAGGGCGCATTTCCCGGAACATAGTGGTTACACCCCACGGCCCGCGACACCGCGGACGGACAGAAGGACTATATCTATGGCTCAGCAGCTCCTCATGCCAAAGGCGACCGCGGTCTGGCTGGTCGACAACACGGCGCTGTCGTTCGACCAGATCGCCACATTCTGCAAACTGCACCCGCTCGAAGTGAAGGCCATCGCCGACGGCGAATCGGCCCAGGGCATCAAGGGCCTCGACCCGATCTCGACCGGCCAGCTTTCCCGCGAGGAGATCGCCCGTGCAGAGGCCAATCCGAACCACAAGCTGAAGCTGTCCGAACCGAAGGTCCGCGTGCCGGAATCCAAGCGCAAGGGCCCGCGCTACACGCCGGTTTCCAAGCGCCAGGACCGCCCCAACGCCATTCTCTGGCTGGTGCGCAACCATCCGGAACTGAAGGATGCGCAGATCTCGCGTCTCGTCGGCACGACCAAGTCGACGATCGAGCAGATCCGCGAACGCACCCACTGGAACTCGACCAACCTGACGCCGATGGACCCGGTGACGCTGGGCCTGTGCTCGCAGATCGACCTCGACCTCGAAGTCGAGCGCGCCTCGAAGGGCCGTCCGCTGCCGACCGCCGCCGAACTCGGCGCAACGCTGGAATCCGCGCAGGAAACGGAAAAGCTGCCCTACAGCACCGACCGCGAGGAGGAGAAGGAAATCGACGCCGACGCCGTCTTCGCCAAGCTGAAGTCGCTGAAGTCGGCCACGCCCGACGAGGACGAAGACGACCGTTTCTGAGAGAACAACCTTCGCCCTAAGCACTGCCTATCGCGTCCAAACCCGGCCCTGCGGCCGGGTTTTTTGTTGCTCACACGATCCGCCGGCCCGCCAGGACTTCCGCGATCTCGTCCAGGATGGCGGGGTCGTCGATGGTGGCCGGCATCTTCCAGTCGACCCGGTCGGCGATCTTCTGCATGGTGCCGCGCAGGATCTTTCCCGAGCGGGTTTTCGGCAGGCGCTTCACGCAGATCGCCGTCTTGAAGGCGGCGACCGGGCCGATGCGCTCGCGCACGAGGCCCACCACTTCCTGCTCCACGAGCGATGATTCACGTGAAACACCGCTTTTCAGCACGAGGAAACCGGCCGGCAGCTGGCCTTTCAAGGCATCGGCGACGCCGATGACGGCGCATTCGGCGACGTCGGGATGGCTGGCGCAGACCTCTTCCATCGCGCCCGTCGAGAGGCGGTGGCCGGCGACATTGATGATGTCGTCGGTGCGCGACATGATGAAGACATAGCCGTCCTCGTCCACATAGCCGGCATCCGCGGTCTTGTAGTAGCCGGGGAACTCCGAAAGGCAGGTCGAGCGGAACCGTTCGTCGGCATTCCAGAAGGTCGTCAGGCAACCCGGGGGGAGGGGCAGCCTGAGGGCGATATTGCCGAGCGTGCCGGGCGAGACCTCATGGCCGGCATCGTCCAGCACATGCAGTTCGTAGCCCGGCATGGGCACGGTGGGGGAGCCGTGCTTCACCGGCAGCTGGCCGAGGCCGAGCGGATTGCCGACGATCGGCCAGCCCGTCTCCGTCTGCCACCAATGGTCGATGACCGGCACGCCGAGCACGGCTTCGGCCCAGCGGATCGTATCCGGATCGGCCCGCTCGCCGGCCAGGAACAGCGCGCGCAGGCTGGAAATGTCGTGCCGCCTGACGAAGGCGCCGTCCGGATCCTCCTTGCGGATGGCGCGGAAGGCGGTCGGGGCGGTGAAGAGCACCGAGACCTTGTAGTCCTCCACCACCCGCCAGAAGGCGCCGGCATCCGGCGTGCCGACCGGCTTGCCCTCATAGAGCACCGTGGTGCTGCCGTTGAGAAGCGGCGCATAGACGATGTAGGAATGACCGACGACCCAGCCGATATCCGACGCCGCCCAGTAGACCTCGCCACGCTCCACGCCGTAGAACGCCCGCATCGTCCAGGCGAGCGCGACCATGTGGCCGCCGTTGTCGCGAATGACGCCCTTGGGCTGGCCGGTCGTGCCCGACGTATAGAGGATATAGAGCGGATCGGTGGCCGCCAGCGGCACGCAGGGGATGTCACGCCCGTCCTCCCGCGCCGCCGAAAGCGCCGGACCGAGATCGACGTCGCGCCCGGGTTTCAGCTCCGCCGCCAGTTCCGGCCGCTGCAGGACGAGGCAGCGCTCCGGCTTGTGCCCGGCAAGATCGATCGCCGCATCGAGCAGCGGCTTGTAGGCGACGACGCGGTTGGGCTCGACGCCGCAGCTCGCGGTGACGACGAGCTTGGCGGTGGAATCGTCGATGCGCGCGGCAAGTTCGCTTGCGGCAAAACCGCCGAACACCACCGAATGGATCGCCCCGATGCGCGCGCAGGCCAGCATGGCAAAGATCGCTTCCGGGATCATCGGCATGTAGAGGATGACCCGGTCGCCCTTTTCCACGCCCTGATCGACCAGCACCGCCGCCATGGCGTTCACATGGGTGAGGAGTTCGCCATAGCTGTAGCGCGCCTTGCGGCCGGTCACCGGGCTGTCGTAGATCAGCGCGGCATCTTCGCCATGGCCCGCCGCCACATGCCGGTCGACACAATTGTGACAGGTATTGCCGATCGCATCGGGAAACCAGCGCCCGTAGACGCCCTGCGCGGCGTCGAAGATTGCCGTCGGATCGCTGAACCAGTCGATCGCCCGCGCCGCCTCGGCCCAATGACCGTTCCGGTCATTCTTCCACGCCCGATAGATCTCGGCATAGGTCTTGTGCATCGCATCCTCCCTGTCCGGCCAGGAGACGGCCGGTTCCTCCAACGGGAAGAATAGGAGAGGATGGGGCGTCGGGAAAGCCAGACCAAAGCCTCACGGGGCGATTTGCCCCCTGCGCGTCGTCAATCGGGAATGTCAGCGCGTTCCGAAGATCGCCGAGCCGACGCGCACGCCGGTCGCACCGAAGCCGACGGCGACCTCGTAGTCGCCGGACATCCCCATCGACAGGCGGTCGAGATTGCAGCGTCCGGCGAGCTTTGCGAGCAACGCGAAATGCGGCCCCGGATTCTCGTCCGCCGGCGGAATGCACATCAGCCCCTCGATGGTAAGGCCGAGCTCGCCGCGGCAGAAGGCGACGAAGGCGACCGTATCGTCGGGCGCGATGCCGGCCTTCTGCGGTTCGAGCCCCGTATTGACCTGGACATAGAGCCGCAGCGCGCGCCCCTGCCGCGCCATCTCGGCGGCGATCGCCCGGGCGATCTTCTCCCGGTCCACCGTCTCGATGACATCGAAGAGCGCGACCGCCTCGGCCGCCTTGTTGGATTGCAGCGGGCCGATGAGATGAAGCGTAATGCCGGCCGTCTCGGCGCGCAGCGCGGGCCATTTGCCCTGGGCCTCCTGCACGCGGTTCTCGCCGAACACCCGCTGGCCGGCCGCAATCGCCGGGCGAATCGCGTCTCCGTCGAAGGTTTTCGAGACCGCCACCAGCGTCACCGCCTCGGGCCTGCGGCCGGCCTCGACAGCGGCCTTGCTGATCCGGTTGCGAACGTCGTCGAGAAGGTCCTGAAGGTCCATGGTCACTCTCCATCGGCATCTGGTTCCGGACCTAGCGAAATCGGCGCGGTTTGCCAAGCGCGCGTATGCCGCTTCTCTCCACCCGGAGGCCGGAAAACTTGACGCTCCGGCGGTTTCATGATGAAGGTCTCGACACCATATTCGCATGGGCGCACCGCCCTCCAAGACTCCCAAAAGACTTCCGGAACATCAAAGACATGGCCACCGAACGTTACAATCCGCGCGACGCCGAACCCCGCTGGCAGGAAAAATGGAACGATGACGGCGTCTTCCTGACCAGGAACGACGATCCGCGCGAGAAGTACTACGTCCTCGAGATGTTCCCCTATCCGTCGGGCCGCATCCATATGGGCCATGTGCGCAACTATGCGATGGGCGACGTGGTCGCGCGCTACAAGCGCGCCCGCGGCTTCAACGTGCTGCACCCGATGGGCTGGGACGCCTTCGGCATGCCCGCCGAAAACGCCGCCATGCAGAACAAGGTGCACCCGAAGGGCTGGACTTACGACAACATCGCGACCATGCGCAACCAGCTGAAATCCATGGGCCTGTCGCTGGACTGGTCGCGTGAATTCGCCACCTGCGACGTCGAATATTACCAGCGCCAGCAGCATCTCTTCCTGGATTTCCTGGAAAAGGGCCTCGTCTACCGCAAGCAGTCCAAGGTGAACTGGGACCCGGTCGACCATACCGTCCTTGCCAACGAGCAGGTCATCGACGGCCGCGGCTGGCGCTCCGGCGCGCTGGTCGAGCAGCGCGAGCTGACGCAATGGTTCTTCCGCATCACCGATTTCAGCCAGGATCTGCTCGATTCGCTGGAAACGCTCGACCAGTGGCCGGAAAAGGTCCGGCTGATGCAGAAGAACTGGATCGGCCGTTCCGAGGGCATGCTGGTGCGCTGGGAAATTTCCGAAGGCGCGGGCCTGACGGGCGAAAAGGATGTTACCGTCTACACGACCCGTCCTGACACGCTGTTCGGCGCCTCCTTCATCGCCATCTCCGCCGACCACCCGCTTGCCCGGGAGGCGTCTGCGAAGAACCCCGAGATCATGGCCTTCGCCGAGGAATGCCGCCGCGCCGGCACCTCGCTCGCGGCGCTGGAAACGGCTGAGAAGAAGGGCATGGACACCGGCATCCGCGTCCGCCATCCCTTCGATGCAGGCTGGGAACTTCCGGTCTACATCGCCAATTTCGTGCTGATGGACTACGGCACGGGCGCCATCTTCGGCTGCCCTTCCGGCGACCAGCGCGACCTCGATTTCGCCCGCACATACGACCTGCCGGTCGTGCCCGTCGTGATGCCCGAAGACGGCGACGCCGCGACGTTCGCGATCGCGGAGGAAGCCTATGTCGGCGACGGCGTGATGATCAATTCCCGCTTCCTCGACGGCCTCAGCACCGATGCCGCCTTCGAAGAGGTCGCAAGGCGCCTGTCCGCCGCCACGCTCGGCAACGCCCCGCAGGGCGAGCGCAAGGTGAACTTCCGCCTGCGCGACTGGGGCATTTCGCGCCAGCGCTACTGGGGCTGCCCCATTCCGGTCATCCATTGCGAGGATTGCGGCGTCGTGCCCGTGCCGAAGGCCGACCTGCCGGTCAAGCTGCCCGACGACGTCACCTTCGACAAGCCGGGCAACCCGCTCGACCGCCATCCGACCTGGCGCCATGTCGCCTGCCCGCAATGCCGCAAGGACGCCCGCCGCGAGACGGACACGATGGACACTTTCGTCGATTCGTCCTGGTATTTCGCCCGCTTCACCGCCCCGTGGGAGAACGACCCGACGGATCCGGCCGCGGCCAATGCCTGGCTGCCGGTCGACCAGTATATCGGCGGCATCGAGCACGCGATCCTGCACCTGCTCTATTCGCGCTTTTTCACCCGCGCCATGCAGGCAACCGGACATGTGGACGTGAAGGAACCCTTCAAGGGCCTCTTCACCCAGGGCATGGTGGTGCATGAAACCTATAGCCGCACCGTCGAGGGCAAGCGCGAATGGGTAACTCCCGCCGAGATCCACATCGAGGAGGAGGGTGGCAAGCGCCGCGCGACCCATATCGAATCCGGCGAAGAAATCGCCATCGGCTCGATCGAGAAGATGTCGAAGTCGAAGAAGAACGTCGTCGATCCCGATGACATCATCGCTTCCTACGGCGCCGATACCGCCCGCTTCTTCGTGCTCTCCGATTCCCCGCCGGACCGCGACGTCATCTGGTCCGAAGCCGGCGTCGAAGGCGCGCACCGCTTCGTGCAGCGCGTCTGGCGCCTCCTTTCCGAGGCTGCCCCGGCGCTGAAAGCCACACAGAGCCGCCCGGGCATGGAGGGCGAGGCCCTCGCCGTCTCGCAGGCCGCCCACAAGACGCTGAAGGCCGTGCAGGCCGACTACGACAAGCTTGCCTTCAACAAGGCCGTCGCCCGCATCTACGAATTCGTCAATGCGCTCGCCGCACCGCTGACGGCCGTTGCCGCCGGCAGGGCTTCGGCCGACCTCACCGCCGCGCTCCGCGAGGCCGCCGGCATCCTCGTCCGCATCGTCGCCCCCATGACGCCGCATCTTGCGGAAGAGTGCTGGCGCGAGATCGGCGGGAAGGGCCTCGTCGCAATGACCTCGTGGCCCTCCTATGAGGACCGCCTCGTCGCCGACGACGAAGTGACCCTGCCGGTGCAGATCAACGGCAAGAAGCGCGCGGATTTGACAATCGCCCGCGATGCGGACCAGACTGCCGTCCACGCAGCCGTTCTGGCGCTCGACGCCGTCCAGGCCGCACTTGCCGGCCAGCAACCCAAGAAGATCATCGTCGTACCGCAGAGGATCGTGAATGTTGTTGTCTGACGGAAACGGCCTCTCCCGGTTCGCCAAGGCCTTTGCCGGCATCGCCGTCCTCGGCGTCATCGCCGGCTGCCAGGTGCGGCCCCTCTATTCAACGCCCGCCGGGACGGAGGGCAAGCTCGCCGCCGTAGCCATCTCGAAGGCCGACGACCGCGTGGAACAACAGGTCCGCAACGACCTGATCTTCCTCTTCTCCGGCGGCGCCGGCGAGACGCGCAGCGCGCTCTATCACCTCGAGCTCAACGTGACGGTCCGCCAGATCGGCGTGCTGCTCGACGTGCGCGACGACATTCCTCTCGCAGGCCGCATCGTCGTTTCCGCCGATTACAATCTCGTGCAGACCGACTCCGGCGAGACATTGGCCTCCGGCAAGCGCTCGGCGGTCGCTCTCCTCGATTATCCCGTGCAGGAATTCGCCAAGGTCCGCGCCGTCCGGGACGCCGAGAACCGTGGTGCCCGCGAGCTGGCGGAGTTGATCCGCGCCGACGTCGCGTCGGCGCTCGGCCGACGCTGAGCCGGCTATGGCCGAAGTCAAGTCGCACGAGTTCGACGGGTTCCTGAAGCGCAAGCCGCTGCCCGTGCGACTGTTCCTGATCTACGGCCCCGACAGGGGCCTCGTCTCGGAACGTGCCGCGGCCCTCGCCGCGGTCAGCGGCGTGGATCTGGACGACGCGTTTTCCGCGGTGAAACTCGACGCCGGCGAAATCGGCGGCCAGCCGGGCCGGTTGATCGACGAGATGAACGCGATCGGCCTCTTCGGCGGCGACCGCCTCGTCTGGATCCGCAATGCCGGCAGCGAAAAGGGCGTTTCCGACGGCTTGGACATTCTCGCCAGGATGCCGGCCGGTCCCTCCACCCTCATCATCGAGGCAGGCGACCTGAAGAAAGGCGCTGCGCTGCGCAAGGCGGCCGAATCCTCCTCCGCTGCCGTCGCCATCGCCTGCTACGCGGACGACGGACGCGCGCTGCAGGCGCTCATCGACCAGGAACTTGCTTCCGAGGGCCTTCGCATTTCTCCCGCGGCCCGCGCACGCCTGATGGAAACCATCGGTGGCGACCGGCTCGCCTCGCGCAACGAGGTGCGCAAGCTCGCGCTCTATTGCCGGGGCAAGGAGATGATCGAGGAACAGGACGTCGAGGAGATCGTCGGCGATGCCAGCGCGATATCGACGGACGACGCCATCGACGCCATCCTCAAGGGCGACAAGGACGGCTTCCTGCACGCCATCCAGAAGATCGTCTCGTCCAAGACGCCGGTCTTCCTCGTCCTGCAGGGATGCCTGCGGCAGTTCCAGCTTCTGGAACTAATGCGGGCCGAAATGGACGAGAAACGGGCGCCGGCCGGCCAGGCCATGGCGACGCTCGGCCGCCATCTGCATTTCCGCCGCAAGCCGATCGTCGAGAATGCGCTGAAAACCTGGACGAGCCCGGCGATCCGACGGGAAACGCAGCGCCTGCAAGCCGCCATCCTGCAAAGCCGGCAGCGGCCGGCACTGGAAGATACGATCGCCATGCAGACGATGTTGGCGACCGTTCTTCAATCCGCCCGTCGTTGAATCCGGCTAAGGATATTATCGCCGCTCAAGAAGCCGGCAGATTTCCTCAAGCTGCTCCAGGGTCTTGTAGGCGATCCGAAGATGACCGCCGCTTCCCTTGTGATTGACGGTCACATCGAGGCCGAGCACGTCCGAAAGCGTGCGCTCCAGCGCCAGCGTGTCGGCGTCCTTCTCGTCCTTGCGCGGCGCTGCGCTATGGTTTGGATCGCTCTGCGCCTTGATGTCGTTCTGCGCAAGCCGCTCCGCATCCCGCACAGACATGCCCTTTGCCACGACGGTCTTTGCCAGCGCAATAGGATCAGAGGTCGGGATAAGCGCCCGGGCGTGGCCGGCCGAGAGCGAACCGGAGGCCAGCATGTCGCGCACCGGCTCCGGCAGCTTCAGCAGGCGAAGGCTGTTTGCCACATGGCTGCGGCTCTTGCCGATGATCTCGCCGAGGTCGTTCTGCGTGTAACCATGGTCGGCGATCAGCAACTCATAGCCCATCGCCTCTTCCAGCGGGTTGAGATCGGAGCGCTGGACGTTCTCCACGATGGCGATCTCGAGCGCCGTCCGGTCGTCCACATCCCGGATGATGACCGGGATATCGATCAGCCCCGCGAGCTGCGCGGCGCGCCAGCGGCGTTCTCCGGCGATGATCTCGTAGCGATTATCCGCGGTGGCGCGAACGACGACCGGCTGCACGATGCCGTGCTGGCGGATCGAGGACGCGAGATCCTGCAATTCCGATTCATCGAAATAGCGCCGCGGATTGCGGGGATTGCGACCGATGAACTCGATCGGGACGAGGCGATCGGGATTGACCGCCGGACGCTCGCCCGTATCGGCGGCGGGCAATTGGTCCATTTCACCGATCAGGGCGGCAAGACCGCGGCCAAGGCGCCTCTTAGAGTTGTCTTCATTCATCGGTTCTACTCACGGATACGGAAATCAGGCAGCCCGACGCTGCCTTTCACGCTGGATCACCTCGGAGGCGAGCTGAAGATAGGCCTGACTTCCGGCGCATTTTAGATCGTACAGAATGGCCGGCTTGCCGTAGGACGGCGCTTCGGACACGCGGACATTGCGCGGAATGAGCGTATGATAGACCTTTTCACCCAGATGCGTGCGCACATCGTTGACGACCTGCTGCGCAAGATTGTTACGCGAGTCGAACATGGTAAGCACGATGCCCTGGATATCCAGATACGGGTTGACGGTCCGCCGCACCTGATCCACCGTCTCCAGCAACTGGCTGAGGCCTTCGAGCGCGAAGAACTCGCACTGCAGGGGCACCAGAACGGAATGCGCCGCGGCAAGCGCGTTCATGGTCAGGAGGTTGAAGGACGGCGGGCAATCGACCAGCACGTAAGAGTAAGACAGCGCTTCCGCCGAGGCGAGCGCCCGGCGCAGGCGGAAGACGCGATCGTTCTGCTGCGCGATCTCCATTTCGATGCCGAGAAGGTCCATGGTCGACGGGATGATGGACAGATTGGGCACCGCTGTCTGCAAAACCGTTTCGGCGACGCCATGACTGCCGATCAGGAGATCATAGGACGAAAGCGCGCGATTGCGGCGGTCGATGCCGAGGCCCGTGCTGGCATTGCCCTGGGGGTCCAGATCGACGATCAGCACACGCTCGCCGATCGCGGCGAGCGCGGTGGCAAGATTGATGGCCGTCGTCGTCTTGCCGACGCCACCCTTCTGGTTTGCAATGGTGATGATCCGGTTTTTCTCGCCAGCCATGGATATTCGCCAATCACTCGTGTTTTCGCGAAAGCTTCGAAAGTTCGAGCACCACGGAATCCGGCTCGACGACACTGGCATGTTTTACCAGATCGAATCCCCACCTTCCATGTGCTTTCTCGACCTCGCGCCGATAATCCCGGCCTTTATGCAAGAAAAACCTGAGATCCGGGTTCCCGTCAGCCCATGGGCGCCCGAATTCCATCAAAAGGTCCAGATCCGCCAGCGCACGGGCCGATATCGCATCGCAATGCGGGATTATCGCCGGCGCCTCCTCGATGCGAATCGCATGAACCGAGGCCCGCGCGCCGGTTTCCAGGATGGCTGTCCGCAGGAAAGCGGCCTTCTTGTTATTGCTTTCGACAAGATGAACCCATCCGTCTCCCGCGCCGGCCAGCAGAATGCCGGTGACGACGCCGGGAAAACCTCCGCCACTGCCGAGATCGACCCAAATTCGCGGTCCAGGGCACAGGGCATAAATCTGCACGCTATCGACAATATGGCGGCTCCAGACCTCCGCCACTGTCGAGGGAGCGACCAGATTGATGGTCTTTGCCCATTTCTGGAAAAGCGCGACGAAGGCGTTCAGCCTGTCCTCGGTTTCACGTGAAACATTCAGACCGGCAAATTCACGGGGCAGAAGCGTCATGCAAGGGCCGTCCGTTGTGTCGCTGCCGCATCGGGCACGCGCTTGAGGTGGGCGAGGAGAAGCGTCAAGGCCGCCGGCGTCATGCCATCCACCCGCGCAGCCTGCGCCAGGTTCGACGGGCGCGCCGCCGCCAGCTTCTGCCGCAGCTCGATGGAGAGGCCGGGCAGGGTACTGAAATCGAAATCCGCCGGAATGCCGCGTTCTTCTTCCCGACGGGCTTCGGCGATATCGGCCTCCTGGCGATTCATATAGACCGCATATCCGGCCTCGATCTCGACGGCATCGCGCACGCGCGGCGAAAACGCCAGCAATTCAGGCCAGACCGACGCCAGCCGCGCAAAGTCGATGTCCGGATAGGCGAGGAGGTCATAGGCGCTGCGGCGCACACCGTCCTGATTGATCCGGATACCCTTGCTTGCAGCCTCATTGGGCGAGAGCTTCAAGTCCCCCAGCTTCTCGCGCGCGGCCTGCATCTCCGCGGACCATCGCTCGAACCGCTGGCGCCTGTCGTGACCGACAAGGCCAAGCGCCATTCCCAGAGGGGTGAGCCGAACATCGGCATTGTCCGCCCGCAGCGAAAGACGGTATTCCGCCCGCGAGGTGAACATGCGGTAGGGCTCCGTGACGCCACGAGACGTCAGGTCGTCCAGCATGACGCCGATATAGCTGTCGGTGCGGCTGAAAACCTGACCGTCCCCGCCGGCCGCCCGCCGAGCCGCGTTCAGGCCGGCAACCAGCCCCTGCGCCGCCGCCTCTTCATAACCCGTCGTGCCGTTGATCTGGCCGGCAAGGAACAGCCCGGGTTGGCGCCGTACTTCGAGCGTCGCGGACAGTTCCCGCGGGTCGACGTGGTCATACTCGATGGCGTAGCCGGGCTGCAGGATACGCACCTGCTCCAGGCCGGGAATGGTGTGGATGAACGCTTGCTGCACGTCAGCTGGAAGAGAGGTCGAAATGCCGTTTGGATAGACGGTATCGTCGTCCAGGCCCTCCGGTTCGAGGAAAATCTGGTGACCGTCCCGTTCGCCGAACTTGACGATCTTGTCCTCGATCGACGGGCAGTAGCGCGGGCCGACCCCTTCGATCTGGCCGGAATACATCGCCGATCGGCCGATATTCTCCTCGATGATGCGATGGGTGGCCGACGTCGTTCGCGTCACGCCGCATTCGATCTGCGGCGTGGTGATCCGGTCCGTCATGAAGGAGAAGGGCACGGGCTGCTCGTCCGCCGCCTGGCGCCCGACCGCGTTCCAGTCGATTGTCCGGCCGTCAAGCCGTGCCGGTGTCCCGGTCTTCAGGCGGCCCAGCTTGACGCCGAGGCGCTCGAACGTCGCTGAAAGCCCGAGGGACGGGTCTTCCCCGACGCGCCCTGCCGGAATCTTTTCGGAACCGATATGGATAAGCCCGCGGAGAAACGTGCCCGTGGTGATGACGACGGCGCCGCAAGCAAGACGGCGACCATCCTTGAGGATGACAGCGACAATCCGGCCGCCCCGGCAATCGAGATCAAAGGCGTCGCCTTCGACGACTGCCAATCCCGGAATCGCCGCAATCTCGGCCTGCATGGTCTCACGATAAAGCTTCCGGTCCGCCTGGGTGCGAGGGCCGCGCACCGCAGGACCCTTTCGCCGGTTCAGCAGGCGAAACTGAATGCCCGCCCGGTCCGCGACGCGACCCATCAGGCCGTCGAGCGCATCGACCTCGCGCACGAGGTGTCCCTTGCCGAGCCCGCCAATGGCAGGATTGCAGGACATGACCCCGATCGTCGACGCCTTGTGAGTAAGAAGGGCGGTCTGCGCTCCGTATCGCACCGCAGCGGCAGCGGCCTCGACGCCGGCATGGCCGCCGCCGATCACCACCACATCATATGTCTTCATTTCTGTCATATCGCACCACCTGTTTCACGTGAAACGCCCACAGCGACTCGTGTACGTTGTGCTGTTTCACGTGAATCACTTGCCTATGCAAAATTCCGAAAAGATCACGTCCAGCAGGTTCTCTACATCCACGCGACCCGTGACTCGTCCCAACGCCTGCCCCGCGAGGCGAAGATGTTCTGCCTGTATATCGAGACCCCCGGCATGCCCAGCCAACGCGGCCTCGATATGGCCGCGTGCCGTGGCCAGATTGTCCGCATGGCGTTGGCGGGTTGGCAGCGCGAGCGCGCTACCTCGATCGAGATCCGGGAGATGGGCACCCACATGGTCCAGGAGATTTGCCATGCCTTCACCCGTCCGCACGGAGATCATAACATCGGCCTCCGGTTGCGGCCAGGAGGCACCCCGCATATCCGCCTTGGTTCGGACCCGGACAACCGGACCATCATAGTCCGGCAGGAAGCCGGCCCAGTCCGGATTGTCGGTCGCAGACAGCAGGAGCACCAGGTGGGCCTCTGCCAGCGACCGGTGGGTACGCCGAATTCCCTCCCGTTCAACGATATCGTCGGTTTCACGCAGGCCGGCCGTATCATAGAGCCGAACGGCAAAACCGTCGAGATCGAGATCGACATGCAGAACGTCGCGCGTCGTTCCGGGGATTTCAGTGACGATGGCGACCTCCCTCCGGGCAAGATGGTTCAGCAGGCTCGATTTGCCGGCGTTCGGCGGCCCGGCGATCACCACCTTGAGACCATCCCGGACGATCTCCCCCGCCCGTGCGCCGGAAAGATGGTTAAGGATATCTTGCTCAAGGCCGCGCATATCCTGCCAGATCGTATCCGCCACGGAACCTGGAACGTCGTCCTCGTCGGCGAAATCCAGTTCGGCCTCGATCATCGCACGCGCATGCGTCAGTCGTTTCGCCCACGAATCGTAAAGCCTCGACAGGCCGCCGGACGATTGCTCGGCCGCCAGACGACGCTGCATCTCGGTTTCGGCGACGATCAGGTCGGCAAGTCCCTCGACCTCCACCAGGTCCATGCGGCCATTCAGGAAGGCCCGCCGGGAGAATTCGCCGGCTTCCGCCGCGCGTAATCCCTCCATGTCGGCCAGTTCTGCCAGAACGGCCCGCACCGTGGCCCGGCCACCGTGGATCTGAAGTTCGGCGCAGTCTTCTCCCGTAAATGAATTCGGCCCGGGAAAGAGCAGGACGAGGCCTTCGTCGAGCTTCTCACCGTTCCGTTTTCGAATCGTTTGGAGCGACGCACGGCGCGGCGCCGGCTGAACGCCACACAGCGTGCGAACCACTTGCGCGCTGCCCGGCCCGCTCAGCCTTATCACCGCCACGCCGGAGGGGAGGCCGCCGCTCGACAGGGCAAAGATCGTATCCGTGGAACGCATGACCTTATTATTCCGGGTGCGAATCGAAGAATCCGTTTCGGAAAAGAACTGATTCCGTTCGTCTCAAACGAAAATGGCCCCGCCTCGCGGCGGGACCATGGTGTTCGGCACGGCGGCGCGCGCCGCTCAGGTGTTCATCGAATCGAAGAAGTCGCCGTTGTTCTTCGTCTGCTTCAGCTTGTCGATGAGGAATTCGATCGCATCCGTGGTGCCCATCGGGGCGAGGATGCGGCGCAGCACGAAGATCTTCTGAAGGTCCTGGCGCGGCACGAGGAGGTCTTCCTTGCGCGTGCCGGACTTGAGGATATCCATGGCCGGGAAGATACGCTTGTCCGCCACCTTGCGATCCAGCACGATTTCCGAGTTGCCGGTGCCCTTGAACTCTTCGAAGATCACTTCGTCCATACGGCTGCCGGTATCGATCAGCGCGGTCGCGATGATCGTCAGCGATCCGCCTTCCTCGATGTTGCGCGCCGCACCGAAGAAGCGCTTCGGGCGCTGCAGGGCGTTCGCGTCGACACCGCCGGTCAGGACCTTGCCCGAAGACGGAACGACGGTGTTGTAGGCGCGGCCAAGGCGGGTGATCGAATCGAGCAGGATGACGACGTCGCGGCCGTGTTCGACGAGGCGCTTGGCCTTCTCGATGACCATTTCGGCGACCTGGACGTGGCGCGTCGCCGGCTCGTCGAAGGTCGAGGACACGACCTCGCCGCGCACCGAACGCTGCATGTCGGTCACTTCCTCCGGACGCTCGTCGATCAGGAGCACGATGAGATAACATTCCGGATGGTTGGCGGTGATGGAATGGGCGATGTTCTGCAGGAGAACCGTCTTACCCGTGCGCGGGGGGGCGACGATGAGGCCGCGCTGGCCCTTGCCGAGCGGCGCGACGAGATCGATGACGCGCGGGGAGAGATCCTTCGAGGTCGGGATCTCCAGCTCCATCTTGAAGCGCTCGTTCGGATAGAGCGGCGTCAGGTTGTCGAAATGGACCTTGTGACGGATCTTTTCCGGGTCGTCGAAATTGATCGTGTTGACCTTGAGCAGCGCGAAATAGCGTTCGCCTTCCTTCGGGCCGCGGATCGGGCCTTCCACCGTATCACCGGTCTTCAGCGAGAAGCGGCGGATCTGCGAGGGCGAAATGTAGATGTCGTCGGGGCCTGGCAGGTAGTTCGCATTGGCCGAACGCAGGAAGCCGAAACCGTCCTGCAGCACTTCCACGACGCCCTCGCCGATGATTTCCACATCCTGCGAGGCCAGCATCTTCAGGATGGCAAACATCAATTCCTGCTTGCGCATCGTGCTCGCGTTCTCGACCTCGAGCGATTCGGCAAAGGCAAGGAGGTCGGTCGGAGTCTTGTTCTTGAGGTCTTGTAGCTTCATTTCGGCCATGAATGGTCCATGCTGCGTGTCATCGGGATGGGAAAAGGCGTGCGGGTCAAGGCCGAACTGCGGGGGAACGGGTGCAGCTCAATGAACGAATACACATGCCACGAAAGATGAGATGCGCGGAAAATAGCGGTTCCCGCGCTGGCCCGCAAGGGGGCATCGGAATTTCATCCGTTTTGTCGCACACGGCTCAGAACGGCTTGACGACGACCATGATGACGACGAGGACCATCAGCAGCGCCGGCGCCTCGTTCCAGATGCGCCATTGGCGGCCCGTCCTGGTGTTGCGATCCTCGGCAAATGCCTTCACGGCGCGGCCGTAGAACTGGTGCACACCCGACAGAAGGACCACGAAGAAAAGCTTGGCATGCAGCCAGCCGCCTTCGAAACCGTAGACCGACCAGGCGAGATAGAGGCCGAGCAGCCAGGAAAGGCCCATAGCCGGCTGCATGATCACCCGGTAGAGCCGCTGTTCCATGACCTTGAACAGTTCGGCCTCCGCCGAGCCGGGCGGGGCATCCGTGTGGTAGACGAAAAGCCGCGGCAGGTAGAGCAGCCCCGCCATCCAGGAGATGACGGCGATGATGTGCAGCGCCTTGATCCAGAGGTAGAGATCCTCAGGCGGATGGAGCACGAGAAGAAGGGCGAGCAGCGCGAAGACGGCGAGCGCCACCGTGGCGCGCAGCCGCGCCCGGCGCCCGGCGCGCTCGCCCGCCTGTTTCTCGCTCACCGCGCCTCTCCGCGCACGCGCGCCACGAGCCGCGCAACGGTGTCCGGATCGGCCTGCGGCGTGATGCCGTGGCCGAGATTGAAGATCAGCGGCCCGTTGCCGAGCGCCTGCAGGATGGCGTCGATGCCTTCGTCGAGCGCCGCGCCACCGGCAACCACCCGCATCGGATCGAGATTTCCCTGGACGGGACCCTCCTTCTGCAGATCGGCCGCGAAGGAAAGCGGCACGGACCAATCGAGGCCGATCGCATCGGCCCCGGTCTGCTGCCGGTAGGTTTTCAGCAGCAGGCCCGCGCCCTTGGCGAAGGCGATGATCTTCGCCTGCGGGCGGCGAGCCTTCACCGAGGCGATGATCCTTCTCACCGGGCGCACCGCGAAATCGGCAAATTCCCGCTCGCCGAGCACGCCGGCCCAGGAATCGAAGATCTGCACCGCATCGGCGCCGGCATCGATCTGCGCGACGAGGTAATCGGCCGAAAGGTCGGCGAGAAGGTCGAGGAGGTGCGAGAAGGCGCGCGGTTCCCGGTAGGCGAAGAGGCGCGCGGGGGCCTGGTCGGGCGTTCCATGGCCGGCGATCATATAGGTCGCAACGGTCCAGGGCGCGCCGCAGAAGCCGAGCAGCGCGGTTTCCTCCGGCAGGACACCGCGGATACGGCCGACGGCCTCTATGACCGGCTTGAGATGCTCTGCCACCCCATCCCCCTCCAGGGCGAGGATGCCGTCGGCGTCGATCGGATCGAGGCGCGGCCCATGGCCTTCCTCGAAGCGGACATTGCGCTTCAAGGCATCAGGGACCACGAGGATATCGGAAAACAGGATCGCCGCGTCGAAGCCGTAGCGGCGGATCGGCTGGAGCGTCACTTCCGTCGCCAGTTCCGGCGAATAACAGAGATCGAGGAAACTTCCCGCCGCCGCGCGCGTCTGCCGGTACTCCGGCAAGTATCGTCCGGCCTGACGCATCAGCCAGAGGGGAGGGGGGGAGACCGTTTTCCCATTGAGGACTTCGACGATCTTCCGGCTTTTAGCAGACACCGCGGGGTTCTCCTAATCATTAAATAATCTCTTTGAAAAGGTTTCTATTTCTTAGAGTCGGTGACTATCAAGGATTAAATCCTCTCCACAGGGATCCGGTCCTGCCGCCGACGGACGGGAAAAGACGAAATGTGCCGGGAGATCTTCGGCGTGAATTGAGGAAAGCCGGAATCGTCTTTTTGAATCAAGGTGATTCCTGGTGGCCGGCAAAAAGGCTTCCTGTGGATGGCCTGTGAAGAAACGCGACACTTTGCCATGTCATGAGTCTTATCCACATGCCCGGTGAATCGCTTTCCGTTCTCCCGCCAATTGTGGATAAAATGCCGGTTATCCCCTTGCCTCCGCACCCCTGCCGTTCTTAGCTCCATGCTCTCCCGGTTCATCAACAGGGGGCGGAGGATATTGTGGAAAGCAGCAAAAACTACTTCCATCTGCACCTGATATCGGACTCGACGGGTGAGACGCTGATCGCGGCGGGGCGGGCGGCGGCGGCGCAGTTCCAGTCGTCGCAGGCGCTGGAGCATGTCTATCCGCTGATCCGCAACCGCAAGCAGCTCATGCCGGTGCTCGACGCCATCGACGGCGCACCGGGCATCGTGCTCTATACGATCGTCGACCGGGAGCTCTCGCAGATCATCGACCAGCGCTGCCGGGAGATGGGCGTGCCGTGCGTCTCCGTGCTCGAACCGGTCATCGATCTCTTCCAGTCCTATCTCGGCGCCCCTTCGCGCCGGCGGGTGGGCGCGCAGCATGTGATGAACGCGGATTATTTCGCGCGCATCGACGCGCTGAACTTCACGATGGACCACGACGACGGGCAATTGCCGGCCGATCTCGATGAGGCCGACGTCATCCTCGTCGGCATCAGCCGCACATCCAAGACGCCGACGAGCATCTATCTCGCCAATCGCGGCATCAAGACCGCCAACGTGCCGATCGTGCTCGGCGTGCCCCTGCCGGATCGGCTGTCGGCGGCCGCTAAGCCGCTGATCGTCGGGCTGATCGCCACGACGGATCGCATCGCCCAGGTGCGGCAGAACCGCGTGCTCGGCCAGACGCAGGATTTTCGTGGCGATGACTATATCGACCGGGCGCAGATTTCCGAGGAGCTGAAATATGCCCGCGCCATCTGCGCGCGCAACAACTGGCCGATCATCGACGTCACCCGGCGCTCTATCGAGGAAACGGCCGCCGCCATCGTTGCTCTTCGCCCGAAGCTTCGCTAACCCGGAGCACGAACGGAGATAGTCATGACACCGCTGATCCTTGCCTCGCAAAGTCCCTTCCGCCGCATGCTCATGGAGGATGCCGGCCTTGCCTTCGAAACCGAGGCGGCCGCCATCGATGAGCGCGCGGTCGAGGCGGCGCTTGCCGTCCACGATCCGACGCCGGAGGCGATCGCCGCGGCCCTGGCGGTCGAAAAGGCGCTGGATGTCGCCCGACGGCGTCCCGGCGCCCTCGTCATCGGCTCGGACCAGACGCTCTCCCTGGACGGGCGGGTGTTCCACAAGCCGGCCGACATGGCGGAAGCCAGGACCCATCTTCAGGCCATGTCCGGCCGTACCCATTCCCTGAACTGCGGCATCGCCCTCGTGCGGGACGGGGAAACGGTGTGGCGCCATGTCTCCGTCGCGCATCTGACGATGCGGCCGCTCTCGCATGCCTTCCTCGACCGTCACCTCGCGCGGGTCGGCACGCGGGTGCTGGCAAGCGTCGGCGCCTATCAGCTCGAGGGCGAGGGGGTGCAGCTCTTCGAGCGGATCGACGGGGACTACTTCACCATTCTCGGCCTGCCGCTTCTTCCTTTGCTGGCTAAGCTTCGCGATCTCGGTGCCATCGATGCATGATTCACGTGAAACATCCGTTCGCCACGCCTTCGTGACGGGCTACCCGGTCAAGCATTCGCGCTCGCCGCTGATCCATGGCCATTGGCTGGAAAGGCTGGGATTACAGGGATCCTATACGCGGCAGGAGGTTTCCCCGGAAAAGTTCGCCGGCTTCATTTCGAGATTGAAGAGCGGTGAATCCGGCTTCGTCGGCGGCAATGTCACCATCCCGCACAAGGAGACGGCCTTCGCGCTCGCCGACCGTCCGGACGCGCTGAGCGAAGAACTCGGTGCTGCGAACACGCTCTGGCTGGAAGACGGCCGGCTGCATGCGACCAATACGGACGGCTTCGGCTTCCTCGCCAATCTCGATGCCGCGGCCCCGGGCTGGGACAGGACGGACCGGGCTGTCGTCCTCGGGGCGGGCGGCGCCAGCCGGGCGATCATCCAAGCGGTGCGCGACCGTGGCGTCTCGGAAATCCACGTCGTCAACCGCACCGTCGGACGGGCGCAGGAGCTCGCCGACCGGTTCGGGCCGAAGGTCCACGCCCATGCCATGTCGGCCCTGGCGGAGGTGTCGACGGGCGCGGGGCTATTCGTCAACACGACCTCGCTCGGCATGGATGGCGGGGCGGCGCCGGATTTCGATTTCTCGATGCTGGCCGAGGGCGCGGTGGTGACCGACATCGTCTATGTGCCGCTGGTGACGCCTATCCTGCGCCAGGCGGTCGAGCAGGGCTTTGCCACGGTGGACGGCCTCGGCATGCTGCTGCACCAGGCGGTGCCGGGTTTCGAAAGATGGTTCGGGGTGCGGCCGGCTGTCGATGCGGCGTTGCGCCAAATGATCCTCGCCGACATGGAGGCGCATCGATGATCGTGCTCGGCCTCACCGGATCGATCGGGACGGGCAAGTCGACGACCGCGGCGATGTTCCGCGATCTCGGCGTGCCTGTGCACGATGCGGATGCGACGGTGCACGATCTCTACCGCAGCGACGCCGTCGCGCCGGTCGCCGAACAGTTTCCCGAAGCGCTCCGGGACGGGACCATCGACCGCAAGGCACTGTCGGCGGCGCTCGCCCGCTCGCCCGATCGCTTTGCCGCCCTGGAGGCGATCATCCATCCGCTGGTGCGGGCACGGGAAAAGGCCTTCCTCGATGCGGAGCGGGATCGCGGCGCGCCGCTCGTCCTGCTCGATATCCCGCTCCTCTACGAGACGGGGGCCGAGGCGCGGGTGGACAAGGTGGTCGTCGTCACCTGCGCGCCGGAGATACAAAGGCAGCGCGTGCTCGCCCGCCCCGGCATGACGGAGGAAAAATTCAAGCTCATCCTGTCGCGCCAGATGCCCGATGCGGAAAAGCGCCGGCGCGCCGATTTCATCATCGATACGGGCAGGGGGCTTGATGCGGCGCGCGAACAGGTGGAAGAGTTCGTCGAACGTTTGAAGGGACGGGAAGGCTGATGCGCGAAATCATCTTCGATACGGAAACGACGGGCCTCGACAACAAGCTCGACCGCGTCATCGAGATCGGCGGCGTGGAACTGGAGAACCATTTTCCGACCGGCCGCACGCTGCACCTCTTCATCAGCCCGGGCGAGCGCAAGGTGCATCCCGATGCACTTGCCATCCACGGCATCACGGACGAGTTCCTGAAGGACAAGCCGCCCTTCGCCGATCTGGCGCAAGAGATCCTCGACTTCTTCGGCGAGGCCCGCTGGGTGGCGCACAATGCCAACTTCGACATGGGCTTCATCAATGCCGAGTTCGAGCGTGTCGGCCTGCCGCCCATCCTGCAGGAAAGGGTGACGGACACGCTGGCGCTGGCGCGCCGCAAGCATCCGATGGGCCCGAACTCGCTCGATGCGCTCTGCCGGCGCTACGGTATCGACAATTCGCACCGCACGAAGCACGGCGCCCTGCTCGACTCCGAGCTTCTGGCCGAAGTCTATATCGAGATGATCGGCGGCCGGCAGGCGGCGCTGGGGCTCGGCATGGCCGAGAGCGGCCGCCGGACGCTGGTCGAGGCGGAGGACGATGTCGTCCTGCCCATCGGCGTCAGGCCGAAGCCGCTCGCGCCCCGCCTCACCGATGAGGAGCGCGCCGCCCATGCCGTCATGGTAGAGAAGATGGGCGACAAGGCGATCTGGGCGAAATACGGCGATTGAAACCGGCCCGCTATTCAGAAGGCAAAAGAAAACGCCCGGTCACTTTGTGGCCGGGCGTTTTCGTTGAATACCGGTATTCGCCTCAGTTGGCGTTGACCTTGGCCTTGACCTGTTCTTCGGCCATGCGCTGGGTGAACATCTGGGCGAAGTCGATCGGGTCGATCATCAGCGGTGGGAAGCCGCCGTTGCGCGTCGCGTCGGAGATGATCTGGCGGGCGAAGGGGAAGAGCAGGCGCGGGCACTCGATGAAGAGGACCGGCAGCATGTGCTCCTGCGGGAAGCCCGTGATGCGGAAGACGCCGCCATAGGCGAGCTCGGCGTTGAAGAGCATCTTGTCGCCCTCCTTGGCTTCCGCGTTCAGCGAAAGGATGACGTCGAAGTCCGTGTCGGAAAGCGGGTTGGCATTGACGTTGACGCTGATGTTGATCGCCGGCGCCTTGTCGCGGGCCTGCAGCGACCGCGGCGCACCCGGGTTCTCGAAGGAGAAGTCCTTCACATACTGCGCCAGGATGTTGAGCGAAGGGCTCGCGGCGTTGTTCTCGGTTACTGCGTCGGTCATGGAAACATCCTCGGGGACTCTGGAAAGTCAGGCCATCTAGCATTTCAGCCCCGGGCTTACAACCCGCCGTCAGGATCGGCCGTCGCGATGGAAGTCGCTTTCGTCGAGGTCGATCGTGCGCTGCGGGCCGGTGCGGGGATCGGTCTGCGGCCCGTTGGCGGGCTGCGCGCCGCCGATATCGACGACCACGACATTGCGCATCAGCCGGGCCCAGAGAAACGAGCGGACCGGGGGAAGAAACAGGGCGATGCCGACGATATCGGTGAGGAAGCCGGGAATGAGCAGGAGGATGCCGGCAATCATGATCATGGCCGCATCGAGCATTTCCTTGCCCGGCGTGCGGCCCTGCAGGCCCGACTGGCGCAGCCGCGCGAGCACGCCGAAGCCCTGGATGCGCATCAGCACGACGCCCGCGACGGCGGAAAGCACGACCAGCGACAAGGTGGCGAAGAGGCCGATGTGCCGCCCGACAAGAATGAAGCAGGCGATTTCCGCCAGCGGTAGCACGAGAATGAAGAGGGGAATGAGACGTCGAAGCATGGCCTTGACTGTCGCATAGATTCGCGCGGGCCGATACTGCCGGTGCCGTTTGGCCGCATTCACGTCATCGCCATTTGAATGATCGGGTTTTGCGGACTATATGGGGAAGGAACAAGAAAAACGAAAACGGCTGCGGATCGATAATGGGCTCATTCGACTTTGTAACGATTTTTTTCCTGGTGGCTGCGGTGGTCATCTTCCTGCAGTTGCGCAGCGTGCTCGGCCGGCGCACCGGCAGCGAGCGCCCGCCCTTCGATCCCTATTCCAAGCGCGAGACCGCTTCCGAGGCTGATTCGGCCGATCGCGGCAAGGTGGTCACGCTGCCGCGGCGCGACGGGACGGACGGGGAGGAAAATCCCTATGCATCCGTCGACAGCTTTGCCGCGCCGGGCACGCCGCTCAACGAGCAGCTTCGCCAGCTCGTCAAGGTCGATCCCTCCTTCAACCCGAAGGAATTCGTCAACGGCGCGCGCATGGCCTATGAAATGGTCGTCGTCGCCTTTGCCGACGGCGACCGCAAGGCGCTGAAGAACCTCCTGTCGCGCGAGGTCTATGAAGGCTTCGACGCGGCCATCTCGGAACGCGAGAGCAAGGGCGAGGTCGTCCGCTCCAGCTTCGTCGGCATCGAGAAGGCCGATATCGTCAGCGCCGAGGCCAAGGACAGCGAGGCGAATGTGACGCTGCGCATCGTCAGCCAGCTGATCTCGGCCACCTATGACAAGGCCGGCACGCTGGTCGAGGGCGACGCGGAAACGGTGGCCGAGGTCAACGACCTGTGGACCTTTGCCCGCGATACCCGCTCGCGCGACCCGAACTGGAAGCTGATCGCCACCGAATCGGAAGGCTGAGCGAGGCAGGCCAATGGACTATCGCCTGGTTCCGGCCCGGTTTTCGGCGCTCCCCGGCTGGAACGA
Source organism: Shinella sp. S4-D37 (assembly GCF_040812195.1). Classification (NCBI taxonomy): domain Bacteria; kingdom Pseudomonadati; phylum Pseudomonadota; class Alphaproteobacteria; order Hyphomicrobiales; family Rhizobiaceae; genus Shinella; species Shinella sp. S4-D37. Next base: position 3,817,139 of record NZ_JBFNXL010000005.1, on the reverse strand, counting down.
GGATGATCCGACAGCGCTTCTTTCGGCCATGGCCCGCTGTCGCGATCACATCCGCACCGTAAAACCCTACAGGACAGGCTCGCTCGGCATTACCGCCGGCGAGCTTTTGACGTTGCTGGACGCGGCAGAAGAGGAGAAGCCGGAGGGGCCTGCCGCGGTGCGCGCCTTCTTCGAGGCGCAGTGCGTGCCGTTCCTCATCGAGAAGGGAGACGGTTCTTCCGGTTTCGTCACGGCCTTCTACGAGCCGGAGGTCGCCGTGCGGGCGGAACCGGACGCCGAGTACCGGTATCCATTCTACGCCCGGCCGCATGACCTGGTCGACATCGACGACACCAATCGCCCGGCCGGTTTCCCGCCGGGCTTTGCATTCGGACTCGGGACCGACGGCGGCATCGCCGAATATCCCGACCGCGGCGAGATCGAGCGCGGCTATCTTGCGGGCCGCGGGCTGGAGATCGCCTATGCCTGCGCGAAGGTGGATGTCTTCTTCGCCCATGTGCAGGGCGCGGCGCGGCTCGTCTATCCGGACGGGTCGGTCAAGCGAATCACCTATGCCGCCAAGAGCGGCCATCCCTTTTCCGCGATCGGCAAGCTGCTGATCGACCGTGGCGAGATCGATGCGGCGACCGTCTCCATGGCCTCGATCCGCGACTGGCTGGCACGGCACGAGGACCAGGTCGACGCCGTGCTCCGGCACAACCGCTCCTTCATCTTCTTCAAGGAGGCGGAGGTCGCGGATCTGTCGCTCGGGCCGATCGCCGCGGCGAAAGTGCCGCTCGTCGCCGGCCGCTCGCTGGCGGTCGACCGGCTGATCCACACCTTCGGCCTGCCCTTCTTCGTTTCGTGCGAGACCCTCACCCATATGGACGGCGGCAGGCCCTTCCGCCGCCTGATGCTGGCGCTCGATACCGGAACGGCGATCGTCGGCCCGGCGCGCGGCGATATCTTCACCGGTTCGGGCGATGCGGCGGGCGCGCTGGCGGGCCATGTGCGCAACGCGGCGACCTTCCATATCCTCGTGCCGAAGGCGGCGGCGGAGCGATACCTCCATGCCGAAGGATAAGACGCTTTCGAGCGAGGACCGTATCCTCTGGGGCAAGGTGGCGCGCAGCACGCGCGCCATGCCGGGCAAGCTCGACGCCCTGACGGAATTCGAGGAAGCCTTCGTGGAAAAGCCGGAGGCGGAAAGGAAGCCTGAGCCGGAACCCAGGAACAAGAAATCCGCCCCGCCCGCAGAGGGCATCGCGCTCACCATCGGCCGCGACAGGGAGACACGGCACCACCCGCTGGAGCGCCCGGTCAAGCGCAAGATCGCCAAGGGCCGCCTGGCGCTGGAAGCGCGCATCGACCTGCACGGCATGATCCAGAGCGAGGCACACGGTTTCCTGCTCGGCTTCCTCATCCGGGCGCATGAGCGGGGCCTGCGCCATGTGCTCGTCATCACCGGCAAGGGCACCTCGCTCGGCAGCGACGGCGCCTTGAAGCGGGCGGTGCCGTTGTGGTTCTCGCTGCCGGAGTTCCGGCCGCTGATCTCCTCCTATGAGCCGGCCGCGCGCAACCACGGCGGCGACGGGGCGCTCTATGTCCGGCTCGCCCGGCATCCGGGGGAAAAACGATGACGACACCCTTCGGCAAGGCCGTGCGGCACCTGCGCGATCGCAAGGGCGTCTCGCAGAAGGACATGGCGAGGGCGCTCGGCGTCAGCCCGGCCTATCTCTCGGCGCTGGAGAACGGCAAGCGCGGTACGCCGAGCTTCGATTTCCTCCAGCGCGTGGCGGGCTACTTCAACGTCATCTGGGACGAGGCCGAGGAACTGTTCCGCATCGCCCGGATTTCCGATCCGCGCGTCGTGGTCGATACGTCGGGCCTGCCCCCGGAATACACCGCCTTCGCCAACCGGCTTTCGGCGGAAATCCGTGACCTGCCGCCCGAGACAGTGCGCCGTCTTGCCGGTATTCTGGAAAAAGCATGCAATAACCGGGTAAAACCCGGCTGATCCCCGGAATTCTGCCGTGTTTGCCCCTCCCGGATTTGGAACTTCAGGGCACAATCCCTATATTCAAGGACTTGGAAAGCGGTGATTCGCCGCGCTTCCCGCCTTCCGCGAACACTCTGGAAAGACGTTTGAATGACTGACACACCCGAGACCGACAACGGCCCGGCCGAGTATGGCGCAGATTCGATCAAGGTCCTCAAGGGGCTCGATGCGGTGCGCAAGCGCCCCGGCATGTATATCGGCGATACCGATGACGGTTCGGGCCTGCACCACATGGTCTATGAGGTCGTCGACAACGCGATCGACGAGGCGCTTGCCGGCCATGCGGATATCGTGACGGTCACGCTGAATGCCGACGGTTCCGTGACGGTGACGGACAACGGCCGCGGCATCCCGACCGACATCCACAGGGAAGAGGGCGTTTCGGCCGCCGAGGTCATCATGACCCAGCTCCATGCCGGCGGAAAGTTCGACCAGAATTCCTACAAGGTCTCGGGCGGCCTGCACGGCGTCGGCGTGTCGGTGGTGAATGCGCTCTCGGTGAAGCTGAAGCTGAAGATCCGGCGCGCCGGAAAAATCCACGAGATGAGCTTTACCCATGGCGTGGCCGACAGCCCGCTGGCGGTGACCGGCGACTGCGGCAGCGAGACCGGCACGGAAGTGACCTTCATGCCCTCGACCGGGACCTTCTCGAACATCGATTTCAACTATGCGACGCTGGAACATCGCCTGCGCGAGCTCGCCTTCCTGAATTCCGGCGTGCGCATCCTGCTCACCGACCGCCGCCATTCGGATATCAAGCAGGACGAATTGATGTACGAGGGCGGCCTTGAAGCCTTCGTGATCTATCTCGACCGGGCGAAGAAGCCGCTGGTTTCGAAGCCGATCGCGATCCGGGGCGAGAAGGACGGCATTACCGTCGAAGTCGCGATGTGGTGGAACGACAGCTACCACGAGAACGTGCTCTGCTTCACCAACAACATTCCCCAGCGCGACGGCGGCACGCATATGGCGGGCTTCCGTGGCGCGCTGACCCGTCAGGTCGTCTCCTATGCCGATACGTCCGGCATCACCAAGAAGGAGAAGGTGACGCTGCAGGGCGAGGATTGCCGCGAAGGCCTGACGGCGGTGCTGTCGGTCAAGGTTCCCGATCCGAAATTCTCCTCCCAGACCAAGGACAAGCTGGTCTCCTCCGAAGTCCGCCCGGCCGTGGAGAACCTCGTCAACGAGGCGCTCTCCACCTGGTTCGAGGAGCATCCCGCCGATGCCAGGACGCTCGTCGGCAAGGTGGTCGAGGCCGCGGCCGCCCGCGAGGCCGCCCGCAAGGCGCGTGAACTGACGCGGCGCAAGGGCGCGCTCGACATTTCCTCGTTGCCCGGCAAGCTCGCCGACTGCTCCGAGCGCGATCCCGCGAAATCCGAACTCTTCCTCGTCGAGGGCGATTCGGCCGGCGGCTCGGCCAAGCAGGGCCGCTCGCGCGAAAACCAGGCGATCCTTCCCCTGCGCGGAAAGATCCTCAATGTCGAGCGCGCGCGCTTCGACAAGATGCTGTCCAGCCAGGAGATCGGCACGCTGATCACCGCACTCGGCACGTCGATCGGCAAGGACGAGTTCAACGCCGACAAGCTGCGCTACCACAAGATCATCATCATGACGGATGCCGACGTCGACGGCGCGCATATCCGCACCCTGCTGCTCACCTTCTTCTTCCGGCAGATGCCGGAGCTGATCGAGCGCGGCCATCTCTACATCGCCCAGCCGCCGCTCTATAAGGTGGCGCGCGGCAAATCGAGCCAGTACCTGAAGAACGAGAAGGCGCTGGAGGATTACCTCGTCGCGGTCGGCCTCGACGATGCGGCACTGGAGCTCAGCTCCGGCGAGGTGCGCGTCGGCCAGGACATCCTGGAGCTGATCCAGGACGCGCTGCGCCTGCGCACGCTGCTCGACGGCCTGCATTCGCGCTACCATCGCGCGATCATCGAGCAGGCGGCCATTACCGGCGCGCTGAACCTTGAGCTCAGCCACGACCGAGAGGCCTATGCCGCCAAGGCGGAGGAGGTCGCCCGCCGGCTCGACCTCATCGCCGAGGAGACGGAACGCGGCTGGACCGGCTCCGTGGCCACGGATGGCGGCCTGCGCTTCGAGCGCATGGTGCGCGGCGTCAAGGAATTCGCGCATATCGATATGGCGCTGATCGGCTCCGCCGACGCCCGGCATATCGACCAGCTTTCAGGGCGCTTCAAGGAAACTTATGAAGTGCCGCCGATGCTGCGCCGCAAGGACGGCCAGATTGAGATTTCCGGCCCGCGCGCCCTGCTCGACGCCGTCTTCGCGGCCGGCCGCAAGGGTCTTTCCATGCAGCGCTACAAGGGCCTCGGCGAGATGAATGCCGAACAGCTCTGGGAAACGACGCTCGACCCGAACGTCCGCTCGCTGCTGCAGGTGAAGGTGACGGATGCGACGGATGCCGACGGGCTCTTCGCCCGCCTGATGGGCGATGAGGTGGAGCCGCGCCGCGACTTCATCCAGGAAAACGCCCTCAGCGTCGCCAATCTCGATATCTGAGCAAAGAGCCGCCGAACCTCTCCTCCGTCATGGTCGGGCTTGAACCCGACCATCGAGGACGACGGACGTGGGAGGGGTTGCGTGGCCGCTCCCATTCGACCGCCCCTCAGCAAGCCTCCTCAGGGCACGAACCGTCCCTCGGAGACGAATTCTTCCACCTTCTTGCGCCCGCTCGGCACCTCGCGTTTCATGAGATCCTCCGGCAGCGTCTCCTTCGGGGCGATCTTGCCGATGGCGAGCGCCGCTTCCACGCGGAAATTCTCGGGGATGCCGAGGACCTCCCTCGCCTTCTCCCGGTCGATGCCGCCCATGCCGTGGGCATGGTAGCCGGCGCGCGTCGCCTCCAGGGCGAGATAGGCCCAGGCGGCGCCGGTGTCGAAGGCGTGGGTATAGGCCGGGCGCATTTCGCCGGCGGCATTCGCCCGGTGGGTCTGCGAGACGATCACCGCGAGCACGGCCGCCTTGTCCGTCCAGCGGCGGTTGCCCTCGTCCAGCGTGTCGTAGATCCGCTCGAAGGCCTCGGTGCCGCGATGGCCGTAGACGAAACGCCAGGGCTGGCCGTTGGCGGCGGAAGGCGCCCAGCGCGCCGCCTCGAACAGCGAAAGCAGCGTTTCGTGCGGCATCGCCTCGCCGGTGAAGGCGCGGGGCGACCAGCGGTCGAGATAGATGGGATCGATGGGGTGGTCGGCGGTGCGGCCGGTGGGATGGGTCATTGCAAGCCTCGAATGTCAATTTTGCCGGTGGACCTTGGAGTTTGTCAGGGAAAAGTGGGAACCGGTTTTCCCGAAGACAAACGAAAACAAAGAAACCCGGAGTCCGTCAGATTCAGAATGAACCTGACGGACTCTAGACCGGGCGGCACGCCGCGCGAAGCGGTAAAATCGCGTGCCTGTCGCATTGTCGAACCGGTGGGGGACGCAATATAACCCTTCCGACAGGTGAGAAACGCATCGCAAAACGGGAGATATCCGATGAGCCTCAAAGACCCCAGCCTGCTGCGCCAGGCAGCCCTCGTTGGCCCCCGCTGGATCGAGGCGGACGGTGGCGGCATCGCCGTGAAGAACCCCGCGACGGGCGAACTGGTCGGTTACGTTCCGAAGCTCGGCGCGAAGGAGACGAAGGAGGCGATCGACGCCGCCGCAAGCGCCCAGAAGGGCTGGGCCGCCCGCACCGCCAAGGAGCGCTCGACCGTGCTGCGCAAGTGGTTCGAGCTGATGATCGAGAACAAGGACGATCTCGGCCGCATCCTGACCATGGAACAGGGCAAGCCGCTGGCGGAAGCGACCGGCGAGATCGTGTATGGCGCCAGCTTCGTCGAATGGTTCGCCGAGGAAGGCCGCCGCCTCTACGGCGATATCGTGCCCGGCCACCAGAAGGACAAGCGCATCCTCGTGATGAAGCAGCCGATCGGCGTCGTCGCGGCGATCACGCCCTGGAACTTCCCCAACGCCATGATCACCCGCAAGGCGGGCCCCGCCTTCGCCGCCGGCTGTGCCATGGTGCTGAAGCCCGCCTCGCAGACGCCCTTCTCGGCCATCGCCATCGCCGTCCTCGCCGAGCGGGCCGGCCTTCCTGCCGGCCTGTTCTCGGTCATCACGGGCTCGGCCCGCGAGATCGGCGCGGAACTCACGGCCAACCCGACCGTGCGCAAGCTCACCTTCACCGGATCGACGGAAATCGGTGCCGAACTCTACAAGCAGTGCGCCCCGACCATCAAGAAGCTCGGCCTGGAGCTTGGCGGCAATGCGCCCTTCATCGTGTTCGACGACGCCGATCTCGACGCGGCGGTCGAGGGTGCGCTGATCGCGAAATTCCGCAACAACGGCCAGACCTGCGTGTGCGCCAACCGCATCTATGTGCAGGACGCCGTCTATGACGCCTTCGCCGAAAAGCTCGCCGCCGCCGTCGGCAAACTGAAGACCGGCAACGGCTTCGACGAGGGCGTCGTGCTCGGCCCGCTGATCGATACGGCGGCGCTGGAGAAGGTCGAGGAGCATGTTTCCGACGCGGTGAAGAAGGGTGGCCGCGTGGTGCAGGGCGGCAAGCGCCACGCGCTCGGCGGCACCTTCTACGAGGCGACCGTGCTTGCCGACGTGACGCCCGACATGGCCGTCGCCCGCGAGGAGACGTTCGGCCCGGTCGCCCCGCTCTTCCGCTTCACGGACGAGGACGACGTCGTCGCGCAGGCGAACGACACGGAATTCGGCCTCGCCTCCTATTTCTACGCCAAGGATCTGTCACGGGTGTTCCGCGTGGCCGAGGCGCTGGAATACGGCATGGTGGGCGTCAATACCGGCCTGATCTCGACGGCCGAGGCGCCGTTCGGCGGGATGAAACTCTCCGGCCTCGGCCGCGAGGGCTCGCGCTACGGCATCGAGGAGTTCACCGAGATCAAATATGTCTGCCTCGGCGGCATCGCCTGAGGTCATCTGACGGAGAGGCCGGCCGGCATCCTCCGGCCGGCTCCGGTTCGAGAGGGAAAATCGTGGCAGCACCGAAAAACACCTTCAAGGCCGCCCTGCGCGACGGCCGGTTCCAGCTTGGCCTGTGGGCCGCCCTCGGCAGCGCCTATGCGGCGGAAATCCTGGCCGGCAGCGGTTACGACTGGCTGCTGATCGACGGCGAGCACGGGCCGAACGACATGCCGCTGTTGAGCGCGCAGGTCGGGGCGCTGCACCGCTCGCCGACCCATGCCATGGTCCGCCCGCCGATGGGCGAGGCTTGGATCCTGAAGCAATTGCTCGACCAGGGCGCACAGACCTTCCTCATCCCGATGGTCGAATCGGCCAAGGAGGCCGAGGCGCTGGTGCGCGCCGTGCGCTATCCGCCGCACGGCATCCGCGGCGTCGGCGCAGGCCTTGGCCGCGCGAGCGATTTCAACCGCGTGCCGGAATATCTCGCCACCGCCAATGACGAGATCTGCCTCATCGTGCAGGTCGAAAGCCGGGCGGGTCTTGCGGCGATCGACGAGATCGCGGCGGTGGAGGGCGTCGACGGCGTCTTCGTCGGCCCGTCGGACCTTGCCGCCGACATGGGCTTCCTCGGCAATTCCGGCGCGCCGGAGGTGCTCGCGGCGATCACCCACGTCTTCGCCCGCACCAAGGCGCACGGCAAGGCACGCGGCATCATGACGGTGTCGCTGTCGCAGGCGGCGGTCTACCGCGATCTCGGCGCGGATTTCATGGCGATCGGCACCGACGTCAACTGCCTCGTGTCGGCTGTCGACGGCCTGCGTCGCAGCTTCCTCGGCGAGGAGGGGACGCAGGAGCGCGGCGGCGGCTACTGACTGCCGGCGATCGCGGCCAGTCTCGGCATCGGCACGTCGGGCGTCCAGGCCAGGAAGTCGCCGATGCGGCGGACGCGCTTTTGCGCATGGTGGTTGGCGATGTCGCCGAGGCGATGCTCCAGAAAGGGGTTGTCGAAGCGCTCCAGCGTCGCTGCGACATAGGCCTCCGCCTCATGGCCTAGCCCCCGCGCGGCAAAGCCGGGCACGACCTCCTCGCGATAGATCGAGAGAAGCCGCTGCCGCACGCCGGCGTCGGTGAGGATCGCCTTGACTGTCTCCTCTGCCGGCCGGTTCTCGCTCAGCCAGATATCGGCCAGCACCGTATGGCCGAGATTGAGGATGTGCAGCTTCAGCTTCTCATAGGGCGTCAGGTCGTCGACGAGGCGAATGTCCGCGTGCCGGCACGGCAATGTCAGGCCCGGCTGGTTCTCGATCGCCCAGAGCGCATAGGGTTCCGCGACGGCGCCGGCCGGTTCCAGCGGTTCGGAGACGATCCGGTCGACCAGCGTGTTGCCCCAGACCACGCTTTCGCAAAGCCAGTCCCTGAAATCGGACTCCGGGTAACGATCGGCCTGCAGATCAAGGATCAGCCGCTTCAGAACGTCGCCGTTTCTCGACACGAGTTCGCAGGGCAGCATCGTCAGCCCGCGCCGGTTCGCCGCGAAACGGTCGTGGAGAAGCGCCAGCAGCTTGCCGGGGAAAGAGGCGGGAACGGGACCGGCAAGGTCGTCCGGCCCCACCGTGTAGCCGGTATCGCCGGTATTGGAGAGCACGACCGCGGCCTCTTCGCGAAAGATCCTCTTTACCGTCTCCCAGTCGCTTGCCGTCGAAAGCGTGCGCGCGATGCTGGTGACGCGCTGCTCGCGTTCGACATCGCGCCCGTCCTTTCGCCCCCGCACGATCACCCGATAGCCGCCCGGCGCGGCGAGGGCGGCAAGCCGGCCCGCGCGCTCCGGGGAACCCGTGGTCTGGACCACCGTGATGCGGCCGAGCGCCTCGCCCCTCTCCAGCGCTTCGCCGACGAAAAGGTCCGCATGCGCCTGCAGGAAGCGGCTGGTTCCGAATTGCAGGATGGGTGTGTCCATTGCGGTCCTCGTCAGTTGATCGATTGCAGGAGTGTTTCGCGCGCCGATTTCAGGTGCTGCCGGCAGGCAAGCTCGATCTCGATCGGATCGCGCGAGCGCAGCGCCGCGATATAGGCGAGATGTTCTTCCAGCGCCCTTGCATTGCGCTCGCGGGCATTCGTCTTGTTCCATTGGTAATGGTAGTGGAAGACGATGGCGATGACGTCGTAGAAATCGACGATGAAGCGGTTCTTCGAGGCCCGGTGCACGAAGAGGTGGAAACGCTCGTCGAGTTCGGAGAAATCGAGGTAGCGGTTCTCGATGTCGGCGAGGATGGCGTGGTGCCGGGCCTCGATCGCCTCCAGCTCGTGCCAGGCGGCGTGATCGGCCGGCAGATGGGCGAAGGCGGCCGCCGAGCGCAACTCGAACATCTCGCGCACTTCCGTCAGCTCCAGCGCGAATTCCCGGGTAAAACCCTTCAGCACCCAGTGGCTGTTCGGCCGTTTCTCGATCAGGCCGAAGCGGCTGAAGCGGATGAGGAACTCGCGCACGCTCGTCGTGCCGATGCCGATCTCGCGGGCGAGTTCCAGTTCGTTGATCTGCATGCCCGGCTGGGCGCCGCCGTCGAGAATCCGGCGCATGAAGCTGCGCTCGATGATCTCCGAGAGCGAATCGGTTTCCTCGGTCGGAAAGTAATCGCCGGCGACGGGCTTGCGCAGCACGATCTTGCGCCGCTTCTCCCAGGTGAGCAGACCCACCTCCTCCAGCCGCGTGAGGATCGCGCGCACGGTCGTGCGGCTGATGCCAAGCGTGCTGCCGAGTTCCGGTTCGGACGGCAGGTTCGCCGTCTGCTCCAGGAGCTTCAGGCAGCGATTGAAGGCGTCCTTGAAGACGGTGTTCTGTTTGGCCATGGATGCCGCCGGTTCTCTCGTGTCGGGCGGACCGGGCGAAAGGCCGGACGCGCCGGCGTCGTCGTCTCCCGTTTCCTCCTTCGGGCATATTACCCATTGACGACGATCTGTCTATTGTCGATAAAAGACAAGCGACGGCGGGAGGGCGCGGTCGGGGAGGCTGCATGAAGACGCGGAGCATCGGCAGGACGGGCCTGGCTGTGACCGAATTCAGTTTCGGCACCGCGGCGCTTGGCGGCCTCTACCGCGCCTGCCCGCGAGAAGCGGCGATGGAAACGCTTCGGGCGGCCTGGGACGAGGGCCTGCGCTATTTCGATACGGCGCCCTGGTACGGCTTCGGCCTTGCGGAACGCCGCGTCGGCGATTTCCTGCGCGACAGGCCGAAAGGCAGCTGGGTGCTCTCCAGCAAGGTCGGCCGTGTCATGGTCCCCGTCGCCGACGACAAGGTGCCGAGCTACGGCTATGTCGATCCGCTGCCCTTCGATGTGCGCTACGACTACAGCTACGACGGCATCATGCGCTCGGTCGAGCTCAGCCATGCCCGTCTCGGGCTGAACCGCATCGATATCCTCTATGTGCACGATATCGGCGTCTACACGCACGGCGCCGAGCGCAATGCCTTCCATCTGCGCCAGCTTCTCGGGTCCGGCCTGACGGCGCTGGAGGAACTGAAGGCGTCCGGCGCCATCAAGGCCTACGGGCTCGGCGTCAACGAGGTGCCGGTCTGCCTCGATGTGCTCGGGAACGCCGATCTCGACTGCATCCTGCTTGCCGGCCGCTACACGCTGCTCGACCGTTCGGCCGTGGCCGACCTTTTGCCGCTGTGCGAAAAGAAGGGCACATCCCTCGTGGTGGGCGGGGTGTTCAACTCCGGCATCCTGGCGGCGGGTCCGGTGGAGGGTGCGCATTTCGACTATATGCCGGCGACGCCGGATGTCGCCGGCAAAGTGGGTGCGATGATGGCGATTGCCCAGAAAGCGCACGTGCCGCTCGCCGCGCCGGCGCTGCAGTTCCCGCTGAACCATCCGGCCGTCGCCTCCGTGCTGATCGGCACCGCCAGGCCGGAGAGCCTGCGCCGCAACATGGCGCTCGCGCGCCTGGATTTGCCGAAGGACATTTACCCGGCTTTCGAGCCGCACACACTGGTCGCGCCGGACCTCGGGGAAAACGCCGTCCGGCAGTGACCACGATCTTGGAGGATCGCTAGCGCATGTTGAAAGGCATTCATCCGCTGCTCGGGCCGGACCTGCTTCAGGCCATCAGGACCATGGGCCATGGCGACGACATCGTCATCGCCGACGCCAATTTCCCGTCGAGTTTCCTCGGGCCGAAGGTCGTCCGGGCCGACGGGGTCGATGCCGTGTCTATGACAGAGGCGATCCTCGCGCATATGCCGCTCGATACTTTCGTGCCCGAGGCGGCCTGGCGCATGGAGGTGGTGGGCGATCCCGCGGCGGTGCCGGAGGTCTGTGTGACCTTCCAGGACCTCGTCCATCGGCTTGCCGGTGACTTCACGGTCCATGCGGTCGAGCGCTTCGCCTTCTACGAGATGGCGAAGAAGGCGGCCTATATCGTCGCCACGACGGAATTCCGTCTCTATGGCAATATCATCCTGAAGAAGGGTGTCGTGCACCCGCACGAGATTTTTCGGGTCTAGCCGCCCGGCGGCCACCGTTTGGGAGGACGGATGGCATGGAGCTGTTTGGAAAAGCGCATTTTCAGGAGCAGTCCTTCGCTTGCCAGCGAAGGTGGGCGGGTATAGCCTGACGGAAAGTGTTTTTTATCGATAAAAGATCGAGTTGCCCGCTTCCCGCGACGCGATCCCAAAGGAAGGGGAAGCATTCGAGAGGAGAAACCTGATGAGCATTGTAAGATCGCTTCTGTCTCGCCGCGCCTTCACGGCGCTCGCGGGTGCCGCAGTCCTCGCCGCCATGAACCCTGCCGCGTCCCTCGCGCAGGACGTCACCATCCCGATCATCGTCAAGGACACGACGTCCTTCTACTGGCAGATCGTGCTCGCCGGCGCGCGCGCGGCCGGCAAGGATCTCGGCGTCAACGTGCCGGAACTCGGCGCGCAGTCGGAATCCGATATCAACGGCCAGATCAGCATCCTCGAGAACGCGGTGGCGGGCAGCCCGGCCGCCGTCGTCATCTCGCCGACGGAATTCAAGGCGCTCGGCAAGCCGGTCGACGAGGCAGCCAAGTCCGTGCCGATCATCGGCATCGATTCGGGCGCCGATTCCAAGGCCTTCACCTCGTTCCTGACGACGGACAATGTCCAGGGCGGCCGCATCGCGGCGGACGGGCTTGCCGCGGCGATCAAGGCGACGACGGGCAAGGAAGAGGGCGACATCGCCATCATCACCAGCCTGCCGGGCGTCGGCTCGCTCGACCAGCGCCGCGAAGGCTTCCTCGACCAGATCAAGACGAAATATCCGGGTCTGAACGTGGTGGCGGACAAATATGCGGACGGCCAGGCCACCACCGGCCTCAACATGATGACCGACCTCATCACCGCCAATCCGAACCTCGTCGGCGTCTTCGCCTCCAACCTCATCATGGCGCAGGGCGTCGGCCAGGCGATCGCGGAAAACAAGCTCGGCGACAAGATCAAGGTCATCGGTTTCGACAGCGACGAGAAGACCGTCGGCTTCCTCAAGGAGGGCGTGCTGGCCGGCCTCGTCGTGCAGGATCCCTACCGCATGGGCTATGACGGCGTGAAGACGGCGCTCGCGGTCTCCAAGGGCGAGAAGGTCGAGGCCTTCGTCGACACGGGCGCCAACCTCGTGACCCAGGAGAACATGGCCGATCCGAAGATCGACGCCCTGCTCAACCCGAAGATCTGATCGCTTCCCCCGCCCGGACTACCCGAGCCGGGCGGGGCGCTTTCCACGCCATTGAGGAGGAGACAGCGATGAGCAGCCTGGAAGAGCTCAGCCATCGGCATGAAGACGAGGCGAAGCTCGCCGAATCCGAAGCGGTGCCGCGCGGCGCGCCCATCCTCGAATTGCGCGGATTGCAGAAGAAATACGGCCTGGTGGAGGCGCTGAAGCCGGCGACGGTCACGTTCCTTGCCGGCGAGATCCACGCCATTGTCGGCGAGAACGGCGCCGGCAAGTCCACCCTCATCAAGCTCCTGACCGGCGTCATCCGCCGCACGGCGGGCGAAGTCTTCTGGTGCGGCAAGCCCGTGCAGCTTTCGACCCCGAACGAGGCGATTTCCCGCGGCATCAACGCCGTGCACCAGGAGGTCGTGCTCTGCCCGCATCTCTCGGTGGCGGCCAACATGTTCCTCGGCGACGAGATGAACCGCTACGGCCTGATGCGCAAGGCGGCCATGGAGCGCGCGGCCCAGGCGGTGCTCGACGATCTCGGCTTCCAGCTTCCCGCCGGCGCCCTTCTCGGCAGCCTCACCATCGGCCAGCAGCAGCTCGTCGCGACCGCCAAGGCCGCCATGCGCGGCATCCGCTTCCTCATCTTCGATGAGCCGACCGCCTATCTGACGCGCCAGGAATCCGCCCAGCTCTTCCGCCTCATCCGCCGGCTCCGCGACCAGGGCGTGACGATCGTCTATATCAGCCACCGCATGGAGGAGGTCTTCGAGCTCGCCGACCGCGTGTCGGTGCTGCGCGACGGCGCTCATGTCGGCACGCGCCTGATAAGCGAGACCAACGAGAACGAGCTGATCGCGCTGATGATCAACCGCTCGATCGAGCAGATCTACCACAAGGAGAAGGTGCCGGCCGGCAAGGTCATCGTCGAGACGCGCGGCCTGTCCGGCCCGGGCTTCAGCGACGTGTCGCTCTCGGTGCGCGCCGGCGAGATCGTCGGCCTCTACGGCCTCATCGGCGCCGGCCGCAGCGAGTTCGCCCTCGGCCTCTACGGTCGCCAGCCAGTTTCGTCCGGCGAGATCTTCTGGGACGGCGCGAAGGTCGATATCCGCAACGAGCGCCAGGCGATGGAGCTCGGCATCGCGCTCGTCCCGGAAAGCCGCCGCGACCAGGGCCTCTGCCTCAACCTGCCGATCGGCCTCAACATCAACCTGCCGGTCTTCGGGAGGCTGAGTTCGGGCCTGACGATCCGCCGCGGCGACGAGGCCGCCAATGCCGACCGGCAGATCCACGACCTGCGCATCAAGACGCCGTCGCGCCGCGTGCTCGCCTCTGCCATGTCCGGCGGCAACCAGCAGAAGATCGTCATCGGCAAGTGGCTGAGCCACGGCGCGCGGCTGTTCATCTTCGACGAGCCGACCGTCGGCGTCGACGTCGGCACCAAGGCGGAAATCTACCGCCTGTTCGCCGAACTCCTCAAGCAGGGCGCCGGCATCATCCTCATCTCGTCCTACCTGCCGGAGGTCTATGAGCTTGCCGACCGGCTGCACGTCTTCCGCGGCGGCCGGCTCGTCGCCAGCCACGACCACCGGGCGGCCACCCACGAGGACGTCCTGACCCAGGCCATCGGCATCTGACCGCGGCGCGCAAGAAAAGGGAGAAGACCATGAGCGTGGACACGACGACGGAAAGCGCACCGGCCCCGAGAAGGGGCACGAACATCCTCCTCGGCCTGACCCTGCTCGGCCTCCTCTTGTTCCTCTGGCTGCTGCTCGGCCTTTCCACTCATGCGTTCTGGACGCCGAACAACATCAGCAACGTCCTGCGCCAGGGGGCGATGACGGCGATCCTGGCGGTCGGCCAGACCTTCGTCATCATCACGGCCGGCATCGACCTGTCGGTCGGGGCCATCGTCGGCTTCACCAGCGTCATCGTCGCCTGGCTGCTGCAGGCCGGCGTGCCGCTCTGGCTGTCGATCGTCCTGACGCTGCTGATCGGCGTCGCCATCGGTGCCTTCCACGGCTTCGGCATCGTGCGCATGGGCCTGCCGCCCTTCATCATCACGCTGGCGACGCTCACCTCGCTGCGCGGCATCGGCCTGCTCATCACCAACGGCTCGACGATCTCGATCAGCCATGACGGCTTCACGGACTTCTCCCGCGCCGATTTCCTCGGCGTGCCGAGCCTGTTCTGGATGGTCATCCTGGTGGCCATCCCCGCCTTCGTCTTCCTGCATCTTTCCCGCTGGGGGCGCTATCTCTTCGCGGTCGGCTCGAACAAGGAGGCGGCGCGGCTTTCCGGGGTCAATGTCGATCGCACCATCTACCTCGCCTATATCCTGTCGGCCACCTGCGCCGCCTTCGTCGGCCTCCTGCTCGCCTCGCGCATCGGCATCGGCAATGCCACGCAGGCGGAGGGCTGGGAGCTGCAGGCCATCGCCTCCTCGGTCATCGGCGGCACCAGCCTTTTCGGCGCGGTCGGCTCGGTGCACGGCCCACTGCTCGGCGCCTTCATCCTCGCGACCATCAACAACGGCGCGAACCTCCTCAACATCAACTCCTTCTGGCAGCGCATCATCACGGGCCTGCTGATCATCGTCATCGTCTATTTCGACCAGTTGCGCCGCCGGGGAAGCCGTTGAGATGAAAGCCGTCGTCTGCGTGGAACCTGGCCGCCTCGAAGCGGTCGAGCGCGAAAGCCCGGCCGGCCTGCCGGCGGGCTGGGTGCGCGTCGCCGTCAGCCATGTCGGCATCTGCGGCACGGACTACCATATCTTCGAGGGCAAGCACCCGTTCCTCGAATATCCGCGGGTGATGGGCCACGAGGTCTCGGCGACCGTCCTCGATCCGGGCACAAGCCGGCTTGCCGCCGGTGCGCCCGTCGTCGTCAATCCCTATCTCTCCTGCGGCACCTGCATCGCCTGCCGGCAGGGCAAGCCGAACTGCTGCACGGCGATCGGCGTGCTCGGCGTGCACACGGACGGCGCCTTCTGCGAGGAGATCGCGCTGCCGGCGGACAATCTCTACCCGGCCGACGGCCTGTCGCTGGAAGCGGCGGCGACGGTCGAGTTTTTGGCGATCGGCGCCCATGCGGTGCGCCGGTCGCTGGCACAGGCCGGCGCGCGCGCCCTCATCGTCGGCGCCGGCCCGATCGGCCTCGGCACCGCGCTCTTCTCGCGCATCGCCGGCCATGACGTCACGCTGATGGACACCTCCGCCGAGCGGCTTGCCATGGCGGCGGAGCGCTTCGGCCTTGCACATGGCATCCTTGCTGGTCCCGATGCGGCCGAGGCGGTGCTGGCGGCCACCGGCGGCGAAGGGTTCGACGTCGTCTTCGACGCGACGGGCCATGCGAAATCCATGGAGGCCGCGTTCCGGCATGTCGCCCATGGCGGGGCGCTGGTGCTGGTTTCCGTGGTGAAGGAGGAGATCCGCTTTTCCGACCCGGAATTCCACAAGCGCGAGATGATGCTGATTGGCAGCCGAAATGCCACGCGCGTCGATTTCGAGCATGTGATGGCGAATATCCGCGCCGGCCGCGTGCCGGTCGAGGCGCTCGTCACCCACCGCACCACGCTCGACCGGGTTCCCGCGGACCTTGCCCGCTGGGCGAGCGAAAAATCGGGCCTGATCAAGGCCATCGTGCGCGTCGCTGCCTGAAAAGCGGAAAACGCGGTGAAAAGCCTGAAATCTGTTCATGCCCACGAAAGGTTCGCGGGCTTAGGATGGCTGTGTGGCGTGTTGCCACGCAGCGAAAACATGTTAGTCTTTTCGCAACTGCGGAAACCGGGTGATGGCGCCGCGAAGACGAAGGTCTGGCGCCGAGAAATGGGATAACGCGTCCGATGTATTATCAGCTCTACGAACTCAACCATGCGGTGATGGCCCCCTGGCGCGCCGCGGCGGACCAGATGCGCATCGCCTTCCGCAACCCGCTCAATCCGCTGGCGCACACCTATTTCGGCCGCACCATGGCCGCCGGTTTCGAGGTGCTGGAGCGCAGTACCCGGCGCTACGGCAAGCCCGATTTCGGCCTTTCCACCACGCGCATCGACGGCCAGGACGTCTCCGTGCACGAGAAGGTCGTCTGGCGGCGTCCTTTTTGCAATCTCATCCATTTCGAGCGCTGTCTGCCGGCCGGCCACGGCAAGGACCCGAAGGTCCTGATCGTCGCGCCGATGTCCGGCCACTATGCGACGCTGCTGCGCGGCACGGTCGAGGCGCTGCTGCCGCATGCGGAGGTCCATATCACCGACTGGGTGGATGCCCGCATGGTGCCGCTGTCGGACGGTGGCTTCGATCTCGACGATTATATCGACTACGTCATCCAGATGCTGCACGCGCTGGGGCCGGATACCCATGTCATCGCCGTCTGCCAGCCGGCGGTGCCGGTGCTGGCCGCCGTCGCGGTGATGGAAGCCGACGACGATCCGCTGTCGCCCTCCACCATGACGCTGATGGGCGGGCCGATCGACACGCGCATCAACCCGACCGCCGTCAACAAGCTGGCGGAAGAAAAGCCGATCGAGTGGTTCCGCGACAATGTCATCATGCCCGTGCCGTGGCCGCAGCCCGGCTTCATGCGCATGGTCTATCCGGGCTTCCTGCAATTGTCGGGCTTCATGTCGATGAACCTCGACCGCCACGTCATCGCCCACAAGGAGTTCTTCGCCCATCTCGTGAAGAACGACGGCGACGCCGCCGAAAAGCACCGCGACTTCTACGACGAATACCTCGCCGTCATGGATCTCACCGCCGAATTCTACCTCCAGACGGTCGAGACCGTGTTCATGAAGCACGCGCTGCCGAAGGGCGAGATGATGCACCGTTCACGTCCCGTCGACACGACGGCGATCCGCAAGGTGGCGCTGCTGACCGTCGAGGGCGAGAACGACGACATCTCGGGCGTCGGCCAGACCAAGGCGGCGCAGACGATCTGCACCAACATCCCCGATCACATGCGCATGCACTACATGCAGCCGGATGTCGGCCATTACGGCGTCTTCAACGGCTCGCGCTTCCGCCGGGAGATCGCCCCGCGCATCCTGTCCTTTATCGCCGAACATGGCCGCAGCGCAAAGGCGAAGCCGCTCGCGCCACGCGTCATCAAGGGCGGCAAGGCCGGCGGCGTCGCCTGATTTTTCAGTCCTCTTTCAGGCGCTTGCCCGAATTCACAGGGCATCGTCTTGAATGCGACGGGCGGTCTAACCACATCGGATTCACCGGAAACCGAGGTGGTTTCCGCCGATCGTGAGGAAGATTGCACATGAACCAGTCAGCGCTCATTCGTCCGGACTGGACGCCTGCGACCATCGCCCTGATGGTGCTCGGCTTCGTGGTGTTCTGGCCGCTCGGCCTCGCCATGCTCGCCTACATCATCTTCGGCGACCGCCTGAAATCCTTCAAGAAAGACGCCAACGACACCGTCGACGGCATGTTTGCCTCCTGCCGGGGCAAGTTCGGCCGCCGCGGCGGCTCCGCCTTCCGCAACGCCACCGGCAATGTCGCCTTCGACGACTGGCGCGATGCCGAACTCTCCCGCCTCGACGAGGAACGCCGCAAGCTCGACGAGATGCGCGAGGAATTCGATTCCTATGTCCGCGAGCTTCGCCGCGCCAAGGACCAGGAGGAGTTCGACCGCTTCATGCGCGAACGCCGCGCCAAGGGGCAGGGCGACGTCCCGGGCTTCCCGGCGACGTGAGGCCCACAGCATCCTCCCACGTCATCCTCGGGCTTGACCCGAGGATTCATGCGCCGCCCGCGGCGGTGGATGGTCGGGTCAGGCCCGACCATGACGAAAGAGAGATAAGCAACAACCGGCGCCTTGAGCGCCGGTTTTTCGTCGGGGCATTCCAGTTTCGGCCGAATCGGCTATGAAAGGCAGCATGTTCTCCTCGCTTCGCAAGCCCAGAAAGGCCCTGAAGACGCCGCCTCCGCCGGAGCGGCGGGAAATGGACATCAATGGCAGGTGCCTGCCGCTGACCATAAGGCGGGATTTTCGCGCGACGCGGCTCACCCTGCGCATCGAGCCGGGCGGGCGGGCGTTGCGCATGACGGTGCCGAGCGGCATCGCCGAGCGGGAGATTCGCGATTTCCTCGATCGTCACCAGGGCTGGCTGATGACGAAGCTCGCCAAGTTCCGCACGACGAACGCGCTCATGGACGGCGGCTATGTGATGGTCCGCGGCGTCTCCCACCGCATCGAGGCGACCGGCCGGCTGCGCGGCCTCACGGAGGCCCTGGTCATCGATGATGAGGCGGTGCTGCGTGTCGGCGGCATGGAGGAGAGCATTCCCCGCCGTATCTGCGATTTCCTGAAGAAGGAGGCGCGGCTGGAGCTGGAGCGGCTCGTCGCCGTGCATGCCGGCCGCATCGGCAGGCGCGTGAAGTCGCTGACGTTGCGCGATACCCGCAGCCGCTGGGGTTCCTGCTCGGCCGACGGCGCGCTCAGCTTCTCCTGGCGCATCGCCATGGCCCCGCCGCATGTCATCGATTATCTCGCCGCCCACGAGGTGGCGCATCTTAGGGAAATGAACCACAGCCCGGCCTTCTGGGCGCTGTGCGACCAGCTCTGCCCGGCGACCGAGGATGCCAAGCGCTGGCTGAAGCGCAATGGCAGCCTGCTGCACGCCGTCGATTTCGGCTAGAGCATTTCCAGCCGAAGCGAGATCGCTTTGGCGTCGGATAATGCGGTAAAAACAAGAATCTAGGGCATTGCCGGTGAACCGGAGTTTGCCGGAAATGCTCTAGATTCAGCGGCCGCGATCGGCCAGCGCCTCGCGGATCTTCCTGTCCGTATCGTACTGCCCCAGCGCATAGACCGCCCAGATGGCCGCCGGCAGCCAGCCGATCAGCGTGATCTGCAGGATGAGGCAGATGATGCCGGCGATCGGCCGCCCGATGGTGAAGAACACGAGGAAGGGCAGAAGGATGGCGATGATAAGCCGCATGAGTTTCTCCAGACTAGAGTCTTTCTCCATATGGGCCTGTTCGAAGCGGGCGCAAGGGCGGCGCTTCCGAAGGCCCGGGTGCCGTCTTTCGGCTCGACTCTTCCGGTGATTCATGCGACTCCCTGCGCCCATGAAACGCGATACGCCACTCGACATCAAGATCTGCGGGCTGACGACGGAAGAGGCCGTCGACAGGGCCGTCGCGCTTGGCGCCAGCCATATCGGCTTCATCTTCTTTCCCAAGAGCCCGCGCAACATCGAGCCGTCCGATGCCGGGCGCCTTGCCGATCGGGTGCGCGGCCGGGTGAAGATCGTCGCCGTCACGGTGAATGCCGGCAATGACGACCTCGACGAGATCGTCGACCAGCTCTCGCCGGATATCCTTCAGCTGCACGGCAGCGAAAGCCCGGAGCGCGTGCTGAATGTCAAGGCCGTATACGGCCTGCCCGTCATGAAGGCCTTTTCGGTGCGCGAGGCGGACGATCTGAAGAAGATCGATCCCTATATCGGCATCGCCGACCGGTTCCTCTTCGATGCCAAGCCGCCGGTAGGCTCCGAGCTTCCGGGCGGCAACGGCGTCTCCTTCGACTGGACGCTGATGCATTTGCTTGACGCAAGCGTCGATTACATGCTTTCCGGTGGACTGAACAAGGATAACATCGCCGAGGCCGTGAGGCTGACCGGCGCGCCGGGCATCGACGTCAGTTCCGGGGTCGAGAGCGCCCCGGGCGTCAAGGATCTCGGCCTGATGGATGCATTTTTTGAAGCGGCGCGGGAAGCCGAACGCCAGACCGTCGCAGGGAGAGGCCAGTGAACCAGTCACCCAATCTGAATTCGTACCGCGAGGGTCCGGACGAGGACGGCCGTTTCGGCATTTTCGGCGGTCGTTTCGTTGCCGAAACCCTGATGCCGCTGATCCTCGACCTCCAGGACGAGTGGAACAAGGCGAAGACCGATCCGGCCTTCCAGGCGGAGCTGAAGGAACTCGGCGCGCATTATATCGGCCGCCCGAGTCCGCTCTATTATGCCGAGCGACTGACGCAGCATCTCGGCGGCGCGAAGATCTATTTCAAGCGCGAGGAGCTGAACCACACCGGCTCGCACAAGATCAACAACTGCATCGGCCAGATCCTTCTCGCCAAGCGCATGGGCAAGACGCGCATCATCGCGGAAACCGGCGCCGGCCAGCACGGCGTGGCCTCGGCCACCGTCGCCGCGCGCTTCGGCTTTCCCTGCGTCGTCTACATGGGCGCGACCGATGTCGAGCGCCAGGCGCCGAACGTCTTCCGCATGAAGCTGCTCGGTGCCGAGGTTCGCCCGGTCACCGCCGGCCACGGCACGCTGAAGGACGCCATGAACGAGGCGCTGCGCGACTGGGTCACCAATGTCGAGGACACCTATTACCTGATCGGCACCGCCGCCGGCCCGCATCCCTATCCGGAACTGGTGCGCGACTTCCAGGCGGTGATCGGCACGGAAGCCCGCGAACAGCTTTTGGAAGCCGAAGGCCGCCTGCCGGACATGGTGATCGCCGCCGTCGGCGGGGGCTCCAACGCCATCGGCATCTTCCACCCCTTCCTCGACGACAAGAACGTCCGGATCGTCGGCGTCGAAGCCGGCGGCAAGGGTCTTGAGGGCGACGAGCACTGCGCCTCGCTGACCGCCGGCTCGCCCGGCGTGCTGCACGGCAACCGCACCTATCTGCTGCAGGATGCCGACGGCCAGATCAAGGAAGGCCATTCGATCTCCGCCGGCCTCGATTACCCCGGCATCGGCCCGGAACATGCCTGGCTGCACCAGACCGGCCGCGCCGAATATGTGCCGATCATGGACGAGGAGGCGCTGGAAGCGTTCCAGCTTCTCACCAGGCTCGAAGGCATCATCCCGGCGCTGGAGCCGAGCCATGCCATCGCCGAGGTGATCAAGCGGGCGCCCAAGATGGGCAAGGACCAGATCATCCTGATGAACCTCTCCGGCCGCGGCGACAAGGATATCTTCACCGTCGGCAAGATCCTCGGCATGGAGCTCTAAAATGACCGCACGCATGGACAAACGCTTCGCGGATCTCGCCGCCGAAGGCCGCCCGGCCCTCGTCACCTATTTCATGGGCGGCGATCCGGACTATGCCAGCTCGCTGGAGATCATGAAGGCGCTGCCGAAGGCAGGCTCCGACGTCATCGAGCTCGGCATGCCCTTCTCCGACCCGATGGCCGACGGCCCGGCGATCCAGCTTGCCGGCCAGCGCGCGCTGAAGGGCGGCCAGACGCTGGCCAAGACGCTGCAGATGGCCCGCGATTTTCGCAAGGACGACGCCGCAACGCCGATCGTCCTGATGGGCTACTACAACCCGATCTACATCTATGGCGTCGAGCGTTTCCTCGACGAGGTGCTGGAAGTCGGCATCGACGGCCTCATCGTCGTCGACCTGCCGCCGGAAATGGACGACGAGCTCTGCCTGCCGGCGCTCGCCAAGGGCATCAACTTCATCCGTCTCGCGACGCCGACGACGGACGAGAAGCGCCTGCCGGCAGTCCTGAAGAACACGTCCGGCTTCGTCTACTACGTCTCGATGAACGGCATCACCGGCTCGGCCCTGCCGGATCCCGCACTGATCGGCGGCGCGGTCGGCCGCATCAAGGCGCATACGAAGCTGCCGGTCTGCGTCGGTTTCGGCGTCAAGACGGCGGAGCATGCCCGCGCCATCGGCGCCTCGGCGGATGGCGTCGTCGTCGGCACCGCGATCGTCAACCAGATCGCCTCCAGCCTGACCGCGGACGGCACGGCCAGCGCAGCCACCGTCGCCGGCGTCGAGACGCTGGTGATGAGCCTCGCCTCGGGCGTGCGCGGCGCGCGCCTTGCGGCGGCGGAGTAAAGTTCCCACATGGGAGCTACCATCATAACGGGAGTCTAGACCGTGAACTGGATCACGAATTACGTTCGGCCGAAGATCAACTCGATGCTCGGCCGCCCCAACCGGGATGTTCCCGAAAATCTCTGGATCAAGTGCCCGGAAACCGGCGAGATGGTCTTCCACCGCGATCTCGAGGAGAACAAGTGGGTCATTCCCGCCTCGGGCTACCACATGAAGATGCCGGCAAAGGCCCGCCTGAAGGACCTCTTCGACGACGGCGTCTACGAGGCCCTGCAGCAGCCGAAGGTGGCGCAGGACCCGCTGAAGTTCCGCGATTCGAAGAAATACACCGACCGCCTGAGGGACAGCCGCGTCAAGACCGACCTTGAGGACACGATCGTCGCCGGCGTCGGCAAGATGCGCGGCGTCAAGATCGTCGCCGTCGTGCACGAGTTCAATTTCATGGGCGGCTCGCTCGGCATTGCCGCAGGCGAGGCCATCGTCAAGGCCTTCGAACGGGCGATCGCCGAAAAGTGCCCGCTCGTGATGTTCCCCGCCTCCGGCGGCGCGCGCATGCAGGAAGGCATCCTCTCGCTGATGCAGCTGCCGCGCACCACGGTCGCCGTGGAAATGCTGAAAGAGGCCGGCCAGCCCTATATCGTCGTGCTCACCAACCCGACGACCGGCGGCGTGACGGCCTCCTACGCCATGCTCGGCGACATCCACCTGGCCGAGCCGGGCGCCGAGATCTGCTTTGCCGGCAAGCGCGTCATCGAGCAGACGATCCGCGAAAAGCTGCCCGAAGGCTTCCAGACCTCGGAATACCTCCTGGAGCACGGCATGGTCGACCTCGTCGTCAAGCGACATGACATTCCCGATACGCTCGCCCGCCTTCTGAAGATCCTCACGAAGAAGCCGGCAACCGCGTCCGTCACCAATGACGCGCTCGCCATCGCGGCCCAGTAAGCCGGACCGGCGGAGGGCGGCATGACGATGGTAACGGCCAGCGAAGCGGCAGCGGAGATCGAGAAGCTTCTCGGTCTCCATCCCAAGGGTTTCGATCTTTCGCTGGACCGCATCACGCGGTTGCTTGCCGCGCTCGGCGATCCGCACCTGAAACTGCCGCCAGTCATCCATGTGGCCGGCACAAACGGCAAGGGCTCCGTCACCGCCTTCTGCCGGGCGATCCTGGAGGCCGAGGGCCTCGGCGTCCACGTCCACACCTCGCCCCATCTCGTCAACTGGCACGAGCGCTACCGCCTCGCCGTCAAGGGCGGGCGCGGGGCGCTGGTCGGCGATACGGTGCTTGCCGATGCGGTGCGCCGCGTGGCGGAGGCCAATGGCGGCGAGAAGATCACCGTCTTCGAGATCCTGACCGCCGTCACCTTCCTCCTCTTCTCCGAACACCCGGCCGACGTGGCGATCATCGAGGTCGGTCTCGGCGGCCGTTTCGACGCGACCAACGTCATCCCGCGCCCGGCCGTTTCCGTCATCATGCCGATCTCGCTCGACCACCAGGCCTATCTCGGCGACCGCGTCGAACTGATCGCGGCGGAAAAGGCCGGCATCATGAAGCGCGGCGCGCCCGTCGTCATCGGCTTCCAGTCGGAAGAGGCGGCCCGCGACGTGCTGGTCGAGACCGCCGAACGGCTCGGCTGCCCGCATGCCGTCTACGGCCAGGATTTCATGGCCCATGAAGAATTCGGCCGCCTCGTCTACCAGGACGAATTCGGCCTTGCCGACCTGCCGCTGCCGCGCCTGCCCGGCCGCCACCAATATGCCAATGCCGCCGCGGCGATCCGCGCCGTCAAGGCCGCCGGTTTCGCCGTTTCCGAACGGGCGCTGGAACAGGGCCTCGGCCGGGTCGAATGGCCGGGCCGCCTGCAAAGGCTGACGGACGGCGCGCTCCTGCGGCTTGCCCCGCGCGGCAGCGAAATCTGGATCGATGGCGGGCACAATCCCGGTGCCGGCCAGGTCATCGCCGAGACCATGGCGAATTTGGAGGAGCGCGAGCCGCGCCCGCTCTTCCTTGTCACCGGCATGATCAACACGAAGGAGCCGGTCGGCTATTTCGAGCCCTTCGGCGGCCTTGCCGAGCGAGTCTTCACCGTGCCGATCCGCGGCTCCGATGCCGGTCTCGATCCGGTGGCGCTTGCCGGCGATGCGGCTCGCGCCGGCCTCGAGGCCCAGCCGCTGTCGACCGTCGCCGATGCGCTGGTCGAGATCGCCCGCATCACCGAAGAGGACGAGGTGCCGCCGCGCATCCTGATCGGCGGCTCGCTCTACCTCGTCGGCGACGTCCTCGCCGACAACGGCACGCCCCCCACCTGAGCACAAAAAAGCCCGGCATCGCTGCCGGGCTTGATCGGGTCAAATCGCGCAGCCGGTCAGGCGGCGCTGGAGATCCAGCTCGAAAGGGCCGTCTTCGGCGCGGCGCCGACCTTGATGTCGGCGACTTCGCCGCCCTTGAACATGGCGAGCGTCGGAATGGAGCGCACGCCGTACTGGGCGGCCAGTTCCGGGTTCTCGTCGATGTTCAGCTTGGCGACCTTCACCTTGCCGGCGAGTTCCGTCGAGATTTCCTCGAGCGCGGGCGCGATCATCTTGCACGGGCCGCACCATTCGGCCCAGAAATCGACGATGACCGGCTCTGCGGAATTGAGAACTTCAGCCTGGAAGTTGGACTGGTCGACTTTTACGGTAGCCATGAGGCTCTCCTTGGATGGTGATCGTTGTACTCAATGTGATGCAGGCGCGGGCTGGTTTCAAGGCCCGGCACCGCTCTGCCGATGCCCGGAAGGGCGACCGGTCGTCCCGTCCGGTATCTCACTTCGAGGCGAGTTCGGCAAGGCTCGCCTCCATCAGGCCGGCGTCCAGCCAGTAGGTTTTCGCCGCCTCCGTGTAGATCAGCCCGCAGCGGATTTCCCGCTGCGGATAGAGCGGTGCGAGGATCGCGCGGTAGATCGCAAGCTGCGCCCGGTGCTCGAAGGGAATGCCGGCAAGCGAGGCCGGCGGCACGCGGTTCGTCTTGAAGTCGACGATCTCGACAGCCGAATCGGTGATCGCCATGCGGTCGATGCGGCCGGAGACCGCATAGTCCCGGCTGCCGAGCGTCAGCGTGCCCATGATCGAAACTTCCGCCCGGGCGGCGGGCGAGAAGATCGCGGCGAGGTCCCTCTCGCCGATCACGGCGAGCGCCGCGTCGACCAGCGAGGTCCGCGCGCTTTCCGGCCAGTGCGCGGCCGCCCGTTCGAGATAGCGCCGCGCCGCCGCCGGCCGTTCCGCAACATCGAAGGCGGGCAGGACCTGGAGGAAGCGGTGCAGGATGCGGCCCCGCTCCATCGCAAGCCCGGCACCGGGAACGCCGCCCTTGCGGCCGAACAGCGCCGAGGGCACCAGGAGGTCTGCCGCATCCGTCTCGATCACCGCTGCCGCGCCCGAGGGGCTGAGCGGCCGGGGCAGCGATGTCTGCGGCGGCAGGGGCCGGCCCAGTGCCTCGGGAAGCGTGACTGTCGCTTTCTCCTCGGCAGGGGCCGCGGTGACCGCCTCCAGGGTCGCAGCGCCGGTCTCGCGCCAGGCAAATCCCGGCCAGCTCTCGCCGGCGGTCGAGAACGTCCTTTCCACGCATCGCGCGCCATCGGCAGAAAGCGCCGCCGTGACCATCAGATGCCAGGTGTCCTTGTTCTCCAGCCGGCCGCGATAGCCGCAGACGACGAGGCGGTCCGCCGCGCGGGTCATCGCCACGTAGAGCAGGCGGCGGTATTCCTCTTCCGCGCCGGCCTTGATGCGCTCCGCATCGGCTGCCGTCAGCGCGTTGCCGAGGTCTTTCAACGGCAGCCAGGCCGGCAGGCCGCCGGCAAGGCCGGGTGCCGCAAGGAAGCGCAGATGCGGCATGTGGCTGGGGCTGAAGGGTTTCGCCCCGCCGTCGACGAGAAAGACGACCGGCGCCTCCAGGCCCTTGGCGGCATGCACCGTCATGATGCGGATCTCGCCGCGCGCCTTGTCCTGCTCGCGCTTGACGGTGGGGGCCTCGAGTTCCAGCGTGGAGACGAAGGCCTGCAGGCCCGGCAGGCCGTTCTCCTCCTGCTCCAGCGCGAATGTCAGGAACTCGTCGATGATCTCGCCGGCTTCCGTCCCGAGCCGGGCGAGGAAGGCCCGCCGCCCGCCGCCGGCGCCGAGGATGCGCGCGTAGAAATCGTGCACGGCCTGGCCCTGCGCATCGCGCACCATCTCCCTCAGCCGCCGCACGATGCCGGCCAGTGCCGCGTCCTCTTCCGCCGCCGCGACGAGCCGCGGCCAGAGCCCCTGTCTTTCGCCGCGCCGTGCCGCCAGCGCGAACAGCGCTTCCTCGTCGAGGTTGAACAGCGGGCTCTTCAGCAGCGCGGCCAGCGAAAGGTCGTCCTCCGGCAGCACGGCGAAGCGGCCGAGCGCCATCAGGTCCTGCACGGCGATGTGCTTCGTCAGCAC
The DNA here is from genome assembly GCF_040812195.1 of Shinella sp. S4-D37. Taxonomy (NCBI): domain Bacteria; kingdom Pseudomonadati; phylum Pseudomonadota; class Alphaproteobacteria; order Hyphomicrobiales; family Rhizobiaceae; genus Shinella; species Shinella sp. S4-D37. The sequence goes on along the minus strand of NZ_JBFNXL010000005.1, from coordinate 3,790,219 downwards.
CAGCCGGTCGGCGCCGGCGACGGGCAGGTTGTGCCGCTGCTTCAGGGTGCGCGTCAGCGCATTGACGAAGGCGTCGCGCTTGCGCACCAGCACGATGACGTCGCCGGCCGCCATCGGCCGCGTCTTGCCCTTTTCCGTCACCGTCTCCCGGCCGATCCAGCCCGCGAGCGTATCGGCGATGCGCCGCGCCAGCACGTTGATCGGCGCCTCCTCGGCCACCGCGTCGAAGGGCGCCGTCCAGTCCTCTTCGTCCAGCCCCGGCGGCGCGGCGATCACCTCCCAGATATCGACCGCGCCAGGCTCGCGCCCGCGGTTGGAGGCGTGCACGATCTCGCTGCCGTCCGGCGTCAGCCCGCGCGCATTGGCGGGGTCGAGGAAGACCTGGTCGACGGCCGAGAGCACCTCGCGCGTCGAGCGGAAGGAGAGGAGCAGCCGGATGGGGCTGAAGGCGACCTCCGCCGCCTGCGTGCGGCGACGAACCGCGCGACCCTCCTCGGCGAACCGCTCCGGCCGGGCGCCCTGGAAGGAGTAGATCGACTGCTTCTCGTCGCCGACGGCGAAGATCGTGCGGTTCCGCTCCCGCGCCGTTTCGCCGGCAAAGAAATCGTCCGTCAGGGATTTGACGATCTGCCATTGCCGCGGGCTGGTGTCCTGCGCCTCGTCGACGAGGATGTGGTCGATGCCCTGGTCGAGCTTGTAGTGCACCCAGGCGCTCACCTTCTCGCGCGTGAGCAGCCGCGCGGTGCGGTCGATCAGATCGTCGAAGTCGAGCAGGCTGCGCGCCCGCTTCAGGTCCTCGTAGTCGCCGATCAGCCGCTCGGCGATGACGAGCGCCGCGCTTGTCGCCTCGTACATGCGCAGCCGCCGCAGCCGGTCGTCGCAGGCGATCACATGCGCCTGGGCGGCCAGGAGCGCGGCTTCGAAATGGGGCGCGCTATCACGAACCTTCTTCGACAGGAACGACCGGTCGAGGCTGCGCGGCGTGCCGGTGCCGGTGAAGAAGAGATCGTGCAGCGCCGCGCGCCTGGCCTCGGCATCGGCCAGCCAGGCCACGCCGCGCAGGCCCGCAGCGGTGGCCTTGACCGTGTCGCTGCCAAGGCTTTCTGCCGCCGCGAGATAGGAATCGAGCACCGCGCCCTGCAACCCGTCGAGCGGCCAGAAGGCGGCGAGGATGTCGTCTTCCGTCTCGTGCGGGTCGAGCCCGGTTTCCCGGCGCAGCACGGCCTCCGCGCCCCCCGCCTTCGCGGCGCCGTCCAGGAAGTCGTGGATCGGCCCGCGGCTCGCCACGATATCGGAAATCAGCCGTTCCAGCCCGGTGTCGTCGGCAATGTCGAGCACGGTGGCGAAGGCGGCGGCGAGCGTGGTGTCGTCCTCGTTCGTCGTCGCCGTCAGGAGCGTGCGGCGGGCATCGGCCAGCAGCACGGCGGCGGCCCGGTCGTCGAGCACGGAGAAGTGGCCGGCGACATTGGCTTCCAGCGGGAACTGGTGCAGCAGCGCCTCGCAGAAGGCGTGGATCGTCTGGATCTTCAGCCCGCCGGGCGTTTCGAGCGCGCGCGCGAAGAGGCGGCGCGCCTCGGCAAGCTTGAACAGGTCCGGCTCTTTGCCCTCGATCGCCGCCACGCGCCCGGAGAGCGCCTCGTCGGAGAGCGTCGCCCATTCGGCCAGCCGCTCGAAGACGCGGTTCGACATTTCGGAGGCTGCGGCCTTGGTATAGGTGAGGCAGAGGATGGCGGACGGCCGGCAGCCGGCGAGAAGCAGGCGGATCACGCGCTGCGTCAGCACATGGGTCTTGCCCGAGCCGGCATTGGCCGAAACCCAGGCCGAGCGCGCGGGATCGGAGGCCGCCGCCTGTTTCTGCGTGGTCCAGCTCAGCCAGGCGGCGGGCTCGGCGGAGGCGGGCCGATCGTCCTCAAGCATCCTCGTCCTCCCCGCTGCTTTCCGCGGAAGACCATTCGGCCACGCGCGCCAGATGGTCGTATTCCCCGCCATAATCCCGTTCCTGCTCCGGAATGAGCCGCGAGGCAAAGCCGTAGCGACCCTCGATGAGGCCCGTCAGCAGCTTTTCCAGTTCCGTCAGCGCTTCCTCGGCAAGCTCGACCGCGGATTTCGGCGTGGCGTTCGGCGATTTGGCATGCTCGTTGTTGACCTGCTCGTCCTTGAACCGTTCGCCGGGTTTGAGGCGCACATAGAGAAGGTTTGCCGGCTCGCGAATTCCGGTCCCGCGGAAGGCGCCGCGCCGGATCGCCGCCGCCTCCAGCGCAAGCTGCGGGTCGAGCAGCGCCCGCGCCACCCTCATCGACGGGGTGCTGCCGGTCTTGTAGTCGAGAAGGTCGGCGCTGCCGTCCGGCAGGATGTCGATGCGGTCGGCAATGCCGGTCAGCCGGATGCCGCCCACCGAAAGGTCGAGCGAGGCCGGCACCTCCGTCAGGCTCTCGCGCACGCCGCCCGCCCGCTCCAGGTGCCAGTGGACGAAGGCACGGGCGACGGCGGCAAAGCGCGGCCGCCAGACGGCATCGATATGCGGCGGCAGGGCGACCGCGTCGAATTCTTCCGTAAGGATGCGGCCGATCAGGGTGAAGGGCTCGCCGCTCGCCTCTTCGCGCACGAAGCGGTCGGCGATGCGATGGTAGAGCGAGCCGCGCTCGGCCGGCCCCGGATCGAGATTGAAGGGCGCGACCGGATCGAGGCGCAGGATATGGCGGGCATAGATCGCATAGGGGTCGCGCCGGAGGCGGCCGACCTCGCTGAAGGAGTATTTCCTCGGCTGCAGCTCTGCCGGTGGATGTGGCGCCGGGCGGCGGGCATTCGGCACGGGCGGGCTGCGGTCGATCGCGCTCGCCCAGTCGATGAGGTTTTTTCCACGCGCCCGGAGGTCCGTGGCAAGGGCCGGGCCGCCGACGGCGATGAGGCGTTGCAACCAGCGCGAGGCGACGGTCGGCGCGGTGCCGTTGCGCAGCGCCCGCGTCAGCACCAGTTTCGGCGCGGCGGCGGCCATCTGCAGGTCGTGACCGAGCTGGCCGATGCGCCGTTCCGGCGGCTCAAGGCCGATCTCCACCTTCATGACGCGCGACAGGAAGGCGTCGTTCGCCGCCTGCCCGGGCCAGGTGCCCTCGTTGAGCCCGCCGATCACCACCGTGTCGACGTTCTGCAGGCGCGATTCGAGCGCGCCGAATATGAAGACGCGCGGATGGCGCATGGAACGTGGCTTGACGCTTTCGCTGGCCGCCAGCGCCTCGATGATGTCGCACCATTGCGGTCCGTCGGCCTCGATCTGCCCGTCCGTCTCGATCACGCTCTTGAGCAGGTTCGCCAGGCTGTCGCCCGCCTCGCCGGACCAGAGGGCGGCAAGGTTGCCCTGTTCGTCCACCGCCGCGGCTTCGAGCGCCTGGCCGGTCCGTTCCGACCAGTCGGAGACCGCAAGCTTCGAGGAGAAGCGCCGGCCCGTACGGCCTTTGTGCACGAGCACGCCGGCGAGCGGCTCGACGGCTTCTGCGATGCGGCGGGCGAGATCGCGGGCGCGGGGGATCGCGTCCTCGGAAAGCGCCGTGCGCCATTCCGGCGGGTGGCGGTCCTGCGCCTGCCGGGCAAGCGCGGCCTCGAGCAGCGGTTCGAGCGTGGAGATGTCGATCTCGGCCGTGCCGCCGCGCAGCGCCGTCAGCTCCAGCGCGGTAACGGCTACGGCAAGGTCGGCCGCGGGCAGGCCGAAACGGGCGAGCGGGTGTTTCAGCAGCGCGACGAGCGGCACCGGGTCGCCCGGCCGCAGCGCCGCCTCGTTGAGGAGGCGCAGGAGCGTGCCCTGCGGCGTGGAGAGCAAGGGCGTGCCGGCCGAATCGTCCGCCTCGATGCCGAAGCGGGCAAGCTCCGCCGCCACGCGCCGGCCGAGCTTGCGGTCTGGCGTGATCAGCGCCGCCTGGGCGTCCTCGCCGTCCTCCAGCGCCAGTCGCAGCGCAATCGCGATCGCGACGGCTTCCTCGCGCTCGTTGGCCGCCTCGACGAGCGACACGGCCTCGAAGGCCGCGGCCAGACGGCCCGCATCGAGCATGCCGCGAACCTCGCCCCAGCCGGCCGTCGCATGCGTCGGAAGGAAGGCGCTGGAGAGGATTTGCGAGCGATATTCCAGCGCGTCGGGCGGCGTGCCGAGCAAGTCGACATCCGCGCGCGTGCAGCCCATGCGGGCGAGCAGGCGGTGGAGGCCGTATTGCGGATGGCTGCGGGCGGCCGCATCGGGCTTCGGGGCGCCGTCGGCGCCGGCCTGGTGGCCGACAAGCAGCCATTCGGCATCCGACATGAAACGATCGAGCCCCGGCAGGATGACGACGCCGTTCGGCAGGTCCGCCACGGCCGCGATCAGGCCGGCTGTCGCGGGAATGGAGCCGGTCGAGCCGGCGATGATGACGGGGCCGCCGGGCGGCATGGTGCGATAGCGCTCCGTCTCGGCATGCAGCGTCGCATTGCGACGCAGCGAGGGGGAGGAGCGGTTGAGCTCCGTCAGCCGCGCCGGCCAGAATTCGCTGGCGATTTTCAGGAATTCGGCGGTGAGCTGCCACCAGAGCGCATGGTTGGAGACGTCGAGATTGTCCAGCGCCAGCCAGTCCAGCTCTTCCGTCTCCATCGCGTCGATGATTTCGGCAAGGTTGCGGGCAAGCCAGACGGCATCCGCTGGGCTTGCCGGCGCGACGAGCGGGCTTTCCGCATGGACGGAGGTGACGGCCGCGGGCAGTTGGTTGCGCCAGGCGAGCACGAGCCGGGCGAGTTCGAGAAGGCGCGTCGGGCCGGCCAGCGGCTCGGCCATGTCGAGAAGTGCGGGCGCCGCCTCGTCGAAGAAGCCGCTGTCGTCGTCCGTCTCGCCCAGCGCGCGGATGACCGGCAGGATGGCCGAGCGCCCGCCGAAGAGATCGACGAATTCCGAGCGCAGCACGCGGGCGGAGCGACGGGTCGGCACGTAGATCGTGACGTCGGCCAGCGCCAGCGGATCGGCGGGATCATAGGTGAAGCCGGGCACGAGCCGGCCGTCGACAAGGCTCTGGGCGGTCGTCCTCAAGAAAGGCAGGCTCGCCGGGATGGAATAGATGCGTCCGCGCGCCCGCGTCACGCCGCCGCCTCGCGCGCCGCGCCGATGACGGCCTCCGCCGCGCCGATCGCCTCCGGCGTGCCGACGGTGATCCAGTGGCCGTCCATCACGATGCCATGGAGGCGGCCCGTCCCGATCGCCCGGTCGAAATAGATGTTGAGGTTGAAGGCGTCCTCGGGCGCGTCGTCGAAGAGGGCCGGCATCATGGCGATGGCGCCCGCATAGACGAAGGGCGTTCCGTCGCCCTCCCGGTAGCGCGCCAGCCGCCCGTCGGCATCCATGGAGAAATCCTTCTTGCCGTTGTGGCCGGTCGTGTCCTCCAGCTTCACGCAGAGCAGCAGCATGTCCATGCGCTGCGGGTCGAAGGCCGCCGCCAGCCGTTCGAGATTGCTCGGCTCGCCGGCCTTCTCGCCGATCCAGAAGAGGTCGGCATTCATCACGAAGACGGGGTCGCGGCCAAGCAGCTTCAGCCCCTTGGCCAGCCCCCCGCCGGAATTCATCAGGCGCTCGGTTTCGTCGGAGAGGATGATCTCCGGCACCGCGCGGCCGGCAAGATGGGCGATCATCTGGTCGGCGAAATGGTGCACGTTGACGACGGCGCGCCTGACGCCGGCCTTCGCCAGTGCATCGAGCCCGTAGTCGATCATCGCCTTGCCGGCGACCGGCACCAGCGGCTTCGGCATCGTGTCGGTGATGGGGCGCAGGCGGGTGCCGAGGCCGGCGGCCAGCACCATGGCGTCTTCGATCTTCATCGGCTGCTCGCGATCATGATTCGGTCGCGAGGATTCCAGCCTTTTCGCACCAGTCGCGCAAGGGGGCGAGGTCGGGATGGGCCAGCGCCCGCTCCAGATTGCGCAGGGTGCGCGGCATGTGGCGCATATAGGCCGGCTTGCCGTCGCGCTGCATCAGCCGCACCCAGAGGCCGACGAGCTTGCAGTTGCGCTGCGCCGCCATGACGTGCCAGTCGCGCAGGAAGCGCTCCCGGTTAAAGCCGGGCTCCTTCGCCCGCAGCGACAGGTAATGGTCGAGCACGCCTTCCGCCACGCCCTCCGGCATGTCGACGCGCGCATCCTGTACCAGAGAGGCGACGTCATAGGCCGAGGGGCCGATCATCGCATCCTGGAAATCGATGATGCCGACCCGGTCGGTGCCGGTCGCCTCCGGCCGCCAGATGAGGTTCGGCGAGTGGAAGTCGCGCAGCAGCAGATTGTGCTCGGCGTCGGCAAGGCTGTCGATCAGCCCGTCCCACAGGACGACATAGGTGCCGCGCTCGTCCTCGCTTGCCGGCGTGCCGCGCGTGTAGGGCAGGTACCAGTCGATGAGGAGGCTCACCTCGATCTGCATGGCGTCGCGGTCGAAATCCGGCACGCGGTGCACGATGTCGCCGGCAACGGGAAGATCCCGTTCCGCGGCCTCCCCGTGCAGGCGCGCAAGGCAGGCGGCGCTTTCGCGGTAGCGCTCGGCGATCGGCACGCCGTTCTCGTCGAGCACGCCTTCGCTGCCGAGATCCTCGATCAGGAGGATGCCCTGATCGATGTCCATCGCATGGATGGCCGGGGCGCGCAGGCCACGCGCGACGAGATAGCGGCCGATGGCGATGAAGGGTTTCACGTCCTCGGCGATATGGGCGATCTGCTGGTAATATTTGCCATGGGCAAGGATCGGGCCGGGCGTGTGGCGCGGCGAATCCATCAGCACGAAACGCGTGCCGCCGGCATCGACATGCTCATAGGCCCGCACCGAGGCATCGCCCGTCAGGTGGCGGCGCACGGCATTTCGGTAGCCCGCTTCATCGAGGAAGGCGCGGATCGCCAGGGAGCGGCGGATACGGGCCAGCGCCGGTGCCGGAGCGTCGATGGTGACGCGCCGTCCCTCGCCCTCATGCAGGAAGCGGAGCGAAATCCCCTCCGCCGGCAGCGTACCAAAACCCTTTTCCGGCCATTCGACGAGGCAGATGCCGTCGCAAAGCGCCTCGTCGAAGCCGAGTTCGTCGATCTCGGCGGCATCGGCGATGCGGTAGAGGTCGAAATGGGCGACGGGGATGCGCAGGTCGTAGCTCTGCACCAGCGTGAAGGTCGGGCTCGGCACTTCGAGATCGGCGTCGTCGGCGATCGCCCGGATCAGCGCGCGGGAGAAGGTCGACTTGCCGGCGCCGAGATCGCCCGACAGCGCGACATAGTCGCCGCGCTTCAGGCCGAGCGCCATGTCCTCGCCGAAGCGTATGGTGGCGGCTTCGTCGGGAAGGAAGAGGTCGAGCACCATCCGGGCTTATTCCGCCGCGGCGAAGGAGGTCATCGTCGCAGACGGGATGCGGCAGGTGACGTCCGTGCCGCGGCCCTCGCGGCTGTCGATGGTGACGGTGCCGTGGTGCAGGCTGACGAAGCTTTCGACGATGGACAGGCCGAGGCCCGCGCCGCCGCGCCGGCCGTGGCTTTCGAAGCGGTCGAACACCGTCTTCAGCACGTCCTGCGGAATGCCGGGCCCGCGGTCGGAGACGGTGAAGACGAGGTCGGCGCCCTCGCGCCAGCATCTGAGGCCGATGGAGCTGCCTTCCGGCGCGAAATTCGCCGCGTTGCTCAGGAGCTTGATGAGGATCTGCTTGAGGCGCTGCTGGTCGGCGACGATGGTGCCGAGATTGTCGGGCGCGGTGATTTCCAGCGTCACCTGCGCCTCGTACAGCCGGTCGGCGAACTGCATGGACACGTCGTCGAGCAGGTCCGTCAGGTTGATCTCGCTGTAGTCGAGCTCCATGATGCCGGCATCGACGGTCGCAAGGTCGAGGATGTCGTTGACGATGGTCAGCAGCACCGCCGAAGACGTCGCGATATGGTCGACATATTCGGCCTGCCGGTCGTTGAGCTCGCCCATGGTCGGCGTCTTCAGGAGATCGGCGAAGCCGATGATGTTGGTCAGCGGCGAGCGCAGCTCGTAGGAGACGTGCTGCACGAAATCGTTCTTCAGCGCGTCGGCCTTGCGCAGCGCCTCGTTCTTTTCCGTCAGCGCCCGGCTGACGCGCACGCTGTCGGTGATGTTGACGAAGGTCAGCATCGTCTGGGCGTTGGAAAGCGGGATGACGGCGAAGTCGAGCACGAGGCCCGTGCGCAGCTCCAGCACGCCCTGGCAGGAGGGGCGTTCGTCGTCGAAGCTGGTGATGATATGGGCGAAACGCTTCCAGCCGTCCGGCTTGTCGTAGGACGGTGCGCAGGCCTGCTCGATGGCGCGGATATGGGTGCCGGACTTCGCCTCGGCCTCGCTGATGCCCCAGAGCGCGCGGAAGGCCGGGTTGGAGAGGCGGATGCGCCCGTCCGGGCTGAACACGGCGACGCCCTCGGCAAGATGGTCGATCGTCTCGTCCTGCACCTGCACCAGCGTGTTGTAGCGCGTTTCGAGATCGACCTTTTCCGTCAGGTTCTCGAACACCCAGGTCGCGCCGCCCTGCGGGCGGGCGGTGGCGAAGACGCGCAGCGTCTGGCCGTTCGGCAGGTGCCAGAGGTCTGTCTGCGTATCGATGGCGCGGTAGACGGAAAGCGCGTTGTCCTTCCACTGTTTCCAGTTGAGCTGTTCCGGCAGCTTGCCGCCGGCCCGCAGGCGGTCGAGCAGTTCGCCGTTGCCGGGCTTGCGTTCGAGGAAGGCCGTGTCGATCTCCCACATGCGCTGGAAGGCCTGGTTGTAGAATTGCAGGCGCTGCTCGCCGTCGAAGATCGCGACGGGCGTCGCCAGGTGATCGAGCGTTTCGGCATGGCTTTTCAGGGTGCGCACCAGTTCCTCGCGCACCGCCTCGATATCGGAGACATTGACGGCGATGCCGGCCGAACCCGTCGGGCTGCGTGCATCGACGACGTCGAAGAAGCCGCGGTTGCCGTGCACGACGGTGGAGACCTTGTCGCGAAACGGCGCGTCATAGGTGCTGGCGGCGCGGATCTTTTCGCGCGCGATGGTCGGCAGCAGCTCGCGGCCCTCGGTGACGGCGCCGGCGGCGTCCCTGGCCTCGACGGCCTCGGCATAGGCTTCGTTCACCCAGGCGAGCGAACCGTCGGCGGCGCGCTGCCAGACGGGCAGGTCGATCTGGTCGAGCAGGCCCTGCAGCGTGGTGAGCGCCTGGACCAGCCGGTCGCGTTCGAGCCTCAGTTCGGCCGCTTCCGCGCGCAGATTGTTCAGCGCCACGAAGCGCACGAAGGCTTGGCCGCCGGAAACGCGGCCCTGCGCCTCCAGCACTTCCTCGCGGCTCGTTTCGAGGATGAGGTCGAAGCTCTGCGCCTGCGAGCGCAGCCGTTCCACGGCGCGCTCGATCTCGGCGGCGGAATTGGGCTTCAGCCAGCGGCCGAAGGCGAGGAACTCGCGGTCGGCCTGCGGCGCGCCGGTCTCGGCCGGCAGCTGGCCCAGGAATTCCGGCTTCTCCGAAAGGCCGTCCCATACGACGATGCGGCGGTCCTTGTCGCCGATCAGCGCCTGGAGGCGGGAAACGTTGTGGCGGGCATCGGAAAGATGCGTCCTCAGTTCGCGGCTTTCCGCTTCCATGCGGCCGCGCTGGCGGATCATCCAGATCGCCGAGACCATGGCGGCCGACATCACGCCGAGCAGCATGGAAACGGTGACGATCTCCGCGGTGGCAAGATGGGGGCCGGCTGCATGCGCCGGGCCGGCGAGCGCCGTCAGCGCCGAGCCGGCCGACAGTGCCGATACGAGACGCCGCCTGCCGCCCGTAAACCATCTGTTAACCATGAATTTATTCTGCGCAAGCGAATGCGCCCTGTCCCGCTCCGGCATGGCAAAAGCCTGCCCGGAACGGCCTCGTTTTCTGTCCGCCATCATCCCCGGTCTGTCTCCGTCCGTTTGCCGCCTGATCGACAAGACATCCCAATCCAGCGCGAAGGGTCCGCATCTTTCCGCCGAATCAATGCCTTAAAGGATACTTGTTTCCAGAATCGTCGGGAAGGGATGCGCCCAAAAAAGAAGCTGCGCGCTTGTGTCAAGCGCGCAGCCCCTAGATGTTGTGGATAACCTGGGTAAGGATCAGTACCTGTAGTGTTCGGCCTTGAACGGACCCTGGGTCGTCACGCCGATATAGCCGGCCTGCTCGTCGGAGAGTTCCGTGAGCCTTGCGCCGAGCTTGGCGAGGTGCAGGCGGGCGACCTTCTCGTCGAGCTGCTTGGGCAGGACGTAGACCTCGTTCTTGTAGGTCTCGCCCTTGGTGAAGAGTTCGATCTGGGCGAGGACCTGGTTCGAGAACGAGGCGGACATGACGAAGGATGGGTGGCCGGTGGCGTTGCCGAGGTTGAGCAGGCGGCCTTCCGACAGCAGGATCATGCGGTTGCCCTTGGGGAACTCGATCATGTCGACCTGGGGCTTGATGTTCGTCCACTTGAGGTTCTTGAGCGCGGCGACCTGGATCTCGTTGTCGAAGTGGCCGATATTGCCGACGATCGCCATGTCCTTCATCTCGCGCATATGCTCGATGCGGATGACGTCCTTGTTGCCGGTGGTGGTGATGAAGATGTCGGCGGAGGAGACGACGTCCTCGAGCTGCACGACTTCAAAACCGTCCATGGCGGCCTGCAGGGCGCAGATCGGGTCGATTTCCGTGACCTTCACGCGTGCGCCGGCGCCGCGGAGGGAGGCGGAGGAGCCCTTGCCGACGTCGCCGTAACCGCAGACGACGGCGACCTTGCCGGCCATCATCACGTCGGTGCCGCGGCGGATGCCGTCGACCAGCGATTCCTTGCAGCCGTACTTGTTGTCGAACTTCGACTTGGTGACTGAGTCGTTGACGTTGATCGCAGGGAAGGGCAGCAGGCCCTTCTGCTGGAGCTGGTAGAGACGGTTGACGCCGGTTGTGGTTTCTTCCGTCACGCCCTTGATGGCGTCGCGCTGCTTGGTGAACCAGCCCGGGGAGGCGGCGAGGCGCTTCTTGATCTGCGCGAAGAGGATTTCCTCTTCTTCCGAGCCGGGGTTCACCAGCACGTTCTCGCCGGCTTCGGCGCGCGCGCCGAGCAGGATGTACATGGTGGCGTCGCCGCCATCGTCGAGGATCATGTTGGAGAGGCCGCCATCGGCCCACTGGAAGATCTTGTCGGTATATTCCCAGTATTCGGTGAGCGTCTCACCCTTCACGGCATAGACCGGGATGCCGGCGGCGGCGATAGCGGCGGCGGCATGGTCCTGCGTGGAAAAGATGTTGCACGAGGCCCAGCGCACGTCGGCGCCCAGCGCCACAAGCGTCTCGATGAGCACGGCCGTCTGGATCGTCATGTGCAGCGAGCCGGTGATGCGCGCGCCCTTGAGCGGCTTCGCCGCGCCGAATTCCTCGCGGCAGGCCATCAGGCCCGGCATTTCCGTTTCGGCGATCTGAATTTCCTTGCGGCCGAAATCGGCGAGCGCGATATCGGCGACGTGGTAGTCCTTCGTGGTGGTCATGGGGTCTCCAGCCTTTTGGCACGTGCGGCGTAAAGAATGCCCTGGCACATGCGTGGACCGAACAGGTGCTGTTCGTGATGGCGCTTCCTATCAGGAAATGCCGGCTGGATCAACAGGATATAAAGAAGTCTTTATATCCTTATGTCGTCGCTTGGTTTACATTTCTTCGCCGAAACGATCGGTGACCAGCGCATCCAGCGCGTCGAGCACCTCGCGGGCCTGGGCGCCGGCGGCGGTCACCAGCACGGAACAGCCGGGGCTGGCGGCGAGCATCATCAGGCCCATGATGGAGGTGCCGCCCACGGTCATGCCGTCCTTGGAGACGGTGACCTCGGCATCGTAGCCGTCGACCGTCTGGACGAATTTCGCCGAGGCGCGGGCGTGAAGCCCCCGCTTGTTGATGATGAGAAGCTCTTTCGAGACGGTCATGGAGGGCGGAAAACCTTATTTGCCGCTCAGGACGCGGCTTGCCACGTTGATATATTTGCGGCCGGCCTCGGAGGCGTCGATCAGCGCCTTCTCCATATTGTTCTCGCCGCGCACGCCGGCAAGCTTGATCAGCATGGGAAGGTTGACGCCGGCGATCACCTCGATGCCGTCGCCGTTCATCACCGAAATGGCGAGGTTCGAGGGCGTTCCGCCGAACATGTCGGTGAGGATGATGACGCCATGGCCCTGGTCGGCCTTCATCACCGCCTCCAGGATATCCTGGCGGCGCTGGTCCATGTCGTCCTCGGGGCCGATGCAGACGGTCTCGATCGCTTTTTGCGGACCAACGACATGTTCAAGGGCGTGCCGGAATTCCTCCGCAAGCTTGCCATGGGTGACAAGCACCAGTCCTATCATCAGCAGTCGCTCCAGTTTCCCAACTCAAACGGACGGCGGAATACCGCAATGCAACAATTCCGTCCACCGTTGGGGTGGCCATCATGTCAATGAAAAGACCAAGTGCAAGCCAAAAATGCCCGATTCCGCTTTTTGACGGGGCTTTCGCGGTCAACTCTTCAGGATTTCCGGGTGAATCGCGACGAGGGCCGAAAAAGCGCTCACGCCCGGAAAGAGCGGCAGCCTCGTCAGGGGGAGGGGAAAGGAGAGGAGGATCTCGACGGTTTCCTCTTCCGGCGGCAGGCGCTCGGTGAAAGGCGGTTCGATGAGACGGATCGCCCGGGTGAGAACGGCCGCCTCGATCGTCTCCACCGTGACGATGCCGGCGCCCCGGACCTCCGCAAGACCGGCAATGCTTTCCGGCGCCCGGGCAATGAGCCGGCCGTGCGCTTCGGTGATGAGAACCTGGTCGTCGCCGACGAGGGCGGCGAAGAGACCACGGGCGCGGGCGGCCTCGATGCAGTGCAGTGCGACGGCGCTTTTTCCGGTGCCGGAGGGGCCGATGAAGAGAAGTCCGCTCGTGCCGATGACGATGGCGGTGGCATGGCGGTTCACGGGCGCTGTGTTCGACATGCCCCTCATTCCGCTCATTTCTGGTTGCCGGTCGGCAGCGACAGCGTGAAGCGGGCGCCGGCGAGGGTGCCGGTCGCCTTGTCGACGATGTTGTCGGCCTTCAGCGTGCCGCCATGCGCCTCGGCGATCTGCCGCGAGATGGAGAGGCCGAGGCCGGAATTCTGGCCGAAATCCTCGGTGGCGGGGCGGTCCGTGTAGAAGCGCTCGAAGATGCGGTCGATGTTTTCCGCCTGGATGCCGGGACCGTTGTCCTCGATCTGGATGATGCAGCGGTCGTTGCGCCCGCGCGCCAGGCGCACGACGATGCGCCCGCCGGGATCGGGCACGAAGGAGCGGGCGTTCTCGATGAGATTGGTGACGATCTGCCCGATGCGCAGCTCGTAGCCGGATATCTCGAACTTCGTCTTGGGATTGTCCTTGCGATCCACGACGAAGTCGAGGGTCACCGGCTTCTTGCGCGTGTTGACCTGGCGGGAAATGTCGATGAGGTCGCCGAGCAGCTTTTCGAGGTCGATGGTGCGGGCGTCGCTGCGGGCAAGCTCTGCATCGAGGCGGGACGCATCCGAGATGTCGCTGATCAGGCGGTCGAGCCGGCGCACGTCGTGCTGGATGATGTCGAGCAGCCGCTTCTTCGATTCCTCCGTGCGCGCCAGCGGCAGGGTCTCGACGGCGCTGCGCAGCGAGGTCAGCGGGTTCTTCAGCTCGTGGCTGACGTCCGCGGCGAAACTCTCGATGGCGTCGATCCGGTCGTAGAGCGCATTGGTCATCTGGCGCAGCGCGATGGAAAGGTTGCCGATCTCGTCCTGGCGCACGGAGAAGTCGGGGATCTCCTCGCGTTCCTTCGCCCCGCGCCGCACACGGATCGCCGCCGCCGCAAGCCGGCGCAGCGGGTTGGCGATGGTGCTGGAGAGCAGCAGCGACAGTGCGATGTTGACGAGGCCGGCAACGCCCGCAACGCGCATGATGGCGAGGCGCTCGGCATGGACGATCTTGTCGATGTCGCCCGCCTGGGTCGACAGCAGAAGGACGCCCAGCACGGCGCGGAACCGCTGCACGGGCACGGCGACCGAAACGATCAGCTCGCTCTTGTCGTTGACGCGCACGACGGCGCCGCGCACGCCGGTCAGCGCGTTCATCACTTCGGGATAGATCGAGCCGTCGCCGCCCGGCGCTTCCTTATACAGCGGCAGGTTGCTCGGCTGGAGAATGCGGTTGAACCAGACGTTCATGCGCTCGATGATGCTGATGCTCTCCGGCTCCACCGGCGGCAGGTCGAAGCGCAGCACCTGGCCCTGGGTATAAAGATGCCGCGAATCGAGCAGCAGGTTGGCGTCCGTGTCGTAGATGCGCGCGCGCGTGCGCGTCGGCGAGATCAGCCTTCTCAGGACAGGGGCGACGCGCTCGGGATTGATCGGGAATTCGAGGTCCTCGTCGTTCGGCAGCGGCGTGATGCTCTGGCCGGCCTGCAGCTCCAAGAGCTTTTCCGGATCGATGGTGATCGAGTTGGTATCGACCGAGGCCGAGGCGGAGATCGCGCCGGCGATGATCTCGCCCTGGGTGAGCAGGCTCTCGACGCGCGCATCGATCAGCCCCTCGCGGAACTGGTTGAGATAGAGGATGCCCGCGACGAGCACGACGAGCGCGACGAGGTTGAAGAACAGGATGCGGCGCGTGAGGCTGGAAAAGACGGCATTGCCGAAGATGCGGCGGGCGAGCGTGAAGGGATGGGTCCAGCGGCGGCGGAGGGACCGCGGCGCGGGCCGGCCCTCGACGTCTTCCCCATCCTTTTCCGGCGCTGTCTGTAGCAAGCGGGTCGTCCTTCAAGCGGGCGGCAGGACGCCGCCCGACCGCGGCATGCCATCGCCGCCGCGGTTCATGCAAGCGAAATCGCGTCTCAGGCCATCTCGCGAAAACGATACCCGACGCCGTAGAGCGTTTCGATCATGTCGAAGTCGGTGTCGACCATCTTGAACTTCTTGCGAAGGCGCTTGATGTGGCTGTCGATGGTGCGGTCGTCGACATAGACCTGCTCGTCATAGGCCGCGTCCATCAGCGAATCGCGGCTCTTCACCACGCCGGGGCGCTGCGCCAGCGAATGCAGGATGAGGAATTCGGTGACGGTCAACGTCACCGGCTCGCCCTTCCAGGTGCAGGTATGGCGCTCCTGGTCCATGACGAGCTGGCCGCGCTCCAGCGAGCGGGCGGCAACCTCGCCGGCCTTCGCGGCGCTGCCCGCGGCCCCCGCGGAGGCGGCCGCCTCGCGGCTGGAAGCCCGGCGCAGGATCGCCTTGACGCGCTCGACCAGCAGGCGCTGCGAGAACGGCTTGGTGATGAAGTCGTCCGCGCCCATCTTCAGGCCGAACAGTTCGTCGATCTCCTCGTCCTTCGAGGTGAGGAAGATGACGGGGATGTCGGATTTCTGGCGCAGCCGGCGCAGAAGCTCCATGCCGTCCATGCGCGGCATCTTGATGTCGAAGATGGCAAGATGCGGCGGGCGGGCGAGAAGGCCGTCGAGCGCCGAGGCGCCGTCCGTATAGGTCTCCACCTTGTAGCCTTCCGCCTCCAGGGCGATCGACACGGATGTCAGAATATTCCGGTCGTCGTCAACGAGTGCGATCGTCTGCATCCTGCTGGTCTCCATATTCATAGGCGCCTTTCCCGACCTCGGATCGTTTCCTGTCCTGGATGTGAAGCGCCTTCCTGGGGGTAAAGGTGGAACAAATTGTGGCGAAGATAAAGGGTGACGTTTCGGCTTGGCATTTCGAGTCTTTTTTAAATCGATTATTCAAACGATTAAAAAAGTCACATAATTATTTAAATCGATTAATTGATTGATATCATTGCCTAATTTTTATTTTTTTCTTGTCTTTCTGACGGCCGCGCATTAGGTTCCCGCAAAATTCACCCCAGTCTCGTTGCCTTGGAGGAAAACTGGACCATGCAGGAACTTGGCGTTCGCAACCCCGCTCAGGGGCTTACCGCGATGGGTATCCACACCAACGGCACGGTCCGGTACAACTTTGCAGCAGAGGCTCTTTATGAAGAGGCCCTCGGTCGCGGCGAGGCTGTCAAGACTGCCCATGGCGCCCTTCGCGCCCTCACCGGCCAGCACACCGGCCGCTCCCCCAAGGACAAGTTCGTCGTGCGCGACGAAAACACCGACGGCGCCATCTGGTGGGACAACAACAAGCCCGTCTCGCGCGCGCATTTCGACGTGCTGCACGCCGACATGCTGGCCCATGCGGCCGATCGCGACCTCTTCGTGCAGGATCTCGTCGGCGGCGCCGATGCGGATTACGCCCTGCCGACCCGCGTCGTCACGGAACTCGCCTGGCATTCGCTGTTCATCCGCAACCTGCTCATCCGTCCGGAAGAGAAGGACCTTGCGGCCTTCGCCCCGAAGCTGACGATCATCGACCTGCCGACCTTCAAGGCCGATCCGGAGCGCCACGGTGCCCGCACGGAAACCATGATCGCCTGCGACCTGACGCGCGGCATCGTGCTGATCGCCGGCACCTTCTATGCCGGCGAGATGAAGAAGTCGGTCTTCACCGTGCTGAACTGGCTGCTGCCGTCGGAAAAGGTCATGCCGATGCACTGCTCGGCCAATGTCGGGCCGGATGGCGATGCGGCCGTGTTCTTCGGCCTTTCGGGCACCGGCAAGACGACGCTGTCGGCCGATCCGACCCGCACGCTGATCGGCGACGACGAGCACGGCTGGGGCGAGAACGGCATCTTCAACTTCGAAGGCGGCTGCTACGCCAAGACGATCCGTCTTTCGGCCGAGGCCGAGCCGGAAATCTACGCGACGACCCAGCGCTTCGGCACCGTTCTGGAGAATGTCGTGCTCGACGCGAACGGCGTTCCGGACTTCAACGACGGTTCGCTGACGGAAAATACCCGCTGCGCCTATCCGCTGGACTTCATCCCGAATGCCAGCGAGACCGGCCGCGCGCCGCATCCGAAAACGATCATCATGCTGACGGCCGATGCCTTCGGCGTCATGCCGCCGATCGCGCGATTGACGCCCGACCAGGCCATGTACCACTTCCTGTCCGGCTACACCGCCAAGGTCGCCGGCACGGAGCGTGGCGTGACCGAGCCGGAAGCCACTTTCTCGACCTGCTTCGGCGCTCCCTTCATGCCGCGTCACCCGACGGTCTACGGCAACCTCTTGAAGGAGCTGATCGCCGAGCATGGCGTCGATTGCTGGCTGGTCAACACCGGCTGGACGGGCGGCGCCTATGGCGAGGGCCGCCGCATGCCGATCAAGGCGACGCGCACCCTGCTCGCCAGCGCGCTCGACGGCTCGCTGAAGGACGCGCTCTTCCGCCGCGACGACAATTTCGGCTTCCAGGTCCCCGTTTCGGTGCCGGGCGTCGATACGAAGATCCTCGATCCGCGCTCGACCTGGGCCAACGGCGCTGCCTATGACCGGCAGGCCCGCAAGCTCGTCGACATGTTCATCGCGAACTTCGAGAAGTTCGAGAACCATGTGGACGGCGGCGTGCGCGATGCCGCGCCGGGCCTGAAGGTTGCCGCCGAATAGGCTTTTGCCGATGATTCACGTGAAACCCGGCCCTTGCGGCCGGGTTTTTCGTCTGCGTTTCGTCTCGCGCGGCGGCTTCCCGTTTTGCCCGCTGCCGGTTAGAACGGCCGGGAAAGGAATTTCCATGGCGAGCGCCCCCCTCTACATCAAGAGTTCGATCACGATCGCCGGCTGGGAACTGACCGAGCAGTTCGTGCTGGCGGGCGGTCCGGGCGGGCAGAACGTCAACAAGGTCTCGACGGCCGTGCAGCTCTTCTTCGACCTGCGCAACTCGCCCTCGCTGAACGACAGGGTGAAGGCCAATGCGGAAAGGCTCGCCGGCCGCAAGCTCTCCAAGGACGGCGTGCTGATGATCGAGGCGAACCGCTTTCGCAGCCAGGAGCGCAACCGGGAGGATGCGCGCGAGCGGCTGAAGGAGCTCATCCTCAAGGCGGCCGAGCCGCCCCCGCCGGCACGCAAGAAGACGAAGCCGACGAAAGGCTCGGTCGAACGCCGGCTCAAGGAAAAGTCGGGCCGCTCGGACGTAAAACGCATGCGGGCCAAGCCCGGCGGCGAATGATTGCTGCAACCTGGCCGTTATCGCTGGGGCCTTTCCTTTGCGGAAAGCCTCTGCTTTAGTTCGCAAAACCAGGCAAGAAAGACCAGGGAGATAGCCATGGGTCTCTTCAGCTTCATCAAGAACGACGGCAAGAAGCTCGGCATCGGCGACGACAAAGCGCCCGCTGATCTCCGACGCCAACCGGCCAAGATCTATCCCGGCCAGGTGCTGCGCATCCCGGACCCGGCGGAAGCGTGAGCGGGCATGGCTGAGCGCGGCTTCGCCCCGGGGTTGCGTTACTTTCCCGATCACTTCGACCGTCCGGCGCAGGAGGGCCTTCTCGGCGCTATCAGGCAGGTCGTGGCCGAGGCCCCGCTCTTCGTGCCGCGCATGCCGAAGACCGGCAAGCCGATGTCCGTGCGCATGACCAATTGCGGCGCGCTCGGCTGGGTGACGGACAAGGACGGCGGCTATCGCTACCAGCCGACCCATCCGCAGACCGGCCGCCCCTGGCCGGCCATTCCGGGAGTGCTTCTTGCCCTGTGGAACGCGGTTTCCGGCTTCGAGAAGCCACCGGAGGCCTGCCTCGTCAATTTCTACGATCCGGACGCGAAAATGGGTCTGCACCAGGACCGGGACGAGACAGAATTTGCCGCGCCCGTCGTGTCCGTCTCGCTGGGCGACCAGTGCCTGTTCCGAGTCGGCGGCGTTTCACGCGGCGATCCCACGCGGTCGTTCCGCCTTTCGAGCGGCGACGTCTTCGTGTTCGGCGGGGAAAGCCGGCTGATCTTCCACGGCGTCGACCGGATCTATCCGGGCACCTCGACGCTGCTGAAGAACGGCGGGCGCATCAACCTGACGCTGCGCCGGGTCAATCCCTGACTTCGGTCGTAAGCCGGCTCAGAGCTTGCGCAGCGCCACGGTCTCGATGAGGTGGTTCTCGCCCTTCTGCAGGATGAGGTCGGCGCGCGGGCGGGTCGGCAGGATGTTCTGGTGCAGGTTCTTCAGGTTGATGTTGCGCCAGAGGTTTTCCGCGATCGAAAGCGCTTCCCCCTCGCTGATCGTCGCGTAGCGGTGGAAGTAGGAATCCGGGTTGCGGAAGGCCGTTTCCCGAAGACGCATGAAGCGGTCCACGTACCAGGTGTGGATCAGCGCCTCCTCCGCATCGATATAGATCGAGAAATCGAAGAAATCCGAGACCATCGGCACGATCTTGCCGTCTGCCGGCAGGTTGCGCGACTGGAGGACGTTGATGCCCTCGAAGATCAGGATATCCGGCCGGTCGATGGTGCGGAAGGCGTTGGGCAGCACGTCATAGGTGAGGTGCGAATAGGTCGGTGCCTTGACGTCCTTCTTGCCGGCCTTGATGGCGGACAGGAAGCGCAACAGCGCGCCGATGTCGTAGCTCTCCGGGAACCCCTTGCGCTCCATCAGGCTTTCGCGCTGGAGCACGGCATTCGGATAGAGGAAGCCGTCGGTCGTCACGAGATCGACCTTGGGGCTCGACGGCCAGCGGGCGAGCAGTTCCGTCAGGATGCGCGCCGTGGTCGATTTTCCGACGGCCACCGAGCCGGCAATGCCGATGACATAGGGCGTCTTGGCCTCGTCCGAGAGGCTGAGGAAGCGCTTGCGTTGCTCGAAGAGCATCTGCGAGGATTCGACATGCGCCGACAAGAGGCGCGACAGCGAGAGATAGATGCGCCGGACCTCGTCGAGGTCGATCGGATCGCCCAGCGAACGCAGGCGCTGGACCTCGTCGGCGGTCAGCGTCAGGGGCGTATCGGCGCGGAAGCGCGCCCATTCGTCTGCCGAGAAGAAGCGGTAGGGGGAATAGTCGCGGTTGCCGAAATCGTCCGGGATATCCGCCTGGTCCTTGTCGCGCGCTGCCTGGATCATCAACTCTTCCGGCTGGCCTTCTCCACGAGGCCGGACTGGCTCGTCCGCCGTTCCAGCTCCTCCATGACATCTTGTAGCGGGACGCCGCCGATTTTCAATACGACCATCAGATGATAGAGCAAATCGGCCGTTTCGCTCGTCAAGGCGGCCTTTTCGCCCTCGATCGCGGCGATAACGGTCTCGACGGCCTCTTCCCCGAGCTTTTTCGCGGCCTTTTGCTGTCCGGCGGCGACGAGCCTGGCCGTCCAGCTTTCCGACGGATCGGCCTTGGCGCGGGCATCGACGATGCGTTCGAGATCGGCAAGGGAAAAGTCGCTCATCGCTCTCTCCTCAGTCGAGCCGCATGGCGATGCCATGCTCGGCCATGTAACGTTTGGCTTCACCGACGGTGTAGGTGCCGAAGTGGAAGATCGAGGCGGCGAGCACCGCCGTCGCATGTCCGTCGCGCACGCCCTCGACCAGATGATCGAGCGTGCCGACGCCGCCCGACGCGATGACCGGCACCGAGACGCGGTCGGCGATGGTGCGGGTCAGCGCGATGTCGTAGCCGCCCTTCTGGCCGTCGCGGTCCATGGAGGTGAGCAGCAGTTCGCCCGCCCCGCGCTCCACCATCTTCTCGGCAAAGGCGACGGCGTCGATGCCGGTCGGCTTGCGGCCGCCATGGGTGAAGATTTCCCACCGGTCTTCCTCGCCCTCGGCGGAGACCTTCTTGGAATCGATCGAGACGACGATGCACTGGTTGCCGAACTTGTCGGCCGCTTCCGCGACGAAATCCGGATTGGCGACGGCCGCCGAGTTGATCGACACCTTGTCGGCGCCGGCGAGCAGCAGCTTGCGGATATCCGCCACCGCACGCACGCCGCCACCGACGGTGAGCGGCATGAAACAATGGTCCGCCGTGCGCGCCACGACGTCGAAGATCGTGTCGCGGTTGTCGGAGGAGGCGGTGATGTCGAGGAAGCAAAGCTCGTCGGCACCGGCCGCATCATAGGCTTTCGCCGATTCGACGGGATCGCCAGCATCAACGAGGTTGACGAAGCTGACGCCTTTCACGACGCGGCCGTCCTTCACGTCGAGGCAGGGAATGACGCGGGCTTTGAGGGTCATGCGGCACGTCCTTTCGCTTCGCGGATCACGGCCAGCGCTTCGGCCGGATCGATCCGTCCGTCATAGAGCGCCCGGCCGGAGATCGCGCCTTCGAGCTTGCGGGCGTCGGGGGCGACGAGGCGGCGGATGTCGTCCATCGAGGCGAGGCCTCCGGAGGCGATGACGGGGATGGCCACGGCCTCGGCAAGTTCCAGCGTCGAGGTCCAGTTGATGCCGGCGAGGATGCCGTCGCGGTCGATATCCGTGTAGATGATCGCGGCGACACCGGCGCCCTCGAACTTCTTGGCAAGCTCGATCACGCCGAGTTCGGAGGCTTCCGCCCAACCCTCGACGGCGACCTTGCCGCCCTTGGCGTCGATGCCGACGGCCACCTTGCCGGGGAACCTTTTGCAGGCCTCGATGACCAGCGCCGGATCGCGCACGGCGACCGTGCCGAGGATGACGCGGGAAAGGCCGCGCGCCAGCCAGCTTTCGATATGGTCGAGCGTGCGGATGCCGCCGCCGAGCTGAACGGGGTTCTTCGTCGCCTTGAGGATGGCGTCGACGGCCGCGCCATTGACGCTCTCCCCGGCGAAGGCGCCGTTGAGGTCGACGACATGCAGCCATTCAAAACCCTGGTCCTCGAAGGCTTTCGCCTGGGCGGCCGGGTCGGGATTGTAGACGGTGGCCTGGTCCATGTCGCCGAGTTTCAGGCGAACGCACTGGCCGTCCTTCAGGTCGATGGCGGGAAAGAGGATCATGGCGTTTTCCAGTTCAGGGCTTCCAGCGCAGGAAATTGGTGATGAGGGAAAGGCCGAGCGCCTGGCTCTTTTCCGGATGGAACTGCGCGCCGGCCTTGTTGCCGCTGGCGACGAAGGCGGTCATCGGGCCGCCATAGTCGACGGTCGCGACCACGTCATCGGGGTTTTCGGCGGCGAGGTGGTAGGAGTGCACGAAATAGGCGTGCAGCGTCTCGGGGATGCCGTCGAAGAGCGGGTGCGCGTATCGGCGGGTGAGCGTGTTCCAGCCGATCTGCGGGATCTTCAGCGCCGGATCGGAAGGCGTCATCGCGACGACGTCGCCCCTGATCCAGCCGAGGCCCTCGGTGGTGGTCTTTTCGAGGCCGCGCGAGGACATGAGCTGCATGCCGACGCAGATGCCGAGGAAGGGGCGGGCCTTCGCCTCGACGGTGTCGCGCAGCGCCGCCACCATGCCGGGCACGGCATCGAGGCCGCGGCGGCAATCGGCATAGGCGCCGACGCCGGGCAGCACGATGCGGTCGGCGGTTGCGACGCGCTCGGCCTTGTCGGTGAGGTCGATCTCGGCCGCGATGCCGGCCTCGCGCGCGGCCCGTTCGAAGGCCTTGGTGGCCGAGCGCAGGTTGCCCGAGCCGTAGTCGATGATCGCAACGCGCATCTCAGCGTCCTTCCTTGAAACCGACGAGGCCGAGCATGGGAGCGTGCCGGCGTTCGGAGGTTTCGGCTGCCGGGAGAAGGGTGCGTTCGCGCGGCCCTGCCTCGCCGGCCGGGGTTTCCATGTCATAGATCTCTTCGGCCGTGGCGCGGTCGTCGGCCACGATCACCGCGTCCACCGTCCAGCCCCGGCGCGTAAGGCCGGCGACGACCATCGAGGGGCCTTCGAGCGCGACGAGGAGGCTGGTGGCGAGACAGACGCCGAGGCCGGCAAGGCCGAAGACGGGATGATCGGCGACCGCCGAGCCGAGCGCCTGGACGGCGAAGGCGAGTGCGGCGGCGAGCCAGGCGCGATGCCAGAGCAGCCAGACGACCGGCAGGAAAAGCGCGATCCAGGAAAAGCGGTCCCGGATGATCCGGGCATTTTCGTCTTTGGGCTTGCCGCCCGGCGGTATCAGAACGAGGAACGTGGCCATGACGGCCTCCAGCTGTGCCCTGGCGTCAGGCCAGCGAACCCTTCGTCGAGGGAACGCGGCCCGCCTGGCGGGGATCGATCTCGGTCGCGGTGCGCAGCACGCGCGCGACGGCCTTGAAGCACGTCTCCGAGATATGATGGTTGTTCGCGCCATAGATGTTCTGGATATGCAGCGTGATGCCGGCGTGCTGGGCGAGCGCGTTGAAGAATTCGCGCACCAGCTCGGTGTCGAAAGTGCCGATCTTCGGGGCGGAGAAAGCGACGTTCCAGACGAGGAAGGGACGGCCGGAGACGTCCACGGCGGCGCGGGTCATCGTCTCGTCCATGGCAAGGTCGAGCGAGGCGTAGCGCGTGATGCCGCGGCGATCGCCCAGGGCCTTGGCGATGGCCTGGCCGATGGCGATGCCGGTGTCCTCGACCGTGTGGTGGTCGTCGACATGGAGGTCCCCCTCGGTCTTGATGTCCATGTCGATGAGCGAATGGCGCGACAGCTGCTCGAGCATATGATCGAAGAAACCGACGCCCGTCGAAATGGTCGACGCGCCGGTGCCGTCGATATCGACGGCGACGGCGACGGAGGTCTCGTTCGTCTTGCGCGAAACGCTGGCGGTGCGGCTCATTGCGGTCTCCGGTAGAATGTCGCCGCTCCTTAACAGGGCTCTTCACAAAAGGCCAGTCTTTCGAGGGTTTCCGGCGCAAGGGAAAACGGCCCGCACGGTGCGCCGCCGGGGTGATGGAACGTCCTGTTCCTTGCAATTCCGAATGCCGGAATTGCCCTCATCCGGAGAACCGCGCGAAAGCGTTGCCTCTGGAAGGGATATGGTGACGGCTTCGCTTTCGCGCGGCCCAGGCGTTCTTCGGAGGCGGTCTCATCCTCCTTCAGGCATGGCAGGGCTTCGCTGCACAGTCTGTTGGCGCATATACCTTTTCCGAAAACCGCGTTCCGCGCTTTTCGGGGACATGCGCCGCCATCCTGCTTGCATGGCGGACCCAAACCGACCCCGCGACCCGGGGAAGGGGGAAGCCTTGGACGTTCCGGTCCGCCGGCCGATCCCGCATTGCAGGAAAGGCCATGAGGCACCGTGACGCTCCCACGCCTCTTCCGCTCCTGCCGTACGTTTCGGCAGAAAACGAAAGCGCCTCCTCCCGCCCGCATCGACACGTTACGCGATCCGTCCGGCGGCGGAAGGAAGGTCAGGATAGACGCTATTTTGGGGGCGGGGAAAACGGAGAGGAAGAAAGGCCGGGATTCCCCGGCGCGCCTTATTTCTTCTTCGTCGCGCTCTCGCTGCTTTTCACCTGCGAGCCCAGGGCCGGCGCGGCTTTCGCGGCCACCTTGTCCTTCTTGGGCTTGCGGACTTCCTTGTTGCTGCGAACTTGCCCTTTGGCCATTGCCTTAACCCTCGTTGCGATAGGAACATAACTTGCTCATCCCAGCGGGAAAGCAAGGCTTATTTTGGACGGCCCCCGCCGGCGGGCCGCTTTGCGCGCGGCCGGGCGGTGCCGACGGTGCCGCAAGGTTTGCAATCTCCAAACCGCTGCTTACATAGGAAACGACAAAGCCGCCTCGCAGGCGGCACCCCTGCCCCTGAAGGGCCTTTGAGGTCTATTGAATGAGTGAACACGATCCCTATGCTTCCATGCACGCCACGACGATCATCACCGTCCGCAAGGACGGCAAGGTGGTGATGGCGGGCGATGGCCAGGTGAGCCTCGGCCAGACCGTGATGAAGGGCAATGCGCGCAAGGTGCGCCGCCTTGCCAAGGGCGATGTCATTGCCGGTTTCGCCGGCGCGACGGCCGA
This sequence comes from Shinella sp. S4-D37, assembly GCF_040812195.1. Lineage (NCBI taxonomy): Bacteria > Pseudomonadati > Pseudomonadota > Alphaproteobacteria > Hyphomicrobiales > Rhizobiaceae > Shinella > Shinella sp. S4-D37. The sequence continues at coordinate 3,765,516 of NZ_JBFNXL010000005.1, read as the reverse complement.
TGCCTTCACGCTGCTCGAACGGCTCGAAGCCAAGCTCGAACAATATCCCGACCAGCTGATGCGCGCGGCCGTCGAGCTTGCCAAGGACTGGCGCACCGACCGGTATCTGCGCCGCCTCGAAGCCATGATGCTGGTCGCCGACAAGTCCGTCACGCTGGCGCTCACCGGCAACGGCGACGTGCTGGAGCCCGAACACGGCACGATGGCGATCGGCTCGGGCGGCAACTATGCCTATGCCGCGGCCCGCGCGCTGATGGACACGGACAAGTCGGCCGAGGAGATCGCGCGCAGGGCCATGCAGATCGCCGGCGACATCTGCGTCTATACCAACCACAATGTCGTGGTCGAGACGCTGGACGCCGACCGCTGAGGCCATCCGGTCCGTGCCTTTGGGCGGACCGGTGGACAGGACGAACAATCACAACGGGACGCCCGGCGCTGACCATTGCCCGGGATCGTTGCCAGAAACGGAAGATCCATGTCGAACTTTTCCCCCCGCGAGATCGTCTCCGAGCTCGACCGCTACATCATCGGCCAGCACGACGCCAAGCGCGCCGTCGCCATCGCGCTCAGGAACCGCTGGCGTCGCCACCAGCTGGAGCCGGACCTGCGCGACGAGGTGATGCCGAAGAACATCCTGATGATCGGCCCGACCGGCGTCGGCAAGACCGAGATCTCACGCCGCCTCGCCAAGCTCGCCGGCGCGCCCTTCGTCAAGGTCGAGGCCACCAAGTTCACCGAGGTCGGCTATGTCGGCCGCGATGTCGAGCAGATCGTGCGCGACCTCGTCGAGGTCGGCATCGGCCTGGTGCGCGAGAAGAAGCGCAGCGAGGTGACGGCGAAGGCACACATGAACGCCGAGGAACGGGTGCTCGACGCGCTGGTCGGCGCGACGGCCTCGCCGGCGACGCGCGACAGTTTCCGCAAGAAGCTGCGGGGCAACGAGCTCGACGACAAGGAAATCGAGATCGACGTGGCCGATACGGGCGGCGGCATGCCCGGCGGCTTCGAGATCCCCGGCATGCCCGGCGCCAATATCGGCGTCCTGAACCTCTCCGAGATGTTCGGCAAGGCGATGGGCGGGCGCACCAAGAAGGTCAAGACGACGGTCAAGGACAGTTACAAGATCCTGATCGACGACGAATCCGACAAGCTGCTCGACAACGAGCAGATCCAGCGCGAGGCGATCCGCTCGGCCGAGAACGACGGCATCGTCTTCATCGACGAGATCGACAAGATCGCCGCGCGCGACGGCGGCATGGGCGCGGGCGTCTCCCGCGAGGGCGTGCAGCGCGATCTCCTGCCGCTGGTCGAGGGCACGACGGTCGCCACCAAATACGGTCCGGTCAAGACGGACCATATCCTCTTCATCGCTTCGGGTGCCTTCCACGTCTCCAAGCCTTCAGACCTCCTGCCCGAGCTGCAAGGCCGCCTGCCGATCCGCGTCGAGCTGCGCGCGCTGACCAAGGAGGACTTCCGCCGCATCCTCACCGAGACGGAGGCGAGCCTCATCCGCCAGTACAAGGCGCTGATGGCGACGGAAAGCGTCGCGCTCGATTTTACCGAGGACGGCATCGATGCGCTGGCCGACGTCGCGGTGCAGCTCAATGCGAGCGTCGAGAATATCGGCGCGCGACGGCTTCAAACGGTGATGGAGCGGGTGCTCGACGAGATCTCCTTCGAGGCGCCGGACAAGGGCGGCAACGCGCTGCTCATCGACGCCGCCTATGTGCACAAGCATGTCGGCGCGCTTGCGGCCAACACCGACCTGTCGCGCTACATTCTGTGACGTTTGCGCACCGGTGGCCGCCCTTGCGGCCGCCGGTGCCGGATTTTGATGGCGGGGACCCTCGACAGGAAGCGCCGTGCGGCCTAGGCATGGCGCGCATTCTGGCATCATTCCGACATGTTTGCGTTGCATCGGTCGTGCCATGCCGACATTACGAGAAGACGGAACCGGACCCGTGCGACAGCTCATTTCCGTGCTTGCCCTTGCAGCCGCCCTTTTTGCCCAGGGCGAGACCGCGGCCCTGGCGATCGACGTCGTGCCCGCCGGCAACCGCAATGCCGAGCAGCCGCAGATTCCGGGCGCCTCGACGCGCCGCACCAAGGCGGGCAAGACCTCGTTCGACGCAAAGTACGAGAAGGTGCGCGATCTCATCGCCAATGACGGCCAACTGACCGGCAAAATCAAGGCGGTGGCGGGCAAGTACGGCATCGCTCCGATCCACATGGTGGGTGCGATCGTCGGCGAGCATACCTACAATGTCGACGCCTATGACCGGCTGCAGAGCTATTATGTCAAGGCCGCGTCCTATACCGGCTCGTTCCGCTTTGCCTATGACGGCGAAAACGTCGCCGACTTCGTCGATCGGCCGGAATTTGCCAAATGTGCGGACAAGAAGGGCGCCTATGCGCTCTGGACCTGCCGCGAGACGGTGTGGAACCGCACGTTCAAGGGCCGCACCGTCGGCGGCACGTCCTTCCCCAACAACCGCTTCAGCGCGGTGTTCTTCCAGCCCTTCTATGCCGGCCAGACTTTTGGGCTCGGCCAGATCAATCCGCTGACGGCGCTGACGCTGACCGACGACGTCGCGCGCATTTCCGGCTATGGCCGACTCGACGAGAACGATGCGGCCGGCGTCTACCAGGCGATCATGGATCCCGATATCTCGCTCGCCTACATGGCCGCCTCGATCCGCCGCTCGATCGATGCCTACAAGACGATCGCCGGCGTCGATATCTCGAAAAATCCCGGCGTGACGGCGACGCTCTACAATATCGGCAATCCCGACGCGCGCGCCGCCGCCTTCGCCGCCCGCCGCGCCGCGGGCGAAGTGACCTGGCCGGAAGAGAACTATTACGGCTGGCTGATCAACGACAAGCTGGCGGAACTTCAGGGCCTGCTCTAACTTTGGCCTTCCTGTTGGCTCACTCTAAGAACGAGCTGATTGCAAGGAGGCCGATAATGGACATGCGTCCCGAGCCGTTCGAACCGCCGGCGCCGATCCCGCGCACGGTGCCGCCCTCGAAGCTCGAGATCATCCGCACCGTCTTCCGCAACCCGCTGGAACTGTGGGGCGAGCCCTCCTATACGCTGCCCTGGATCATGACGCGTTTCTTCGGCGAGAGGACGCTGATCGTCAACGATCCCGGCCTCATCAAATACCTGCTCGTCGACAATGCCCAGAACTACAAGATGGCCGTGGTGCGCCAGCTCGTGCTGCGCCCGATCCTGCGCGACGGGCTTTTGACGGCGGAAGGGGCGGTGTGGCGCCGCTCGCGCAAGGCCGTCGCGCCGATCTTCACCCCGCGCCACGCCAGGGGCTTCGCCAGCCAGATGCTGGCGCAGTCCGAACGCTACGCGACGAAATACGACGGTGCCGACGGCGCGGTCTTCGATATCGCCAACGACATGACGGAGCTGGCCTTCGCCATCCTCTCCGAAACGCTGTTTTCCGGCGAGATCGTCACCCGGTCGGAAAGCTTTGCCGACGATGTGGAGGACCTCCTGCATTCCATGGGCCGCGTCGATCCCATGGACCTCTTGCGTGCGCCGCCCTGGGTGCCGCGGGTGACGCGGATCGGCGGGCTGAAGGTGCTGAAGAAGTTCCGCGGGATCGTGCGCGACACGATGAACCAGCGCCTCGCCCGCATGAAGGACGATGACGCCGCGCCGAACGATTTCCTGACCCTGCTTTTGCGCGCGGCCGGGCCGGAAGGGCTGACGATGGAAGAAGTGGAGGACAATATCCTCACCTTCATCGGCGCCGGCCACGAGACGACGGCGCGGGCGCTCGCCTGGACGCTCTACTGCGTCGCCAATTCGCCCCATGTGCGCGACGCGATGGAAGAGGAGATCGACCGGGTGCTTTCGAGCGGCGCCGATCCCGTCGATTGGCTCGACCGCATGCCCTGGACGCGCGCCGCCTTCGAGGAGGCGATGCGGCTCTATCCGCCGGCGCCCTCGATCAACCGCGAGGCGATCTCGGACGACGTCTGGATCAGTCCGAAGGGGGAAAGGGTGGAGATCCCCAAGGACGTCACCATCCTCGTCATGCCCTGGACGCTGCACCGCCATGCGCTGCTCTGGCACAAGCCGCGCGCCTACATTCCCGAACGCTTCCTGCCGGAGAACCGCGAGGCCATCCACCGCTTCCAGTACCTGCCCTTCGGCGCGGGGCCGCGCATCTGCATCGGCGCGACCTTCGCCATGCAGGAGGCGATCATCGCGCTCGGCGTCCTGATGCGCCGCTTCCGTTTCGACATGACGGACACTACGCGGCCCTGGCCCGTGCAGCGCCTGACGACGCAGCCTTCTAACGGACTGGCGTTGCGGGTGACGGCTCGTCGGCCCGCTTCTTCGACTTCTTGATCGTCTTGATCGAGGCGCAGGTCGCTTCCGGGTTCTTGCAGGGCTGGTAGACGACGATCTCGCTGCCGCTGCCGTCGTCCCACACCGCCTGGACGGCGATCGTCTTCGCCTCGCCCGGCTTCAGGCCGATATAGAGCCAGTTGGTGCTGTCGTCCGAGGGCAGGTTGAAGGGCAATTCCGGATCGCATTCGGCCAGCGGGAAGCGCTGGTCGAGCGTGTCGTTGTTGATCGAATAGCGGATCTCCGACAGGCGGCAGTGCATGGTCTGCAGGCTCGTGAAATAGATGAGCTGCTGGTCGGCGAAGTTGCGGAACTGCACCCAGCCCGTCTGCTTGTTGGCATCCAGCATCGCCTTGTAGATCGCCACCTCGGGGATCTGCGCCCGGTATTGCTCCTCGTCATCGTTCTCCTGGGCGCCCGCGGGCAGGCCGCCGGCCAGAAGCGCCGCGCCGGCAAGAAGAGCGGCCAGAGCGTTTCCGCTTTTCCTCGAATAGCCAAAACGCTCCGGCCATTTGCTCTTGCGCATTTCCGGACGCAAAACCGCTGCACACTTTTGCCGGAAATGCTCTGGAAGCGGCTTTCGCAGGATGGGGTCGATCACTGGACGGGCTCCTCATTGTTTCACCTTATGTCGCCGCTGGGATGGTGGCATTTGGCTCTGACATGGCATAACACCATTCACGGCGCGCTTTGAAAAGAGACGGCGGGCGGTACGGAAGAATTCTCGTGGCAGACCATTTGTTACTCGGCATCGATACCGGCGGCACCTATACGGACGCCGTTCTCTACAGCGAAACCGCCGGCGTCGTCGCCCGCGCCAAGGCGCTCACCACCCGCCACGATCTGGCGGTCGGCATTTCCGGCGCCGTCGAAGCGGTGCTGGAGACGGCCAAGGCCCCCGTCTCGGCCATCGGCCTCGTCTCGCTCTCCACCACGCTGGCGACCAACGCGCTGGTGGAAGGGCAGGGCGGGCGCGCCGGCCTGGTGATGATCGGCTTTGGTCCCGAGGACCTGAAGCGCGACGGCCTTGCCGAAGCGCTGGGCAGCGATCCCGTGCTGTTCCTGCAGGGCGGCCACAATGTGCACGGCGACGAGACGGCGCTCGACATGGCGGCGCTGGACGAGGCCCTGCCGGCACTGGCCGAGACCGTCTCCTCCTTTGCCGTCGCCGGCTATTTCGCCGTGCGCAACCCGTCGCACGAGGAGCGGGTGCGCGCGCGCATCCGCGAGGTCTCGCACCTGCCCGTCACCTGCAGCCATGAACTCTCCTCCAGGCTCGGCGGGCCGCGCCGGGCGCTGACGACGCTGCTCAATGCCCGCCTCGTCTCGATGATCGACCGGCTGATCGGCGCCTGCGAGGACTATCTCGACCGTCGTGGCATCCATGTGCCGATGATGGTGGTGCGCGGCGACGGCGCGCTGATCTCGGCGGCCGAGGCGCGGCTGCGGCCGATCGAGACGATCCTGTCCGGCCCGGCGGCGAGCCTCGTCGGCGCGCGGCACCTGACCGGCCTCGACAATGCCGTCGTCTCCGACATCGGCGGCACGACGACGGACGTCGCGGTGCTCGACGGCGGCCGGCCGAAGCTCGACGCGGAAGGCGCCGTCGTCGGCGGCTATCGCACCATGGTGGAGGCGGTCGCCATGCGCACCTTCGGGCTCGGCGGCGATTCGGAGGTGCGCGTCAACGACCGCGGCCTCAAGGCGACGTTCGAGCTCGGGCCGCGTCGCTTCATGCCGCTCAGCCTTGCCTCGGCGCTGCATCCGGGCGCGATCGTCCCTGTGCTGGAGCGCCAGCTGCGCGCGCGCCATGCCGGGCGGCACGACGGTCGCTTCGCCGTGCGCACCGGTGTGCCGGAGCGGCTGGCGAGCGGGCTCCAGCCGCAGGAACAGGCGCTCTACGAGAAAGTGGGCACGGTGCCGCTGCCGCTGGAAGGGCTGCTCGCCACCATGCTGCAGAAGGTGACGCTCGACCGGCTGGTCGCCCGCGGCCTCGTGCATATCTGTGCCATCACGCCGTCCGACGCCATGCATGTGCTCGGCGGCCAGGGGCAATGGGATGCCACGGCCGCCCGCCTCGGGCTGGAGATCGCCGCCCGCACGCGGGACGGCTCCGGCAAGCCGATCGCCGACAGCCCGGAGGCGCTGGCGCGGGTCCTCGTCGATCGCCTCACCCGGCAGTCGGCCGATGCCATCCTGTCCGCCTGCCTTGCCGATGACGCGGCGGCGGCGATCGATCCGGTCAAGTCGCAGACGATCGACCGCGCGTTGCACCGCGTGCCCGGCATCGTCCAGTTCCGCATCGCGCTCGACCGGCCGCTCGTCGGCCTCGGGGCCTCGGCGCCGGTCTACTATCCCGCCATCGCCGCCATGCTGGGCGCCGAATCGGCCATTCCGGCCGATGCCGGCGTTGCCAATGCGGTCGGCGCGGTGGTCGGCCAGGTGCGCACCCTCGTCACCGTGTTCGTGACCATGCCGGAAGAGGGCATCTTCATCGTCGGCGGCGCGGGCGAAAGCGCCCGCTTCATCGACGAGGGCGAGGCCTTTTCGCTGGCCAAGGAGCGGGCGATGACCGCGGCGCTTCATGCCGCCCGCCTCAACGGCGCGGACGACCCGGCGGTGACGCTCACCGAGGAGATCGACGCGCCGGAGGTGGAAGGCCGCCGCAAGCTCATGGAGGCGCGCTTCACCGCGATCGCCAGCGGCCGGCCGCGCATCGCGCACGAGGCGTGAGGCATTTTTGATGTCTCGTCCGGCTGCTATCGTATGATTTTATCCGAACGGGAATAAATTCTTTATGTCATTGCCGAATTGACTATGCGTGCCGGTCTCCGGAAAGTGGCAGCATTCGGGATACTCCCCCCTCGTCCCGTCATTCGGAGTTTTTACATGACCTATATCGAGAAAGCCGGTCTTTCGATCGACCGCGACCTTTATGATTTCATCATCACGGAGGCGCTTGCCGGCACGGGCGTGGACGCCGCGCGCTTCTTCGATGAATTTTCCGCCATCGTGCACGACCTTGCGCCGGAGAATCGCGCGCTGCTCGCCAAGCGCGACGCGCTGCAGGAGAAGATCGACGCCTGGTATCGCGCCAACGGCGCGCCGGCGGACATGGCGGCCTACGAGGCCTTCCTGCGCGAGATCGGCTACCTCCTGCCGGAGGGCGGCGACTTCAAGGTGACGACCGGCAATGTCGATCCCGAGATGGCCAGCCTCGCCGGCCCGCAGCTCGTCGTTCCCGTCATGAATGCGCGCTATGCGCTGAACGCCGCCAATGCGCGCTGGGGCTCGCTCTACGATGCGCTCTACGGCACGGATGCTATCCCGGAAGCGGACGGCGCGGAAAAGGGCAAGGGCTACAATCCCAAGCGCGGCGAGAAGGTCATCGCCTGGGCCAAGGCCTTCCTCGACGAGGCGGCGCCGCTCGACGGTGCGCGGTGGGCCGACCTCACCGGCATCGAGGCGGGCGCGGAGCTGCGTCTTGCGGCGGGCGATCGCGCCGTCTCGCTGAAGCGGCCGGAGCAATATGCCGGCCATGCGCAAGGCAAGGACGGCTGGCGCCATGTCCTCCTGAAGAACAACGGCCTCGGCATCGAGATCCTGGTCAACCGCGACTTTGCGATCGGCAAGACCGATCCGGCGGGCATTGCCGGCGTCAATATCGAGGCGGCGCTGACGGCGATCATGGACTGCGAGGATTCCATCGCGGCCGTCGATGCCGAGGACAAGGTCCTCGTCTACCGCAACTGGCTCGGTCTGATGAAGGGCGACCTGAAGGAGACGTTCCAGAAGGGCGGCGAGACGGTCGAGCGCAAGCTCTACAGCGACTTCACCTATACCGCGCCGGACGGCTCGCCCTTCGAGGTCAAGTGCCGCTCGCTGATGCTGGTGCGCAATGTCGGCCACCTCATGACCAACCCGGCGATCCGCGACCGCGACGGCAACGAGGTTCCCGAGGGCATCATGGATGCCATGGTGACCGCGCTGATCGCGCTGCACGACGTCGGCCCGAACGGCCGCCGCAAGAATTCGCGCGAAGGCTCGATGTATGTCGTCAAGCCCAAGATGCACGGGCCGGAGGAGGTCGCCTTCGCGGCGAAGCTCTTCGGCCGCGTCGAGGCCGCCATCGGCATGGCGCCGAACACCATGAAGATGGGCATCATGGACGAGGAGCGCCGCACGACGGTCAACCTCAAGGAATGCATCCGCGCCGCGAGCGAGCGTGTCGTCTTCATCAATACCGGCTTCCTCGACCGCACGGGCGACGAGATCCACACCTCGATGGAAGCGGGCCCGATGATCCGCAAGGGCGACATGAAGCAGGCCGCCTGGATTTCCGCCTACGAGAACTGGAACGTCGACATCGGTCTCGAATGCGGCCTCGCCGGCCATGCGCAGATCGGCAAGGGCATGTGGGCCATGCCCGACCTGATGGCGGCGATGCTGGAGCAGAAGATCGCTCATCCGAAGGCCGGCGCCAACACGGCCTGGGTTCCCTCGCCGACCGCCGCGACGCTGCACGCGACGCACTACCACAAGGTCAATGTCGCCGAGGTGCAGGCCGCGCTTCGCTCCCGCCCGCGCGCAAAGCTCTCCGATATCCTCTCCGTGCCGGTCGCCGTGCGGCCGAACTGGACGCCGGAGGAGATCCAGCGCGAGCTCGACAACAACGCCCAGGGCATCCTCGGCTATGTCGTTCGCTGGGTCGACCAGGGCGTCGGCTGCTCCAAGGTGCCGGATATCAACGATGTCGGCCTGATGGAGGACCGCGCGACGCTGCGCATCTCCGCCCAGCACATGGCCAACTGGCTGCACCACGGCGTCGTGACGAAGGCGCAGATCGAGGAGACCATGCAGCGCATGGCCGCCGTCGTCGACGGGCAGAATGCCGGCGATCCGCTCTACCGCCCGATGGCCGGCAATTTCGACGGTTCCATCGCCTATCAGGCGGCGCTCGATCTCGTCCTGAAGGGCCGCGAGCAGCCGAACGGCTATACCGAACCGGTGCTGCACCGCCGCCGCCTGGAACTCAAGGCCGCCGCGGCCTGATCCCGCCCTTGTCGCCGGCAGGGCATTGCCCCTGCCGGAAGGCGCCCGGAACAAAAGAAGCCGCCGGAGCGATCCGGCGGCTTCTTTCTTAAGCGGATTTTTTCCGCTTACTGCTGGACGACGACGCGGGTGCCCTTGCCGGGGCGCACGCGCTTGTAAAGGTCGATGATGTCCTGGTTCATCAGGCGGATGCAGCCCGACGAGGCGGCCGTGCCGATGGAGGCCCATTCCGGTGTGCCGTGCAGGCGGAACAGCGTGTCCTGGCCCTTTTCGTTGAAGAGGTAGAGCGCGCGCGCGCCGAGCGGGTTCTTCAGGCCCGGACCCATGCCTTCCTTGACGTAGCGGGCGACGTCCGGGCGGCGGGCGGCCATTTCTTCCGGCGGATGCCAGGTCGGCCATTCCTGCTTCCAGGCGATGTAGGCCTCACCCTGCCAGGCGAAGCCCTGCTTGCCGACGCCGATGCCGTAGCGCACGGCCTTGCCGCCGGGCAGCACGTAATAAAGGAAGCGGTTCGGCGTGTTGACGACGATCGTGCCGGGCTTTTCCCGGGTGGCGTAATCGACGATCTGGCGGTGGAACTTGGTGTTCACCTTGTTGATCGGGATACCCGGCAGGGCATAGCCGTTGTCCTCGACAGGGCCGTATTGCGATGTGAAAATGGCATTCGTCGCCACCTTTTCGCCTGGAAGCGAGGTCGAGGAGGAGCAGCCGGCGAGCGTGACGGCCGCAGCGAGGCCACACAGAAGGAGGACATTGCGGAAGCGCATGTGAGTCTCTTGATAGGAAATTAAGAAGTTCCGAGCCGCGGAACTTTCATCGATTATGGTTTATTTTCGATTAAACCAGTCAATGCAAGTCTGTGCGCTCCGGCGCGGGGCTGCGCTTGAGCAAAAAGGCCGGTGATTGTTTTTTTGCAACAACAAGACCTGCCCGCCTGCCGCGTTCGCCGCGTCCGCATCAGGACAAGCACGCCTTTCGGCCGCGTTCAATGGTCTTCCCGCGCGCTGGCCCGAAGCCGCACAGGAACCGCATCACGCGGTTAAGAGACCCTTTCGCGTCTTCCGGATCGGACAGGCTCCTTAACTTTTTCGCTGCCCGCCTTCCGGGTAGAATGCGATTCGCCGAGGGTGACCCATGACGATCGTTTCCATTCACAACGACAATCCGCTGATCGACGGGCGCCAGTCCGACCGGGCCATGATGGTGCGCCGCGGCGTGCAGCGCATGCTGACGGAGATGCGCCACGCGGTGCTGCCCGAGCTGACGCTGGCGAGCGGCCGGCGCGCCGACCTCATCAGCCTCTCAGACAGGGGCGAGATCTGGATCGTCGAGATCAAGACGTCGATCGAGGATTTCAAGGTGGACCGCAAATGGCCGGATTATCGCCGCCACTCGGACCGGCTGTTCTTCGCCACGCACAAGGGCGTGCCGCTGGATATCTTCCCGCAGGATTGCGGCCTCATCCTCTCGGATGGCTACGGCGCGCACATCATTCGCGAGGCGCCGGAGCACAAGCTGCCGCCGCCGACGCGAAAATCCGTCACCTTCGCCTTCGCCCGCGTCGCCGCGGGCCGGCTGCTTCTGGCGGAATTCGCCGCCGACACGCGTGGCGACGGGCCGGACATGTCCGCCATCGTCTCGGGAAAGCGCGACGCGCCGGCCTGACGGTTATTTCGGCGCGCGCTTGGCGAGGATGCGCTGAAGCGTGCGGCGGTGCATGTTGAGGCGGCGGGCGGTCTCGGAGACGTTGCGGTCGCACATCTCGTAGACGCGCTGGATGTGTTCCCAGCGCACGCGATCGGCCGACATGGGGTTTTCCGGCAGCTCCACCTTCTCGCCCGGGCGCTGCGTCAGCGCGGCGAAGATGTCGTCGGCATCGGCCGGCTTGGCGAGATAATCGACCGCGCCGAGCTTCACCGCGTTCACGGCGGTGGCGATGTTGCCGTAGCCGGTCAGCATGATGATGCGCGTGTCGTCGCGGCGCTGGCGGATGGCGGCGATCACGTCGAGGCCGCTGCCGTCGCCGAGCCTGAGATCGACCACCGCGAATTTCGGCGGGTTGGTCTTGGCCTTGGCGATGCCTTCGGCGACCGATTCGGCCGTATCGACGGCAAAGCCGCGCGTTTCCATGGCGCGCGCAAGGCGGCGCAGGAACGGCGCGTCGTCATCGACGAGGAGAAGGGAGGGATCCGGCCCGATATCGTCGGTTGCCGCGTGGGGTTCGATGTTCTCTGCCATGTTTCGTCTTTCGTGGCCGACTGTCGTCCATACTTGATGAGGATCAGCTTATCGCCCGTAACATAGGGTGGGTAAAGTCATTTTGCAGTCTTCGCCTCCATGCGCGCCCGCGGCCAATCGACCGATACGCGCGCGCCCGGCCGGTCGCCCGTGCGGTTGGCAAAGGTCAGCTTGGCGCCGGAGCGCTCCAGCAGCGTCTTGGCGATGAAGAGGCCCAGCCCCAGGCCGCCGGCCCGCTCGTCGCGCTGGCGCTTGGTGACATAGGGATCGCCGATGCGCTGGAGGATATCCGCCGCATAGCCGTCGCCGTCGTCCTCGATGACGATGGTCACCCGTTCAGCCGTGTGGCTTACGGTGATGGTCACCTCCTCGCGCGCATGGTCGACGGCGTTTTCCATGAGGTTGCCGAGGCCGTAGAGAATGCCGGGATTGCGGTTGCCGACCGGCTCGCTCTCGCGCTCGCCGTTCTCGACGAGGTTGAGGCGGATGCCGAATTCGCGATGCGGCGCCAGCACCTCCTCCAGCAGCGAGGAGAGCGGCAGCACCCGCATATGCGCCTCGTCCGCCGCCGAAAGCGTGGTGAGACGGCGCAGGATGTCGCGGCAACGCTCGCTCTGGCTGCGCAGGAGCTGCACGTCCTCCCTGAAGCGGTCGTCCGTGCCGAGTTCGCGTTCCATCTCGCGCGCCACGACGCTGATCGTGGCGAGCGGCGTGCCGAGTTCGTGCGCCGCCGCCGCCGCCAGGCCGTCGAGCTGCGACAGGTGCTTTTCACGCTGGAGGATGAGTTCGGTGGCCGCCAGCGCATCGGAAAGCTCGGCCGCCTCCTGCGACACGCGATAGGAATAGAAGGCGGCAAAGGCCGTGGTCGAGACGATGGCGCACCAGAGGCCGGCCGTCAGGATCGGCGGCACGACCAGGAGCGTGCCGGGAAACCAGGGCAGCGGGAAGGGCGTGAAGGCGAGCGCCGTGATGCCGAGCACCGAGAGCAGCCCGAGCGGCAGGCTGAAGCGGATCGGCTGCAGCGAGGACGAGATGATGACGGGCACGCAGACGAGCGGCGCGAAGGGATTGGCAAGCCCCCCGGTGATGAAGAGCAGCGCCGTCAGCTGGCAGAGGTCGAAGGCGAGCAGCAGGAAGGCGGAAGCCGGCGTCAGCCGGTGCGCCGGCGAGAAGCGGACGGCAAGGAAGAAGTTCACCGCGGCGAGCAGCGCGATCAGCACGGCGGCCGGCAGCAGCGGCAGCGGAAAATCGAGCCACAGCCCGACGACGATGACCGTGATCGACTGGCCGGCGACCGCCAGCCAGCGCAGACGGATGATCGTCTCGAGGCGCAGGCGCCGGCTGGAGCCCTCGACGTCGATATCCTGATAGCCCGTCATCCCGCCGTCCTTCCGTTCGCGAACCCGCCAGAGCATTTCCGGTGAACTCCGGTTCACCGGAAATGCTCTAGATTCTTGTTTGTATCGCATTATCCGACGCCGAAGCGACTTCGCTCCGGCTGGAAATGCTCAGTGCCTTTCCTAAACCGTGAAAACGCCGGGAGCGATTTGTTTTTCCGCAATTCTTGACGCGAAACCCCCGGCAAATGCCGGAAATGGCGGGATCATGTCCCGCGCGGCTTGGCGCGCGTCGTCGGCAGGGCGTCCGCGGGATTCTCCGGCCAGGGGTGCTTCGGATAGCGCCCGCGCATGTCCGCCCGCACGTCGCGCCACGAGCCGGCCCAGAAACCGGGCAGGTCGCGCGTCGTCTGGATCAGCCGGTGCGCCGGGGAATGGAGTTCGAGCAGCAGCGGCAAGCGCCCGCCCGCCACGGAAGGATGCTGCTTCAGCCCGAAGAGCTCCTGCACCCGGATCGCCAGCACCGGTTCGTCGCCGTCATAGCGGATCGGGTGGCGCTGGCCGGTCGGCGCCTCGAAATGGGTGGGCGCCAGCCGGGCGAGATCGCGCTGCACCTCATAGGGCACCAGCGCCATCAGCCCTTCCTGCAGGCTGGCGGGCTTCACCTCCTCAAGGCCGCGGGCGGCTTCCTGGAACGGCACGAACCACGTATCGAGCGTCGCGAGCAGCGCGTCGTCGCCGGTGTCCGGCCAGGGCGCGCCGATCGAGCGGTGGAGGAAGCCGACGCGGTCGCGCAGCTGCGCCGCCTCGCGGGAAAAGGGCAGCACGGCAAGGCCGAGCTGGCGCACCCCGTCGGCGAGCGCCAGCGCCGCCTTCGGCCCGCTCGGGCGGGCAAGCGGCGTTTCCTCCAGGATCATCGCGCCGAGGCGGACGACCCGGCGCGCCCGCACCTGCCGGCTTGCCCGGTCGAAGACGCACTGGTCCTCCCGCACGATGTTTTCGGCAAGTTCCGCCTCGACATCCGCGCGGTCGATCTCCGCCGCTGCGAGAATGCGCTGTCGCCCGGCCTGCCCGGTGAGGTCGGCGACGACGATCATTTCCGCGCCGGCGAGCCGCTCGGTCTCCGGCAGCTCCGCCCCGCGCCCGTTCGCCATGACGAAGCGCCCCCGGCCGCCGCGCTGCAGGGCGACCCGGTCGGGAAAGGCATGCAGCAGCAAGGCGCCGGGTGCCGGCGCCGGCCCGCCCTTCGCCGTGCCGAACCCTTCGGCCATGCGCTGGGCGAGCCGCCGCGCCGCCGCGGCCCGTTCGCCGCGCTCGTTGGCGAAGCGGCGCAGGCGCTCCTCGATATCGACGGCCGGTCCGCCGAGGCCCTGTTCGGTCAGAAGCACCGCGAGGCGTGCTGCGGCCATCTGTTCACCGTCTTGCGCCGCATGAAGGATCATCGCGGCAAGCCGGGGCGGCAAAGCAAGTTCGCGGATACGCTTTCCCGCCGGCGTCAGCGCCCCCTGCGCGTCGAGCGCGCCGAGCAGCCGCAGGAGGCTGCGCGCCTCCTCCACCGCGGCAGCGGGCGGCTGGTCGACGAGTTTCAGCGCCGCGGGATCGCCGACGCCCCAATGGGCGAGATCGAGCACGAAGCCGGAGAGATCGCTGGAGAGGATCTGCGGCGGCGTGAAGGCGGGCATCGCCGCCGTCTGCCCGGCATGCCAGAGGCGGATCGCGATGCCCGGCTCGGTTCGCCCGGCGCGGCCGGCACGCTGGTCGGCCGAGGCACGCGACACGCGCACCGTCTCCAGCCGCGTGATGCCCGTCGCCGCCTCGAAGACCGGCAGGCGCTGCAGGCCGCTGTCGATGACGATGCGCACGCCGTCGATGGTGATGGAGGTCTCGGCGATCGACGTCGCCAGCACGATCTTCCGCGTGGCCGCGGGAGCGGGGCGGATCGCAGCGTCCTGCTCCTTCTGGCCGAGATTGCCGTAGAGCGGCACGATGCTCGTCTGCGGCCCGAAGCGGCCCTCCAGCCGCTCGGCGGTGCGGGCGATTTCCGCCTGGCCCGGCAGGAAGGCGAGGATCGAGCCGCTCTCCTCGCGATGCGCCGTGCTGATCGCCCGCGCCATCGTGTCCTCGATGCGCTCGCCGGCCGGCCGGTCCTGGTGGCGGATATCGACGGGAAAGGCGCGCCCCTCGCTGACGATGACGGGGGGACCGTCGAGCAGGTCGGAAACACGCGCCACATCGAGCGTCGCCGACATGACGAGGATGCGAAGGTCCTCGCGCAGCGCCGCCTGCACGTCGAGCGCCAGCGCCAGACCGAAATCCGCGTCGAGCGAACGCTCATGGAATTCGTCGAACAGCACGGCGGCAATGCCGGTCAGCTCCGGGTCGTTTAGGATCATGCGGGCGAAGACGCCCTCCGTCACCACTTCGATGCGCGTCTTCGCCGAGACGCGGTTGTCGAGCCGCATGCGATAGCCGACGGTCTCGCCGACCTTTTCGCCAAGCAGCGCCGCCATGCGT
>NZ_JBFNXL010000005.1:2997500-3745000 GCF_040812195.1 Shinella sp. S4-D37 | reverse complement strand
ACCACGTTAATATTCGTGGGCCTGGTGGTAGTGACGGATCTCGTATGTCGTACATCCTTATTGGATTGGTTGTGCGGCGAAGAGGTTCCAGGAAATAGCTCCACCGTATAGACCGTACCCGAAACCGACACAGGTGGTCAGGTAGAGCATACCAAGGCGCTTGAGAGAACTCTGCTGAAGGAACTCGGCAAATTGCACGCGTAACTTCGGAAGAAGCGTGACCCCATTTTACGCAAGTGGAGTGGGGTGGCACAGACCAGGGGGTAGCGACTGTTTATCAAAAACACAGGGCTCTGCGAAGTCGCAAGACGACGTATAGGGTCTGACGCCTGCCCGGTGCTGGAAGGTTAAGAGGAGAGGTGCAAGCTTTGAATCGAAGCCCCAGTAAACGGCGGCCGTAACTATAACGGTCCTAAGGTAGCGAAATTCCTTGTCGGGTAAGTTCCGACCTGCACGAATGGCGTAACGACTTCCCCGCTGTCTCCAGCAGAGACTCAGTGAAATTGAATTCCCCGTGAAGATGCGGGGTTCCTGCGGTTAGACGGAAAGACCCCGTGCACCTTTACTATAGCTTTACACTGGCATTCGTGTCGGCATGTGTAGGATAGGTGGTAGGCTTTGAAGCGCGGACGCCAGTTTGCGTGGAGCCATCCTTGAAATACCACCCTTATCGTCATGGATGTCTAACCGCGGCCCGTCATCCGGGTCCGGGACAGTGTATGGTGGGTAGTTTGACTGGGGCGGTCGCCTCCGAAAGAGTAACGGAGGCGCGCGATGGTGGGCTCAGACCGGTCGGAAATCGGTCGTCGAGTGCAATGGCATAAGCCCGCCTGACTGCGAGACTGACAAGTCGAGCAGAGACGAAAGTCGGTCATAGTGATCCGGTGGTCCCGCGTGGAAGGGCCATCGCTCAACGGATAAAAGGTACGCCGGGGATAACAGGCTGATGACCCCCAAGAGTCCATATCGACGGGGTTGTTTGGCACCTCGATGTCGGCTCATCGCATCCTGGGGCTGGAGCAGGTCCCAAGGGTTTGGCTGTTCGCCAATTAAAGCGGTACGTGAGCTGGGTTCAGAACGTCGTGAGACAGTTCGGTCCCTATCTGCCGTGGGTGTAGGAATATTGACAGGATCTGTCCCTAGTACGAGAGGACCGGGATGGACATATCTCTGGTGGACCTGTTGTCCTGCCAAGGGCATAGCAGGGTAGCTATATATGGAATGGATAACCGCTGAAGGCATCTAAGCGGGAAACCAACCTGAAAACGAGTATTCCCTTGAGAGCCGTGGAAGACGACCACGTTGATAGGCCGGGTGTGGAAGCGCAGCAATGTGTGAAGCTTACCGGTACTAATAGCTCGATTGGCTTGATCGTTCTCATTGTTCATGCTCATCAGCGCAGCATCGCTGCACTGATGATGCCGATCTTATGTCCTCACGGGCGCACCGCGATCTCACGATCGCTGCCCTGCGGACGGCGCGCCAGACGATTGGCGACGCGCTCTGCGCTTGCGGCCCCCGGCCGAAGGCGTCTGGCAAGGTCAAACAAGACGTGTTCACAAAATTAAGACAAACGAAGGCTCTGCCTTCTACCAGCTTCTCAATTGATTGCCCTTAGCCGACCTGGTGGTCATGGCGGGGTGGCCGCACCCGTTCCCATTCCGAACACGGCCGTGAAACGCCCCAGCGCCAATGGTACTTCGTCTCAAGACGCGGGAGAGTAGGTCGCTGCCAGGTCTGCTAAAGGCAATCAACAATCTTCTCCAAACAAACGTCGGCCCAAGCCGAAAGCGGGCCGCCCTCAAAGCGGCCCTTTTGCGTGATAAGCAAAAACAAAACAATAACGCGGGGTGGAGCAGCCCGGTAGCTCGTCAGGCTCATAACCTGAAGGCCGCAGGTTCAAATCCTGCCCCCGCAACCAAATCAGCCTTCCATCGGGGTCCACGGAAGGCCATAAAAAGCCAGCTTCTCCAATTAAAACAACGCGGTAAGGCATGAATGCGGTTCCATCCCCGTCCGGGAAGGTCCGCTGACAGCCGCGATTTTTGTTGGTATTTTTGCGGATAGGTTCAAATGGCCACCCGGAGATACCATCATGGCTCTGACAGAAACCGCCTGCAAGAATGCCAAACCCTCCGACAAGTCCCGCAAGATGAGCGACGGGGGAGGGCTTTCCTCCTCGTCCAGCCGACCGGCTCCAAGCTCTGGCGGCAGGCCTATCGTGAGCGCGACGAACACCCCACCTTTCCTTTTGCGATCGCGGCCGCGAGAACAGCTCCTTCACCGATAGGAGCGGAACGGGATGGTCGAAGATCGCGCTGATGCCATGCTTGAAGCCATGGATGAAGGCATGCATGAAGCCAGGCATGAGGGAAAGTATCGTCGGATCGAGGTGATCACGGGTCGACGCCAGCGGCGGAATTGGACCGACGAGGAGAAGGCGCGGATCCTTGCCGAAAGTGCAGAACCTGACGTGAACATCTCGGCGATCGCCCGGCGCTGGGGCGTCAATCGCGGCCTGCTGAACGTCTGGCGGCGCGAAGCCGGGCTGACCTCTCGACGATCCGCGCAAGCCGGCGCACAGCAGGCCATGTTCGTGCCGGTGACGGTGGTTGGCGATAGAACGTCTTGCGAGAACTCGCCGTCGGATGTCGCCCATGACGCCGCGGGGCGTATTGAGATCGAGATTGCTGGCGCGCGTATGACCGTGATCGGCTCGGTGGCGCCCGAATTGGCGCAGGCGATCGTGGCAACGTTGCGAGCACGCCGGTGATTGGACTTTCGCCTGGTGGAGTGAAGATCATGGTGGCGACGCAGCCGGTCGACTTCCGGCGCGGCATGAATGGGCTTGTTGCGCTGGTGGCGTCAGCGCTTGCAGCTGATCCCTACTGTGGTGACGTGTTCGTGTTCCGCGCCAAGCGTCTCGATCGCCTGCGCTGCATTTATTGGGACGGATCAGGCATGATCCTGGCGACGAAATGGCTGGAGGCTGGCACGTTCGTTTGGCCACCGATCCGTGATGGCGCGATGCAGATGAGTAGCCAGGAGTTCTCCCTTTTGCTGGCCGGTATCGACTGGACGCGGGTCAGGCGAAACACCGTAAAGCGGCCAACGAAAGCAGGCTGATCCTATTGGATTTGCTTGAAGATTCAGGGTCATGTGCTAGGGTCTGCCATGCCGCTTCGACCCGACCCTTTACCTCAGGATGCCGCGCAATTGAGCCGAATCATTCTCTCGCTCGATGCAGAGAATGCCGACCTCAAGGCGCGCGTTGCCTTCCTGGAGCGGCAGCTCTTTGGGCCGAAATCGGAGAAGATGACGGCGATCGACCCGAAGCAGGCGACGCTTGAGCTTGGCGATCTCAGCGACATTCCCGCGGCGGCCAATGACGATGTTGCACCCGTGGCTGACGGCCGAAAGCAGGAGCGGCGATCGCCGGCGCGCAACATCGGCCGGTTACCCAGGCATCTCCCACGGTATGAAGAGCTCATCGAGCCGGAGAGCAAGATTTGCCCGTGCTGCTCGTTCGAGCTGCATTGCATCGGCACGGACGTCAGTGAGGCGCTCGACATCGTGCCGGCGGTTGTCCGGGTGAAGCGGACGATCCGGCCGCGCTACGCATGCCGGGCCTGCGAGAGTGCCATTGTGCAAGCGCCAGCGCCGGCGCGTGTGATGGACGGCGGCATGGTGACCACGGCGTTTGCCGCCCATGTCGCCGTTTCGAAGTTCGCCTGGCATTTGCCGCTTCATCGCCAGGCGCAGATGCTTGCCTCCTGCGGCGTGATCATCGATCGCGGCACGCTCGGGGCCTGGGTGACGCGGGTCGCCTGGTGGCTTGAGCTTCTCTATGACGCGCTGCTTGCCTTCATCCGCTCCCAGCCAAGGGTGTTCTGTGATGAGACGCCGCTCCCGCGGCTTGATCCGGGGCGTAAGCGAACCAAGGTCTGCCAACTTTGGGCGCAGGCGGTCGACGATCGGCCATGGAATGGTCCGGCGCCGCCGGCGGTGGCCTATACTTTTGCCGAAAGCCGCAGCGCGCGCGAGGTCGAGGGGCAATTGTCGTCGTTTGCCGGCGTGCTCCAGGTCGATGGGTACCAAGCCTATAAAACCTTGGCCAAGCGCCGGGGGAGGAGCAATGTCGCTCCCATGCGGCTGGCCTTCTGCCTTGCCCATGCCCGACGCAAGTTCGTCGAAATCGTCAAGATGACCGGGTCTGCTGAGGCCCTGTCGATCCTTGCCAGGATTGCCGAGCTCTATCGGATCGAAGCGAAACTGCGCGGCGAAAATGCCGATACCCGGCTCACGGTGCGGCGTCGCGAGGCAGCGCCCATCATGAGCGAACTGAAGGCCCAGCTCACCGAACTGAGCGACGAGGTGTCGTCGAAATCGGCGCTTGGCAAGGCCGTCACCTACACGCTCAACCACTGGAACGGACTGGCAGCCTTCCTGGAGGATGGCCGGATCGAAGTGGACTCCAATGTGGTCGAGCGTTCGATGAAATCGGTGGCTCTGACGAGGAAGAACTCGTTGTTCGTGGGCAGCGAACGCGGTGGCAAGACGTTCGCGGTCCTCGCATCGCTCGTCAACACGGCAAAGCTCAATAGTGTAGACCCCGAAGCTTGGCTTGCCGACGTGCTCGAGCGCATCATCTCCGGCAAGGTGACCGCGAACCAGATGGATACGCTCTTTCCATGGACCTGGAAGGCCAACCGCGAGAGCATTGCAGATCAGGAGCGACGGGCGGCATGACACAGAACAGCCAAGGGGCTACGGCACGACCGAAGCTCGATGACGAGGCGTTCGAGGCGTTTATCAGGGCACGCCGTCCAGTCTCGCCGATCTGGTCGATGAGCGGCCTCGACGGCTATCTCACGGCTCTCATCATCGGCCCGAGGTTTATCGACCCGCGTCAGTGGATCCCGGAGCTGACTGGCCCGGATGCCCTGAACCTGCCAATGGAAACAACCGAGCATCGAGCCGTCCAGACCATCGTTGCGGAATACAACCGGATATCGGCAAGCCTCGCCGAAACGCCGAAAGATCATCGGCCCAGGTTCACCAAGATCGATGATCAAACCTTTGATCCCTTCGCTTGGGACCTCTGCTTTCTATTGGGAACAAGGTACGCGCCCAAGCTTTGGCAGCCCGTCCTTGGAGGTCATGCCGTCACTGGGGATATCGTCGCGCCCATCCGCAAGCTCGGCGAGGCAAAACGGAACGCGACCCGTCAGGATGCCGTTGCCGTCGCCGAAGCGCTCGTCAAGATCCGAGCCTATTTTATGCCGAAGCGGGCAAAGCAAAAGTTCTGACCGACAGCCGGAAGCCTATTCAGTCAATCACGGAAGCCGTGGGCTCTTCGTTGCGCTCACGGCCTATCGCTTCAACGGCAAGCCGAAGCTCCTCAGCCACGGCTCCTATCCGACCGTGTCGCTTCAGGAAGCGCGCGACAAGCGTGAGGCCGTCAAAGTGCTCCTCGCCAAGGACGTTATCTTCTCTCCGACCTCCTCATCCGGGTCTGAGCGGCATCTACCGCCGCAAGGTCGCGGCATTGACAGAAGCCATTGAACAAGGACGAGATTGCCCGCAACGAGGCGGTCGAAGTTCTGCGCGATCTGGTCAGCACGATCCGGTTTACGCCCGATGGTGAGGGCGAGCTCCATATCGAACTCGTGGGCGAACTCAGGGCAATCATGCTACTCGGGCAAGCCACAAACAAAAAGCCTCGCTACCGGGGTAACGAGGCTTATTCAGCAACACTGGTTGCGGGGGCTGACAACCGCTGTAATCGATCGGTCCTGAAATGTTTCGTCCGGGCGCACAACAAGCGCTGGAATGCGCTGGCCTGCTGGCCGTGATCTCGACTAATCCGATATTGTTTCCAGAACGGTTTTGGTATCAACCGCGCACCATGCCGGCATCATCTCCGCAACGGCTCCAAGGTTGCACAAGAGGAAGCTTTGCGTTCCCACCATAAATGGCCTGTGGTGGCGTCACTGCTTTCAGTAGAGGTCAGGAGCCTCACCGATCCACGCTCCGCGCAACAGGCGAAGGATGGAGCCGCTGTCGAACGGTTGCGGATTCCAGTAGGGATTCGCGGTCGCCAGTAGTGCCGCGCGTTCCAGTTCCTGCTCCGGCAATCCCAGATCGCGCAGCGATGAGGGCGCCGCAACGGACCGCGCGAAACGGTACAATCCAAGGCCGGGATTGGGATCACCGAACAGGTCCGCGATTGGCGCGAGCTGTGTCCTGGCTGCCCCGGCGTTGAACGCTATGGCGTGTGGCAGGATGACGGCATGGGTTTCGGCATGGGGAAGATTGAAGCTTCCGCCGAGCACATGGCAAAGCTTGTGGTGCAGAGCCATGCCCACCTGCCCCAGGACGGTTCCTCCCAGCCAGGCGCCATACAGGGTTTCAGCCCGCAAGGCGATGTTGGCGGGATCGGTCACCAGTCCTGGAAGGGCGCTGCGAAAGGCGCGCAGGCCTTCGACCGCCATCAGCGAGGAAATCGGTGATCTGTCCCTAGCATAAAGCCCTTCGGCGGCATGGGCCATGGCATTGAGGGCCGACGTCACGGTCAGCGCGACGGGCAGGGTGGCGACGAGCTCCGGATCGTAGAGGATGACCTCGGGCTGGACAGCCTGCGAGGTCAGGGTGGTCTTCAGCCCGCTTTCCGTCTGTCCGAGAATAGCGGTTGCCTCGCTCCCGGCATAGGTGGTCGGGATGATGATCTGCGGCAGATCGGTGCGCAGGGCGATCGCCTTGGAAAGGCCGGTAGTTGAGCCGCCTCCGACGGCGACCAGCACATCCGCGGCGAAATTTCGCGCCTGTTCCGTGGCACGTTCCGAAATCTCAACCGGCGTATGCATGGCGGCCCCGGTGAAAATCGAAACGTCCTCGCAGCAGCAAAGTTCCGCGAAGCTTTCGGCGGCATCGGCCTGCTGCGGCGTCGTCAGGACAAGGGGCCGACTCGTTTTCAGGCGGGCGATTTCCTCAGCGAGCTCATGGCGGATACCAGCTGCGAAGCGGACCCGGACGGCCGCGCTTTGCATGGTGAAGGATTCACTGAAATAGGTCATAGCTATCCCCTAGATGCATGCGGAGGAACGTCACTCTGGAGCGGTTCCGGCTCACGCCGCAACCAGAACGAAATCAAAGGGAGCCCGCCAGGCGGTTTGACCGTTCTCCACACGGCTGAACGGGGCGATCAGGCTTTGTTTGACGCCGAAAACCGTATCTGAGGTGAGATAGGGATCGTCGCCCACGAATATGTGCGTCACAAGCTTCTGAAAGCCGTCCGCCGTCACCAGGAAATGCATGTGCGCCGGCCTGTAGGGGTGGCGCCCCAGCAATGCGAGCAATTGTCCGACCGGACCGTCATCCGGGATCGGGTAGCTTACAGGACGGATGCCGACGAAGCTGTAACAGCCGTCGGCTTGCGTGATGAAGCGCCCCCGATTGTTCCATTTCGGCTGAATGCCGGGCTGCTGCACGTCATAGAAGCCGTCCGCGTTGTCCGACCAGACATCCAAGCAGGCCCCCATAATGGGGTTGCCTTCGAGATCGAGCACCATCCCTTCAAAAAGGCAGCTTTCTCCCTTTCCATCGAGCGAGATGGTGTCGCCCATCGTGCGCAGCGGGGCATTCGCGACATGGAAGGGGCCGAAAACCGTGTTCTCTGTTGCCCCGGGGGGGCGCCTGTTGTTTATCGCATCCACGAGCATGGAGAAGCCGAGCGTATCCGACAGCAGAATGAATTCCTGCCGTTCGTCCGAACAAAGGTGTCCAGCCCGGGTCAGGAACTCCACGCCGAGTTCCCATTCCTTCTGGGTGAGATGAACCTCGCTCGCGAAGGCATGCAAATGACGCACGAGAGCAGACATAACCTCCGCCGGACGCGGAAGTGCCGCACTTCCGATACGCCCGTTGACGATCTCGGCGGAGTTCTCTTCGGAAAAATAGCTCATGATTCCTCCCCTTTCCCGGATCTTGGCGCCAGCGGGTTACGGCGTCTCTGCGCCGGCGAGCCAGTTGCGGCCTCGCGCGTAGAGGTGCTCGACCTCTGGGCCGAGAAGTCCGGGCATGTCCAGCTTGACGGTGAAGCCGAGCCCTTCCTGCAGATAGGCGAGGTGCCGGTATCCTTCGGGAAACTTTGCGAGCAGTTCGGCATCGAGGGAGGGCCGGGTGGCGGGGTCGATCGGATCTATCCGGTCCTTCTCGTAGATCGGCTGCCGCAGGACGATCCCCCAGGTTCTGCCGCGCCGTTCCAAGAAGTCGTAGAAGCGCCCGGTGCACACCACGTCGCAGAGGTGGCCTTCCACTTTCGCGCGCTGGCTGATGGTCATCTTTGTCTGCGAGATGGCCCGGTCGCCCTCGATGTCGATCGATGTGCCGCCAAGGAAATGAAGAATGTTCACACCGCTCTCCAGGCCCTTCTTGCTGACGGCGATGAACTCGTCGGCGCTGCCTTGGAACCAAGTGGCCATCATGCGGCCATCATCGTGCCAGACGCTTCTGAAGCGCTGCCAGTCGCCCGCATCGCGCCAGACGGCCCAGTTCTCGAGGAGCTGGCGGATTTGAAGTTCATCGTTAAGGTTGGCGTTCATGTCGGTCTCATCCTTGCATCTGTTCATGTATGGGAATTTCTTTTTGGCGCGTGATCACGCGGCTCGGGACTACACCCTCCGATTGAACGCGAAATGCCCGAAGGCCTGATCACGCGGCATAATCTGTATCCGATTGACATTGACATGCGCTGGGCGGCTAACGGCCCAGAGAACGGCATCGGCGATGTCCTCGGCCTCGAGCGGCACGACGCCCTTGAACGTTTCCTCGGCTGCCGCCGCGTTCCCGCGCAGGCGGACAGTGGCGAAGTCCGTCCTCACCATGCCCGGTTCGATATTCGTCACGCGGACGGGTGTGCCGAGAAAGTCCGCGCGCAAGGACAGGGCGAACTGTCGGACGAACGCCTTGCTCGCCGCATAGGCAGCGCTCCCCGGATACGGAAACTCCCCGCCTACGGCGCCCATCGTGACGACATGCGCGGCCTCCCGCTTCACGAGCGAGGGAGAAAGCCTTGCCACGAGATGCGCGACCCCTTTTATGTTCGTGTCTATGATCGTCTGCACGTCGGCTGGATCGGCGTCCTGCAGCAACTCCGTTCCCAGCGAAACGCCGGCACTGCAGACAAGAATGTCGATCTTCGCCATCGCGTCCCGCAACCCGTCAAGCAGGGCGTCGATGGCCTGGGGCGAGCGCAGGTCGGCCGAAGCGACAACGATCCGATCATTCCCCGCATCCCTTGCGAGCGCGGCAAGCCCCTCGGACTTGCGCGCCACGGCAATGACCCTAACCCCCTGCCGGGCGAGCGCGAGCGCGACCGCTCGTCCGATGCCGGAACTGGCACCGGTGACAAGGGCCGTTCGCCCATCAAAGCCGTAGCCGGACATGTTTACCTCCGATCTCTCCCCCGCGACGGCTTCCCACCTGTCGCGCCAAGGCAAAGATTAATCGGCAAGTTAGTTCATGTCCATATTTTATTTCTCATATGAGAACACATATTATTTGACAACCGATCTCCCGCTGCTAGTCTTCACTGCGCAGGCTTCGGAGCGGCCCCGCAATCTGGGAGGAGGTTCGCCCGAACTCAAGCGGTCTGCTGGGAGGGAATATGTCTAGAATGTTGAATGCCGGCCTCTCGCGCCGGTCGTTAATGGTTGCAACCGCCGCGTCCGCGTTCGTGGCCGCCACGCCCGCAATCCTGCGCGCAAAGACGCTCCGATGGGTCGGCGCGTCGAACGCCGCGATGTCCGATACGACAGCGCAGGCATTCGATTTCTTTGCCGAGCGCGTCACCGAGCTGACGTCGGGACAGATCACGTCTGACCGGTTCCACGGCGACGCGCTCGGCGACGACCGGGATCACGTCGAAGGCATCCTGCAGGGAACGATCCAGTTCGCGGCGCCGGGCGCGCCACTTCTCTCGGGCTGGTTCAACCAGGCCGATATTTTCGTCTATCCCTATGTGTTCCGCGATGTCGGGCACAAGGACCGCGCCATGACCGCGATCATCGACGATTTCTCCGAAAGGATGCTCGAAACGGTTCCGCTGCGCATCCTCGGCGCCATTCCCCGCATGGGGCGCCACATAACATCGAACACGACCATCGTGACGCCCGCGGATATCAAGGGCTTGAAGATCAGGACGCCACAGACCCCGATGTGGGTCAAGGCATTCGAGAAATTCGGCGCCGCGCCCACGCCCTTGCCGTTCCCCGAGGTCTTCTCGAGCCTGCAGACCCGCGTCATCGACGGACAGGAAAACCCTCTCGCCACTAGCTTCCAGAACGGGCTTTTCGCGGCCAACAAGAAGCTCGCTCTCTCGGAGCACATGTTTGCCGACAATGTCGTCGTCATCGGAAATTCCGTCTACAGTTCGCTCGACGACGCACAGCGCGCCACCCTGCATCGGGCTGCCCGAGAGATGGAGGACGAGTTTCGTCCGAAGGTTCAGGCCGGCGAGGCCGACCTGATCGAGAAGGTCAAGGCGGAAGAGGTCGAAGTCAATGAGGTCGACAAGCAGGCCTTTGCCGCCACCGTTACCGATCTGCATCTGGAGTTCCCCCACGTTACGGAGTGGGTGAAGCGGATTCACAGCATCGCCTGACATCGATGCTCTCCGCACGACCCGCGCCGATGCCGGCGCGGGTCGCATCGCAAATCTTCGCTTGCCGGGGAAATCATGATCAGAAGAATTTGTGGAACGATCGACAGTATCGTCATGGCGTTGCTCGGGCTGTTCTTAGCCGGGGTGGTCGTTACCTGTCTGCTCGCGGTATGGATGCGCTACATATCAAATCTGCCCATCAGTTGGTCGGAACAGGTGGCGCGGATCGGGCTGGTTTGGATCATCCTGTTGGGGACAGCAGTCGCGTATCGCCGCAAGCGGCATGTCGCCGTCGAACTTTTCTATACGATGCTTCCCGCCCGATACCGGCCCTCGCTGTCGAAGGTGGTCGAACTGATGAACCTAGCTCTGTTCGTCATTTTCACCTGGCATGGCGCGAAGCTGACGCTGGACAATCTCGGCCAGACATATGGCGCCCTCGGAATAAGCGTGGCCAGCTATTACGCGGCCATGCCGATCGCGGGAGCGTTGATGCTTCTTTTCTGGCTGGAGCGGGTCGTTACCGCCGACTGGGAACAGCCCCTCATTAGTGAAACTCCAATCTGATAGGTCTGGCAGTGCCAACGATCCTCACTATCGCCTTCCTTGTCCTGCTGGCCCTCGGCGTTCCGATTGCCTTCTCCATCGCGCTCGGCTCGGTGGTGGCGATCATTGTCGACGGCAGGCTTCCCCTGACGCTCGTCCCCCAACGCACCATCGCCGGTGCCGACGCCTTCTCACTCCTGGCCGTCCCCATGTTCATCCTGGTCGGGAACCTTATGAATATCGGCGGTGTGACCGACAAGATCATCAATCTCGCCAATGCTCTCGTCGGGCGCTTTCGCGGCGGACTGGCCCAGTCCTCGATTGTCAGCGCCGTGATTTTCTCCGGCGTCAGCGGTTCGGCCGTTTCCGAAGCTGCGGCGCTCGGCAAGATACTCGTGCCCGCCATGAAGAAGCAGGGCTATTCCGGCGCCTTCTCCGCCGCAGTCGTGTCCGCCGCCTGCATCAATGGTCCCATCATGCCCCCGTCGGTGCCGCTGATCGTCTATGCGGTTAGCGTCGGCGTGGCCGGCGTGACTGTTGAGAAGATGTTCATGGCAGGAATCGTGCCGAGCATCGTCTATTCGCTCGGTCTCATACTGGTGACCTACATGCTCGCGCGCAGGAACAACTTTCCCGTCTCCATGGCGGTGCCCCTGTCGCGCTTTCCTGCCATCCTCGTCGCCGCACTGCCTGCCGTCTTCATGTTCATCTTCATCCGCATCTCGGTCAGCCTCGGCATCGCGACCGTTACGGAGAGCGCGGCCGTGGCGGTCGGCCTCGCCCTTCTAATCGGCGTGGCTTACGGTAACCTGAACCTACGCAACCTGCCGAACATCTTCATGCAAAGCGCACTGGAGACGGCCATCGTGCTGATTATCGTGGCGACGTCCGCGGTCTTTGCGTGGCTGGCTACGGTTTCGGGCTTCGCCCGGATCGGCGCGGACCTGATCCTGGCGATCTCGGACAACCCAGCCGTGGTCATCTTCATGATCGTGCTCTTCCTGCTCGCGCTCGGGACGTTCATGGACGGGCTGCCCGCCATGCTGATCCTGATCCCGGTCCTGCTTCCGGTGGCCCAGCAGATCGGCATGGATCTCACCCAGTTCGGCATGGTTCTGGTCTTCGGGCTGATGCTCGGACTGCTGACGCCGCCGGTCGGGCTGCTGCTCTTCATCACCGGCGCGTTCGCCGGGGTGACCATGGGCCAGCAGTTCCGGGCGATCCTGCCCTATCTCGCGGTCGGCGCCATCACACTCACCCTGATCGCCTTCATCCCCGGGCTCAGCCTTTGGCTGCCGCAATGGCTCGGAATGTGACCCAACCTTTGTTTTCCGTTTTCTGGGACTGACGTAATGAGCGAACTTCTTCTTGACAACATGCGATCCCTGGGGCGACGCCTGCGCCTCGGCATCGTCGGCGGCGGCGCGGGCAGCGGCATCGGTGCGACCCATCGCTATGCCGCGCGCCTCGACGGAAAATTCGAGATCGTGGCCGGCGCTTTCGACATCGATCCGGTGAGAGGCCGTGACTTCGCGTCCGGGCTCCTGCTCGATCCCGCGCGGATCTATGACGATGTCGACGAGCTAGTCGCCGGTGAAAGCGAGCGTGAGGATGGGGTCGACCTCGTCAGCGTCCTGACCCCAAACCATTCGCATTTCGCAATCTCGGCCGCCCTTGTCGACGCCGGCTTCAACGTCCTTTGCGAAAAACCTCTGACCACGTCCTGGCAGGATGCCGCGGTGCTGCTCGACAAGGTCGAGAAGGCAGGCGTCGTCCTCGCCGTAAACTACGGTTACAGCGGCTATCCGATGGTCCGCCAGGCGAAGGCCATGTGCGAACGGGGCGATTTCGGCCGCATCAACCTCATCCAGGTCGAATATGCTCTTGGATTTCCTGCGACGATGGAGGAACAGAAGGGTGGCCACTGGCGCACCAAGGCGGGACTTGCGGGCAACTCCGCCGTTCTTTCGATGATCGGGACCCATGCATCCCATCTGGCAAGCTATGTCAGCGGCCAAGACATTACCGAGGTTTCCGCCGATCTGCATACTTTCGTGCCGGGGCGGGAGCTGGAGGATAACGCACAGATCAACATGCGGTTTTCCGGCGGCGCCCGCGGCGCCATGTGGGCGAGCTATGTCGCCGCCGGCGCATGGCACGGTCTCAAGCTCAGGATCTTCGGCGACAAGGGTGGCTTCGAGTGGCTCCAGGAGGACCCGAACCACCTGCTGGTGCACAGCCTCGGCGGCGAACGCAAGATCCTGACGCGGGGCGGCGTCGGCATGCTGCCGCAATCGCTCGCCGCATCGAGGATCGCGCCCGCCCACGCGGAAGGCTTCATCGAGGCGATCGGCAATGTCTATTCCGACGTGGCCGAGGCGGTGGCCGGCCGGCTGCTCAAGCGCAGTGAGAAGGTGCCCTATCCCGACCACATCGACGGCGCGCTCGGCGTCCGCTTCGTCGATGCCGCGATCCAGTCCAGCGCCGAAGCTGGAAAATGGACCCCGGTCTCCCTGTAATTCCCCGTATCAAGCCAACCTTCCAACCCTGTCAGAGGATGAAAATGTCTGAAAGAACCATTCTGTTTCTGAACGGCCCGAACCTGAACATGCTGGGCGTGCGCGAACCGCACCTCTACGGCCATACGACGCTGGCCGACATCCAGAAGATGGTAGAGGCGCGCGGTGCCGAGCTGGGCCTCAAGATCGACTTTCGCCAGAGCAACTACGAAGGCGACCTCATCACCTGGATTCACGAGACGCGTGACAAGGTCGCTGGCATCGTCATCAACCCGGCCGCCTTCACTCATACCTCGATCGGTCTGTTCGATGCGCTGAAAATCGCCACCGCGCCGTTCATCGAGCTGCATCTGAGGGTCAAGCTCGATGCCAGCGAGGCGTTTCGCCACCACTCCTATATCCGGCCCGCCGCAAGCGGTCTGATCGCTGGGCTTGGGGCCAACGGTTATGTGCTCGCCGTCGACGCGATGAAGATGATTCTCGATTCGCCGGCTCCCTGAGGCCGCCGCCTGTCGAAACGGGCAGGCGCAGCCCTCCTGCCGGCTTCCGCCGGTCGACAGCAGGGTCCGGCCCCACGGTCGGACCTAGACACAGTTTCCTGGAGATGGCGATGACTTCACCGGTTCTCTCGATGGCGGCCTTGACGATGATCGACGCCGAGCCAACGGAATTCGTCAGGGCGTGCGCCGCCGCCGGCTTCGACGCGGTGGGCCTCAGGCTCGTCGCGCCCCCCGCCGCCGCCGTGTTTCATTCCATTGTCGATCGACCCGCGGTCGTCCGCGAGATCGAAGCCGTTCTTGATGCCAACGGCATGCGGGTGAATGACATCGAAAGCATGATTATCGGTCCCGACACCGACCTATCGAGTTTCGAGCCGGCCTTCGCGCTTGGCCAGAAATGGGGCGTCGGACTCGCCATCACCGCGATAGACGATCCCGATGTCTCGCACGCCATCGACATGTTCGGAAGGTATTGCGAGCTTGCCGGAAGCTACGGCATCCAGGCATCCTTGGAGTTCGTCCCCTATTGGGGGCTCGTTACGGACCTTCCGAAAGCCTTGCGGTTGATCAGGGCCGTGCCGGAAGCGGTTAGACCAGGCCTTCTGGTTGACGCCCTGCACCTTGCCCGTTCGGGCGGCAAGCCTTCCGATCTCGACGGCCTTGATCCTGGATTGTTCAATTTCGTGCATCTGTGCGATGCGCCGTCGGTTCCGCCCCGGCCAGACGACCTGCGGGAGGAGTCGCGCTACGAGCGGCTATATCCCGGCGATGGCGAACTGCCCCTGTTCGATCTTCTCGACCGGATGGCGCCCCATACGGTCTGCTCCGTCGAGGCGCCCTGCGCCCGCTACCAACATCTTGATTTCCAGGCGCGAGCGAGGCTCTGCGCGGACAAGACCCGGGCCGTGCTCGCGCAGCATACGGCACGCAATCCGGGCACCCCTGTATCGGCAACCAGCGGAAAGGAACGATCGTGACAGTTAAAATTGAAGGCCATTGCGACGCAGCGTTTCTGGCTGTACGCGATGCGTTTGCCGCCAATTTCGAGGTGGACCGGGAGATCGGCGCATCTTGCTCCGTCGTCATCGACGGCCGCACGATCGTCGATATCTGGGGCGGGTACACGGACGACAGCCGCACGACGCCCTGGTCTCAGGACACCATCGTCAATCTGATGTCCGTCGCCAAGGGGTTCGATTCAATCGTCATGCAGAAGCTGTTCGACCGCGGCCTGCTCGAGATCGACGCCCCGGTCGCGAAATACTGGCCGGAGTTCGCCCAGGCCGGCAAGTCCGGCGTGACCGTCCGGCATGTCCTGTCGCATACCTCCGGGCTCGAAGTCGTCCGCGAGCCGATGTGGCCTGGAGCGATCTACGACTGGAACGCATTCGTCGGGGCGCTTGAGCGTCAGGCGCCGTCGCACGAACCGGGCACGTTTCGCGCCTATCATCCGATGACCGTCGGCCACCTGACCGGTGAACTCGTCCGTCGGGTGACGGGCAAGTCCTATGGTCGCATCCTGCGCGAGACGATCGGCGCACCCTTCGGGATCGACTTCCAGGTCGGGCTTTCGCGTCCGGAGCTCGCGCGTTGCGCACGCTTCACGCCCGGGCCCGGCTATGACGATCCCCAATATGCCCCCAGCCCTCTCAACGATCTTCTCGTCGCCTCGCGGGCGCAGTTCGACGCCGAACGCGACGACGCCTTCAACAGCGAACAGTACCGCATGTCCGAGATCCCCAGCGCCAATGGCCATGGCAACGGGCGCTCCATCGCGAAGTTCTATGGAAAGCTCGCCCTCAACGACGAAGCGATCGTGACGAAGGAAGCGCTTCAGCGGATTTGCGAGGTGCAGTGGGAAGGCGTGGAAGCGGTGCTCAGCCACGACATTCGCATGGGGCTCGGGGTGCGCCGCAATTGTGTCGACGTCTATATGGGGCCGAACGAAACGGCGTGGGGCCACAGCGGCGCAGGGGGCTCGCTCGGCTACGTTGATCCGGAGGCCAAACTCGGTTTCGGCTATGCGATGAACCTGATGCGACCGACGCGCAACAACGGCCCGCGCCCCCGACGACTGATTGACGCTCTCTATAGCTGCTTGTAACGCTTGACAACTGGTCCGGAGGAGGGTGTTCCGGACCATTATTTGAACGGAGTGCCTCTCGATGTATCTTGGACCAGGGCGCGCGGCCTGCGATGCCGGTTGCTTCCGCCGACACGGCCTATTCTGCGAGATTGCGGGAGGCCGGAACGATGCGTGACGCCCTGAGTGGAAAATCGGAAGCCGTCTCCGTCAAGTCGGCGACAAGGGTGCTGGACCTGTTCGAGCTGCTGGGGCGGTGGGATGCGGAGCGGACGCATACGGAGATGGCCGAGGAACTCGACATTCCGAAGAGCAGCCTGACCCAGCTTCTGAAGACCCTCTCCAGCCGAGGATATCTGCATTACAACTCGGAGACGAAAAGCTACAGCCTCGGCCCCGCTATCCTCACGCTCGCCAAGAAGACGAGCGCTGCGGGCGACCTCGTCGCAGCTTCCGGGCCGGTGCTTGCCTGGGTTTCGGATGCGACACGCGAGACCAGCGCCCTGAATTTCCTGAAGGGCGACAAGTCCGAGGTCGTCGCGGCCGTGGTCGGGCAACACCGCCTTCTCTATACGATGCGGATCGGCGATTCCGCGCCACTCTATGCCACCTCCGGAGGCAAGGCCCTGCTCGCGTTCCTTCCCCGGGACATGCGGAACGAATATCTGGAACGCGTAACGCTGCGGCCGATTACACCGTTTACGATCACCAGCAAAGACAGGCTCCTCTCCGAGCTGGAGGAAATCCGCGAAACCCGCCTTGCCTTTGTGGCGGGCGAATTCACGCCGGGTACGGTGGGCATGGCGCGCCCGCTGCTTTCGGCCGCCGGATACCCGCTCGCGGCCCTCAATGTCGTCATGCCCGAAACCCGCTACTCGGAGGAGGTGCGGGAAAAATGCTCGGACATTCTGGCCAAGGCAATCGAGATGCTTCAGGTTCCGGCCGCCAGTTGAAAGGTAGTGCACCCATAGCCGGCTCGAAGGGTATCCGCCTTGCCCTTCCCGTATGGATTACGGTGGGGCGCAAGACACTCAAGGCTGCCGCTGACTGCGAGCCCATGGAGAATGCCACTTTCATCACCGAAACGACGGGACAGTTCTACAGCGTTTTCTCGCTGTCCTATGGTTCTGTCCACGGCGCAGCGGCCAATCGTATGCTGGTCTTGGACTTACCTGAAGTTGCATTCGCTAGAACACGCTTGGATTTTTCGGAATCTCGGATTCGCATCTCAGCAGAGATGTACTTGTCTGTCCGTACCGGAAAAGGACGGCCGGCATGGATGACCCAGCCCTGTTGTGAAGATCTTCGCGAACGGGCGATGGCGCGCCTGGAATGCTTGCGATCGCACCCGCCTGCGTTTCGAAATGGAAGAGGCGTCTTGCGCAGACCGGCGCCCTGACGGCGGGCCGCGTCGGCAGTGGCAAGCCGCGGACCCCGTCCGGTGAACGGGCCGCCTGGCTGCGCCAGCGCTGTCCATCCGGCCCGTTCACGACACGGGGCCTCGTGGCGGAACCGGCCGAACGCGGCGCCAAGACCGAGCGGCGCGCCGTTTGGGTGTGCGTCCGGGCCGAGGGCCTGAGCTTCAAAAAAACGGTGCTGCCGGCCGAGCAGACGCGGGTGGACATTGCCAGGAAACGGTTGCGTTGGAAGACCCAATCACCGGCGGATCGAAGCACCGCGGCTGGTCTTTCTCGATGAGACCTGGATCAAGACCAACATGGCGCCGCTCGGGAGGTGGGCACCGCGTGGCCAACGCCTGTGTGCCGCGGTCCCGCACGGGCACTGGAAAACCCTGACCTTCATTGCCGCTTTACGCTGCGACCGCATCGATGCCCTTTGGATCATCGACGGACCGATAAACGGCGAGCTCTTTACCCTCTACATCCACAGGGTCCTCGTCCCCACGCTCGCCAAGGGCGACATCGTCACCCTCGACAATCCCGGCAGCCATAAGGGCCAGGCCGTCCGTCGTGCCGTCCGGGCCGCAGGCGCACACCTCTTCTTCCCGCCGCGATACTCGCCAGACCTCAATCCCATCGAAATGGCGTTTTCCAAGCTCAAGACGCTCTTGCGAAAGCGAGCCGCCTTTTCTCAGTCGAAGAATGCAGAAATTTCTTCAAAGCTGCAGGATATGAGGCTCAATAACGCGACACGCTTTAGGCTGACACCCGATGCAACACGCATCCGCAATCGGTTGCGGTTGGCCTGCGATTTCTGAACTGCTAGGCTGCGGGAAACGAATACGCCGAAGACATGGCGGTTGCGGTTGGCCTGCGATTTCTGAACTGCTAGGCTTTCCAATTGCGTACGCCCGATGGCCAACCAGTTGCGGTTGGCCTGCGATTTCTGAACTGCTAGGCTTGCGCCTCGCGCGCAGAGATCATCCGCACCGTTGCGGTTGGCCTGCGATTTCTGAACTGCTAGGCTCTGGTCCGAAGCCAAGATCGCGAAGGAGCTGTTGCGGTTGGCCTGCGATTTCTGAACTGCTAGGCTGGATGTAAGCGTCGATCGAGATCGTGTAGCGTTGCGGTTGGCCTGCGATTTCTGAACTGCTAGGCTGCTTCAACATGCAGACGGTCACTGGCCGTCGTTGCGGTTGGCCTGCGATTTCTGAACTGCTAGGCTTCGATGCGTGAGCATCTGACCAGGCTGCCGGTTGCGGTTGGCCTGCGATTTCTGAACTGCTAGGCTGGTCGCGGCCACCTTGACGAAGATGTATCCGTTGCGGTTGGCCTGCGATTTCTGAACTGCTAGGCTGCCTCGCGAGACGCCTCTGGAAGCCCTATTGTTGCGGTTGGCCTGCGATTTCTGAACTGCTAGGCTACCATCGAGGATCTCGACATCGGCGAAGTCGTTGCGGTTGGCCTGCGATTTCTGAACTGCTAGGCTGGACCTGGCCAGGGCGAGCGAAGCGCAGATGTTGCGGTTGGCCTGCGATTTCTGAACTGCTAGGCTGGCTATCGCAAATCCCTCCACGCTGGTCTCGTTGCGGTTGGCCTGCGATTTCTGAACTGCTAGGCTATCGAGCCGCGACGATATCGCCGCGCAAGCGTTGCGGTTGGCCTGCGATTTCTGAACTGCTAGGCTGATCAGCCAGAGCGTGGTGCCGCCATCGAAGTTGCGGTTGGCCTGCGATTTCTGAACTGCTAGGCTGTCACGTCGCTGCCACACCAGTCGTAGGCGGTTGCGGTTGGCCTGCGATTTCTGAACTGCTAGGCTGCGGTTTCGCTCGTTAGCGAGGAGCCATTGGTTGCGGTTGGCCTGCGATTTCTGAACTGCTAGGCTAACTCGTCGGCGTCTTCCTTCGTCCGGGCCGTTGCGGTTGGCCTGCGATTTCTGAACTGCTAGGCTCGTCACGCTGGACACCGCAACCATCAACCAGTTGCGGTTGGCCTGCGATTTCTGAACTGCTAGGCTATACGAATGGCAGACGGCGATGCGCCGCTAGTTGCGGTTGGCCTGCGATTTCTGAACTGCTAGGCTAAAGGCGCTGGGCGGCGTTGCGACCGCTCTGTTGCGGTTGGCCTGCGATTTCTGAACTGCTAGGCTGACCCGTCGTCCGCATCAGGCCACACGATTGTTGCGGTTGGCCTGCGATTTCTGAACTGCTAGGCTACCTTGCCGTCGTGCTGGTCGACGCGCGCCGTTGCGGTTGGCCTGCGATTTCTGAACTGCTAGGCTCGGAAAGGATCGGCTTCTGGAGCCGCTGGCGTTGCGGTTGGCCTGCGATTTCTGAACTGCTAGGCTCGATATTGCCCCAAACCCCTGTTTCGACGGGGGTTTTGGGGCTTTATCACGCCATGAAGTGGCCCGTGGACACTAGAAAAGAGCAATCTGTTCGGGATTTTTCTTTCGGGTGCGGCGGCTTTGATCGCTGAATCGGACGATATTTTCATACTGCCTGTCCGTAAATTGAAAGATGAAAACATCGCCCCGCTCCGGAAGACGCGATCCGATTCGCCGCGTGTAGGTTTCAAACTGTTCCTGCCCGTTCACCAATCTAAGGTAATTCGAAAGCTGGCTCATCTCAAAGCCCTGATCAAGCAGGAACTGGCGAAATTTCGTAGCTTCGGCGCGATGCCTTTTCGTATCCACCGGCAGATCAAACGTAACGAGCATCCACATCATCCGATAAGCGGACATGAAGGATGGTGTGGTCCGCTCTCCCCGTTTTTCCGTATGGAGCGTCGTCATGGCGTCCCGCCCTGCCGTGCAAGGCCAGATAACGTCAGCGGGTCAAGGGGCGAAGGCAGCTCCAGGCCCTCGTCCTCCTTGTCGAAAAGCGCCGCCAGTTGCTGTGCAAGTCGCGTTGCATGCACGTGCAGCGGGCTCATGCCGTGCGGTGCCGGCAGATCCAGCGCCGTCAATGTCACCAGCGCGGTCTTCGCTTTGGGCGAAACCTCTCGCAACCCGTCCTGCACGAGATTGTAGACGGCCCTGTCGATGATCGGTCGATAGGGCTCCATCAGGTCGTCCGCCAGGGCAAAGGCGTTGGCGCGGTTGGAGTGGTGGAGCCCGATCGAGGGATGCAGACCGGCGGCGCAGATGGCCCGGCTGATGATCGCGCGCAGCACCGTGTAGCCGTAATTCAGGAGCGCATTGACACCTTCGCCATCCTGATCGCGCCGGAAATCCGGCCCCATGAACGCTTGCCAATAACGCCGCGCCGCCTGGGCCTCCACATTGTCCGGATCGCCGGAGCGGACCTTGCGGGCAAGCATGTCGAATGCACCGGCCTCCGCCCCGACCGATGCCAGCATTGCGCCCTGCATCCGGATCTTCGCAACCACGATGTCGCGCCAGATGCGCTTGGCCAAAGGCCGCGACGCGTCCACCTGGGCGTTCAGCCGCCTGCCCTGCAGATGATTGCCCTGCAGCGGCCAGACACAGGCCACCGGCGCATGGTTCGCCGCGCACAACACAACCGGCACCGCCCGCTCCGAGAGGCGAACGAAGACTGTATTGGACCATGTCAGCCCGTGTGCATGGGCGATAACGCCGCCGATGTCATCGAGCGCTACGCGGCCCATCTCCTCCCGGTCCTTCGACACGGTAAGGAAACCACGATGAACGGCCACATGCAGGCCATCAGAGGAAAGGTCAACCACACGCTGCATGTTGAGAGGCTAACTCAATCGTGTGCCTGCGTCCGGCAAATCTTAATCCTTGGTTAACCGTCCTGCTTTTCCCACCAAGGTCCGGGATCGAACACCTGGCCTATCTCGTCGATGCGGACCTGCCGCGGCCTGTATTTTTTCAATGGGTTGGGCATCGGGCGAAGCGGCTTGTAGGTTTTCTCCTTTTCCCGTTTGTCGAGATTGCCCGCCTCGTTGTGCGGATCGAGGTAAAGCTGCTTGTTGCGCTGGTCGAACTTGCGGACGATGGCGACGATATGCTTCCCGCTATCGGGATCGTCATAGGCGACCATATCCCCCTTCTTCAGGCTCATGATCTTGCGGGCATTGTGGTTTTCGAGCCGCATGCGGGGCACGAAGCCGGGGCGGTGCGCATCGAAGGTCGTCACCACTTCGGCATCCCATTTGCCGTCCGCCAGCTCCCAGACGTCGAAACGATCGTTGCCGCCCGGCAGATAGCCCTTCCGGTGCCGCCCGTCGCCATGCGTGATCCAGACGGGGTTCTGCACCTCGGTGATGCGGACGTGGCGGATGCCGCTGAATTTCGCATCGCCCGTGACGAAATCCAGCACCGCCTGTTCGAACGCCTTGCCCTCCAGCCCGCGAGTCGCCTCGTAAAGCCGGTCCCTCAGCTCCGAATGGCCGTGCGCATTCGTCCTGATCTTCAGGATATCGGCGGGGCTCCTGATATCGGTGATGGCAATGCGGCGCACGACGATATCGTTGCCGCCGGCGTCCTTTTCGCCGGTGTGCCCGTAGGCGGTATCGTTGTGCAGCTTGCCCGCCGTCTGCCCGCGACCCTTTGCATAGCCTTCGCGGCCCACCGTGCCGTGATCCGGCTTGTGGCTGACGACGATGGCACCCACCGCCGCACGAACGTCCTCACGGAAGCCGGCCCAGGGCTGATCGATCCGCTCGACGACACGCTCGGCCCCGCGCTCCTCGGCCGCCGCGGAAGCCGTCGCCAGCCGCTGGATGAGCGCACGCGAGGTGCAGGCGATGACGATGGCGTCGATGGCGTGGTGGCGATGATCCAGCCGGTTCTTCGGCTTGGCCATGTCGGCGCCGATGAGATTGTGGCCATGCAGAAGCTCGTTGAGGCTCCACTGGCGGCACAGCATCTCGGTCATCCGCCCGGGCAAGGCACGCACACGGGCATGCCGCTTGTAGATACCGTCGAGGTCCACTTCCTCGTAGTCGTAGAGATGGGCGAGGTAGGTCAGCGCCAGCCGGGAAATATACTGCATGTCGGTCAATTGCCGGGCGAGAAAACCGTCCTCCTCGCCGAAGCGCGTCATGGCGTCTTCGCCAAAGCGCCATTGCTTGTTCTTCGGCAGCGTCGTGGCGCGCGCCAGAATCTCGCCATAGCGACTGCGCCATTGCGGCACGCGCGACGGAGGCCGGTTCTTCTTCTCGCGATTGCAGGAGGTGCAGCACAGGATCCGGTTCGCCTTGCTGTCGTCCAGCGTCTTCGAATAGGGCAGGATGTGATCGATATCCGTCTCGCCGTTGAAGAGCATGTGGCCGGCGATGGCCTTGCCGCAATAGATGCAGACACGGTTTTCCGGCTTCTGGTTCAGATCCTCCCACAATTCCAGCCGGAGGCGATTGTAACCGGTGTCCAACTGCCGGAAGGTCTCAACGAGTTTCTTGCCGCGCTCGATGGCTGCGTTTGTGTTCTTGCGTATACGATCATTGACCTTGCGGAGTTCATCCGGTCCCAATGGAAGGTCTCGCCCGACCTCGATGGCGATCCGGTCCGGCTTGCCGTATGTTCGGATCAGCGCGTTGACCACGCGGCGCAACTGGTTGAGCGCGATATGGACCGTCGGATTGGTGATGCGGCCCATGAAATCGTCGTAGGGATCGTCGGGTTCGCCCGTTCCCGGAGGAATGTGGCGCGCCAGCACCTCCTGATATTTCGGAAGTTGATCAACGCCCTTGCGGTTCGGATCGGCTTCGGAATTACTGCGGCCGTAAACCCGCTTCGCCGCCTCGGCCTCGGTGATGACGAAACCACCCTCGCCCGCTTCGTTTTCCAGCGCATCGATGAGCGCGGTCAGTGCGGATTGCCCCAGCCTGCCGAAACCGTCCGGCACCGGTGTGTCGGCCACCGCCCGGGCATGCGCCTCGTCCAATCCCGCCTCCGTTCTCAGCCAGTTCATGAGGGCGTTGTAGTCAGGCTCGGTGCGCAGTCTCTCGGTGATTGCCGCCTGCATCTCCACCGGCAGGTCCGCCCAGCGGTTGCCGAAGCATTCCGGGCGCGACAGGCGGAAATAGATCACGTCGCCTTCGAGATCGCTGCGGTTGTCGGTCTCCTTGTTGAAGCGCACCTCGCGCCCGAGCTTCAGCGTGTTCCGCAACTTCGAGAAGGGCACCTTGCCCTGCTTGGTGAGGCTCGTGCGCAGCTGAAGTGCGAGAGCATTGCGCTGCTCCGGCGTCAGCTTGATGTGTTTCTGGTCCTCCCCGACGATTTCCAGTTCGTTGAGTTCCTTCAGCAGCCGGAATTTCTGGAACAGGGGATGCGCCTTCGGCAACCGCTCCTCCAGCGGATTGTAGGAGCATTTCCCCGGCTTCACCGGTCTCAGCGGGCGCTGGTGGAAGACCACCTCGCGCAGTTCCCGGATTGCCGCATCGGTGAGCAGGTCGGGATAAAAAAGCGTCTGTCGAGCTATGATCCGGTCGAATTCGCGCTCAAGCGCGCCACGCGAGGGATAGAAGGCATAGCCTTCCCCGTCAGGCGCAATGCGGGCACGAACCGGCAGGCTTTGCAGCCGGCGCATATGCAGCCATTCGCC
Source organism: Shinella sp. S4-D37 (assembly GCF_040812195.1). Lineage (NCBI taxonomy): Bacteria > Pseudomonadati > Pseudomonadota > Alphaproteobacteria > Hyphomicrobiales > Rhizobiaceae > Shinella > Shinella sp. S4-D37. The sequence continues at coordinate 3,720,756 of NZ_JBFNXL010000005.1, read as the reverse complement.
GATGGTCCGCGCGCCCGCTTCCGCCATCTTTTCATCGAGCGCGCGCATCCCCTCGGAGATCAGGCCCTGTTCAGGGTCGTTGCTGTCGGCCTTGCGATTGCTCCTGAAGCCGCGGCGCTGGTTGAGATGGAAAATCGCGCGGCCTATCTCATAGGGCGACAGCGCCTCGTCCAGCGCCCGCGCGCGCAAGGCATAGACGGATGACGAGAGGTCGCCCGTCTTTCCATCGCCATGGTTCTTCACCAGTTCCGCGCGAGCGGCCTTGTCGGCGGGCATCAGCCCGAGATCGACGAGAAGGTCGACAAGGCGCTGCCGCCGCTTCAGATAGCGATCCCGCCGGCGCCTTGACCCACGCGCCTGACGCCGCGCCACGGCCAGCGACGCCTTCGACTGCGGATCGCGCCCGGCCATCTCGGATTGGGAGAAGATGCGCACGCCGCTGGCGACGATGCGTCCCTCACTATATTTTGCGGGCTCATCGCGCGTTTCGATGATCGCCCAGCCGAGTGAATTTGTACCGAGATCGAGTCCAAGCGTTTTCATACTCCCCTCCTTTGAGATTATTTCTTGCCCGCTCGCAGTTAATTGACGTTCCACTTTATTAGTGTGAAATAAATTAAATGAATTGCCCTGGTGTCCTTGCCAAGAGGTCGCCACCGGCGGCATGGGCTACACAACGTGATCAAGTGCGGCGCACGTCAATTCGTAGCATGCCAAACGGTAAATACAATTTCTACTTGCCATAGAAGCAAGCAAGAGCAGGTAGTTGCGGTTGGCCGGCGATTTCTGAACGCATGAGAAAGGAGAGGTTTCGGCCTCTCTTTTTCGTTGATTTCGGCGCCATATGGGCTATTCTTCTATTGTTCAGAAATCGCAGTCCAGCCGTTAACAAGCTGAGATATGCACCAGATAAGGCGTCCGCTTCGGCGGACGCTTTTTCGTTTGGCGATGTAAAAGCCTCTCTTCATAGTGGATCATCACCCGGGCAGCGAACGTGGATGCGCTGCCACGCCTTGCCCAGCGAGAGCGAGTTCCTGTCGAAAATCAACCCTCACGAGTGAAAAGGCCTTCTTCGCGGTAAAAAACAACGCTAGTCTCCCCGTGGGGAGACACACCGATGCAGATTGAAAGCGAAAGTAATTCGGAAGAATTCGATCGGGATATCAGCAACACCCGCGAAGGGCCGGTGGTCGTTGCCGATATCGCCGCGAGCTTCACTTACGCGTCCTATCAGAATGCCATACCGGTCATCCGCTCCATTCTGATCGAGAACAACAGCGACAGGCACTTTGCCAATTGCAAGCTGGAATTGACCTCTTCGCCCTCGTTCCTGAGGCCGAAAACATGGACGGTCGACCGGCTCGTGCCGGGCGACGGGCTCCCGCTGAGCGACAGGAAAGTGGAACTCGACGCCGGCTATCTCGCCGGCCTCAACGAGGCGGAGCGCGGCGAGATCACGCTTCGCCTGTCCTCGGCGGGAAACGTCCTCGACGAACGGCGCCTTCCCGTAAGGCTGCTCGCCCGGGACGAATGGGGCGGCGTCGCCGACATGGCGCAACTGCTTCCGGCCTTCGTCATGCCGAACGATCCGGGCGTGGCATCCATTCTGCGGAATGCGGCAGAACGGCTTGCCGCGCATGGACAGCCGAGCGGCCTGGACGGCTACCAGTCCGGGAGCCCGCAGCGGGCCTATCTGCTCGCCGCCGCCATCTACTCGGCAATTGCCGGCATGGCGCTCCACTACGCGGAACCGCCCGCCAGTTTCGAGAGCCGCGGCCAGAAGATCAGGCGCCCGGGCACGATCTCCGAGGAGCGGCTGGCGACCTGCCTCGACACCACGCTTCTTTTCGCCGCCGCCCTGGAAGCTGCCGGATTGCATCCTGTCATTCTGATGTTCCACGGACATGCGGCAGCCGGCGTGTGGCTGACCAAGAGAACCTTCGCCAATGCGATTGAGACGGACCCGATGGAGGTCCGCAAGGCTCTTGCATCCCGCGAGCTGAGCGTCTTCGAAACGACCGGCGTGACACATCGCCCTGCCATGACGATGGAGAGCGCGCAACGGATCCTCGACCACCGTCTCAGCGAAAAGGAAGCCCATGCCTTTGTGGCGGCGATCGATGTCCGGCGATCGCGCAGCGGCGGGATCATGCCGCTTGCCTCGCACGAGCCGATCCGCCGCGCTGTTCCCGATGAAGAAATAGCACCCGTTGCGGACCTGCCTCTGCCCGCGGCGCCGTCCTTCGGCAAATTGCCGGTCGAAACCATCGAGGTGAAGCCGACCACCGCTGCCGGCCGCATCGACCGGTGGCAGAAGAAACTGCTCGACCTCACCCTTCGCAACCGGCTCCTCAATTTTCCGGATTCGAGGAAGACGATCCCGTTTCTCTGCACGGACGTCGCTTACCTCGAGGATCGGCTGGCGGGCGGTGGCGCAATCCGCATCATATCCCTTCCCGAGCAAAATCCGCTCGGCGAGCGCGATGCCGCGCTTTATCGCGACGTCCATGGCAAGGACCTGCAATGCGGTTTCGCGGCCGACGCGCTGCTCAGGGACGAATTGCCTTCGACGCTCGGTGCATCCGAGCTTGAGGCACGGCTGATCGACCTTTACCGCCAGGTCCGAAACGACTTTGCCGAGGGCGGCGCAAACACCCTGTTCCTCGCCGTCGGCTTTCTGCGCTGGAAGAAGAAGCCGGAGGATGATCGCAGCTACCGGGCTCCTCTTCTGCTGGTCCCCGTGAAGCTCGAGCGCCGCAGCGCCAGCTCGCGTTTCACGGTCCGTTTTCATGAGGACGAGCCGCGCTTCAACGCCACGCTCCTGCAGTTCCTGGAGCGCGATTTCGATCTGGAGCTTCCGCAATTCGCAGGAGACCTCCCGCTCGACGACAACGGTATCGACGTTCCTCTCCTTCTTGCCAGGATGCGCCAAGCGATCCGCGATGTTCCGGGCATGGAGGTCGTCGATGAAACCGCCTTGTCGACCTTCTCCTTCGCGAAGTTTCTCATGTGGAAGGACCTGGTGGAGCGTACGGAGGCGCTTCGCGCGAACAAGGTCGTCCGCCACCTGATCGACATGCCCGAGCAGGCGTTCCAGGCAGGCGACGGGCAACCGCCGTTTCGCGAGGAACGCGAGCTCGATCGCGCCTATGCGCCGTGCGATCTCATCTGCCTTCTTCCATCGGATTCGTCGCAGATGGCGGCAAGCCTTGCCGCCGCCGAAGGGCGGGACTTCGTCATCGTCGGCCCACCGGGCACCGGCAAGAGCCAGACCATCGCCAACATGATCGCCAACTGCCTGGCGGTGGGAAAGACGGTCCTGTTCGTCGCCGAGAAGACGGCCGCGCTCGATGTCGTCTATCGTCGATTGCGCGAGCATGGCCTCGCAAACCACTGCATAGAGCTGCATTCGAACAAGGCCGACCGTCGCCATTTCCTGGGACAGCTCAAGGCGGCCTGGGAACAGGGCGGCGGGATCGATGCATCCGAATGGGTGGCGGTCAACGAGCGCCTTCGGCTGCGCCGCGACGAGTTGAATGCCTATGTCGAGGCCTTGCACAAGTGCTACCCCAATGGATGGACGCCCTATCTGGCGCTCGGAATCGCTTTGAAGGCTGGGGAGAGCCCTGCGCCAGGCCTTGCATGGCCGGAGCGGGATGCCCATGACGCGCAAACGCTCCAGGATCTGGAAGAGCTTGCCGGCGAGCTCGGCCTCGTTTTCGCTTCCGTCGATCGGCAGCCGGTGCTGGATCTTGTCGATGTCGGTGACTGGAGTTCCGGCTGGCAGGAAAGCCTGCTCGCGGCCGCGCAATCCTTGAAAGATGCGGCCGAGTCGGTGACGACCGCCGTCACGGCCTATCTGGCAAGCCTCGGCCTCGGTTCGCACAGCCGATCATCACAAGCCGAAATCCAGGGGCTGACGAACCTCGCAACAGTGGTGCGCAAATGTCGGGGCCGCGACATCACCATCGCATTCGATCGGGAGCTTCCGCAATGCGCCGGTGCGTTGGAGACGCTCGCGAATTCCATCAAGAGCTATCGCGAGGCAGAGCGCGGACTTTCCGCCACCTACGCCACGACCGCCATATGCGCCCTCGATCCCGATGCGCTGGACCGTCAGTGGCGGGAGGCGAATGCGTCGTTCTGGCCCACGTCCACGCTCGGCAAGCGCAAGGTCCAGAAGTTGCTGCAAAGCTATGCCGAAGGAGGAGCAGCAGAGCCGGAACGGGATATTCCCCTGTTGCGCCGCATGAAGGAATGCCTGTCGGCGATCGATCGGAATCAATTGGCGGGCAAGCCTCTGTCGATCGACGGTCTGGCGACCGATGTCGTCGCCGTCGCGGAAATCCTTGAACTCGCATGGGAGTTCCGCGCCACCGTTCCGATCCCGGGGCGCAGCGAGGAAGAAACACGATCCATGCTCCGCTCCCTTGCCCCGTGCCTGCGCGGAACGTCCGCAAACGACAGAATCCGGCAGACGGGAGACAGGCTTCTCACCGCGATTGAAGATTTGCAGGCCGCACGCCAGCGCTTCCGCGAGATTGCCGGGCGAGAGATGTCCGCAGGATCGGACGGACCCGACCTCGTGACACTGAGTGAGAATCTCGATGCTCTCGTGAATGCGCGGCATCTTCTGCGCGACTGGTCGGCTTGGTGCCGCATCCGAAACCGGGCGATGGCCTCCAACCTTGCCCCCCTTGTCGAGCAGATCGAGAAGGGGATGGTCCGCCCCGAGGAAGCGCGCTCGGCGTTTCGACTGGGATATGCCAGGTGGTGGCTTCCGAAGGTTCTCGACAGCGATCCTGTTCTGCGGGATTTCCGACGGTTCCAGCACGAAAACGCCATCAAGGAGTTCCGTGAGGTCGACGATCTGGTGCGCTCGCACGCCACCCGCCGCGTGATCAGCGCGATCGCGCATGGACTGCCCGCCGTGCAGAGTGTTTCGCGCAACTCGGAACTCGGGCTGTTGCGCCACCAGATGGAATTGCAGCGGCCGAGCCAGTCGATACGCGACATGATCGGCAAGATGCCGCAGAGCTTTCCCAAGCTTGCGCCCTGCATGCTGATGTCGCCGCTCTCCATCGCCCAGTATCTCCCACCGGATCAGGCGCTGTTCGACGTGGTGATTTTCGACGAGGCGTCCCAGATCACCACCTGGGACGCCGTCGGCGCCATCGCGCGGGCACGCCAGACCGTCATCGTCGGCGACCCGAAACAATTGCCGCCGACGAACTTCTTCGGCCGCAACGAGGATGAGGACGAGATCGCCGATCACGAGAAGGATCTGGAGAGCATTCTGGACGAGGCGAAAGCGGCCGGCATTCCGGTACGCGATCTGAGGTGGCACTATCGCAGCCGAAGCGAATCGCTGATCGCCTTCTCCAGTCACCACTACTACCAGAACCGCCTGGTGACGTTCCCCTCGCCCCTGGTCGAAGACCGCGCGGTGCGCCTGCACAAAGTGCCCGACGGTGTCTACGATCGCGGCAAGAGCCGGACGAACAGGATCGAAGCGGAAGCCCTCACGCGCGAAGCGGTTTGCCGCATGAAAAGCTGGTTGAAGCAGCCGGAAAAGGATCGCCCGACGCTCGGCGTCATCACCTTCAACGCCCAGCAGCAATCGCTGATCCTGGACCTTCTCGACGCGGCACGCCGGCACGATCCCGAGCTTGAATGGTTCTTCGCCGAAGAACGGATCGAACAGACGATCGTCAAGAATCTGGAGAACGTGCAGGGCGACGAACGTGACGTGATCTTTTTCTCGATTACGTTCTGGAAGGATGCCGCCGGCAAGCTGACGATGGATTTCGGTGCGCTCAACCGCGACGGCGGCGAGCGACGCCTCAACGTCGCCGTGACCCGCGCGCGCCAGGAACTGGTCGTCTTCTCCGGCTTCACGGCCGATCAGATCGATCCGGCGCGGACGAAGGCGCTGGCGGTGCAGCATCTCAAGACGTTTCTCGACTATGCCGAGCGCGGCGCGGTCGCGCTGCCGGCCCAGGATATCGGATCGGTCGGCGGTTTCGATTCCCCCTTCGAGGAAGCGGTCGCCGCGCAGCTTGAGCGACACGGTTGGACGGTGGTGCCGCAGGTCGGGATTTCCGGCTTCCGGATCGACCTCGGCGTCCGCCACCCCGATCTTGCCGGTGCGTATCTCGCAGGTGTGGAATGCGATGGCGCCACCTATCACAGGTCGGCCACCGCGCGGGATCGCGACAAGGTCCGCGAACAGGTCCTGAAGGGGCTTGGCTGGAATATCCTGCGTGTCTGGTCGACGGACTGGTGGTTCGATGCTGCAGGCTGCGTGGAGCGGCTTCACGCCGGGCTGGACCGTCTGCTGGAGGAAAGCAGGGCGCGACGGGCCGCCGAAAAGGAGGACGTCGCCACCCACTGGGACATGGGACATGAGGTGGAGGGGATAGAGGAGATTCGCGATGATGGGGTCGTTCCTGCCGAGGAGAGCGCGCCGCCGCCAGCAACCACTGAGGCGGAACTCGTCTCGGCGGAAGCACCAATGGTCTCTCGCGGTATCGAAGGAGCAGCAATGCAAACGGCTGCGTCTACAACCGTGGTCGATATCGTTGAGAAGCGACGATATCACGTCACCGATCTTTCCGGTTTTCCGGCCGATCCTGATCAGTTCTTCGAATTCGGCTATCGGGATATCCTGCGGAGGATGATCGAAGCCATCATCGAGACGGAAAGTCCCTTGCGCACCGATATCCTTGCCCAGCGGCTGGCGCGCGCCCACGGCTGGCTGCGGACAGGCGGACGAATCCGCGAAAGGATAGACCTTCACTTGCGCGACCTGGACAGGACCGTGGAATCGAGCGGCGAATTCATCTGGAAGAAAGGGGTCGTGTCGGATATCCTTCCGTATCGGCAGCCTGCAGACGAGGATGCGCGCAGGTCGATCGGAGACATCCCGCTCGCCGAACTCACTGCCGTCTTGCTCGATAATCCCGACCTGCTGGACGAGCCCGACCCCGCGCGCGACCTGGCGCGTCTCCTGGGCGTCGAACGCCTCGCAGCCGTGTCTCGTGCCCGTCTCGACGAAGCGATCGCACGGGCCCGCCAGCATGTCGCGAACATTCAACCGACCGGATAAATCATTTGGCGCCCGGCCCCCAAGCGGTGTCCACTCGCAGGAGACACTTACGCAACGTAGACGGCCGCCCTGAAGGCGCACCGGCAACCTTCCGCATGGAAGTTGGCCGTCCAGCGACGGGAATGAAGGCGCGAAGCGGCCGCGCGAGTTTCCTCGTCGCCAACCCGACGGGGCTTATTGCTATCCGCGCCAAACAACAGGCCCGATACCCAAGCGGCCCTTGCGCAAAACGCCCCAGACTGGATATGAAGTGCCATGTCAATCGAATCCGTCCGTGCCTTCCTCCACCAATACGCACCAGATCTGACGGTGCTGGTCACCGAACAGAGTTCGGCGACCGTGCCGCTGGCCGCGGCAGCGCATGGCGTGGCGCCGGAACAGATCGCCAAGACGATCTGCCTGCGCGTCGGCGAGGAGATCGTGCTGCTGGTGGCGGCCGGCACGGCGCGCCTCAGCAACCGCAAGTTCAAGGATCGTTTCGCCGCAAAGCCGCGCATGCTCGATGCCGAGCAGGTGCTGGCCGTCACGTCCCATCCCGTCGGCGGCGTCTGCCCGTTCGGACTGCCCGCCCCCGTGCCGGTCTATTGCGATGTTTCGCTGAAACCGTTCGAGGAGGTCGTTCCGGCGGCGGGCGCGACGAATGCGGCGGTGCGCATCGCGCCCGAACGGCTGGCGGCGCTCGTCAAGGGCGAGTGGATCGACGTCTGCGAGTGACGAAAGCCCGCCGTGCGGGCAAATCGTGAAAGAGTTTCGCGAAAATCCGGTGAAATTCCCGGCTGGCGCAATCCCGCGTGAACACGCAATATGACGCAACTGTGATCAACCGCGGCCGGCTTCCGGCGGACAGCGGCGCGCGGACGCGGGGAGACCCGCGGGCAGGCGGTTCGCAGTGCGAAGCGTCGGCTGGGTCCCGGGTTGCTGGAGGAGCATCTGGCCCGGAGGTTTTGCACGGCGCCGCCGCTGGCGCGCCAGGGGGAGAAAACATGTTTGAACGGCTTTTCAAGCTGAGTGAGCACGGCACCACCGTGCGCACCGAGGTGATCGCGGGTCTGACGACCTTCCTCACCATGTCCTATATCATCTTCGTCAATCCGGACATCCTGTCCACCACGGGCATGGACCGGGATGCGGTCTTCGTGGCGACCTGTCTTGCCGCCGCGCTCGGCTCCATGGTCATGGCGACCGTCGCCAACTGGCCGATCGGCATGGCGCCCGGCATGGGCCTCAACGCCTTCTTCGCCTTCACCGTGGTGGCCTCGCTCGGCTTCACCTGGCAGCAGGCGCTGGGCGCGGTGTTCATTTCCGGCATCATCTTCGTCATCCTGACGGTGACCGGCGTGCGCAGCTGGCTGATCGCGGGCATCCCGCATTCGCTGAGGAGCGCCATTGCCGCCGGTATCGGCCTCTTCCTCGGCATCATCGCCCTGAAGAGCTCGGGCATCGTCGTCGACAATCCGGCGACGCTCGTCGGCCTCGGCGACCTCAAGCAGACCGGTCCGCTGCTCGCCATCCTCGGCTTCTTCATCATCGCGGTGCTCGATGCGCTGCGTGTCAAGGGTGCGATCCTGATCGGCATCCTCGCGGTCACGGTCCTCTCCTGGATCGTCGGCGTCAGCGAATTCCGCGGCATCGTCTCCGCGCCGCCGTCGATCATGCCGACCTTCCTGCAGCTCGACATCCTCGGCGCGCTGCATGGCGGCCTGCTGCATGTCATCCTCGTCTTCGTGCTCGTCGAGGTCTTCGACGCGACCGGAACGCTGATCGGCGTGGCCAAGCGCGCCAACCTTCTTCAGGAAGGCAAGCAGAGCCGCCTCGGCCGCGCGCTCCTTGCCGACAGCACGGCGATCGTCGCCGGCTCGCTGATCGGCACCAGCAGCACCACGGCCTATGTCGAAAGCGCCTCGGGCGTGCAGGCGGGCGGGCGCACGGGCCTTACCGCCTTCACCGTCGCGATCCTCTTCCTCGCCGCCCTCTTCGTCTCGCCGCTTGCCGGCTCCGTGCCGAGCTATGCGACGGCACCGGCCCTGCTCTATGTCGCCGGCCTGATGATGCGCGAGCTGACGGAAGTCGAATGGGAGGACCTGACGGAAGCGGCCCCGGCGGCGCTGACCGCGCTCGCCATGCCCTTCACCTATTCCATCGCCAACGGCCTTGCCTTCGGCTTCGTCAGCTACGTGGTGCTGAAGCTTTTCACCGGCAAGTGGAAGGACATCCATCCGGCAACGGCGCTGGTCGCCGTCCTCTTTATCATCCGTTTCGCCTTCTTCGCGGAATAGACAGGGGCTTATCGATCAAGGAAAACGGGCCGCGCGAGGAGCGCGGCCCGTTTTCCTTTGTGGCGTAGTCTGGTGCGGGAATCCGGATATGAAAATGCCGGCCCGTGGAGGCGGGCCGGCACAGATCCGTGATCCCGGTGGATGGATCAGCGGATCAGGAAGGGTTCTGCGTAGAAATGCTCTTCGAGGTTCACGCCCTCGCCGCCGCGGTCCACCACGGCGAAGTCGGAGACCGTGTCGAGCGGCGTCAGGATGCCGTGCCAGACATTGCGGCCGATATTGACGCCCTGGCCGGGCGCGGTGCGAAAGGCGATCGGCTCGGCCGGGCCGTTCTCCGTCTCCTCGGCGACGACGACGAGGAACGCGGCATCACCGAGCGGAATGAAGGCCTGGCTGCCGAGCGGGTGGCGCTCAACCATCGCCAGCTCCAGCGGCAGCGGATAGGGCTCTCCGCGCAACAGGCTGATCATCGGCCGGGCCTTCTCGCCCGTCGTCTCGATATGGGCAAGGTCATGGTAGCGGGTGCATTTTCCCGCATTGATCGGGAAATTGTGCGCGCCGTCCCGCTCGATCACCTGGCCGAAGGGCGCGAAGGCCTCGCGGGTCAGCGGTTTGATCTCGATGGTCTTCATGTCTTTCCTCCCTCGGCCGGATGGCCGCAATTCGCAAGGCGGCTGGCGCCGCCCGCCGGTTTCACGAGATTGCCGTCGAACGCCGGAGGCGGCCGCCGGCAGGCGTCTGCCCCGGCAGGGGTTTCCTGCCGGAACATCGACGCGGCACGACAAGAGTGGGGAGGTCCCCCGTCGCGCCCGTCAGGTCGGCAGCATGGCCTTCAGCCGCAGCAGCGCGATGCGCTCCACCTGCCGGCAGGCGGTGGCAAGCTCGGTGTCGCGGTCGTTGGCGATGCGGGTCTCGAAGGCGGTAAGGATGCTCGCCTTCGTGTTGTCGCGCACGGCGATGATGAACGGGAAGCCGAATTTCTTCACATAGGCCTCGTTCAGCTCCGTGAAGCGGGCGCGTTCCGTGTCGGTCAGCGCGTCGAGGCCGGCGGAGGCCTGTTCCTCGGTGGAGCTTTCGGTGAGGCGTTTCGCCTGGGCCAGCTTGCCGGCAAGGTCCGGATGGGCGACGAGCACGCCGAGCCGTTCGGCATCGCTCGCCGCGCGGAACTGGAAGGCGAGGGCGGCGGCAAGGCCGATCGCCGTATCGTTCGCCGGCGAAAGTTCGTCGGCGAAGGCGCGGCGGGCGACCCAGTCGGAATGTTCGAACACGCCGCCGAAACGCGCGACGAAGGCCTCTTGCGTCATCTGCGAGGGGCGTTCGGCGGGCGGGCGCGGCGGATGGGTCTTCGCCCAATGCTCGGCGATATCGATGCGCCGCGCGATCCAGACCTTCTCGTGGCTCTGCACATAGTCGATGAAGCGGGCGAGCGCCATGACGCGGCCCGGCCGGCCGATCAGGCGGCAGTGCAGGCCGATGCTCATCATCTTCGCGCTGCCTTTGGCGCCTTCCGCATAGAGCGCATCGAAACTGTCCTTCAGGTAGCTGAAGAACTGGTCGCCGCTGTTGAAACCCTGCGGGGTCGCGAAACGCATGTCGTTGGCGTCGAGCGTATAGGGGATGATGAGCTGCTGCCGACCGCCATGCTCGTACCAGTAGGGCAGGTCGTCGGCATAGGTGTCGGAAACATAGGCGAAGCCGCCGGCCTCGGCGACGAGATCGATCGTGTTGACCGAACAACGTCCCGTATACCAGCCGCGCGGCCGCTCGCCGGTGACGAGCGTGTGCAGGCGGATCGCCTCGTCGATGGCGGCGCGTTCGTCTTCCGCCGTCATGTCCTTGTGCTCGACCCATTTGAGGCCGTGTGAGGCGATTTCCCAGCCGGCCTCCTGCATGGCGGCCACCTGGGCGGGCGAGCGGCGGAGCGCGGTGGCGACGCCGTAGACCGTGACGGGCACGGCCTTCTCCGTGAGCAGCCGGTGCAGGCGCCAGAAGCCGGCGCGCGCGCCGTATTCGTAGATCGATTCCATGTTCCAGTGGCGCTGGCCCGGCCATTGGGCGGCGCCGACGATCTCGGAGAGGAAGGCCTCGGATGCCGCGTCGCCATGCAGCACGCAGTTCTCGCCGCCCTCCTCGTAGTTCAGCACGAACTGCACGGCGACGCGTGCCTCGCCCGGCCACGCGGCCGCGGGCGGTATCCGTCCATATCCGTGCATGTCACGGCAATATCGCATGGGAACGCTCCTCCAAACGTTTTCGGTACGGAATGTCTAGCCGCAAATCGCCGGCGTCATTCCCCACGGAAATTTTGAAAGTCTCGAACGATCCTGCCGCTTTTCAGTGGCAAGGGGCTGGAGGATAGTGATTATCGGAGCGCTGTGTTCGGGAGGAAAGACATGCAAACTCATTCGCAAGGGGCCGGCCGCCTTACCACTCATGTGCTGGACACGGCGCGCGGCAAGCCGGCGGAAGGCCTGCGCATCGATCTCTACAGGGTCGAGGGCGACACGCTGCACCTTCTCAAGACCACCGAGACGAACGACGACGGCCGCTGCGATGCGCCGCTGCTCGCCGGCGAGACGATGAAGGCGGGCACCTACGAGCTGCGCTTTCATGCCGGCGATTATCTTGGCCGCAGCGGGGATGGCCCGATGTTCCTCGACGTCATCCCGATCCGCTTCGGCCTTGCCGACGAGGGCGCGCACTACCATGTACCGTTGCTCGTCTCGCCCTTCAGCTATTCCACCTACCGCGGGAGCTAAGCCATGCCGGCCGCCAAGATCCGCTCGGAACTGCGCTTCATCCTCAACGGCCGCGACGTGGCGCTTCGCGACGTCGCGGCGGACCAGACGCTGCTCGACTGGCTGCGCCTTTCGCGCCTCCTCAAGGGCACCAAGGAGGGGTGCGCGGAGGGCGACTGCGGCGCCTGCACGGTGCTGGTGGGCCGGTTGACGCCCGAGGGCGGCCTGGTCTACGAGGGCGTCAATGCCTGCATCCGCTTCCTCGGCTCGCTGGACGGCTGTCATGTCGTCACCGTCGAGCATGTCGCCGCCGTCGACGGTCGCCTGCACCCCGTGCAGCAGGCCATGGTGGATTATCACGGCTCGCAATGCGGCTTCTGCACGCCCGGCTTCGTCATGTCGCTCTATGCGCTGTGGATGCAATCGCCCAACCCGACCGACCAGGAGATCGAGACGGCGCTGCAGGGCAATCTCTGTCGCTGCACCGGCTACGAGCCGATCCTGCGCGCCGCCCGCGCCATTTCCAGCTATGGCGGCACGGAGAAGGACCCGCTTCTGGCCGAACGCCAGGCGATGATCGCGCGCCTCGAGGCGCTTGCCGACGGCGCGCGCGTCGAGATCGGCGAGGGCAGGAAGCGGTTCGTCGTGCCGGCGGACCTTGATGATTTCGCCGCCGTGCTGGAGGCGGAACCCGCCGCCACGGTGGTTGCCGGTTCCACCGATGTCGGCCTGTGGGTCACCAAGCACATGCGCGACATCACGCCGGCCGTCTTCATCGCCGGCCTTCGGGAGATGAAGGCAATCACGGTGAAGGACGGCGTGATCACCCTCGGCGCCGGCGTCACCTATACCGAGGCCATCGCGACGCTCTCGCGGCACATTCCGGCGCTCGGCCCGCTCATCAATCGCATCGGCGGCCAGCAGGTGCGCAACATGGGCACGATCGGCGGCAATGTCGCCAACGGTTCGCCGATCGGCGACACGCCGCCGGCGCTCATCGCGCTCGGGGCATCGGTGACCTTGCGCAAGGGCGCGGAACGGCGCACCATCCCGCTTGAGGATTTCTTCATCGCCTACGGCAAACAGGACCGCCAGCCCGGCGAATTCGTGGAATCCCTTGCGGTGCCCGTTCCCCCGGCTGCGGAGAAGTTCGCCGTCTACAAGGTGACCAAGCGCCGCGACGAGGACATTACCGCAACGCTCGGCGCCTTCCGCCTGGCGCTTGCCGCCGACGGCACGGTCGCCGCCGTCACCATCGCCTATGGCGGCATGGCGGCGACGCCGAAGCGCGCCGTCGCCGTCGAGAAGGCGCTGCTCGGTCAGAGCTGGACCGAGGCGACGGTGGAAGCGGCCATGGCGAAATATGCCGAGGATTATACGCCGCTGACCGACATGCGCGCGACCGCGGAATACCGCGCGCTGGTGGCGAGGAACCTGCTCCTGCGGTTCCATGTGGAAACGACGACCAGCGGGGAAGCCGCGCAGGTCTCCAGATACGAGGCTGCGTAAGCCATGAACAAGCACAGTCCAGACCTCACGGCGGAAAAGATCACCGGCGGCGTGCATCAGAGCCCGCGCCACGATTCCGCGCACAAGCACGTCGCCGGCACGGCCGTCTATATCGACGACATCACCGAGCCCGCCGGCACGCTGCATGCCGGCCTCGGCCTTTCGACCGTCGCCCATGGAATCGTGAAATCCCTCGACCTTTCGGCCGTGCGCGCCGCCCCCGGCGTCGTCGACGTGCTGACCTATGAGGATGTGCCCGGCGACAACGACATCTCGCCTTCGGGCATGCACGACGATCCGGTGCTCGCCGCCGGCAAGGTGGAGTTCCACGGCCAGCCGATCTTCTGCGTAATCGCCGAGACGCGCGAGGAGGCCCGCCGCGCCGCGCGCCTCGCGAGGGTCGAATACGAGGAGCTGCCCGCCAATATCGACATCTGGGACCTCGACCAGAAGACGCACCGGCAGGTCTTTCCGCCGCTGACGCTGAAGCGCGGCGATGCGGCCGCCGCCCTCGACGGCGCGCCGCGCCGGGTGAAGGGCCGCATGCGGCTCGGCGGGCAGGACCATTTCTATCTCGAAGGCCAGGTCTCGCTCGCCGTGCCCGGCGAGGACGACGAGGTCACCGTCTACTGCTCCACCCAGGGGCCGAGCGAGACGCAGCACCTCGTCGCCCATGCGCTCGGCGTGCCGAGCCATGCCGTGACCGTGGAGGTGCGCCGCATGGGCGGCGGCTTCGGCGGCAAGGAGACGCAGGCCAACCAGTGCGCCGCGCTCGCCGCCATCGCCGCCAAGAAGCTGGGCCGCGCCGTAAAACTCCGGCTCGACCGCGACGAGGACATGGTGGCGACCGGCAAGCGGCACGATTTCGCCATCGACTACGATGTCGGCTTCGACGACGAGGGCCGCATCCTCGGCATCGACTACACGTTCGCGCTCCGCGCCGGCTTTTCGGCGGACCTTTCCGGCCCGGTGGGCGACCGGGCGCTGTTCCATTGCGACAACGCCTACTTCTTCCCGCATGTGCATGCCAGGACGGCGCTTCTGCACACCAACACCGTGTCCAACACCGCCTTCCGCGGGTTCGGCGGTCCGCAGGGCATGGTGGGCGCGGAGCGCGTCATCGACGAGGTGGCCTTCGCCGTCGGCAAGGACCCGCTGGAGATCCGCAAGCTGAATTTCTACGACGCGATGGGCGTCGAGGGGACCCGCAACCTGACGCCCTACCACCAGAAGGTGGAGGACTGCATCATCCAGCGCATCGTCGCGGAGCTTGAGGAAAGCGCCGACTATGCCGGCCGGCGCGAGGCGATCCGCGCGTTCAACGCGAAGAGCCGCATCGTCAAGCGGGGCCTCGCGCTGACGCCGGTCAAGTTCGGCATCTCCTTCACCAAGACGGAATCCAACCAGGCCGGCGCGCTGGTGCATGTCTACACGGACGGTTCCGTGCACATGAACCACGGCGGCACGGAAATGGGCCAGGGCCTGCACCTGAAGGTGGCGCAGGTGGTGGCGGAAGAGTTCCAGATCGACCTCGACCGGGTGAAGATCACCGCGACGACGACGGCCAAGGTGCCGAACACCTCGCCGACGGCGGCCTCGTCCGGCGCCGACCTCAACGGCATGGCGGCGCAGAACGCGGCGCGCCAGATCAAGGACCGGCTGATCGATTTCGCCGCGGAAAGCCACCAGGTGCCGCGCGACCAGGTCGTCTTCCTGCCGAACCGGGTGCGTATCGGCAATTCCGAGATCGCCTTCAACGATCTCGTCAAGCAGGCCTACATGGCGCGCGTCCAGCTCTCGGCGGCCGGCTTCTACAAGACGCCGAAGATCCATTGGGACCGCTCGAAGGGCCGCGGCCACGCCTTCTACTACTACGCCTATGGCGCCGCCTGTTCGGAGGTCTCGGTCGACACGCTGACCGGCGAATATGTCGTCGAGCGCACCGACATCCTGCACGACACGGGCCGGTCGCTGAACAAGGTCATCGACATCGGCCAGATCGAGGGCGGCTTCATCCAGGGCATGGGCTGGCTGACGACGGAGGAACTGTGGTGGGACGCCAAGGGGCGGCTGCGCACCCATGCGCCCTCCACCTACAAGATCCCGCTCGCCTCGGATCGTCCGAAGATCTTCAACGTGGCGCTGACGGACTGGTCGGAGGCTTATGAGCCGACCATCCATCGCTCCAAGGCGGTCGGCGAGCCGCCGCTGCCGCTCGGTCTTGCCGTGCTGCATGCGCTGTCGGACGCGGTGGCGAGCGTGGCGGACCACAGGATCTGCCCGCGGCTCGACGCCCCGGCGACGCCCGAGTGCGTGCTGATGGCGATCGAGCGGCTGAAGATTCAGAGCAAAGGGTAAGGCCATGCCCGCCGTGCGCGAAGACATCCGGGATTTCCTGCGCCGGGCGCCGGGGTCGATCCTGGTCGAGGTGACGGGCGCGGCGGGCTCTACCCCGCGCGATACGGATGCCTTCATGCTGGTCTCGGAGCGGGAGATTTTCGCGACGATCGGCGGCGGGCAGCTCGAATATATGGCGATCGACCAGGCCCGGCGCGCGCTGCGTCTCGGCGCTGCCGCCGAGCCGATGAGCGTGCCGCTCGGCCCGGAGATCGGCCAGTGCTGCGGCGGGCGCGTCGGGCTCACCTTCACCGCCATGAACCCGGCGCTGGCCCGCGACCTCGTCGCGCGTGCCGACCGGGAGATGGCACAACGGCCGCATGTCTATGTCTTCGGCGCCGGCCATGTCGGCGATGCGCTCGCCATGGCGCTGTCGCTCGCCCCGCTGCGCGTCGTTCTGGTGGATACGCGCGAGGACGAGCTCGTCGCCTCGACGGTGCCGCGCATCGAGACCTGCCTCACCGCCATGCCCGAGGCCGTGGTGCGCGATGCACCCGCCGGCAGCAGCTTCGTGATCCTGACCCATGACCACGCGCTCGATTTCCTGATCGCGGCCGAGGCGCTGAAGCGCAACGACGCCGCCTATATCGGCATGATCGGCTCGAAGACCAAGCGCACGACCTTCCGCAACTGGCTGTCGCGCGAGATCGGCCAGCCCGACCTTTTCGCCCGCCTCGTCTGCCCGATCGGCGCCACGGCGGTGAAGGACAAGCGCCCGGCGGTGATCGCCGCGCTCGCCGCCGCCGAGATCATGACGGCCGCGCTGACATGGGCGGCAAGGCGGGCCGAGGCCGCGCTCAGTCGCTAGCGGCTTCGGCGGCGACCGGTTCCTCGCCGAGCAGCCGGCCGATCAGCCGCTGACATCGCTCGGCCATGAAGTCGATCATCAGCCGCACCTTCGGGTCCTGGAAGCGCTTGTGCGGGTAGATCGCGGCGAGCTGCACGGAGGCGGGCGGGCTGTCCTTCAGGATCTCCACCAGCCGGCCCTCGGCAAGATCGGCCTTCACCTCGAAGAGCGGCTTGTTGATGATGCCGCGGCCTTCCAGCGCCCATTGGGTGAGCACGTCGCCGTCGTCGCTGTCATAGGGGCCGGCGACCTCGAACTTGCGCAGGCCCTCGGCGGTCACCAGCGTCCAGTAATATTCCTTCGAGCCGGGATAGCGCAGCAGCAGGCAGTCGTGCTTGTCGGCGATCAGCGCATCCGCCGAGGCCGGCGTGCCGCGGCGCGAAAGATAGGCGGGCGAGGCGCAGAGCACGCGCTCGCAATTGAGGATGCCGCGCATGCGCAGGTTCGAATCCTCCAAGACGCCCAGCTTGAAAGCGACGTCGACGCCCTCGGCGAGGATATCGACATTGTGGTCCGACAGGCGCACCCGCACCTCGATATCGGGATACTTGTCGTGGAATTCCGGAATGCCGGACGCGATGAGGCGCCGGCCGATGCCGAGCGGCGCGGTGATGCGGAGCGAGCCCTTGGGGTTGCGCGAAAGGTCCGCGATCGCCGCCTCCGCCTCGTTCACCGCCTCGATGATTTTCACTGCGCCCTCGTAGAACACGCGGCCGTGCTCGGTCGGCGAGAGTTTTCGCGTGGTGCGGTTGAACAGCCGCACGCCGAGATGGCGCTCCAGCTCCTTGATGCGATTGCTGGCGACCGCCGGGGTGACGCGCTGGTCGCGCCCCGCCGCCGAAAGAGTACCGAGTTCGACCACGCGAACGAAGACGCGTACATTATCGAGATAGGACATGGCTCTTTCTACCACATCGCCATACAGAGCAAAGAGGCGGTCATCTTTTAGATTTTTTTGAAAGTGTTCGGGATTCACCGGGATTTCCGGGAAAATCACTTGATGGCAAACAAGCCCATGGAAAATGGGAGGAGGTCCCTATGTACGAATATGCCATAGCCTGGGATTGGTTGATGTTCGCCGTCCGCTGGCTGCATGTCATCACGGCGATCGCCTGGATCGGCTCGTCGTTCTATTTCGTCGCGCTCGACCTGGGCCTGAAGAAGCATCCCGCGCTGCCGCCGGGCGCCCATGGCGAGGAATGGCAGGTGCATGGCGGCGGCTTCTACCACATCCAGAAATACCTGGTGGCGCCGGCCCAGATGCCCGAGCACCTCGTCTGGTTCAAATGGGAGAGCTACGTCACCTGGCTTTCCGGCTTCGGCATGCTCTGTCTCGTCTATTATGCGG
This sequence comes from Shinella sp. S4-D37, assembly GCF_040812195.1. Taxonomy (NCBI): domain Bacteria; kingdom Pseudomonadati; phylum Pseudomonadota; class Alphaproteobacteria; order Hyphomicrobiales; family Rhizobiaceae; genus Shinella; species Shinella sp. S4-D37. The sequence continues at coordinate 3,702,533 of NZ_JBFNXL010000005.1, read as the reverse complement.
GCGCCGACCTCTACCTGATCGACCCGAACGTGCTGGACGTCTCCAAGCCGGTGGCGATCGGCATCTCGCTGGCCTCGCTCGCCTTCGGCTGGATCATCTACGATCTCATCTGCAAGTCGCCCTTCGGCAACGACAACACGCGGCTGATGGTGGCGCTCTACTTCATCCTCGTCGCCGTCGCCTGGGGCTATACGCAGCTCTTCACGGGCCGGGCCGCCTTCCTCCATCTCGGCGCCTTCACGGCGACGATCATGTCGGCCAACGTGTTCTTCATCATCATGCCGAACCAGCGCATCGTCGTCGCCGACCTCATCGCCGGCCGCACGCCCGATCCGAAATACGGCAAGATCGCCAAGCAGCGCTCCACGCACAACAACTACCTGACGCTGCCCGTCCTGTTCCTCATGCTGTCGAACCACTATCCGCTGGCCTTCGGCACCGAGTTCAACTGGATCATCGCCTCGCTGGTCTTCCTGATGGGCGTGACCATCCGCCACTACTTCAACACCCGCCACGCCAATACGGGCAACCCGACCTGGACCTGGCTTGCCACCGCGCTGCTCTTCGTCGCCATCATGTGGCTTTCCACGGTGCCGAAGATCCTTTCCGGCGAACCCACGGAAACCAAGGTCTCCGCCATCCAGCAGACCTTCGTTTCGGCGGACGGTTTTCCGCAGGTGCGCGACACCATCCTCGGCCGCTGCGCCATGTGCCATGCCAAGGAGCCCGGCTGGGAGGGCATCATCACGGCGCCGAAGGGCGTCGTCCTGGAAACGGACGGCGAGATCGCCAACCACGCCCGCGAGATCTACTTGCAGGCCGGCCGCTCGCATGCCATGCCGCCGGCCAACGTCACCCAGATCTCCGACGAGGAGCGCCGCCTGCTCGTCGCCTGGTACGAAAGCGCCGTCAGCGGGGAGAAGACCCAATGAGCGAACTCCTGATCCGCGGCCGCGTGCTGACCTTCCTTGCCGAGCCGCAGGGCATCGACGACACGGCCGCCTGGCGCTACATCGAGGACGGCGCGGTCTTCGTTCGGGGCGGCAAGGTCGTGGAGACCGGCGAACATGCCGAGGTCGCCAGACGCGCCGGTGCCGGCGTTCCGGTCGCCGATCATCGCCCGCACCTCGTGCTGCCGGGCCTCATCGACACGCACCTGCATTTCCCGCAGACCCAGGCGATCGCCTCCTACGGCGCGCAGCTCCTGGAATGGCTGAACACCTATATCTTCGTCGAGGAGCAGAAGTTCGCCGAGGCCGCCCATGCGGCCGCCGTCGCGGAACGCTTCATGGACGAGCTGATCTCGAACGGCACGACGACCGCCGTCGCCTATTGCTCCGTGCATCCCGAAAGCGTCGAGGCCTATTTCTCGGCGGCCCAGGCGCGCGGCATGCGCATGGTCGGCGGCAAGGTGATGATGGACCGCAACGCGCCCGACGCCCTGCGCGACACGCCGCAGCAGGGCTATGACGAGACGAAGCGGCTCATCGAGAAATGGCACGGCCGCGGCCGCGCGCATTATGCGATCAGCCCGCGCTTTGCCATCACCTCGACGCCCGGGCAGATGGAGATGAGCCAGGCGCTCGTCGCCGAGCACCCGACCTGCTTCGTGCAGACGCATCTTTCGGAAAACCGCGACGAGATCGCGTTTGCCACCTCGCTCTATCCAGAGGCGAAGGACTATACGGACATCTACGCCCGCTACGGCCTGCTGAATGACCGCATGCTGCTCGGCCATTGCATCCATCTCACCGACCGCGAGGTTTCCGTGCTCGCCGAGACGGGCGCCGTCGGCGTCTTCTGCCCCACGTCAAACCTCTTCCTCGGCTCGGGTCTCTTCGACCGCGACAGGTTCGACCGGCTCGGCGCGCGCTGGTCGGTGGCGACGGATGTCGGCGCCGGCACCAGCTTCTCCATGCTGGAAACGATGGACGAGGCCTACAAGGTGCTGCACCTCAACGGCCAGAAGCTGACGCCGTTCAATTCCTTCTACCGCCTCACGCTGGGCAATGCCCGCGCGCTCGGGCTCGAACAGCATATCGGCTCGCTGCATGCCGGGGCGGATGCGGATATCGTCGTGCTCAACGCCTCCGGCAAGTCGGCGATGGAATACCGCATGCGCACCGCCACCTCGCTGGCGGAGGAACTCTTCATCCTCCAGACCATGGGCGACGACCGCTGCGTCGCCGAGGTCTATGTCGCCGGCAAGGCGATGAAGGGGAAGGGCAAGGCCGGGGCTTCTGAAAAGCGGGTTCTCGAAACGGCCTGAAATCCGGCATGGCGGGAACGTGTTCGTGTGCCGGCGCCGCACACGCCATCGTCATCCTCGGCCTTGAGCCGAGGATCCACATGACGCCTCTTCGCTTGTGACATGGATGCTCGGGTCAGGCCCGAGCATGACGGAGGAGAGGTTTCGGGAGAAATGCGGCCGGGGGCGTTTGCCCGGGATGACTTTATCTCAACCGTCCCCCCATCGCCTTGGTCAGCCCCTCCGCCGCCGCGCGCACCACCGGGCCGAAGGCGTCGACCTTGCTGTCGGGCAGGCGCACCGCCGGACCGGACACGGAAATGCCGGCCACCGCCTCGCCATATTCGTCGAAGATCGGCGCGGCCACGCAGCGCATGCCGAGCGTGTGCTCCTCGTCGTCGATCGACCAGCCGCGGACGCGGATCTTTCCGATATCTTCGAGCAGCGTCGGGATCGTGTCGCGCGTCCTGTCGGTGAAATGCTGCAGCGTGCGGCCGGAAAGCAGCGCCTCGATGCGCGCGTCCGGCCAGGTCGAGAGGATCGCCTTGCCGATGCCGGAGGCGTGGATCGGCCCGCGCCGGCCGGGGCGGAAGAAGGCGCGCATCGGCGCATGGCTCTCGACCTGCGAGATGAAGACCACGTCGCCGTCGTCCTCGATGGCGATGTTGGCGGTCTCGCCGCAACCCTCCATCAATTGCTTGAGGAACGGCCGGCTGATCGTGCCGAGCTTGCGGAAGCGCAGATAGGCGGTGCCGATCTCGAAGGCCTTGACGCCGATCGTCCAGGCGCCGGTCTCCACGTCATGGGCGACCATGCCGTGCTGGGCAAGCGAGGTCAGCAGGCGGTGCACGGTGGAGGGCGCCATGGCCGACTGGTCGGCAAGGTCGGTCAGCGCCGCGCCGTCCGCCCGCGCCACGAGATCGAGAAGCTTCAGGCTGCGGTCCAGCACCTGCACCGAGGAGGGTGCCGCATTCTCGCCGGCCTTGCGGCCCGGCCGCCCCCGCGTCTTCTCCTGCTGTTCCGCCATGCGTCCCTCTTTTCCGTCGCTCTGCGCTCATGACATAGCCGGCCCGGGGCGATTGTTCCAGTTTCGTTGAAAATGTTTATTTCCACATGATGGGATTGATTTCCATTTTATGATTGCGCGCAGAAACGGATGCGCTACCTTCCTTCCCCAGAGACGGAGGAAATCCCATGGCTAAAATGCGAGCTGTCGATGCAGCGGTCCTGGTTCTGGAGAAGGAGGGCATCGATTGTGCCTTCGGCGTTCCGGGCGCTGCGATCAATCCCTTCTATTCGGCGCTGAAGGCGCGCGGCACGGTCCGCCACGTTCTCGCCCGTCATGTCGAGGGCGCAAGCCACATGGCCGAGGGCTATACAAGGGCCCGCGCCGGCAATATCGGCCTGTGCATCGGCACGTCGGGCCCGGCCGGCACCGACATGATCACCGGCCTCTATTCGGCCTCCGCCGATTCGATCCCGATCCTGTGCATCACCGGCCAGGCGCCGCGCGCCCGCCTCGACAAGGAGGACTTCCAGGCGGTCGATATCGCCAAGATCGCCGCGCCCGTCACCAAATGGGCCGTCACCGTCATGGAGCCGGGCCTCGTCCCCTATGTCTTCCAGAAGGCGTTCCACACGATGCGCTCCGGCCGTCCCGGCCCGGTGCTGATCGACATGCCGATCGACGTCCAGCTTGCCGAGATCGAGTTCGACATCGACGCCTACGAGCCGCTCGAACCCTACAAGCCGGCCGCCACCCGCGCCCAGGCGGAAAAGGCCCTCGCCATGCTGAACGCGGCCGAGCGCCCGCTGATCGTCGCCGGTGGCGGCATCATCAACGCGGATGCCTCGGACCTCCTGGTCGAGTTCGCCGAGATCACCGGCGTTCCCGTCATCCCGACGCTGATGGGCTGGGGCACGATCCCGGACGACCACCGGCTGATGGCCGGCATGTGCGGCCTGCAGACCTCGCACCGCTACGGCAACGCCACGCTGCTCGCCTCCGACTTCGTCCTCGGCGTCGGCAACCGCTGGGCCAACCGCCATACCGGCAATATCCCGACCTATACGGAAGGCCGCACCTTCGTCCATGTCGACATCGAACCGACCCAGATCGGCCGCGTTTTCACGCCGGATTTCGGCATCGTCTCGGATGCCGGCGCCGCGCTGAAGATGTTCCTCGACGTCGCGACCGAATGGAAGGTCGCCGGCAAGCTGCGCGACTGGTCGGCCTGGGCCGAGGAGTGCCAGGAGCGCAAGCGCACCATGCTGCGCAAGACCCATTTCGACCAGACGCCGCTGAAGCCGCAGCGCGTCTACGAGGAGATGAACAAGGCCTTTGCCCGCGACACCTGCTACGTCTCGACCATCGGCCTTTCCCAGATCGCCGGCGCGCAGTTCCTGCATGTCTACAAGCCGCGCAACTGGATCAACTGCGGCCAGGCAGGGCCGCTCGGCTGGACGCTGCCCGCCGCGCTCGGCGTGCGCGCCGCCGATCCCGATCGCCCGATCGTCGCCTTGTCCGGCGACTACGACTTCCAGTTCATGATCGAGGAACTGGCGGTCGGTGCCCAGCACAAGCTGCCCTACCTGCATGTCGTCGTGAACAATTCCTATCTCGGCCTCATCCGCCAGGCCCAGCGCGGCTTCAACATGGACTTCGAGGTCTCGCTCGCCTTCGACAACATCAATGCGTCGGAGGGTTCGGAAGCCGGCTACGGGGTCGACCATGTCGCCGTTGCCGAAGGCCTCGGCTGCAAGGCGATCCGCGTGCGCAGCCCCAACGAATTCCAGGAAGCCTTCACCACCGCGCAGGCGCTGATGAAGGAGCACCAGGTTCCCGTCGTCATCGAGTTCATCCTCGAGCGCGTCACCAACATCGCCATGGGCGCCGACATCAATGCCGTCGTCGAGTTCGAGGACCTGGCCGAACGCGGCGAAGACGCCCCGACCGCGACGTTCGCCCTGCTGGACTGAGACGTAGAGAAGGAAGAAACCATGCCGAAATTCGCGGCCAACCTGACCATGCTCTTCAACGAGGCGCCGTTCCTCGAACGCTTCGCGCTGGCCGCGAAGGCTGGCTTCGAAGGGGTGGAATATCTCTTCCCCTACGATTTCGACAAGGAGGCGCTGCGCGCCGCGCTCGATCTTCATGGCCTGACGCAGGTGCTGCACAACCTGCCGGCCGGCAACTGGGCCGGCGGCGAGCGCGGCATCGCGATCCTGCCGGACCGGGTCGACGAGTTCCGCCGCGGCGTCGCCTCGGCGATCGATTATGCGACGGCGCTCGGCTGCAGGCAGGTCAACTGCCTGTCGGGCATCGCCCCGGTCGGCGTCTCGGATACGGTGTTGCGCACCACCTTCGTCGCCAACCTGAAGCTGGCGGCGAGCGAGCTCGGCAAGCACGGAATCCGGCTTCTAATCGAGCCGATCAACCGCTTCGACATTCCGGGCTTCTACCTCAACACCCCGGACCAGGCGGCCTCCATCATCGCCGAGGTGGGCAGCGACAACCTGTTCATCCAGTACGACCTCTACCACCAGCAGCGCACCGAGGGCGAGCTGATCGGCACGTTCAGGACGCACCAGGCGCAGATCGCCCATGTGCAGCTTGCCGACAATCCGGGCCGGGGCGAACCGGGCACCGGCGAGATCGCCTGGCCCTTCGTGTTCAGGACGCTCGACGCACTCGGCTACGACGGCTGGATCGGCTGCGAATACAAGCCGCGCACCACGACGCAGGAAGGCCTCGGCTGGCTGGCCGACGCCGGTCGCTGAGCCACAAAGTTTCAGATTGGGAGTTAGCATCATGGCAAATATCGGTTTCATCGGCCTCGGCATCATGGGCACGCCCATGGCGCGTCATCTCCAGGACGCCGGCCACACGGTCACCACCTCGAAATTCTCCGTTTCGCCGCGTCAGGAGCTGCTGGACAACGGTCTCAAGATCGTCGACAGCCCGAAGGTACTCGCCGAGACCGTCGACACGATCATCCTCATGCTGCCCGATACGCCTGAGGTCGAAGGCGTGCTCTTCGGCGAGAACGGCGTCTCCTACGGTCTTTCGGCCGGCAAGCTCGTCATCGACATGAGCTCGATCTCGCCCATCGCCACCAAGGAATTCGCCCGCAAGATCCGCGCGACCGGCGCCGAATATGTCGACGGCCCGGTCTCGGGCGGCGAGGTCGGCGCTAGGAACGCCTCGCTCTCCATCATGGCCGGCGGCTCGCAGGAAAGCTTCGACCGGGCCCTGCCGCTCTTCCAGCTGATGGGCAAGAACATCACCCTCGTCGGCGATTGCGGCGACGGCCAGGTGACGAAGGTCGCCAACCAGATCATCGTCGCGCTGACCATCGAGGCGGTGTCCGAGGCCCTCGTCTTCGCCTCCAAGGCCGGTGCCGATCCGGCGCGCGTGCGCGCCGCGCTGATGGGCGGCTTCGCCTCCTCGCGCATCCTCGAAGTGCATGGCGAGCGCATGGTCAAGCGCACCTTCGATCCGGGCTTCCGCATCTCGCTGCACCAGAAGGACCTGAACCTGGCGCTGCAGGGCGCCAAGGCGCTCGGCGTCGCCCTGCCGAACACCGCGTCCACGCAGGAACTGTTCAACCAGTGCGCCGCCCATGGCGAGGCCGGTCTCGATCACTCAGGTCTCGTCAAGGCGCTGGAGCGCATGGCGAACCACGCCGTCGCATGACGGCCTGGCCGGGCGGGGAGGGGAGCCCCGCCCGGCCACCCATTCCGGAGGAGGAGGCGCGGCCCCTCATCCCTCGCCGCCGCTCTTTTTCATCGGGAGGTGCTGGCGGGCGGGTGAGGGGCCGTGCTTAATGGCCCGGCCCGAAACGCCCCGCGCCCGCGAGGCGACGGCCGCCGTAGAATTTCGAATCCGCCGCTGTTCGAGGAGGACGGCGGCAGCATGACCCGGAGGAATCCATGCCGCCCATTGCCGATCCGCGCGCCTTTCTCGAAAATCTCTTCTCCGTTGCGGTTGCCGCAGCCGATCCGGACAAGGTGCTGGCCGCCAACCTGCCGGAAAAGCCGAAGGGCCGCACGGTGGTGATCGGTGCCGGCAAGGGCGCGGCGCAGATGGCGCATGCCTTCGAACGCCTCTGGGACGGTCCGCTCACCGGCGTCGTCGTCACGCGCTATGGCTATGCCGTCGCCTGCGAGCGCATCGAGATTCTCGAGGCCGCCCATCCGGTGCCGGACGACAGCGGGCTTCTCGCCTCCGGCCGGCTGATGGCCGCCGTCAGGGGCCTGACGGAGGACGACCTCGTCGTCGCCCTCGTCTGCGGCGGCGGCTCGGCCCTTCTGCCGGCGCCGGCCGGCGACCTGACGCTTGCCGAAGAGATCGCCGTCAACAAGGCACTGCTCGCTTCCGGCGCGCCGATCAGCGCCATGAACGCCGTGCGCAAGCAGGTCTCGCGCATCAAGGGCGGGCGGCTCGCCGCGCTTGCCCATCCGGCCCGCGTCGTCTCGCTCGTCGTTTCCGACATCCCCGGCGACAATCCCGCCCTCGTCGCCTCCGGCCCGACCATCGCGGACGAGACCACCCGCGCCGATGCGCTGCGCCTCATCGAGCGCTACCGCCTCGACCTGCCCGAAGTCGTGATGCGCCATATCCGCGAGGGCAAGGACGAGCCGCCGCTGCCGTCCGATGCCGTTTTCGCGCGCAATGACGTGAAGCTCGTCGCCTCCGCCGCCGTCTCGCTCGATGCCGCCGCCGAAGCGGCGCGCAAGGCGGGCGTCGAGGCCGTCATCCTTTCCGACGCCGTCGAGGGCGAGGCGGCCGAGGTCGGCCGCGTGCATGCGGCGATCGCCGCCGAGGTGGTGCGCCGCGACCGGCCGTTCCGAAAGCCCGTCGTCGTGCTGTCGGGCGGCGAGACGACCGTGACGATCAGGGGCAAGGGCAAGGGCGGCCGCAACGGCGAGTTCCTCCTGTCCTTCGCCTGCGGCATCGATGGCCTGCCGGGTCTTTTCGCGCTTGCCGCCGATACGGACGGCATCGACGGCTCGGAGGACAATGCCGGCGCCTTTGCCGACGGGACCACCGTCGCGCGTCTCGCCGACAAGGGCAAGGATGCCGCCGAGTTCCTCGCCCGCAACGACAGCTGGACCGCCTTCGACGCGCTCGGCGACCTCTTCGTCCCCGGCCCGACGGGCACCAATGTCAACGACTTCCGGGCCATCCTCATCCAGTAGAGGGCAAGCCGGCTAAATATATTAGGGCTGCTGCGCCCGCTTACGCCCCCGACGCATCGAGCGCCGCCATCTGCCTGGCGCTCAGCGTCAGCGTCGCCGCCTTCGTCAGGCTTGCGAGCTGGCCGAGGCTGGTGGCGCTGGCGATCGGCGCGGTGACGGCCGGCTTGGCCATCAGCCAGGCGAGCGCGATCTCGGCGGGGCTCGCGCCGGTTTCGGCCGCCACCTTGTCGAGGGCGGCGAGGATGCGCAGGCCCCGGTCGTCGAGATAGGGCGCGACGCCCTCGCCGCGGGTCCTGCCTTCCGTGTCCGCCTTGGTGCGGTACTTGCCGGTGAGGAAGCCCGAGGCGAGGCTGTAATAGGTGATGACGCCGAGGTCTTCCTTCCGGCAGAGATCGGCCAGCGCGCCCTCGAAACCGGACCGGTCGTAGAGGTTGTATTCCGGCTGGAGCGCGGCGTAGCGCGGCAGGCCGGCCCCGTCGGCCGCCTCGAACGAGGCCTGGAGCTGGCCGGCATCGAGGTTCGACGCGCCGAAGGCGCGCACCTTGCCGGCCTTTACGAGGCTGGCATGGGCTTCCAGCGTCTCCTCGTAGGGTGTCTGCGGGTCCGGCCAATGCGAGAGGTAGAGGTCAATATGGTCGGTCTGCAGCCGCTTCAGCGACGCCTCGACCGCCTCGACGATCCACGCCTTGCGCAGGTCCCGGCGCCCCTGGCCCATGTCGGAGCCGACCTTGGTGATGACCACCACCTTGTCGCGGGCGATGCCGGAGCGCTTCAGCCATCTGCCGATGATCGCCTCGGATTCGCCGCCCTGATTGCCCGGCGCCCAGCGCGAATAGACGTCGGCCGTGTCGATGGCGTTGAAGCCCGCGCCGGTGAAGGCGTCGAGCAGGTCGAAAGAGGTCTTCTCGTCGGCCGTCCAGCCGAAGACGTTGCCGCCGAAGACGAGGGGGGCGATCGAAAGGCCGGTCTTGCCGAGGGCGCGAAACTGCATGGGGTCCTCCAAAGGGTTCGTCATGAAAAGGCCTTCCCAACATAGGGTGCGGCCGAGGCCTTTGCACGTCATGGACCCGACTTTTTGCCCGCCGCCGCGCTTGCGAGGAACGTACCTCGCGACTAGTCTCCTGTCGCAATCAAGGAGAGATCATCATGCTGCGTTTCGGAATCCTGTCGACGGCCAAGATCGGCCGCGAACTCGTCGTGCCGGCCATCCAGGACGCCGAGAACTGCGTCATCACCGCCATTGCCAGCCGCGACCTCGCCAAGGCCCGCGCCATGGCCGACCGCTTCTCGGTGCCGCATGCCTTCGGCTCCTACGAGGAGATGCTGGCCTCGGACATGATCGACGCCGTCTATATCCCGCTGCCGACGTCCCAGCATGTGGAATGGTCGATCAAGGCGGCGGATGCAGGAAAGCATGTGCTGTGCGAAAAGCCGATCGCGCTCAAGGCCGGGGAGATCGACGCGCTGATCGCCGCGCGCGACCGCAACAAGGTGCTGATCTCGGAAGCCTTCATGGTCACCTACAGCCCCGTCTGGCGCAAGGTCCGCGCGCTGCTCGCCGAAGGCGCGATCGGCCGGCTGCGCCATGTGCAGGGCGCCTTCACCTATTTCAACCGCGATCCCGGCAACATGCGCAACGTGCCGGCGCTCGGCGGCGGCGGCCTGCCGGATATCGGCGTCTACCCCACCATCACCACGCGTTTTTCCACCGGCAAGGAGCCGGTCCGCGTGCAGGCGAGCACCGATCGCGACCCGGACTTCGGCACCGACATCTATTCGAGCGTGCGCGCCGATTTCGGCGATTTCGAGCTCTCGTTCTACGTCTCCACCCAGCTCGCCCAGCGCCAGGTCATGGTATTCCACGGCGACAAGGGCTTCATCGAGGTGAAATCGCCCTTCAATGCCGATCGCTACGGGGCGGAGGAGATAGAACTGACCAACCAGGGCCGCAGCGAAAGCCAGCTCTTCCGCTTCCAGGACGCCCGCCAGTACAGGCGCGAGGCGGAGGCCTTCACGCGGGCGGCGCTCGGGGAGGACGAGGAGGTCGTGTCGCTGGAGAATTCGCGCCTCAACCAGAGGCTCATCGACGCCATCTACCGCGCCAGCGAGAAGGACGGCTGGGAGCCGGTCTGAGGCCGGCGGCCTCCGCCGTATAGGCGGCGGAGGCGATGGAGAAAATCAAGCGGCCGGCTGCTTCGTCTTGCGCAGGTAGGGCAGGACGGTATCGAAGGCGCCGAAGCGGGTGATCGCGTCCTCGTTGGAAACGGCGCCGGTGATGATGACGTCGTCGCCCTGTTCCCAGTTGGCGGGCGTCGCCACCTGGTGCTTGCTCGTCAGCTGGATCGAATCGATCGCGCGCAGGATTTCCGCGAAGTTGCGGCCCGTCGTCATCGGGTAGGTGAGGATCAGCTTGATCTTCTTGTCCGGGCCGATGACGAAGACGGAGCGCACGGTGGCGTTGTCGGCGGGCGTGCGGCCTTCCGACGTGTCGCCGGCGGCGGCCGGCAGCATGTCGTAGAGCTTGGCGACCTTCAGGTCCTTGTCGCCGATCAGGGGATATTCGACGTCGAAGCCCGTGGCGGTGCGGATATCCGCCTTCCACTTGACGTGGCTGTCGACCGGGTCGACCGAGATGCCGATGATCTTCACGCCGCGCTTGCGGAACTCGCCCTCGACGCCGGCCATGGCGCCAAGCTCGGTGGTGCAGACCGGGGTGAAGTTCTTGGGATGCGAGAAGAGCACGGCCCAACCGTCGCCGATAAAGTCGTGGAAGCTGACCGGGCCGAGGGTGGTATCGGCGGTGAAGTCCGGAGCGATGTCGTTGATGCGCAGGCTCATGGGGATCGTCCTCTCTTTCGTGCGGAAATCGCGGGATTTCTCCCGCGAGAAACATGTCCGATCGGTAGTAGAACGAAAAATCCGCCTTGCCTATAGCGGCACCCCGTCGCTGCCGGGCCGCCCGGAAGCGCATCTTTGCGCCCTTTTCGCCAGCGGGAAGAAGGCTTTCGGCGACACGCGGATGCCGCGCCAAACCGTTCTGCGAAGCCGGCGGTCCGTGGAAGAGGATTTCTTTTGACCAGAAGGGCGGAATCCGGTGCCGGCGCCGCTTCGAGCCGGCTATCCGTCGATTTCGGCGCGTCCGCTCGTCAGGTCCACGACCATCCGGCCGATCTCATCGGCCTTCTCCGCCGGCGCGCGGAAGGAAAGGCGCGCGCCGCTGTCGTGAAAGGCCTCCCCGTCCATCACGAGGCGCGCAAGGGCGCCAAGCCGCGCCTTGACCAGAGCCAGGTCGGAAAAGCCGAGCGAGACGGACAGCGCGACGCGCTCGACATATTCGGTCTTGGCGGCGGCGCGCAGGCAGGCGGCCGCCGTGCCGCCATAGGCGCGGATGAGGCCGCCGCTGCCGAGCAGGATGCCGCCGAACCAGCGCGTGACGACCACGAGCGTGCGGTCGAGCGCCTGGCCGTCGATCGCCTGAAGGATCGGTTTTCCCGCCGTGCCGCTCGGCTCGCCGTCGTCGCTGAACCGATAGGTCTGGCCGATGCGGAAGGCCCAGCAATTGTGGTTGGCGGCAGGGTCCGACACCTCCGCCAGCCGCGCCTTCGCCTCGGCCTCGCTCTCGACGGGACAGGCGATCGCGCGGAACCGGCTCTTGCGGATCTCCTCTTCGAAAAGCTCTGTCTGGTCCAGCGTGTACACGGGCGCGTTTCCGGTGGCGTCAGACCGCCTCCTACTCCCCCGGCGCCGTCCGTATCAAGTGCGGAGTAGAGCACTAATTCTATAGACTATTGACAGTCGCCACGATTCCGCCATGATGTTGAACGGGACGTTAAACGAATGGGAGCCTACCCGCATGATCTATCTCGGCGGCGTGACGCTTGGTTACTTCAACCTCTATCCCGTCGGCTTCCAGCCGAAGGACGCGCAATCCGACGACGATACGACGGCCGGGCGCGTGACGGAAGACAGGCTGCCGCTCGAAGGCAGCCGGCTGTCCTCCTCCCGCCGCCCGGTGCAATGGCCGCTGCACGTCTTCTTCTGAGACGGGACGGCGCTACAGGAAATCATCGATGATTTCCTGTAGCGGGCGAAGAGAGGTGAACGGGTCAGGCAAGCGCGGGCCAGGCGCCGGACTTCGCCGGCCGAAGGCGCGTTGACGCGCCGGATAGGGATTGCACGCCTGCCTTCCGTTCGGGCCATCGGAGCCGATCAAGACGTGCACGATCTTGCGGCGGATGAGGAGGGGCCGCCTTGCGCCCCTCAGTGCGCCTCGTCCCAGTTGGTCGCCGCCCGTGCGTCCACCTTCAGCGGCACCTTCATCGAGAGCGCCGGCATGGAGGCGTTTTCCATCACGTCGACGATGACGGGGATCGCCTTCCCCACCTCGCCGTCCTCGACCTCGAAGATCAGTTCGTCATGCACCTGCAGCAGCATGCGGGCCGAAAGGCCGGCGGCCGAGAGCGCCGGCTCCATCTTGATCATGGCGCGGCGGATGATGTCGGCGGCCGAGCCCTGGATGGGCGCGTTGATCGAGGCGCGTTCGTTGAAGGCGCGCACCGAGGGATTGGACGACTTGATCTCCGGGTAATGCGCGCGGCGGCCGAAGATGGTTTCGACATAGCCGTTCTCGCGGGCGAAGGCCTTCGTCTGGTCCATGTAGTCCTTGATGCCCGGGAAGCGCTCGAAATATTTCTTGATGTAGTCGCCGGCCTCCGAGCGCTCGATGGAGAGCTGGTTGGCCAGGCCAAAGGCCGAGATGCCGTAGATGATGCCGAAATTGATCGCCTTGGCGCGGCGGCGCACGTCCGACGGCATGCCCTCGACGGGCACGCCGAACATTTCGGACGCCGTCATGGCGTGGATGTCGACGCCATCGGCAAAGGCCTGCTTGAGCTGGGAAATGTCGGCGACATGGGCGAGCACGCGCAGCTCGATCTGGCTGTAGTCGGCCGAGACCAGCTTGTGGCCGGGCGTCGAGATGAAGGCCGTGCGGATCTTGCGGCCTTCCGTCGTGCGCACCGGGATGTTCTGCAGGTTCGGATCGGAGGAGGAGAGGCGACCGGTCGTCGTGGCGGCGAGCGCATAGGACGTGTGCACGCGCTTCGTCTCGGGATGCACGAAGCCGGGCAGCGCGTCCGTATAGGTGGATTTCAGCTTGGTGAGCTGGCGCCAGTCGACGATCTTGCGCGGCAGCGGAAGGCCCTGGGCGGCGAGGTCTTCCAGCACCTGCGCGGAGGTCGACCATTGGCCGGTCTTCGTCTTGGAGGCGCCGGGCAGGCCCATCTTGCCGAACAGGATGTCGCCGAGCTGCTTCGGCGAGCCGATGTTGAAGCGTTCGCCGGCAAGGTCGTAGATCTCGTCCTCGAAGCCGGCGGCGCCCTGCGCGAGTTCGCCGGAAAGGCGGGACAGCACCTGGCGGTCGATGGTGATGCCGCGCTCTTCCATGCGGGCGAGTACCGGCACCAGCGGGCGCTCCAGCCGCTCGTAGACGGTGGTCATGCGGTTGGCGGCGAGCCGCGGCTTCAGGACGTGCCAGAGGCGCAGCGTCACGTCGGCGTCTTCGGCCGCATAGGCCGTGGCGCGGGAAATGTCGACCATGTCGAAGGTCTGCGCGCCCTTGCCCGAGCCGGCGACGTCCTTGTAGGAGATCGGCTTGTGGCCGAGCCAGCGTTCGGAGAGCGTGTCCATGCCGTGCGTGCCGGCCCCCGCATCGAGCGCATAGGACATCAGCATCGTATCGTCGAAACCCTGAACGGTGATGCCGTGGCGGCGCATGACGAGATAGTCGTATTTGAGGTTCTGCGCCACCTTCAGGACGGACGGGTCCTCCAGCAGGCCTTTCAGCCGCTCCAGCGCCTGGCGGATCGGAATCTGCCCCTCGGCGAGCCCGCCGCCAAGCAAGTCGCCGACGCCGGTCTTGTGATTGAGCGGCACATAGCAGGCGCGGATGACGGTGCCGGTCGGGTCCCTGGCGTTGTCGGCGATCGCCAGCGAGAAGCCGCAAAGCTCCGCCTGCATGGCGTCGAGCGAGGTCGTCTCGGTGTCGAAGCCGACGAGGCCGGTCTCGCGCGCGGCGGCGATCCAGCGGTCGAGTGTTTCGACGTCGCGTACCGTCTCATAGGTCGAATGGTCGATCGGCGCGGCGGAGAAGCGTTCGGCGCGTGCCCTTGCGAGCGCGGCGGGCGTGTCGCCGTCGGCGCCGGCTGTGGGCAGCAGCGTTGCGGCGGCCTCGGCCGCCGTCTCCTTGCCGTCGAGTACGAGGGCGGGGCCGGCGACGTCGCCCTTGTCGAGGTCGGGGCCGCGCGCCTCGGCGCCCCATTCGACCGGCACGTCCGCCGGTTCGATCGCGCCGGCATCGCAGTCGCAGGCGTCGGCGACGCGCCGCGTCAGCGTGGTGAATTCCATCGCTTTCAGGAAGCCGATCAGCCGCGGCCCGTCCTGCGGATGCAGGATCAGCTCGTCGAGCGGCATGTCGAGCGGCGTGTCCGTCTTCAGCGTGACGAGCTGGCGGGAGAGCAGCACGAGCTCGCGGTTGGCGATGATGTTCTCGCGGCGCTTGACCTGCTTGATCTCCTCGGCGCGGGCAAGCAGCGTGTCGAGATCGCCGTACTCGGCCAACAACTGGGCGGCGGTCTTCGGGCCGATGCCGGGAACGCCGGGGATATTGTCTGTCGAATCGCCGGTGAGCGACTGGAGGTCGATCATCTTTTCCGGCGGCACGCCCCATTTCTCGATGACCTCGGGAATGGAGATCTGCTTGTCCTTCATGCCGTCGTACATCGAGACGTTCTCGCTCACGAGCTGCATGAGGTCCTTGTCGGAGGAGACGATGGTGACATCCGCGCCGCCCGCCTCCGCAAGGCGGGCATAGGTGGCGATCAGGTCGTCGGCCTCATAGCCTTCCTTCTCGATGCAGGGCAGGTTGAAGGCGCGCGTCGCGTGGCGGATCAGGCCGAACTGCGGGATCAGGTCTTCGGGCGGCGCCGTGCGGTTCGCCTTGTACTGGTCGTAGAGCTCGTTGCGGAAGGTCTTCGAGGAATAGTCGAAGATGACGGCGAAATGGGTCGGCGTCACGCCCACATCGGTGTTGCGCGCATCCTTCAGGAGCTTCCACAGCATGTTGCAGAAACCGGAGACGGCATTGACCGGCAGCCCGTCCGATTTGCGGTTGAGTGGCGGGATGGCGTGGAAGGCACGGAAGATGAAGCCCGAGCCGTCGACGAGGAAGAGATGATCACCTTTTTTCATGGGGGGAATGGATAGCGCGGGCCGCTTTCCGCGTCCATCTTTCATTGTGGGGAGCGGGGCCTTTCGAGGGGCCGGAAAACCTCACGCGAACGTTACCGATTTGTAATTTTCCACGGCCTCCGAATCCCTTGAAAAGCCACATTCGAACCCACAGATATTGGTTATCGGCACCTGATCAAAGCCGTCGTCTGGCACCCGGCCTGTCCCCCGCCGCGCCAGACAAAGGACAAAGGCCTCATCCCCCTCTCCGGGCCTTTGTCCATCATTCGAAGAAGCCGCCGCGACACGCCTCCTGTCGTCGGCGGCTTCTCGTTTTTGGGGCAGATGGATCGCAAGCGATCCATAGTTGTCTTCCCCCTGAAACCGGCATACCCTTCCGCCATGGAATTTGACCGGAAGGAGTCGGCAGCCTACCTCGCCAATCTCCTGGCGAAGGCGGCGTCCCGCGCCCTTCAGGCACGGGCGGACGGGGCCGGCTTTGCGCCGGGCCAGTTCCCGGTCCTCCTGGAACTGTGGAGCGGCGACGGCCTCACCCAGCGCGAACTCCTCGACCGGCTCGACATCGAGCAGGCGACCATGGCCAACACGCTCGCCCGCATGCAGCGCGACGGGCTCATCTCCCGCCGGCGCCACCCGAAGGACAAGCGCGCCCAGCTCGTCTTCCTGACGAGCCGCGGCAAGGCGCTGCGCGAGACCGCGATGGCGGCGGCCTCGGCCACCGAAGACACGCTCTTCCAGGGCTTCCGGCGCTTCGAACGGGAGCTGCTCCTGGAATACATGCGCATGGTGCTCGCCAATCTCGGCCGTGATCCGCGCCTCTGATCGTCATACGATTTGCCCTGACCGAGCCGATCGGTCTAATGTCGCGCCGAAATTCATTTGATTTGCCGCATGTTGCACCGCAAACGCGCGCCCGCACCATGTTCTGGGGGTTCATCCATGACCAACATCCTGCCCGTCCTCGATCGCGCCAGCGCCGGCATCCCGGCCAGCCTCGAACGCCTGTTCGAACTGGTGCGCATCAAGTCCATCTCCACGGACCCGGCCTTCAAGGCGGAATGCCGCCGGGCCGCCGAATGGCTGGTCAGGGAGCTCCGCTCGCTCGGCTTCGACGCGACGGTGCGCGATACGCCCGGCCACCCGATGGTCGTCGCCCATCACGACGCGGCGAAGCCCGATGCGCCGCATGTCCTGTTCTACGGCCATTACGACGTCCAGCCGGTCGACCCGCTGAACCTTTGGGACCACGATCCCTTCGACCCGGCGGTGCGTGATGCCGGCAAGGGCCGACGCGTCATCACCGGCCGCGGCACCTCCGACGACAAGGGCCAGCTCCTGACCTTCGTGGAAGCCTGCCGCGCCTACAAGGAGACGACGGGCGGCCTGCCTTGCCGCGTCACCATCCTCTTCGAAGGCGAGGAGGAGTCCGGCTCGCCCTCGCTCAAGCCGTTCCTCGAGGCCAATGCCGCCGAGCTGACGGCCGATTTCGCCCTCGTCTGCGATACCAGCATGTGGGATGCCGACACGCCGGCGATTTCCGCGGGCCTGCGCGGCCTCGTCGGCGAGGAGATCGTCGTCAAGGCGGCCGACCGGGACCTGCATTCCGGCTATTTCGGCGGGGCGGCGGCAAACCCGATCCATATCCTGTCGCATATCCTCGCCGGCCTGCACGACGAGACCGGCCGCGTGACGCTCGACGGCTTCTATGACGGCGTCGAGGAGACGCCGGACGAGATCAAGGCGGCCTGGGAAAAGCTCGGCAGCTCGGCCGAAAGCTTCCTCGGCGAGATCGGCCTGTCGGTCCCCTCCGGCGAAAAGGGCCGCTCCGTGCTGGAACTCACCTGGGCGCGCCCGACCGCCGAGGTCAACGGCATCACCGGCGGCTATACGGGCGAGGGCTTCAAGACGGTGATCGCCGCCGAGGCCTCGGCAAAGGTCTCCTTCCGCCTCGTCGGCAAGCAGGATCCGGCGAGGATCCGCGATGCGTTCCGGGCCTATGTGCGGGCACGCATCCCGGCGGATTGCTCGGTGACGTTCCATGCCCACGGCGGCTCGCCGGCCATCCAGCTCCCCTATGATTCCGCGCTGCTCGGCAAGGCGAAGGCCGCGCTCTCCGACGAATGGCCGAAGCCCGCCGTCGTCATCGGCATGGGCGGCTCCATCCCGATCGTCGGCGATTTCCAGAAGATGCTCGGCATGGAATCGCTGCTCGTCGGCTTTGCGCTGTCGGACGACCGCATCCATTCGCCGAACGAGAAATACGAGCTGCGTTCCTTCGAGAAGGGCATCCGCTCCTGGGTGCGCATTCTTTCGGCGCTGGCGGCGCGCTGACGCAGATGTGATGACATGGGAGGCCAGCGTTAACCGGACGGAACGGAAATGCTGGTTTCCTCAAGAACAAGGGCCGCGCGCCGACAGGCGACGACGGCCCGGGCATGGGAAAGGGTGAGGATGGCATCAGGAAGGATCGCGAGAAACCCTCGCTGCCCGGGCTATGGGGCGCCGGGAGCAGGGGGCAGGGCAGGATGAAGCGGCTGAGAAAATTCTTCTGGCCGCTCGTCAGCACCGCCGCGATCATCCTGTCGGTCTACATCCTCTACAGGGACCTTCGCGGCCTGTCGCTCGACGAGTTCGTGGCGAGCCTCCATGCCATCCCGGTCTCCGGCTGGCTCATGGCCTGCGGCGCGACGCTGGTCGCCTATGCCGCGCTCGCCGCCTACGACCACCTGGCGCTCGAACATCTCGGCCACCGCATCTCGCTGTGGTTCATCACCATCACCTCCTTCACCACCTATGCGCTGTCGCACAATATCGGCGCCTCGGTGTTTTCCGGCGCGCTGGTGCGCTACCGCGCCTATACGTCGAAGGGGCTCACCGGATCGGAGGTCGGCGTCCTCGTCGCCTTCTGCTCCTTCACCTTCGCGCTCGGCACGGTCATGCTGTTCGGCCTCGTCCTGGTGCTGGAGCCGGAGATCGTCGGGCGGTTCGCCGAATTCCTGCCGATCGAGGCAGCCTTTTCGACGGGCGTCTTCATCCTCGCCCTGGTGGCGCTCTATGTGATCGGCAGCCTCGTCGGCTTCAGGCCGATCGATACGCGCTGGCTGAAGCTGGAATATCCCAAGCCCTCGCTGGTCGCCCGCCAGCTCGTCATCGCGCCGATCGAGCTGATCGGGGCGGCGGCGATCATCTATTTCGTGCTGCCGGCAGAGGGCAATCCGGGGTTCTTCGTCGTGCTCGGCATCTTCCTCGCCTCCTTCTCGGTGGCGCTGCTCTCGCACGCGCCGGGCGGCATCGGCGTCCTGGAGCTGGTCTTCATCGCCGGCCTGCCGGACATGGATCCGGCCGTGGTGCTGGCCGCGCTCGCCGTTTTCCGGCTGTTCTACCTGATCATCCCCTTCATCATGGCGCTGGTGGTCATCCTCATCTTCGAACGCCGGCGCTTTCTCAGCCGGCCGCGCAACGGCGAGGACTGAAGGACGGGACGTTCGGTTCATCCTGCATTCAGTCGAATTGTTTCATGCTGTCATCCGTCTTGATCACTGTAAACCAGTGACTATCCAAGGGAGACCGACATGAAGACAACGATCAAGGGCGGTATAGCCGCTGCCATGGCCGTCGCCATGTTCGCCACGACATTCGTATCCGCACCGGCCTTCGCCATGCCGATGCCGAAGGTCGGCGCTTCTCAGGCGAGCGATGTGCAGGAGGTGCAGTATCGACGCGAACGTCGCGGCTGGCACAATGGCCATCGCGGCTATCGTCATGAACGCCGCGGCTATCGCCGCCATGCGGACGGCTGGTGGTATCCGCTGGCAGCGTTCGGTGCCGGCGCCATCATCGGCGGCGCGATCGCCAATGACGGCTACGCCCAGCCGCGCTACGAGGGCATCAACCCGCGCCACACCGAATGGTGCTATGCGCGCTACCGTTCCTACCGGGCCTATGACAACACGTTCCAGCCCAATTACGGCGGTCGCCGCGAGTGCCTTTCGCCCTACTATTGAGGCTTTTTCCCGGGCGGCCCGAAAGGTCGCCCGGTCCTTCGTTCAAATCTCCCTCAAACTGTCGGCCCGGCGTTCACCGCTTCTTAACGACCCCTTAAATCGCCGCATTTAAGGTCCAACGGACGCCGACATTTTCGAGGGCATATCCGACCGCTTATGGCAGCCAATCGCAAATCCCAGCGCATCGAACCGTCCTTCCAGGGATCGGGAGGCCGCGACGACGACGATTTCCACGTCGGCGCGGGGGATCGCGTGGCGGGCGGTGGCCGCAAGGCAGGCGGCAAGCCGGCGAAGGCCGCGCGGCCGCGCCGCAGCTCCGGGCGGCGCCGACAGGCTACCGGCGGCGGAATCTTCGGTCTTTTTCGCAGGCTCTTCTACTGGTGCGTCGTGCTCGGCATCTGGGGCGCGATCGGCGTCGGCGGCCTTGTGCTCTATTACGGCGCGCGCATGCCGAGCGCCACGAGCTGGTCGATCCCCGACCGGCCGCCGAACATCAAGATCTTCGCGGTCAGCGGCGATGCCATCGCCAATCGCGGCGTCACCGGCGGCGAGGCGCTGTCGCTGGAGAACATGTCGCCCTATATACCGCAGGCCGTCATCGCCATCGAGGACCGGCGCTTCTATTCGCATTTCGGCGTCGATCCGCTCGGCCTTGCCCGCGCCATGCTCACCAACGTCATGACCGGCCGCATGGTGCAGGGCGGGTCCACGCTGACCCAGCAGCTCGCCAAGAACATGTTCCTCTCGCCCGAGCGCACGCTGGAGCGCAAGGTGCAGGAGGTGCTGCTCGCCTTCTGGCTGGAGCACAAATATTCCAAGGATCAGATCCTTGCGATGTACCTCAACCGCGTCTTCTTCGGCTCCAATTCCTACGGCGTCGAGGCCGCCTCGCGGCGCTACTTCAACAAGTCGGCGCGCGACGTGAACCTTGGCGAGGCCGCGCTTCTCGCCGGTCTCCTGAAAGCGCCCTCGCGCCTTTCGCCGGCGCGCGACCCGGAAGCGGCTGAAGCCCGCGCGCAGGTCGTGCTCGGCGCGATGCGCGAAGAGGGCTTCGTCACCGACACCGAGATCAAGACCGCCATGTCGCAGACGCCGGCGCGGGCGAAGAGCTACTGGTCCGGCGCCCAGCACTATGCCGCCGACATGGTCATGGCGCAGTTGCCGGGCATGATCGGCGACGTCACCGAAGACCTCGTCATCGACACGACGATCGACCTCGACCTGGAGAAGAAGGCCGACGAGGCCATCACCGCGCTCCTCGACAAGGAGGGAGAGAAATCGAGCGCCTCGCAGGCCGCCCTCGTCTCGATCGACGGCACCGGGGCCATCCGGGCCCTCGTCGGCGGGCGGGACTATGCGGAAAGCCAGTTCGACCGCGCCTCCAAGGCCAAGCGTCAGCCGGGCTCGGCCTTCAAGCCCTTCGTCTATGCGGCGGCGCTGGAAGCCGGCCGCTCGCCGCTCTCGGTGCGCAACGACGCGCCGGTGAAGATCGGCAAATGGACGCCAGAGAACTACGACCAGAAATATCGCGGCGAGGTGACGCTCTCCTCCGCGCTTGCCCATTCGCTGAACACGATCGCCGCCCAGCTCGTCATGGAAGTCGGGCCGGACGACGTCATAAAGCTCGCCCGCCGGCTCGGCATCGAATCGGAGTTGCAGTCGAACGCCTCCATCGCGCTCGGCACATCCGAGGTCACGCTGGTGGAGCTGACCGCCGCTTATGCCCCCTTCATGAACGGCGGCTACAAGGCGACGCCGCACATCATCCGCCGCATCTCGACGGCCGACGGCAAGGTGCTCTACGAGAACACCTACGACAACCCGCCGCGCGTTCTGGAGCCGAACATCGTCTCGATGATGAACGGCATGATGATGCGCGTCATCACCGAGGGCACCGGCAAGAACGCCCGCATCCCCGGCTGGCCGGCGGCCGGCAAGTCGGGCACGACGCAGTCCTTCCGCGACGCGCTCTTCGTCGGCTACACCAGCAACCTGACGACCGGCGTCTGGTTCGGCAACGACGACGGCAAATCGATGAAGAAGGTGACGGGCGGCGGGCTTCCGGCAAAGGCCTGGAGCCAGTTCATGACCGCCGCCCACGAGGGCCTTGCGCCTTCGCCGCTCTTCGGCACGGCCGGCGGCGGTGAGCCCGCGGTGGACGCAACGGAGCCGGCCCCCGAAGGCGACCAGCTCTTCGACATCATCTCCCGCACGCTGGGCACGGATGAGCGGGCGGCCGATAACGGCGCGGCCGTGGCCAGCGAGCAGAGGGGAGCGGTTCCTCTCGACGACGGCCTCATTCCGCCCGCCGACGTCGGCGGCGAGCGGCAACCCGGCACCCGCCGCACGACGCTTCTCGACGTGCTGCTGGGTGGCTGACGCTTTTGAACGGCGCCTGTTGCTATGTTCCTGATGTCTTTGTACCACACCAGTGACCCCCATAGATGCTGCCGATGCGATCAATCTCCGCTTGCTCTGCCCTGTTAAGCCGCCTGTTCGTTGCTGGCGCGGTTCGCGGCAGCCTAGATTGGAGAGTGCGAAGTATCGCCCCGACGGCTGATGAGGATCGGGCGGTTGCCGGAACCCTCGTCGACCCATTGTCCGCCATCGCGATTGCCTGCGGGGACACGCGGCTGTTCAGGACGGAAGCCGGCCTTCAGTCGCAGGGATAGCGCCAAGGCGCGGATTTCGACGGTTATCGCCGCATATCGGTAGCTTGATTGTAAAAAGCTTGGTTCAGTCGGGTCCGGCGAGATCATTTGCCACACAGTCCGCCCTCAATTCAGTCGGACAAGTGCGCGCGGTAGCAGCGACGGGTATGAATTGAATTCGGGAAAAACCCTATAACGAGTTCAAGCGAAGGAATGTATTGCGTATTTTCTTCAGCAATTTTCTTTTCTGCGCCTCCGTTCATGCCGGAAGTTCTACATTTCCGTACTTGAAATCCCTATCTCCCACAGAACCGCCGGCGCCTATATCGGCCGCTTGAATCCCCCGGGAGGATTATGGTTGATTGCGGGTTGCGGCGGCAGTACACCAAGCCCATCGGACGCGCTGATTTTGCGCGCTTTGCGGCCCGGCAATGTCTTGCAGTCGTCCGGAGGGCTCCTTATATACGCCGCAAGGCAGGGCTGCGGCCCGTGCTTTTGTGAAGACCATACCATTAGGGGCTGCCAATCGAATGCCTGAATGGGTTCCGGCAGCTCGCTTGAAGGAGAGAATGACATGGCTAAAGTAATCGGTATCGACCTCGGGACGACCAATTCCTGCGTCGCCGTCATGGATGGCAAGGACGCAAAAGTTATCGAAAATGCCGAAGGCGCGCGCACGACGCCTTCCATGGTCGCCTTCACCGAAGACGGTGAGCGGCTGACCGGCCAGCCGGCCAAGCGCCAGGCGGTCACCAACCCGGAAAACACCCTGTTCGCCGTCAAGCGCCTCATCGGCCGCCGCTACGACGACAAGCTCGTCGAGAAGGACAAGGGTCTCGTTCCCTACAAGATCGTCAAGGGCGACAACGGCGATGCCTGGGTCGACGCCCGCGGCAAGGGCTATTCCCCCTCGCAGATCTCCGCGATGATCCTTCAGAAGATGAAGGAAACCGCCGAATCCTATCTCGGTGAAACCATCACCCAGGCCGTCATCACGGTTCCGGCCTACTTCAACGACGCGCAGCGCCAGGCGACCAAGGACGCCGGCAAGATCGCGGGCCTCGAAGTGCTGCGCATCATCAACGAGCCGACGGCTGCCGCGCTCGCCTACGGCCTCGACAAGAAGGACGGCAAGACCATCGCCGTCTACGACCTTGGCGGCGGTACGTTCGACATCTCGGTGCTCGAAATCGGCGACGGCGTCTTCGAAGTGAAGTCGACCAACGGCGACACCTTCCTCGGCGGTGAAGACTTCGACATGCGCCTCGTCGAATATCTCGCGGCCGAGTTCAAGAAGGACCAGGGCATCGACCTGAAGAACGACAAGCTCGCCCTGCAGCGCCTCAAGGAAGCTGCCGAAAAGGCCAAGATCGAGCTGTCCTCCTCGCAGCAGACCGAGATCAACCTGCCGTTCATCACGGCGGATGCGACCGGTCCGAAGCACCTGACGATGAAGCTGTCGCGCGCCAAGTTCGAGAGCCTGGTCGACGATCTCGTCCAGCGCACCGTCGCGCCCTGCAAGGCGGCCCTCAAGGATGCCGGCGTCACGGCGGCCGAGATCGACGAAGTCGTTCTCGTCGGCGGCATGAGCCGCATGCCGAAGGTGCAGGAAGTCGTCAAGCAGCTGTTCGGCAAGGAGCCGCACAAGGGCGTCAACCCGGACGAAGTGGTCGCCATGGGCGCCGCCATCCAGGCCGGCGTTCTCCAGGGCGACGTCAAGGACGTCCTGCTCCTCGACGTGACCCCGCTGTCGCTGGGCATCGAAACGCTGGGCGGCGTCTTCACCCGTCTGATCGATCGCAACACGACGATCCCGACGAAGAAGAGCCAGACCTTCTCGACCGCCGAGGACAACCAGTCGGCCGTGACCATCCGCGTCAGCCAGGGCGAGCGCGAAATGGCCGCCGACAACAAGCTGCTCGGCCAGTTCGACCTCGTCGGCATTCCGCCGGCCCCGCGCGGCATGCCGCAGATCGAGGTCACCTTCGACATCGACGCCAACGGCATCGTGCAGGTCTCGGCCAAGGACAAGGGCACCGGCAAGGAGCACCAGATCCGCATCCAGGCCTCCGGCGGTCTCTCCGACGCGGACATCGAGAAGATGGTCAAGGATGCCGAGGCCAATGCCGAGGCCGACAAGAAGCGCCGTGA
The DNA here is from genome assembly GCF_040812195.1 of Shinella sp. S4-D37. Classification (NCBI taxonomy): domain Bacteria; kingdom Pseudomonadati; phylum Pseudomonadota; class Alphaproteobacteria; order Hyphomicrobiales; family Rhizobiaceae; genus Shinella; species Shinella sp. S4-D37. The sequence continues at coordinate 3,678,030 of NZ_JBFNXL010000005.1, read as the reverse complement.
GGGTGTCGAGGCGAAGAACCAGGCCGAAAGCCTGATCCACTCCTCGGAGAAGTCGCTGAAGGAATACGGCGACAAGGTCACGGAAGCGGACCGCAAGGCCATCGAGGACGCGATTGCCGACCTCAAGACCGCCGTCGAAGCCTCCGAGCCCGACGCAGACGACATCAAGGCCAAGACCAACACGCTCATGGAAGTCTCCATGAAGCTCGGTCAGGCGATCTACGAGGCCCAGCAGGCCGAAGAGAACGCCTCCTCCGGCGAGGCCGGCGACAATGTCGTCGATGCCGACTACGAGGAAGTCAAGGACGACGACGACCGCAAGAAGTCGGCCTGAGGCACCTGAATTGCCGGCTGCGCGAAGGCGCGCGGCCGGCGCAGTGGATAGCGAAAAGGCGGAAGTCAGCGCGAAGGGAAAAAGACAAGATGATCACTCCCGTTCACCGCGGCGACGATGTCTTGGCTTCTCCTTCGCTCCAGCTTCCGCCTTTTCGCATGCGTGCTTTCCAGGCGCAGGCCAAGGCAAGCTTCCAGGTCCATAACAAGAAGACCGTTCCAACGAAACGGACGTGAACCCGAATGGCAAAAGCTGATTTTTACGAGACGCTGGGTGTCTCCAAGACCGCCGACGAGAAGGAGCTGAAGAGCGCCTTCCGCAAGATGGCGATGAAGTATCACCCGGACAAGAATCCGGGCGATGCCACGGCCGAGCAGACGTTCAAGAACGTCAACGAGGCCTATGAGACGCTCAAGGACCCGCAGAAGCGCGCGGCCTACGACCGTTACGGCCACGCTGCCTTCGAGCAGGGCGGCATGGGCGGTGGCGGCGGTGCCGGCTTCCAGGGCGGCGGCTTCTCCGACATCTTCGAAGACATTTTTGGCGAGATGATGGGCGGCGGGCGCCAGCGGCGCTCCTCCGGTGGGCGCGAGCGCGGCGGGGACCTGCGCTACAACATGGAAATCTCGCTGGAAGAGGCCTATAGCGGCAAGACCGCGCAGATCCGCGTGCCGACGTCGATCACCTGCGACGTCTGTACCGGCACCGGTGCCAAGCCCGGCACCAGCCCGAAGACCTGCGCCACCTGCCAGGGCTCCGGCCGCGTGCGCGCCGCTCAAGGATTCTTCTCGGTCGAGCGTACCTGCCCGACCTGCCACGGCCGCGGCCAGACGATCAGCGATCCCTGCACCAAGTGCCACGGCCATGGCCGCGTCACGGAAGAGCGCTCGCTGTCGGTCAACATTCCAGCCGGCATCGAGGACGGCACGCGCATCCGGCTTTCCGGCGAAGGCGAGGCGGGCGTGCGCGGGGGACCGGCGGGCGACCTCTATATCTTCCTGTCGGTCAAGCCACATGAATTCTACCAGCGCGACGGGGCGGACCTCTACTGCGCCGTGCCGATCTCGATGACGACGGCGGCGCTGGGCGGCACGTTCGACGTGGCGACGCTGGATGCCACGAAGTCGCGCGTCTCGGTGCCGGAAGGCACCCAGGCCGGCCGGCAGTTCCGCCTGAAGGGCAAGGGCATGCCGGTGCTGCGCTCCACGCAGGTCGGCGATCTCTACATCCAGATCCAGATCGAGACGCCGCAGAAGCTGACCAAGCGCCAGCGCGAGCTTCTCAAGGAATTCGAGGAGATCTCCTCGAAGGACAACAATCCGGAATCCTCGGGCTTCTTCGCGCGGATGAAGGAATTCTTCGAAGGCTGACCGCCTTTTGCCGGACACCGGAAAGCCGGGGTGGAGACATCCCGGCTTTTTCGTGCGCGACCGGTCGGCCGATCCTTCAGCCTGCGGCGCGAAGCAGCGTCAGGCGGCCGTCGCCGTCGCGCTCCACCGTCACGCCCTCATAGCTTTCCAGCGTCGGATGCCCGGTCTCGATCGGGTGGTGGTGCGTCGCCGTCATCACCGCGACATGGGCGCCCGCGCCCTCGCCGGCGAGAATGCCCGCCGGGACGTCCTCGAAGACCAGGCAATCGGCCGGATCGAAGCCGAGGCGTTCGGCGCCGAGCTTGTAGCCGTCCGGTGCCGGCTTGCCGCGCGTCACGTCGTTCGCCGTCACGATGACGGTTGGCAGCGGAATGCCGGCGGCGGCGAGGCGGCGATGGGCGAGCGCCACCGGCGCCGAGGTGACGATGCCCCAGCGACCGGCCGGCAGGGCGGAAAGGAAGGCTATCGCGCCGGGGATCGGCACCACGCCCTCGACATCCTCGATCTCCTCGCGTTCTACTTCCCTGGCCTCGGCGAGGGGATCGACGCCCGGCAGGCCGAGCCGCGTGATCGTGTCGATGCCGCGCACGCCATGCATGGTCGGCAGGAAGGTCGCTACATCCAGCCCGTGCTTCAACGCCCAGCGCGTCCACACGCGCTCGGTCGCCGGAATGGAATTGATGATCGTGCCGTCCATGTCGAAGAGGAAGGCGGAGAACGAACGGTCGAAGACGGGACGGGAAGTGGACAAGGCGGAGGACCTGCTGGCTGGGAGGGGGAGGGCGCAAGGGCGGGCGGGTCCTTCCGCTTATCGTCTCCCGTCCGCGCAGGCAACCACTCTCCGGCTTTCTGCTGTTGCCCGATCCATGCGAATACTCTAGCTCTCACCCCCATGCCGCACAAGGTTTTCCTCTCCCGCCTCAAGCTCACGGATTTCCGCAACTATGCGGGCCTGTCGCTGCCGCTCGACGGGCGGCATGTCGTGCTGACGGGGCAGAACGGCGCCGGCAAGACCAATCTCATGGAGGCCGTCTCCCTGCTGTCGCCGGGCCGGGGCCTGCGCCGCGCGCCCTATGGCGATGTGGTGCGCGCCGGCGCGAGCGGCGGCTTTTCCATCTTCGCCACGCTCGACGGCATGATGGGCGAGGTCGATATCGGCACCGGCACGGAGGGCGGCGACGAAAGCCAGGCGCGAAAACTCCGGCTGAACGGCACGCCCGCCCGCACCGTCGACGAACTGCTCGACCATCTGCGCGTCGTCTGGCTGACGCCCTCCATGGACGGTCTCTTCACCGGCCCCTCCGCCGATCGCCGCCGCTTCCTCGACCGGCTGGTGCTGTCGCTCGATCCCGAGCACGGCCGCCGTGCGGCGGATTTCGAGAAGGCGATGCGCGGCCGCAACCGGCTGCTCTCCGAGCCGCGGCCCGATCCCGCCTGGCTGACGGCGCTGGAAAAGCAGATGGCCGAACTCGGCATCGCCATGGCCCATGCCCGCCACGAACTCGTCGGCCTCCTCTCCGGCCTCGTGGAGGCGGCGCGCGACGACGGGCCGTTCCCCTCGGCCAGCATGCGCCTTTCCGGCTTCCTCGACGGGGAATGGCAGCGCCCGGCCTACGAGATCGAGGACATCTATCTCGCCATGCTGCAGGACGGCCGCTACCGGGACGCCGCCGCCGGCCGCACGCTGGACGGCCCGCACCGCGCCGATCTTTTGATCCGCCACCGCGAGAAGGACATGGAGGCCGAGCGCTGCTCGACGGGCGAGCAGAAGGCGTTGCTTATCGGCCTCGTCCTCGCCCATGCCGGGCTCGTGGGGGGCATGACCGGCCATGCGCCGGTGCTGCTGCTCGACGAGATCGCCGCCCATCTCGACGAGGGCCGCAGGGCCGCGCTGTTCGACCGGGTCGATGCGCTCGGCGGCCAGGCCTTCATGACCGGCACCGACCGGTCGATGTTCGACGCGCTCGGCGATCGCGCGCATTTCCTCACCGTCTCGCATGGAGGCATCGTGCCATGACCGATCCGCTCAGCCCCGAAGAGATCGCGCGCTACCGCCGGCACATCGTGCTCGCCGAGGTCGGCGGCGCGGGCCAGCAGAAGCTGAAGCAGGCGAATGTGCTGATCGTCGGCGCCGGCGGCCTCGGCGCGCCGGTCATCCAGTATCTCGCCGCCGCCGGTATCGGCCATATCGGCGTGCTGGACGACGACACGATCTCCCTCTCCAACCTCCAGCGCCAGGTGATCCACGACACCGCGGGCCTCGGCACGCCGAAGATCGCAAGCGCCGAGGCCGCCGTCGCCCGCCTCAACCCGCATGTCGTCTTCACCGGCATCGCCGAGCGGCTGACGGCGGACAATGCCGCACGCCTCCTTGCCGGCTACGATCTCCTCGTCGACGGCTCGGACAATTTCGACACGCGCTATGCGTCGGCCGATGCGGCGGAGGCCGCGCGCATCCCGCTCGTCACCGGCGCCGTCGGCCGGTTCGATGGCTCGCTGACCGTGCTGAAACCCTACGAGGCGGGGCCGGACGGCACGCTCCATCCCGGCTATCGCGATCTCTTTCCCTCGGCCCCGCCGCCCGGCGTCGTGCCGGCCTGCGCCGAAGCCGGCATCGTCGGTGCGCTGACGGGCGTCGTCGGCACGCTGATGGCGATGGAGGTGATCAAGCTCGTCACGGGCGCCGGCGAACCGCTGGTGGGGCGGCTGCTGCTTTACGACGGGCTGGCGGCGCGGTTCGAGACGCTGAAATACAGGCGGCGTAGGGGCTGATTGTATTTTCTCGGGCGTGCCTGGCCGCTCACCCCCGCCCCGGCAGCACCCGGTCCGGCGGACGGTGGCCGTCGAAGAAGGTGCGGATGTTGATGACGACCTTCTCGCCCATGTCGATGCGCCCTTCCAGCGTCGCCGAGCTCATATGCGGCAGGAGCACGACCTTTCCCTCGGCGGCGAGCTTCAGCAGCTTCGGGTTGACCGACGGCTCGTTCTCGAAGACGTCGAGGCCGGCGCCGGCGATCCTGCCCTCGCGCAGGCACTTGATCAGCGCCGTCTCGTCGATGATGCCGCCGCGCGCCGTGTTGACGATGTAGCTCGTCGGCTGCATCAATTCGAGCCTTCGGGCCGACAGAAGGTGATAGGTCGCCGGCGTCGAGGGGCAGTTGACCGAGACGATGTCGACGCGCGCCAGCATCTGGTCGAGGCTGTCCCAATAGGTCGCTTCCAGCGCGTCTTCCGTGTCCGGGCGCACGCGGTGACGGTTGTGGTAGTGGATGGAGAGGCCGAAGGCCTTGGCGCGGCGGGCGACGGCGGTGCCGATGCGCCCCATGCCGACGATGCCGAGGCGCTTGCCCCAGATGCGCCGGCCGAGCATCCAGGTCGGGGACCAGCCGGCCCATTCGCCCTTGCGGTCCGTCAGGATGCGTGCCCCTTCGGCAAGGCGGCGCGGCGCGGCGAGGATGAGCGCCATCGTCATGTCGGCGGTGTCCTCGGTCAGCACGTTCGGCGTGTTGGTGACGGTGATGCCGCGTTTGGCGGCCGCCTCCACGTCGACATTGTCGACGCCGTTGGAGAAGCACGCGATCAGCTTCAGTTGCGGGCCGGCCTGCTCGATGAGCGCGGCGTCGATCCGGTCCGTCAGCGTCGGCACCAGGACGTCGGCCGATTTGACGGCGGCGACGAGTTCGGGCTGGCTGCGCGGCGTGTCGTCGATGTTGAGTTCGGCGTCGAACAGCTCGCGCATGCGGGTCTCCACGACCTCCGGCAGGCGGCGGGTGATGTAGACCTTCGGTTTTTTCTTCTGGGTCATGGGCTGTTCCGGCGTCCTGTTGACGGGTCCTTAACCAAGTTGGGCAAGGATTGCTTCATCAGGGGCATTTTCTACCAGACCCGGTCGCGAAGACAATCCGCCCTCTTCGGCGTTCGCGCGATTTGCCACTTTGCGCCGGTCCGGCAGGGTGATGCCCTCTCCAGTTTGTGCGGATCGTCCATGCGTAACCTCGTCCTGCGTCTCAGCCTTGCCGCCCTTGCGGGCATCCTCGTCTCCGTTGCAGGCGTCCAGTACGCCCATGCCCAGGCGGCCAAGGGGCCGAGCGGCCTGCCGCTGCCCCGCTTCGTCAGCCTCAAGGCGAAAAGCGTCAACCTGCGCGTCGGCCCCAGCGTCGACTATGCCGTCGCCTGGCGCTATCTCAAGTCCGGCGTTCCGGTGGAGATCATCCAGGAATACGACAACTGGCGCCGCATCCGCGATGCGGACGGCACGGAGGGCTGGGTCAACCAGGCGCTGCTCTCCGGCGAGCGCACGGCGGTGACCGCGCCGTGGATGCGCGGCAAGGGCGAGGGCATCTTCGTCAACATGCGCCGCGACGCCATGTCGAACTCGTCGGTCATCGCGAAGATCCAGCCCGGCGTCGTCGTCAAGGTCGGCGAATGCAACGGCGACTGGTGCCGCGCCGAGGCGGACGGCACGGCCGGCTGGGTCTCGCAGAACGAGATCTGGGGCGCCTATCCGGGCGAGGCCTTCAAATAAGGCGGGCCTTGCGGGCTTCGTCGGCCAGCGACAGCAGCGGGCGGGGCCCGACCTGCTGGATGACGAGGCCGGCGGCAAGGCTGCCGAGCCGGCCGCAATCGGAAAGCGGCCGTCCGGCCGTATAGCCGTAGAGGAAGCCGGCGGCATAGAGGTCGCCCGCACCCGTCGTGTCGACGACGCTGGGAATGCTGATCGCATCCACCTTGGTGCGCGCGCCCTTCGACAGGATGACCGAGCCTTCCTCGCTCATCGTCACCGCCGCCATCCGGCAATCCTGCGCAATGCGCGTGAGCGCCTCCTCGAAATCCTCGGTCTCGTAGAGCGCGAGCGCCTCCGCCTTGTTGGCGAAGACGATGTCGATCGTGCCGGAGCGCATCAGGTCGAGGAACTCGTCGCGGTAGCGATGCACGCAGAAACTGTCCGACAGCGTCATCGACATTTCGCGCCCGTTCGCATGGGCGATGCGGGCGCAGTCGCGGATCGCGTCCTTGGCGCGCGGCGGATCCCAGAGATAGCCTTCGAAATAGGTGACTTTGGCGTCGGCGACGACGCTTTCCTCCACGTCCTCGGGGCCGAGTTCCACGCAGGCGCCGAGATAGGTGTTCATTGAACGCTCGCCGTCGGGCGTGACGAAGATCATCGAGCGGGCGGTGGGCGGCGGGCCGGCCAGCGGCTTCGTCTCGAAATGCACGCCCTGGGCGCGGATGTCGTGGATGAAGATCTCGCCGAGCTGGTCGTTCGCCACCTTGCCGAAATAGGCGGCCCTGCCGCCGAAGCTCGCGACGCCCGAGGCGGTGTTGCCGGCGCTGCCGCCGGAAGCTTCGAGCGCGGGACCCATGCGGGAATAGAGCAGTTCCGCACGTTCCGCATCGATGAGGTTCATCGCCCCCTTGATGATGCCGTTATCCGTGATGAAGGTCTCGTCACAGCGCGCGATGATGTCGACGATGGCATTGCCGACCGTCAGCACGTCGAATTTGGTCATGCGGGTTCCCGTCTCGGTTGGGTAAGAGCCGGGGGTTGGTCTTAACGGATTTTCTGCAAGTTGGAAGAAAAAAAGCCGCTCAGCCGTTTCCGGCGGGCGGCTTCTGCATCTGCTGGCGCATAACCCTTTCAATCGGCACGATTGAAAGAAAGGAATTATGCGCTCGTCAAAAAGCTCAATCCTTGGCGCGTTCCACGTAGGAACCGTCTTCCGTCGCGATGACGACGCGCGTGCCGGCGGTGATGTGCGGCGGCACCAGCGTGCGCACGCCGTTCGACAGCATGGCAGGCTTGTAGGAGGAGGAGGCCGTCTGGCCCTTGACGACCGGTTCCGTCTCGGTGATCTCGAGCGTGACGTGGCGCGGCAGGTCGATGGCGATGGCAACGCCTTCATGCACCGACAGGATGACCATCATGCCTTCCTGGAGATAGGCCTTGAGGTCGCCGATGTCCTCGTGGGACATGGTCAGCTGGTCGTAGCTTTCCGGGTTCATGAAGTGGTAGCCGTCGCCGTCCTCGTAGAGGAAGTTGTGCTCGCGGTCTTCGACGAAGGCGCGTTCGACCTGCTCGGTCGTGCGGTAACGCTCGGAAACCTTCACGCCGTCGGAGATGCGGCGCATGTCGACCTGGGTGACCGGCGTGCCCTTGCCCGGGTGGAAGTTCTGCGCCGTCAGCACGACATAGAGCTTGCCTTCGACCTCGAGGACGTTGCCCTTGCGGACGGAAGAGGCGATGATCTTTACCATAAGTCTTCCTTGTAACTGGATGGATCGCGGCGTAGAGGACCGCCGTGAGACGCCTTCCCCGAGTGCCGAAAATGTGTTTTCGGGGCCGCAACTACCCTATATTCCGGCAAAAGACCAGTCTGTCCGCCGGCAAGCGCGAAGAAACCTGTCATAGAGACGCCATGAGCCCGAAGCCCTCGCCCTGGTGGACGCCCGATGTCCATGCCGACCGCCGGCCGTTTCTCCTGGCGCGAAACCGCATCCAGGCAGCGCTGCGCGGCTGGCTTTCCGCGCGGGATTTCATCGAGGTGGATACGGCGACCTTGCAGGTCTCACCGGGCAACGAGGCGCATCTGCACGCCTTCGAGACCGCCGCGATCGGCCATTCCGGTGCACGGACGCCGCTCTACCTGCACACCTCGCCGGAATTCGCCTGCAAGAAGCTGCTGACGGCGGGGGAAAGGCGCATCGCCTGCTTCGCCCATGTCTACCGCAACCGCGAGCGCGGGCCGCTGCACCACCCCGAATTCACCATGCTGGAATGGTATCGCGCGGGCGAGACCTATGGCGTGCTGATGGCGGACTGCGCCGAGATCCTCGCGCTGGCCGCCGGCGTGACGGGGGCCTCGATGCTCGCCTATCGCGGCGCGACCTGCGACCCGGCCTTGCCGCCGGAGCGGCTGACGGTGGCGGATGCCTTCCGGCGTCATGCCGGCATCGACCTCCTCGCCTCGATCGACCCTGACGGCGCGACGGACCGCGCGCGGCTGGCCGCATCCCTGCGGGCGGCCGGCCTGCGCGTGGCGGAAGACGACACCTGGGCCGACCTCTTCAGCCGCGTGCTGGTGGAAAAGGTCGAGCCGCAGCTCGGCTTCGGCCGCGCCACCATCCTTTGCGAATATCCGACGGCGGAGGCGGCGCTTGCCCGGCCCGCCGCGCAGGACGGGCGCGTGGCCGAGCGCTTCGAGCTCTATGCCTGCGGCGTGGAGCTCGCCAATGCCTTCGGCGAACTGACGGATGCGGGCGAGCAGCGCCGGCGCTTCGAGCTGGAAATGGCGGAAAAGGCCCGCGTCTACGGCGAGGCCTATCCGCTCGACGAGGATTTCCTTACCGCGCTCGCCCATATGCCCGAGGCCAGCGGCATCGCGCTCGGCTTCGACCGGCTGGTCATGCTGGCGACGGGCGCCGCGCGCATCGACCAGGTGATCTGGGCGCCGGTGGCGGAGACCGCGCCATGACGGCGGCGCGCAGCCTGACGACCGTGGCGGAGCTGGTCAAGGCCGGGCTCGTTCCCGAGGCGGGGCGGGCCGGTGCGGCGGCGGTTGCCGCGCGCTATGCCGTCGCCGTCACGCCGCCGCTCGTCGCGCTGATCGACCCGGACGATCCTGATGATCCCATTGCCCGCCAGTTCGTGCCCGATCCCGCGGAACTCGCGACCCTGCCGGAGGAGCGCGCCGACCCGATCGGCGATCTTGCGCACAGCCCCGTCGAGGGCATCGTGCACCGATATCCCGACCGCGTCCTCCTGAAGGCCGTGCATGTCTGCCCGGTCTATTGCCGCTTCTGCTTCCGCCGCGAGATGGTCGGGCCGGAAGGGCTCGGCACCCTGTCGGCCCAGGCACTCGACGCGGCGATCGCCTATGTCGCCGGCCGACCGGAAATCTGGGAGGTCATTCTGACGGGCGGCGATCCGCTCGTGCTCTCGCCGCGGCGGCTCGGCGACATCATGAAACGCCTTGCCGCAATCGACCATCTGAAGATCGTGCGCTTCCATAGTCGCGTGCCGGTGGTCGATCCAGGCCGCATCGACGCGGCATTGATCGATGCTCTGAAATCCTCCGGCAAGACAACCTATGTGGCGCTGCACGCCAACCATCCGCGCGAATTCACGGCCGAGGCCCGCGCGGCCGTCGCCCGCATCGTCGATGCCGGCGTGGCGATGATCAGCCAGACGGTGCTCCTGAAGGGCGTCAACGACGACGCGGCGGTGCTGGCGGACCTGATGCGCACCTTCGTCGAGAACCGGGTCAAGCCCTATTACCTGCACCATCCCGACCTTGCGCCGGGCACCGCGCATTTCCGCCTGACGCTTACCGAGGGCCGGGCGCTGGTCGAAAGCCTGCGCGGCCGCGTCTCCGGCCTCTGCCAGCCGGCCTATATCCTCGACATCCCCGGCGGGCACGGCAAGGTGCGGGCGGATTCGGCGGCGGTCGAAGAGGCGGACGAGGGCTGTTTCCGCCTGCGCGATTTTCGCGGGGCCACGCATCTCTATCCGCCGCGGCCGGACGAGGCGTGACGCCGGCCGAGAGGCTTTTGCATCTTTGTGTGCAGCACCGCCGGATTTCCCGGAATCCCCGCTTTCGGAGGCTTGACGACACTTTCGTCAAAATGCCCACTTTAACCGATTGATAGCGCTGCCCGACAATTGTATTTCTTTTGTCGACAAGGGGATTTTCGATGACCGATACCGTTTCCAGTTCCTTGCCCGAACGCAAACGAGGCTCCGGCGTGAAGATGGTCTACGACCTTTTGCGCGACGAGATCCTCGACCTGAAGCTCGCGCCCGGCAGCCCGATCGACGAGGTGCAGCTTGCCGAGCGGTTCAAGATGTCGCGCACGCCGATCCGCGAGGCCTTGGTGCGGCTGGCCGGCGAGGGGCTGATCGAGACCCTGCCGAACCGCTCGACCATGGTCTCGAACATCGACTTCCTCAACCTGCACACCTTCTTCGACGCGCTGGTGCTGATGTACCGGGTGACGACGCGGCTTGCCGCGCAGGCGCACCGCCCCGAGGACCTCGCCGTCATCCGGGGCTTTCACGAGGACTATGCGGCAGCGCTGAAGGCGCGCGATTCCCTGACGATGATCGCCACCAACGCCGCCTTTCACGCGGCCATCGCCGAGGCCGGCCGCAATCCCTACTTCACCGGCCTGTTCCGCCGGCTGCTCGACGAGGGGCGGCGCATCCTGCAACTCTACTACAAGTCCTACGAGGAACAGTTTCCCCAGCGTTTCGTCGACGAGCACGCCGCGATCATCGCCGCCATCGAGGCGCGCGACCTGGAGGAGGCCGACCGGCTCGGCAAGGCCCATGCCGAGGCGATCATCGCCCAGGTGCAGAAGCTGTTCAGCCGCAACGACAGGCTCGACATCGCGCTCTGACGAGCACTGTATTTTTCTTGTCGACAAATAAAATACAAGATGCTATACCCATCATCGCAGAGAGGGGAGGCCCCGTGCATCGGGCCGGCCGACCATCCGACGAACCGCCAAAGGAGACCGACATGAAGGCCAAGATTTTTTCCGGTGTCATTCCCGCCCTGATGACCCCCTGCAAGGACGACCGCACGCCGGACTTCGACCAGCTGGTGCGCAAGGGCAAGGAACTCATCGAAAAGGGCATGTCGGCCGTCGTCTATTGCGGCTCGATGGGTGACTGGCCGCTCCTGACCGACGCGCAGCGCATGGAAGGCGTCGAGCGTCTCGTCAAGGCCGGCATCCCGGTCATCGTCGGCACCGGCGCCGTCAACACCGCCTCGGCCGTCGCCCATGCCGCCCATGCCCAGAAGGTCGGCGCGCAGGGCCTCATGGTCATTCCGCGCGTCCTCTCCCGCGGCTCCGTCGTCGCCGCCCAGAAGAACCACTTCAAGGCGATCCTTTCCGCTGCCCCGGATCTGCCGGCCGTCATCTACAACAGCCCCTATTACGGCTTTGCCACCCGCGCCGACCTGTTCTTCGCGCTGCGCGCGGACCACAAGAACCTCGTCGGCTTCAAGGAATTCGGCGGCGCGGCCGACATGCGCTATGCGGCGGAAAACATCACCAGCCGCGACGATGACGTCTCGCTGATGATCGGCGTCGATACCTGCGTCTTCACCGGCTTCGTCGATTGCGGCGCCGTCGGCGCGATCACCGGCATCGGCTGCGTGCTGCCGAAGGAAGTCATCCACATGTGCAATCTCGCCCGGGCTGCAGCCAAGGGCGACCCGGACGCCCGCGCCCGCGCGCTGGAGCTGGAATCGGCGCTTGCCGTCCTCTCCTCCTTCGACGAAGGCCCGGACCTCGTCCTCTACTTCAAGCATATGATGGTGCTGAAGGGCGACAAGGAATACACGCTGCACTTCTACGAGACCGACGCACTCTCCGACAGCCAGCGCGGCTATGTCGAAAGCCAGCTGAAGCTGTTCGACACCTGGTATGCCGAATGGAGCAAGCTGCCGGGCGCCGTGCAGACCTGCAAGGCATAAGGTTTACGCCTCCTCGCAACAAGAAAGGCCCTCCGCAAGGAGGGCCTTTTGTTTTGGCGGCGATCGTGTGTGCCTGACGACGGCGAGTGATACGCCCTGCGACGTCTCACGCAAAAGGTCCTCTCCTCCGTCATCCTCGGGTCAAGCCCGAGGATGACGTTCGTGGGGATGCTTGCGACTCCTTCGCCGGCTAATGAAGAGGGGAGGCGATCAGGCGATCGCGTCCAGCCCCTTCTCCAGCAGGCGGTCGAGCTGCTCGACCTCGGCGGCCGTGAGCGTGACACCATCCGTCTCGGACGTCTTGCGTGCCACGAAGCGGCGCTGCGAGGGGAGGCGGGCGCCCTGGCCGACGATGGCCTCGAACAGGACCTCGGCGCGGGCGAAGGGATCGCCGGGGCGGCCGGCGGAGAAGGCTTCCGGCGACATCGCGATGATCAGCTCGCCGTGGAAGGGCGCGAGCGTCGTCGTGCCGAGATAGTCGAGCACTTCCGGGCTCGTCAGGTCGCCGATCATTATGCCGGCGAGCAGTTCGATCATCGTGCCGATGGCCGAGCCCTTGTGGCCGCCGAAGGGCAGCATGGCGCCGGCGAGGGCGGCCTCCGGGTCGGTGGTCGGGTTGCCGTCGGCGTCGATCGCCCAGCCCTGCGGAAGCTGCTTTCCGGCGCGGCGGTGCAGCTCGATCTCGCCGCGGGCGGCGACCGAGGTGGCGAAGTCGAAGACATAGGGCGCGCCGCCCTTGCGCGGCCAGCCGAAGGCGAAGGGATTGGTGCCGAGCAGCGGCTTGTTGCCGCCGGTCGGCGCGACCGTCGCATAGCTCGGGCACATGACGAGACCGGCAAGGCCTTCCCCGGTCACGGCCTCGACCTCCGGCCAGAGGGCGGAGAAATGCGTGCAGTCGTTGATGACGAGCGCGGCAAGGCCGAGCTTGCGGGCGCGCTCGGCGAGAGCCGGCACGCCGAGTTCGAAGGCCGGGTTGGCGAAGCCGCCGTCGGCATTGACCTTGACGATGGCCGAACCCTCGTTGGCGTCCAGCACCGGCACGGCGTCCGGCTTCACCTTGCCGGCCTTGACGGTGCGCAGCGCACCCTCGATCCGGTAGATGCCGTGCGACTTGCAGGCGTCGCGCTCGCCGGCGACGATGACCCGGGCAAGCGCGCCGGCCTGCACGGCGTTGAGGCCGGCCTTGCGGAAAATCGCGTCCACCCGTTCGTGCAGGGCGGCAATCGTCAGGGTGGTGGTCTGCGTCATCTTAAGTCTCTTCCGCTTTTGCTGACCGGACAGGTCGGCGATTGATCATTTGCATACATAGAGTATACAAGATTTCAACAAGTGCAATTCGCCCAGCAAGGGTCTATGTCGGGGGTGAATCCCCCTTCCCGTGAGAAAGGTACGTCGAATGGCTTTCACTCCCAACGGTAAACATCTCGTCGCCGGGCAATGGCTCGATGGCAACGGCACCTTCACCTCCTCGCCGGCCCATGGCCCGGCGCACGACTTCGCCGTCGGCACGGTGGACCTGGTGAACAAGGCTGCGGAAGCCGCGGAGGAAGCCTTCCTCAGCTACGGCTATTCGTCGCGTGCGACGCGCGCCGCCTTCCTGCGCGCCATCGCCGACGAGATCGAGGCGCGCGCGGACGCCATCACCGAGATCGGCACGCAGGAAACCGGCCTGCCGGTCGCCCGCCTCCAGGGCGAGCGCGGCCGCACCACCGGCCAGCTGCGCCTCTTCGCCGACCATATCGAGAACGGCGACTATCTCGACCGCCGCTTCGATGCCGCGCTGCCCGACCGCCAGCCGGCGCCGCGCCCGGAAATCCGCCTCATCCAGCGGCCGATCGGCCCGGTCGCCGTCTTCGGCGCCTCCAACTTCCCGCTCGCCTTCTCGACCGCCGGCGGTGACACCGCTGCCGCGCTTGCGGCCGGCTGCCCCGTCGTCGTCAAGGGCCATTCCGCCCATCCGGGCACGGGCGAGATCGTCGCCGAGGCCGTGCTTGCCGCCATCAAGAAGACCGGCGTGCATCCGGGCGTCTTCTCGCTCATCCAGGGCGGCAACCGCCAGGTCGGCGAGGCCGCCGTGCAGCATCCGCTCATCAAGGCCGTCGGCTTCACCGGCTCGCTCGCCGGCGGCCGCGCGCTCTTCAACCTGTGCGCCGCCCGTGCCGAGCCGATCCCGTTCTTCGGCGAACTCGGCTCGGTCAACCCGATGTTCGTCCTGCCGGAAGCCGTCAAAGCCCGCGCCGAAGGCCTCGGCCAGGGCTGGGCGGGCTCGCTCACCATGGGCGCCGGCCAATTCTGCACCAATCCGGGCATCGCCGTCGTGACGGACGGCGCGGATGCCGACCGTTTCACGGCCGCCGCCGTGGAGGCCCTCGGCAAGGTCGCCCCGCAGACCATGCTGACCGACGGCATCGCCAAGGCCTACCAGGACGGCCAGGCGCGCTTTGAAAGCCGCAACACGGTCAAGCCGCTGCTGACCACGCAGTCCACCGGCCGCAATGCATCGCCGAACCTCTTCGAGATCTCGGGCGAGCAGTTCCTCGCCGACCATGCGCTGTCGGAAGAGGTCTTCGGCCCGCTCGGCCTTGTCGTGCGCGTCTCTTCCGTCGATGAGATGGAGGCGCTTGCCCGCAAGTTCGAAGGCCAGCTGACGGCGACCATCCACATGGATGAAGGCGACCTCGAAGATGCCAGGCGCCTGCGCCCGATCATCGAGCGCAAGGCCGGCCGCGTGCTGGTCAACGGCTTCCCGACCGGCGTCGAGGTGGTGGATTCCATGGTTCACGGCGGCCCGTATCCGGCCTCCACGAATTTCGGCGCGACGAGTGTCGGCACCATGTCGATCCGTCGCTTCCTGCGTCCGGTATCCTACCAGAACATGCCGGAAGGCCTGCTGCCGGACGATTTCACTAGCTGATTCAAGCGCTTCGCTTTCAAGGGGGCGGGCTTCTACAGGGAGTCCCGCCCCCGGATATTTTCTCTGCCCGGGTATATACTTTTTGTATATTGGTTGTATTTTAGAGCCGGTTTACAGTCTCGGCGCAGGACGGACCTCCGCCGCGTGAATCGACAGACCAACCCAGGGAGAGAGTTATGAAGAAGACCTCGGTCCTCGCCTTCGGCCTCGTGGCCGCCACCGCTCTGACCAGCCCGGCCAAGGCCGACAAGCTGGACGACATCATCTCGTCGGGCACGCTGCGCTGCGCCGTCGTCCTCGACTTCCCGCCGATGGGCGCACGCGACGAGAGCAACAATCCGATCGGCTTCGACGTCGACTACTGCAACGATCTGGCCAAGGCGCTCGGCGTCACCGCCGAGATCGTCGAGACGCCCTTCCCGGAACGCATCCCGGCCCTGATGTCCGGCCGCGTCGATGTCGGCGTCGCCTCGACCTCCGACACGCTGGAGCGCGCCAAGACCGTCGGCATGACGATCCCTTACTTCGCCTTCGAAATGGCCGTCACGGCCAATGACAAGTCGGGCATCAAGTCCTTCGAGGACATGAAGGGCAAGACGGTCGGCGCCACCGCCGGCACGTTCGAGGCCATCGCGCTCGAAAAGTCGGTCAAGGAATGGGGCGGCGGCGAGTTCCGTCCGTACCAGACCCAGGCCGACGTCTTCCTTGCGCTGAGCCAGGGCCAGATCGACGCCACGGTCTCCACCTCGACGGTCGCCCAGTCCAACGTCAAGAGCGGCAAGTTCGCCGGCATCTCCGTCGTCGGCAAGGCGCCCTATGACATCGACTATGTCTCGCTCTTCGCCAACCGCGAAGAATACGGCCTGATCAACTACCTGAACCTCTTCATCAACCAGCAGGTGCGCACCGGCCGTTACAAGGAACTCTACGAGAAGTGGGTCGGCGGCGAAGTGCCGGACCTGTCCGTCAGCGGCGTTTACCGCTAATCTGCCGTTTCCCGGCGGCGCGGGGCATGCGTCCCTCGCCGTTCATCGTTTCCGAAGGGTGAGACGGCAATGTTCAGTTATACCTTCCATTGGAACCAGGCGCTGAAGGCGTTGCCGCAGATGCTGGACGGCGCGCTGGTCACGCTGCAGATCGCGCTGCTTTCCATGGCCATCGGCCTCGTCGTCGCGCTGGCGCTGACGCTCTTCCGGCTGTCCGGCAACCGCACCCTCGGCGGCTTCGCCACGGCGTGGGTCGAGGTCGCGCGCAACACGCCGGCCCTCTTCCAGATCTACATGGCCCATTTCGGCCTCGGCAGCTTCGGCATCCACTTGAGCCCGTATACGGCGCTGCTCGTCGGCATCGCCTTCAACAATGCCGGCTATCTCGCGGAGAACTTCCGAGGCGCGCTGAAGGCGATCCCCGAGACGCAGACCCGTGCCGGCCGCTCGCTCGGCATGACGCCGCTCATGGCCTTCCGCTACATCGTCATGCCGCAGATGCTGCGCATCGCCTTCCTGCCCGCCACCAATCAGATGGTCTGGGCGATCCTGATGACCTCGCTCGGCGTCACCGTCGGCATGAACACGGATCTGGCCGGCGTCACCCAGGCGCTGAACGCGGTCTCCTTCCGCACCTTCGAATTCTTCGCGCTCGCGGCGGTCATCTACTACGTGATCGCCAAGGCCGTCACGCTCGCCGCGCGCCTCGCCGCCGCGCGCATGTTCCGCTACTGAGAGGGGTAAGCCATGTTCGATACCGCTCTCACGCTCGCCGATCTCGGCTTCCTCGCAAAGGGCGCGGTGATGACGCTCGCCGTCACCGCCGTCTCCGTCCTCGCCGGCACCATCCTCGGCATCCTCTTCGGCGTGCTGCGCAACCAGCTCGGCACCTACTGGTCGCTGCCCATCACCTTCCTGCTCGATATCTTCCGCTCCGTGCCGCTGCTCATCCAGCTCGTGCTCGGCAATGCGCTGCAATCGATCCTGAAGCTCGGCTGGGCGCCGTTCACCACCTCCTGCGTGGTGCTGTCGCTCTATACGGCCGCCTATTGCACCGAGATCGTGCGCGGCGGCATCTCCGCCGTGCCCACCACCACGCGCCGCGCCGCCCGCTCGCTGGGCATGACCTGGTGGCAGGACATGCGCTACATCGTGGCGCCGCTCGCCACGCGCGTCTCGCTGCCCGCCTGGATCGGGCTGACGCTCGGCGTCATGAAGGATTCGGCCCTCGTGCTCTGGCTCGGCCTCATCGAGCTCCTGCGCGCCTCGCAGATCCTCGTCACGCGCCTGCAGGAACCGCTGTTCATCCTTTTGATCTGCGGCGCCATCTACTTCATCATCTCCTTCCCCATCGCCCGGCTGGGCGGGTATCTCGAAAGACGGTGGTCCAATGATTGAGATCGAAAACGTCCGCAAATCCTTCGGCCAGCTGGAAGTCCTCAAGGGGATCGACCTCACCGTTGAGAAGGGCGAGGTGCTGACCATCATCGGGGGCTCGGGCTCGGGCAAGTCGACGCTGCTCACCTGCATCAACGGTTTGGAGACCATCGACGCCGGTCGCATCGTCGTCGACGGCACCGACGTCCATGCCAAGGGCACGGACCTCAACAAGCTGCGCCGCAAGCTCGGCATCGTGTTCCAGCAGTTCAACGCCTTCCCGCACCTGACGGTGCTGGAGAACGTCATGCTGGCGCCCGTCAAGGTGCTCGGCCAGTCGA
The DNA here is from genome assembly GCF_040812195.1 of Shinella sp. S4-D37. Classification (NCBI taxonomy): domain Bacteria; kingdom Pseudomonadati; phylum Pseudomonadota; class Alphaproteobacteria; order Hyphomicrobiales; family Rhizobiaceae; genus Shinella; species Shinella sp. S4-D37. Next base: position 3,660,227 of record NZ_JBFNXL010000005.1, on the reverse strand, counting down.
AGGCCGAGGCCGAGGCGATGGCCGTCAGGCAGCTCACCCATGTTGGCCTCGGCGACAAGCTGAAGGTCTATCCGAGCCGCATGTCCGGCGGCCAGCAGCAGCGCATGGCCATCGCCCGGGCGCTCGCCATGTCGCCGGCCTACATGCTGTTCGACGAGGTGACCTCGGCGCTCGACCCCCAGCTCGTCGGCGAGGTGCTCGACACGTTGCGCATGCTCGCGTCCGAGGGCATGACGATGATCTGCGTTACGCACGAAATGAAGTTCGCCCGCGAGGTCTCCGACCGCGTCGCCTTCTTCCACAAGGGCGTCATGGCCGAGATCGCCCCGCCGGAAGAGCTGTTCGGCGCGCCCAAGGATGCCGACCTGCAAACCTTCCTCGCCGCGACGCATTGAGGCCATGATGAAGACCGAAATCGAACCCGGCGTCGTCGTCATCGGCGCCGGCGTGGTCGGCCTTTCGGCGGCCATCGCCGCCCAGGCCCGTGGCCTTGCCGTCACCGTCATCGAGCGCGAAGCGCCCGCCGCCGGCGCATCCGCCGGCAATGCCGGCGCCTTCGCCTTCACCGACATCCTGCCGCTCGCCTCGCCCGGCATCCTGAGGAAGGCGCCGAAATGGCTGCTCGACCCGCTCGGGCCGCTCAGCGTGCCGCCGTCCTATGCGTTGCGCATCGCGCCGTGGATGTTCCGTTTCTGGCGCGCCTGCGCGGCCGGCCGCGTCGCCCATTCCACCGCCGCGCAGACCGCGTTGTTGGACCTTTCCAGGACGGTGCTGGAGCCCTTCCTCGGCCAGACCGGCACGCTTGCCATGCTGCGCAAGGAGGGTAACCTCCAGGTCTATGAGAGCCAGGCCGAACTGAATGCATCGCTGCCCGGCTGGAAGGCCCGCGAGGAACACGGCATCGAGTTCCGCCACATGGACGCTGCCGAAATGGCGCAGATCCAGCCCGGCCTCGCCCCGCGCTTTACCCACGGCACCTTCACGCCCGGCTGGTATTCCATCGCCGATCCGAAACTCTACACGCTGGCGCTCGCCGATCATTTTCGCGCGCAGGGCGGAAGGATCGAGCAGGCCGAGGTCTCCGGCCTCAGGCCCGTCGAGGGCGGCGTCGAGATCACGACGAGGGACGGCCGCACGCGCCGCGTGGAAAAGATCGTGCTCGCCGCCGGCGCCTTCTCGCACCGCGTCGCCCGCACGCTCGGCGAAAGCATCCCGCTCGAGACCGAGCGCGGCTACAACACGACCCTGCCGCCCGGCGCCGTCGACCTCAGGACCCAGGTCACCTTCGGCGGCCACGGCTTCGTCGTCTCCCGCCTGTCGACCGGCATCCGCGTCGGCGGCGCGGTGGAGCTCGGCGGGCTGGAACTGCCGCCGAATTTCCGCCGGTCCGAGGCCATGCTGGAAAAGGCGAAAGCCTTCCTGCCCGGCCTGAAGCCGGAGGGCGGTGTGCAGTGGATGGGCTTCCGCCCCTCGCTGCCCGACAGCCTGCCGGCCATCGGCCGCGCCCGCGCGACGCCCGATGTCGTCTACGCCTTCGGCCACGGCCATCTCGGCCTCACCCAGTCTGCCGGAACGGCGCGCCTCGTCGCCGACCTCCTGGCCGACCGACCCCCGGCGATCGACCTCACGCCCTTCTCGCCACAGCGCTTCTAGTCAACGCCCGCGCCCCTTGGGGGCGCGGCACCCGTCTCGACCATCTCCCGCAAGGCGCACCACATCGCCGGCGTCGCTCCGTGCATGTTCACAGGACGGTGAGCACAAAATCTCGGCCTACATTCCGGACGGGGAAAATCAGGGCGGGTTTGAAGAGAATATGGCGGACAGAGAGGTTGTGCGAGCAACCTTGAAAATCAGTCCGCTACCTTGTCCAACTCCCGTGAAGGTGCATTTGAAAAGATTGAGGAAATCGGCGCAGCGACCAACCGGATAAAGGTGGCAGCTCTCTGGCTTGCGCAGTCACGTGAAATGGTTGAAGGCTCTATCATCGCCGAAATGAAACGGCGCTTCGGATTGCGCAACCTTGAGGCTATCGAGGCTTGCCAGCAGGCGCATGTGCTCCTCTTTGGTGACAAGTCGATCCCGGAACCGATTGGGCGCTTCCACCTCATCGAAGGTGGCAAGCATGGGCATTCGGGGGCGTGACATGGCGATCCTCGAAGAGAACGATATCCTGTTCGCCCACAAGGCGCTCAACGTCATGGCGGGTCTGACCGAAGCGACCAAGCGCGTTGCGGCGGCGATCATCGACCATTTCAACAAACGCACCGGCCAATGCGACCCCAGCATTGAGCGCCTTGCAACGTTGCTCGGCATCGACCGGGCGACCGTCATTCGTGCGACTGAGAAGCTCCACGAACTCGGCTATGTCGAGAAGATGAGCCACGGTGGGAAGGCGCATCGCGCCAGCTACCTGCCGAATTGGGACGGCTTCCGCGCCATTGTCGAGGATTGGGACGCGCGCATGAAAACGGGCGACGGCCCGGATAAGGGCGTAACGCGTGACGTAACAGGTGACCTTCCGCCTCCGGCAAAGGTCGCACGGCTGCGACACAAACCCATCGAAGTAACCAATCGAATAAACCCATCGAAGGGGAACGCGCGGAAAAGTCACCTGAGAAGCCGCAGGCTCACAGCCCGCCGAAAGCGCAGCATGGGCTCTGGAAGGGGAACAAGCCGGGAGCGCAGCGCTCCATGCTCTTGCCGATCAACGGGGGCAGAAGCCCCAGCCATGCGGATGCAGCGAGGGCAGCAGCCGAACGGAGGTGGTATGCACAGGTTCATGCTCTCGGCTTGAAGGCGGAGGCTGACGTGCTGGAGTGGATCACCTGGGACAGGCAGGAGGCGGCAACGCAAGCCGAGATGAACCGCAAGGGCGGCGGCATTGCGTTCATCGTGGACGGCATGCAGGCGGAGAGGATGCGGGTTTATGGCTGATTGGCCGTACAACACAGGTGCCTGGCGCAAGCTGCGCGCGGCGAAGCTGGTGGCCGCTCCGCTCTGCGAGCATTGCAAGGCCCGAGGTGTGCTCGTCCAGGCGAATACCGTGGACCACAACACGCCCATAGCCAAAGGCGGAGCACCCTTCCCGGCGCTGGAAGGGCTGACCTCGCTGTGTGAGCGATGCCACAACGAGAAGACCGCGACGCATGACCGAGGAACAGCGAAGCCCTTCGCTCGACGGTTCAAGGGCTTCGATGCGAGCGGCAATCCCATCGATCTGGCCGACGAATGGCACCGCATGCGCGAGAAATGATTTTCTACAGAGGCATGGGGGCAGGTCAAATCACGGCAGTTTGGTGGGGTTCAGACCGTTGGGGAGGACGGAAGATATTTAGTTTTGGGACCTAGAGAATTGAACTTATTGGAATATTTTTGCGAAAGGCTTATCTGACATGGCGGTAAGAGGCATCGGGGCAAAGCCCCTTTCGGAACGCGGCAAGGTCGCTCAGCGGCCGGTGAAGCCTTGGGAAGAGCCTGGCTTGACCCGTCCGGAGCGGGTTATCGCCTTTCTTGAGGACTTGCCGATCACGGCCGGGAAACTGGCGGGCACGACGATGAAGATGCGGCCGTGGCAAGCCCCGTCAAAATCACTAGCATACCAGCCTCCGACGCTGGGAGAGCGCTCGGCTATCTCGCCAAAATGAAAGGAGAAGACTGGACAGAGTACTATTTCTACATGTCCGATGATTGTTGCCGCTATTGGAGCCCCATGCTCCCCAAAGACGAGCGAACTTGGCTCCGCATTATGGCGGCGACACCTATGACCCAGATGGTCGAATTTGAGGGCTTCCCCGAACCGTTAAGGTGGCGGTTTGCCCATGACGATATGGCAACCGTCCTTGGAGCTCTAGCGTGAAAGTCAGACCGTTTGCGTAAAGGCGAGTAGCACACGGTCAAGTAACCGCTCGCATGCCCAAGGCCCGTAAGGCCAAACCACAATTTCCTTCCCAACAAGCCACCTAGTCAGCACCCGCGAGCGCGGGAACCCTCGCGCTCGGCCTCAATTCAACCTCGAAGGCAAAAAGGAGAACTCTTCCATGCCTGTGAATATCAGCCCCGGTGCGGGGCATACGAAAAAATCCAAACCCCTCCCGTCCGATTTCGAAACATTCGAATCCGCCAAATTGGCGCGCACGCGGTTGATCTGCCAGTTGCGCAAGCTGGATGATCCGGCCGCTACTGCCCTTGCCGACGTGCTGGGTGCATGCCGGAAAGCGAGCCGGTGCGGCTCTGGTGCGTGCCCGGTGTGCAATCGTGTCTTCCGCATCCACCTTGCTGGCGAAGTTAAACGGGCACGTCCCTCGGCCTTTGATGTCCTCCGCATTTCGCTGATCCCCGCTAGTTTTCGCGTGGAATCTGGTGGCCTTGCTGATTTCGATCTTCGTCGCTGGGTATCGAGTCGCCATCGCACGATTGAACGGGCGCTTCCTCCGGAAAGCTTGTTCGCCGGCGGTGTCGATGTCTCCCTCAATACCCTTGAGAACAACGATCCCCATTGGTGCTTCCACATTTATGGTTTCGTGTTGTTGCCGCTCGGCTGGGGTGTGCACAATCGTTCCAAGGTGCGGCGCTTGCGCGCCGAGCTTGAACGCCGGTGCCCGCCTGTCCCGAAGTCTGATCGTATAGGTGCCGAAAAGGTCCTCACCGTTGCTGCGATGGATTCCGACAGTTTCGATGACGCGGTTCTCTATGCGCATAAGGGCGATTTCTACCGTCGCTCGCGTTACGCCTATACGCGAAGGAAAACGGGTACGCGTTCTACGAACGTAACCCCGCAAACGCTTCCTCGTTCGGCGAAGGTCGAGCTGTCGTTGTTCCTTGCCCGTTTCCCGCTGGGTTCCCGACTAATCCTCATCGGCTTTCGTCGCCGGGGTACCCTGCGCAACCTCAACGACGCCTTCCGCGGCACCTTCGTTGACGGTCACGTCGTCGCCACGCGCGGCGTTATGGTGCTCGACCCAGACGATTGGAAGGCGGTGTTTCAGGCTGTGCGGGAGTTCGATGGCTTCACGCCCGAGGACGATCCCCACGGCGAACACGACTTCGGCGTCGTCACCTTCAAGGGCGAGCGGTACTTCTGGAAGATCGATTATTACGACCTCGATCTTCGTGCCGCGTCACCCGATCCAACCGACCCAGCTTTCACCGTTCGCGTCATGACCATCATGCGGGCGGATGAGTATTGACCATGAGAGCCGCCACTCCAGCCGACTGCCTTGCAAGCCCGCCCCACCGGCGGGCTTCTTCAATTCGGGGGCCTGACCTTACGACCAGCAGGCAGTGGCAAGGGGGCAGGCTCGTCAGGGTCGATATCCCGGAACAGGGCGGAGACCCGGACGTCCAGCACTTTCGCAAAAGCCTCCAAGGTGGACACGGTGACGTTCTCCGAGCCGCGCTCGACCCGGCCAACATACGCGCGGTCGATACCAGACTCCAGCGCCAGCCGTTCCTGCGAAAGGCCCTTGGCGACCCGAAGGCGTCGAAGGTTCCGGCCGATGATGGTGCGCGTGTCCATGCGGACACATGAGCCACATCGAAGGCTTGACAATCGACGGACCAATAGTCCCTTATTATTCAACCAAACGACGAACAGGAACAACCACAGAATGAACGCCTACCTCAACGCCATGCGCCGCTATTTCGATTTCAAGGGACGGGCAAGCCGTACCGAGTTCTGGATGTTCACGCTGGTCGTGTTCGTCGGTGGCATCATCGCCTTCATATTCGATCTTGCACTTGGGAATGCCCAGAACGGGCCACCCTTCATCACAGCCCTCTGGGTCATTCCGCACTACATCCCGGCGCTGGCCGTCGCCGTTAGGCGTCTCCACGATATCGACAGGACGGGATGGTGGGTTTTGATCGGCATCATCCCGATCGGCGCGCTGGTCTTGATCGTTTTCTATTGCCAAGCTTCGACGCCCGGCGCGAACCGTTTCGGTGGTGCAACGACCGATGCCGGGGCGGCAACGGTCGACCGGGCGGGGCAGGCCATGCCCTCGGCCTCGGTTCAGCAAGCCCATAGCGCCGTGACGTTGGCCGCTGGCGGGCATTCGGCCGCGCCGGGCAGTTCGGCTGCCCCCGCACCCCTTGCCGAGCTTGAGCGCCTAGTGGCCCTCAGGGCGTCGGGCGTGATCGATGAGGCCGAATTCACCCGCCTCAAGGCCGCCGTCATCAACCCGACCAGTGCCTGACGCGTACGATGCGGCCCCGCGTCACTGCGGACCTGGTCCGCGAGGTCAACACCTAATCACCTTTGGAGGAATATCCATGAAGATCGCCGTCGGCATCATCTCCCTCATGTTGGGCCTGCTGGTCATGCTACAATCCTGCGCGGTCGGGACCGCATCGCATATGCTTGGAGAAGAGGCGGCGAGCGAGGCCGGGGCGATGGGGCTATTTGCCGGACTGCTGCTGTTCTTCGGCGGCGCGTTCGCATTCGGCCTTCCCCTAGTCTCCGCTTGCCTCTTCACCCTCGCGGGCCTGATCGCGCTCCTCGGTGCGGCCGAGGTTCCCGACTTGTCGATCTGGGCCATCATGGCATTCGTGCTCGCGCTGCTGTCCTTCTTCGCATGGCGGTCGGGCAAGAAGAAGACTGCGGCACTCGCCTCGGCATCGCCGTCGAATTCACAGTCGAGCTGAGGCGCATAATGCGTTTTCTTATCGCCGTGACTTCCGTCATTTCCGCCGTTGATAACGCCTACGATAAGGCAGACTGCGTTTGATCTTCGACCCAAGCGAACCGATGGCCCCCTATCACCGTGAGCATCGCCTAATTTTCCCGACAAAATTGCACAATGCGCATTGCAACCTTTGCTGGATTGGATAACGTTTCATCCTATCTGAGGGTTAGGGGAACACCATGTCCATCCGTCTACGAGCTACGCTCCTTTCGTGCGCGGCGGCGATTGCCTTCGCCGGAACGCCGGTTGCCGGTCAAGATCTCGGCGGCATCATCAACCTGATGGGTCGCGTCATCGAGCACGACATGCAAAATCAGGCTGAACGTCGGCGGCAGCAAGCCCAAGAACGCCTCTACAGGGAGCAGCAGCGCGCTATAGCGCGTGAAGAGCAGGCTCGTATTGACGAAGTTCGTAGACAGGAAATCATCCTCATCAAGCGGTTGCAGACGGCGTTGAGCAAGCTCGGCTTCTACGAATCCAAGATTGACGGTGACCGTGGTCCGGGAACCAGAAAGGCCGAGGCGCTGTTCTCGGCGGCATTCAATGTCGATGCGATCAATCTCGACGAAGAAACGATTGCGGCGCTGGAGGACATCGCTGCCCTAGGCTTCAGAAGTGGTGAAGAGCACCGACAGGCGACGGCGGCAGGCTTTACGAATCGGACCGATTATCTCGCGGCGATGAAAGGCGGCTTCGAGACCGCTCAAGACTACGAAAGCGCGAAGCGGCAGGGCTTCGACACGTTCGAGGATTTTCGCCTTTTCCGCACCTCCGGCTTCACGAATTCCGCCGACTATCGCATAGCCAAGCAGGGCGGCTTTTCAGACAGTGCGGAATTCGAAGCGGCGACCAAGCTGGGCTTTTCTGAGCGCAAAGATTATCTGGACTTCAAGTCGACCGGGCTGGCTGACAAGAAATCCTACGAGGCGGCGAAGGTCGAGAAACAAGCGATCCAAAAGGCAGCCGATACATGCGATCAGCTTGCGAACGGCGACGATCTCGTGCGGGCGGTCGATGTTTGCCTTGCGGCCGTTTCCTTGGGTGTCACGGCACCGCTTAAACCATCTCTCGAACGCCTGAACGACCGTATCAACGAGTCGCTCAAAATCGAGCAGGCTGCCGCCATGCCGGACGTGCAGGTCGCCTCTCAGGGCGCGGGTGGCCAGAACTTGCCCGCTGCTGGTGATTTCCTGGCCCGCCGGGCGGCGTTGCGGTCGGCGCAGCAAAGACTTGCCTGTGGCAGTGCCGTCGTGAACGGCAGTTGGAGTGATGCCGACGAGCAGTGCGGGCTTGCCTTGCAAAGTGATGCAACCGAAGAAATCCGCCAATTGAAAACCAAGGCCGGAGAAGAACTTGCCGCCGCGCAGGCGGAAGCGGAAAAGGCGGAGCGCGAACTCAAGGCAGCCGCGGATGCAGAACAAAAGCGTCTGGCGCTCGACGCTGCGCGAAACCGTATGACCGCCCTTATGTCGGCCATGACGGAGTTCAGCGCGAGCAAGGGGACCTTCAGCAACGCGATTGGCATCGCCAAGGCTGCCGTGCGACTAAAGCAACTGGAAGGATCGGAGGACGTTTCCTCCATCGAACAGGCCATACTGAGCGCTGACGAGCTTTTGAAGTCGGAAGCAGGGTTCCAGAAGTTCCTAGCCGACAAGGAAAGAGCAGGTGAAATTGCTCAGGTCAACGCGCGCGCGACCGCCCTTGCAGAAATTCGCAGAACCGAAGCTTTCATCACGCAGTTTGTTGGAAGCAATGTCCTCCACGAATCCGTGAACGACCTTCTGACGCTGCAGGATAAGCTCTCGGCGGCCAAAGGCTCCGAACAGGATGAGCGCCTTTTCCATGCACAGAAGGAAGCCAAGGCTGAGATCGAAAGGATTGGTCTCTCAGACGACCTCGCTTCTTTCATCTTTGAAGAAAATGTGCCCAAGGACACCGGGATCGCGCAGGCCGAGAATGGGCTGGCCATCACCGAGGACAATAGGGCGCTGCTGGAAGGGAACGCCAATGATGTTGTCATTCTTGGCAACTTCACGTCGGGCGCACCTCATCTCCTTGTCAATCTGCTGGGCGAGACGACCTTGGATGGCGGAAACGCCGTTTATTGCTGGATCGGCCGCGACACGAGCAACCCGCCATTATTCGATCTCGTATCACCCGTTTTGCGAAAGCTTGGGGCGAGCAGAATGGCGCCGTCGGGCGCGTGCGTAAACCAAAGCGCCTTGCAGCAAGATATTCTCATAGTTGAACGCGGCGCACTGCTAGCCCGCGATATCCTTGAGGCACGCTATCTTATCGAGGCGCTCGAGAAGGGCGACCTGAAGGTCATACAAACAATCGCATGGGGCGAGGTGGGAGCCGTTGCGGAACAGCGCAAGCAACTTTCCGACACCATACGCAGCGAGGTCGTGGGAGGCGTCCGCAGTGGCTTCGGCTTTGTTCAGGTAGAGAACACCGCCGACACACTTTGCATGGTCGTCGATCCCGCCGAGCAGTCGTTTCACGACTATGCATTCGAGATCGTAGGGCCGGAGCTGGAATTGGTGATACCGGTCGCCAAAGAGCGGACAGCCTTGTCTCTCGATCGCGCCTTTGCCGGTGCGCAGAAGAACATGTGCCGCGTCATCTATGCAAATGCGGAGAACATGGCGCGTCTAATCGAGGCCACGAAGAAGCTCAACGCCGAAGCGACGGTCCTGCCCCTGTGGATCGAAACCAAGCTGATCGAAGACGGGAAAAATCTGGCGGAGAAGTCCGCACAGGAACGGCAAGCGGAAATCGCAGCACGTAGGCAGGAAATGGAGGCGGCGGCCACGTTGGCTAAAAAGCAGAGTGAAGAAGCAGCAGTGGTTCGGGCTCGCGCGCAGCAGGAACTGCGTGATCGCTATTCGCAGGAAGCCCGTTCCGCCTATAACGAGCTTTCGGGCATCCAGAAGGCGTTCATCAGCAATGACAGCACGAAGGCGGGACAATTCGCTTCTCTCTTCCCTGACATTGCCCGCTGGAAGCAAGAGATTGCGGCAGGCGGCTGGGAACTCGACAAGTACGATGACGAGCTGGTCGACTACGGCACGGCGAACTGGATGGGGCGCAAGCTGGAAGCCGTTACGTTGAAGGCCACGATATCCACGAAGAATGCTGTTCGCGGCGAGTACGCGACGATCTGCTTTGTAACCGGCTATCTTATGGACACCGAATTCGAGATGCGGCGGGACGCTATGGCGGTGGAGTGTGGGGCTTCGGACAAGGTTCTAGCCGACTGGCAGACCAGCCGAACCTTTGAAAGCCGATGGGTGGCGAGGTAGCCCTTAGCTCGCCGCTTGCGGCGGCATCGGGTTAGCTTGGTTCAATATGCGATAAACCTGCATGCGCGAGCAGCCCACCCGCCGGGCGATCTCGGCAGGCCCGATACCAGACGCGTGGGCCTCAAGAACGTCAGCCCTGTTGATACGAGCCACGCCGCCACGATAAATGCCTTTCGCCTTCGCCCGCTCGATGCCCTCGCGTTGTCGCTCCTTGATGAACCGGCGCTCCATCTGGGCGACCATGCCCAGCACGGTCAGCACCATGTGCCCCATATCGCCGCGCGTGGTGACGTGCGGGTCGAGCACGGTCACGAACGCGCCGCGCTGTTCGCATTCGTGCACAATGTTCAGCACGTCGCGCGTGTCACGGCCCAGCCGGTCGAGGCGCGTCACGACAAGCTCGTCGCCGGGGCGCAAGAACTCGATGACCGTCGCCAGTTCGTCGCGCCCCTCGCGACTGCCGCCGGATATCTTTTCCGAACGAATGATTGCACAGCCTTCGGCCTTCAGCTTGGCTAGCTGCTGGTCAAGGTCTTGGTCGATAGTACTGACGCGGGCATAGCCGATGCGGGTCATATGTCACCTCAGGTTCAAAACCCGAGGCTACCGCGTCACAAATAGCCCCGGTCAACCCAGACGTTACGTACAGCCCATAGCTGTTGGTGGCGTCACGCGAGGGTATACCCTGATGCAGCGACGAAACGAAATTTCCGCAGAACAACCGGACCAGACCTTTCCTCGCAATTCGGGGCTCGGCGCTGGTGCCGCCCCAGAAGACGGCACCTAGGCAAAAGCCTGCGCTCGGCTTGGCCAGCAATCTAGCAGTACGTCTTGAGGATGTTCTCGGTGGTCGATAAATAGGTGATTTCCGGCTGTGCGTGATTTCTGTCTACTGGAATCGTGCTAGCTGTACTTCCTATGAACACACGTATCAAAACATTAGCAGAGTGGCTGGCAGCACGGCTCATTGGTTTGGCTGACCTATTGAGAAGCATGGAGGGCTCGGCGGCTACGCGCGCAAAGTTCGTAAATTTAGCGCCAACCGACCAAGCTGACAAAGACGGTGTATATTCCGATGCATTAAAATTCGCTACGAGTGACCCGAAGGTATTCAATATTGCCCTGACAGGCCCTTATGGGTCGGGGAAAAGCAGCATTATCCAATCCTTTCTCAAAAATTATCAGAGGCCAAGTCTTCACATATCTCTCGCGTCGTTCGCACAAGAAGCGGATGCAGGTGGGGACGAAATAAAACGCCAGAAGATTGAAAGAAGCATACTGGAACAGATGCTTTATGGCGCCGACTCTAACAAACTCCCGTTGTCTCGCTTCAAGCGAATTCAGTCGCCCGGTGTTCTGTCAGTATTGAAATCACTATACATCATGATTGGTCTGCTAGCGCTTTGGTACACTTTTGCAAAGCAGAAAGCCATTATTGACGGCACATTTTTCACTCCGTTCGAACTCGGAAATTGGCTCAATCTGGGAGGCCTCGCCCTCGCAGCGCTATTCCTCTGGACTGCGCTGCATCATTTCTACGTGGCCAGCTTCGGGCTATCACTAAAGAGTTTCTCGCTTAAAGACATTGAGATAAGGCCCGCATCAGATAATCAGGAATCAATTCTCAACAGACACCTAGATGAAATAATCTACTTCTTTCAATCGACAGACTACGATCTCGTTATAATTGAGGATTTAGACCGATTTGAAGACCCAGAAATCTTCGTCACATTGCGCGAAATCAACAGTCTGGTGAATGAGAACTCAGGCATCAAACGAAGCATTAGGTTTCTATATGCCTTACGCGATGATGTATTCGCCAACACCGATCGGACAAAATTCTTCGAATTTATTATTCCAGTTATTCCGATCATCAACACGTCGAACTCAATCGATATGGTCCTGGAGCAAGGAAAGAGGCTAGCACTCGACGGACGCCTTAATCCTCAGTTTCTGAGAGAGGTTTCGCGGTATCTCAATGATCTGAGGCTGATTCAAAATATATTCAATGAATACGCTATATACATATCCAACTTGGAAACCGACGAAGAGAATGTACTTGACGCCAATAAGCTGCTTGCAATCCTAATTTATAAGAACATTTACCCCCGAGACTTCGAACACCTGCATCGGGGCGAAGGCAATCTCGCAAATATCTTGAGCCGGCAAGATGAACTCATCATGCAGGGCGAGACTGCCTATAGATCCGAGATAGCGGATATCGAACAGAAGATTGAAGCTGGTGAACGGCAGGTACCCTCCGACCTAAAAGAGTTGCGCCAGATCTACGCAATGGCACTTGTCCAGATGCTGCCCGCGAATGTCTACGCTGTCAGCCTAGATGGACAGTCTTGGACTACCCTCAAGCAGTTGGCAGACCGCAATGATTTCGAACAATTGATCGAAGCTGGGCATCTCTACTGCCTCCAGAGCAATGGCAACCAGCCGCGTGCCAGCATCGCCAGCTTGCAGGACAACGTCGATCCCCAGAGATCTTATTCGCAGCGCAAATTGGCAATAGAAAACAAGGCGGCCGCCAAGAAAGAGGAGAGCTTGCGTCGAATTCCGGAGCTAAGATCAAAGATGAGGACGCTTCGAACAACCAAATTTAACGAGCTCGTGCGTTCAAGTGCTGAGCATGTAACCAATCTTTTCGACGGATTTTGCGAGAAAGGAGATCTGGCTCGCTTTCTGATTTTGGAAGGTTACCTCGACGACACTTACTACCAGTATACGTCGCTCTTCCATTCTGGTCGACTATCGCCAAATGACAACAAGTTCCTTATTCAAATACGGGCGTTTGCTACTCCCGACCCTGCCTTTCCAGTCGACAACCCAAAGGAGGTCATCGCGGCGATGCGCGATGAGGACTTCGGTCAAAGTTATGTTCTCAACGTCAAGCTGGTGGACAGCCTTCTGATTGAGGCGATCCGCTATGACGACCAGATTCGGAGACTCTTCGAGTTTATCGCGTCTAATTTCGATGCCTGCGAGGCTTTCTTCGAGGCATACTACGCCACGGGACGCGCCGCCGCCGGGTTGCTTTCTGGCTTGACTGACAAATGGAAGCAGTTCGTTCCAACAGCTATCGCAAGCAAACACAGTCTCTCCCATGTTACGCAGTTACTGATGAGCCTTCCTGAAAGTGCGCTGGTGGCAATGGCAAGTGATAGCGACGAATTCACTGAATTCGTCGCGGCGAACCTTTCTGAAATTCTGGCGCTTGCATCTGACCTAGCGCCCGAACGCCTAGAGCGTATTGGCGTCGAAGTTCACGACCTTCCGGCCATAGCCGCGTATCCAAGCACCGTACGGTTCATGGTAAAGAAGGGGTCGTTTGAACTCTCGATAGCCAATCTTGAACATGTCTATCGAGAGGTTGTGGGGGAGACCAATCTCACGGCGTTTCGCCAGTCCAACTACACCACAATACGCACAATGACTGATCCGACATTGATGACGAGGGTCGAGCGCGAGTTCGATATCTATCTTCGCGACGTGCTTCTTGAGCTTGACGACAATTCCGAAGAGGATGTCGCGGCTATAGTCGATATCTTATGCCGCGAAGAGCTTAACGAAGACGATTTGCGCGCGTTTCTCGGAAGGCAAATGGTTCTTCTGCCAACGTTGGCTGGAGTTCCCGAGAGGTTGCACGCCATGATGTTTGAGCTGCAACGTATTGAGCCGACATGGGAGAGTTGTATTACGTTTTTGGGAAGCAGTGGATTCGCTGCGGATACCTTGGTGGCTTATCTGGATCGGGAAGATGTGCGCGCGGCCATCTTGAAATACCCCCTGCCAAGCGATGCGAAAGCGCTGCCACTAAGACAAACCCTCATTGACGCCGATGCAATGAGCGACGAAAGCTACCAGGAATATGTCCGAGCATTGCCCAAACCATTCCAGAGATTCCCTGAAAAGTTAGCTTCCTCGAAGCTCACCATACTTATCAACGAGCATAAGATCACGTTCTCTAAAGAAAACCTCGACTCGCTAGATATCGAGACGGACTTACCTGTGCTTTTCGTAGCAGAAAACATCGACGCTTACCTCGCGAGTCCAGACACGTTTGCAGTTGACGACGACTTCCGCGAAAGGCTCCTTCGAGGCGAAACAGATGACGGAGATAAGCGTGCAATCATTGAGCTTATGGATATGAGCAAGCTCACCGAGTTGCCCAACCGAGCAGCACTCATCGGTCCGATCCTTGATCGCACAGATGGTGAATTGTCTCACCTTGATGCAAACACAGCGAGATCGCTGATTCTGAATTCAAAACCCATTGAGACCCAGATTTCTCTCTTCAACAAGCTCCACTCGACCATGACTCTAGAGGAAGCTCGCCAAGTCCTCGCGTCGCTGCCGGAACCGTTTTCTGAGATTACGACGGGATATCACTCTCCAAAATTGCCGAACTCAGATGAAAATCGTGGGTTGGTCCAATGGCTTGATACTCGCGGTGTTATCTCGTCGTGGAGTGAGATAAGCAGTTGGTTGTCAGGTAATGGCATACGCGTAAACCTGAAAAGGCGATGATAAGTTAACCGTGCCCTCGCAACAAATCCCGTGGAAGCAAGCCGAGCGAATATGTGGGCTGATTTGTTGGTTGGGTTGGCGAATTCGGTCGCCACCATATATATTTCAATAGCTTACGGGGACTAATGGCGGACAGAGAGGGATTCGAACCCTCGATAGAGTTTCCCCTATACACGCGTTCCAGGCGTGCGCCTTCAACCACTCGGCCACCTGTCCGTCCGCTCGCTGCCGACGGTCAATCCGGCGCGGACCGCTTTCCTGTTTCCATTTCGGCGGGACGGCGCGATATATACCGAGGTTTGCGGCGGGATCAACCGCTTTCTGACAGATTTTTGAAGGTTGTCCGGCTTCTGGCGAAGGATTGCGCAAAGCCGGCCGTCTTCCTATCTATAGGCGTGAAGAAAGCGGAGCGGATTTGGGCTTGCGCGGGCGATACCTGGAGGGTGCGCGATGATCCGGTTCATCCTGAAGGCCATCAGCCTCGTCGCGCTCGTCGTCGCCGTCATGGCCGGCACGATCGATGCGATCCAGTCGGTTTCGGCCTCCGAGCCGGTGCTGACGCCGCTGGCCGTCGCCTGGAGCACGGCAAGCCCCGATACGATCGCGCTCGTTGCCGACGGCATCATGCGCAACCTCCATCCCTATGCCTGGGATCCGGCGGCCATGTGGGTGCTCTCGCAGCCGGCCTTTGCCGTCCTGCTCGCCGTCTCGCTGTTCTTCTGGGTGATCGCCTACAGGCGCCCGCCCGTCGCGGGCCGCTTCACCGCCTGAAAGACACTTTTCGCGATTCCCGCCTTGCAGCCCTGCTGGAATCGCCCAACCGGCCAGGAGGCCTAGAATGTTCCTGATCGACATGTTCAACAAGAAGACCGTCATGCCCGCCGCCAGCGCAGCCCTGCCTGGGCGCGCCGAGCCCATCGCCACCTCCGATACCCATTTCGTCAACGGGCATCCGCTGAAGGGACCCTATCCGGACGGGTTCAAGACCGTGCTGCTCGGCATGGGGTGCTTCTGGGGCGCCGAACGGCTGCTCTGGAAGATCCCGGGCGTCCATGTGACGGCGGCCGGCTATTCCGGCGGCTTCACGCCCAACCCGACCTATCACGAGACGACGACCGGCCTGACCGGCCATACCGAGGTCGTGCGCGTCGTCTACGATCCGGCCGTCGTAGGCCTGGAGGCGCTGCTGAAGGCGTTCTTCGAGGCGCACGACCCGACGCAGGGCATGCGCCAGGGCAACGATATCGGCACGACCTATCGCTCGGCGATCTATCTCGACGATGCGGCGGACCTTGCAACCGCGCGCCGCGTGCGCGACGGCTACCAGGCCGCGCTGGCGGCGGCGGGGCGCACCGACAGGATCACCACGGAGATTGCCGAGGCCGGGCCGTTCTACTTCGCCGAGGACGCGCACCAGCAATA
Organism: Shinella sp. S4-D37; assembly: GCF_040812195.1. Taxonomy (NCBI): domain Bacteria; kingdom Pseudomonadati; phylum Pseudomonadota; class Alphaproteobacteria; order Hyphomicrobiales; family Rhizobiaceae; genus Shinella; species Shinella sp. S4-D37. The sequence goes on along the minus strand of NZ_JBFNXL010000005.1, from coordinate 3,644,281 downwards.
TCTCGCCAAGAATCCGGGCGGCTATTGCGGCCTGCGGGGCACGGGCGTTACCTGCGCCATCGGCTGATTTCGCAAACTTTTCAGAAGGATGCGCACCGCCGCGAAAAGGCTTTCGCGGCGGCTTCTATTTTTTACCAGTTGAAAAATTTCTGGTGAATTTTTGCCGGAGCCGTGCAAGGATGCCGCCAGCCTGACCCAAGGGAACGGGTCGGTGGCTCCGTTGCGCGCCTTTCGGGCGCCCACGCGGAAGGTCCCTATAAGATCAATAGCGAACAGGGCTGCACAATGAAAAAAACCCTTCTCACCCTTCTTGCCACGGCCGCCATGTCGGCGAGCGCGCTTGCCGCGGACATCAAGCCGGCGATCATCTACGATCTCGGCGGCAAGTTCGACAAGTCGTTCAACGAGGCAGCCTATAACGGCGCGGAAAAGTTCAAGGCCGAGACCGGCATCGACTATCGCGATTTCGAGATCGCCAACGACGCGCAGCGCGAGCAGGCGCTCCGGCGCTTCGCCAGCGACGGCAACAACCCGATCGTGATGGCCGGCTTCTCCTGGGCGGCGCAGCTGGAGAAGGTCGCGGCCGAGTATCCCGACACCAAGTTCGCCATCATCGACATGGTCGTCGACAAGCCGAACGTCCGCTCGGTCGTCTTCAAGGAAGAGGAAGGCGGCTGGCTCGCCGGCATCCTCGCCGGCATGGCGTCCAAGACGAAGACCGTCTCCTTCGTCGGCGGCATGGATATCCCGCTGATCCACAAGTTCGCCTGTGGCTATATCGGCGGCGCCAAGTCGCTCGGGTCCGACATGAATGTGCTCGAAGCCTATACGGGCACGACGCCGGACGCCTGGAACGACCCGGTCAAGGGCGGTGAGATCGCCAAGTCGCAGTTCGACCAGGGCTCGGACGTCGTCTATCACGCGGCCGGCGGCACGGGCGTCGGCGTCCTCCAGGCGGCGGTCGATGCGGGCAAGCTCGGCATCGGCGTCGATTCCAACCAGAACGGCATGCATCCCGGCAAGGTGCTGACCTCGATGGTCAAGCGCGTGGACGTCGCCGTCTACGACGCCTTCATCACCGCCAAGAACGATACGTTCCAGCCGGGCGTCAACGTGCTCGGCCTCAAGGAGAACGGCGTCGACGTCGCGATGGACGAGAACAACGCCCCGCTCATCACCCCGGAAATGAAGGCTGCGGTCGACAAGGCCCGTGCCGACATCATTGCCGGCACGGTGAAGGTGCACGACTACATGTCGGACGAGACCTGCCCCTACTGAGCGGCAGCGACGGCCCGTTTGCCGGAAGGCGGACGGGCCGATTCCGTCTTCCCGGATCCGCTTCAGTAATGCGGCGGGCGGGTGACGGCCGGGGCTTCCAGGGAGCCCTCTTCCAGCGCAAGGAACCGTTCCGTCAGCCGGTCGAGCTTCGACCGCAGCTGCTCGACCACCCGCCATTGCTCGGCGAGCTGGTCGGAAAGCTCCTCGATCGTGTTGGCCTGGTGGGCGACGTGTTCCTCCAGGCGGGCGAGACGATCGGCCTCGTCGGGGCGGTCGGGCGTGGTCATGGCTTTCCTCCCCGGTGAAATACCGGGCGGCAGGAGCTATAGCGGCAGAGGGCCGGCCCCGCAATCGGACTGGACAAGGGCGGCGGAAGCAACAAGACTAAGACCGGTCGGCCGAGAGGCCCGTCGGCCTCAAATCCCCGTAAGAGTGGATCGTCATGAGCGAATTGGCAATCGAACTGAAGGGCATCGACAAGAGCTTCGGCCTCGTCCACGCCAACCGGAACATCAACCTGAAGGTCCGCAAGGGCACCATTCACGGCATCATCGGCGAAAACGGCGCCGGTAAATCCACCCTCATGTCGATCCTCTACGGCTTCTACCAGGCCGACCATGGCGATATCCTCGTCGACGGCCGGAAGGTCAGTATCCGCGATCCGAATGCCGCCATCGCCGCCGGCATCGGCATGGTGCACCAGCATTTCATGCTGGTGGAGAATTTTACCGTGCTGGAGAACATCATGCTCGGCGCGGAAGAGAGCCAGATCCTCAATGCCGGCATCACCAAGGCGCGCGCCGAGCTGAAGCGGCTGGAAAAGGAATATGCCCTGGAGGTCGATCCGGACGCCGTCATCGAGGAACTGCCTGTCGGCATCCAGCAGCGCGTGGAAATCCTCAAGGCGCTCTACCGCAAGGCCGATATCCTCATTCTAGACGAGCCGACGGGCGTCTTGACGCCGGCCGAGGCCGATCATCTCTTCCGCATCCTCGAGCAGCTGAAGGCCGAGGGCAAGACGGTGCTGCTCATCACGCACAAGCTGCGCGAGATCATGGCGATCACCGACGAGGTCTCCGTCATGCGCCGCGGCGAGATGGTGGCGACGCGCAGGACGAAGGAAACCTCGGTGGAGGAACTGGCTGAGCTGATGGTCGGCCGCCGCGTGCTGCTGCGCGTCGAAAAGGGCGAGGCGAAGCCTGCCGACGTCAAGCTCTCGGTGAAGAACCTCACCGTGCGCGACGGCCGCGGCGTGACCATGGTCGACGACGTCTCCTTCGACATCCGCGCCGGCGAGATCGTCGGCATCGCGGGCGTCGCCGGCAACGGCCAGTCGGAGCTGCTGGAGGCGATCTCCGGCATCCGCCGTGCCAAATCCGGCACGGTGCTGCTGAACGGCAAGCCCATCGACGTCACCGGCCATGCCGACCCGGCGGACCTGCGTCGGCGGGGCCTTGCCCATGTGCCGGAGGACCGGCACCATGTCGGCCTCGTTTTGAAATTCGAGGAAAGCGAGAACGCCATCCTCGGCTACCACGACGATCCGAAATACCGCAAGGGCATGCTGCTCGACATCGATGCCATCCGCGCCGATGCGGAGGAGAAGATCGCCGCCTATGACATCCGCCCGCCGAACCCGCGGCTGAAGACCGCCAATTTCTCCGGCGGCAACCAGCAGAAGATCGTGCTGGCGCGCGAGATGGAGCGCGATCCGGACGTGCTGGTCATCGGCCAGCCGACGCGCGGCGTCGATGTCGGCGCCATCGAGTTCATCCACAAGCGCATCATCGAGATGCGCGACCAGGGCAAGGCGGTGCTGCTCGTCTCGGTCGAGCTCGACGAGATCCGCGCGCTGTCCGACCGCATCCTCGTCATGTTCGCCGGCCGCGTCGTCGGCGAGCGCACGCCCGATGCCACCGAAGGAGAACTCGGTCTTCTGATGGCCGGGGTGGAAGGCCGGAAGGAGGCCGCGGAATGAGTGTCCCGCACGCGAAACTGCCCGGCTGGGCCGAATATGGCCTGATCCCGCTCGTCAACCTCGCCGTCGCCTTCCTGATTTCCGGCCTCGTCGTGCTCATCGTCGGCGAGAGCCCGCTGGAAGCGGCCTACCACATGATCAACGGGGCCTTCGGCCGCGGCGAATATATCGGCTTCACGCTCTACTATACGACCACCTTCATCTTCACCGGCCTTGCCGTGGCCGTCGCCTTCCATTGCGGCCTGTTCAACATCGGCGGCGAGGGGCAGGCCTATATCGGCGGCATCGGCGTGGCGCTCGCCTGCCTGTCCTTCGACCATACGCTGCCCTGGTATCTGGTCTTCCCGATCGCCATCCTCGGCGCCGCCTTCTTCGGCGCGCTCTGGGCGCTCATCCCCGGCTGGCTGCTGGCCAGGCGCGGCAGCCACATCGTCATCACGACGATCATGTTCAACTTCATCGCCGCCAGCCTGATGAACTACCTGCTCAACAAGGTGTTCAAGCCGCTCGGCTCCATGTCGCTGGAAACCCGCACCTTCGATGCCGGCGGGCAGCTGCCCAAGCTCGACTGGCTGATGTCGATCTTCGGCCTTTCCGTCGGCACGGCGCCGTTCAACATCTCCTTCCTGCTGGCGCTTCTTGCCGCCTTCGGCGTCTGGGTGCTGATCTGGCGCACGCGGCTCGGCTACGAGATGCGCACCATGGGCCACAGCCCCGCCGCCGCGCGCTATGCCGGCATCAAGGAGGCGAAGATCATCGTCATCACCATGATGATCTCGGGCGGGCTGGCCGGCATGATGGCGCTGAACCCGATCATGGGCGAGCAGTTCCGCATGCAGCTCGATTTCGTGCAAGGCGCGGGCTTCGTCGGCATCGCCGTGGCGCTGATGGGCCGGTCGCATCCGGCGGGCATCATTCCCGCCGCGCTGCTCTTCGGCATGCTCTACCAGGGCGGGGCGGAAATCTCCTTCGAGATGCCCTCCATCTCGCGTGACATGATCGTCATCATCCAGGGCCTCGTCATTCTCTTCGCCGGCGCGCTCGAGCACATGTTCCGCCCGGCCATCACGCGCCTCGTCCTCGGCCTGTCGCCGAAGACGCGCGACGTCGCCGCCACCAAGGGAGCCTGATATCAATGGATTTCTTTCAGGTCTTCATCGAGCTGGCCCAGTCAACGGTCCGCCTCTCGACGCCGCTGATCCTTGCAGCGCTTGCCGGCCTCTTCACCGAACGCGCCGGCGTCTTCGACATCGGCCTCGAAGGCAAGATGCTGGGCGCGGCCTTCGCGGCCGGCTGCGTCGCCTATATCACCCAGTCCGTGACGATGGGGCTTCTTGCCGCCGTGCTCGTCTCGGTGCTGCTCTCGCTGGTGCACGGCTATGCCTCGATCACCCAGCGCGGCAGCCAGATCGTCTCGGGCGTCGCCATCAACTTCGTCGTCGCCGGCTCCACCGTCATCCTCGGCGAGGCCTGGTTCCGCCAGGGCGGGCGCACGCCGGCGCTGACGGAGGACGGCCGCTTCGGGCGGATCACGCTGCCGTTTGCCGATGCGGTGCGCGAGGTGCCGATCCTCGGCCAGATCTATTCGGGCCTGCTCTCCGGCCATTCGCCGCTGACCTATCTCGCCTTCCTGATGGTGCCGGCAAGCTGGTGGATTCTCTACCGCACGCGCTTCGGCCTGCGCCTGCGCGCCGTCGGCGAGAATCCCGGCGCGGTCGATACGGCCGGCATCTCGGTCATCTGGCTGCGCTACCGCGCCGTCATCTGCTGCGGCATCCTGTGCGGCGTCGCCGGCGCCTATCTCTCGCTTTCCGCCAATGCCGGCTTCACCAAGGGCATGACCGCGGGCAAGGGCTATATCGCGCTCGCCGCCCTCATCTTCGCCAAGTGGCGGCCGAAGAACATCCTCTTCGCCTGCCTGCTCTTCGGCTTTCTCGATGCCTTCGCCATCCGCTACCAGGGCTATGCCTTCCCGCTGATCGGCAAGGTGCCGGTACAGTTCATGCAGGCGCTGCCCTATATCCTGACGGTGATCCTGCTTGCAGGCTTCATCGGCAAGGCCATTCCGCCGAAGGCCGGCGGCGTGCCCTACGTCAAGGAGCGCTAAAGACATGTCCCATGACCTCTTCGAGGCGGCGCGCGCCGCGATGGCCTTCGCGCATGCGCCCTATTCGAAATTCCCCGTCGGCGCGGCGATCCGCGCCGAGGACGGCAAGATCTATGCCGGCGCCAATATCGAGAACCTGTCCTTCCCGCAGGGCTGGTGCGCCGAGCCGACCGCGATCAGCCACATGATCATGGCCGGCAACAGGAAGATCGTCGAAATGGCCGTCATCGCCGAGAAGCTGCCGCTCTGCCCGCCCTGCGGCGGCTGCCGGCAGAAGATCGCGGAATTCGCCACCGCCGGGACGCCGATCTACCTGTGCGACGAGACCGGCGTCCAGAAGACGATGACCATGGAAGAATTGCTGCCGCACGGCTTTGCGACGGATGTGATCGGATGAGCGCGGAAACGACAGAGCTCCTTCGCGCCCGCCTCGGCGGTGTGCTGCCGCGCACCGGCATCGTGCTCGGCTCGGGCCTCGGCACGCTCGTCGAGGCCGTCGAGAACCCGCTGCGCATACCCTATGCGGACCTGCCGAGCTTTCCCGTCGGTTCCGTCTCGGGCCATGCCGGCGAAATGGTCATCGGCACGCTCGGCGGCGTGCCGGTCATCATGCTCTCCGGCCGCGTGCATTATTACGAGCGCGGCGATGCCAACGCCATGCGCCCGCCCATCGAGGTGCTGAAGGGACTCGGCGTCACGTCGCTCATCCTCACCAATTCGGCGGGATCGCTGCGCGAGGACATGCCGCCCGGCTCGGTGATGCGCATTTCCGACCACATCAATTTTTCGGGCAGCAATCCGCTGATCGGCATCGAGAGCGACGACCGCTTCGTCGGCATGACCAATGCCTATGACGCGGACCTTGCCGCGCGCATGGAGGGGGCGGCCGGCAAACTCGGCATCCCGCTGTCCTCCGGCGTCTATATGTGGTTCTCCGGCCCGAATTTCGAAACGCCGGCGGAAATCCGCATGGCGCGCGTCCTCGGCGCCGATGCCGTCGGCATGTCGACCGTGCCGGAAGTGCTGATCGCCCGCCATCTCGGCCTGAAGGTCGCCGCCGCCTCGGTCATCACCAATTTCGGTGCCGGCATGACGGGCGGCGAACTCAGCCATCACGAAACCAAGGACATGGCCCCGATCGGCGGGAAGCGGCTCGCCGCGATCCTTGCCGAAATGATCGCGGGCGGAGACGAAGACCATGCATGAGGACAGCATCAAGGCGACCGCGCAGAAGGCGCTCTCGCTGCTCGACCTGACCGACCTCACCGACAATTGCGATGCCGCCGCCATAGAAAAGCTCTGCGCCCAGGCACAGACGCGTTTCGGAAACACGGCCGCCATCTGCATCTGGCCGCGCTTCGTGGCTGAGGCGCGGGGCATCCTCGGTGCGGGCCATGCGGTGAAGATCGCAACCGTCGTCAACTTCCCCTCCGGCGACCTTGCGGTCGAGGCCGTGCTGGCGGAGACGAAGCAGGCGATCGCCGATGGCGCCGACGAGATCGACCTCGTCATCCCCTACCGCGCCTTCCTTGCCGGCAACGCGGCGGCGGTGAGCGAGATGGTGGCGGCGGTCAAGGCCGCCTGCACGCCGCCGGTGCGCCTCAAGACCATTCTGGAAACCGGCGAGATCAAGGATGCGGCGCTCATCCGCAGGGCGTCGGACCTCGCCATTGCCGCCGGCAGCGACTTCATCAAGACCTCGACCGGCAAGGTCTCGGTCAATGCGACCCTGCCGGCCGCCGAAATCATGCTGACGGCGATCAGGGACAGCGGCAAGCCGGTCGGCTTCAAGCCGGCGGGCGGCGTGCGCACGGTGGCGGATGCCGGCGAATACCTCGCGCTTGCCGCCTCGATCCTCGGCGAAGGCTGGGCGACGCCGCAAACCTTCCGCTTCGGCGCCTCCGGCCTTCTCGGCGATATCCTCTCCGTGCTCGGCGGTCAGTCCGCGCCGCCGCCGCCCGCGAGCTACTAGCATGCTCCCGCAGGAGACGATCCGCCGCAAGCGGAACGGCGAGCCCCTCACCGCCGGGGAGATCGCCCGGTTCGTCGCCGGCCTCACGGATGGCAGCGTCTCCGAAGGGCAGGTGGCGGCCTTCGCCATGGCGGTCTGGTTCAACGGCATGGCGCGCGAGGAGACCGTGGCGCTGACGCTCGCCATGCGCGATTCGGGCGATGTGCTCGACTGGTCGGACATTGACCGGCCGGTCGCCGACAAGCATTCGACCGGCGGGGTGGGCGACAATGTCTCCCTCATGCTGGCGCCCATCGTGGCGGCCTGCGGGCTTGCCGTGCCGATGATCTCCGGCCGCGGGCTCGGCCATACCGGCGGCACGCTCGACAAGCTGGAATCGATCCCCGGCTACACGATCATGCCTTCCTCCGACCGTTTTCGCCGCACGGTGCGCGAGGTCGGCTGCGCCATCATCGGCCAGACGGCGGATCTCGCGCCGGCCGACAAGCGCCTCTATGCCATCCGTGACGTCACGGCGACGGTCGATTCTGTGCCGTTGATCACTGCCTCGATCCTTTCCAAGAAGCTTGCCGCCGGCCTCCGGTCGCTGGTGCTCGACGTGAAGGTCGGCAACGGCGCCTTCATGGCGGATGCCGGCGAGGCGGAGACGCTGGCCCGCTCGCTGGTCGCGGTCGCGAACGGGGCCGGGGTCACGACCGCCGCCCTCATCACCGACATGAACCAGCCGCTCGCCGATGCCGCCGGCAATGCCGTCGAGATCGCCAACTGCATCGCCTTCCTGAAGGGCGGCAAGGCCGGGACGCGCCTGGAGCGCATCGTGCTCGCCTTCGCGGCGGAAATGCTGGTTCTGTCGGGATTGGATGGGGATATCGCCGCGGCCGAAGGCCGGGCCGCCACGGCCCTTTCCAGCGGCGCGGCGGCCGAGACGTTCGAGTGCATGGTGCAGGCGCTCGGCGGCCCGGCCGACCTCCTGGAACGCCCGGAGGTCTATCTTGCGCCGGCCCCCGCCATCCGGCCGGTCATGGCGCCGCATTCCGGCTACCTTGCCGCCTGCGACACGCGCGGACTGGGCCTTGCCGTCATCGAACTCGGCGGCGGGCGCAGCCGCCCGGACGTCGGGATCGACCATCGCGTCGGTTTCGACCGGCTGCTGCCGCTCGGCAGAAAGGTGGAGAAGGGTGAGGAGATCGGCCGCGTGCATGCGGCGGATGCGGAGCGTGCGGCGCAGGGCGCGGCGCGGCTTGCCGGGCTCTACCGCATCGCGCCGGAGGCGCCCGTGCCGTCGCCGGATATCCTGAGGCGCATCAGCGGATGAGGTGCATCCGGCCGTCCTCGACGCGGTAGGACGACAGCCCCTTCAGGAAGCTCATGCCGATCAGCGTGCCGGACAGCGCCCTGTCCTCCAGCACCATGGCGCCGACATTCTCCAGGCGTACCGGGCCGATCTCGACGCGGTCGAGCTTGACATAGGCGGCGCGCGCCTTGCCGTTCGCCGTATCGACGGCGTAGCGGAAATTGAGGTCGCCCTTGTCGATGCCGAGGCGCTGCGCCGTCGAGATGTTGATGGCGACCATGCTGGCGCCGGTATCGACCATGCCCTCTTCCTTGCGGCCGTTGATGGCGAAGCGGCCGGTGAAGTGGCCGTTCGGATCGGCGCTGATGACGGCGTTGCGGTTGCCGGTATAGCGCGCCGCGCCCGTGCCGGCCTCCACGGCCGCCTTCTCCACCTTCGCCTCGGGCACTTTGGCGGTCGCGTCGAGATAGCGCGTCGCGACGCCGGGCACGAAGGCCGCGGCCGCGACGACGGAACCGACGAGAAAGACAAGGCTGCGAACGAACATGGGACGGTCTCCGGAAGGATCTGTCCCGAAATAGCACGCATCCGGCTAACGGACGGCAAAAGGGGCGCCCGTCGGCGCCCCTCTCCACGATCTTCGATCGGTTTGGTAAATGGTGCGTTAAATGCTTTTGCGAGCACCCTCGCCCCCCTCAAGTCATCCTCGGGCTTGACCCGAGGATCCATGCGGCGGGTGTGGCGTGGATGGTCGGGTCAAGCCCGACCATGACGGAGGAGAGGGCAGAGGCCCTGTCCGGTCAGCCGTTCACTTCGTGCCGTACATGCGGTCGCCGGCATCGCCGAGGCCGGGTACGATATAACCCTTCTCGTTGAGCTGGCGGTCGATGGAAGCGGTGTAGACCGGCACGTCCGGATGGTGCGCGCGGAAGCTCTTGATGCCTTCCGGCGCGGCGAGCAGGCAGAGGAAGCGGATGTTCGTCGCCCCGCGGCTCTTCAGCGTGTCGATGGCGGCAATCGCCGAGTTGCCCGTCGCCAGCATCGGATCGACGACGATGACGAGGCGCTCGTCGATGCTGTCGGGCGCCTTGAAGAAATATTCGACCGCCTCCAGCGTCTCGTGGTCGCGGTAGACGCCGATATGGGAGACGCGGGCGGAGGGCACCAGCTCCAGCATGCCCTCAAGCAGCCCGTTGCCGGCGCGCAGGATCGAGGCGAAGACCAGCTTCTTGCCTTCGAGGACGGGTGCGTCGATCTCCTCCAGCGGCGTCTCGATGCGCTGCGTGGTCAATTCCAGGTCGCGCGTGACCTCGTAGCAGAGCAGGGTGGAGATCTCGCGCAGCAGGCGGCGGAAACTCCCCGTCGAGGTCTCCTTCTTGCGCATGATGGTCAGCTTGTGCTGCACGAGCGGGTGATCGATGACTGTAACGCCGTCCATGGCCAACCTTCCGAAAACGAGTAAACGCCTCTTTTTCCACGGAACGGCGCATGGCCGCAAGAGTGGAGCGCGCCCGGCCGGCAACATCCCCAGCCGGCTTTGCCCCTCAAAGCCGCGAAAGCAGCCGTTCGCGCGTCGGGTCGTCGACGAAGGCGGCCTCGATCGCGGTCCGCGTCATGCCGAGAAGGTCGTCGTCGCGGAAGCCCATGATTGAGGAAGCGACGTCGTATTCGCGGGCAAGCGAGGTGTGGAAGAACGGCGGGTCGTCGGAATTGAGCGTAACGCGGACGCCGGCTTCGTGAAGGGCGCGCAGCGGATGGCGCTCGAAATCGGGGAAGACTTTCAGCGCCACGTTCGAGCCGGGGCAGACCTCCAGCACCACGCCCTCGTCCGCCAGCCGCCTCACGAGGTCGCCGTCCTCGATGGCGCGCACGCCGTGGCTGATGCGGGTGGCGCGGACATGGTCGAGCGCGTCGCGCACGCTGAAGGCGCCCGAAAGCTCCCCGGCATGAATGGTGATGCCGAGGCCGGCATCGCGGGCGATGTCGAAGGCGCGCGCGAAATCGGCGACGCGGTGCATGCGCTCCTCGCCGGCAAGGTTGAAGCCGGTGATCAGCGGATGCGGCCGGCGGGCGGCATATTCCGCCGCCTTCACCACCCGTTCCGGACCGAAATGGCGGATGCCGACGATGAGGAGGCGTGTCTCGATGCCAGTTCCCGCCCGGGCCCGCTCGGCGCCCTCGGCAAGGCCGCTTATATAGGCATCGGCGCCGATGCCGACGGCGTCCCCCTGGTCGGGCGAGACGATCAGCTCGCTGTAGATGGCGCCGGCCTCGGCGATCCCGGTGAGGTAGGTCTCGGCGAGGACGGCATAGTCCTCCTCCGTGCGGAAGAGGTTGGCCGTCGCGTCGTAGCTCGCGACGAAGCTGGTGAAATCCTCCCAGGCATATTCGCCGTCGCGAATGAAGCTGGAGGTGTCGATGCCGTAGCGTTTGGCCTGCGAAAGGGCGAGGGAAGGCGGGGTCGCGCCCTCGATATGGCAGTGCAACTCCGCCTTGGGCAGGTGTCTGGTCACAGAAAGCTCCTTCCGTGCCGGCCGGGCGCAATGCCGAGATGGCGCGCGACGCTCTCGCCGATATCGGCGAAACTGGCGCGGGTTTGAAGGAGGCGCGAGCGCAGGCCCGGACCGAAGCTCATGATCGGCACGCGCTCGCGCGTATGGTCGGTGCCGCGCCAGGTCGGGTCGCAGCCGTGGTCGGCGGTGAGGATGACGATATCGCCTTGCTTCAGCTTGCGGTCCACCTCCGGCAGGCGCCGGTCGAAGGCTTCCAGCGCGGCGGCATAGCCCGCGACATCGCGGCGGTGGCCGTAGAGCATGTCGAAATCGACGAAATTGGTGAAGACGAGATCGCCGTCCGCCGCCTCGTCCATGACGCGGAGCGTGGCGTCGAACAGCGCCATGTTGCCGTTCGCCTTGGTCAGCCGGCCGATGCCCTGGTGGGCGAAGATGTCGCCGATCTTGCCGACGGCATGCACGGTGCGGCCGGCCTCCGTCAGCCGGTCGAGCAGGGTCGGTTCCGGCGGCGGCACGGAATAGTCGCGGCGGTTGCCGGTGCGCTCGAAGGTCTCCGGCGTATCGCCGACGAAGGGCCGCGCGATGACCCGGCCGATGCGCCCGCCCGGCCGCTCGTCGAGGATCTGCCGCACTCTCTCGCAGAAGGCGAGCAGCCGGTCGAGGCCGAAGGCGCGCTCGTGCGCGGCGACCTGGAAGACGGAATCGGAGGAGGTGTAGCAGATCGGCTTGCCGCTGCGGATATGGTCGAGGCCGTGGCGGGCGATGATATCGGTGCCGGAGGCATGGCAATTGCCGACGATGCCCGGCACCTTGCCGGCGCTGCAAATGGCCTCGACGAGTTCCGGCTCGAAGGCGTCGCCCTCCGTCGGGAAATAGCCCCAGTCGAAGGCGACGGGCGTACCGGCGATCTCCCAGTGGCCGGAGGGCGTGTCCTTGCCGTTGGAGACCTTGCTGGCGGCGCCGTGATAGCCGAAGACGCGCTGCGGCACGTCCATGCCCCGCGGGAAGCGGCCCGTCGCGGCGCGGGCGGCGTGCAGCAGGCCGAGCGCCGACATGTTGGGAAGCGTCAGCGGCCCCTGGCGCAGGCCCGGCCGGTCGGCAGCGCCTGCGGCGCAGAATTCGGCGATATGGCCGAGCGTATCGGCGCCGAGATCGCCGAAGGCGGCGGCATCCGGCCCACCGCCGATGCCGAAGGAATCGAGAACGAAGAGAAAGGCTCGCGCCATGGATCACCTGCCGTCTGTCCGCCTCCGTCCCGCAGGGCGGACCGGAGGAATTGCGAGACATGACACGGGCCTTGCAGCCGGTTCAAGCGAAATCGGCAGGATGCGGGAGGCGGGGTCAGCAGTCGGCGCAGTCGATCTTCTTGCCTCGGCGCAGGCGGAAATAGCTCGTCCGGCCGAGCGTGATCTTGTTGAGGTTCGAATCAAGGTTCGGCGCGAGCAGCAGGATCGAATAGGGCACCGACAGCTCCGTCCGCACGATGAAGGTTTCCATGTCCTCCATGTCGCTCGGCAGATCCACCGCGTTGCCCTTGACATAGGGGGCGTTCCCGCCCTGGTCGCGCGACCAGGCGACCGTCGCCTTGCCGTCGGCGGCGACGGAGACGCCGGTGATCTTCAGCGTGTATTCGCTGCCGAGGGGGAACGGCGCGACGATCTTGGCGACGACGTCCTTCATCGTGTCGAGCGTCGCCTTGCTGGTCGTGTCGTTCTGCGTCAGGAGGTCGGAGACGGTGGCCGACGCGCGGCTGACCTTGCGCGAGGCGGTGATGGCGACGGTGATCTCGAAGGCGCTGACATAGGCCATCATCAGGAGCGGCGCGACGATGGCGAATTCGATGGCGCCGACGCCGCGCCGATCCTCGATGAAGCGGCGCAGCCGCAGCAGGATGCCGCTTGCGGCGTCCCGCCGCCCGTCCATGCCGGAAAGGACCTTGCGCATCACGGATAGTCCTCGTTCTGGACGACGGCCGTCGCGATCATCAGGTAGTTCTGCCGCGAGCCGTCGGCCGCACGGATGTTGGAGACATAGGGCCGGACGAGGTCCGTCACGATGTCCCAGCGATAGTAGGCCCGCACGATGTTGATGGTCTGCTTGCCGCCGGGAGCGATCCTGAAGGAACTGGTGTCGAGGTCGCTGCCGACAAGCGGGATGGTCTTCGGGATGTCCGCGAACCTGGCGAAGCTCCTGACATCGAGATACAGCTTGCTGGGCGTCTTCACCTCGTCCGCCGAACAGGGCATCAGGATGGAGATCTCGTCGCAGAACGCCCTGCGGAATTCCTCCTGCGTGACGTTGGAACGGATTTCGCCGGTCCTGATCTTGCGCGCCATGGCTTCCGTGGCATTGGCGAGAAGCTGCTCTGCGGAAAAGGCGACGAAGGTTTCCAGCGAGGCGAAGACGATCGCGAAGAAGGGCAGGCTGAGAAGCGCGATCTCGATGGCCGTCGCGCCATCGCGCCGGGCAAGGAAGCGGCCGAAAAGGCGCTTCATCGGCCTCCGGCGGGCAGGTGCGTCATGATCGAGCGGCATCGCGATCCGTTCCCAAGTGCTGGCCCAAGTGCTGACCAAGTGCTGGACACGGGCGAGGATAGGCCGCGGAACGTTTATATTTCGTATGCGCGAAGCCGAAGAGTTGAACGGTTTCCCGCATTCGGACGCCCGAAGCGGGACGCGGGCATCAGCCGCCGTTCTTGTTCCGCGCGACATGCTCCTCGCAATTGGGCGTGCAGGAGAGCACGGAGCGGTCCGTCTGCCGGAAGACGCGCACCGTGTTGCCCTCGTCGATCGACACGAGGATGCGCTCGTCGACGATGGCATTGCCGTCCGCGTCGAGGAGGACCAGGTTGGTGGTGCCGAAATTGCGGCCGGTCAGCACGATTGTCTGGGCATCGGCGACGGTCGCATCGGCGACGTCGGCATTGCCGATGATCACCTTGCTGACGGGGCGGTCGAGCTTGAGCACGCGCGCGTGGTCCATATAGACGCGCATCAGCGGCTCGTCGGCAAGGGCGGAAGAAGCCGTCGCCGCCACGACAAGCGCGGCCGTCACAAGCTTTGCGGCTCCTGCAGCGAAAATCCCGTCGCGTCCCATAAACAGTCATCCCAGTGATAAAACACCGACAGCATCGCTGCGAATGGTGAACGAAGATTTAAGCCACCCGCTAACCTTGTAGATATATCCGGGATCCGGACAGGGCCCGTTGCTGCTCCGGCGGGCCGGAAACGGGGCAAATGCCTGTCTGCAGGGGGTTTAACCGGATGGTGACCATAAAACCCGCAAGCTTCTGGCAGGATTTTGTTAACCGGGTTCCTTAAGGTGATGGAAATGGCTTGCCTGTAGGTTGCAGTCATCCGAACAACGGAAACAGTTGGCGGACGTGCTGAACCAACAATCGTGGAGCTAGGAGAATACCATGACCAAGATTTTCGCTCGCCTTATGAAAGACGAATCGGGCGCCACCGCCATCGAATACGGCCTGATCGCCGCCCTGATTTCCGTTGCCCTCATCACCGGCGCAACCGCCCTCGGCAACTCGCTGAACGAGACGTTTACCACGCTGGGCACCAAGCTGACCACCGAAGTGAACAAGTAATCGCCGGCGGAAAACCAATCTCCGTATTTGGAAAGCCGCCTCTTAGGCGGCTTTCTGTTTTCCGGCATTATCCTTTTCCAAACGGATCGCGGGCATTCTTCGCCGAAAGGAGGGCATCATGACCCAGGCCATCATCTTCGTGGTTTTCCCGCTCTGCCTTGCGGTCGCGGCCTGCTCCGATTTCCTGACGATGCTCATCCCCAACCGGGTCTCGGCGATCCTCCTTGCCGCCTTCGTCGTCGTGGCGCCGCTGGCAGGCCTCGATCTTACGCAGATCGCCATGCATCTTGCCGCCGGCCTTCTCGTCTTCTCCGTCTGTTTCTCGCTCTTCGCCCTCAATGTCATGGGCGGGGGCGACGCCAAGCTCCTGACCGCCAGCGCCGTCTGGTTCGGCATGAGCCTCTCGCTGGTCGAATACCTGGTCTATGTCTCCTTCCTCGGCGGGCTGCTGACCGTCGCGATCCTCGCCCTGCGCGCCAACACGAACCTGATCCTCGCATCGGGCCTGCCGGTTCCCGATCACCTGCTCAAGGCCAGGAAGGTGCCCTACGGCATCGCGATCGGGATCGGCGCCTTCCTCGCCTATCCGTCCTCGCCGCTGATGCTCGCCGCGCTGGGTTGAGCCGGCCGCCCCCGTCATCGTCTCGGTCGTCGTTCTGCCAGCCCCGGTTGAAAAACCGGGAGCAACGCCTGCGTGCGGCCTAGCGTCGTTAGCTTCGCGTTAACCATGCGCGTAAGGCGCTCATTAACCATAATTACACCATTGCCGGTCAATGTGGGCGGATAGAAAAGTCCGCAGCCCCAGGGAAACCACATGAGACCGGCGCGAATCATCATTCTGGCAGTGGCCGTCGTTTCGGCCGGCGTCGCGGGCCTTCTGGCCCTGAAGGTCGCCGGCGGCGGTGGCGCGCCCGCCCAGACCGAAGCCGTCGTCGAGCGCGAGCCCACGGTCAACGTGCTGGTCGCCAGGGAAAGCCTGCCGGTCGGCGCGCGGCTCAATCCGGAGACGATAACCTGGAGTGCCTGGCCGAAGGGCTCGGTCGTCGAGGGCTTCATCACCGACCAGAACCGGCCGGACGCCATGGAGAGCCTCAACGGCGCCATCGCCCGCATGCCGATCTTCAACGGCGAGCCGATCCGCCAGGAGAAGATCGCCGATTCCAGCAACCGCATCATGTCGTCGCTGCTGCCCTCGGGCAAGCGGGCGGTCGCCACGGAGATCTCGGTCGCCACGGGTGCCGGCGGCTTCATCCTGCCGAACGATCGCGTCGACGTCATCATGGTGCGCAAGAGCCAGGAAGGCTCCTCCTACCTGACCGAGACCGTGCTGTCGAACGTGCGCGTGCTCGCCATCGACCAGCAGATCCAGGAGAACGAGGACGGTTCGAAATCCGCCGTCGGCACCACCGCCACGCTGGAACTGACGCCCGACCAGACCAAGGTGATCGCCGTCGCCCAGCAGATGGCCGAGCGCCTGTCGCTGGCGCTGCGCAGCATCGCGGATGCCCAGGAGGCCGATACCGGCGCGGCCGACTACCTTCTCAGCGGCGGCGACGGCATGCCGGTCATCCAGGTGATCAAGACCGGTGAAATCGTGAACGGCGGCTCGCCCGCAGCCCAGAAGTGACCAGGAGCTGACCCCGTGTTTGGAATCACAAGGACTTTTCGGGCTTCCGTCGCCGGCGGGCTGAGCTTCTGCCTGGCGCTTTCCGGCCTGTTTGAAACCGTTGTCAACGGCGCGCCGGCGCTCACCGCCGAAGCGGCGACCGCCTCCGTCATCCGCATCAGCGATGCCGGTCCCGGCGCCCGCAAGGCGGTCAAGCTCGGCCTCAACAAGGCGATCGTGGTGGACCTGCCGACCGATGCGCACGACATCCTCGTCGCCGATCCGGGCAAGGCGGACGCGGTCACCCGCACCTCGCGGCGCATCTACCTCTTCGGCAAGGACGTCGGCCAGACCAACATCTTCATCTTCGGGCCGGGCGGCGAGGAGATCGTCAGCATCGACCTCACCGTCGAGCGCGACATCGACGGCCTGCAGGCGAACCTGCGCCGCTTCATTCCCGACTCCGACATCCAGGTCGAGATCATGTCGGACAACATCGTGCTGAGCGGCACCGTGCGCACCCCGCAGGATTCCAAGCGCGCCGAGGAGATCGCCGGGATCTTCCTCAAGGGCGGCGAGGCGACGACCCGCAACATCACCGCCCAGGGCAACAACGGCGACGCGGCGATCTTCGGCGAAGTGCGCCAGCGCTCCGAAGTGGTCAACATGCTGAAGATCGACGGCGAGGACCAGGTGACGCTGAAGATCACCGTGGCGGAAGTCAGCCGCCAGGTGCTCAAGCAGCTCGGCTTCAACGGCTCCGCGCAGGGGTCGAATGCAGGTATCTCCTTCCGCAACCCGACCAATCTCGGCGGCGCCGCGGACTGGGTCTCCAACGGCGTCGCCTCCGGCACGATCGGCGGCCTCGCCCTCGCCGGCAGCATGAGCGCCATGGAACAGGCCGGTGTGATGCGGACCCTTGCCGAGCCCAGCCTGACGGCGATTTCCGGCGAAGAGGCTCGCTTCTATGTCGGCGGCGATTTCCGCCTTCCGACCGAACAGACGATCGAGGGCGGCGGCGAGGGCGAGGCGACGACGGTCAGCCGCAGCATCACCCAGGTCGAATACGGCATCCGGCTGAATTTCCGCCCGGTCGTGCTGTCACCCGGCCGCATCAGCCTGCGCGTCGAGACCGAGGTCTCCGAGCCGACCTTCGAAGGCTCGGCCACCTATGGCGGCGCCTCCACCATTCCCGGCATGACCGTGCTCGGCATCCGCCGCCGCGAGGCCACGACGAGCGTCGAACTGCCGTCGGGCGGCTCGATCGTCATCGCCGGCCTCGTCAAGGACGATATCCGCCAGGCCGTCTCCGGCCTGCCGGGCCTCTCGAAAATCCCGATCTTCGGCACGCTGTTCCGCTCCAAGGACTTCGTGCGCAACGAAACGGAAATGGTCATCATCGCCACGCCCTATCTCGTGCGGCCCGTCGCGCGCACCGCGCTCCAGCGTCCGGACGACAATTTCAACGCGACCAACGATGCGGCGAGCTTCTTCCTCGGCAAGGTGAACAAGATCTACGGCCGCAAGGAAGACGCCATGCCGGCGGGCAATTACCACGGCTCCATCGGCTTCATCTACAAGTGACGGGACGGGACATGCGCGACACGACCAGCAAGACTTGGCTTTCCGCAAGGAACCGCACCATGCACCGGCACCTGCCGACACGCGCCGCGCTTGCGGCGACCCTCATCCTGTCCGCCGCCCTCCTTGCCGGCTGCGGCGCGCGTCCCGACCGGTCCGCCACGGCGTCGATCCCGGACGACTACCGCACGCGCCACCCGATCGTGCTGTCGGAAACCGCGCAGACGATGGACATTCCCGTCGCCACCGGCGACCGGACCCTGACCATGGCGATGCGCGACAATATCCGCGGCTTTGCCTCCGACCATGCCGCCAAATCGCGCGGCGCAGTACAGATCATGCTGCCGCTCGGCTCGGCCAATGCCGCGACGGCGGATCACCTGCGCAAGGACATCCGCGCGACGCTGACGGCGGCGGGGGTGAGGCGCGACCAGTTGATCGAGACGCGCTACGACGCCAGCGGCTACGGCGCCAATGCGCCGATCCGCCTTGCCTTCTTCGCCATCACCGCCCAGACGGGTCCGTGCGGTCAATGGCCTGAGGATCTCGTCGTCAACACGATGGAAAACAAGAATTATCATAATTTCGGCTGCGCGTCGCAGGCCAACCTTGCCGCCCAGATCGCCAATCCGATGGATCTGGTGCAGCCGCGCGGCATGACCGAGATCGATGCGGCGCGGCGTTCCGCCGTGATCGACGACTACCGCGATATAGGCCAGCCGCCGCTCTGACCGGCGGCCGGGGCCAGGCACATATCCATCCGGTCCGCCGGACACCAGGAACGGGCATGACGATGAGCACAATAGACTACACCATCGAGCGCACGGGCGCAGGCGAGGCGGAGGAGACGGTCCGGCCCGCCGAACTGGACGGCGTGCGTTCGCTGCCGCGCATCTCGGTCCACGCCTTCTGCGAAAGCGAGGCCATGCTGCGCACCATGGAGCGCTGCGGCCAGGACCGTCGCATGGCCAAGGTGAGCCTGAGGGTCTCCAGCGCCAGCATCGCGGCGGCGGCCAACATGTTCGCCTCGGCGCCGACGCCCAACCTCCTGATCCTGGAGACCTCGACGGAGCCACGCGGCATCATGGACGAGCTCGCCCCGCTGGCCGAGGTCTGCGATCCCAGCACCAAGGTCATCATCGTCGGCAGCTACAACGACATCCCGCTCTACCGCGACCTCATCCGCAACGGCATTTCCGAATACATGGTCGGCCCCGTCGGCATGGCCGACGTCCTCAGTGCCATGTCGGCGATCTTCGTCGATCCCGATGCCGAGCCGCTCGGCCGCACCATCGCCTTCATCGGCGCCAAGGGCGGCGCGGGCTCCTCGACGATCGCGCACAATTGCGCCTTCGACATTTCGAGCCTCTTCCAGACGGAGGTGATCCTCGCCGATCTCGACCTGCCCTACGGCACGGCCAATATCGACTTCGACCAGGACCCGCCGCAGGGTATTTCCGAGGCGATCTACGCGCCGGACCGGCTCGACGAGGTGTTCCTCGACCGCCTGCTGACGAAATGCTCGGAGCGCCTGTCGCTGCTTGCGGCCCCCTCCATGCTCGACCGTGCCTACGATCTGGAGCGCGGCTCCTTCCAGCCGATCATCGAGGTTCTGCAGCGCAGCGCCCCGGTCACCGTGCTCGACGTGCCGCATGCCTGGTCGGAATGGACGCGTGTGCTGCTGTCGGAGGTCGACGAGCTGGTGATCACCGCGGTGCCGGACCTGGCGAACCTGCGCAACACCAAGAACATGCTCGACGCCCTGAAGAAGCTCCGGCCGAACGACAAGCCGCCGCACCTGATCCTCAACCAGGTCGGCCTGCCGAAGCGGCCGGAGATCGCGCCGGACGATTTCTGCGAACCGCTCGGCGTCCAGCCGGTCGCGGTCATCCCCTTCGATGCGCAGCTCTTCGGCACCGCCGCCAACAGCGGCCGCATGATCGCCGAGATGGATCGCAAGTCGCCGACGGCGGAGACCTTCTCGCAGATCGCCCATCTCGTGACAGGCCGCGCGACGATCAAGAAACCCAAGAAGGCGGGCCTCGGCAATCTGCTCGGCCTCCTCGGCAGGAAATAGGCCCGACGGGCGACGCAACAGACTGGATGAAGTGGCATGTTCGGCAAACGCGGCAATGAAGGTTTCGGCAAGAGCGGTGGGGCAGGTCAGCAGGCCCAGGCCGTGCCGGCTTCCGTCACGTCCGTGACGGCGGAGCGCCCGGTCGTGGCCGCGCCGCCGCAACCCGTCTTCGAGCCGGCCCCCGCTCCGGTCCCTGCACCGGCTGCGACCGCCCGCCGCCGCGCGCCGCGCACCGAAGACTATTACGACACGAAGAGCCAGGTCTTCTCCGCGCTCATCGACACGATCGACCTGTCGCAGCTCGCCAAGCTCGATACCGAGAGCGCGCGCGAGGAAATCCGCGATATCGTCAACGATATCATCACGATCAAGAACTTTGCCATGTCGATCTCGGAGCAGGAGGAACTGCTCGACGACATCTGCAACGACGTTCTGGGCTATGGTCCGCTGGAGCCGCTTCTGGCGCGCGACGACATTGCCGACATCATGGTGAACGGCGCGGGCAAGACCTATATCGAAGTCGCCGGCAAGGTGCAGGAATCGGAGATCCGCTTCCGCGACAACGCCCAACTGCTCTCGATCTGCCAGCGCATCGTCAGCCAGGTCGGCCGGCGCGTCGACGAATCGAGCCCGATCTGCGACGCGCGCCTGCCCGACGGCTCGCGCGTCAACGTCATCGCCCCGCCGCTCGCCATCGACGGCACCGCGCTCACCATCCGCAAGTTCAAGAAGGACAAGCTGACCCTCGACCAGCTCGTCCGGTTCGGCTCGATCACGCCGGAGGGCGCGACGCTGCTCCAGATCATCGGCCGGGTGCGCTGCAACCTCGTCATCTCCGGCGGCACCGGCTCGGGCAAGACGACGCTGCTCAACTGCCTGACGAACTATATCGACCGCGACGAGCGCGTCATCACCTGCGAGGATTCGGCCGAACTCCAGCTCCAGCAGCCGCATGTGGTGCGCCTGGAAACCCGCCCGCCGAACATCGAGGGCGAGGGCGAGATCACCATGCGCGACCTCATCAAGAACTGCCTGCGCATGCGGCCCGAGCGCATCATCGTCGGCGAAGTGCGCGGACCGGAGGTGTTCGACCTCCTCCAGGCCATGAACACCGGCCATGACGGTTCGATGGGCACGATCCACGCCAACACGCCGCGCGAATGCCTTTCCCGTATGGAATCGATGATCGCCATGGGCGGCTACACGCTGCCCGCAAAGACGGTGCGCGAGATCATCGCCGGCTCCATCGACGTCATCATCCAGGCCTCGCGCCTGCGCGACGGCTCGCGCCGCATCACCCACATCACCGAAGTGGTCGGCATGGAAGGCGACGTCATCGTCACCCAGGACCTGATGCGCTTCGACATCCAGGGCGAGGACGCCAACGGGCGCCTGATCGGCAAGCATTCCGGCACCGGCATCGGCAAGCCGCATTTCTGGGACCGCGCCCGCTATTTCAACGAGGACAAGCGCCTGGCGGCGACGCTCGACGCGATGGAAAAGCCGTAAGGGGCAGGGATGTTCGGACTGGATATCACCATCGTCGCGATCTTCGCCCTGGCGGCCCTTTCCACCGCGGGCCTCGCCTATGGCGTACTCTTCTCGCGCATCGAGGCGGCGAAGAAGACGGAAAGCCGCATGCGCCGCGTCCAGGCCGCCGAGACCGACCAGGGCAAGGCCAAGGCCGCGCGCGACCGCATGCAGGAACTGTCCAAGCGCCGCAAGTCCGTACAGGATTCGCTGAAGGACCTGGAGAAGAAGCAACAGGAGCAGACCAAGCGCGTCGCCACCACCTTGAAGGCGAAGCTGGTCCAGGCCGGGCTTTCGATCACCATCACGCAGTTCTACCTCCTGAGCGCCGCCGCCGGTGTCTTCGTCTTCCTGCTCGCCCTTCTTGCCGGCTCCGGCCTGCTCGTCAGCCTCGGCGCGGCCTTCATCGCCGGCGTCGGCCTGCCGCGCTGGGTGGTCGGCTACCTCGTCAAGCGGCGGCTGAACAAGTTCCTCGAGGAATTCCCCAACTCGCTCGACGTGATGACGCGCTCGATCAAGTCCGGCCTGCCGCTGACCGACGCGCTGCGCCTGATCGCCGCCGAGGGCCAGGAACCGGTGCGCACCGAGTTCCGCCGGCTGGTCGAGGCGCAGCAGGTCGGCCTCAGCGTGCCGGAAGCCTGCGCACGCATGTTCACCAACATCCCGCTGCAGGAAGTCAATTTCTTCGCCATCGTCATCGCGATCCAGAGCCAGGCCGGCGGCAACCTGTCCGAAGCGCTCGGCAACCTGTCGCGCGTCCTGCGCGAGCGGCGCAAGATGAAGGCCAAGGTGAACGCGCTTTCGATGGAGGCGAAGGCCTCGGCCGCCATCATCGGCGCCCTGCCGTTCATCGTCGCCTTCCTCGTCTACCTGACCTCGCCGGACTACATCATGATCCTGTTCCAGGATCCGCGGGGCCATCTCATCATGGGCGTCTCCGCCGTCTGGATGTCCATCGGCATCCTGGTGATGCGCAACATGATCAACTTCGACATCTGAGGGGCAGGGGCATGTCCGGACTCGTCACCACCCTTACCGATCCGGCCGTGCTGCTGCCGGCCTTCGTGATAATCGCGGTGCTCGCGACCTTCTACACGCTCGCCGCCCCCTATCTCGACCGCGGCGATCTCGACAAGCGCATGAAGTCCGTGGCGCTGGAGCGCGAGCAGATGCGTGCGCGCGAACGCGCCCGCATGAATGCCGAGGCCTCCCAGAACAAGGCATCGCTTCGCGCCCAGAACAACACCTCCGTGCGCCAGGTCGTCGAGCGGCTGAACCTGCGCGAGGCGCTGGTCGACGCCCATACGATGAACCGGCTTCGCCAGGCCGGCTACCGCTCGCAGAACGCGCTCAACATCTTCCTCTTCGCGCGCTTCGTGCTGCCTTTCGTCTTCGGCGCCGTCGGCGCCTTCTACATCTTCTTCCTCGGCCATCTCGGCGACAAGCCGTTCGCGATGCGCATCCTGGCGACGGTCGTCGCCGCCTATATCGGCTTCTACGCGCCGAACATCTTCATCTCCAACCGCGTGTCGAAGCGCCAGCTCTCGATCAAGCGCGCCTGGCCGGATGCGCTCGACCTGATGCTGATCTGCGTCGAATCCGGCATTTCCATCGAGGTCGCCTTCAAGCGGGTGGCCGACGAAATCGCCATGGCCTCGCCGGAGCTGGCCGAGGAACTGGTGCTGACCACGGCGGAACTCTCCTTCCTCCAGGAGCGCCGCGCCGCCTATGAGAACCTCGGCACGCGCATCGGCCTGGAGACGGTGAAATCCGTGACGCAGGCGCTCATCCAGGCCGAACGCTACGGCACGCCGCTCGCCCAGGCGCTGCGGGTCCTTGCCCAGGAATGCCGCGACCAGCGCATGAACGAGGCGGAGAAGAAGGCCGCCGCCCTGCCGCCGAAGCTGACCGTGCCGATGATCCTGTTCTTCCTGCCCGTGCTCGTCGCCGTCATCCTCGGCCCCGCCGGCATCCAGGTCTCCGACCGCTTCTGAACGGCCGCAAAGGCCATGCAAAAAACGCCCCGGTCGAGAGTATCGGCCGGGGCGAGGTCGTGCTTGGGAGCTGTCTCCAATGCCGTTTCAGCAGAACTGTGCGGCGGTTTTGCGTCCGCGGACGCCTTTGCAAAAATCAGTTCGTGTTGCCGCTGTCGTCGGCCGCGAGTTTCTTCCACGCGTTCTGCTGGGTCATCATCGCGCGCAGATAGGCGACATTCGCCTCGGCCTGCTCGGAGGTCAATTCGCGGCGGGCGATCGTCTCCGCTTCCTGGAATCGTCCCTGCAGACCGACGGCCAGCGCCAGGTTCTGGCGCACGCCGCTGTCGGCGCCGGGCTGCGAGGCTGCGGAGCGCAGATAGGTCTCGGCGGTCTTCAGGTCCTTCGCCAGGAGATAGGACATGCCGAGATTGGACAGGACCGAAGGCTCGTTCGGATTGATGTCGAGCGCCTCGCGATAGCGCCCGCGCGCCTCGCCGGCGCGGCCGAGCTGGTCGAGGATCGCGCCCTCGGCCGATTTCAGCCGCCAGTCCGGCCGGTCCGGCGTCTGCGCGCGCAGGATCGTGCTCAGCGCCTGCTCGAGTTGGCCGGCGGCGGCCTGCGCCTTGCCGTAGGCGGCCAGCACGTCGCGGTCACGCGGGTTGTTAATGGCGACCTGCTGCATGACGGCGAGCGCTTGGTCGTTGCGCCCGTTCATGCGCAGCACATTGGCATAGTTCATGCCGACCGTGCGGTCCTTCGGGTTCTTCTCGTAGGCCCGGCCGATCGTCTCGGCGGCGCTGCGCAGTTCCGTCGCATTCATCTCGGCAACCGGCTTCGACATTTTCGGGATGGAGCCGGTCGTGAGGTTGCTCTTGCCCGCGCAGCCCGCCACCGCGGAGGCGAGGACCAGAAGGGCCGCACCTCTCAGCAGCCCGGAACGGATTGACAAACGTGTCGGCGAAGCGGCCATGATAAGTCCCCGAAGCGATTTCCGCAGGTCGCGGCGGTCAGGAATCACGCCGCAATCTCCACTCCAGCAATAATCTGTTAACCCTAACGGAGTGTTAATCGCCTGATTCTCAAGCCCTGCCCAAAGGTTCCGCCATGGCCCCCTTCCAGTTCATCGACCGGTCCTCTCCCTTCAACACGAAGAACGGCAGGACGCTGCCGATCTTCGCGATCACGCCGGCCCATATCGAGACCGGCACGATCGACCCGATCGCGCTCGACTGGGCGAAGAAGGCCGGCTTCAAGGCGGAATCGGGGGCGCTCCTGATGGTGCCGACGGCGGACGGCCATCTCGGCGGGGCGCTCTTCGGCCTCGGCAAGAATCCGTCCGACGCGCCCTTCCTGACGGGCAAGCTCGCCCGCGCGCTGCCCGCCGGCGACTGGCATGTCGAGACCGCACCGCTGACGGCCAATCGCCTGGCGCTCGGCTACGGCCTCGGCAGCTACCGCTTCGAGCGCTACAAGGCCTCCGCCTCGGAGGCGCCGACCCTGCTCATCCCAAGCGACGCCGATGCCGCCGACATCAAGCGCCAGCTTGCCGGCGTCTTCCTTGCCCGCGACCTCATCAACACGCCGACCAACGACATGGGCCCGGACGCGCTGGAGGACGCTTTTCGCGCGCTCGGGGAACACTACAAGGCGAAGGTCTCCGTCATCACCGGCGACGATCTTCTGAAGGAGAACTTCCCGCTCATCCACACGGTCGGCCGCGCCTCCGCGCAGGCGCCGCGCCTCTTGGAACTCACCTGGGGCAAGAAGGGCCACAAGCGCGTGACGCTGGTCGGCAAGGGCGTCTGCTTCGATACCGGCGGCCTCGACATCAAGCCGGCCGCCTCCATGCTCCTGATGAAGAAGGACATGGGCGGCGCGGCGAACGTCATGGGCCTCGCGCTGATGATCATGGACGCCAAGCTGAAGGTGGACCTGCGCGTGCTGCTGCCCGTCGTCGAGAACTCGATCTCGGCCAATGCCTTCCGCCCCGGCGACATCTACCGAAGCCGCAAGGGCCTCACCGTCCAGATCGACAACACCGATGCCGAGGGCCGGCTGATCCTCGCCGATGCGCTCGCCTATGCCGACGAGGACGAGGCCGACCTCATCATCGACATGGCGACGCTGACGGGTGCCGCCCGCGTCGCGCTCGGCCCGGACCTGCCGCCCTTCTTCACCGACGATGCGGACCTTGCCCACGACCTCACCGAGGCGAGCCTGACGGTGGACGATCCGATGTGGCGCATGCCGCTCTACATGGGCTACGACAAGGACGTCTCCGCCCGCATCGCCGACCTCACCAACGCGCCGTCCGGCGGCATGGCGGGTTCGATCACCGCAGCGCTGTTCCTCAAGCGTTTCGTCACCCGCAACAAGCGCTGGGCGCATTTCGACATCTACGGCTGGGCGCAGGCCGAGCGGCCGCATTCGCCCGTCGGCGGCGAGGCGCAGGCGATCCGCGCCCTCT
The DNA here is from genome assembly GCF_040812195.1 of Shinella sp. S4-D37. Classification (NCBI taxonomy): domain Bacteria; kingdom Pseudomonadati; phylum Pseudomonadota; class Alphaproteobacteria; order Hyphomicrobiales; family Rhizobiaceae; genus Shinella; species Shinella sp. S4-D37. The sequence continues at coordinate 3,618,304 of NZ_JBFNXL010000005.1, read as the reverse complement.
ACCACCACCTGCGCAAGGCGACGGCCTGAGCGCCGGCTTTCCTTCCCGGAAACGATACGGTATCGTAACGAAAATACCGTCGTGCCCGGAGACGCCGTGCCGCTAGATCTGACCCCATCGCAGGCGCTCGGCCTCTGGCACGCAGTGACGCTGCAGCAGGTCCACGAGGACGGGCGCGACCTGACATTGCGCCAGCTCGCGATCCTCCTGGAGATCTATCTCGTGCCCCCGCCGCACACGGTGCGGGGGCTGGCGGCGAAGCTGGGCGTCACCAAGCCGGTGATCACCCGCGCGCTCGACACGATGGGCGAGCAGGGCCTTGTCACCCGCATGCGCGACGACCGCGATCGCCGCAACGTCATCATCAAGCGCACCGTGGACGGCGCGCTCTATCTCGAACGCCTCGGCGATCTCATCATCGCCCGGGGCCGTGCGCAAAACCCCTGAACCGGCACGATGAGGCCAGATCCATGAACGCCCTTCCCGACCGCCGCCTCAACGCTTTCCGCCCCGATCTCGCCGAGGAGGCCCTGCGCGGCACCGTTCCGGCGGCGCACTATGTCACGGGCACGCCGGCCTTCGTGGGGCAATCCGTCGCCGCGCTGCGCCCGCGGCCGGACGCCGCCGCCGGCATCGACACGGAGCTCCTCTTCGGCGAGGGCGTGCGCGTGCTCGACTGGGCGGAGGGCTGGGCCTGGGTGAAATCCGATTTCGACGGCTATGTCGGCTACCTGCCGGAGACGGCGCTGGAAGCGGGCGCGCCTGCCGCGACCCATGTCGTCGCCGTCCCGCGCACCTTTGCCTATTCCGGCCCGGACCTGCGCACGCCCGCCGCCTTCACCCTGTCGATCGGTAGCCGGATAACGGTTGTCGGCCAGAGCGAGACGCGCGGCACCCGCTACCTGACGCTCGTAGGCGGCCAGTCGGTCGTCTCCGGCCATTGCCTTGCGATCGGGCAGAAGGCGGGGGACGACTATGTCGCCGTCGCCGCGCGGTTCCTGGAGACGCCCTATCTGTGGGGCGGCCGCTCAGGCTTCGGCCTTGATTGCTCGGCCCTGGTGCAGCTTTCGATGATGATGACGGGCCGCACCGCGCCGCGCGACAGCGACATGCAGGCCGCCGGCCTCGGCACGCCGATCGAGCGCGCCGCGCTTCGCCGCGGCGACCTCGTCTTCTGGAAGGGCCATGTGGCGATCATGGAAGACGAGGCGACCATCCTCCACGCCAACGGCCACACGATGAGCGTGGCGCGCGAGGGGCTGGATGCGGCCATCGAGCGGATCGGCTGGCTCTACGAGCAGCCGACCGGATATCGCCGTCCCTGACGGAATTCGGGAAGCTCAGTAGCCCGCGCCGCGGTCGACCAGATGCTCCAGCGGCTTGCCACTTTCGAGCCGCTCGACCTGCGCCGCGACGTGGTGGAAGAGCGCGGCGACATCCGATGCCGCCGAGGCATGCGGCGTCATGAACACCGTGTCCATCCCCCAGAACGGGCTTTCGAGCGGCAGCGGCTCCTGCTCGAAGACGTCCAGCGAGGCGCCGTGCAGCGTGCCGTCGTTGAGGGAGGCGACGATATCGGCCTCTACCTGGCTGCCGCCGCGGCCGGCATTGATGAAGACCGGCGCACCGAACGGGCCTTTGCGGCCGAGGCGGGTGAAGAGGCCGGTATTGTAGATGCCCCTCGTCTCCGGCGTCAGCGGCAGCAGGCCGACAAGGATGTCGGTCTTGCCGAGGAAGGCGTCCAGGCCGCTTTCATCGAAAACCTCGAAAACCTCGAAACCCTCGACCTTGCGGCCGCTCTTCGACCAGCCGATGACGTTGAAGCCGAGCGTCTTCAGTTTCCGGGCGGAATCCTGCCCGAGCACGCCGAAGCCCATGATGCCGACGGTGAACTCCTTCGCCTGCGGCTGGGCAAGCTCCCGCCAGATGCGCTTTTCCCGCAGCGCCTCATAGGCCCGGTGCTGGCGCAGGTGCAGCAGGCACTGCATGACCACCCACTCGCTCATGCGCGTCGTCAGCGTCTCGTCGACGAAGCGCACCAGCGGCACGTCGGGCAGGCCCGGCAGCGTCAGCACATGGTCGACGCCCGCGCCGCCGGAAAACACCACCTTCAGGTCCTTCGCGCGCGAGAAGAGATCGGCGCCCGGCTTCCAGACCACGGCATAGTCGATGCCGGAGAGGTCGCGGTTGCGGTTTGCCGGATGCGAGAGGTTGATCACCTCCCGGTCCGCAAAGGCGCCCTTCAGCGCGGCGGCGACCTGTTCCTGGTCGAATTTCAGATCGATGATGACAGGGCTTTTCGTCTGCATGCTGGTTCCTGTTACTGGCGGATGGTCTCGCTGCGTACCGCTTCGAGATTGAAGGCGGCGGCCATCAGCGCCTTGGTGTAGGCCTCACCCGGCCGTTCGATGATCTCCTTCGCCGGCCCCTTCTCCACCACCTGCCCGTTGCGCATGACGATGATGTCGTTGGCCAGCGCCCGCACGACCTTGAGATCGTGGCTGATGAAGAGATAGGCGAGATTGTGCTTTGCCTGCAGGTCGCGCAAGAGGTCCACCACCTGCGCCTGCACGCTCATGTCGAGCGCCGAGGTCGGCTCGTCGAGCATGACGAATTCCGGCTTCAGCACCATGGCGCGGGCGATCGCGATGCGCTGGCGCTGGCCGCCGGAGAATTCGTGCGGGTAACGCCAGCGGGTGGCCGGGTCGAGGCCTGTCTCTTCAAGCGCGGCGGCGACGCGGCGGTCGCGCTCAGTCTCGGAAAGCGACGGTTCGTGCACCTTCAGCCCCTCCGCGACGATATCGGCGACCGACATGCGCGGCGAGAGCGAGCCGTAGGGGTCCTGGAAGACGATCTGCATGCGCCGGCGCAGGGGCCGCATCTCGCTGAAGGAGCGGCCGGCGATATCCTGCCCGACGAAGGCGATGCGGCCCTTCGAGCCGATGAGCCGCGTCAGCGCGAGGCCGAGCGTCGTCTTGCCGGAACCGGATTCGCCGACGACGCCGAGCGTGTGGCCGGCGCGCAGTTTCAGGTCGATGCCGTCGACCGCCTTCACATGATCGACGACGCGGCGCAGGAAGCCCGCCTTGATCGGGAACCAGACCTTGACATCCTCCGCCTCGATGACGACGGGCTGGCTGTCGTCGCCCGGGCGCGGCTCGCCCTTCGGCTCGGCGGCGAGCAGGTGGCGGGTATAGGCGTGCTGCGGGTTGGTGAAGATCTCCTCGACCGGGCCTGTCTCGACGATCCTTCCCTTGGTCATCACGCAGACCCGGTCGGCGAACTTGCGGACGATGCCCAAGTCGTGGGTGATGAAGAGCATGGACATGCCGTGCTCTTCCTTCAGCGACTTCAGGAGTTCCAGGATCTGCGCCTGCACGGTGACGTCGAGCGCGGTGGTCGGCTCGTCGGCGATCAGCAGTTCCGGACGGTTGGCGAGCGCCATGGCGATCATCACGCGCTGGCGCTGGCCGCCGGAAAGCTCGTGCGGATAGGCGGCGAGGCGCTTTTCCGGCTCGCGGATGCCGACCTGGTTCAAGAGTTCGAGGATTTTCGCGCGGGCCGCGGCGCCCTCGATCCCCTGGTGCAGTTCCAGGATCTCGCCGATCTGCCGCTCGATGGAGTGCAGCGGATTGAGCGAGGTCATCGGCTCCTGGAAGATCATCGTGATGTCGTTGCCGCGCACGTCGCGCAGCGTGGCATCGTCGGCCGCGAGGAGGTCCGTGCCCTTGAAATGGATCTCGCCCGACGGGTGGCTTGCGGCGGGATAGGGCAGCAGCTTCAGGATCGAGTTCGCCGTCACGGACTTGCCGGAGCCGGATTCGCCGACCAGCGCGACGACTTCCCCGCGACGGATGTCGAAGGACACGCGGTCGACGGCGAGCGCGGTGTTGCCGCCCTGGTGGAAGGCGACGGAGAGGTCGCGGACGGACAGGAGGGTTTCGGGAGCGCTCACCGGAAGGTCTTCCTCGGATCGAAGGCATCACGCGTCGCTTCGCCGACGAAGATCAGCAGCGAAAGCATGAGGGACATGACGACGAAGGCGGTCAGGCCGAGCCACGGCGCCTGGAGATTGTTCTTGCCCTGGGCGACCAGTTCACCGAGCGACGGGGAACCCGGCGGCATGCCGAAGCCGAGGAAATCGAGCGAGGTGAGCGTGGTGATCGAGCCGGAGAGGATGAAGGGCAGGAAGGTCAGCGTCGCCACCATGGCGTTCGGCAGCAGGTGTCGGTACATGATCGTCGCATTGCCGACGCCGAGCGCGCGGGCCGCCCGCACATATTCGAAGTTCCGCGCGCGCAAGAATTCGGCGCGCACCACGCCGACGAAGCCGACCCAGGAGAACAGCAGCATGATGCCGAGCAGGATCCAGAAGCCGGGCGGCAGGATGGCGGCGATGATGAGCAGGATGTAGAGCACCGGCATCGAGGACCAGATCTCGATGAGGCGCTGCATCAGGAGATCCGTCCAGCCGCCGAAATAGCCCTGCACGGCGCCGGCCGTCACGCCGACGATCGCCGAGGCGATGGTGAGCGCCAGGCCGAACAGCACGGAGACGCGGAAGCCGTAGATGACGCGGGCGAGCACGTCGCGCGCCTGGTCGTCGGTGCCGAGCCAGTTGAGGTTGGCGAGCGTGCAGTTCGGGTCCGCCGCCCCGCCCGGATAACCGGCGCAGCGCTCCTCGCCGGCCATCAGCCAGAAGGGTTTCGTCGGTGCGGAATGCGGGATGTTGGAGTTCGTCGTGTTGTAGGAATAGCGGATCGGCGGCCAGACCATCCAGCCGTTGGCCGTAATCTCCTCCTGGATGAAATCCGAGCGGTAGTCGGTCTCGGCCAGGAAGCCGCCGAACTTCTCCTCCGGATAATCGACGAGGACGGGAGCGAGAATCTCGCCCTTGTAGGAGACAAGGATCGGCCGGTCGTTGGCGATGAACTCGGCGAACAGGCTGAGGACGAAGATGACGAGGAAGATCCACAGCGACCAGTAGCCGCGGCGGTTCGCCTTGAAGTTCTCCCAGCGGCGCAGGTTTGTCGGGTTCAGGAGGCCCTTCTTCGGCGGGGCGACGGGCGTCGCATCCGTCACGGCGCTCATCACACGTCCCTCCGATCGAAATCGATGCGGGGATCGACCCAGGTATAGATGAGGTCGGAGACGAGGCTGACGACGAGGCCCATCAGCGAGAAGATGAAGAGCGTCGCAAAGACGATCGGATAGTCGCGCCGGACGATGGAATCGTAGCCGAGGCGTCCGAGGCCATCGAGCGAGAAGATATATTCGATGAGCAGCGAACCCGTGAAGAAGGCCGAGATGAAGGCGCCCGGAAAGCCGGCGATGATGATCAGCATGGCATTGCGGAAGACGTGGCCGTAGAGCACCTGCCGCTCGCTCAGGCCTTTCGCGCGGGCGGTGGTGACATATTGCTTCTTGATCTCGTCGATGAACGAGTTCTTCGTCAAAAGCGTCGTCGTGGCGAAGGCGGACAGGAGGAGCGTGATCAGCGGCAGCGTCATGTGCCACATGTAGTCGAGCGGCTTCTGCCACCAGGCGAGGCTGTCGAAATTGTCCGAGACGATGCCGCGCAGCGGGAACCAGTCGAGGAACGAGCCGCCGGCGAAGAGCACGATCAGGAGGATGCCGAAGAGGAAGCTCGGCACGGCGTATCCGACGATGATGATGCCGGAGGTCCAGACGTCGAAGGCCGAACCGTCCTTCACGGCCTTGTGGATGCCGAGCGGGATGGAGATGGCGTAGGAGAAGATGAGGATCCACACGCCGAGGGAGATGGAGACCGGCATCTTCTGGGCGATCAGGTCGATCACGGACGTGTTGCGGAAGAAGCTCTCGCCGAAATCGAACCGCAGATAGTCGCCCATCATGGTGAAGAAGCGCTCGAGCGGCGGCTTGTCGAAGCCGAACTGCTTTTCCAGCTTGGCGATGAATTCAGGATCGAGGCCGCGCGCGCCGCGATAGGCGCTGTCCTGCCCGGCATCCTGCACTATGCTGCCGCCGCCGGAGAGACGGTCGCCGGAACTCTGGCTGGTGAGGTCGGAAATCACCTGCTCGACCGGGCCGCCGGGGGCGAACTGCACGATGGCGAAGGAAATCGCCATGATGCCGAAGATCGTCGGGATCATCAGCAGGATGCGTCGAAGGATATAGGCGCCCATCAGCGGTTACCCGCTGCTGCCGGTTGCCGGTCTTCTTTTCTTGGCGCAGTCCCGTCGGTCAAGCCCAACCCTTCCGTTCTGCCGCCGCTGTCCGCGACGGTGATTCGTCACCGCTATATGGAGCCGAGGACGTCGCACGGCGCAAGCCCCGGCTCATTTCGCAGCATTCTTCGACCACCAGACATCCGGGAAGCCGAGGCTGTAGTAAGGCAGCTCCGCCGGGCGGACGAGGTGGTTCCAGTAGGCGATGCGCTGGGCCTTGGCGTAGAACAGCGGCACGACATAGTGATGGGCGAGCAGCACGCGGTCGAGCGCCCTGGTGGTCGCCAACAGCTCCTCGCGGTCCGATGCGAAGACGATTCTGCGGATCAGCTCGTCGATCGCCGGATCGGCGATGCCGGCATAGTTCTTCGATCCCTGCAGGTCGACGGCGGCGGAGCCCCAATAGTCGCTCTGCTCGTTGCCGGGCACCAGCGATTGCGCCCAGATGCCGTAGATCATGTCGTAGTCGAAGCTGCGGATGCGGTTGGTATATTGCGAGGCATCGACGGTGCGCATGCGCGCATCGATGCCGATCTTCTTCACGCTGGCGACGAAGGGGGCGACCGTGCGCTCGAAGGAGGGATTGGACAGAAGGATCTCGAAGCCGAACGGCTCGCCGGTCTTTACGTTCACCAGCTTGCTGCCCTTCAGTTCGTAGCCGGCCTCCTTGAACAGCGCGACCGCCTTGCGCAGGTTCTCGCGCACCTTCTGCGGGTCGCCGTTGACGGGGTTCGTATAGGGCGTGGTGAAGACCGCGGCGGGGACCTTGTCCTTCAGCTCCTCCAGGATCTCCTTCTCCCGGCCCTCCGGCAGGCCGGAAGAGGCAAGCTCGGTGTTCCAGAAATAGCTGTCGACGCGCTGGTAGGCGTTGTAGGCGAGGGTCCGGTTCAGGTCCTCGAAGTCGAAGGCGTAGTTCAGCGCCTCGCGCACCCGCTGGTCCTTGAACTTGTCCCGTCGCAGGTTCGGCACGAAGGCCTGCATGATGCCCACGGCGCGCAGCGGATTCTCTATCTCCTCGCGCACCACGCGGCCGTCCTTCACGGCCGGAAAGTCATAGGCCGTCGCCCAGTGGCTGGCGCTGTTGTCCTGGACATAGTCGACATTGCCGGCGCGGAAGGCCTCGAATTCGACGTTCCTGTCGCCGAAGAACGTGTAGGTGATGGTGCGGAAATTGTGCTGGCCGACATTCACGTTGAGGTCCCTGCCCCAATAGTCGTCGCGCAGCTCGAAACGGATGGAGCCGCCCGCCTGGAAAGAGGCGATCCGGTAGGGGCCGGAGCCCATCACCGGTTCCAGCGTCGTGCGGCCGATGTCGCGCTTGTTGCCCTTGGCGTCCGTGCCCTCCCACCAGTGCTTCGGCACGATGGGGAACTGGCCGAGGATGTTCGGCAGTTCGCGGTTGTTCTTCTCGTCGAAGCGGAAGGTGACGTCGCGCTCGCCGGTCTTTTCCGCCGAGATCACATGGCGGTAATAGTTGGAAAGCAGCGGATTGTGCTCCTTCGATTTGTCGAAGGAGAAGATCACGTCCTCGGGCGTCACCGGCTGGCCGTCCGCCCAATTCGCCTCCGGGCGCAGGCGGAAGGTTGCCGAGGAAAAGTCGTCGGGATAGGAGACGGCTTCGGCGAGCAGGCCATAGGAGGCGGTGATCTCGTCGTCGGCGGATTTCAGCAGCGTGTCGAAGACGAGGGTGCCGACGCCGGTCGCCGCCTCGCCCTTGGACAGAACGGGATTGAACGTGTCGAACGTGCCGGTTTCTGACAGCTTCAGTTCGCCGCCCTTCGGCGCATCGGGATTGACATAGTCGAAGCGTTCGAAGCCGTTCCGGCGCTTCAATTCGCCGATGGTCGAGATGCCGGTGCGCCAGACGGGCTCCTTCGCCTCCTGGGCCCCTGCACCGGCCGCGACCGCCAGCGACAGGGCGAGGGCGATGGTGAACACGATTTTCCCGGAGGCTGCCTGCATGCTGAAATCCTTTTTGTCTCGTTCGCCGAAGCGTGAACCAGAGAATAGGCAAAATCCGGGCAATTGACAGGCCTGCCATGAAAGCGGCGGTTTTTGGCCCGCCTATTCCGGGCGACGATTCACCTCCGCGAAAGGATGATCCTTTACCTTTCGTCAGCGATTGCGATTTTCAGACCGGACGACGCCCGTGCATCCCATCCTTTCCCGCCTGACCACCTGCCTCCTTGCCGCCGGCCTTGCGCTGACCGCGCTCACAGGCCCGCTCGCCGCCGAGGAGCGGCCGGCCAAGGAACTGTTCGGCGCCAAGCGCCTTCCGGCCAGCATGGCGGCAAGCCCCTACGGCTCCTACGCCAAGGGCTGCATCGCCGGCGCGGTGGCGATCCCGACGGACGGTCCAGCCTGGCAGGCCATGCGCCTTTCGCGCAACCGGCGCTGGGGGCATCCGGACATGATCGCGCTCATCGAACAGTTTTCCCAGGATGCGCGGACGCTCGGCTGGCCGGGCCTGCTGCTCGGCGACATCTCCCAGCCGCGCGGCGGCCCGATGCTGTCGGGCCATGCCTCGCACCAGGTCGGGCTCGACGCCGATATCTGGTTCACGCCGATGCCGGACCAGCGTCTTTCCCCCCAGGAGCGCGAAAAGCTGCCCTTCACCTCCATGCTCGACAAGAGCAAGTTCCTGACGGTCGATTCGCGCCGCTGGACTTCCACCCATGCCCGCCTCGTCATGAAGGCAGCGAGCTACCCGCAGGTCGAGCGCGTCTTCGTCAACCCGGCCATCAAGAAGAAGCTGTGCGAGACCTGGCAGGGCGATCGTTCGCTGCTCGGCAAGGTGCGGCCGATCTACGGCCATGACGAGCACTTCCACATCCGCATCAAGTGCCCGGAAGGCGCGGCCGGCTGCAAGCCGCAGGCCCGCGTTCCGGCCGGCGACGGCTGCGACAAGTCGCTCGCGTGGTGGTTCACCAAGGAACCCTGGGCAAAGCCCAAGCCGAAGAAGGACGCCAAGCCGGTCAAGCCCTGGTATCTCAGGATGTCGGACCTGCCGAAGGCCTGCGGTACGGTGCTCGCCAGCGCTTCGCCCGCTTCCGAGCAGGCGGTGACCTACCAGGGCAATGGCGGGGTCTCCTCCGCCGCGCTCGCCTTTTCCGGCGGCGGCGAGAGCGCGGGGCGCACGATCGAATCGGTGATCGCCGCCGACACCATGCTGCCGGCCATCGTGCCGATCCCCATCCCGCGGCCGTTCCAGTAAGGCGCGATAGCCTTCGGCAGCCGGATGAGGGCGTGTCAGGCCGGGGCTTTTCAAGCCCTTCCCCCTTTTGTATAAGGCGTTCAAATCGATTTAAAATCGCAAGGAACGCCCATGTCGCGCCAGAAATGCATCGCGCTCATCGCGCATGACGAGAAGAAGGACGACATGGCGGCCTTTGCGCTGCAGTATGAAAAGGCGCTGGCGCAGGCGAGGATCGTGGCGACCGGCACGACGGGCGGCAGGGTGCTGGAGGCCTGCCCCGGCCTCGACGTCACCCGCCTCAAGAGCGGCCCGCTCGGCGGCGACCAGCAGATCGGCGCGCTGATCGCGACGGGCGAGGTGGACCTCCTCGTCTTCTTCGTCGATCCGCTCACCCCCATGCCGCATGACGTGGACGTCAAGGCGTTGATGCGACTTGCCATCGTCTACGACATCCCGATGGCGCTGAACCGCGCGACGGCCGAACATCTGCTCGACTTTGACGGCGAATGACGGCACGTTCACGGGAAACGACCTCCACGCGAAATGAACGGGACAGCCTGATGGTACGGCCGAACGACAGCGACACGAATTTTCCCTTTCCCATCCTGATCGGCGATATCGGCGGCACCAATGCGCGCTTCGCGCTGCTGGTCGATGCCTTCGCCGAGCCGAAGCAGTTCCCGATCGTCCAGACGGCCGATTTCAGGAATATCGACGACGCGCTGCAGCAATGCATCCTCGACACGACGTCGGTGCAGCCGCGTTCGGCGATCCTGGCGCTGGCCGGCCCAATCGAGGGCGACGAGGTGCCGCTGACCAACTGCCCCTGGGTGGTGCGCCCGCGCGACATGATCGCCAATCTCGGCTTCGACGAGGTGCTGCTCGTCAACGATTTCGAGGCGCAGGCGCTCGCCGTCGCCTCGCTCGATGAAGGCGACCGCGAGAAGATCGGCCCCGGCACGGAGCGCCATGCCGCCTCGCGCACGGTGCTCGGCCCGGGCACGGGGCTCGGCGTCGCCGGCCTCGTCTATGCGCGCCATAGCTGGATCCCGGTTCCCGGCGAGGGCGGCCATGTGGATGTCGGCCCGCGCAGCGAGCGCGACTACCAGATCTGGCCCTTCCTGGAGCCGATCGAGGGCCGCATTTCCGCCGAACAGCTCCTGTGCGGCCGCGGCATCATGAACATCTACCACGCCGTTTCGGCCGCCGACGGCGTCGATGCGCCGCTGGAAACCCCGGCGGACGTGACCGCGCGGGCGCTGGCGCAGGACGACCGCGCGGCGATCGAGACCGTTTCGCTGTTTTCCACCTATCTCGGCCGCGTCGCCGGCGACATGGCGATGATCTTCATGGCCAAGGGCGGGGTATTCCTGGCCGGCGGCATCTCGCAGAAGATCCTACCCGCCCTGCGCGGGCCGGAATTCCGCGCCGCCTTCGAGGACAAGGCGCCGCACGGCGCGCTCCTGAAGACGATCCCGACCTATGTGGTCACCCATCCGGTCGCGGCCCTTGCCGGCCTTGCCGCCTTCGCCCGCATGCCGGACCGCTTTGGTGTTGCAACCGAGGGACGCCACTGGAAAAGGTGACGCCTCCGCCGGCGCTTCGCCGCGCCGCGGACTCGCCAAAGACGGGCCGAGCCCCTATAGAGCGGGTCCAGCGCGGCACATCCTCCCGGTGCCGCAGGATCGTGCAGGATCGTGCAGGAAAGTCAGTTTATTGGCCGATAAGAGTCGAACCGAGCGCCAACACGTCAGCTCCGACACCGTCGCCACCGTGCTCAAGCGCATCATCGCCGAAAACGGCCGCGAGCACGTCCGCGGCTATGTCCTGGCCATCCTCTGCCTTGCCATCGTCGCCGGCACCACGGGCTTTACCGCCTGGATCATGGAATCGGTGGTCAACGAGGCCTTCGCCAACAAGCGCGCCGACCTCGTCGCCCTCATCTGCGGCTCGATCTTCATCGCCTTCGTGCTGCGCGGCTTTGCCACCTATTACCAGGCCGTCATCCTGTCGAAGATCGGCAACAACATCGTAGCGCGCTACCAGCGCCGGCTCTATTCGCACCTGATGGCGCTCAGCGTCGGCTATTTCAACGAATCGCGCTCGGCCTATCTCGCCGCCCAGATCAGCCAGAACGTCACCGGCATCCGCGACGTGCTGAACATGACGGTGACGTCGGTCGCACGCGACTTCCTGACGCTGGTCGCGCTCATCGGCGTGATGATCTCCAAGGACTGGCTGCTGACGCTGATCGTCTTCGTCGTCGCCCCGCCGCTGCTCATCGGCCTGCGCTACGTGTCGCGGCGCCTGCGCAGCGCCACGCGCGAATCCGTCGAGCTCAACAGCCATGTGCTCGGCGCCATGCAGGAGACGATCCAGGGCATCGCCATCGTCAAGGCCTTCACCATGGAGGCGCAGCTGAAGACCAAGGTCGAGGGCATCATCGATCGGGCCGAAAGCCGCTCCAACCGCATCGCGCGGCTGACCGAGCGCACGGCGCCGATGACCGAGACCTTCGCCGGCGCGGCGATCGCCGGCGTGCTCGCCTATGCCGCCTATCGCTCGATCTATGGCGGCGTGCTGCCCGGCGCGTTCTTCTCCTTCGTCACGGCGCTGCTGATGGCCTACGATCCGGCAAAGCGCCTCGCCCGGCTGCAGGTCTCGCTGGAGCGCGCCGTCGTCAATGCCCGCATGATCTACGAGGTTCTCGACCTGAAGCCGCGCCAGGCCGACCGGCCCGATGCGAAGCCGCTTGCCGTTTCCAGCGCCACGATCACCTTCAGGGGCGTCCGCTTCGGCTATTCGGAAAACGAGGCGATCCTCAAGGACGTGACCTTCACCGCCGACGGCGGCCGCACGACCGCGCTCGTCGGGCCGTCGGGCGCCGGCAAGTCGACGGTCGTCAACCTCATTCCGCGCTTCTACGACCCGCAGGAGGGCGAGATCCTCATCGACGAGCAGGACATCGCCCATGTGACGAAACAGTCGCTGCGCAACGCCATCGCCTATGTCTCCCAGCAGCCCTACCTTTTCGAGGGCACCATCCGCGACAATATTCGCTACGGCCGACCCGACGCGACGGATGGCGAGATCGAGGAAGCGGCGCGCCATGCCTATGCACACGATTTCATCCTCGCTCAGCCGCTCGGCTACGACACGCCCGTCGGCGAGAACGGCGTGACGCTGTCCGGCGGCCAGCGCCAGCGGCTGTCGATCGCGCGCGCGCTGGTGCGCAATGCGCCGATCCTCCTGCTCGACGAGGCGACCTCGGCGCTCGACACGGAATCCGAGCAGGCCGTGCAGAAGGCGCTCGACGAGGCGATGAGCGGGCGCACCGTCGTCGTCATCGCGCACCGGCTCTCCACCATCGTGCGCGCCGACAAGATCATCGTGATGCAGGCCGGAACGGTCGCCGAAGAAGGTACGCACGAGGCGCTAGCAAGCCGCAAGAACGGCCTCTACGCTCGCCTCAACAGCCTCCAGGCGCCTGCCGGCAGCGCTGGGAAATAGGACGCGCCGGCGCGGGCGACCTTGCTTAGAAGACAGGAAATCGGAGCGCGCCGGCGCTCCGCGGAAGGGATGGAAGATGAGCGGCAATGCAATGAAGCTGGTCGTCGTCGGTGCGGCGGGCCGCATGGGCCAGACGCTGATCCGCACGATCCACGCCATCGAGGGCGCGGAGGTCTTCGCGGCCGTCGAGCGGGAGGGCTCGCCCTTCATCGGCCGCGATGCGGGGGAACTGGCCGGCCTCGGGCCGATCGGCGTCCCCGTCACCGACAGGCCGCTCGAAGCCTTCGTCGCGGCGGAGGGCGTGCTGGATTTCACGGCGCCCGCCGCGTCGATCGAATTTGCCGGCCTCGCCGCGCAGGCGCGAATCGTGCATGTCGTCGGCACCACCGGCTGCTCGCCGGCCGATGACGAGAAGATCAAGGCCGCCGCCCGCCATGCCCGTATCGTCAAGTCCGGCAATATGAGCCTCGGCGTCAACCTGCTCGGCGTGCTCACCGAGACCGCCGCCCGCGCGCTCGGCCCGACGGACTGGGATATCGAGGTGCTGGAAATGCACCACAAGCACAAGGTCGATGCGCCTTCGGGCACCGCGCTGCTGCTCGGCGATGCGGCCGCGAAGGGCCGCGGCATTTCGCTTGCCGACCATTCGGTGCGCGTGCGCGACGGCCATACCGGCCCGCGCGCCGCCGGCACGATCGGTTTCGCCACGCTGCGCGGCGGCTCGGTCATCGGCGAGCATTCGGTGTTGCTGGCCGGCGAGGGCGAGATCGTGACCCTGTCGCACAGCGCGACGGACCGCTCGATCTTCACGCGCGGCGCCGTGCAGGCGGCGCTCTGGGCGCGCGACAAGAAACCCGGCCTTTATTCCATGCTCGACGTGCTCGGGCTCGACTGATCCTTACTTTCGTTTTCGCATCGTTTATCCGAAAACCGGTATCCACGTTTCGGAACGATGCCAACCATCAGGAGACAATCTATGAGCGGAACCCTCGTCCTCGTTCGCCACGGCCAGAGCGAATGGAACCTGAAAAACCTCTTCACCGGCTGGCGCGATCCAGACCTGACGGCGCTTGGCGTCGAGGAGGCCAAGACCGGCGGCAAGGCGATTGCCGAGACCGGCATCAAGTTCGATGTCGCCTTCACCTCCGATCTTTCCCGTGCCCAGAAGACGCTGTCGCTCATTCTCGACGAGATCGGCCAGCCGGGCCTGGAGACGATCCGCGACCAGGCGCTGAACGAGCGCGACTACGGCGACCTCTCCGGCCTCAACAAGGACGATGCCCGTGCCAAGTGGGGCGAGGAGCAGGTGCATATCTGGCGCCGCTCCTACGACGTGCCACCGCCGGGCGGCGAGAGCCTGCGTGACACCGGTGCCCGCGTCTGGCCCTACTATCTCACAGAGATCCTGCCCCGCGTGCTGCGCGGCGAAAAGGTGCTCGTCGCCGCCCACGGCAACTCGCTGCGTTCGCTGGTGATGGTGCTCGACAAGCTTTCGAAGGAAGAGATCCTGAAGCTCAACCTCGCCACCGGCGTGCCGATGGTCTACGTGCTGAACGCGGATTCGACGGTGAAGTCGAAGGACGTGCTCGGGGACATGTCAGGCGCGCACTGAGCGCTGCGGTGAGGGCGAGAAGCCGTTGCCCTTGCTCCTGCTTCGGGTATCCCACCCCACCCGCTGCCCTCTCGTCCGTCATGGTCGGGCTTGACCCGACTACCCATCCACGCGCACGCCGGGTTGGTGGATCCTCGGGTCAAGCCAGCGGATGACGGAGGAGAAGAGGTGCTTTCAAGGGAGAAGGCCAGCGTCTCCGCCGGCCTTTCCGCCTTCACGCCCTGCCTGATTCCCACCCCAGCATCGCACGCTTGCGTGTCAGGCCCCAGTGGTAGCCTGTGAGCGCCCCGCTCTTGCCGAGCGCCCGGTGGCATGGCACGACGAAGGAGATGGGGTTGCGGCCCACGGCGGCGCCGACGGCGCGCGAGGCGGTCGGCTGGCCGAGCTTTTCGGCGATCGACGAATAGGTGACCGCGCAGCCCATCGGAATGCGCAAGAGCGCCTCCCAGACGCGGACCTGGAAATCCGAGCCGATCAGCACGACGCGCAGGGGCGCCCTGGGGTCCCAGCGCCTCGGGTCGAAGATGCGCTCCGCATAGGGGGCGGTCGCCTCGCGGTCCTCGATATAATGCGCGTTCGGCCAGCGCGAGGACATGTCCTCGAAGGCGTCCATGCCGCCCGTCTCGTCGGTGAAGGCAAGGCCCGCAAGGCCGCGGTCGGTGATCATGACGAGCGCCCCGCCGAAGGGGGAGGGGTGCAGGCCGTAGCGGATCGTCAGGCCCGCGCCGCGCGCCTTCCATTCGCCCGGCGACATGGCCTCGTGCGTGACGAAGAGGTCGTGCAGGCGGCCGGGGCCGGAAAGGCCGACCTCGAAGCTCGTCTCGAGCAACGGCAGTTCCTCCTGGCGCAGCAGCCGCTTGGCATGGTCGAGCGTCACGGCCTGCAGGAAGGCCTTCGGCGAGAGGCCGGCCCAGCGGGTGAAGGTCTTCTGCAACTGCGTTGGCGACTGGTCGAGCCGGCCGGCGATTTCGTCCAGGCCCGGCTGCTCGCGGTAATCCTCCGTGATGAGCTCGATGACCCGGCGCACGGTCGTATAGTCGTCGCCCGCGGGCGTGATGTCGGTCTTCAGGGTTGCGGCAATGTTCATCGTTCTTCTCCTGTGCCGCCAGAAAAGCACGGCGTCGCCGCGCCCGCCACCCGATTTCTGCGAGAACCGCCCTAGTAACCGCGCTTCACGCGGGCGAGCGCGCCGGAAAAGGCCGAGGCGAAACGCTCGCGGTCGTCGAGGGGAAGGAAGGTGCCAACATCCGTCTGGTTGCCGTTGCCGCGCACATGCATTGCGGTGATGCCGATCTTCGCCTTGCGCGAGACGAGGAAGCGCGCCCAGAACGGATTGAAGACATGTTCGGTCTCGCGGCCGGACGGGCTGATCTTGCGGATCGAGATGTTGGTGCGCGAGAGCGACACCACTTCGCGGGCCTTCGCCGCCCGGTTGTTCAGCCAGAAGGCGCCGAACAGCACGAGGAAATCCAGGCCGAAGAACAGGACGACCGGCCAGGCGCCGGAGATCATGAAGACGGCCATGTGGGCGAAGCTGAGCGCGCCCGCGATGATGAAGAAGATGCGGTGGCCGTTCTGGCCGAGCGACCGGTAGGGGTGCAGTTCGGCGGAGAAGACCGGCAGGTCGTTCATCGTGATGTCGGCGTTGCCTTGCGTCATGGGGCATGACTATAAGCAAGTCGCGCAAGACTGTGTAGCGGTTTTGCGGCGACGACAGGCCATTGCGGAAGCATCATGAAAAACGGAACGGTCAAGAAGAAAGTAGCGCCCCGGCGCAAGGCGCCGGCGCGGCCGAAGAGCCTCTATTCGCAGGACACGCTGAAGGAGATCTTCCGCCGCTTCTCCATCCAGCGGCCGGAGCCGAAGGGCGAGCTGGAGCACGTCAATCCCTTCACGCTCGTCGTCGCCGTGGCGCTTTCCGCCCAGGCGACGGATGCCGGCGTCAACAAGGCGACGCGCGCGCTCTTCAAGGTCGCCGACACGCCGGAGAAGATGCTCGCCCTCGGCGAGGAGAAGGTGCGCGACTACATCAAGACCATCGGGCTCTACCGCAACAAGGCGAAGAACGTCATCGCGCTCAGCCGGATGCTCGTGGAAAACTTCGGCAGCGAGGTGCCGCGCACCCGCGAGGAGCTGGTCCTGTTGCCCGGCGTCGGCCGCAAGACGGCGAACGTGGTGCTGTCCATGGCCTTCGGCGAGGCGACGATGGCGGTCGACACGCATATCTTTCGCATCGCCAATCGCCTCCGCCTGGCGCCCGGCAAGACGCCCGACGAGGTGGAGGACAAACTGATGCGCCTCATCCCGGACGAATATCTCTACCACGCGCACCACTGGCTGATCCTGCACGGACGGTACTGTTGCAAGGCGCGCAGGCCGGAGTGCGAGCACTGCGTCATCGCCGACCTCTGTCTTTCGCCGGAAAAGACCTGCGACGTGCCGGCGCCGCTCGTGGAGCTGCCGCCGCAGCTCTTCGGCCCTACGCCCTGACGAGCCCGTCCAGCAGGCCGGCGATCGCCGCCACATAGGCCGCGCGGTCGGCGCCGGCCTCGATCGCGATCGCCGCGCGGTCGAAGGCGGCGGAGAGGAGGTCCGTCAGGGCCTGGAGCCCTGCGGCGTCGACATCCTTGCCGATCAGGGCGGAGAGCCCGGCCTTGAGCGTGCCCTCGGCATTGTCCCGGTCGATCGCGGCGGCGCTCTCGAAGCCAAGCACGGCGGGGGCCTCGAGCAGCAGAAGACGCGTGCGGCCGGGCGCCGCCATGGCGTCGAAATAGGCGGAAGCGCCGGCCAGCAGCGCCTGGCGCGGCGCGGCGGCGGGCCGCGAGACCATCTCGATATGGGTGGCGACGGCCTCCGCCTCGCGCTCAAGCGTCGCGCGGAACAGTGCCTTCTTGTCCTCGAAATGGTGGTAGAGCGCGCCGCGCGTCACGCCGGCCTCCGCCACGATGTCGGGCGTTGCCGTCTCCGCATAGCCCTTCTTGACGAAAAGCCGCCGGGCCGCCTCGATCAGGGCGAGACGCGTCGCTTCCGTGCGTTCCTTGTTGCTGCGTGCCATTTTCTGCCTTTACATACAAACAGAATGTATGTTAATTGATAGAAACATGCAGACTGTATGTTTAATTCGGCGGCAAATCCAGCAAAACCTGTGCGGTGGATCGCCCCCACGACAGAAAAGGAGAAGCCCGATGAAAACGACCAGTTACTATCCGGTGATCATGACCGACGACGTGGCGGGCACCGCCGCCTTCTACGAGAAGCACTTCCGCTTCGAAGCCCTCTTCACCAGCGACTGGTACATCCATCTCCAGTCCAGCGAGGACGAGAAGGTGACGCTCGCCGTGCTCGACGGCCGCCACGAGACGATCCCGGCCGCCGGCCGCGGCAAGGTGTCGGGCCTGCTCCTGAACTTCGAGGTGGAGGATGTCGACACGGTCTATGCTGCGGTGCGCGCGGCCGGCCTGCCGATCCTGCTTGCGATCCGCGACGAGGATTTCGGCCAGCGTCACTTCATCACCGCCGATCCGAACGGCGTGTTGATCGACGTGATCAAGCCCATCCCGCCTAAGGGCGACTATGCGGTCATGTACGACGCGTCAGCGCTGCCGCAGTGAGAAGCCGGGATCCCTGCCGCTCAGTGCCTTGTGGAGATGCACCATGAGGCCGGCGGCAAAGAGCGGCGTCAGGAGATTGACGATCGGGATCGCCAGGAACGCGGCGATCACGAGGCCGGCGATCAGCACCGTCGAGGCGTGCTTGGCCCTAAACAGGCGCGCCTCGGCCGGCGGGCGGTGGCGCATCGCCGCGAATTCGAAGAATTCCCGGCCGAGCAGGTAGCCGTTTACCAGGAAGAAGGCGACGAGGTTGATGCCGGGAATGAACAGCAGGAGAAGCGCGAAAAGGTTGCCGAGGACGACGATGCCGAGGAATTTTATCGAGCCGGCGATCGCCTGGCCCATCGGCAACGCAACGCCCGGAGCCTCGGCGGGATAATCGCGCTTCTCGATCACCTCGGCGACGTCGTCGAGGAAGAAGCCGGCGATGAGCGCCGTCACCGGCGCGAGCAGGAGGGCAAGCCCGAGTGCGAGGCCGATGCTGGCGAGGACGCCGAAGACGAAGGCGAGCCAGCCCGCCCATTCCGGCAGGTCGGGCATCATCAGGCCCTGCAGGAAGGGCCAGGTGAAGGCGACGAAGGTTTCGCGAAGGCCGAACCACAGGACGATGAGCGCCAGCACGGTGAGCCCGATGACCTTCCAGAACACGCCGCGCGTCTCCGGGGCGAAGAGATTGGCGAGCGAAAGGCGGGTGGCGGCAAGGATCATCGAAAACTCCTGTTCGCTTCCGCATGTAGGATGTGAAAAAGCGGCCGGCAAGGCAGGAGATCGGAACCCTCCATTAAGCCGGCGTTAAACGACAGCTCCTAAAGTTTTGCGCACCCGCACGAAGCCGGGCTGCCAAAGATAATCAGGGAACCATCATGCGCAATGTCCGGATCAGCAGGCTTCTGCCCGCGCTCTTCGTCCTCATGGTCGTGCTGGGCGGCCTGCAAGGCGCCGTCGCCTTCCGCTCCCTCTCGGCGATGACCGGCCATATCGAGCGCATCGGCGCCGAGCGCATGCCCGAGATGAGCCGCATCCTGCAGCTCAGCCACGCCTTTTCCGAGGTGAACGCGACCTATTCGGAGCACCTGCTCTCGATGGATCCCGACGAGATCGGCCGCATCGAGGCGCGCATCAAGGAGCGCGCCGACGCCTTTGCCGGGATGGTCGACAGCTATGGCGCGGCCAACAGCGGCAATGCGGCCGCCGCCGCCGAGATCGACGGCATCAAGGCGACGCTGAAGACCTATCTCGACGATTCCGCCAAACTCATCCAGTTCTCCGCCATCGCCGCCAAGGGCCCGGCGCTGGAGGTCTACAAGGGGCCGATGCAGGCGAGCGCCGATGCGATCAGCGCTTCGCTGAACGACCTCGTCGCCAGCACCCGGAAGGTGACGGACGAGACGATCCTCTCGGCCCGCGCCGAGGAAGGCTCGGCCTTCACGCTCACCTGGGCGTCGCTTGCCATCTCCATGGGCCTGGCGATCGCCGCGATCTTCCTCGTCAACCGCCGGGTCGTCAGGCCGCTCAACGGCCTTGCCGGCGCGATGAAGAAACTGGCGGCGGGCGACAGCGCCGGCGCCATCCCCCATGCCGACCGCAAGGACGAGATCGGCGAGATGGCCGGCACCGTCGCCGTCTTCCGCGACAATGCCGCCGAGCGCCAGCGCCTGGAACGCCAGAGCGACGACGACCGCCGCCGGGCCGAGGGCGAGCGCCAGGCGCGCGAAGCCGAGCGCACCCGCGACAGCGGCCGCGTGCAGGAAGCCGTGGCCAGCCTTGCCGACGGGCTAGGCAGGCTGGCGAGCGGCGACATGACCTGCCGCATCGAAAAACCCTTCGACGGCGACCTCGACCGGTTGCGCGAGGATTTCAACGCCTCCGTCTCGCGCCTCGGCGATGCGCTGCGCGAGGTCGGCGAGAACGCCCTCGCGATCGACGCCGGCGCCAGCCAGATCCGCGCCGCGGCCGACGATCTTTCGCGCCGCACCGAGCAGCAGGCCGCCTCGGTCGAGGAAACCGCCGCCGCGCTTGAACAGATCACCACCACCGTGAAGGATTCCACCCGCCGGGCGGAAGAGGCGGGCGAGCTCGTTGCGCGCACCCGCTCGGGCGCGGAAAAATCCGGCGACATCGTGCGCCGGGCCGTCTCGGCCATGCAGGAGATCGAGAAGTCCTCCAGCGAGATCACCAGCATCATCGGGGTCATCGACGAGATCGCCTTCCAGACCAACCTCCTGGCGCTCAATGCCGGCGTCGAGGCGGCGCGGGCCGGCGAGGCGGGCAAGGGTTTCGCGGTCGTGGCGCAGGAGGTGCGCGAGCTTGCCCAGCGCTCGGCCAAGGCCGCCAAGGAAATCAAGGCGCTGATCACCACCTCGGGCGAGCAGGTGCGCTCCGGCGTCTCCCTCGTCGGCGACACGGGCCGCGCGCTGCAGGCGATCGTCACCGAGGTGCAGGAGATCAACGGCCACGTCCAGGCGATCGTCGAGGCGGCGCGCGAACAGTCGACCGGCCTGCAGGAGATCAACACCGCCGTCAACACGATGGACCAGGGCACGCAGAAGAACGCGGCCATGGTGGAGGAGACGACCGCGGCGAGCCACGGCCTTGCCTCCGAAGTGCAGGCGCTCAATGCGTTGATCGGCCGCTTCAATGTCGGCGGCAGCGCCGCTGCGGGCCGGACGGTGCACGCGCCGCACCTGCATGTCGTGCCGTCGGCGCCCCCCCCGGCCGCGCCACAAGCGGCCCCCGCCACGGCGCCGAAGCTCGCCCGCAAGTCGCCCGGCCAGTGGAACGTCAAGCCGGCCAACAGCATCTCGCGCGCCGTCGCCTCGCCGGCCCTCGCGCTCGGCGAGAAACTGGCCGGCGCCCTCGGCGTGCGGCAGGACACGGGGAACGGCGGAGACTGGGAAGAGTTCTGACGCGGCAGGCCCCGCTCCGGCGGGGCGGGGCTTTCCTCGTGGGGAGGGGTTTGCGGACGAAGACGCGTGCCGATTCCCTTTGACGGGCACCGAAAACAAGGCTAGTCATAAAGTCATCCGATGACTTTATGACTAGCCACATGCACGCCCTCAGCAAGACCAATCTCGCCGATGCCGCCGTGGAGGCGATCCGCAACGACATACTGGCGCGCCGCTGGGCGGTGGGCGAGAAGCTGCCGAACGAGGCGACCCTCTCGGCCATGCTCTCTGTCAGCCGCGGCACGGTGCGCGAGGCGGTGCGCGTCCTCGCCTCGCAGGGCTATCTCGAAACCCGGCAGGGCTCCGGCACCTATGTGCTTTCGACGGCCGATACCGCGCGCCCGCTCGGCATGGCCCGGCGCGCGGGGCTGCGCGACCAGTTCGAGGCGCGCCTGGCGCTCGATGCGGAGGCCGCAAGGCTTGCGGCGCTGCGCCACACGCCAGCCGTCGTCGCCGGGCTCCGGGCCCGGCTGGCCGCCCGCGGCCACTACGAGAACGGCGACAAGGCCGGTTTCATCGCCCGCGACTTCGCCTTCCACCAGGCCGTGATCGCCGCCTCGCGCAATGCGGTGCTGATCGGCATGTACGATTTCTTCTCGACGCTCATTGCCGAAACCATCGACGCGACGCTTGGCCAGGACCTGCCGGAACCCGACATGGCGGCCCATGTCGCCATCGTCGATGCCATCGCGAGCGGCGATCCGGACGCCGCCGATGCCGCCGTCCGCCGCTTCATGGCGCCGGTCCTTTCCGCCCTCGACCGGTTTCTGATGTCATGACCCACCTTGCCGAAACCGATCCCGGCGCGATCGACCTGATCGACGCCGAAGCCGACAGCGTGCCCGCGCCCGTGCCCCACCGGCCGAAGGCCGCCGCCGCGCGCGTCCTGCTTGGCGCCAGCCTCGTGCTCATCGCCTTCAACCTGCGGCCGGTCTTCTCCAGCGCCTCGGCGCTGCTGCCGGAAATCCGCGGCACGCTCGGCCTTTCGGCGACCGGTGCCAGCCTCTTGACGACGCTGCCCGTCGTCTGCCTTGGCCTGTTCTCGCCGCTGGCGCCGCGCCTTGCCCAGCGCATGGGCACGGAGCGCACGCTGCTCCTTGTCGTCTTCCTTCTGGCGCTCGGCACGGCGCTGCGCGGCCTTTCCTCCATTCCGCTGCTCTTCCTCGGCACGGCGCTTGCCGGCGCCTGCATCGCGGTCGGCAATGTGCTGCTGCCCGGCCTCGTCAAGCGCGATTTTCCCGACAAGGCGGCGCTGATGACCGGCTGCTATACGATGGCGCTTTGCGCCGGCGCGGCGAGCGCCGCCGGCCTGACGCTGCCGATCGAGCATGCGCTGGGCGGCTCGCTCGACGGGGCGCTCGCCATCTGGGCGCTGCCGGCGATCGTCGTTGGTCTCCTGTGGCTGCCGCAGGTGCTGGCGACGCGTTCTCAGGCCAAGCGCACCGGCTTCCGGGTCGAGGGCCTGTGGCGCGACAGGCTGGCCTGGCAGGTCACGCTCTTCATGGGCCTGCAATCGGCGCTCGCCTATTGCGTCTTCGGCTGGCTGGTGCCGATCCTGCGCGAACGCGGGCTCGACGGCGTCACCGCCGGGGCCATCGTCTCCGTCTCCGTCATGGTGCAGGCCGCCGCCTGCCTCGTCGCGCCGCATATCGCCGTGCGCGGCAAGGACCAGCGGCTGATCAACGTGGTGCTCTGCGGCTTCGCCGTCGTCGCCCTTCTCGGCCTGCTCTTCGCGCCGCTCTCCACCGTCTGGATCTGGGCGGTGCTGCAGGGCATCGGGCAGGGCGGGCTGATCGCGGTGGCGCTCACCGTCATCGTTTTGCGCACGCGCGATCCGCATGTGGCGGCCCATCTGTCCGGCATGGCGCAATGCATCGGCTACCTGCTCGCCGCCGTCGGCCCGCTGGTTGTGGGGCTCATCCGCGGCTGGACCGGCAGCTTCGCCTGGAGCGCCGTGCTCTTCGTGCTGCTCGGCCTCGGCGCGGCAGTCAACGGCTGGTTCGCCGGCCGGGCGCTCTATGTCAATGCGCGCACGGTGGAAGCCTCCGCCTGAGGCGCGGGGCGCACGGTGCCGGTTTCCGTCACGATCAGGTCCATCGGGATGTCGTGCAGCTGCGGATAGATCGTCCGAAGGCGCGCCGCGCTGTAGCCGAGGCCGATGACGCGCGGCCGGGCCGGCATGGCGGCCAGCGTCCGGTCGAAGAAGCCGCCGCCATAGCCGAGCCGGTAGCAGGCGGCATCGAAGCCGACGACCGGGGAGAGCACGATATCCGGCAGGACGAGGTTCCGCTCTGCCGGGATAGGGATGTTCCAGACGCCGCGTGACAGCGGATCGCCCGCCTGCCAGAGGTGGAATTCCAGCGGCCGTCCCTTTTCGACGACGACGGGCAGCGCCGTGCGCCCGCCGCGTCTTGCGACCTCGGCAAGCAGCGGCCGCAGGTCCGGCTCGCCGCGGAAGGGCCAGTAGGCGCTGACGATAAGTCCCTCGACATCGCCGATCTCGGCGACGATGCCCGCGGCGATCGTCTCACCCTGGCGCGCGCGCGTCTCGGCCGGTACGGCGAGGCGCTCGGCGATCAGGCGTTCGCGCTCGCTCCTGCGCCAGCGCTCGACATCCGTCCAGGCCTGCCGGTCGAGCGGGCCGGGCAGGCCCATATAAGCGGGATCGACCTCGTGCATGAAGCAGGCCGGCGAGGCGAAGGTGGCGGGAATGTCGTCATCGGCCTCCATCGTGTCCTCCTTTCGAACGTGGTACGGGACGCCTGCGGGCGATCAGCAGCCCGAAAGGCCCGCCTCGAGCCCGGCAAGCAGGTCGTCGACATGCTCGAGCCCGACGGAAAGCCTGAGCAGCCCGTCGCTAATGCCGGCCCTGCTGCGCGCTTCCGCGCCCATGTCGACATGGGTCATGGTGGCGGGGTGGGCGACGAGGCTTTCGACCCCGCCGAGCGATTCGGCGAAGGTGAAGCAGCGCACACCCTTCACGAAGCTGCGTACCGCCGGGACGCCGCCGGCAAGTTCGAAGCTCATCATCGCACCGAATCCCTGCTGCTGGCGGGCGGCAAGCGCATGGTCGGGATGGTCGGCAAGACCCGGATAGTGCACGCGGGAAACGGCGGGATGCGCGCAAAGCCGCTCGGCGATCGCCATGGCGTTGCGCTCCTGCCCGGCCATGCGGGCAAAGAGGGTCCGCAGCCCGCGCAGCGTCAGCCAGGAATCGAAGGGCGCGGCCGTCGCGCCGGTGACGTTGGCCCAGTGTTTCAGGCTGTGCGCCTCCTCCGCATCGGCGGCGATCACCGCCCCGGCGATGACGTCCGAATGGCCGTTGAGGAATTTCGTCGTCGAATGCAGCACATAGTCGGCGCCCAGCGACAGCGGCTTCTGCAGGGCGGGCGAGAGGAATGTATTGTCGACGGCGACGCGCGCCCCGGCCGCCTTCGCCAGCGCGGAAAGGGCGGCTATGTCCACCACGCGCATCAGCGGGTTGCTCGGCGTCTCGATCAGCACGAGGACCGGACGGTCCCGCAGCGCCGCCTCGAAGACCGCAAGATCCGACTGGTCCACCAGAAGCAGCGCGATCTGGCCGAGCGCGGCGCGCGCCTTGAGAAGGCGCATCGTGCCGCCGTAGCAGTCGTGCGGCGCAAGGACCAGACTGCCGGCCGCAAGCCGCCCGACGAGGAGGTCGACCGCCGCCATGCCGCTCGGCGTCATCACCGCGCCGGCCCCGCCTTCCAGCTTGCTGATCGCATCGGCCAGGAGATCGCGCGTCGGATTGCCGACGCGGCCGTAGTCATAGGCGCGCGGCGTGTCGAAATCGGCGAACTCGTAGGTGGTGGATAGATAGAGCGGTGGCGCCACCGCGCCGAAGGCGGTGTCGCTCGCCACGCCATGCGCCGCGGCAACGGTTTCCGGTTGAACTTCGATCGCCGTTCGCTCGGACATCGATGCCTGCTCCTCATGTTATGACAAGAAAATGGCCGGCTTGCCGGTCCCTGACAAATGAATTCTCTTGCGGCCAGGCTGCAAGTTTCTTGCAGTTACTACCGGAGGGCAAGACGGCTAGAGGCCGTTCTCCAGCACGTCGGCAAGCACGGCCGCATGGTTGAATTCCCGGTTGCGCGCACCGTAGAGCAGGGTGACCTTGCCGGCGGCGACACGTTCCGTGAGGTCTTCGAGCGCCGGATTGCCCTGCAGCTCCTCCCGGTAGCGCGCCTGGAATTCCGGCCAGCGCTCGGGCTTGTGATCGAACCACTTGCGGAGCGCCGAGGACGGCGCCACGTCCTTCATCCAGAGGTCGAAGCCGGCCTTTTCCTTGGACAGGCCGCGCGGCCAGAGCCGGTCGACGAGGATGCGCGTCCCGTCCGCCGCGCCGGGTTCGTCATAGATGCGCTTGATCTCCACCGGCATGGGCTTTTCCTCCCTGTCCGCCGTTCACCGTACATTTGAGATCAGAAAGCAGCCCGTCCTTCAAGCCGTAGACCCAGCCGTGGATGGAAACGTCGCGGCCGGCCTGCCAGGCCGCCTGGAGGGTGGGGGTACGGGCGAGCCGCTCCACCTGCGCGGCAACCGAGGCCTCGCAGAGCCGGTCGAGGTCCGCATCGCCCCAGGGCGCGCATTCCCGGCATTCGAAACGCCGGTCCGCCACGTCGCGCACCGGCTGCAGCCAATGGTCGATGAGGCCGAAGCGCTCGCCGCTGACGGCCGCGCGAATGCCGCCGCAGCCGTAGTGCCCGCAGATGATGATGTGCTTCACCCCGAGCTGGTGCACGGCATATTCGACCACGGACAGCATGTTGAGGTCCGCCGGATGGATGAGGTTGGCGACATTGCGATGCACGAAGACCTCGCCCGGCTCCAGCCCGGCGATCACATTCGCCGGCACGCGGCTGTCGGAACAGCCGATCCACAGATAGTCGGGCTGCTGAAGGTTGGCGAGGCGGTCGAAATAGTCGGCCTTCTCGGCCTTGCGCTCGGCGGACCAGACTTTGTTCCTGGCGAAAAGGTCCTCGATCATGACAGGGCTCCGGCTTGTGGGGATGACGCGTTTTCCGCCCGAACTTGGCTTCTGTCAAATCGGCAGACCGTCGCAGGGGCGGCGTTCCGCCGCGCCGTGGCGGCGCGGCTTGACTTTGCCCGCCCGCTCAAGCCATCATACCGGAATGACAACGACGCAATCCATCGCCCGGTTCCTGAAACGGTTGTTTCCTCTCGCAGGACATTAGCCCCCGGCTCGGTCGCGTCGCGCCCCGGCCGTGGGGCAATAGCGGTTTCGTCTTTTTACGCAAACCGTTTTGGAAAGCGCGACAGTTCTCAGATCTTCGATTCTCCGCGTGCCCTCCGGGCCGCCAAGACCCCGCGTCGTGAGGTTCCCATGACTGCCAAGACCAAGGCCATCCGTCCGCCCGCCATCACCATCGCCCGCTCCGAGCACGCGCGCCTGTCGAACCTTGCCGACATGCTGGCCGAGCGCGATCCGCACGCCGCCGAACAGCTTGCCGCCGAACTCGACCGTGCGAAGGTCGTCGACGATGCCCGCATGGCGCCCGGCATCATGCGCATGGGCTCGCTCGCCGAGTTCCGCATCGACGACGAACCGCCGCAGACCGCCGAACTCGTCTTCCCGAAGGACGCCGACATTTCCCGCCAGCGCATTTCCGTGCTGACGCCGGTCGGCGCCGCCCTGCTCGGTCTTTCGGCCGGCCAGTCGATCGAATGGGCGGCGCGGGACGGCAAGGCGCGGCGCCTCAGCGTCATCGCCGTGCATGCGGCGGTGCCGGATGCGGCCAAGGCCTCCTGAGGGGCGCCCGCCGTGAAGTTCCTGTCCTTCTTTCAGTCCGGGCGCATCGGGGGCTGCCTCGTCGCAGGATCGTGACCCCCTGTGCCGCGTATGCGGCCAGGGGGCTTCTCCACCATGGGGTTTCAGGCCGCGCTTTGCGCGCGGGCAGGATGGAGAACGGCTATGGGACGCGATCCCGCTATGCTTACGGCAAGAGACGGATATGTACTGGAGAAGCTGCTGCGCGACTGGCCGCCGCTGACGGAGGAATGGCTGGTGCTGCTGAAGCGCAAGCTGGCGGGCGGGTGCCGGCCGGCGGGAAGCCGTATCCCCGCTGATCTGGCGACGATCGATGCGCGCGTGACGTTCCGCTGCGAGAGCGGGCTCGTCGACAGCCGCACCCTCTGCCTTCCGGGCAGCTATGCGGCGGGGAGTGCCTTCCTGCCGGTCACGACCTTCTATGGGCTTGCCCTGCTCGGCCTGCGCGAAGGTCAGGCGATGGCCTTCGACCGGCCGGAGGGCCGGCGCGACTGGATCGTCCTGGAAAAGGTGCTGTTCCAGCCGGCGGCCGCAAGCCCCGCGCCGGCAGAGGCCGCGCGCTCGCCCTTCCGGGTCGTCGCCGGCGGCCTTGCCGAGCGCAGGTTCGCCGCGGCAAATGAAAACGGCCCCGGACAGGGTCCGGGGCCGTCGGCTGCCTGAGGCTTGAGGAGGGGCGATCAGATCACGCCCTGCGCGCGCATGGCTTCGGCCACGCGCGTGAAGCCGGCGATGTTGGCGCCGAGCACGTAGTTGCCCTTGGCGCCGTATTCTTCCGCCGTCTCGGCGCAGCGGTCGTGGATGCCCTGCATGATCTGGCCGAGCCGTTCGCGGGCCGTCTCGAAGCTCCAGCTGTCGCGGCTGGCATTCTGCTGCATTTCCAGCGCCGAGGTGGCAACGCCGCCGGCATTGGCCGCCTTGCCGGGGCCGAACAGCACGCCCGATTCCTGGAAGGTCCGCACCGCCTCCGGCGTCGAGGGCATGTTGGCGCCCTCGGCGACGGCGATGACGCCGTTCTTGACCAGCGTCTTGGCGTCCTTGCCGGAAAGCTCGTTCTGCGTGGCGCAGGGCAGCGCCACGTCGCACGGCACGTCCCAGATCGAGCCCTTGCCGGCCGGGATGAAATGCACGCCGGCCGTCTTGGCGCGGGCATATTCCGACATGCGCTCGCGGCGCACTTCCTTGATCTCCTTGACGAGCGAAAGGTCGATACCGCCCTCGTCATGGATGTAGCCGCTGCTGTCCGAGCAGGCGACGACCTTGGCGCCGTACTTGATGGCCTGTTCCATGGCGTAGATCGCCACGTTGCCGGAGCCGGAGACGGTCACCCGCTTGCCCTCGAAATCGGTGCCCCTGGTGGAGAGCATGGCGCGGGTGAAATAGACCGCGCCGTAGCCGGTCGCTTCCGTGCGCACCAGCGAGCCGCCATAGCTCAGGCCCTTGCCGGTGAAGACGCCGGCCTCGAAGCGGTTGGTCAGGCGCTTGTACTGGCCGAACATCCAGCCGATCTCGCGGCCGCTGACGCCGATATCGCCGGCCGGCACGTCGGTGTACTCGCCGAGATGGCGGTAGAGTTCCGTCATGAAGGACTGGCAGAAGCGCATGATCTCGCCGTCGGAGCGGCCCTTCGGGTCGAAGTCCGAGCCGCCCTTGCCGCCACCGATCGGCAGGCCCGTCAGCGCGTTCTTGAAGGTCTGCTCGAAGCCGAGGAACTTGATGATGCCGAGATTGACGGAGGGATGGAAGCGCAGGCCCCCCTTGTACGGTCCCAGCGCCGAGTTGAACTGCACGCGGAAGCCGCGGTTGATCTGCACCTGGCCCCTGTCGTCGACCCACGGCACGCGGAAGATGATCTGGCGCTCCGGCTCGCAGATGCGCTCGATCAGCGCGTCCGCCAGGTAGCCGGGATGTTTGGAGACGACGAGCCCGAGGCTTTCCAGCACCTCGCGCACGGCCTGGTGGAATTCGGGTTCCGCAGGATTGCGCTGCAGCACCTGCGCAAGGATCGGTTCAAGCTTCTCGTCGACGGTTGCCATGGCGGCACTCCTTTCGTCTCGGTCTCACATCTCTTGGAAGGGCCGCCGGCCTGGCGCCGGCAGGTTCGGGTGACATCGCTCGGGCATGGTCAGATGCCCTGCCCGTGACCGCCCATCAGCCCCGAGGGGCCGTTCTGGGAGAGGCTTTTGGCGAGCGTGGCCAGAAGATCGGTCTGGGAAATGATGCCCACCGCGCGGTGCTCGTCGTCGACGACGACGACGGCATGGATGGAACCGTCCGTCAGCCGCGGCAGGAGGCCGATGGCGGGGTCGGCCGGGCGGGCGGTCGCAGCCTGGGAGACGGGCAGGTGGGCGTTCGGCGCCATGGCGGCAAGTTCCCTCAGGCCCACGGTGCCGAGAAGGCGCCGGTCGGCGTCGAGCACGGGAAGCGTGCGGATGTCGTGGTCGAGCAGGAGGCTTCGGGCCTCGTCGGCCGTGGCGTCGCGGGCCACTGTCACCACGTCGCGCGACATGATGTCGGCCGCGGTCAGGTCGCCGCGCTGGCGCAGCAGGGCCTGCAGTTCGACCTGGCGCAACAGCGCGTCGAGGTCGGCGCGACTGATGTCCAGCGTCTCGTTGAGGCTGACGATGGCGGTATCGATGTCCTCGGTGTTGAAGCCGACGCGGAAGGCCGCCGGCTGGTCGGCGGTCTTGTGCGGGTTGACCGGCGCGACCGTCTGGCGATGCGGATATTGCCGCCCTGCCAGCCGATGGAAAATAATGCCGAGCGCCACGAGGATCAGCGAGTTGATCGCGACCGGCACCAGCGGGAACCAGAAGCCTGCCCGGCTGACCGCCGCCCCGCCGATGACGGCGGTGAGCGCGGCCGCTCCCCCGGGGGGATGCAGCGAGCGGGTCAGCGACATGACGAGGATCGAAAGCGCCACGGCAAGCCCGATGGCGATGGCGGGGTCGGTGACCAGTGTGGTGACGGTAACGCCGACCAGGGCCGAAAGCGTGTTGCCGCCGACGATCGACCAGGGCTGGGCGAGGGGACTGGCGGGCACGGCGAAGAGCAGCACCGCCGAAGCGCCGACGGGTGCGACGATCAGCGGCAGATGCGGGTCCTGGCCCAGGAAGAAGCCGCAGACGAGGCCGGTGAGGCAGATGCCGATCAGGGCCCCGACGCAGCCGATCAGGCGCTCCTTGAGCGTGGCGCCGGCGAGAATGGGCGCAAACAGCCGAAATTTGGACGGCGTGCCCGTTTTATGGGCATCGTGTTGAGGCGGGGCCACGATGATCCTGATCGTAAAAAGGCAGATGATTATTTTGCAGGCTTATGTGCCTATCGCGCCCCTGACGCAAGAGCACAAGGGGAAGATTCTGCTTTGCCGGCAAGGAGGGGGAGGGAGCCGCGTGCGGGCAACAAAAAAGCCCGGCGAGGCCGGGCTTTTTTAACGCATTCCGGAACGAACCGGAGCGGGAATTTGGTGCCCAGAAGAGGCACTGAACCGCTGTGAATGCTCGTAGAGCTATGTTTAAGCTCGTCAAACTCCTCTGGATTTCCCGCCAATCCGTTGTCTATAGGAGGCATCTGCGGTAATAATTCGTCTAGCCCAGTAAAACGCTTAAGGGTGGATGGAAAGGGGGGTAAGGTGGCGCGAGAATTAAACCGGCTGAACACTAAAGGCGTCGACGCTGCCAAGCCCGGGAAACATGCCGATGGCGGCGGTCTTTGGTTGGTTAAGCATGAGAATGGCAAAGCGCAGTGGTTCCTACGTGTAACGGTTCATGGGCGCCGTAGAGAAATGGGGCTCGGGACCTACCCGACTGTCTCACTGAAGGATGCTCGCACGGAAGCGGCCAAATGGCGAACGGTTGCCGCAAGGGGTCTGGATCCCATTAATGAACGAGAGCGAGAGCGCGCCGCGTCTGAAAAGCAGCTCCATCTCTTCGAGGATGTTGCCAACGATGCTTTCGAGAGCCGGAAGGCCGAACTGAAGGGCGACGGCAAAGCGGGCCGATGGTTCAGCCCCCTCAAGGTGCATGTGCTGCCGCGGATGGGCAAGAAGCCGATCGGCGAAATCGATCAGCGCCTTATCCGCGATACCCTCGCCCCCATCTGGCACACAAAGCCGGAAGCCGCTCGGAAGGCCCTGAATCGCACGGCCATATGCATGCGTCATGCTGCAGCGCTCGGGTACGACGTTGACCTCCAGGCCTGCGACAAGGCGAAAGCCCTGCTAGGCCAGCGTCGTCATACTCCCCAAAACATCCCGGCCATGCCATGGGCAGAGGTGCCGGCCTTCTATGCTTCATTGTCAGACGGCACGATTGCGCACCTTGCGCTTAGGCTCCTCATCCTCACCGGCGTTCGCTCCGCCCCCTTGCGATTCATGTGCCTCGATCAGATCGAGGGCGACGTTTGGACCATTCCAGGCGAGGTGATGAAAGGCCGGAAGGGCAAGACCCCCGATTTTCGCGTCCCTTTGACACCCGAGGCGCTCGCCGTCATTGAGCAAGCAAAGCCTTTCGCGCGAGGCGGCTATCTTTTCCCGAGCGTGCGGGTCGGTGTGATTTCCGACGCCACCATGTCGCGCCTTATGGAGCGCCGGAAGATGACAGCTCGCCCGCATGGCTTCCGCTCCAGCCTTCGCGACTGGATCGCTGAAACCACGGAAACGCCCTATGACGTGGCAGAAACGACACTAGGTCACGTCGTCGGCGGCAAGGTTGAGCGGGCTTATAGGCGAACCGATTTTCTTGAGCAGCGGCGCAAGCTGCTGTTGCGATGGGCAAACCACGTCACCGGCAAGGGCGGCAAGCTGCTTCGCCTGGTGGAGAACGAATAGCAAGAACCCGTAGGGATAGGCCGGCCAGCCGACAAGCCAGGATGCACCGCCTGGTTTCCCTACGGTAACACGGTGTTTCGCAAGGTGCTGCGATGGCTGGACGTTCCAAGGTCGAGGATGACAAAGAATGGTATCTGAGAATGGTCGAAGGGGTCGATCTTGATCCCGATCAACAAAACCTAATAGACGCCTACAACGCCATTGAGCGGGCTTTGTCGAACGACGAGAATTTTATTAGACGTCTCGGCGAACAAATGCTGGCAATGCGTGACCGTGGCGTCCCGATCGACCTGGAGTACGCCGCCTTCCTTACTAAGCAGCAAGCCGCAATAACCGCGGCAAGGGTGGCGTTGCGCGCTATCGCTCTTGCCCAAGACCACCCAATCCATCGGCTGATTGATGGCGCTCGAAAGAACGTCAGTAAACGCCGCGGCCCTTCGCTATTCGAGGGCCGCCTTCGCAGTTTGCTCCTATCGTTTGTACTTGCCGCGTCGTCTCGGCTTCCGGGCACTACGAAGCTGAAGGCCGCAAAGATAGCAAGCCAAACGGCCAAAGAGGTGGGCGTCTCGCAAATATCGCCAGCCGCC
Organism: Shinella sp. S4-D37; assembly: GCF_040812195.1. Classification (NCBI taxonomy): domain Bacteria; kingdom Pseudomonadati; phylum Pseudomonadota; class Alphaproteobacteria; order Hyphomicrobiales; family Rhizobiaceae; genus Shinella; species Shinella sp. S4-D37. Next base: position 3,585,997 of record NZ_JBFNXL010000005.1, on the reverse strand, counting down.
ATCTTGGCATACGAGAGCCACCAGAACCCGTTCGGGTTTTATGAAAAAGAAGCGGTTGAAACAGACCGTAGCTTTTTCGCGACCATCCCGGCAGATACCCTTACATATAATCTGAAGATCAAGCTTGCTGAGCTAAACGGAGGAAATTCCGTCGATCTTCTATTGCAGCAACTCCTGTCTGATTACAAAAGGTAGGGGGTTCTGTAAAAACAAACTCAAAAGCTATACTGTTCTGCAAAATTCGCGGAACGCATTGTCAATTTCGTTGAAACCCGCCTACGAGAGTCAAGCAGTTGATCTCGTAGGCCACCGGCCAAACGAGGATGACAATGCAATCAGCCTTGAACGACATTGCAACGCATGATCGGCTCCTGACCGACAATGAGGTTGCCTCTCTCCTGGGCTTCCGGTGCCGCGCCACGGTGTGGAACCACGTCAAGAAGGGCCTCATCCCGCGCCCCTTGAAGCTCGGCGGTGTCACCCGCTTTCCCCTCTCCGACATTCTCGGCGTCATCGAAGCCGCGAAGCAGCAGCGCGCGGCGTAGGGGGCAGCCATGAAAACGACGAACCCGGCGGCGCGAGCAGGCGCCAACCGGGTCCAGAATGTCAAAGCGTTTCACAGCAGCATCGACAATCTGGACCTTACCGAAATTCCCGACAAATCTCAATCTGAAATGCTGGCGGCCCGCTCCGTCATGCGCAGGTTCGGCATCTCCTATTTCCATGCCGTAACCGTCTGCCAGCTCCATGGCCTTGGAGGTACGGCAGCATGAAAAAGCTCACCTTGCGCGCAGTCATCACGCTTCCGGACGGCTCCGAAAGCCTGCCGGTTACCGTCATCGGCCGGCAGGCCTGGATGCTCGATCAGTTGATACAGGCAGGACCCGGCGGCCTGACATCGATCGAGCGGCCGGCACCACGGATTTCACACTACATTTTCCGCCTTCGCGGAGCCGGTTTCGACATCGATACCGAGTATGAAGACCACGGGGGGCAATTCCCGGGAAGACATGGGCGGTTCCGCCTCCTGTCTAAGGTCCGGATCATTTCGGACAGCCGGAAGGCGGTGGCAGCATGAAGAATATCAAAGCTCGCCACATCGGTAGCAAAGAAATCAACGGCCGGCCGGTGGGGTTCTTTACCCCGCCGCACGGCGAACCGGATTTCCTCTGGGTCGAGGTCGAGGCTTTGGCCGGCGCGTTCTTGCCAGAAGACGCAGCGCGCCGGATGCTGGAGCATTGCCAAAACTTCGACCGGGATAATCGGCCCGTAGTAGCTGCTCAAAACGGTAGCTCAATCGTGACGATCATGTGCCACGCCATGGCGCAAGGCCTCTGCGGCGCAATCGATCAACTACTACACGACTATCAGAAATCCGATGATGAATGGGGCGGCGGCCCGGCAGAAACCGCGTACTGCGTAGCTGCTGGCCAGATGATGGCTGACCATTGGCCGCTGTCCATCGCGCAGCTTGCCGATGCCTTTCACAATCAGGGCGGCCCATTCATGCGGGGTGGAAAATGAGCACCGCCCTCGACGCCAGCTATATCCCTGAACTGGAGCAGGAGGTGCTTGGCGCGCTCCTCCTCTCCGGTGACGTCAAACACGTACCCGGCTCTTTGGAGCCGGGACACTTCATCGAACCCTTCCACCGCGATTTGTTCGCCAGCATGAAGCAGGCGGCCGGCCAGTATCGTTCCGTCCGCCTGGATCTCGTCCGCAATGTGCTGGCCGCGACCGTCGACATGGAGGAGGTAGCAAAGCAGCTCGGCATTCCCGTGCCGGAATACCTCGCCCGCCTGGTTGGTGGCACCGTCCGCGGCGCCGCCGGCCTGAAGGACAGCGTTCCTGCCATGATGCACCAGTGGGCACGCTTTTCGTTGGGGCGCGAGGGCGAACGCGTGCTGCTCGCGGCGGCTGATCCGGGCACCAGCCCGGCGGATATCATCCGCACCGCCGCCCAGACCTTCGATGAAGTTTCGTCCGCTCTCCGGCGCGGCAAGCACCGTAAGACCCTGTTCAGCATCGGCGAGGCTTCGGAGAATGCTGTCTCCGCGGTGTCGGAAGCCATGAAGCAGGGCGGCGGCCTCACGGGCACGACCTGGGGCCTCGCCGACGTAAACCGCGCCACGGGTGGAATACAGGCGGGGGAGATGACCATCATCGGCGCCCGCCCGTCGATGGGCAAGACGGCCGTGGCCCTCTCCATCGCCATCCAGGCGGCTCAGGCCGGTGCCGGTGTAGGATTTATCTCGCTGGAAATGGCAGCCCGCTCCTTGGCCTTGCGTGCTCTGACCGACATTGCCTTCAACGAACATGGTTCGATTGCCTATGCCGACCTCCTGACCGGCCGCGTCAGCGAAGCGGAGTTCGAACACATCGTTCTATCGCAACGGAAACTGGATGCGCTTCCGTTGATGATCGAGGATGCCTCCGGCCTGTCTATGCCCGAGATCCGCGCCAAGGTGGATCGGATGGCGGAGAATGCCGAGCGGGCCGGCACGCCGCTGAAGGTGCTGGCGGTGGACTATCTCCAGCTTATCGCGGCCTCGGCACGCTATCAGGGCAACCGCACGGCGGAAATCACCGAGATATCGGCCGGCCTGCGCAATCTCGCCCGCGAATACAATGTGGCGGTGCTCGCGCTCTCGCAGTTGTCGCGCCAGGTCGAGAGCCGCGACGACAAGCGCCCGATGCTCTCCGATCTGCGGGAAAGTGGGTCGATCGAACAGGACGCCGATACGGTCATCTTCCTGTTCCGCGAGGCCTACTATCTCGGCAAGGCCAAGGGGAAGAACGCCGACGACGAGGCCGACCGCATGGAGCAGCTTGCGGCCTGCCAGAACAAGCTTGAATTTATCATCGCCAAGCAGCGGATGGGCGCCACTAGGACGGTGAACCTGTTCATCGACGTTGCCAGTTCCGCGGTGAGAAACGCAGCGAGGGCGATGTAATGGCTCGAATTCGCACCATCAAACCCGAATTTTTCAAGCATGAAGGTATCTTCGACGCCGAGCAGGAAACGGGCCTTCCGCTGCGCCTTGCCTTTGCGGGACTGTGGACGCAATGCGACCGAGAGGGCCGTTTTGCCTGGCGTCCGCGTCAGCTCAAAGTCGACATCCTGCCATACGACGAAATCGACTTTTCACGCGTGCTCGACGCGTTGGCCACGCGTGGTTTCATTGTGAAATACGCGTCGGACGGGCGTGAATTTGGGCATATCCCATCGTGGCGTCGTCATCAGGTGATAAACAACCGCGAAACGGCCAGCATTTTGCCCGAACCTACGGAAATCGTTGCGGTATCTGACGCGTGCCCCACGCGTGCCTCACGCGACGGGCACGCGGGGAAAGCGGAAAGGAAGGGAAAGGAAAGGAATATATATTCCCGCAAAATGGATTTGCGGGCTTCCGAGCCGCCTCACGGCGATACTGTCGAGCAGGAATTTACGAATACGTTCTGGCCAGCCTATCCCCGCAAGGTAGATCGCAAGGACGCGCTCAGCGCCTTTCTCAAAGCCCGGAAGAAGGTTTCCCTCGAAGCCATCATGAAGGCTCTCGAAGCGTACAGCCGTGAGACATCCAAGGCGGACAAACGGTTCATCCGCCATGCCGCTCGTTGGCTCAACGCGGAAAGCTGGGAGAACGGCGACAACCAGCACCCCCCGCATGTCCCTGTCGATGATGAGAAGTGGCTGAAGCGGCTTCGCCATGGCCGCAACCTTCGGAAATGGTCTGTACAGGACTGGGGACCGCGCCCCGGCAATGACGGCTGCCTGGTCCCTGCCAACCTTCTGGAGCCGGGAGACGGCGACGGATGGACCGAACTCGAGGTGGCGGCATGACGACGCCTGACGATCCGATGCGCGCCGCGGCTCTCTGGCTGGCCGCACAGCTCGAGCCGATCCCGCATGTCATCCCCGCCCTGAAGGAGCGCTTCGGCCTGACCGGGCTCCAAGCCTGCCAGGCCATCGCCCTCGCAAGAAACATCACGCCCCAGCCAGGAGGCCAGAACGATGAATGAAGAGATTGAAACCGGCGCCCCGTGGGTGCGGCTCGAAATCGTGAGCGTCACGATTGGCGCCTACTTCCGTGAGGACAGCAGGAACGACCTCGTTCTTGTTCAGACCATCACGGACCTGCCGTGCATCGTGCTGGAGCTGGTATCCACCGACAACAACCGGACGGCCGTGGGCATCGCTCTCAGCTCTCCGCTGGCTGATATCCGGGACAGTGCTGTTGGCCTTGCCGAGAGCTTCGGCGTGCCTCTCGTCGACTGCACGCTTCCAGCCGCGCGGCGTGCGCAGATGTGAGGGGGCGGTCATGTCGATTGGTGACTACCTGCAAACCTGCCTCATCGTCTTCGCTGTCTGCATCGTCCCGGCCTACGGGCTCACCATCTGGAGGCTGAACCGATGAACGCCGCCAATCGGATCGAGCCCGAGGAGGGCAACGTCATCGCGCTCGTCGATGCTTCGACAGTCAGGCTCCACATCCTGCCCGACGAGGTCATGACGGTTGCCGAGGCAGCGGCCCATGCCGGCAAGACCACGAAGACCATTCGGCGCTGGTGCGACGAGTTCGGCATCTCTCGCCAGATGCGCAAGAATTCCCCGGTTCACGTCTCCCGGATCGCGCTCGACATGGTGATCCATGGCGACTGGCCGGCATTGGAGCGGCTGAAGGCTGGCGACCGCGCTCACCGCCTTGTGATGTTCTACCGAGTGCTCGCCGACCTCGATTGACCAAAAAAAGTTGGCCCAAATGTCCAACTATGTCCAACGGTGGGCAACTATGTCCAACGGTGTCCACGTTGCTAAGCAATTGAAAAGGCGGTATATTTGTCGAAATTCGAACCAAGGATTTCCGCCATGGCAGGCACTTTTCTGGATCTCTTCCGCGGCATGGGCGCTGGCAATGCTGGCGGCACGCAAACGCCTGCCGCAACACCTCAGCGGGCGCAGGGCAATGGTTTCCTCAGCGGCTTCAACCCCGATGCGCTCCTCGCTATCAGCACAGGGCTCCTGACCGGCAGCAACCCGCAGGAGCAGCTTAGCAACGCCGCCATGGGGTTCGCCAACTACCGCAAGGACGCCCGCCAGCGAAACCGCACGCTCGAAATACTGGGCAAGGACAACCCTCAGCTCGTCCAGGCCGTCGAAGCCGGCATCCTCACCCCATCCGACGCCTTCAGCCTGCACTACAAAGAGGCGCAGGAAGCGAAGAAGGCTCAGCGCCCCAGTCGGAAATTTATGACCTTGCCTGATGGTACTTTCGGGTGGGCCGACGAAAACGCCGCGACGTGGACACCTCTCGGCACGGCTCCGAAGGAAAAGACCCAGCCCGCCCTTGCGCAGGAATACCAGTTCGCGAAGGAGAATGGTTTTGAGGGCGGCTTCACCGATTACGTTCAGTTGAAGCGTTCCCGCGGCGCCGGCGGCGATGATGCGACTGGTTTCAAGGTTCCCGCCGGTTACCGGCTGAAAGACCCAGCTAATCCGAGCCTTGGCGTCGAGCCCATCCCCGGCGGCCCCGCCGAGGAAATGCCCGGTGAGCTTGCCGCTCGTGTCGGTATGGCAAAGAGCTTCATTGCAAAGGCTCCCGAACTTCGAAAGAAAATCGAAGATGGGCAAGTCACCGGATGGTGGGATCAGCCGGTAGCCGAAGGCGGATATGGCGAGAAGGGGCAGATCTACCAAGACCTTCAATCCGGCGTGGACTCGCTCATGCGCCTGATGACGGGCGCGGGTATGAACGAGACCGAGGCCAAACAGTACGCTTCACGGTATCTTCCTACGGCCCGCGATACTGCGTGGAGCGCAGCGAACAAGCTGGATCGCCTTGTCGGCGAGCTTGAGGCTACGGCGGAAGAGGCCTCCCGCGGACGTGGTGGTTTCCAATCGCCTCGCCAGCGTTCCGGCCGCATCGACGACCTCGTGCGCAAGTATGGGGGGCTGAGCATGGCCACGCTTCAGCAGCTTGAAACGGCTCTCATCAATGCCGACGCTGCCGGTGACACGGAGGCGGCAACCGAGCTTGCCCGAGAAGTCGGCCGCATGCGCCGGGAGCAGTCGGCCGCGCAGGAGCCAGCACCGGAAGGCGACGGGCTGGCTTTGAACGCAACGGCTGGCCTTAACCAGGGCATTTACAACACCCTCGGCGCTCCGGTCGATTTCTCCCGCTGGCTGATCAACAAGGGTATCGAGGGCGTTAATGCCGCTCCTTCCTACATCAACAAAGGCATCGAGTTTTCAGGGCTCGATTATCGCCTGGGTGACCCTGATCTCCCCACAATTCCCACGGACAGCTTCGGCGGCTCCGAATCCATCTCCAGCATGTTTGGCGCGGTGGGTGTTCCGGAGCCGAAGGACATTCAGGCGCTCACCCCTGAGGAGCGGATTGCCCGCGGTGTTGGTGAAGGTGTCGGCTATACCGTCACCCCTGCCGGTGTCGTTGGTGGTGCCGCCCGAACCGGCGCGCTGACCGGGCGCGCGCTCGATACCGCAACCCGCATGTTCGGGCCGGGAACCAGTGTGGGCCGCCTTGCAGGTGATGCTGTTGTAGGTGGTGCCTCCGGTGCTGGAGCCTCGGCGGCCATGGAAGCGACACCCGATCAGTACGACGCACTCGCCGGGATGGGCGGGGGCATGATCGGGGGTGGCATCGGCGCCGCCGCCGCCGGCATCCCTGCCATGCTTCGTGGTGGCTACCGTATGGCCCGTGACGCTGCAGCACCTCTCCACCAGGCCGGCAGGGAGCGCCTTGCAGCGCGCCAGCTTGCCGACAGCGCCACCGACCTTACTGCGTTCCGTCGCTCCCTTGAGGAGCCCGCGGTTGATCTGGTGGCAGGTTCCCGGCCCACCACCTTCCAGGCGACAGGCGATATGGGCGTTGGCGGCTTGGAGCGCGGTATTCAGACGAAACGGCCCGAAGCCTTCCAGCAGCGGCGTGTTGATCAGAATTCGGCCCGGCTCGCCGCCCTTGAAGGCGTCCAGCGCGACGGCTCTCCTGAAAAGGTGGCCGATGCCGCCCGTCAGATTGTCCAGGCCGTCAGCGAGCGGGCGCAGGCGGCCTATGACGATGTGGTGACCAGGGCGACGGCGCGGGCGGATGAAACCGCCGCAAATGCTCGCCGATCGGTCGAGGACGCGGCTGGTAGTCTCGGCATCCTCTCTCAGCGCATGGGCGAAGGCGTCGGCGCGCGTGCCAGCGGTGATGCAATGCGTTCGTCCCTTGAGGAGGCCCGCGCCGCTGCAAAGGCCGCAGAGCGCTCGCTGTGGGAGGCTGTAGACCCTGATGGCTCTCTCGCCCTTCCTGCGCAGAACACGCGGCAGCAGGCGGCAACCCTCATTGCCGAGCTTCCCCGATCTGCCAAGCCCCCGAGTGGGGAAGAGGGCGCCATCTTCGACGTGGTGAGCCAGTACGGTGACACCATCCCGTTTTCCGAACTGACCGCGCTCCAGAGCCGCATCAAGACCGAGATGCGCGCCGAGCGCCGCAACTTCGGGGAGACGACCGCCTATCGTCGCCTGTCCATGTTGAGCAAGGCGACCGATGCTGATATTGAATCTGCAGTCGCCGGCAAGATCCAGCAGGAAGCGCAGGCCGTAGCCAACGGGCAGATGGCCGAGGCTGATACGCTTTTCGCCAGGATGCTTCAGAAGCAGCAGGATTGGTATGAGCAGCGCACCCAAGCCCAGGGAATGGGGCAAAGCGTTAGCGAAGGTCTTGGAACCGATGCCGTCGGCCGATCGGGCGGAATTTCTACAGCATCTGGAGCGGACCAGCCGGCAGGACGGGGATTTCGAGGCGCTCAGGGAAATCCAGGAGTACAAGAAACTGGCCTCCTCCCTAACTTCGACCCCGGCGCCCGAGACCGACTAGACGCCGCCCGCACGGCCACCCGTGAGCGTGTCGAAACCTTCGACAACAAGACGCTCGGCCCGATGCGCCGCCGTCCGGCCTACACCGCCCCCTACGATATGGCCGCGGAAACCGCCCCGGCGAAGGTTTTCTTCGGCCGGCCGGAGAGCGCGCGTGCCATTGACCAGTATCGCCGGGCAGTCGGCCAGGAAGTCGCCGATCAGCAACTCCAGCAGTATGCGGTTTCGAGGCTGAGGCAGGCCGCGTTCAATGCGGATGGCACGGTCAACCTGTCCAAGCTGGACACCTGGCGGCGCTCGCATGCCGATGCTCTCGCCAAGCTTCCCGCCCTCCGCCAGCAGGTTGACCAGCTTGCCATGTCCGCGCGCGGCCTTGCCGATCGGACGGAGGCGGCCGCTCGAATTGGCAAAGATGCCGCGAAGGCGTCGAACGCGGAGATTGCCGCGGCCGCCCGTCGCCAGCGCCTCATGACGGACGCGGCGCAGCGCAGCCGCCTGGGCAAGGTCATGAACGCAGACAGCGGTGAAGCCGTCGTCAGGCAGATCGGTAATGTCTTCGCCCGGCAGGATGCCGGATCGGAGATGATGAAGCTGAACCTGGCCACGCGGGGCGATCCTGAGGCGCGGGCCGGCCTCCGTCGCGCCGTGGTGGACCACATTCTCGGAAAGTTCGTCGGCAACGCCGAGGCCGGTACGAGCGGCCAGTCACTCATCAAGGGCGATGCGTTCCAGTCTTTTGTCAAGGACAAGGCCGGCGCCCTGCGCTCCGCCGGCTTCACTCCCGACGAAATCCGGACCATCCAGAACATCGCCGCCGACATACGCCGGTCGAACCGTTCGATTTCTGCGGTACGCATTCCCGGCGGCAGCAACACCGCCCAGGACATCTACGCCGCGGCCAAGAGCGATGCGGCCGGCTCGGTTCTTTCCAGGCTCCTGGGCGCATATGCGGCGGGCGGCAGCATCGTGTCCGCGGTGGGCGGCAAGATGGCCTCAGCCCTTCGCGAGGCCGGTTTCCAGAGCGTCGACGATATTCTTGCGGACGCCCTTCTGAACCCGGCTCGCGCCAAGCTACTGTTACAGCAGATGCCGAAGAACGTCGAAAGCGGCGCGCTCGATCGGCTGGCGGAGCTTTATCGTCGCGTGCCTGGCGCTACGGCCGGAACCATTCGCGACGACGGCGAGCGCCAGAAGAAGGCGGCTCGGCTCGGCGGCGGCAATCAAACGCACCAGTGGATTGCGCAACGCCTCAGTGCATTCGGTGGCATGGGTGACGATGAAATCAGCGGTGTCATGGATGCGTTGCGCTCCGATCGATCGGGGGCCGCCGGGAGAGTGATGAAAGACCTCATCGGCTTGGAGCGCATGAACCTCTCCGAGGCCGATAAGGGGGCAGCTATCCGGTACATCCTGGAAGGTACGCTTGGGCAGAGCCCGAACACTCCCGCCTCCCGATGGAGAGGGCAGCGCAACGGTGACGCCGACAAGGTTCCGCTAGAAATCACGGTGCCGGTTCCGGTGCGATAGGTCTGCCAAAACAGGGGCACTAGCAGGGTATGACGAGAGAAAACACGCCACCAAAGGGCAAGCGATTTGAGCCCGGTCAGTCTGGCAACCCGAGAGGTCGCCGCGCCGGTTCGCGCCCGAAAGCGCTGATGGCTCTCGACGCCCTCGGCGAAGGAGAGGCCGAGGCAATCGTGTTGGCCATGGTTGAGAAGGCAAAAGAGGGTGATGCAACCGCGGCACGGACCATTCTCGACCGTGTGTGGCCAGCTCGGAAAGGTGCGCGCATGGCGTTCGATCTCCCCGAGGTCAAAACCGCCGAGGATCTGCCCGACGCCGTGGCCGCCATCACGCGCCAGGTCGCAGGCGGCGAAATCTCCCCGGATGAGGGCGCCACCGTCGTCGCGCTTCTGGAGGCGCATAGGAAGGCTATCGAGACGAGCGAGCTTGCCGCCCGTGTCGCTGCACTTGAAGAAAGGATGACGAAGAAATGAGCACCAATCTTCTGAGCCGCCTCGAAAAGCTGGAGGCAACCGCCGCGTCGAGAGACCGGCCATATCCCCGCGTTGTCCGGCTCGTCACCAACCAGGGCGAGGAAGAGGCCGCTTATAGGGAAGCTGAGGCAATGGGTATCGATACGAGCCCCGCCGGCAGCGATGTCCTCATCATTCGCCTGGTGGTTCCGTCACCGGTTGCGGCAGAAGCGGAGTAAGCCACCATGGCCAAGGTCAGCACCGTCATTGACACCATCCTTGCGGAGGCGGGCGGCAGCACTCCCGCGGAGCGGCTGGAGGACATGAAGGCGATTGCCAGCGTCATCGCCAATCGCGCCGCGCAGCTTGGCGTCTCCCTTGAGGACGTGGTGAGTGTCCCGAGCGAGTTCAATGCCTACGGCAAAGCCTTCCCTCCGGGTGTCGAGAAATACCGAGACCTTGCCGCGCGCGCCTTGAAGGATGTGCAGGAGAATGGCCCTGTTCATACCGCAACCTTCTATGCCACGCCGAAAGCAGCCCATCGGCTTCCTGACGGGCTCCAAGCTGAAACCGAGACGGCCGGCCACCAGTTTTTCAGCGACCCGGAAAGGCGGTCCATCCGCACGGCGCAAGGCTTTGTGCAGCCTGAAGCAGGTGGCGCCATGCTTGCCAGCTATGCCCCGGAAGAACGCACCAGCGCCGAGCCATCCGCCTTTGATGCGCTGTTCGGGGGCTATTCTGCCACCCCTCAACAGGGCCTGGTAAGCCAGCGCGCAAACCAGGCGGCGGCAGGCACTGGGGAAGGACTTCTCACCGCCGCCCGCGAAGGTTACGGCTCTCCCTTCGGCGTGCTCGGGGATCGGGTGACTAGCGGCTTCGGTTATCGAAATGCGCCTCGCACGCCCTTGGGACTTGGCTCCAATCTCCACCAAGGCATTGACATGTCACTTCAGCCCGGCGCCTCTGGATACACGGCAGAGGCTGCCAACGCTGGCCGGGTCACCTTCGCAGGCCCGCAACGTGGCTATGGCAATATGGTCGAAATCGAGCATCCAGACGGGATGCGGACGCGGTACGGTCATCTTGACGAAATCGGAAACCTTGCGATTGGCGATGAAATTGCGCGGGGAACTCCCCTCGGCTCCGTTGGAAACACCGGCCGTTCCCGCGGCCCGCATCTGCACTTTGAGACTATCGACCCGGAAATGGGGTTTGTAGATCCCCGGTCCGTGGTCGACTTCAATTCCGAGGTTCGCGTCCCGACCCCTGAGGCTCGCCCGAGCCCATGGGAGAGCGCGGTGCCGATGGCGGTTGAGCGTCATCCGCTTCCGAGCCTTGGCACAACGCCCGAGCAGCAGCGCGCCGGTTATGGCCTGCTCGCCGACACGATGCGACAGACGCCGAGCCTCAACCTGTCCGGTGCGGGCGCAAATCTCGGCGCCACCGGACGGATGATGGAGAGTGCCGATATTGCGATGGGTCGGGACGGCCTCCGGGACGCCATGCTCGGCGACACGGGCGTACAGCGCGCCTCTGAAGCTGAGATGGCAGCGCTGCAGGACGAAGCGAACCGCTCCCGTCAGGCGATGGAAGCCAGGATGCGTGGCGGCATCAGCTTGACGTCCGATCAGCAAGCGACGTTCGATGCGCGGCGGGAAAGCGCACTCGGCCTCCTTCATCAGCGTATGAACCCCACCCCGGCGACGGTATCGGTGCCGGATCAGGTCGACGCTATGGGCGCTGAAGCCATGACGGCCGGGCTTGTCGATCCGGTGGATTATCCGCGGAACATAGCGGCCACCGAGCGCCTTACGGGCCTCACGCCGACAATGACGCAATCCGTGTCCGTCGCCGGCATGAACCCGAATATCCAGGATCTGTCCGCGCCGCTGTCCTTGAACGAAAACACGGGCCTCTTGAGCAATCCCGGTCTTCTGAGCGCCGAAAAGCTCGGCATGACGCCCAACCGCGTGAAGACGGTCGATGTGGATCTCCTGTCTCAGCCAAAGGCGGCCGGCATGGGCGTTGTAGAGGGGCCGGTCAGCGCCGGGATCGAGGCGCAGCCGGAAGCCGCCACGAAGAAACAAGCCGAGGTGACGGGCGTTCCTTCGCGGATTGGAGCAAAGACACGAAACTTCGGCGCCACCGTTCTTGGCGGTATGGCAGGGGGTGCACTCGGCGGGCCGATCGGTAGTCTTATCGGCGCGAAGCTCGCCCGGGACGCGTTTGGCACTCCGAACACACAGCAAGGCCTCCTCAGCAAGGAAATCGAACAACGAGGCCTCCTGGGCGGCCTCCTGAATACCGTTACGGGTGGGCGCGCAGATCCCTGGAGCGGCGTCGGCACGCTGAACAACATCGGCAGTGGGGCGCAAGCTGCATATGGCGCATGGGGCGGCCCGAAAGGAACGTCGGCGTTTGCGACCGATGGCTCCCGCATCACCAGCCTTGGCGGCGGCCTCGTCTCCCGCATCGATCCCAACGGCGTCGAAACCCTGTTCCGCGACGGACAGAGTGTCGGCGGTGGTGGTGGGACCCGCGGTCTCCTCGGTGGTCTCTTCGGCCGCAATTTCGGCGACGGAAGCCGGTCTCAGGCAGACAAGGCGCGCGACAGCGTGGGCCTCTACTAATCGAAGGAGCAATATCACCATGGCAAGACCGACGAAGTTCCAGCCCTCCTACTGTGATCAGGTCATCGAGCACATGACGGACGGGGCGAGCCTCACGTCCTTTGCTGCCGAAATCGGCGTGGCCCGATCGACCATCAACGAATGGATGGAAGCGCAGCCGGACTTTGCAGACAGCGTGAAGATTGCCAAGGCGAAGTGCGCGGCCTGGTGGGAGAAGCGGGGGCGGGAACTGGCTGTTGCCGGCGGCGGCAATCCGGCTCTCGTCATGTTCGGCCTTAAGAACATGGGGGCCGACGATTGGCACGAGACGCAGCGTGTGGAGCAAAAGACGACGCTGGAGGCGGTGGACCCGCTCAGCGTATTGCTCACGCAAATCGCGGAGAGCGGCAGGCGGATCACTGATCGGCCTTAGCCAGCCGCCTCTCTCCCGTATTTAGCCGACCTTGATCGCCCCTTTGGCCACATAGTCGGTAACGTCCAAATCGAAGCGCTGCACGACGGTTGCATCTTTGCCGACGTCCGGCGCCGCTAGGTGCAAGAAATACGAGACTGGGCGCTTCATGGAGCGCTCAATCTCGGTGTCTGAGATTTTCTGACCGACATAGACGCCATCGCCGACCTCATGGCCGTCGACGATAATAGGTTCCTTCACTGTGAATTTTACGGGCTTGATAGTCATCGTCTCCTCCATTTGACCGGACATTGACACGGACAGGGCCAAAGAGAAACGCATGGGGAAAGCCAAAGTCTACACCGCCTCAGCGCGGCGATGTACGTTCGCGTCAGGCTGTCCCCATTCGGGTAAGATCTATGAGGTCTGAGACCCCATAGATTTCTAGGGCATCCGCCGCGAACTGGCGTGCATCGCCTTCATTACATCCGACAAAGGCGGGCCACTCGTCGCCGTCCTCCGCCACCGCTATAACATACCAGCAAGCCCCTTTGGGCATCCACGGCTCCATCTCGGCCCATTGGACCTTCGACGGTCTCGGCGCGTCTTCCCCGCCCTCCAGCCGAATATACGCCCACCCCTCGGGAGAGGGATAGGAGCGGTAGACTTCTGGCACTCCGGTGACAGTTCGGTCGTGGAGCCCTCGCACACCGAAGCTCCTCCACTTGTAGTCGGCCGCAGACAAGGCCGTATCCCTGTCGTGGAAGATATCGACAACATGCTCATATCCATCCGTATCGATAGCGGTGAGATAGAACGCGGGTGCGTTCGGGATGAAGGCCAGTTGCCCCCGAACGTCGGGCCGGCTGTTGAAGATCCGCATTTCGCCGTCGCTGGCGTCGAGTTGGAAATACCGATATTCGAATGTGACTTCCGACATAGCCGGGCCTCCGGTTTGGGAGGTTGATCATAACCGGACCGGGTGGTTTTCGGAAGCTTACGCGCGCGCGAGGATTAACTTATCCGCGGTTAACACTTGTCCCAGAGTTTGCCGCATTCCTTATACACAACGTCCCCGATTTTCATGGTCTCGGGGTGCTTCGGATCGAGGGTGAAGAGGAATTTTTCCCCGCCCTCGCACTGTCCCCAATGGATTGATGGCGTCAGGCTGCCGACCTTCTTGCAATCATAGACGCTCATTTCGTCCGTATCGGTGGCGTGGACGTAGAATCCGCTCTTGTGGAACTCAACAAGGCCCCCGTTTTCGCTGCCGTATCGCGGAAAGTACGGGCCAGCAGAAAACGCGGCTGGGGCTATGACAAGGAGGGCGATTGCTGGGATGAACCTTTTCATTTGTCCAGATCCGCGTCCCAAACGATTATGCCACGCTCGTCTAGGAGCTTATTAAGCTTTATCTCGATCGCGTGAAGATGAAGCCATATCACGCCGCCAGCGACCGCTATTGCCGCTCCTGTGGTTTCTCCAGCATAAGCTAGACAAACGGCTTCTACGCCCGTCGCTGGGATGAGTTGGTTGCGCATTTTCATTGCAAGCCCCTCCAGGCCGCAAATCCTAGCGCGACTTTCGACGTAAGCAAGCGTGCCGCAGGTTGTCAGGCGCCTCGCGGCTTAGAGAGCCTGACGCCCGCGCCACCACCGTTTTCTGGGATGAATGTCACGCCGGCCGCTTCAAAGGTCATACGGATCAGCTTGAGGTTCGAATCCCGCATCTCCCCACCCTTCTCGAACGCCCTGATAGATACCGTGCTGATCGAAACACGCTCGGCTAGCTCGGCTTGCGTCCAGTTCAGGAGCGCACGGGCGGCCCTGCATTGTTCCGGGGAAACCATTAACTTTCCTTTTTAGTAAGTTCGCTATTGCAAAGGCAAGTTACATAACTTATGTTAAACGTAAGTTAACACCCCAAAGGGAAACTTTCAATGTTCAACCGCTCGGAAATCATGAAGGCCGGATGGGCGCATTACCGCCGTGCACAGGCCTATGTCGCCAGCAATCCCTATCTGCGCGGCACCATCGTCCGCTTCGGAGATTGCCTTAAGGCGGAATGGAAGCGCGCCAAAGCCCAGGTCGCCAAGGCGAAGCTGGATGCCGCCGTGGTTGCCCGCATCGACGCCTTGAAGGCCGAAATCCTCACCCTCGACTGCAAAGCCTTCGGCGTCCGCATCGGTGCCGTGCGCGCCGCCTTGTCGGCGGAACTCGCAAAACTGGAGGTAGCGTAATGGAAAAGCCCACGTCGATTTATCTCCTGCTCGCCACCTATTGGCAGCGCATGGACGAACTCACCGAGGCCATACGGCGAACGGACGATGCCGCGCATGACACGCCGGAGCGCGAAGCAGCATTCGCCGCACAATTCGAAGTCGGCGGACGCGTGAACGAAGCGGAACAGGCTGTCGCCGCATTCCGTCCAGAATGGCCATATGAGGCCAAAATCAAAGCTGATTTCCTGCACCGCCTCGCCGCGGAAAATAACGGCAGGCTGGAAGACGACGTGACGGCCGCTCTCCTCTCGTCCCTTCCTGGCCTCGTAGAGTGGAGGTCGCCCGCATGACGGAAGCACTCGCACGCCTCGGCGCCACCTTCGCCGCCCTCATGGCCGACTACCGAGCCGCTCAGTCTCAGCTTGCCGCGCTCCAGCACGAAGCCGACCGCACCGCGGCCGATGCTGGCTTGGTCTACGGCTCCTCGGCATGGTCCGCGCATCGTTTCGCCGTCACCGGCCGCACTGTCCACCACGTCAATGAGCTCTACGAGAAGCTGGAGGATCTGGCGCAGGCCATCGCGCCGATGCGCCCCGCCTGCTTCGCCGGCCTCCTCATCAAGGCCCGCGCTCACCACTTCGCCGGCAACCCCGCCGCCATCATCCCCGAAATCGAAGCCCTGGCGCTCGCCAGCAATCAGGAGGCCGCATAGATGACCACGACCCGTCGCACCTTCCTTGGCGGTATTGCTGCAGTATCCATTCCGCCGGCCGCCACGGTGGTAGCTGCCGCAGAACCGGAAACTCCTTCCGTTGACCAGTTCCTCGCCGTCGCCACGCCGGCAGAGCGGGCCCGATATCACGCGGACGCGCTCAAGGAGGCTATGGCCGAAATTCACCCCGATCGGTCTTGGCGTAGCGTGATCGACGACAAGCACCAGTTCGTGCTCACCATCGGCGATCCGCGCCCGGACGCATAAGCCCCAACCTCATCAGAAATTCGGAGAAACCACCATGCCGAACGAATTCGTTCCGGTTGCCGGCGAAGCTATGCCCGCAAACCTTTCCCGTCGCTTCTTCTTGTCCCGCATGGGCGGTGTTGCCGCTGCCTCGGCGCTGGCGGCCGCCCCGGTCGCGGCGGCGAGCGGTCCAAAAGAAAACTCCGAACTGCTCGACCTCGGAGCACGGTTTGAGGCAGCTCACGCCGACTACTTCGCCACAAGTGAGCGGGTGTCCGAACTGCAGCCGGTTTTCCGCGCCATGGCACCCGCCTTGCCGACTGAGATTTCCGGTAGCGAACATGAGCGTTTCGACGGGGCGGCGCATGCCGATTTCTACCGCGATCCGGCCTCACCTAAGCTCAAAGACGTGAAGGGAGCAGACGGCCGGCGCGTGCGCATTATCTCGTCCTATGCGCTGGAGCGGAATTTCAGGAGCCAGAAGATGCCGAAGAGCATCGAAAGGCAGTACCGCCTTGCCTTGGATTTCGAGAGAGCGACGGATGCAGCTTTACAGGCGAGCGGGTTGGCCGCAGCGCTGCAAGCGCACCACAACGCGGATGGAGCCTTACGCCGCGTCATCTACGATATGTCGCAGACCCGCGCCCGCACGCCGGGCGGTCTTGCCATCAAGGTACGGGCGACTGCCGCTTATGCTGCTTTGGGTGCCGACGAGCGCTTTTCCGCAGCCCAATGGCTGGCAAAGTCCATGTGGGGCGACCTTGAGGAAGGGGAGGCTCTGTGATGGCCGCGCTGGAGACTTTCCGCCGTTCCGAACTGGAGCGCCGCATTGAGGAGATGATTGCCCTGCTCGATTTGCTGGACGATGACGCGGACATCGAGGACGGCCACGACGATGAGCCCACCTTGGGCGCTGAGAACGACCACGATGGTCGGCCCCAGGAGTTTTGGGCGCAGTCGTCTGAGCTCGATGAATGCGAGGCCGAAGACGAGCACGGTGGCGATATCCTTGACGAGCCGCACGACGACGATGAACTCGACCAGAACGGCGATGAGCAGGATTGCTGCCGATCCGAAGACGAGTGGCATCCCTTTGAGCCGGGAATGCAGTTCGATGGGACCGGAGTTGCCAAGGCGGGGGAAATGCTGCGTCGTGCCAAGACCCGCCGTGAGCCCTACAGCGAAATCATCGGCACCCGCCATCACCGTCTCCAAGATGGCAGCGTCTTCACGTCGCTCGTTCCACGTTGAGGAGGCGGACATGCTGATCGCTTATGCAGGAGCAGAACGTCGGAGCGTCGATGTTGCCCCGAAGACGCCGCGCCGCAAAGGGAACTATCGAGGCAGGAAGCCGGGCAGCAAAGCCGCGGTCTTCACCCCGGAAGACGATGCCGAAATCATCCGGCTCTACATCGACGGCGCCCCCTATAACGTCATCGCCAAGGAGGTTGGGCAGCCGCGTACGAACGTATTCAATCGCTGCCGACTGCTCGGCCTGCCTTTGCGTGTCGGCCGTTGGCGGGAGGGCAGTCGATGAAGCTCATTGCCCTTCTCATTGCAATAGCCCTCCTCCGCACCGCCAAGGGCATCGCCTGGGCGGGTGAGCGTGTAGCCGATGCCGCGGTATGGATCATCGACCAGTGCGACCCGCAGACCCGGAGGCGCACATGAGCGGCCCCGGGTTTACGATTTAGTAATTCCTCAATCTCAGGGTGAGCCCGAAGGAGAGGGTCGCTAGATGGTCGTGGTAAACTTGGAGAGCGCCAGGCGTCGGTCGCGGCGAGCATTTGCCGGGCGGGTTCTTGGAGCGTCCGCGGCGGTCTTCCTTGCAACGATTACTGTCGGCACTCATTGGCAGTCCATTGCCGCCTTCTCGGCGAATGTGGTGAGAACGGCAAAAGACGTTGTTGTCGAGTTTACAGCTTCCGACCCGATCGAGCGCAATCCCGGAATAGATGCTGACGCGATAGAGGGCATTCCCGATCCACTTCACGTTCTTGGGGAACAGTCGCCGGGGGGAATGCGAGTGAACCAGGGCTTCACCATTTGCAGCGGGTCGAAGCGGGTTACGTGCATCGTGGATGGCGACACATTCTGGCTTCGAGGCGAGAAAATCCGCATCGCGGACATAGACACCCCCGAAATCGGAAAGCCTCAGTGCGCGCGAGAACTGGCGCTTGGACAGAAGGCAAAGATGCGCTTGCAGGCCCTGTTGAATGCGGGACCATTCGAAATGCGCCCGTTGCCGGATAGGGAGGCGGACCAGTACGGTAGGTCGCTCCGCATCCTCATGCGAAACGGCCAATCGATCGGCGACAAGCTGGTGGCCGAAGGTCTTGCTCGCACCTGGGAGGGGCGGCGCCGACCGTGGTGCTAAATCGCCTTCTGGCTTGAGCCACCCAGTGCTCCCGAAACTGATCAGCAGTCTTCGCCTAGTCGTCCAACGTACCCGCCATTACGACCCATAGTTTGCTGACATACCCCGCGGGGATGGGCCAGTTCTTTCTTTTCATCTCCTGGAGACCGGCCCCCACCATGGCAGGTGTTGGTTGGCCGAAGAAATCGAACGAAACGCTCGCGTATAAAAGATGCCGTTCTCTCTCTTCGTCGCTGGCCTGCCACCATGGGTCGCCGACGCTTCGTTCATAAATCGCCTTTGCGAGCTTCTCGACCCTGTTCAATGCTGGATCTCGCTTGGCGTAACGGAGGCATTTAACCGCGCCTGAAGGAAAAGCCGTGCTCGCTGGGCGATTGCGGGGGACGTGGGGCTCGTCAACGCGTCGATCCGCAATAGCGCCTCCTTAAGCACCTCATCGCATTCGTCTGGTCTTATCCTATGCGAGGACGTCAAGTGGTCCAGAAGTGACGTGACAAGCGTGTAGGCGGCCAGCCCAGCGGCTTCATCGTTGATTGACATGCGACAATCCTCCTGATGGAGAAGAGAACACTAATTCGCGCTTGAGTCGAGTGGGCGCAAGCCGTTTTGCTGTCATCAAGCGTTGCGATGAATCTTCGCCAGCACGAAGTCGTTCGCCTCACGGTTTCCGCACTGCGTGCACCGTAGCTTCGGCTCCAAGGTGATGATCATGCGCGCCCGACCGTATCGCCGCGCCAGTTCCCGTCGATCCAGATAACCGGCGTGCTTGCAGCGAAAGCACCGGGCGCCGAGTTCGTACCATTGCGGAATGTCCTGGAAGGCGACGGAGTGCTGGCGGCTGTTGACGTTGACGCCGGTCAGCGTCGTCGGATCCATCGGATTGCCGGCAGTAAGATCTATGCCGCGACGATGGCGCATCGCTGCGGCCGTTAGTCTCGATCAGGCTCGGGACGCCAGCCGCGAGAGAATCCATGGCTCATTGCCCTGCCGGCAAGCTCAAGCTGCCAGCGCAGATAGGCGCAGTCCGCCAGGAGAGTGGCTATCGCTGCTCGGGCATCACCGTCGTGCCAGGACAAAGCTTCATCAATCGGGTTTGAGGTTTCAGAGTGTTTTCCGAGCGGACGCACGTTCTCAATCTCCTGTGAGGCCACAGCAGGCATCAAAAAATGGGTTGTCAGGTAGCGGCCGCATCGCCGGTGTGTTCTTAGTATGTTCTCGCTCTGGAATGAGTCAAGCAGCTTGAGAAATTAATCCTGAAGCGATCCGAAAAATGCCCTTGGGCTGCCGTCCTAACCGCCATGCCGGCCCGGCGCGGCGTCGTCCGAGCGCGTCGTTCCCGCCTCCTCGGATAGATGGCCCTCATCAGGCGCGCGCGGGTGAGCCTGCCCCGGGCGCTCCACTTTGAAAAGCAGCGTCTCGAGCTCTCTAGCGCTGAAGCTCGATTCGAGCCTACGTTTTGCTTCGTCCACCAAAATCTGATCCGGCACTTCGGATGCGGCATTGAAAGGAACAAGCGCCAAGAGTTCATGCCCCGGCTGGTTCCGATAAGCTCTTACGACTAATAGGTTCGCCATTTCCCTCCCCTTTTTCGTCTGCAACGATAGTTCGCTGACTGTTTGCATCGTAGACGTGTAGAGATGGGAGCTTATTCGAGTGTAGAAGAGTTTCGTGTTTCTGGCATTGCCTATGCCATGCCGGGCTTTGCGACCGGTACGCACGAAGGCCGCTTCTGCCGCTGCGCGCCGCTTTTCTGCGCGTTATGGCGCTGACGATCCAACGAGCCATCGCATGGTCGATCGATCGGGCAGGACCTTGGTGATCTGCTCATCATGATGGGCACGGGCCGCGCATGGAGCTCTGCGTCCATGATATCGGATGAAAACGCTTGGTGTTAGACCGAGTATCCCGGCCATGTGAGGTCGTGCATCGGCTCCCCGGAGCATCGATAGTTGTCTGCAAACTGTCCGGTCATTTTCGACCGGCATGCCCACAGTAAGCCATAGGCGTTGGGGCTGCTGAACTGATCCCAAGCGTAATCTTCGATGTACCCCGCTCCACCGCCACAATGATGGTTTGCACAATACGCTACGGCGCCGCCGACCAATGCCACCGCTACGAGCGCGGCGGCTGCCTGGTTCTGTTGACGTACCATATCGCCGCAAGAGGCCGGATTGATCGTTCGCTTCGTCAATTCGGAGTGAATTTGGTAGCGCAGGCCTTCGTCTCGCGTCTCGACGTACGAGCGGCACAATGCAGCCTTGCTTACCTTATGCGGCTCTTTCTGCATTTGCGAAGTCGAAGTAGTGCAAGCGGTCAACGCAAACGACAACGCGGCGGCGACAAGCCCCCGGCCCCAAGACATCCCCATGCCCCTCTCCCTTTTCGGGAAAGGAAGCACTTATTCACGCAGGAGTCGAGTCTGCTTTCCTGCGAGCTAGGATTGCGTCGATCCTGTTCTCGGGCTCATTGGGAAGGTCAGAGAATGCCGCATCAAGGGCCACGCGGTCCCAAATCACGCGGCCATCTACCCGCTTGGGCGTCGGCATCCTACGGTCGGCGACCATTTCGTCAAACTTTGTCGTTCCGACGCCGATATACCTAGCAGCCTCCTCCCGCGACATGCCGCGAGGAGGATATGCCAGAGTGTCGCGAAACCTAGACACTGCGCTATCCCCTGCCATCGCGTAGAGCTTTCACCCGTGCGCGCGTGAGTGGGTTATCCAGCCTCTTGATCCGTTCCTTTTTTTGCAGTGGCGCATTAGGAGGCGGCTCCATCGGTTCGGGTACGGCGGGGGCCTCAAGGACGTTCGAGGCTGAGTTTTCGATCCGTTCTACCTCCTCGCGGGTGATGCGAAGAAGTTTGCCGCCCAGATTGAATCCCGCCAGCCGCCCAGTCGCTACCATGTTTCGAATGGATTGGTCCGAGCAATGCCATCGCTTCGCAAGCGTAGCAGGGGAGAAGACCTGCGCCGTCTTAGTAGCGCTATTGATTCCAGCGGCATCCGCCTCGCTGGGCTGAAATGGTGGCGGGACAATCCCAATGGATATTGATCCGTCAGCCTGAAGGCGAATGCCTACGCTCTTTTCCTTGGCAATGTCGGCGGCCGCGCGCAGTTCATCGGCCGACCATCTGCCGAACATCTGACACGCGGTGCCCATTCCTCCCTCCAATCAATTCGTCGGATGCTTCGGCCCGGGTGGGACCTTATATTTAAACTCAATGCCTTCATTCACCAGCACGCGGTTCCACAATAGATCCGGCATATCCAGGTAATGCTTGCGCCACGTCGACTCCGCCGCATCGCTGCTCACGCTGAGCCGAAGCCCGTTCCGGATAACCCGGTAGGGATATCCCACGAGATAGACCGTCCACGCTACCGGTATTACTCCTATGGCAAGAGAACTTATGCCAGGCGAAATGCTGAAGCCTGCCGACGCCACAAATTGCATTCCGAAGCCCAGAAGGAGTTGGCCCAGACCGAACCGGGTGTCCAATCGCGTCTCTGCGAATGCACGAGCCGTGGCCGGGTTGGTGCCCCATGCAGAGGCGGCTTGCCGCTTTAGTCTGGCGTCACTTACGAAGAACCAACCGCGTGAAAGGGCCACTGCTCCAGAGAAATCCCACGCGATGCCGGCCAGCGACAAGCCGTTGATCGCCGTATTTGACCAGTCAAGCATATCCTGCCGTCCCTCCTCAAAGCACACCATGGTACGTGGCACCCGAACCGGGGGCAAGGAAGCCGCGAAACGCGAAGTCTAGGCGTGGAGGGATGGTGCTCACTCCAGGCTAGACATTTATCGCGAGCGGGGCGCCGACCGTCTGACCCCTGCTAAAGCAGGGTATTAACAGGCCCTGCGTGCTTCTTCCGAAATCCCGCCCTACATTTGGGATGGGATGAGATTTTTCGGGAAATGACGATGGAAGACGCGAACCAGACCACCCATCAACGATGCAAGGAAGCCGTGATGGCCGAGCTGATCGCCGCGGGATGCACGCCGGACCATCCGATCGACCTTTACCTCGTCGGCCCGACCCTGGTTGCGGCGGGCTTCACCGAGCATCAAATCGTTACCGCGCTCGACAGCCTCGAATACGAGAGGTGTATCGAATATACCGGCGGCAACCGCGTGCGGCTCACCCGGTGACCTGCACTCGACTCCTGCGCCCTGCCGTTGCATCCTGCTTTATCGAACCGGAGGAGTTTGCGTCATGGCTCGACAAGTCGCGCTTTGCTTTGTCATCGGCATAGCGGCCTACGCCTGCTTCTGGATGGCATGGCATTGGTTTTGAGGTTGATATGGATGTTCGCGCCCGCCTCCGCCGGATGATAAAAAACGAGGAAACGATACTCGATCTGCAGCACAACGGCATTCGCGACGGCGGCACTGAAAAGACGCTGCGTTGCGAGAACGATGCTACTGCCGAGGCAAGGCGCCGGATCGCCATGTATGAAATGCTGCTGGCGGATCTCGATAAGCGACGGGGAGATCCGCCATGAGAGATGGGCTACTGTAGATTCAGCACCGAGCGGAAGGGGAGGATTTCAATCACCCGACCGCACTCGTCGGCTATTTCAAAGCGCTGCCCGTCGAGCGGCTCACCGGCCCGCAACATCTCGGCCATCATTTCCCTGGCTGCTGCTTTAGCGTCGACGATGGCATCCTCGACGCTATCGAATTCAACCCCTTCCGGATCGATCTCAAAGCTATCGCTATCTCGAATGTGAAAGAAAAATCGCGGCATGGACACCTCTCGCGGCGACAACTTCCTCGAAATCAGAAGGTTCCTGTCGGGAGAGAAAGAGGCGGGCCATCTGCTGAATTAGAAAGCCCGCCCCACCCAAGACCCCACGAGGGACCGTCGCGGAGGCGCACAGGTAACCGTGGGCCGCGCATGAAGTTCCAACTCGTAGATGAAAAAACGCCCCGCCGAGGCGGGGCAAAATGATGCGGCAGATTGGCTAGGTGCCGCTGGGAGGGCCTATGAAAGGCCGCACTCGCATTAAGCCGGATATGGCCGGGGCCCGAAAGGTCAGATTCAGGAAAAGCGGTACGGTTGGCAAACAAAATGGCACCGCCGCAACGGAGACTTTACAGGGCCCAGGGAGTGGAGAACGCTCACGAAAGCAGTTCGTGCCTACGCAGGCGCCGCCTCCTATTTCGAAGTTCAGAGACGACGCCCGCACGGACCCACCGCAGGGGCAGGGCCTTCCTTATTACCAACTTGGGGAAGGCCAGCCCACCGTAGCTCTCATGGCGCCCGCCTGCTTTCAAAATCCGGTCATTTTGTCATGAGAGTGCCATTTACCACTCCGTTCCTCAGTTGATGATTTCGTTTCGCTCGTCTGCGAGCAGTGTCGCCAGTCGTTCTCTCCACATTTCTAGGGTTTCAGGCGTCAATCTCGTCCAATCGGTGATTTCGCCGACGACCTTGAGTGGTGCGCTGCTGCGATACGACCGAGTGGGATTGCCCGGAAATTTCTTGTCGGTCACGTTCGGATCGTTCTCGAATGCTCCGGTGGCCTCCACGACGTAAACACGCGGGACGGCGCCGCCCGAGTTGAGTTCCGCCGCGATTTCAGCGGCTAGCCCAGCACCATTCACAATGGCAGTGAAGTAGATGTGGTTCATAATCACCTCGGGGCGATAGTTCGATCGCCACCCTGCGGTGAGGAAATCACCAACGCGTAAATCCGCGACTGTTCCGTGAAAGAACGGCCCCTCGTCCAGTACTTCGGTCATCGTCCTCGTCCTTGTCGCCATCCCCAACCGAGCCGAATAGCATCCCGGCCATTCAAGCTCTCACAAATACGCCGGCCTCAGTCGCCGCCGCTAAAAATGCCTCCCTCGCCTTTTCAGGCGGAGTCGTGCCTTCCAAAGCGAGCAAGCACATGGACTTTGCAGTCACGAACGCCTCGCTTTCATCGATTGGCCATTCCCCGAGTAAAAGAAGGGCCGCTTCTGCGGCGCTGGAGACAATTCGATACTGACCGGGGGTGGCGGTCTCGATCGTGACTGGTTTGTCCCAAAATGCCCAATGCATGCTGTCTTTCACGAAAAATCCATGCAGCAATGCCCCCGCATCAGCGGAGGGTAGAGATATAACTAACGGGCTCGGAAATGCAGGGCCGGATCGATTGTTCCCCTAGAGGGAATTTATAATCGGCGCCGGCCGCCCGGTAAAGCGGGAGCTGTTGATGTCCCGGCTGACCCGGTGCATCTGCATCTGGCCGTCCAGATGGTGCCCCAGGATGCCCTTCAGATTTTCTTTCGGCGTTGCCGGATTCAGCCAGCCTTCGAAAACGTCAGGATCGAGGATGACGGGCATCCGGTCATGAATCTGGCTGATAGGTGCGATCGACGGCGCCGTTATGATGGTGCAGCTGGTAACGTCGAGCTTGCTGTTATGGGCCCAGAGGCCGGCAAAGGCGAAAGGTCGCTCCCCCGGCATCTGGATAAGCCACGGATCCTTGCCGCCGTCTTCCGCCTTGGTCCATTCATAGAAGCCGTCCGCGGGAATAAGGCATCGGCGCATCTTGAAGGCGTCCCGAAATGCCGGCGAGGTATCAACGGTCTCGATCCTCGCGTTGAACATCGCGGCCTTGGGCATCTCCTTGGCCCAGTGAGGCACGAGCCACCACCGGCCGTCATCGACGACCTGGTTGCCGTCATCATCAATTCGGACAAACGGGACGGTCTGCGTTGGGGCGATGTTATAGCGCGCCTCGGTGTTGCGGATCACATACTTGTCGGTCAGGCGGTAGAGCGAGACGAGCTCCCGCCATGACAGCATCTGCGTGAAGCGGCCGCACATATTCTGCCCCCTTAGTCCCGAAGCTTCCTCGCGAGGTTCGGTGATTGGCATGCGGAGAGGATAGGGCGAGGGGCATAGGCCGACAAGATGCCCCCTGCGCGCGCCCATTGGGGTCTTCTCACGGCAATGGTCGCAACTCGGGATGCAGGGCGCGGCGTCTACCGGTCTTCTTACACTCAAATTCCCGGTGGCATCGCTGACGACGCAACATGCCGCGTCGATAACGAAACCGTGATCTAGGCTAAGCGAGCGCTGAAAGGTGGGCCAAAAGGTGGATCGGCGCCTAGGGTGTTCCACCTAAGCGCCTGATCTACAAGCAAAACTGCTTTGGAATTTGGTGCCCAGAAGAGGACTCGAACCTCCACACCCTTTCGAGTACCAGCACCTGAAGCTGGCGCGTCTACCAATTCCGCCATCTGGGCGACGGAGAGGCATGTAGAAGGACCGCCTGCCGGTGTCAACAGGCTTTTTGAAGTTTTTGCAACGGCTTGGCAAAAAACATCTTTCCCACGAAAGCGCGCGGCGGGTTTTCGGGTAGGGCAAATGTTCAGTGGCTCGCGGCGAAGGCACGAATCCGGTCCAGCCCGGCGGCAAGCAGCCGCGCGGCGGCGGCTTCGCTCCCGGCTTCCACATAGCAGCGCATTTCCGGCGCGTTGCCGGAGGGGCGGAAATGGATGACGTTGCCGTCCTCCAGCGTGACGCGCAGCCCGTCGATGTCGCTCACCTTGGCCGGCACGCCGATCGGCGCCAGGAAGACGGAAAGCGCGCCGGCGCCAGAGCGCAGCTCCGCCATCAGGGCGGCGCTGGCCTCCACCGGCATGTTCTCCAGCCGGTCGCTGGCCGCGGCGGGCAGGGCGAAGCCGGCGGCGATTTCGGACAGCGGCCGGTTTTCCGCCGCCGCAAGCGCCAGCACCGCGAGCACCGGCATCAGGCTGTCGCGGGTGGGCAGGGCGACCACCGCGTGGCCGTTCACGGTGAAGGGCGTCGCCGTCAGCGTGCCGCCATTGGCCTCGAAGCCGGCGACGGCCGTTTCGCCGGCGGCGACGGCCTCGTTCATGGCGGCGATCACGAAGGGCGATCCCACCCGGGTGCGCAGCACCGTGCCGGACACGGCGGCCTCGATGCCCGAATTGGAGGTGACGGGCGTCGCGATCGCGGTCGCGCCGAGGAAGCGGCTGGCGATGAGGCCGAGGAGGTCGCCGCGCAGCGGCGTTCCGGTCTCGTCGGTGACGAGCGGCCTGTCGCCGTCGCCATCGGCGGAGACGATGGCGGCAAGCCCGTGCTGCGCGGCCCAGTCCTGCAGGAGGGCGATCGTTTCGGCGGAAACGGCCTCGGTATCGACGGGGATGAAGTCCTCCGACCGGCCGAGCGCGACGACATCCGCGCCGTAATGGACGAGCACCGAAACGAAGAGGTCGCGCGCCACCGTCGAATGCTGGTAGACGCCGATACGAAGGCCGGCCAGCGCCTGCTCGGGCAGCAGCGCGCGGTTGCGGGCGGTGTAGAGCGCCAAGGCGGCGTCGTGGAGGTCGTCGGCGGTTTCCTGCGCGGCGTCGAAGGCGAGGCCCTCGGCACGAATCGCCTCGGCGGCGGCGGTGATGGCGGCCTCGTCCGCCTTGTCGATCTCGCCGTTCGGCCGGTAGAACTTGATGCCGTTGCGGTCGGCGGGAATGTGCGAGCCCGTCACCATCAGACAGGCCGCCTTGCGGCAAAGGCCGAGCAGCGCCAGCGCCGGCGTCGGCAGCGCGCCGCAATCGCGCGGGGAAAGGCCCGCCTTGCCGAGCGCCGCGATGGCGATGGCGGCGATCGCCGGGCTGGAGGCGCGGAAATCGCGGCCGATCAGGATCTCGTCACCCTGCCGGGCGAGGCCGGCGGCGAGCAGGTGGCGGGCAAAGGCGGTGGCGTAAAGTGCGGTGGCCGGCCCTTCGAGATCCACGGACAGGCCGCGCAGGCCGCTGGTTCCGAATTTCAGACTCATGCAGTCACCTCATGCCTCTTGCGGTTCGATCCCGTGAAGGAGGCGACATGAATAAAACAAAATGGGTGAACGTAATGCAAAGCAGGGACGTGACAGGGAAAAATCCCGCCAGAACAGTGAGGATCACATGTCGAAGTTTCGAAATCTCGTTTTGGGCTGCGCGATGGGGATAGCCTCCGCGATCGCGCCCATGGGTGCTGCCCAGGCCGTTCCGCTCGCCATGCCGGACATGAAGGTAGACACGAAAAGCGACGTCACGAAGGCGCAGGTGGAGTTCTGCTACGGCTATGGCTGCGACCGCCGTTACTATCGCCGCCACCATCGTCCGAATTACAGCTATGAGCGGCGTTATTATCGCCCGCGCTACGAGCGGCCGCGCCACTATGGCGGGCGCCGGGCGCATGTGAACTGGTGTGCCAACCGCTACCGCACCTACGATCCCTACACCAACCGCTATCATGCCGGCGGGGGTGTCTATCGCCTGTGCTATTCGCCCTATCGATAGGCACGACGAGACGCGCCTGACGGACGGCGGGCCTCGGCCCGCCGTTTTCGTTTCAGCCCTGGTCGCTGTCAGCGGTGCGGTCGACGTGGCCCAGGTCGCGGCCCGGCTCGATGATGTCGCGCACGCGCTGCTTCAGTTCCTTCGGCCCGGGAAAACCGCCGTCGCGCTTGCGCTCCCAGACCAGCGCCGCGCCGACGCGGATCTCGAAATTGCCGCCCGTGCCGGGAATGAGCGCCACCTCGCCGAGCCCGTCGGAAAAGGTCGAAAGCAGCTCCTGCGCCATCCAGCCGGCACGCAGCAGCCAGTTGCACTGGGTACAGTAGAGAATGGAAACGCGCGGCTTTTCCCCGGTCATGGTCACCTCCTGAGCGATGGCGAAAGCATATAGCAGCCGCGCCCTCTTGGCACGCGCCCGCTCGCGGCCTCCTCACAGAAATGTCAACTGAATTCATCATGTTTTGTTGGCGGGCATCTTGTTGCAACCCGATTCCTGGAGGAGACGTGGTGCACTGCAACATACCCACAGGAGATCCCATGACAGAGCTTGCTGGCAACCGCCCCCGCCTCATCATCCCCTCGCTCGGCGGCCTCTATGCCGCGCTCGGCGAAAGCGCGGAAACGATCCTGCGCGTCGCTGCCGGCGCGCTGCTCGTCACGCACGGTTACGGCAAGATCCTCAACCCCTTCGGCGCCAGCGGCATGGTCGAGAGCCTCGGTTTCTATCCCGGTGCCTTCTGGTCGCCGCTTCTTGCCGCCACCGAATTCTTCGGCGGCATTCTGCTGACGATCGGCCTCTTCACGCGCCCGGCCGCCTTTGCGGCGATGATCGTGCTCGCCGTCACGGTCTATTTCCACGGCATCGTGCGGGCCGAGGGCCTGATGGGCGCGGAAAAGTCCATCCTGTGGGCGCTGATCATGTTCTATTTCGTGATCCGCGGCGCGAACGGCCATTCGGTCGATGCCAGGCTCGGCCGTCAGTTCTGATATGCTTCCCCGGCCGGCCGCGGCTTCTGCCGCAGCCGGCCCGTGACATGCGCGACCAGCGTCTCGCCATCATGGGGCTTCATGAGGACGGGGATGACCTCGAAGCCTTCGACGCCGTCGCGATGGTTGTCGCCGACGGTCGTGAAGAGCAGCGGCACGCCGTTCGCCACCAGGCGTTCGACGCGCTCCCTGATCTGTGCGGCATCGAGCGGCACGTCGAGCAGGCAGAGATCGACATCGGCGAGCATGGCCGTCTCCCACTGATCGAGCTGTTCGGGCCGCAGCAGGGTCGTCCGGCAGTTCAATGCCGCCTTGATCAGGTATTCCGCGTCGAGCGCGATCAGGAATTCGCGTTCGGCGATCAAGATGTGCGGAAGTGAATGGTCCATGGCGCCGCACTCCTCGTCCATGTGGAACCGCCGGATATGGCGGCGGTTCGGGAGGCGGACTGTGGGCCCGGCCCCGCGGACATGTCATTTAAAAAAGACATAGCGTGCCCGCGATGGAACAACCGCGCCCGCGCGGCGTTTTCCGGGCCAGCCCGCGGGGGGCCGGGCAGGAACGGGACAGGCGGGGGCATGATGGCGGATGGTGCGGCGGTCAATCAGAAAGCCAGGTGGCGCACGCCCTGTCAGCAATGTCCCCTGCGCAGCCTTTCGACCTTCCGGGATTTTTCGGCGCGGGAACTGGATTTCGTCTCGCAGTTCAAGAGCGGCGAGCTTTCCAGCGAACGCGGCGCGACGATCCTCGTCGAGGGCATGCACAGCGCCCATCTCTTCACCGTGCTGTCGGGCTGGGCCTTCCGCTATAAGCTTCTGCCGGACGGCCGCCGGCAGATCATGAACTATCTCCTGCCGGGCGATCTCATCGGCCTGCAGGGAAGCCTGATGGGCGAGATGGACCATTCCGTCGAGGCGCTGACGCCGGTCACGCTCTGCGTCTTCGAGCGTGCGAAGCTGGAGCAACTGTTCGAGCGCCATGCCTCGCTCGCCTATGACCTCACCTGGATCGCCGCGCACGAGGAGCGCATCCTCGACGAGCACCTGCTCTCCATCGGCCGGCGCTCGGCGCTGGAGCGCACGGCCTACCTGCTCTCCTTCATCCACCAGCGTGCCCATTCGGCTGGTCTCAATGGCGGGCGGCGGGTCATTCCCATCACGCAGCAGCATGTCGCCGATACGCTCGGCCTCTCGCTCGTCCACACCAACAAGACGTTGCGCAAGCTTGCCGACCGCACGCTGATGCGCTGGCAGGACAAGGGCTGCGAAATCCTCGACGCAGATGGCCTTCAGGCGCTTGCCGGCTGGGAAGGGCTGAAGGAAGGAGCGCGCCCCTTCATCTGATCCTTCTTGCCGACGCAAAGCCGCTGCGCATTCCTACTGGAACTGCTCAGGCGACGTCCCAGTGCAGCGGGAACATCGGGTCGAATACCGTCACCGGCCCTGCGCCCGTGTCGACCTTCGCCGGGAAGGCGACGGGCTCCGCGCGCCGGACGAGGCGGATCGTCTCCCGGTTGACGGGCAGGCCGTACCAGGCGGGACCGTTCAGCGAGGCGAAGGCTTCGAGCCTGTCGAGTGCGCCGTTCTCCTCGAAGACATGGGCAAGGCAGCTCATCGTGTTGATCGAGGTATAGACGCCGGCGCAGCCGCAGGCGCATTCCTTCAGCGGATCGACATGCGGCGCGGAATCGGTGCCGAGGAAGAAGCGCTGGTCGCCGGAGGTCGCGGCGGCGCGCAGCGCCAGCCGGTGCTCCTCGCGCTTGGCGACGGGCAGGCAGTAGTAATGCGGCTTGATGCCGCCGACGAGGATCGCGTTGCGGTTGATGATGAGGTGATGCGTGGTGATCGAGCCGGCAAGGTTCGCCCTGGCGGACCTGATATAGTCGACCCCGTTCCTCGTCGTCACATGCTCCATGGTCACGCGCAGGTCCGGAAGGCGGGTGCGCAGCGGATCGAGCACCGTCTCGATGAACACGGCCTCGCGGTCGAAGATGTCGACCTCGGGCGTCGTCACCTCGCCGTGCACGCAGAGCGTCAGGCCGATCTTCGCCATGCGCTCCAACACGGGCATCGCCTTGTCCATGTCGCGCACGCCGCCATGCGAATTGGTCGTCGCGCCGGCGGGGTAGAGTTTGACGGCGCGGATGAGGCCGCTCGCATAGCCGGCTTCGACGTCGTCGGGATCGGTGTGCTCGGTGAGGTACAGCGTCATCAGCGGTTCGAACCGGTCGCCCTCGGGAAGGGCGGCGAGGATGCGGTCGCGATAGGCGCTCGCATCCGCGGTGGTGACGACCGGCGGCACGAGGTTGGGCATGATGATCGCGCGGGCGAAGTGCCGGCTGGTATCGCCGATCACGCCCTCCAGCATGGCCCCGTCGCGCAGGTGCAGGTGCCAGTCGTCCGGCCGGCGGATGGTGAGTTCTGTGGTCATCGGCGTTGCTCCCCGTCTGTGCGGGCTGCGATAGCATCCGGGGGGCGGAAGGACAATCGCTTCAGAAGATGTCGATGGTGAGGTCGGCGGGCCTGGAATTCTCCAGGATGCGCTTTCCGTTCGGCAGGTCGTTGCCGTAGAGCTTCCAGTGGATCTGGTCCTCCGGCAGCGCATAGCCCATCCAGCGCTGGCGAAGCCGCTCTTCCAGCACTTTGTAGGGCGGGCCGACGAAGATGGTGAAGTCGAAGACGCCGGCCAGCCGGTCCCAGGGCGCATCCTTGAAGAGCAGGTAGTTGCCTTCGGCGAGGATGAAGCGGGTCTGCTGCGGGATGGCGCGGGCGGCGTTGACGGCGAGTTCCCGCGACCGGTCGAAGACCGGCACGAGGACTTCGCCGTCGCCGCGTTTCAGCGCCGTGACGATATCGATGAAGCCGCGCCCGTCGAAGGATTCCGGCACGCCCTTGCGCTGGAGGAGCCCGCGCGCGGCGAGAATGCCGTTGTCCATGTGGAAACCGTCCATCGGCAGGATTTCCGCCGTCTCGCCACGGGCGCTCAGACCGTCCCTCAGCACCTCGGCCAGCGTCGACTTGCCGGCGGCCGGCGGGCCGGCGAGGCCCACGAGGAAACGGCGCGCGTCCCCGGCGCGCCGCTGGATTGCATCGACGATCGTAGCGGGTGCGATCATGCCGCCATCGCCTCCGAAGGCAGCTTGGCGCCGGTCATGAAGGCGACGGCGTCGGACATGGTGTAGTCCTTCGGGTCGATGACCGTCAGCCGCCGGCCGAGCCGGTGGATGTGGATGCGGTCCGCCACCTCGAAGACATGCGGCATGTTGTGCGAGATGAGCACGATCGGGATGCCGCGCCGGCGCACGTCGAGGATGAGTTCCAGGACGCGCCGGCTCTCCTTGACGCCGAGTGCCGCCGTCGGTTCGTCGAGGATGATGACCTTCGAGCCGAAGGCGGCGGCGCGCGCCACCGCGACACCCTGGCGCTGGCCGCCCGAGAGCGTCTCCACCGCCTGGTTGATGTTCTGGATCGTCATCAGTCCGAGCTCGGAGAGCTTGTCGCGGGCGAACTTCTCCATTGCCGAACGGTCGAGCTTGCGGAACACGCTGCCCATGACGCCCGGTTTGCGGATCTCGCGGCCGAGGAACATGTTGTCGGCGATCGACAGGGCCGGGGAGAGCGCGAGGTTCTGGTAGACGGTCTCGATGCCGGCCTTCTGCGCCTCGATCGGCGAACGGAAGTTGATCGGCTTGCCTTCCAGGCGGATTTCGCCTTCGTCCGGCGAGATGGCGCCGGATATCGCCTTGATCATCGAGGACTTGCCCGCGCCGTTGTCGCCGATCACGGCGAGGATCTCGCCGGGATAGAGGTCGAAGTCCGCATGGTCGAGGGCGGTGACGCGGCCGTAGCGCTTGACCAGTCCGCGGGCGGTGAGAATGGGTTCGAGTGCCATCAGCCTGCTACCTTTCTGATCCACTGGTCGATTGCGACCGCCGAGATGATGAGGACGCCGATCAGCAGATAGGTCCATTGCGGGTCCGTGCCGATGAGGCGAAGGCCGAGCGAGAAGACGCCGACGATCAGCGCCCCGAAGATCATGCCGAGGATCGAGCCGCGCCCGCCGAACAGCGAGAGGCCGCCGATCACCACGGCGGTGATCGATTCGATGTTGGCAAACTGGCCGGCGGTGGGCGAGACCGAGCCGATGCGGCCGATGAGGGCCCAGCCGGCGAGCGCGCAGATGAGGCCGGACAGCGTATAGACCGAGACAAGCATGCGCTTGACGTTGACGCCGGCAAGCTCGGCTGCGTCGGGGTCGTCGCCGACCGCATAGACATGGCGGCCCCAGGCGGTGTGGTTCAGCACGTACCAGAGCAGGGCGACGAGCAGCACCATGGCGATGACGCCGTAGGTGAAGACCGCACTGCCGAGCTTGATATTGTTGCCGAAGAACTGGAGGAGCGGCGCCTGCGAGGAGATGTCCTGCGAGCGGATCGTCTCGTTGGCCGAATAAAGGAAGTTCGAGGCGAGGATGATCTGCCACATGCCGAGCGTGACGATGAAAGGCGGCAGCTTCATGCGGGCGACGAGCAGGCCGTTGACATAGCCGCAGAATGCGCCGCAGGCGAGCCCGCAGGCGACCGCCGCCACCGGCGGCAGGCCGTAGCGGAAGGTGAACTGGCCCATCACGACGGAGGACAGCACCATGATGGCGCCGACCGAAAGGTCGATGCCGGCGGTCAGGATCACCAGGGTCTGCGCCGCGCCGACGATGCCGACGATCGCCACCTGCTGGAGGATGAGCGTCAGCGTGAAGGCGGAAAAGAACTTGCCGCCGAGCATGATGCCGAACACCGCGACCGAAAGCACGAGCACGATGAGCGGCACCGCGGAGGGGCTGCCGTGCAGGAAATGCTGGAATTTCTGGATGGGTGTCTTGTCGTGCGTGTCGAAGGAGGCGACCTGCGTCGCGCTGCCGGTCAGCACCTTCTCGAATTCCTGCGAAGGCTGCGAGGCCGTCGATGTCTCACTCATGATTTTCCTCCCCTTCCGGCGCCGACCGTCGCGGCTTGCCGGATGAAACGGTGCATGGACGCATCGGTAGAGCGCTTCGCGCACCTGCCGCCATCTGCGGGCGGTCTCCTCCTGCGGGCGGTCCGGCCATTGCCGTCGTGCCCCCCGTGAGGAAAAGTGCCCATGTCTCGTTGCGAATGTCAAAGCAGGGTCGGTCTTTGCCGCGACCCGATCCGCGTCCAAAGCGGAAAGCCGGCCCGGTCAAGCCGGGCCGGCGGGGGCATCAACCCCAGCACTTGTCCTTGCCGGCCTTGGTGTCGATGGATTCGACGCCTGCCGCAGGCTTGTCGGTGACGAGCGTCACGCCCGTGTCGAAGAAGTCCTTGCCTTCGGTGGCCTTCGGCTTCTCGCCGGTGTCGGCGAAGGTCTTGATGGCCTCGATGCCGAGGGCGGCCATCATCAGCGGGTACTGCTGCGAGGTCGCGCCGATCACGCCGTCGGCGACGTTCTGCACGCCCGGGCAACCGCCATCGACGGAAACGATCAGCACGTCGCCTTCCTTGCCGACGGCCTTCAGCGCTTCATAGGCGCCGGCAGCGGCCGGTTCGTTGATCGTGTGAACGACATTGATGGACGGGTCCTTCTGGAGAAGGTTCTCCATGGCGGTGCGGCCGCCCTCCTCGTTGCCGTTGGTCACGTCATGGCCGACGATGCGGGCATCGTCCTCGTCGCCGATCTTGGAAATGTCCTTCACGTCGATGCCGAAGCCCTTCATGAAGCCCTGGTTGCGCAGGACGTCGACCGAGGGCTGCGAGGGCGTCAGGTTCAGGAAGGCGATCTTCGCGTCCTTGGCGGCATCGCCGAGCGTCGCGGCGGCCCATTTGCCGATCAGTTCGCCGGCCAGCAGGTTGTCGGTGGCGAAGGTCATGTCGGCGCTGTCGAGCGGCTCGAGCGGCGTGTCGAGCGCGATGACGAGCAGGCCTGCATCACGCGCCTTCTGCACGGAGGGGACGATGCCCTTCGTGTCGGAGGCGGCGATCAGGATGCCCTTGGCGCCGTCGGCGATGCAGGTCTCGATCGCCGCGACCTGGCTTTCCGAATCGCCGTCGATCTTGCCGGCATAGGCCTTCAGCGTCACGCCGAGTTCCTTGGCCTTGGCTTCGGCGCCTTCCTTCATCTTGACGAAGAACGGGTTGGTGTCGGTCTTGGTGATCAGGCAGGCCGTGGTGTCGGCGGCGGCGGCCGGCGCGGAAAAGGCGACGCCGAGCGCGAGCGCACCGAGAGCGGCGGAAATGACGGTTTTCTTCATGGTATCCTCCCAAGGACGAAACAGGACACGCCCCTCTCCTGGGGCGATCCGGTCGCAGGGGGGCGGGCAGTTCCTCTGCCGGCCGATCCTCGCTTCCGTCTCCAAGAAAACACCAAAGGAAATGGCTGTCAATAAATAAATCGAATTGAATTATTTATTCGATATGGCATGCTTGCGGCAAGATCGGGCGGAAGGCCCCGCTGCGCATTTCCGGTGGAGAAGCGGAACGCCAGTCGATAAGAGGACGCTAAGGGCGCGCGGCGTCCGGTCCGGCACGGGAGGAGACGATGATAAGACAGGACGCGACGGCACAAGCCGTGCCGGCCGAAATCCTCGATCCGAGCGGGGGCGCCAACCAGGTGCGCGTGCGGGCCTATAACGAGCGCCTCGTCATGTCGCTGGTGCGCCGGCACGGCAGCCTGTCGAAGGCCGAGATCGCCCGGCGCAGCGGCCTCTCCGCCCAGACCGTCACCGTCATCATGCGCGTGCTGGAGGCCGAGGGGCTCTTGATGCGCGGCGAGCCGATGCGCGGCAAGGTCGGCCAGCCCTCCGTGCCCATGCGGCTCAATCCCGATGCCGTCTATTCCTTCGGCCTGAAGATCGGGCGCCGCAGCGCCGACCTCGTCATGATGGATTTCGTGGGCGGCATCCGCCGGC
This sequence comes from Shinella sp. S4-D37, assembly GCF_040812195.1. Lineage (NCBI taxonomy): Bacteria > Pseudomonadati > Pseudomonadota > Alphaproteobacteria > Hyphomicrobiales > Rhizobiaceae > Shinella > Shinella sp. S4-D37. Next base: position 3,550,363 of record NZ_JBFNXL010000005.1, on the reverse strand, counting down.
AGGTGCGCCGCACCTTCGCCTATCCCATGCCCGGCCCGCTGCTCGCCTTCGTCGTGGAGGGGCTTGCCGAACTGGAGGCGGCAATCACGCCGGAGGAGCGCGCGCGCATCGCCGGCTTCGGCATCGCCGCACCGTTCGAATTGTGGAGCTGGGCGAGCGAGGTGGGCGCGCCGCAGGCCGACATGGACCAGTGGCGCGCCTTCGACCTGGAGGCGGAGATCGCAAGCCGCGTTGCCTATCCCGTCGCGCTCCAGAACGACGCGACGAGCGCCTGCGCCGCCGAGCTCGTCTTCGGCCTCGGCCCGCAATATCCCGATTTCCTCTATCTCTTCATCGGCTCCTTCATCGGCGGCGGCGTGGTGCTGAATTCGGCGCTCTTCACCGGCCGCACCGGCACGGCGGGTGCCATCGGCCCCCTGCCGGTGCAGGGCCGCAACGGCGAGACGGTGCAGCTCCTGAAGATCGCCTCGATCTACCGCCTGGAAAACCTCCTGCGCGAGCACGGCATCGATCCGAAGCCGCTGTGGTATTCGCCGGATGGCTGGATCGACTTCGGCGAGCCGCTGGAAATCTGGATCGAGGACATGGCGGCCGCGCTGGCCCAGGCCGCCGTCGCCGCTGCCTCCGTCATCGACTTCTCCGCCGTCATCATCGACGGCGGCTTTCCCGCCTGGGTGCGCGAGCGCGTGGTCGCGGCGACGCGGGCCGCCGCCGCCCGCCTCGACCTCCAGGGCGTCACGCTGCCCGAGATCGTCGAGGGCGCCGTCGGCAGCGCCGCGCGCTCGATCGGCGGGGCGAGCCTGCCGCTCTTCTCCCGCTATCTTCCGGACCAGAACGTCCTCTTCAAGGAGCTTGCCTGAAGGCGGATCCGCAGCGGCGCGCGACGCCTGTTTCCCGCGGAACAGCGGCGGGCAGGGCGATGTGAGACCTTCTGATCACCGGATGAGAGAGGCTCATCCAGAAGAGATCAGGAGAGACCCCATGCGCAAGATCATCGTTTCCGCCACCCTCGTCCTCGTTGCCGCCGTTTCCTTCGCCGCCCCCTCGCAGGCCGGCTACTACAGCTACGGCTACCAGCCCCATTGCTTCATCAAGAAGGTGAAGTCCTACGACTACTACGGCAACGTCGTGATCCAGAAGATCCGCGTCTGCCGCTGATCGCTTCCTTCCGCCGATCCTCCCCGCCTTGCCCGGCTCGAAAGAGCCGGGTTCTTTCCGTCCGGGAGCCTTGAACGACGGCGGCAGGCATGGTTGTGTCGCGCGATATCGAGACGAGGGAGTTCGGCATGCGGGTTCTGGTGGTGGAAAACGACAAGGTGACGCTGCTCGGGCAGGTCGGCGTCGCGCTGGCGGAGGCGGGCGCCGAGATCGACCTCTGCCGCCCCCATGCCGGCGATGCCGTTCCGGCGGATGATGCGGCCCACGACGCCATCGTCGTCATGGGCGGCCCGCAGAACGCCCGCGACGACGCGCGCCACGGCTATCTGCCGGTGCTCGCCGCGCTGATGCGCCGTTTCGGCGATGCGGACAAGTCCGTGCTCGGCGTCTGTCTCGGCAGCCAGCTTCTCGCGCGGGCCTATGGCGCGGAGAACCTGATCGGCGCGGCGCCGGAATTCGGCTGGTGCACGGTGGCGCTGACGAAGGACGGCGCGGGCGATCCGGTGCTCTCGGCGGCGGCCGGCGCGTTCCCCATCTTCCAGTGGCATGACGACACGTTCACCCTGCCGGACGATGCGGTGCGTCTTGCCGGCAACGGCGCCGCCGAAAACCAGGCTTTCCGCATCGGCCGCGCCACCTACGGCACGCAATTCCATTTCGAGGCGAGCCGGGCGGTGGTGGACGGCTGGGTGGAAGCCTTCCCGCAGCTCATCGAATCGCGCCAGCCGGGCTGGCTCGCACGGCACGCCGCGCTGGCCGAGGAAAGCGGTCCGGACGCCGACGCCACGGGCCTTGCCATCGCGCGCGCCTGGGTGGCGACGATCGTTCCCGTCGCAACGCGCCAAGTCGCCTGACGCATGGCCGGCCGAAGCGGCATGGCTTCGGCGCGGGTCTTTCCGTTTTATTCGTCGCCCATCTTGAGCGCGGCGATGAAGGCTTCCTGCGGGATCTCCACCTTGCCGAACTGGCGCATGCGCTTCTTGCCGGCCTTCTGCTTGTCGAGCAGCTTGCGCTTGCGGGTGGCGTCGCCGCCGTAGCATTTGGCGGTGACGTCCTTGCGCAGCGCCGAAATGGTCTCGCGGGCGATCACGTTGCCGCCGATGGCGGCCTGGATCGGGATCTTGAACATATGCTTCGGGATCAGCTCCTTGAGCTTTTCGCACATGTCGCGGCCGCGCTTTTCCGCCGCCATGCGGTGCACCATCATGGACAGCGCATCGACCGGCTCGCCGTTGACGAGGATCGACATCTTCACCAGATGGCCTTCCTTGTGGTCGGTGATCTGGTAGTCGAACGAGGCGTAACCCTTGGAGATCGACTTCAGGCGGTCGTAGAAGTCGAAGACGACTTCGTTGAGCGGCAGGTCGTAGGTCAGCATGGCGCGGGTGCCCACGTAGGTCAGCTCGACCTGGATGCCGCGGCGGTCCTGGCAGAGCTTCAGGATGCCGCCGAGATAGTCGTCGGGCGTCAGGATCGTCGCGCGGATCCACGGCTCGTGGATTTCCGAGATCTTCACGACGTCGGGCATGTCGGCCGGGTTATGCAGCTCGCGCTCGGAGCCGTCCGTCATGAACAGCTTGTAGACGACCGAGGGCGCGGTCGCGATGAGGTCGAGGTCGAACTCGCGCTCCAGGCGCTCCTGGATGATTTCGAGGTGCAGCAGGCCGAGGAAGCCGCAGCGGAAGCCGAAGCCGAGGGCGGCGGAGCTTTCCATCTCGAAGGAGAAGGAGGCGTCGTTGAGGCGCAGCTTGCCCATCGCCGAGCGCAGGTCCTCGAAATCGGCCGCATCGACCGGGAAGAGGCCGCAGAAGACCACCGGCTGGGCCGGCTTGAAGCCCGGCAGGGCCTTTGCCGTCGGGCGCTTGTCCTCGGTGATCGTGTCGCCGACGCGGGTATCGGCCACTTCCTTGATCGAGGCGGTGATGAAGCCGATCTCGCCCGGGCCGAGCGAGTCCATGGCCACCATCTTCGGCGTCAGCACGCCGACGCGCTCGACCGTGTATTTCGCGTCCGTACCCATCATGCGCACGGTCTGGCCCTTCGAGAGCCGGCCCTCGATGACGCGCACGAGCACCATGACGCCGAGATAGGTGTCGTACCAGCTATCGACGAGGAGGGCCTTCAGCGGCGCCTTTTCGCCGCCCTCGCTCTTCGGCGCGGGCAGGCGCTTGACGATGGCTTCGAGCACGTCGGGAATGCCGAGGCCGGTCTTGGCCGAGATCAGCACGGCGTCGGAGGCGTCGATGCCGATCACTTCCTCGATCTGTTCCTTGATGCGGTCGGGCTCGGCCGCCGGCAGGTCGATCTTGTTGAGCACGGTGACGAGCTCGTGGTTGTTGTCGATCGCCTGGTAGACATTGGCGAGCGTCTGGGCTTCCACGCCCTGCGAGGCGTCGACGACGAGCAGCGAACCCTCACAGGCCGACAGCGAGCGCGAGACCTCGTAGGCGAAGTCGACGTGGCCGGGCGTGTCGATGAGGTTCAGCACATAGGTCTCGCCGTCGTTCGCCTTGTAGTGCAGGCGCACGGTCTGGGCCTTGATGGTGATGCCGCGCTCGCGCTCGATATCCATGTTGTCGAGGACCTGTTCCGACATCTCGCGGTCGGCAAGGCCGCCGGTCGACTGGATCAGCCGGTCGGCGAGCGTCGACTTGCCGTGGTCGATATGGGCCACGATCGAGAAGTTGCGGATATGGTCGAGGGGCGTCGAATTATTGGTGCTCATGCGCGCCATATAGCAGCGGGGAAGATTCCCGCAAAGCGGTAAATGAAGGGTTTCGCGCGCGCGAACGCCGCTATTCCGGGGCTTTGTCGCCTTCGACGAGCGCGCCGGCATTCGGCACCTGCGCGCTTCGGATCTCGAAGTTCTCCCGCGCCTCCGGCGGCACGGTCTCGCGCAGGCGCAGCCGCTGGGCGACGAAGGCGGCATAGAGAAGCGCCACGGCCATGGCGGCATAGATGAAGGTCTGCGGACCGAAGGCCGGGGTCAGCGCCGTCACGGCCAGCGGAACCAGCGTCGCCGATGTCGACCAGGCGACGAGCAGCGTCGAGGCGAGCGGCACGAAGTCCTCGGGGTCGGTGCGGTCGTTGGCATGGGCATTGGCGATCGAATAGACGCTCTCGACGGCGCCTGCCCAGAGCGCGAAGACGATCATGAGGATGACGAAGGCCTGGAAGGAGACGAAGAGGGCGGCGACCGCGGTGCCGGCGATCAGCAGGCAGGTGGCGATCAGCACGATGCGCCGGTCGATGCGGTCGGAAAGCGTGCCGAGCGGGTATTGCACGAAGATGAGGCCGAACTGCATCACGAACATCAGGAGCGCCACATCCGCCTGGCCGACCTCGTTGGTGGCGGCATAGATCGGCGTGAAGCCCTGCACGACCATGGAAAGGCCGCCGGCGGCGAGCACGCCGATCAGCGCGACGGGCGAGTTGCGCCAGGCCATGGCGAAATCGACGCTGACCCGGGCGGGCGCCGGCGGGGTGGGCAGCTTGGTGAGGCCGATCGGCAGCAGCGCGATGGTGGTGACGAAGATGGTGACGAGCGGCGCGAGGTTGCCGTCCGCCGGCATGCGGCCGAACAGCCACGCGCCGACGCCGAGCCCCAGCACATAGGCCATGTAGAAGAAGGACATGGCCTTGCCGCGCCAGCGATTGTCGGATGCATGGTTCAGCCAGCTCTGGGCGATGATGAAATTCGCATTGCCCGCCACGCCGTAGATGCCGCGGGCGACGATCCACAGGATCGGGTTGACGCCGAGCGCGACGAGGAAGGCGGCGACGATGACCAGCGCCAGCGAGCAGGAGAAGGCGCGGGCATGGCCGACGCGGCGGATGACGGGACCGGCGATGACGCAGCCCACCAGCCCGCCGAAGGCGATGGCGGTGACGGCGGCGCCAGGCGTCCAGGACGGCGCGTCGGCGCGCGACAGCACATAGGGCACATAAGCCAGCATGACGCCGTTGCCGATGGCGACGAAGGTCATCGAAACGACGATGGCGGTGATGGAAAAGAGCGAGGACGCCCGCTGTGCTTCACCTGTCATCCGCCCGCCCTCCGATTCTCGCTGCGGCACCTTAGCCGGCGGGAAGAGGTCGCATTGTCGCCGGAGCGGCATGGCCGGAAAATATTTTCAAGGCAGGGTCGGACCCGTTGACTCCATTATGAGAGAGAATTATTCCATGATAATGGAAATCATGATCGACCCTCTGGAAAGCGCCATCGGCGAGCGGGTGCGGCTGCTGCGCCTGGCGCGCGGCCAGACGCTGGACGACCTTGCGGCCGCTTCCGGCGTCAGCCGGGCGATGATCTCGCGCATCGAGCGCGGCGAGGCGAGCCCGACGGCGCAATTGCTCTCGCGGCTCTGCGCGGCGCTGGACCTGACGCTCTCCGCCTTCTTCGCGTTCTCCGAGGCGGCGGGCGATCCCCTGTCGCGGCGCGAGGACCAGGTGGTCTGGCGCGATCCCGAAACGGGCTACCAGCGCCGCGCCGTCTCTGCGCCCAACACGGCCTCGCGCGTTGAGGTGATCGACGTGACCTTTCCGCCGGGCGCGCGCATCGCCTATCCGCCGGAGACGGCCAAGGCCGGCATGACGCAGCATGTCTGGCTGTTTTCGGGCCGCCTGCGCATGACCCTTCGCGAGGCCGTGCGCGATCTTCGCCCCGGCGATTGCCTCTACATGAGCATCACCGAGGGCCATGTCTTCGAAAATCCCGGTGACGAACCGGCGCATTATGCCGTGGTGCTGGACCGCGGCCGCCCCTGAGCCATGAGGACGAGATGAGCGACATCAGGCTGCTCGATGCCGACGAGACCCAGGCCCGGATGGGCGAGCTGGCGGAGGTGCTGGCCGATTGCGTGACCGGCGGGGCCTCCGTCGGCTTCATGGCGCCCTACGGGCCAGCCGATGCGCTGCCCTTCTGGAAGGAGGTGGCGGCGGCGGTCGGCGCGGGGGCGACGCTGCTTTTTGCCGCCGAGCGCGCCGGGCGCATCGTCGGCACGGTGCAGGTCGGCATCCGTCAGATGCCGAACCAGCCGCACCGGGCGGATGTGAAGAAGCTGCTCGTCAGGGAAAGCGCGCGCGGCCGCGGCATCGCCCGCGCGCTGATGACGGTCGCGGAGGCGGAAGCCGCCCGGCGCGGCAAGACCGTGCTGGTGCTCGACACGGCCACGGGAAGTCCCGCCGAAACGGTCTACGAGCGCCTTGGCTGGCAGCGCGCCGGCGTCATTCCCGACTATGCGCTCTATCCCGACGGCCGCTTCTGCGCGACGACCTTCTTCTACAAGCGGATCGGCGAGGGGCCTCCGGCACAGGCCCCTTCATAACGGCAAAAGCCGCGGATCGCTCCGCGGCCTTCGCAGTCCCCCTTGGAAACGTGTCTTACTGGCCGACCGACGACACCATGAGGGCATCGCCGTTTTCGATCGAGACCCAGCGGCCGGCATGGAACGAGGCCTGGCGCTTCAGGTAGCGATAGGGCGTTTCCGTCCAGAGCTTGACCTCGTTGTTGAGGTTGTCGAGGACGAAGTCGCCTTCCGTGGTGCGCAGCGTCAGCACGGCATGGCCTTCGCCGTCGGGCTTGCGCACGACCGTGATCAGCAGGTCGCCGGCGGCAAAGCCCTTTTCGATCAGCTTCTTGCGCTTGAGCAGCACGTAATCCTCGCAGTCGCCCGCGCCATCCGGATAGGACCAGACCTCGTCCTTGCCGTAGAGGTCCTTGTCGGTCATCGGCGTGATGGCGCGGTTGGTGCCGGCATTGATCTCGCGCACCACCGTCCAGCCGAAGGCCGTCACCTTGGCGGGCGCCTGGCCGCGCACGCCGGCGCGGCACTCCGAAGCGTTGGTCTGACAGAATTCGTAGTGGCCGATCGGCTGGGACGTGATGCCGCCGGTCTGCATGGCCAATGCCGAGGCCGGTGCGGTGAAAGCCGAGGAAGAAGAAACGAGGAGGGCGAGCACCGCCGCAACCCCAGCCTTCGCACCAATCATTCGTGCCATGAAACGTCCCCTAATCGTTAACAAAGAGTTAACGGTCAGGTGGGGCCTTCGTCAATCATGAGAATTGGCGATGCGGGAATATGGTTAAAATATGATCCGGCCGGGGCCTCATTGCCCGCGGGCGAGGGCTTCCGCCGCCTCGAGGATCCTGGCGATGTCCTGCGGGCGCGACAGGCGGTGGTCGCCGTCGCGGATCATGGTCAGCACCACGTCGTCGCCGGAAAGGTGCTCCATCAGGCGCACCGCATGGCCGTAGGGCACGTCCGGATCGGCCATGCCCTGCAGGATATGCACGGGGCAGCCGGTCTCGATCGCGCCGGTCAGCACGCGGTTGTCGCGGCCGTCCTCGATGAGCTTTCTGGTGTAGATGTTCGGGTCGGGGCCGTAGGGCGTCGGCTCCTCGAACTGGCCGCGCTCGGCCAGCGCCGTGCGCTCGGCCTCCGTCAGGTTCGGCTCGATCAGTTCCGAGGTGAAGTCCGGCGCCGGCGCGACGAGCACCAGGCCGGCGACGTCGATGTCGCCGCGTCCGGCAAGTTCCGCGACGGCGCGCAGTGCGATCCACCCGCCCATCGAAGAGCCGACGAGCACGGCGCGGCGCGTGCCGAGCGCCCCTGCCGCGTGGTCGATCACCGCAAGCGCCTCCTCCAGCCAGCGCGAGATCGTGCCGTCGACGAAGGCGCCGCCCGAGGCGCCATGGCCGGAATAGTCGAAGCGCACGCAGCCGGTGCCGAGGCGGGCCGCAAGTCCGGCCAGCTCCACCGCCTTGGTGCCGGTCATGTCGGAGCGGTAGCCGCCGAGCCAGACGAAATGGGCGAGCGTATTGCCGGCGGCGGGCGGCTGGAGCGAAAGCGCGATCCGTCGCGCGTCGCCGCCTTCGCCGACGGTGATGAAATCCGCTCCGCTTCCATTGCCGTTCGTCGTCGCCATGCCTATCTCCTGTCCTGCGTCCCGGCTGCAAAACCGCCTGCCTGCCGGCTTTTTCGCGCAAGCTAGACCAGATTCGCGCGTGCAAGGACAGGTGGTGATTTTTTCCGCGCGGCATGCTATTGACTTCGCAAGCGCGATCAACACATTGCCGGAAAACGCCGCCAGGCGGGCAATCGGCCCGATCGACGCAGATCCATACTATCGAAACAGTTCGAGGAGAACACGACCATTCGCAGACCCTTCAAAGCGGAAGCCCCCGTCAAGGACGGCCCGCGCTCCAACAAGGAAATCCGGATCCCCCGGGTTCAGCTCATCGACGCCGAAGGCACCAACCACGGCATCGTTCCCACCGATCAGGCGCTCCGCATGGCCGAAGAAGCCGGCCTCGATCTCGTGGAGATTTCGCCGAACTCCGAACCGCCCGTCTGCAAGATCCTTGACCTGGGCAAGCTGAAATACGCCAACCAGAAGAAGGCGGCCGAAGCGCGCAAGAAGCAGAAGATCGTCGAGATCAAGGAAATCAAGATGCGCCCGAACATCGACACGCATGACTATGTCGTGAAGATGAAGGCGATGAACCGCTTCTTCGAAGAGGGCGACAAGGTCAAGGTGACCCTGAAGTTCCGCGGTCGCGAAATGGCCCACCAGGAACTCGGCATGAAGCTCCTGATGCAGGTCAAGGAAGACACGCTGACCATTGCCAAGGTGGAGGCCGAGCCGAAGCTCGAAGGCCGCCAGATGATGATGGTGCTGGCGCCGCGGTAACCGCGACTCCTGACCGCCGGATCGAAGCCGCCTTTCGGGGCGGCTTTTCCGTTTCTGCCTTCCGGATATCCGGCTTTGAGGATTCCGGTTGCGCTTTCGAGGGACATCGGTTACAAGCCGCCGTCCGAACGGTCCGGCAGGGCATGCCGTGGCCGTTCTTTACGCTGGAGCCGTGCATCGTCACGCGGCTCGAATTCAAGAAGAATGGAGTAGCAAAATGCCCAAGATGAAGACGAAGTCGTCTGCCAAGAAGCGGTTCAAGATCACCGCGACCGGCAAGGTCGTCGCTGCCGCTGCCGGCAAGCGCCACGGCATGATCAAGCGTACCAACAAGTTCATTCGCGACGCGCGCGGCACCATGGTGCTGGCCGAGCCCGATGGCAAGAAGGTCATCAAGAACTACCTGCCGAACGGTCTCTGAGACTCGTCGAGCGATTTGATACGTTAAGGAGATCATGACATGGCACGTGTAAAACGCGGCGTAACCTCCCACGCCAAGCACAAGAAGACGCTGAAGGCAGCCAAGGGCTTCTACGGCCGCCGCAAGAACACCATCCGCGCCGCCAAGGCCGCGGTTGATCGTTCCAAGCAGTTCGCCTACCGCGACCGCAAGGTCAACAAGCGCAATTTCCGCGCGCTCTGGATCCAGCGCATCAACGCTGCCGTCCGCGAGCACGGCCTGACCTATGGCCGCTTCATCGACGGCCTCAACAAGGCCGGCATCGAAGTCGACCGCAAGGTTCTGTCCGACATGGCGATCCATGAGACCGCAGCTTTCGGCGCGCTCGTCGCAGCCGCCAAGAAGGCGCTGGAATATCTCAAGGATGCCGGCATGAAGAACGAGTTTGAAGCCGCCGTAAACTGACCGGCGCTTCCACAACCAAAACATCGTTTCGTTGTGAAACCCGCGCCGGGGAACCGGTGCGGGTTTTTGCTTTACGGACCGGCCTTGTCGACGGGCCGGAGAGGGATGGCGGGCCGGCAGTCCCCGCCAACATTTTATGGCTCACCCGATTGATCGGGCGCGTGCACATGGGTAGTGATCTGCGACGCTTCCTCGCCGCAACCCGCTATCTGTCGCAGGTTCTCTCAAGCCCGCGCGGCCGACGCAAGCAAAGCAGGTAAAGATGACTGAACTCGACACACTGGAACATGGCCTCCTTTCCGCCGTTGCCGAAGCCTCCGACGAGGCGTCGATCGAAGCCGTGCGCGTCGGCGCGCTCGGCAAGAAGGGCTCCGTCTCCGAGCTCCTGAAGACGCTCGGCACCATGTCGCCGGAAGAGCGCCAGACCCGCGGCGCGGCGATCAACGCGCTGAAGACCCGCGTCGCCGACGCGATCACCGAACGCAAGATGGCGCTGCGCGATGCCGCCATCGAGGCGCGCCTTGCCGCCGAGACGGTGGACGTCAGCCTGCCGGTGCGCTCCTCGCCCGCCGAGCGCGGCCGCATCCATCCGATCAGCCAGATCGTCGACGAGATCACCGCGATCTTCGCCGACATGGGTTTTTCCATTGCCGAAGGTCCGGATATCGAGACCGACTATTATAACTTCACCGCGCTGAACTTCCCCGAGGGCCATCCGGCCCGCGAAATGCACGACACGTTCTTCTTCCCGGCGGACGAGGACGGCGCGCGCAAGGTGCTGCGCACGCATACCTCGCCCGTGCAGGTGCGCACGATGGAGGCGCAGAAGCCGCCGATCCGCATCATCATCCCCGGCAAGACCTACCGGCAGGATTCGGACGCCACCCATTCGCCGATGTTCCACCAGGTCGAGGGCCTCGTGGTCGACAGGAAGGCGAACGTCGCCAATATGCGCTGGGTGCTGGAGGAGTTCTGCAAGGCCTTCTTCGAGGTCGACAGCGTCACCATGCGCTTCCGCCCCTCCTTCTTCCCGTTCACGGAGCCGTCCTTCGAGGTCGATATCCAGTGTGACCGCTCCTCGGGTCCGATCGTCAAGTTCGGCGAGGGCACGGACTGGATGGAGATCCTCGGCTGCGGCATGGTGCACCCCAACGTGCTGCGTGCCGGCGGCCTCGATCCCGACGAATACCAGGGCTTTGCCTGGGGCATGGGCCTCGACCGCATCGCCATGCTCAAATACGGCATGCCGGACCTGCGCGACTTCTTCAACGCCGACGTCCGCTGGTTGAGCCACTACGGCTTCCGCCCGCTCGACATGCCGACCCTGTTCGGCGGCCTCAGCGCATAACCGGCATCCAAGGAGAAAGATCATGAAATTCACCCTCTCCTGGCTGAAGGACCATCTCGATACCGACGCCACGCTCGAAGAGATCTGCGCGAAGCTGACGGCGATCGGCCTCGAAGTGGAAGACGTCGACGACAAGGCGGCCTTCAGGCCCTTTGTCATCGCCAAGGTCGTCTCTGCCGAACAGCATCCGAATGCCGACAAGCTGCGCGTGCTGATGGTCGATACCGGCAAGGGCGACCCGATCCAGGTCGTCTGCGGCGCGCCGAATGCGCGTGCCGGCCTCGTCGGCGCCTTCGCGGCGCCCGGCACCTATGTGCCCGGCATCGACGTGACGCTTGCCGTCGGCACCATCCGTGGCGTCGAGAGCCGCGGCATGATGTGCTCGGAGAAGGAGCTGGAAATCTCCGACAACCATGACGGCATCATCGACCTGCCGGCCGATGCGCCGGTCGGCCAGAGCTATGCCGCCTATGCCGGCCTTGACGATCCGGTCATCGAGATCAACCTGACGCCGAACCGCCCGGACTGCACGAGCATTTTCGGCATCGCCCGCGATCTCGCCGCCTCCGGCCTCGGCACGCTCAAGGCCCCGAAGGCGCCGTCCTTCAAGGTCGAGGGCGAGACGCCGGTCAAGGTGAAGCTGGAACTCGGCGGCGACGATCACCTGTGCCCGGGCTTCGCGCTCCGCCTCGTGCGCGGCGTCAGGAACGGCCCGAGCCCGCGCTGGATGCAGCAGCGGCTTCTCGCCATCGGCCTTCGCCCGATCAACGCGCTGGTCGACATCACCAACTACATGACCTTCGACCAGGGCCGCCCGCTGCACGTCTTCGACGCGGCCAAGGTGAAGGGCGACCTCGTCGTGCGCCGCGCGGCCGAGGGTGAGACGGTGCTGGCGCTCGACACGCGCGAATACACGCTGAACTCCTCCAATGTCGTCATCGCCGACGGGAACGGCGTCGAATCGATCGGCGGCATCATGGGCGGCGAACATTCGGGCTGCGACGAGACCACCGTCGACGTGCTGATCGAATCGGCGCTCTGGGACCCGATGAACATCGCCAAGTCCGGCCGCGGGCACGGCATCATCACCGATGCGCGCTACCGCTTCGAGCGCGGCGTCGACCCGCAATATATGGTGCCCGGCCTGGAACGCGCCACCGAGCTGGTGCTGGAACTCTGCGGCGGCGTGGCCGCCAAGACGGATGTCGTCGGCTACAAGGGCTATGAGGCCAAGGTCGTCGATTTCCCCTTCTCCGAGGTCAAGCGCCTGACGGGCCTTGACGTCTCCCCGGAAGAGAGCGTGGACATCCTGACGCGCCTCGGCTTCACCGTCACAGGTGCGGGCGAGCGCGTCTCCGTCGCGGTGCCCTCCTGGCGTCCCGACGTCGAGGGCAAGGCGGATCTCGTGGAAGAGGTCATGCGCATCCACGGCGTCGACAATATCAAGCCGGCGCCGCTCGAAAGCCACGGCGCGGTCAACGGCCGCATCCTGACCACGCTGCAGATCCGCTCGCGCCTTGCCAAGCGGGCGCTTGCCTCGCGCGGCATGCTGGAAGCCGTCACCTGGTCCTTCATCCCGAAGGCCCATGCCGAACTCTTCGGCGGCGGCGCGGCCTCGCTGGCGCTTTCCAACCCGATCGCGTCGGACATGTCGGACATGCGCCCCTCGCTGCTGCCGGGCCTCATCGCCGCCGCGCAGCGCAATGCCGACAAGGGGCATAGTGACGTCGCGCTCTTCGAGGTCTCCGGCACCTATGAGAACGACCGGCCCGAAGGGCAGCGCCGCGTCGCCGGCGGCGTGCGCCGCGGCACGGCGTCGCTTTCCGGTTCCGGCCGCCTCTGGTCGAATGCCGCCAAGGGCGGCGGCAAGCCGGTCGACGTCTATGACGCGAAGGCCGATGCGCTCGCCGTGATCGAGGCCTGCGGCCTGCCGATGGGCAATGTGCAGATCGAGCCCGGCGCACCCGGCTGGTATCACCCCGGCCGCTCCGGCACGATCAAGATGGGCCCGAAGATCGTGCTCGGCACGTTCGGCGAGTTCCACCCGAAGGCGCTCGGCGCGCTCGACGTATCGGGCGCCCTTTGCGGCTTCGAGATCTTCATCGATGCCATGCCGGAGCCGAAGAAGAAGGCGACCCGCACCAAGCCGGCGCTCGACCTTTCGCCCTTCCAGGCCGTCAGGCGCGACTTCGCCTTCGTCGTCGACAAGACGGTGGAAGCCGGCGCCATCGTGCGCGCGGCGACGGGCGCCGACCGCAAGCTGATCGCCGCCGTCAACGTCTTCGACGTCTTCGAGGGCGCTTCGCTCGGCGAAGGCAAGAAGTCGATCGCCATCGAAGTCGTCTTCCAGCCGACCGACAAGACGCTGACGGACGAGGATTTCGAGGCGTTGACGGCGAAGATCGTCGGCAATGTGGTGAAGACCACCGGCGGCACGCTGCGGGCATAGTCGGCAGGCGCGGCAGCCCCTCATCCGGCTGCCGCTGCCTTCAATCCTCACGCATTGCCGATCAAGACGCCTGCGGCCAGCACCAGGCTGCCGCCGAGCACCACCTGCAGCACGGCGCGGAAGAACGGCGTTTCCATGAAGCGGTTCTGGATGAAGGCGATCGCCCACAGTTCGACGAAGACGACGAGGATGGCGATCATCGTCGCCAGGAAGAAATTCGGGATGAGATAGGGCAGGGCATGGCCGAGGCCGCCCAGCGCCGTCATGATGCCGGAGGCAAGGCCCCGCTTGACCGGCGAGCCGCGGCCGGAGAGCTTGCCGTCGTCATGGGCGGCCTCCGTGAAGCCCATGGAGATGCCCGCGCCAACCGAGGCGGAAAGGCCGACCAGAAACGTCTGCCAGGTATCCTGCGTGGCGAAGGCGGCGGCGAAGATCGGCGCGAGCGTCGAGACCGAGCCGTCCATCAGACCGGCAAGGCCCGGCTGCACATAGGTCAGCACGAATTGCCGCCGCGCCGTCTGGTCCTCCTCGACCTTCACGTCGGCGGGCGTGTGCTGCTCGCCGAGCCGGCGGGCAAGGGACTCGTGCGATTTCTCCGCCAGCGCCAGATCACCGAGCAGTTTTCGCGTCGCCGCGTCCTTCGTGCGCGCGGCGGCGGCCAGATAGAAGCGGTGCGCCGCCTCCTCCATCGCCTCGGCCTGGGCGCGGATCGCCCCGATATGCATGTTGCCGATGAGCCAGTCCGGCTTGCGCTCCGGGAAATCGCGCACATATTCGCGCCGCACCAGCGGGATGCGGTCGCCGAAGCGCGCCACATGGCGGTCGATCAGCATCTGGCGGTGATGGCTCTCCTCCTCCGCCATGTCCTCGAAGATGCGGGCGGAATGCGGGTAGGCCTCGCGCAGCGCATCCGCATAGGCCAGATAGATGCGCCCGTCGTCCTCTTCCGAGGAGATGGCGAGGGCAAGGATTTCCTGTTCGCTCAAGGATTCCAGGCTGCGTTTGCCGGGGCGGAAAAGGCGGGAGAACATCGGTGAGTGTCCAGTTTAGAATAATTCTAAATATAGGAGGAAGCCCGTTCCGGTCAAGCTCGACAGATTGTCGCCGGTGGCGCTAGAGTGGCCGGAGCCGAGACCGCGAAGGAGGTGACGTGACAGCCGGACTGAAGCCGCTTACCGCTAGCCGCGACACGCTGCTCGATCGCCTCGGCCGCCGTTTCGCCGACAAGCTGCAAAGCCAGACCTCCGGCTACGAGCCCTACACGCCCTCCGACCCGGAAACGCTGGCGCGCACGTTGCGGGCGGGCGATATCCTGCTCGTGGAAGGCAACCAGAAGGTCTCGGCGGCGATCAAGTACCTGACGCAATCGACCTGGTCGCATGCCGCGCTCTTCGTCGGCGACGAGGTGCCGCTGACGCTGGACCAGGCAACGCTGCCCGCCATCGAGCGGCCGCAGCTCATCGAGGTCAATCTCGGCGAGGGCTGCGTCGCGGTGCCGCTGGCCAAGTACCGCACCTACAACACGCGCATCTGCCGGCCGGTCGGGCTGACGCCGGAGGATCGCGATGCGCTCGTCGCCTTCATGGTCTCGCGCCTCGGGCTGAAATACGACCTGAAGAACATCACCGACATGCTGCGCTATTTCATGCCCACGCCGCCCGTGCCGGTGCGCTGGCGCCGCCGGCTGATCGCCTTCGGTTCAGGCGATCCGACGCGGGCGATCTGCTCGACGCTGATTGCGGAAGCCTTCGAGACGATCCGCTATCCGATCCTGCCGGAGATCACGCGTGCGCCCGGCCGTGCGGCGGCGACCTCGAGCTATTCGCGCGAGGAGATCCTGCATATCCGCCATCATTCGCTCTATACGCCGCGCGACTTCGACCTCTCGCCCTATTTCGAGATCGTCAAGCCGACCCTGGAATACGGGTTCGACTACAAGCGGCTGGAATGGGCGCCGAGCCGCGAAGGGCCGTGACGGCCCCGCGCACGACCCTCTGACGGATCAGCCCTGCTTGAGCGGCGAGATCGCGATCTCGACGCGGCGGTTCTGCGCGCGGCCCATTTCCGAGGCGTTGGAGGCGATCGGGCGCTCCAGGCCGTAGCCCATCGCCGACATGCGGCGCGGGTCGACGCCGCGCCCGGCGAGATAATTGGCGACCGAATTGGCGCGGCGGTTGGACAGATCCATGTTGTAGCCGGCATTGCCGACCGAATCGGTATGGCCGTCGACGTCGATCAGCGTCTTGTCGAACTTGCGCAGCACGATCGCCACCGAATCGAGCGTCGGATAGAACGGCGGGATCACCTGGTCCTGGTCGGTGGCGAAGGTGACGTTCGACGGCATGTTGAGCACGATGCGGTCGCCCACGCGGGTCACGGAAACGCCGGTGCCCTGGAGCTGGGCGCGCAGCTCGGCTTCTTGGTTGTCCATGTAGTTGCCGATGGCGCCGCCGGCCAGCGCGCCGACGCCGGCGCCGATCAGCGCGGCATTGCGGCGCTGCACCGGGTTGTTGCCGATCAGCAGGCCGGCCACCGCGCCGACGCCCGCGCCGATCGCCGCACCGCCGGCCGTGTTGGAAACCTTCTGCTCGCCCGTATAGGGGTCGGTGGTCGTGCAGGCGGAAAGATAGAGCGCGGCAACCGCGACGACAGCGCATTTCTTGTACATGCAGGCATCCCCGAGACTTCGATGATTCTGCTTCAACCTACCGATTGCGGCAGGAACATGAAAGGGGCCACGCTTCTGCTTCAGGCTTCGCTGCTGCCGCCGGAGGTGACGCCGGCGCTCGCGGCGACCACGAGGCCCGTGCCGAGCATCTGCAGGGGCGTCATCGGCTGGCTGAGCACGAGGAAACCGGCAAGCGCGCCGAGGGCCGGCTCGATGCTCATCAAGATACCGAAGGCCGCCGTCGGCATGCGGCGCAGCGCGATCATCTCCAGGGCGTAGGGAATGAGCGGCACGAGGAGCGCAAGGCCGAGCATCGTGCCGAGCCCTTCCGGGTTCAGCACCTCGGCGGCGCGCGGCAGGCCGAATGGGGTCGCGACGATTGCCGCGAAGACCAGCGACATGGAGAGCCCTTCGAGCCCCTTGAACGCTGCGCCGGTCTTCTTCATGAGGATGATGTAGGTGCCCCAGCCGGCGCCGGCACCGCAGGCAAACAGCATGCCCACGGGATCGCCGACCCAGCCCGCGCCGTCATGCGACAGCAGCACGACGCCGACAAAGGCCGCGCCAGGCCAGATCAACCGCCAGCCCGTGCCAAGCGACCAGGTGGCGACCGCCAGCGGTCCGAGGAATTCGATGGCGACGGCAAGGCCGAGCGGGATGCGGTGGATCGCCGCGAAGAAGCAGAGTGTCATTGCCGCCATTGTGGCGCCGAGCAGCATGGCGCTCTTCCACTGATCGCGGCCGTAGGAGCGTATCGGCGGACGAACGATCAGGGCGAGGATCGCCGCCGCCATGACGAGGCGCAGGAATGTCGTGGTCGAGGGGCCATAGGCATCGATCGCGGTCGCCGAGAAAGCCGAGCCGAACTGGATGCTCGACATCGAGCCGAAGCACAGCAGGATGCCCGTGAGGAGCCCCGCATTGCCCGAGCCCGAAAGTCCGCCGCCCGTCGCTGTCTGTTGTTCGGCCATGAAACCCCCTCCCGGCACTTCGTCCTAGAGGAGGGGGCGTCACGCGGCAAATGGATAATCGTGACGCCTTGCTTCAGGAAAATTGATGCCGGTCTCAGTCGCTAATACCCTTCAGCGTGTTGGCGACGTTTGGGCCGATTTCCGGCACGCCGTAGCCGCCTTCCATGACGACGAGCACCGGCACGCCGCTTGCCGCGACCGCCCGCCCCATCGTGATATAGTCCGGCGAGGTCAGCTTGAAGAAGGAGATAGGGTCCTTCTCGAACGTGTCGACGCCGAGCGAGAGCACGATCGCCTCGGCGCCGAAGGCGGCGATGCGCTTCAGGGCATCGTGGAGCGCGGCTTCCCAGACGGAATAGGGCGTGCCCGGTGGCATCGGATAGTTCTGCGTCGTGCCTTCGCCGGCGCCCTTGCCGGTCTCTTCCGCATAGCCGAGGAAATGCGGGAAGGCTTCGGCCGGATCGCCGTGCAGTGAGGCGAAATAGACGTCGCCCCGCTCGTAGAAAATGTCCTGCGTGCCGTTGCCGTGGTGGAAGTCGACGTCGAGCACGGCGACCTTCCTCGCGCCCTTGTCGAGCAAGCGCTGGGCGGCGACGGCGGCGTTGTTGATGAAGCAGTAGCCGCCGAAACTGTCGATGCCGGCATGGTGACCCGGCGGCCGGCAGAGTGCGAAGGCTGCCTTCGCGCCGCCCGCGACGATGTCGGCCGCCGTCACCGCGCTCTGCATGGAGGAGACGGCCGCCTCCCAGGTGCCGGGCGTGATCGCCGTTTCCGTGGCGTTGCAATAGTAGCCGATGAGGCCGTCGATCTGGGTCGGGATGCGCGGCGAGGTGCGGCGCACGGGGAACGAGGTGGCGATGGCCTCGCCCTTGTAGCCGGCCGCCTGCCATTTCTCCCAGGCGCCCTCCAGGAAGGCAAGGTAGCCGGCATCGTGCACCTTCAGCGCGGTTTCCAGCCCGTGGCGTTCCGGCGCCGAGACGTCGGTGAAGCCGGCATCCTTGACCGCGGCGAGAATCCACTCCGCCCGGAACGGCGCCTCGAAGGGCGGCACAAGCTCGCCGCCGTAAAGCTCGGTGCGAGCGTTTCTGAGCTTGTGGTCCTCGGAAAAGATAACGCGCATGAAGGGCTCCCCATTGTCATTCGGACGCGACGGTAGTGCATTTTCCAGGGAAGGGAAATCTCTCGCACGGGGTAGTTGGCGGCATTGAAAACGGCAGGCGTCCCCGCGCCCGGCGGGGGCGCAGGAGGCGCTGGGGCCGGCGCGCTCAGGCGAGCGCGGCGCGCCGCTGGCGGCCGAGGCCGATCCGCTTGAGAAGCAGCACATCGGCGACGACCACGGCGGCAAGCGCGATAAGGCCCATGCCGGTGACCGTCAGCCCGTTGCCGGCGAAGACGAGGACGGCGATGCTGCCGACGATCCAGGCCGCATCGCCCGCAATGGCGAAACGGACGGCGGCGGGCGAGGGCCGTTCCTGCCGGCCGACGGCGAGGTGGAAGGCGCCCCAGAGGGCGAAGAAGGCCGCGAAGCCGTTGAGGATGGCCGGTGTCGCAAGCGGACCGACCAGGGTGCCGATCGGACCCGACAGGCCGAAGAGCAGGGCGGCGGCGGCGAGCGAGAAGACGCCGTCGGCGAGCATGACGGACTTCATGAGGTTGCGGTTGAGGGCAGAAAGCATCGTGGGCTCCTTTCGGTTTCGATGGGACGATCCTGCCGGGGCCGGTGACGTAAACCAATTACCTTGGAGGTAATGGAAATCATGCCGGGCCTCCTGTTTAGTGGGGGCGACGAAGAGGAGGACGGCATGGAGTTCGGCGAGCATCTGAAGGAATGGCGCGGCCACCGGCGCATGAGCCAATTGGAGCTGGCAAGCGAGGCCGGCATTTCCGCCCGCCATCTCTCCTTCCTGGAGACCGGCCGCTCGCGTCCCTCGGAGGGCATGATCCTTCGCCTCTCCGCCGTGCTCGACATCCCCGCGCGCGACCAGGGCATGCTGTTCTCCGCCGCCGGCTTCCGCCCGCGCTTCGCGACGGCGCCGGCCGCCAGCCTTGCCGCCTTTCCGCCGGCCGTGGCGGAGGCGATCGGCCTCATCCTCGCCCGCCACGACCCCTATCCCGGCGTCGTGTTCGACCATGAATACAACGTGCTCACCGCCAACCAGGCCTTTCTCGATCTCGCCGGCATGGCGGGCATCGCCGTCTCGCCGGGCGACAATTTCCTCGATGCCTATCTCGGCCCGACGCCGCTGCGTTCCATCGTCGTCAACTGGGCGCAGTCGGCCGCCGACCTCGTGCACCGCATCCGCGCCGAGGCCTGGCTGCAGGGGCCGCGCAGCCCGCTTTCGAAACGCATCGAGCGGCTGGCCGCGGCCGCGGACATCCAGGCCGCGCTGGAGGCCTTTCCGGAAACGGACCGACTGCCGATCCTGCCGATCGAGATGAAGGTCGGCGCAAAGCATTTCAACTGGATCACCACGCTCACCTCCTTCGGCTCGGCGCAGGACGCGCTGGTGCAGGGCGTACTGATCGAGAGCTTCTTCCCGGTTGATGCCGGGACGCGCGCTCATTTCGAGGGCGGGGAGGCGCCGAAGACGAAGCGGGAATAGCCGAGGAAGGACCAGGCCATCGCGGCGGCGGAGGCGATGGCGAGCGCGAAGACCGGAGGGAAGCCGGGAAAGGCGAGGACGATCGCCGAATAGACCGCGTAGTTGAGGAGCGCGGCGCTGATCCCGACGCCGCCGTAGCGCGCGCCCTCCGCCGCAAGGCTGCGGTCGCTGCGGCCGAAGGTGAAGGTGCGGTTCAGCCAGAAGGTGAAGAGCATGGCCGCCGTAATGGCGCCGATCCGCGCGACGAGCGGGCCGAGCGCGGTCATATGGAGGAGCAGCGCGAGCACGCCGGCATCGACGAGGAAGCCGGCGCCGCCGGCGACCGCGAAGAACAGCAGGCGCTTCACGCGGCGTGCGAGCGCACCGCCGACCCTTCCGCCCGGCGCGTGCGGTGCCGGTAGCCGGTATGGCCGGCGGACTGGTTCATGTAGTGGATGCGCAGTTGCTCGGCTCTGGCACGCGCCAGGGAATCGAGGATGAGGCCGGCGGAGAAGACGAGGAACGAGATCATCATCAGCGCGAGCGAGAAGACCCAGGTTGGCATGCGCTCGACGAGGCCGGTGCGGAAATAGGCCGCCAGAACCGGCGCCATGAAGGTCAGGCTCGCCGCCATGAAGAGGCTGCTGATCGCGCCGAAGAACACGAAGGGCCGCGTCTCCTTCATCAGCATGGCGAACATCCAGAGGATCCTCGCGCCGTCCTTGAAGGTGGAGAGCTTGGAATGCGAACCCTCCGGCCGGCGGCCGTAGTCGAGTTCCAGTTCGGCGATCGGCATGCGCAGCCGCGAGGCATGCACCGACATTTCCGTCTCGATCTCGAAACCGCCGGAAACGGCCGGGAAGCTCTTGGCAAACCGGCGCGAGAAGGCGCGGTAGCCGGAGAAGATGTCGGAGAAATCGTTGCCGAACAGCGAGCGGAACAGGATGTTGAAGATGCGGTTGCCGAAGGCGTGGCCCTGCCGGCCGGCGTCGGCAGTCACGCCGCGGCGCGTGCCGACGACCATGTCGGCGCCTTCGGTGACCAGCGTGCGGATCAGTTCGGCCGCGTCGGATGCGGCATAGGTGCCGTCGCCGTCGGCCATGATGTAGATATCGGCCTCGATGTCGGAGAACATCCGGCGCACCACGTTGCCCTTGCCCTGGCGGCGCTCGCGCACGACGGTCGCGCCGGCCAGCGCCGCGCGCAGCGCGGTCGAATCGGTGGAATTGTTGTCGTAGACATAGATGCGGGCCGAAGGCAGTGCGGCGCGAAAGCCGTGGACGACGTCGCCGATCGTCTGCGCCTCGTTGTAGCAGGGCAGCAGCACGGCGATATCGAGGTCTTCCATCAGGCTTTCCGTCATGGCGGCGCGTTCTCCCGGCACGGGGCCCGCATGCGACCCACGGTTTTACTATTTCTTGAGAAGGTTAAGGCTAGGTTTCGGCTGGCTTCCAATGGTGGACGAAGGGGCGAAACGTGTCGAAAACCCTGCCTGCGACGCTGTCGCTTGCAACCGGAGAGGCGCCTGCCGGGCTCTCCGGGATGACCTGGCGCGTGCTCGCCCTCTACAGCCTCCTGGCGATCGTGCTGCTGCTGGCCCTGTCGCTACCCTTCGCGACCGACTATGTCGGCGCCGACAACGACGACAGGATGCGCCTTGTCGTGGTGCGCGACCTCCTGGCCGGGCAGGGCTGGTTCGACACGACGCAGTACCGCCTCGGCCTTGCCGGCGGCACCCTCATGCACTGGTCGCGCTTCGTCGACCTGCCGATCGCCAACCTGATCAGCGTCTTCTCGCTCTTTACCGGGCAGCGGCAGGCCGAGGCGCTGGCGTTCGCCGTTTGGCCGTCGTTCCTCGTCGTGCCGGTGCTCTTCGGCACGGGGCTCGCCGGCTACCGGCTCGGCGGCACCGTGGCCATGCATGCGACGCTGGTCCTGACCGTCGTCCTCATCCTCTCGCTGAACCGCTTCCAGCCCGGCTCGATCGATCACCACAATGTGCAGATCGCGCTGGTCGCGTGCATCGCGGCGATGCTGCTCGCCCCCGCCATGCAGCCGCGCGACCATGCCGTCGCCGGCGTGCTTGCCGGCTTCGCCATCGCCATCGGTGCGGAAACGACGCCGCTGATCGGCGCGGTCTGCCTCGTCGTCGCCCTGCGCTGGGCCTGGCATGGCCGCGCCTTCCGCGATGCGGCCACCGCCTTCGGCCTCGCGCTCGCCCTGACGGTGACCGTCGCCTTCTTTTCCACCGTCGCGCCGTCCCGCTACACGCAGGTGACCTGCGACAGCCTCTCCTACGGTTTCTACGCGCTGGCGACGCTCGGCGGCGGCACGCTGTTCCTCACGGCTTCGCTGGCGAGCGCCTGGTCGTTCCGTGGCCGGCTGGCTGCCCTTGCCGGCGCGGGCGGCATCGTCGCCGCCGCGGTGCTCCTGATCGCGCCCGGATGCCTCGCCAATCCGCTCGCCTCGCTCGATCCGCTGCTGAAGACCTTCTGGCTCGACATGGTCATCGAGGCCCAGTCGGCGCTTGCCCAGTTCCGCATCGATCCCGCGTCGATCGCCAGCTTCTATGCCACGGGCCTCCTCGCCATCGTCGTCTGCGCCAGGAGCGCCTATCGCCGCGAGGCCGCCGAGGCGCATCTCATCCTGCTCGCGCTGCTCGTCGTCGCCCTCGCCGTCTCGCTCATCCAGATCCGCGGCTCGATCTTCGTCCATGTGCTTGCCGCCATCCCGCTCGGCCGGATGATCGCCGGCCTGCGCAAGGCCGCCAATGCCGAGCCGAAGAACCTGAAGCTGGGCCTTGCCTTTGCCGGCCTGACGCTGGCCGCGACGCCCGCCACCTGGGCGATCGCCGGAGCCCTCCTTCCCGGCGCGTCGGGCAATGTGCTGCGCGCCGAGCTTGCCGGCGGTGCGAAACGGCCCGCCTGCACCGACGAAGCGGTGCTCGCGCCGCTCGCCCGCGAGCCGGTCGGCGTGGTGGCCGCCGTTTCGGACGTCGGCACCTCGATCCTGCGCTTCAGCGGCCACCGGGTGCTCTCGGCGCCCTATCATCGCAACCAGGGCGGCATGCTGACGCAGCTCCATATCGGCCTGTCCGAGCCCCGCCAGGCCGAGGCGTTCCTGCGCGGCGCCGGCGTGACGCTGCTCGCCTTTTGCCCGGGCAATGCCGAAACGCGGCTTCTGGCCGATGCCGAGCCTGAAGGGCTCTATGCCGGCCTCCTGAAGGGCGAGGTGCCGGCCTATCTGGAACCGGTCGAAGGGGTGGGCGGGCCTGTGCTGCGCCTCTACCGGGTGAAGCCGGAATAGCGCGGGGAAAACCGCGGAACGGGCTGGGGATGCCGTCGGCGGCACCCTGTCATCTACCGGCAAACGCACTACACTTTGCCGCATGAGCTTTTTTCCCGAGACTGATTCGCCCAGCAATCTTGCCGAATATTCGGTGTCGGAGCTTTCCGGCTCCATCAAGCGCACGGTCGAGCAGGCCTTCGACCAGGTGCGCGTGCGCGGCGAGGTCTCCGGCTATCGCGGCCCGCATTCCTCCGGCCACGCCTATTTCTCGCTGAAGGACGACCGCGCGCGCATCGACGCGGTGATCTGGAAGGGCAGTTTCTCGCGCCTGCGCTTCAAGCCGGAAGAGGGCATGGAGGTGATCGCGACGGGCAAGATCACCACCTTCCCCGGCTCCTCGAAATACCAGATCGTCATCGAGGCGCTGGAGCCGGCCGGCGCGGGCGCGCTGATGGCGCTGCTCGAGGAACGTCGCCGCAAGCTCGCCGCCGAAGGCCTCTTCGATGCCGAACGCAAGAGGCCGCTGCCGTTCCTGCCGAAGGTGATCGGTGTCGTCACCTCGCCGACGGGCGCCGTCATTCGCGATATCCTGCACCGCATCGCCGACCGCTTCCCGGTCCACGTCGTCGTCTGGCCGGTCAAGGTACAGGGCGAGGGCTCGGGCCAGGAGGTCGCCGCGGCCATCGAGGGCTTCAACGCCTTTGCGCCCGGCGGGCCGGTGCCGAGGCCGGACGTGCTGATCGTCGCGCGCGGCGGCGGCAGCCTGGAGGATCTCTGGAGCTTCAACGACGAGATCGTCGTGCGTGCCGCGGCCGCCTCGACGATCCCGCTCATTTCCGCCGTCGGCCACGAGACGGACTGGACGCTGATCGACCATGCCGCCGACCGCCGTGCCCCGACGCCGACGGGCGCCGCCGAAATGGCGGTGCCGGTGAAGGCCGATCTCGATGCGGAGCTCGCCTCGCTCGCCGCGCGCCTGCGCGGCGCCACGGCGCGCCAGATGGACAGCCGCCGGCAGGGCGTTCGCGCGCTCGCCCGGGCGCTGCCCTCGCTCGACCAACTGCTCGCCCTGCCGCGCCGCCGGTTCGACGAGGCGGCGGCCGGCCTCGGCCGCGGCCTGCAGATGAACACGGCGGGCAAGCGCGGCGCCTTCGAGCGCACGGCGGCGCATCTGCGGCCCGACATGCTTCTCACCCGCATCGCCGAGCGCCGCCAGCGCGTCACTGAGCGCCTGCAACGCGCCGAGCGCATCGTCGAGCGCCGGCTCGACCAGTTCCGCGCGCGTCTTTCCGCCTTCGACGTCTCGCTGCGCGCAACGCCCGCCCGCATCGCCGCGCAGACTGGCCGGGCGCGCGACCGACTGTCGGGCCTTGCGCTGCGGGCAGAAAGCGCGCTCGCCGGCGATCTCGCCCGCCGCCGGGCCCTCCTGCAGGCGCAGGACCGCATGCTGCAATCGCTCTCCTACCGCAACGTGCTGAAGCGTGGCTACGCGCTGGTGCGTGACGAGGAAGGCGCGCCGGTGAAAGGCGCCGTCGGTCTCGGCCCCGGCCGCGCCATCGCCATCGAATTCGCCGACGGCACGGTGGACGCCGTCACCGGGGCGGGCGGCAGCACGCCGCCCCGCAAGAGAGCCGCGAAGGGCGAGGCAGAGGAGAAGCCGGCGCCCCGCCAGGGCTCGCTGTTCTGAAGCCCGGCGGACGGATCAGTCCGCGCCGTCCTGCGCCCGCCGGCGCGCCGCCGTCAGCCCGGTGAAGACGGCATGGGCGAGGTCGGCGTCGATCATCGCGGAAAGGCCGGCCGCCGTCGTGCCGTGATATTCCATGAACAGTTCCACGATATCGGCCGGCGTGTCGCTGACGCTCGCCATCTGCGTGGCGGCGCCGAGGAAGAGCTGGCGCACCGCAAGCACCGCCGTCTCCGGGCCGATGCCCGATTCGATCGCATGGCGGATCATCGCATCTGCCATCAGCGCCGGAAAGGCCGCGCCCGAGCCTGTCAGCGCGGTGAAATAGTCGAGCTCCTGCTCGTCGGTGATGAAATGCGGACGTCCCGAGGCGGCGAAGAAGCGCCGGGCGAAGTCCATTTCCGATTCGCGCACGTCATCCGTCGCGAACCAGGGCGTGAAGGAGAGGCGCTGCTCGGCGCAGGCATTCGGCATCGCCCGTACGATGCGCCGGACACCGAAACGGTCGCCGATCTCCTCCGCCGTCACCCCCGCCATGACGGAGATGACGAGCCGCCCGCGCAGGTCGATGTCGATCGCGTCGAGATCGCCGGGGCGCACGGACAGGACGATGGTGTCGCAGGCATCGACGAGGATCGCGTTGTCCGTCGTCATGTGCACGCCGGGCCAGGCCTCGAAACCCGAAATATTGCCCGAGCGCGAGGACAGCACGAGATCGGTCGGCATGACGAGGCGATCGGCCAGCACCGGCCGGAGCAGGGCCCCGGCCAGCCAACCGCCGCCGCCGATCACGCCGAGATGGCTCATGCCCACTCGCCGGCGCGCATGACGGGCGCGCGGCTGCCGTCGGCGCGCACGCCGTCGATGTCCACCTTGTCCGAGCCGATCATCCAGTCGATATGGATGAGGCTCTCATTGCCGCCCTGCGCGCGGATCTGGTCCGGCGTCAGGCTCGCGCCGTCGAGGAAGCACTTCGAATAGCACTGGCCGAGCGCGATGTGGCAGGAGGCGTTCTCGTCGAACAGCGTGTTGTAGAACAGGATGCCGCTCGCCGAGATCGGCGAGGAATGCGGCACGAGGGCTACTTCGCCGAGCCGGCGCGCGCCTTCGTCGGTATCCAGCACCTTGCTCAGCACCGCCTCGCCCTTCGACGCCTTCGCCTCGACGATCCGGCCGCCCTCGAAGCGCACCTGGATGTCGTCGATCAGCGTGCCCTGGTGGGAGAGCGGCTTGGTGGAGGAGACATGGCCTTCGACGCGCAGCGCATGCGGCGTGGTGAAGACCTCTTCCGTCGGGATGTTCGGGTTGCAGGTGATGCCGTTCTTGGCCGTCGACGCGCCGCCGTGCCATTCGTGGCCGTCCGCGAGCCCCACGGTCAGGTCCGTGCCCGGCCCCTTGAAGTGCAGCGCGGAAAAGCGCTCGCCGTTCAGCCAGGCCGAGCGCTTGGCAAGGCCGGCATTGTGCGCCGCCCAGGCGGCGACGGGATCGGCGACATCGACGCGCGAGGCGGCGAAGATGGCGTTGGCGAGCTTTTCGACCGCCACCTCTTCCGGATCGTTCGGGAACACCTGCTTCGCCCAGGACGGATTCGGATAGGAGACGATGTTCCAGTTGATGTCGAAATTGGCGATCTTCTCCAGCGCCGGCTTGTAGGCCGTGGAATTCGCCTTGTTGGCGCGGGCGACCCTGGCCGGGTCCTCGCCGGAGAGCAGCATCGGGTTGTCGCCGGCAATGGCGAGGCGCGCGGCGCCATTGGCATAGGCCTTGGCCATGCCCTCGTAGAGCCAGTCGCTGGCCCGGTCGAAGCTTTCGTCCGGCGCATGGTGGTAGCGCGCGAGCGTCGCCTCCTCGTCGGCATAGAAGGTGCTGACGAGGCCGGCCCCGGCCTTGTAGGCGTGCTTGGTGATGAGGCGGGCGAGCGGCAGGGCGGCGATGGGCGCCGTCATCACGAGATCCTGCCCCTTCTGGAGCTGAAGGCCGACGCGCACGGCGACCTCGGCGAGCTTGTCGAGCTTTTGCGGATCGACGGGGGAGGCGGAATTGGCGGGATAGGTCATGGCATGCCTGTCTGTTCTACGCGGATAAGGGAAACTTAGTGTGCCCGGGGCCGAAAGAGAAGGCGCAATCAGGCGATGACGGGCGCGGCGATCGCCTTCAGCGCCGACATCACGTCGCGCGGGGCAAGGCGCACCTGCAGGCCGCGCTGCCCGCCGTTCATATAGATCTGGTCGTGCGCCAGTGCCGCCTCCTCGATGGCGGTCAGCACCTGTTTCTTCTGGCCAAAGGGGCTGATGCCACCGACGACGAAGCCGGTCAGCCGCTCGGCATCCGCCGGCTTCATCATGTTGGCCGACTTGCCCTTGAAGGCGCTCGCCAGCTTCTTCATGCTGACCTCCTGGTCGGAGGGCACGATAACGCAGACCGGCTTGCCGTCCACCTCCGCCATCAGCGTCTTGAGCACGCGGGCGGGATCCTCCCCCAGCGCCTCGGCGGCCTGGATGCCGACGCGGTCGGCATTCGGATCGTAGTCGTAGGTATGGACGGTGAAGGAAACGCCGGCCTTGGCAAGGGCCTGGGTGGCGCGGGTGGTCTTGGACATGAGGGACCCGTCATCGAAGCGAGAAATTCGGTCCGCATGGGTGCAGAAGCGCGGGGGCCGTGTCAATTGTCGTTGGTGAAAAAGCCCCTCATCCGGCTGCCGCCACCTTTGTAACTTCCCTTCTGCTGCGATTGGCGGTGTATTGCCAGTTGCGGTGGCGGATGAGAGACCGCAGCACCTTTGGGCATTGAAGCCCGTGGGAGAGCTTGGGTCATCATCCGCCGTTCCATCGAACCCGAACAGTCGCCAGGGCCGCTCGCATGTGCGAAGCCCGCTTAGGCAAGGATGGGATCAGATGGATGTGATTGTTGGTATCGATGTTTCCAAGGATCGGTTGGATGTGCATGTGCAGCCAGTCGGGGAGAGCTTTTTCGTCGGCAACGACCATGCCGGCGTGGACGGCCTGATCCGCCGGCTGCGAGACGCAAAAGCCGATATCGTGGCGCTGGAAGCGACCGGTGGCTACGAAATGCTGGCAGCTGCCAGCCTGTCATCAGCCGGCTTTGCCGTTGTGGTGGTCAATCCGGCGCAGGTGCGTTCCTATGCCCATGCGCTTGGCAAACGCGCCAAGACAGATCCGATCGATGCCGCTGTGATCGCAGCCTTCGTCGCAGCAACCAGACCGGAGATCCGGCCCTTGCGCGATGAGGAGAGCGAGGCCTTCTCGGCCATCGTTTCGCGGCGCCGCCAGATCGTGCAGATGATCACGGCGGAAGAAAACCGGACACGGACGGCCCAGGCCAAGGAAACGCAGAAGAGCATCAAGCGGCTGCTTGCAGCGCTCCGACGTGAACTCGCAAGCCTCGACGGCGATCTCAACGGACGCATCCGCAAGTCGCCCTTGTGGCGGGTGCGCGAGGCGCTTTTGACCTCGGTACCGGGTGTAGGACCAACCACGGCCCGCACGCTGATGGCCGAACTGCCGGAACTCGGTAGCCTCGACCGGCGCCAGATCGCCGCATTGGCCGGGGTGGCGCCGTTCACTCGGCAGTCGGGCAAGTGGCGCGGCAAGAGCTTCATCGGTGGCGGTCGCGGCAAGGTGCGGGCTGTGCTGTTCATGGCAGCGCTGGTCGCTGCCCGTCGTAACCCGGTCCTCAAGGCCTTCCGCGATCGTCTCGTTGAAGCCGGCAAGCCCAAGATCGTCGCCATCGTCGCGACCATGCGCAAGCTTCTCACCATCCTCAACGCCATCATCCGGGACGGAAAACCATGGCAAAGCGCTTGACAGACAAGACAGTCGCTCTCCCCGCCGGGGAGAAGGGGATGCCGCGATGGTTTCCCGGTTGTTTCGTTGCTTGGGGCACGTTCCCTCTCCCCGCTTGCGGGGAGAGGGCTGGGGTGAGGGGCTATCGCAGCCTCAAGCCCGCTCCAGCACCACGGCAATCCCCTGCCCGACGCCAATGCACATGGTGGAGAGCGAGCGCGTCTTGCCGGTGAGCTGCAATTCCAGCGCCGCCGTGCCGGTGATGCGGGCGCCGGACATGCCGAGGGGATGGCCGAGCGCGATGGCGCCGCCGTTCGGATTGACGTGATCCGCGTCTTCGGCGATGCCGAGTTGGCGCAGCGTCGCAAGGCCCTGCGACGCGAAGGCCTCGTTGAGTTCGATCACGTCGAAATCGGCGGGTTTCAGGCCGAGGCGGGCGCACAGTCGCTCGGTGGCGGCGACCGGGCCGATGCCCATGATGCGCGGGGGAACGCCCGCCATGGCGCCGCCGAGGATGCGGGCGATGGGGGTGAGGCCGTATTTCCGCACCGCCGCTTCCGAGGCGACGATCAGCGCCGCCGCCCCGTCATTGACGCCGGAAGCGTTGCCCGCCGTCACCGTGCCGCCTTCCTTGCGGAAGGGCGTCCCGAGCTTGGCAAGGGCTTCCAGGGTTGTCGCGCGGGGATGCTCGTCCTTCTCGACAACGATGGCATCGCCCTTCCTCTGCGGGATGGTGACGGGTGTGATCTCCCTCGCCAGCCGCCTGTTCGCCTGCGCGGCGGCGGCTTTCGCCTGCGAGCGTACGGCGAAGGCGTCCTGATCTTCGCGGGAAATGGAAAAATCTTCAGCGACGTTCTCGCCGGTCTCCGGCATGGAATCGACGCCGAACTGCGTCTTCATCAGCGGGTTGACGAAGCGCCAGCCGATGGTCGTGTCGTAGATCTCGGCATTGCGCGAGAAGGCCGTCTCCGCCTTGGGCATGACGAAGGGCGCGCGGCTCATGCTCTCCACGCCGCCGGCGAAGATCAACTCCGCCTCGCCGGCCTTGATGGCCCGGGCGGCGGCGATGACGGCATCCATGCCGGAGCCGCAGAGCCGGTTGATCGTCGTGCCGGAGACGGAGACGGGCAGGCCTGCGAGCAGCGAGGACATGCGCGCGACATTGCGGTTGTCTTCGCCCGCCTGGTTGGCGCAGCCATAGATGACATCGTCGACCGCCTCCCAGTCGATGCCGGCATTCCTCGCCATCAGCGCCTTCAGCGGGATAGCGCCGAGATCGTCGGCGCGGACGGAGGCGAGCGCGCCGCCGAAGCGGCCGATGGGTGTGCGGACATAGTCGCAGATATAGGCTTCGGACATGATATACCTCAGAGTTCCGGCACGACGAGATCGGCGACAGGGCCTTCGACATGGAGTTTCGCGCCTGTCATGGCCTGCAGTTCCTCGATCGTCATGCCGGCGCGTTTCTCGCGCAGCACGAAATGGCCGCCGGAGACGTCGATCACGGCATGGCTGGTATAGATGCGGGTGATGCAGCCGACGCCCGTCAGCGGGAAGGTGCAGCGTTCCACCAGCTTAGGCTCGCCGTTCTTGGTGACGTGCTCGGTGATGACGACGACCTGCTTTGCGCCATGCACGAGGTCCATCGCCCCGCCGACGGCCGGCACGCCCTTGGAGCCGACGCGCCAGTTGGCGAGGTCGCCGTTCTCCGCCACCTGGTAGGCGCCCAGGATGGCGACGTCGAGATGGCCGCCGCGCACCATGGCGAAACTGTCGGCATGGTGGAAGAAGGCCGAACCCGGCTTCAGCGTCACGGCCTTCTTGCCGGCATTGATGAGGTCCCAGTCCTCCTCGCCTTCGGGCGGCGCCTCGCCGAAATCGAGGATGCCGTTCTCCGTGTGGAAGATCGCCGACCGTCCCTCGGGCTGGTAGCGCGCGACCATTTCCGGGAAACCGATGCCGAGGTTGACATAGGCGCCGTCAAAGATGTCCTGCGCGGCGCGCCAGGCGATCTGGGCGTTGGAGAGTTTTATGTCTTCGCGGGTGTCGATAGTCATGCGTAGGCCACTCCTGCGCGGATGAGGTCTTCTTCCTGCTTGGGATCTGCGACTTCGACGAGGCCGTCGACGAAGATTCCGGGGGTGACGACCTGCTCGGGATCGATGCCGCCGGGTTCGACCAACCTGCCCACCTGCACGATGGTCTTCGCCGCGGCCATGCACATCAGCGGGCTGAAATTGCGGGCGGCCTTGTTGTAGGTGAGGTTGCCGTGGATATCGCCGACATGCGCCTTGATCAGCGCGACATCCGCCTTCAACCAGCGCTCCTGCACATACATGCGGCCGTCGAACTCCGCCACCGGCTTGCCCTTGGCCAGTTCCGTGCCGTAGCTCGTCGGCGTGTAGAAGGCGGGAATGCCGGCGCCGCCGGCGCGGATGCGCTCGGCAAGCGTGCCCTGCGGCACCAGTTCCAGCTCGATCTTTCCGGCAAGATAGCGGTCGGTGAAGGCGCGCGGATCGGTGGAGCGCGGGAAGGAGCAGATCATCTTCTTCACCATGCCGGCATCGATCATCGCGGCGATGCCGATGCGCCCGTTGCCGGCATTGTTGTTGATGACGGTGAGGCCCTTCGGCCCCTTGTCGATGAGGGCGTGGATCAGTTCGATCGGTGCGCCGGAACCGCCGAAGCCGCCGATCATCACGACCGCGCCGTCGCCGATGCCGGAAACGGCCTCCGCGAGGCTGGGAATAGTCTTGTCCATGCAAAATCTCCCGTTGTCGGCAGTAGAGGTAAATCCGAACGGGAAAGCCTTCAATCCAATTTGTGCGTTATTTGACTTTTGTTCAATTACCGCACAAATTGAGCGATCGAAGCGGGATGGATTTGAAGACGGCCTCGTCTCCTCTCGACGTCATCCTCGGCCTTGAGCCGAGGATCCACGCGGCACCCACAGAGGGTGGATGCTCGGGTCAGACCATGACGGCGGAGAGGTCGCGACCGGAAAGGGACGAGGGATGCGGGAAACGGATTTCATCGGCGGTTTCGCCAAGGGGCTGACGGTCATCGAGGCCTTCGGCGAGGCGAAGCCCCGCCTCACCATCACGGATGTCTCGAAGGAGACCGGCCTCGACCGGGCGACGGCGCGGCGCTGCCTCCTTACGCTCGCCGAACTCGGCTATGCCGCCTATGACGGCAAATTCTTCGAGTTGACGCCGAAGATCCTGCGCCTCGGCCATGCCTATCTCTCGGCAACGCCCCTGCCGCGGTTGGTGCAGCCCTATCTCGACCAGCTCTCCGAAAAGGTGGGGCAGAGCGCGTCCGCCTCCGTGCTGGACGGCGCGGAGATCGTCTATGTGGCGCGGGCGGCGCAGAAACGGGTCATGTCGATCAACCTGATGCCGGGCTCGCGCCTGCCGGCCTACTGCGCCTCGATGGGCCGCGTGCTGCTGGCGGCACTTCCGGAAGCGGAGGCGCGGGCGATCTTGGAAGCCTCCGACCGCAAGGCGAACACCCCCTATACCAGGACGGAGCCGGAAGCGCTGATGGCGGAATTCGCCCGGGTGCGACGGGACGGTTTCGCGCTGATCGACCAGGAACTGGAGATCGGGCTGCGTTCCATCGCCGTGCCGCTGGAAAATGCCCGTGGCCGCGTCGTCGCCGCGCTCAATATCGGCGCCCCGGCGGCCCATGCCTCGGCGGAGGACATGGTGACGCGCTACCTGCCGGCAATGCGCGAGGTGCAGGCAGCGCTGCGGCCGGTGCTCGCCTGACCGGCCTTGACAGGAGCAAGGTCGCAGCCCCACCTTTTGCACCGCAGCAGGAGGCCGCCATGAGCGACGAGGACAGCAAGCTCACCCGCACGAAACGCCGCTGGGCGGACGAGGGCCGGTTCCTCACGGGCCGCGTTTCCCGTCCCGGCACCGATCGCCTGCCGCCCGGCCAGCATCTCGTGAACAACTGGCCGGTGCTCGATCTCGGCCAGCAGCCGGTGATCCGCCCGGAAAGCTGGCGGCTCGATGTGAAGGGCGGCGCGGAGAACCCGCAATCCTTCGGCTGGGCGGAATTCCTGGCGCTGCCGCAGAGCCAAAGGCTTTCCGACATTCATTGCGTGACCACTTGGTCGCGCTACGACAACCGCTGGGAGGGCGTCGCCACCCGCGACCTGCTCGACCGCGTCATGCCGCGGCCGGAGGCGGATTTCGTCCTGCTGACGAGCTATGACGGCTATACGACCAACCTGCCGCTCGCCGATTTCGCAGCCGAGGACGCCATCCTCGCCACCCATTGGGAGGGCCGGCCGCTCTCCGTCGAGCATGGCGGACCGATGCGCCTCGTCGTGCCGCATCTTTATTTCTGGAAAAGCGCCAAGTGGCTGACGCGCATCGATTTCCTGCCCGGCGACCAGGCCGGCTTCTGGGAGCGCAACGGCTATCACATGCGCGGCGACCCCTGGGCCGAGGAGCGCTATTCCGACGCCTGAGCGGAAAGCCGCGCCCGTTCCCGCAGCCGCCAGGCGCGGGGCGTCTCGCCCGTTTCGCGCAGGAAGTAGCGGGAGAAATAGGCGGGATCGGCAAAGCCGAGGCCAAGCGCGATCTCCTGCGCCGGCGCCTCGGTGAAGACGAGTTCGCGTTTCGCCTCGTCGATCAGCTTGCGGCCGATATAGGCATGCGCCGTCAGGCCCGTCGCGGCCTTGACGATGCGATTGAGATGCGTCGGCGAGATGCCGAGTTCGCCGGCATAGAAACCGGCCGGTTTCTGGCCGCGGAAGTGCTGCTGGATCAGGCCGTTGAGGTGCTCCATGCGCCGCGCCGCCTCGCCGGCGTCGCCCGCCGCCTCGTCCCGGCTCCAGAGCCGCGCGGCAAGCGTCAGGACGGAGACCAGATAGGCCTGCATCAGGTCGGTGCGCCCGCTTCGCCGCGCCGTCCATTCGTCCGCAAGCCGCCCGAGCGTCGACAGCACGAAGGCGCCGTCCGGATCGCCGGGATCGAGCGGCGTCACGCGCGGCGCGGAGACGAAGCGCGCTGCTTCGCCGGCAAGGCGCAGATGCGAGGCGAGCAGGGTGAAGACATAGCCGTCGACATCGCGCGAGAACCGGAAACCGTGGTCGAGGCCCGGCGGCACCGTGGCAATGGCGGGCGGGGCCAGCGTCAAGCGCCGTTCCTCGAACAGCGCATCGCCCGAGCCGGCGGAAATATACAGGATCTGGAAGAAGCTCTCGTGCCGGTGCAGGCCGATCTCATAGCGGTGAAGGCTGCTGCGCGACGGGATCGTTTCGCAGTGCAACCAGAAATCCGGCCCGTTTCCGGCCCTTTCGCCATAGAGATCGTAGGTCGGGACGGGCTTTTTCATGATGTTCGTTTTGTACAAGTTCATGGCCGATCCGTCCATTGTCCGGCGCTGTCCTTCCCACCGACAATTTGCGAAATGCCAGTTCGGAGGAAAGCATGCGCGTTCAGGTCGTCATCATCGGTTCGGGTCCGTCGGGCCTGCTGCTCGGCCAACTGCTCGGCAATGCCGGCATCGAGACGGCGATCCTCGACCGGTCGAGCCGGGCGCACATCCTCGGCCGCGTGCGGGCCGGCGTGCTGGAGGAGGGCACGACCGCGCTGCTCGACAAGGCCGGCGTCGGCGCACGCATGCATGCCGAGGGCCTGCCGCATGACGGCTTCTCCCTCGCCTTCGACGGGCGCGACCACCGCATCGACCTCTTCGGCCTCACCGGCGGCAAGCGCGTCATGGTCTACGGCCAGACGGAGCTGACGCGCGACCTGATGGAGCAGCGGGAGGCTGACGGCCGGTCGACCGTCCACGAGGCGGCGAACGTCACGCCGCACGCCTTCGACGGCGCGGCGCCCTATGTCACCTACGAGAAGGACGGCGTCGCCCACCGGATCGACTGCGACTTCATCGCCGGCTGCGACGGCTTCCACGGCGCCAGCCGCAAGGCCGTGCCGGAAACGGCGATCCGCACCTTCGAGAAGGTCTATCCCTTCGGCTGGCTCGGCCTTCTTGCCGAGGTGCCGCCGGTCAGCGACGAGCTCGTCTATGCCAATCATCCGCGCGGCTTTGCCCTGTGTTCCATGCGCTCGCTGACCCGTAGCCGCTACTATCTCCAGTGCGCGCTCGATGAGAAGATCGAGGCCTGGTCCGATGCGCGCTTCTGGGACGAGCTGCGCCGCCGCCTTCCCGCCCATCACGGCGAGGCGCTGGTCACCGGACCGAGCTTCGAGAAGTCGATCGCGCCGCTACGCTCCTTCGTCGCCGAGCCGATGCGGTTCGGCCGGCTGTTCCTCGTCGGAGACGCCGCCCATATCGTGCCGCCCACCGGCGCCAAGGGCCTGAACCTTGCGGCAAGCGACGTGCACTATCTCTTCTCCGGCCTCCTGGAGCACTACCAGGAAAGCTCTAAGGCCGGTCTCGACGCCTATTCGGCAAGGGCGCTCGCCCGGGTCTGGAAGGCCGTGCGTTTCTCCTGGTGGATGACGAGCATGCTGCACCGCTTTCCCGCGACCGGCGATTTCGACCAGAAGATCCAGGAGGCCGAGCTCGACTACCTCACCCATTCCCGCGCCGCCGAAACGGTGCTGGCGGAAAACTACGTCGGCCTGCCCTACTGACGATGAAGCGGTGAACGGCGCTCAAGCCGCGGGCGAGACCTGGCCCGCCACCTCGCGGATGGTCTGGATGAGGATCGACAGCGGCATGGAGGGCACGGCGTCGGTGCGCATGGTGAGGCCGACGGGACCCTTCGTGCCGCTGGTGTCGATCGGCAGGGCGGCAAGCTTGCCATCGGCGATATCGGCCGCCACCACCCCTTCAGAGATGATCCAGATCGCCTCGCTCTCGCGCACGAAGGCACGGCCGAAGGCGTCGGAAACGGTCTCGATCTGGTTCGAGAGGCCCGCGATGCCGTTGGCGATCAGGAAGCTTTCGACGAAGGGACGGATGATCGAGGCGCGCGTCGGCATCAGCACGGGATAGGCGTCGAGGCCGGCGAAGGCCGAGCCGCCGGCCAGCAGCGGATGGCCGGCCCGCACGCAGAAGACCACCTTTTCCGAGTAGAGATGCTCGAAGGAGAAGCCCGCCATCTTCTCCGGCGCGGCAAGGCGCCCGACGACGAGGTCGAGGTCGCCGACACGCAACTGTTCCAGGAGAACCGCGTTCTCCCCAGTGACGATCTTTATGCGCGCGCCCGTCTCCTCCGCGAGGAACAGCGCCATCGCCTTCGGCATGATGCGCGTGGAGACGGTCGGCAGGGCGCCGATGCGGATCGGCGGCGCATCGCCCGAAAGCGACTGCGAGACCGAATCGAAGCCTTGCCGGAGCGCCGCCAGCACCGCGCCGGCATGCTTGAGGAAGACCTCGCCGTGCCGGGTGATCCTGATGCCGCGGCCGTCGCGCTCGAAGACGGCGATGCCGAGAACCTCCTCCAGTTCGCGGATAGTCTTCGTCACGGCGGGCTGGCTGACATGCAGGATCTCCGCCGCCTTCATCACGCTTCTCTGGCGGGCCACCTCGACAAAGGTCTGCAGATGGCGGAACTTGATGCGGCTGTCGATCACGGCTTTCATAACCCTCAAGTTAACGAAACGGCATGAAATATCATTTTACCTAACCAGATCAAGAGCCCAATCTGGGGGTCCGGGAGGAGACAGAAGTGCAGTTCGCAACCGTCAACGACGTCATCTTGCATCACCAGCTGATCGGCGGGCCGGCGGGCCGGCCGGTGATCGTCTTTGCCAATTCGCTCGGCACCGACTTCCGCATCTGGCGCGACGTCGTCGTGCGCCTTGCCGGCGACTTCCCGATCGTCACCTATGACAAGCGCGGCCATGGTCTGTCCGATCTCGGCCAGGTGCCCTATTCGATCGACGACCACGTCCTCGATCTCGCCGCGCTGCTCGACCGGCTCGACGTGAAGGACGCGGTCATCTGCGGCCTTTCCGTCGGCGGCATGATCGCGCAGGGGCTTGCGGCGAAGCGGCCGGACCTCGTCCGGGCGCTGGTGCTCTGCGACACCGCGCACAAGATCGGCACGGCCGAAATGTGGAACGCTCGCATCGAGAGCATCGAGGCCAAGGGTATCGAGAGCCTTGCCGACGCCGTCCTGGAGCGCTGGTTCACGCCGGCCTTCCGCCGCCCGGAGAACGCCGCCTATCACGGCTACCGCAACATGCTCACCCGCCAGTCCGCCGTCGGTTATGCCGCTACCTGCGCAGCGCTGCGCGATGCCGACCTCACCCGTTCGACGGAACGCCTCGCCGTGCCGACGCTCTGCGTCGTCGGCGACCAGGACGGCTCGACGCCGCCCGATCTCGTCCTGTCCATGGCCAAGCTCATTCCCGGCGCCCGCTACGAGGTCATCAAGGATGCCGGGCACATTCCCTGCGTCGAGCAGCCGGAAATGCTGACGGAGATGATCCGCGCCTTCATTGCCACCCTACCTGCCGGAGACGAGCCCCATGGCTGACGCCCATACCTTTTCCGACCGCTACCGCCAGGGCATGGTGACCCGCCGCGCGGTGCTCGGCGACAGCCATGTCGACCGCGCCGCCTCCGGCACCACCGCCTTCGACCAGCCCTTCCAGGAGCTGATCACGGAAGCGGCCTGGGGCACGGTCTGGTCTCGGCCCGGCTGGACGAAGCGCGAGCGCTCCATGGTCACGATCGCGCTGCTGGCCGCGCTCGGCCATGACGAGGAGGTGGCGATGCATGTGCGCGCCACCGTCAACACCGGCGCCAGCCGCGAGGATATCGCCGAGGCGCTGCTGCATGTGGCGATCTATGCCGGCGTGCCGGCCGCCAACCGGGCGATCAGGATCGCCAAGCACGTTTTCGAGGACATGGACGCGGAACAGGCGGCCTGAGGGAACCATGACGGACCTTTCCAATCGCAAGCCCGAGACGGGCGCCTTCTTCTCCCGCGATCGCCTCTGGCATCCGCCGGGCCTGACGCCGGGCTACAAGACCTCGGTGCTGCGCTCGCCGCAGAAGGCCTTACTCTCCCTCGACGGCACGGTCTCGGAAATCACCGGCCCGGTCTTCGGCCATTCCATCCTGGGCGAGCTCGACAACGACCTGATCCACAATTTCGCAAAAACCGGCGAAAGCGCGATCGGCGAGCGCATCATCGTGCATGGCCGCGTGCTCGACGAGCGGGCGCGGCCGGTGGCGGGCGCACTGCTCGAATTCTGGCAGGCCAATGCCGGCGGGCGCTACCGCCACAAGAAGGAGAGCTACCTCGCCCCGCTCGATCCGAATTTCGGCGGCTGCGGGCGCACCATCACCGACGAGGACGGCTACTATGCCTTCCGCACCGTCAAGCCCGGGCCCTACCCCTGGCCCAACGGCGTCAACGACTGGCGCCCGGCGCATATCCATTTCTCCGTCTTCGGCCACGGCTTCGCCCAGCGGCTGATCACGCAGATGTATTTCGAGGGCGACCCGATGATCTGGAAATGTCCCATCGTGCAGACGATCCCGGACAGGGCGGCCATCGAGCAGCTGGTCGCCGCGCTCGACTGGGGCAACACGATCCCCATGGATGCGCGCGCCTACAAGTTCGACATCGTGCTGCGCGGCCGCCGCTCGACGCTTTTCGAAAACCGGATGGAGGGCAACTGATGGTGCAACCGCTCGGCTACCTCAAGGAAAGCGCCTCGCAGACGGCGGGGCCTTACGTCCATATCGGCCTCACGCCGAACTTCTCCGGCATCACCGGCGTCTACGAGCGTGATCTCGGCGCGACCATGGTGAACGATCGGACACTTGGGCGGCGCATCGCCATCACCGGCCGGGTGCTCGACGGCACCGGCACGCCGCTGAAGGACGCGCTGATCGAGATCTGGCAGGCGGATGCCGCCGGCCTCTACAACAGCCCCTCGGAACTGCGCGGTAGCGCCGATCCCAATTTCTCCGGCTGGGGCCGCGCCGCCACCGATGGCGTCACCGGCGAATACCGCTTCGAGACGATCAAGCCCGGCCGCGTGCCCTTCAAGGACGGCCGCCTGATGGCGCCGCACATCTCGCTCTGGATCGTCGCCCGCGGCATCAATCTCGGCCTCAACACGCGCCTCTATTTCGGCGACGAGGCGGCGGCCAATGACGAGGACCCGGTGCTCGCCCGCATCGAGCACCGGGTGCGCGTGCCGACGCTGATCGCGGCGGCGGACGGCGACGACTACCGCTTCGACATCCACCTGCAGGGCGAGAAGGAAACGGTGTTCTTCGATATCTGAGGTGGCGTATAGTGAGCCTTCCGCCGCGTGGGTCCTCGGGTCAAGCCCGAGGACCCACGCGCTTCCCATCGGAAAAGAGCGACCCATGACCGTCTCTCCCTTCGATCACCCCTATCTCTCCGGCCTCCTCGGCGACGAGGCGGTGGCGGCGCTGTTTTCCGTCGCGGCGGAACTCGAGGCCATGCTGGCCTTCGAGGTGGCGCTGGCAAAGGCTGAGGCGCAGGCGGGCGTCATCCCCTCGGACGCGGCCGGGGCGATCGAGGCTGCCGCGCACCGTTTCTCGCCCGATGTCGCAAGTCTCAGGGCCGCCACCGCCCGTGATGGCGTGGTGGTGCCCGATTTCGTTCGCCAGCTCCGCGCCGCCGTCGGCGAGCCGTATGGCCGGCATGTGCATGTCGGCGCGACCAGCCAGGATGTCGTCGACAGCGGACTGATGCTGCGCCTCTCCCGCATCCTGCCCGTTCTTGAAGAACGGCTGGAAGGGCTGGCCGGTATGCTCGATGGCCTCGCCGTCACCTTCGGCGATCGGGAACTGATGGGCCGCACCCGCATGCAGGCTGCCATCCCCATCACCGTGGCGGATCGCGTGGAAGCCTGGCGCGCGCCGCTGGAGCGCCATCGCACGCGCTTGAACGGCCTGATGGAGGAGGGCCTTGCCGTGCAGTTCGGCGGGGCGGCGGGCACGCTGGAAAAGCTGAGCGGAAGGGCGCCGGCGGTGCGCGCCGCGCTCGCCCTCGGCCTCGGCCTTGCCGATGCCCCGCAATGGCACAGCCAGCGCGACCGCATCATGGATCTTGCCGCCCTCCTGTCCGCCATCACCGGCAGCCTGGGAAAGATCGGGCAGGACATCGCCTTGATGGCCGACCGGGGCGAGGAGATCGCGCTCGCCGGCGGCGGCTCCTCCTCCGCCATGCCGCACAAGCAGAACCCGGTCGCTGCCGAAGGGCTGGTGACGCTCGCCCGCTTCAATGCGGCGCAGCTCGGCGGGCTGGCGCAGACGATGGTGCATGAGCAGGAGCGCTCCGGCGCGGCCTGGACGCTCGAATGGCTGATCCTGCCGCAGATGGTGGTCGCCGCCGGGGCAGCCCTTCGCCTTGCCGATGCGCTGCTGTCGTCGATCCGCCGGCTGGGTGCCGCGTGACCTATTCGCATAATTTCTAAGTTATGAAATGGCCCGATTTTTTCATTTTACATTACCGTTTCATCTGGCAATCTGACAAAAATCTAGTTTGCACAGGATCGAGCGCCGGCGGGAGACCGGCCTTTCAGGGAGGAAGACATGAAGCATTTTGCGATCGCCGCGCTGGCGGCTGCGCTGATGGGCGGCGTTGCCCATGCCGATACGATCAAGGTCGGCGTCGTCGGGCCGTTCTCCGGTCCCTTCGCGCTGCAGGGCAAGAACTTCAAGGCGGGCATCGACGCCTATATGGCGCTGAACGGCAACACGGTCGGCGACGACACGATCGAGGTGATCTACCGCGACATCCCGACCGCCGACCCGGCGCAGTCCAAGGCGCTGTCGCAGGAACTCGTCGTCAAGGAAGGCGTACAGTACCTGGCCGGATTCTACTTCACGCCGGATGCGATGGCAGCGACGCCGCTGCTCGAGCTGGCGAACGTGCCCATGGTGGTGATGAATGCGGCGACCTCGGCCATCGTCACCAAGAGCCCCTATGTGGTGCGCACCTCCTTCACCACCTGGCAGACCTCGACGCCGATCGCCAAGGTCGCCTTCGACGGCGGCACCAGGAAGATCATCTCCGTCGTCAGCGACTACGGCCCGGGTGTCGACGCGGAAGCCGCCTTCAAGGCGGGCTTCGAGGCGGCGGGCGGCGAGATCGTCGAGGCGATCCGCATGCCGCTCCAGACCAACGATTTCTCGCCTATCATGCAGCGCATAAAGGATTCGGGCGCCGAGGGCGTCTTCGCCTTCCTGCCCTCCGGCCCGACGACGCTCGGCTTCGTCAAGGCCTTCAACGAGAACGGCCTCAAGGACGGCGGCATCAAGTTCTTCGCCCCCGGCGACCTGACGCAGGAATCCGACCTGCCGGCGCTCGGCGAGGCGGCGCTCGGCCTCACCACCACCTTCCACTACGCCGTCTCGCACGATTCCGCGGAAAACAAGAAATTCGTGGAAGCCGCAGGCAAGGCGATCGGCAACCCGGCGGAACTCTCCTTCCCCGCCGTCGGCGCCTATGACGGCATGCATGTCATCTACAAGATGATCGAGGCGACGGGCGGTGAGCAGGATGCGGCCAAGGCGGTCGAGGCCGTAAAGGGCCTTTCGTGGGAGAGCCCGCGCGGGCCGGTGACGATCGATGCGGAAAGCCGCCATATCACGCAGAACATCTATCTGCGCGAAGTGGCCAAGGCCGATGACGGGACCTATTACAACAAGGAGGTCCAGACCTTCGAGAAGCAGGGCGACCCGGGCCTTGCGGCGGCGAAGTAACGTGTTTGCGTCGGGCGGGTGGGTCCTCGGGTCAAGCCCGAGGATGACGGCGGGGAGGAGAGGTCGCGAACCCCGTCCGACGCTGCGGCAAGCGGAACCGTTGCATTGATCCACCGCCCTTCTCTTCTTGCGTCATCCTCGGGCTTGACCCGAGGATCCACCCGCATATGCCGACAAACGGCCGCAAAACCGGCCACAGCAGGATAGTTTGATGCAAACGGTCTTCAGCATCGGTGTCGATGCGCTCGCCTACGGCATGGTGCTCTTCGTCATCTCCATCGGCCTTTCGGTGACGATGGGGCTGATGCGGGTCGTCAACCTGGCGCATGGCGCCTTCGCCATGATCGGCGGCTACATCGCCTCCTATGCCGCGCGCGATCTCGGCCTTGCCTATGCCGTCGCCGTCATGCTCGCCGTCGCCGGCACGATCCTCATCGCCATCCCCGTCGAGCGCCTGCTCTACCGCCGCATCTATGGCCAGCCGGAGCTGACGCAGGTGCTGATGACCATCGGCATCACCTTCTGCGTCATCGGCATCGCCAACTATGTCTTCGGCCCGACGCTGAAGACCATCCCGACGCCGGACAGCCTGCGCGCGCCGGTCAGCCTCGGTTTCCGCACGGTCTCGGCGCATCGCCTCTTCGTCATCGCCTGCGGTGCCGCGGTCGCGCTCGGCCTCTGGTATTTCATCGAGCGCACGGCCTTCGGCGTGAAGCTGCGCGCTGCCGTCGACAATGCGGCCATGGCCGCCGCCCTCGGCGTGAAGACCGAGGTCGTCTATGCCGTCAGCTTCGCCGTCGCGGTCGGCCTTGCCGCCTTCGGGGGCGTCGTCGGCGCCGAACTGCTGCCGATCGAGCCCTATTATGCGCTGCGCTACATGGTGACCTTCCTCGTCGTCGTCTCGGTCGGCGGGGCGGGTTCCATTCCGGGCGCGCTCGCCGCCTGCCTGCTGCTCGGCGCCATCGACACGACGGGACGCTACCTGATGCCGGAATTCGGCGAGTTCTTCTTCTATCTCGCGGTCATCGCCATCGTCTGGATTTTCCCGCGCGGCCTTGCCGGAAGGGCTAAATGATGGCGCTGACCATGAACCCCGAAACCCTTTCCGCCGCCCACGACCGCCGCTCCCGGCTGACGCGCGACGCGATCGGCGTCCTCGTCATCCTCGCCGCCGCCGTCCTCGGCTATCTGCTCTTCCCCAACAATCTCGCGCTGCTGACGCGCATCACGGCGATCGCGCTCCTCGTCCTCTCGCTCGACCTCGTCACCGGCTATTGCGGCGTGGCGACGCTCGGCCATGCCGCGCTGTTCGGCGCGGGGGCCTATGGGGCGGGCATTGCGGCCGCCCATTTCGGCATCACCGATCCGATCGCCATGCTCGCCGTCGGCATCGTCGCGGGCGCGCTCGCCGGCCTCGTCTCCGGTGTCGTCGTGCTGAGGGCGCACGGCCTGCCGCAGCTCGTGCTCTCCATCGCCATCGTCCACCTTGCCCATGAGGCGGCCAACAAGGCGTCCGGCTGGACCGGCGGCAGCGACGGTCTGGCCGGCATCATGCCGGATGCCCTCTTCGGCCTCTGGCTGTTCGACCTGTGGGGCCGCACGGCCTATGTCTTCGGCATCGTGCTGCTCGTCGCTATCTTCGTCGTCCTGCGCCAGATCGTGCGCTCGCCCTTCGGCATGCTCTGCCGCGGCATCAAGCAGGACCCGCTGCGGGCGCGCGCCATGGGCGCCTCCGTGCATGGCACGCTGATTAGGATGTATGCCATATCGGGCGCCGTCGCCGGGGCCGGCGGGGCGCTCAACGCCATTTCGACCCAGGTCGTCGGCCTCGACAGCCTGTCCTTCACGCTCTCGGCCGAAGCTCTCGTCATGCTCGTTCTCGGCGGCACCGGCTCGCTCTACGGCGCGCTGATCGGCACGCTCTCCTTCCTGTGGTTCGAGGATGTCGTCTCGGCGGCCAATCCCTTCCATTGGCTCACCATCGTCGGCGCGTTGCTGATCGCCGTCGTCCTCTTCGCGCCGAGGGGGCTCTACGGCTCGCTCGCCGCCCTTCTCGAACGCCGCGGGAGGAAGGACCGATGAGCGCGATCTTCGACGTCCGCAACCTGAAGCGGACCTTCGGCGGCCTCGCCGTCACCAACGACGTCTCCCTCTCGATGGCGCCGGGCGACCGGATCGCGCTGATCGGCCCGAACGGCGCCGGCAAGACGACCTTCGTCAACCTCGTCACCGGCAATCTCCTGCCGAATTCCGGCACGGTCGCGCTCGGCGGCGAGGACGTCACCCGCCTCGGGCCGACGGAGCGTGTGCGCCGCGGCCTCGTGCGGTCCTTCCAGGTGACGCGGCTTTTCTCCGAGATGACGCCGGAAGAGCATGTCGCGCTCGCCGTGCTGCAGCGCGAGGGCCGGTCCGGCCGCATGTTCGCCAGCCACCGCGCCATGCCCGACGTGATGGACGAGGTGCATGCGCTGCTTGCCCGGCTCGGTATCGCCCATCTTGCCCGCCATCGCGTCAGCGAGATCGCCTATGGCCAGCAACGGCTCCTGGAGCTCGCGCTTGCCCTTGCGCTCAAACCCCGGGTCCTGCTGCTCGACGAGCCCGCCGCCGGCGTGCCGCAGAGCGATACGGCGCGCATCGAGCAGGCC
Source organism: Shinella sp. S4-D37 (assembly GCF_040812195.1). Lineage (NCBI taxonomy): Bacteria > Pseudomonadati > Pseudomonadota > Alphaproteobacteria > Hyphomicrobiales > Rhizobiaceae > Shinella > Shinella sp. S4-D37. Next base: position 3,506,520 of record NZ_JBFNXL010000005.1, on the reverse strand, counting down.
ATCGCCGACCTGCCGGCGCACCTTGCCGTGCTGATGATCGAGCACGACATGGACCTCGTCTTCCGCTTCGCAAGGCGCGTCGTCGTGCTGGCGGCGGGCGAGATCATCTTCGACGGATCGCCCGACGCGGTGACGAAGGACGACCGCGTCCGCCAGGCCTATCTCGGGAGTTATGCCGATGCCCGCAGCGTCGCTTGAAATATCCGGCCTTTCCGCCGGCTATGGCCCGACGCGGGTGCTTGAGGACATCTCCTTTGCCGCGGAGGCCGGCCGCAGGCTCGCCGTGCTCGGCCGCAACGGCATGGGAAAATCCACGCTCTTGGCCACGCTGGCCGGCCAGACGAAGCGCTATGGCGGCGAAATCCGCCTCGGCGGCGAGGCGATCGAGGGCATGGGCGGCTCCGCACGCGCCCTGAAGGGCCTCGGCTACGTGCCGCAATCGCGCGACGTCTTCCCGACGCTGACGGTGGAAGAAAACCTCTTCGTCGGGCTGAAGGGCCGTCCGCGCGCGGCCCTCGAGGAGGCCTACGCCATGTTCCCCCGCCTCAAGGAGCGGCGTAGGAACCTCGGCTCGCAGCTTTCCGGCGGCGAACAGCAGATGCTGACGACGGCGCGCACCATCCTCGGCCAGCCCTCCGTGCTGCTGCTCGACGAGCCGCTGGAGGGCCTCGCCCCGGTCATCTGCGAGGAACTGATGGCGGCGTTCGGCACGCTCGCGGCCTCCGGCGAAATGACCATCCTCCTCGTCGAGCAGCGCATCCAGAGCGCCCTCGATTTCGCCGACGACGTGATCATCCTGGAGCGCGGCCGCATCGCCTGGACCGGCACCCCGGCGGAGCTTTCCGCCGACCGGCACACGGTCGAAACCTTGCTCGGCGTCGGCGGGCTGCACTAGAGGAATTCCAGCAAAGGTGCGCAGCGGTTTTGCGGCCCGAACTCCGTAATTCCAAGCGCGATTCATACAGCTTTCGTTATGTATCGCGGCCGGCATTTCATTTTACATCATCGCCCCGCCTGTCAGAGTGCGGCTTAGGCCTGTGCCGCCCGGTTCGAGGAGACCGGCCGTCACGGGCAGGTTGCCGCGCGACGGGGAGGTTCCGATGGCTGAAGACGATCTTGCCGGGGCGCCGGCGATGACGGCGGGCGGCGCGCTGCTCGCCCGGCTGAAGGCGGTCGGCATCGACTATATCTTCGCCAATTCCGGCACGGATTTCCCACCGATCATCGAGGGGCTCGCCGAGGCGGAGGCGAAGGGCATCGCCCTGCCGCAGGCGCTCGTCATGCCGCATGAATCGGCGGCGATGGGCATGGCGCACGGTTATTATCTGGCGACGGGCCGCGCCCAGGCGGTGATGGCGCATACCAATGTCGGCCTTGCCAATTGCGCCATAGGCGCGATCAACGCCGCGATGGAGCATGTCCCCGTCCTGCTCTTCTCCGGCCGCACGCCGGTCACCGAGCGCGGGCGGAAGGGCTCGCGCACCGTGCCGATCGGCTGGGGGCAGGAGATGCGCGACCAGGCGGCGCTGGTGCGCGAGGCCTGCAAGTGGGACGACGAATTGCGCGTTCCCGAACATATCCCGCAGATGGTCGACCGGGCGCATGCCATCGCCTGCTCCACGCCGCGCGGGCCGGTCTATATGAGCCTGCCGCGCGAGGTGCTCTGCCAGCCCTGCCCGACGGAAGACCTCGCGGCGCCTGCGACGATGATGCCCGCCATCGCCGCGCCGCCGGCCGAAGCGGTGGCGGAAGCCGCGCGTCTCCTCGCGGCGGCGGAGAGCCCGGTGATCTTCGCGCAGCGCGGCGCCGGCTCGGCCGAAGGGTTCGCCGCCCTTGCGGCGCTGGCGGGCGAATGGGGCATTCCCGTCTGCCAGTACTGGGCCGTGCAGCTTGCCATGGCGACGGACCATCCGATGGCCGCGCAGGCCGACCCGAAGCCGCTCCTGGAGGCGGCCGACGTGGTGCTGGTCCTCGACGCGCTGGCGCCCTGGTCGCCGGACGCCCATGCGCTACGGCCCGGCTGCAAGGTCATCCAGCTCGCCCAGGACCCGCTGTACCAGCGCCAACCGGTGCGCTACTTCCGTTCCGACGTGACGCTCGCCGGCGATGTCGATGCCGGCCTCCTTGCCCTGAAGGCGGCGATGGACCCGCTGCTGCCCGCTCATCGCGCACGGGCGGAAAGCCGCGCTGGGGTGGTGGCGACGCGTAACGGCAAGGCCCGCGCCGCCGTGCTCGACACGGCCCGGCGCGGCGGCGGCACGCCGATGACGAAGGATTTCGTCAGCCTGACGCTATCGGAGGCGCTGGCGGGCCGGGATGCCACCGTCCTCTCCGAACTCGGCTGCCCGCTTTCGCCGATGACGCTCGCCCACCATCAGGCCTGGTATCAGGAGCCGCATTCCGGCGGCCTCGGCTGGTCCTTTCCCGCCGCGCTCGGCATGCAGCTTGCGCGGCGCGGGCGGCTTGTCGTCGCCACCATGGGCGACGGCTCCTACATGTTCGCCAATCCCGTCGCCTGCCACCAGATCGCCGAGGCGCTGGACCTGCCGATCCTCGTCCTCGTCGTCAACAATGCCGAATGGGGCGCGGTGCGCCAGTCGGTGCTCGGCCTCTATCCGGATGGCTATGCGGCAAGGACCAACCGCATGCCGCTGACCGCGCTTTCGCCGGTGCCGGATTTCGTGAAGGTTGCCGAGGCGAGCCGGGCCTATGCCCGGCGCGTCACCGACGGCGCGGCGCTCGCCGGCGCGCTTGCCGGGGCAATCGAGCATATCGAGACGAAGCGGACGCTCGCGCTGCTCGACATCGCGGTCCGCGCCTGACCCATCACAGGAGGAAACCATGCCTGAACTTGCGAAGAACGAATTCTGGAAGGACCTGAAGCCGATCGACAAGGTGTTCCAGCCGGATGCCCTGCCGGAAGTCTATCTCCAGAACGCACCGACCGACGACGAGCGCTACTACGTGCCCTTCACCGAGACGGTCTCTTCCCGCCCGCTGTGGATCTCCCCGACGCAGAACAAGTGGTGCGATATCCTGATGGCGAAGAAGGCGGGGCTGGTGAACCGCCACTACCACCCGCACGAGGTCTTTGCCTATACGATCTCCGGCAAGTGGGGCTATCTGGAGCACGACTGGACGGCGACGGCCGGCGATTTCGTCTACGAGACGCCCGGCGAGGGGCACACGCTCGTCGCCTACGAGCACGAGCAACCGATGAAGGTGTTCTTCCAGGTCAAGGGCCCGCTCATCTGGCTCGACGACAAGGGAGAGCCGGATGGTTTCTTCGACGTTCACAACTACATCGCGCTCTGTCGCGACCACTATGACAAGGTCGGGCTCGGGCGGGATTATGTGGAGCGGCTTTTTCGCTAGTTCTTGCTTGTTTCCTGCGGAACAGCGGCAGGCGGGGCGATGTGCGATCTTCTGATCACCGGATGAGAGAGGCTCATCCTCAACCGATCAGGAGAGACCCCATGCGCAAGATCATCGTTTCCGCCGCCATCGCCGCCGTTGCCGCCATCTCCTTCGCCGCTCCCTCGCACGCCGGTTACTACAGCTACGGCTACAAGCCGCACTGCTTCATCAAGAAGGTCAAGGCCTACGACTACTACGGCAATGTGATCATCAAGAAGATCAAGGTCTGCAAGTAAGCAGCCTTCCCGCTGACCTCCCCCAAGGCCCGGATCTCCCTGCATCCGGGTCTTCTGCCGTCAGGTGCTCATGCCGCCGTCGACCATCAGCATCGTCCCGGTGACGAAGCTCGACTGGTCCGAGGCGAGGTAGAGCACCGAGCGGGCGATCTCCCCGGCGCTCGCATGGCGCCCCATGGGGATGAGCGTGTTGAAGAAATCCGTGCCGTCCATGCCGGTCGCGGCGCCAAAACCCTGTTCCACGGCAAGCTGGAAGCCGTTGTCGACGGGGCCGGGATTGACCGTATTGACGCGGATGCCGCGCGGGGCGAGCTCCTTGGCAAGGCAGCGCATCAGGCCGGTCTGGGCGTGCTTGGCGGTGATATAGGCATAGACGCCGGGATCGCCGCGCGTCGCCGCCACGCTGGAGGTGATGACGATGCTGCCGCCGGCGCGTATATGCGGCACGGCATGCTTGGCCGCAAGGAAGGCGCCGCGCACATGGACAGCCTGCACGGCGTCGAAGACGTCGAGCGAATAGTCGGCGATGGGAGCGACGGTGCCGAAGGTGCCGGCATTGGAGAACAGCACGTCGATGCCGCCGAAACGCTCGACGGCAAGGTCGACATAGGCCTTCGTCGAAAGGCTGTCGGTGACATCGGCCGCCGCGAGCGCCACGCGCTCCCGCGGCAGGCCGGCTGCGGCCCGTTCGAGCCCCACGCGGTCTTTGTCGACGAGGACGATATTGGCGCCCTCGTCGAGGAAAAGCCGGGCGGTGGCAAGGCCGATGCTGCCGGCCCCGCCCGTCACGATGGCGGTCTTGTCGTCGAGAAGCGCCATGGGTCAGATCGGGTAGTGGATGGGGCCGTCCTGCACGGTGATCCAGCGCAGCTCGGTGAATTCGGCGATGCCGGCCTTGCCGCCGAAACGTCCGTAGCCGGATTCCTTGACGCCGCCGAAGGGCATCTGCGCCTCGTCGTGCACGGTCGGGCCGTTGATGTGGCAGATGCCGGATTCGATGCGGCGGGCGACCCGCATGGCGCGGTTGACGTCCCGGCCGAAGACAGCGGCGGAGAGGCCGTATTCCGTGTCGTTGGCAACGCGCACCGCCTCGTCTATCGAGCCCGCGCGGATGACGCTGACGACCGGGCCGAAACTCTCCTCGCTGTAGATGCGCATGGCGGGCGTCACCCGGTCGAGCAGGGTGGCATCGACGATGGTGCCCCGCACGCTGCCGCCGGCGGCAAGCACCGCGCCCTTGCCCACGGCATCGCGGATGAGCTGTTCCAGCCTCTGGGCCGCATGGGCATCGACGACGGAGCCGAGCGGCGTGTTGCCCTCGCGCGGATCGCCGGCAACGAGGGTTGCCGCCTTCTCGGCGAGCGCCGCGACGAAGCGGTCGGCGACCGTCTCGTCGACGACGATGCGTTCGGTCGACATGCATATCTGGCCCTGGTTCATGTAGGCGCCGAAAGCGGCGGCGGCGACGGCCGCGTCGATATCGGCATCGTCGAGCACCACGAAGGGTGCCTTGCCGCCGAGTTCCAGCAGCGCCGGCTTCAGGTAGCGCCCGGCGGTCTCGGCGATAATGCGGCCGACGCGGGTGGAGCCGGTGAAGTTGACGCGGCGCACGGCGGGATGGGCGATCATCGTCTCGACGATGGCGGCGGCATCCTCCGGCGCGTTGGAAATGGCGTTGAGCACGCCTTCCGGCAGGCCGGCCTCGTGCAGCGCGTCGACGATCAGCCGGTGGGTGCGCGGGCAGATCTCGGAAGTCTTCATGACGACCGTGTTGCCGCAGGCAAGCGGGGTGGCGAGCGAGCGCACGCCGAGGATGACCGGCGCGTTCCACGGCGCCATGGAGAGGACCACGCCGGCCGGCTGGCGCACGCCCATGGCGAGCGAGCCGGGGCGGTTGGAGGGGATGATCTCGCCGGTGATCTGCGTCGTCAGCGATGCGGCCTCGCGCAGCATGTCGGCGGCAAGGCCGACATTGAACATCGCCCAGCCGGCCGTCGCGCCCGTCTCGGCGGCCATGGCGGCGACGAAATCGACGGTTCTCGCCTGCAGCTTGTCGGCGGCGGCGAGAAGCAGCTTGCGGCGCTGGCCAGGCCCCGTCGCCGCCCAGGCGGGAAAGGCCTTCGCCGCGGCATTGACGGCCTGGCGCGCATCCTCCAGCGAGGCGGCGGCGACCTCCGAGGCGACCTCGCCGGAAATCGGGTTGATGCGGGTGAAGGTGCGCCCGTCGGAGGCGGCCTGGTCGAGGTTGTTGATCTTCAGTCCAAGGACGGACATGGTTTGCTCCCTGCTTGACATTCAGACGGTTGCGCCGAGGAACGCGCGCTTCACCGCGCCGTCGTTCATCAGTCCTGCTGCGGTATCCTCGCCGACGATGCGGCCTGCCTCCAAGAGGTAGCCGCGGTCGGCGATCGAAAGGCTCATCTTGACGTTCTGCTCGACGATCAGGAGCGCCAGCCCGCTCTCGCGCACCCGGCCGAGCGCGGCGAAGAGTTCGCCGACGACGACGGGGGCAAGGCCGAGGCTCGGCTCGTCGAGCATCAGAAGGTCCGGCTTCGACATCAGCGCGCGGCCGATCGCCACCATCTGCTGCTCGCCGCCCGACATGGTGTTGACGAACTGCCGCCGCCGGTCGGCGAGCTTCGGGAAGAGGCCGTAGACCAGCTCGCGGCTCGCCTTGCCATGGGCGCGGGCGCGCCTGGCATAGGCGCCGAGGGCAAGGTTCTCCTCTACCGTCAGGTCGCCGAAGACGCCGCGGCCCTCCGGCACCAGCGCGATGCCGGCTTCGAGCACGAGATGGGCGGGGCGGCCGGCAATGCCGGCGCCGGCAAAGCGGATATCGGCGTTAGGATCGGGCCGGACGAGACCGGCGGCGGCCTTCAGCAGCGACGACTTGCCCGCACCGTTGGCGCCGAGCATGACGACGGTCTCGCCCTTGCCGACGGTGACGGAGATCCGGTCGAGGGCAAGGTGCGGGCCGTAATGGAGGGAAAGGTCGCGGATCTCAAGCATGGCCGTCTCCGAGATAGGCGCGCACGACCTCCGGGTCCCGCAGCGTCTCGCCGGTCGGGCCGTCGGCGATCTTGCGGCCGGCATTCATGACGATGGCGCGCCCGCAGAGTGCCCGGATCGCATCCATGACATGCTCGACGAGGAGCACGGTGATGCCGCGCTCCTTCAGCGACAGGATGAGGTCGATGCCGGTGCGAAGCTCCGTCGGGTTGAGGCCGGCGAGCCATTCGTCGAGCAGAAGCAGCTCCGGCTCGGCGGCGAGCGCCCGGGCAAGCTCCATGCGCTTCTGGTCGATATAGGTGAGGGCGCCGGCCGGCTGGTCGGCCCGTCCGGCAAGGCCGACGGCGGCAAGATGGGCGTGGGCGGCCTCGTGGGCCGCCTTGCCCCAGAGCGTCCGGCGACCGAAGGCGAGCGCAGTGACGACGTTTTCGGCCACCGTCAGCGAGGGGAGCGCGCGCACCAACTGGAAGGTACGGGCGACGCCTCTCCTCGCGATGCGGTGCGGGCCAAGGCCGGAAATCGCCTCGCCCTTGAGGGCGATCCGCCCGCCGCTCGGCGGCAGGAAGCCGGAGATCATGTTGAGCACCGTCGTCTTGCCGGAGCCGTTCGGGCCGAGCAGGCCGGCGACCTCGCCGCGCTCCAGCGAGAATGAGACGGCATTGACGGCGGTGAGGCCCCCGAAGCGCTTGGTAAGGCCGGTGAGGGCGAGAAGCTCGCTCATCGCGCACCGCCTTTCCTTAGCCGGCTTTCAATTGCCGCCAGCACGCCCTTCGGCAGAACGAAGACGATGGCGATGAAGACGAGGCCGAGGATGATCGGATAGTGGTTCGGGAAGTTGGCGGAAAGCCATTCGAAGAGCAGGAAGAGCGGGATGGCGCCGAGCAGCGGGCCCCACAGCCGGTCCGCCCCGCCGAGCAGCGCCATGATCAGCGTCAGGAAGGAGATGGTCGGGTTGAAGACGATGCTCGGTTCGATATAGGTCCAGCGCGGTGCCTGGATGGCCCCGACGAGCGTGATGATCACGGCGCTTGCGGCAAAGAGCGCGAGCTTCAGCCGGGTGATGTCGATGCCGCAATGGCTTGCCACCACCTCGTCGTCGCCGATGACCTTCAGGGCGAGGCCCCAGCGCGTGCGGCCGATGCCCCAGGAGAGGAGGAAGGTGGCGGCGGCGAGCGCCAGCAGCTGCCAGTAGATGCCCTCCGGCGTCACGGGCAGGAAGATGTAGCGGCCGAGCGTGCCCGTCACGTTGACCTCGTACCAGGTGACGAGCTGGCGGATGAGTTCGGCAAGCCCGAAGGTGAAGATCACGAAATAGACGCCGGCAAGCCGAAGTGTCGAGAGCCCGACGACCAGCGCCACGGCAAGGCCGATCAGGGCCGCGACGAGAAGGACGAGCGGATAGGGCAGGGTCTCGCTGAAGACGCCGACCGTATAGGCGCCGATGCCGAAGAAGGCGACCGTGGCGAGCGAGACGTAGCGCGTCGGGCCGGAGAACAGGCCCCAGGCGGTGGCGAGCACCACATAGCCGGTCATGCCGATCATCAGCGTCACCGCATAGGGCCCGGCGAAGAAGGGCAGGACGGCGAGCGCGGCGAGAACGAGGCCGGCGACGAGGAGGCCGGGAAGCGTGCGTGCCGTCATCGCGCGCTCCTCCCGAAGAGGCCGGCGGGGCGCCAGAGCAGGATGGCGAGGAAGATGAGGTAGGTGGCGGCGAGCGTCAGGCCGGGATCGACATAGGTCGCCACGAAGGTCTCGACGAGGCCGAGCAGCAGGCCGGAGAAGAGCGCGCCGAGAATATTGCCGACACCGCCCATGATGACGACGATCAGCGCCTTCATCGTGAAGACGACGCCGGCCGTGGCGGTGAAGGTCTGGTACATGGAGATGACGACGCCGCCGGCGGCCGCCAGCGCCCCGCCGATGGCGAAGGCCGTGCGCGCCGCGCGCTCGACATCGATGCCGACGAGCGGCGCGGAGGCCGGCGAGACGGCGACGGCGCGCAGTGCCGTGCCCCAGAGGGTGCGGGTGAGGAGCAGATACAACCCGCCGCCGAGGACGATGGCGAGCGCGAAGGCGATGAGGCGGTTGGCCGCGATCGTGGTGCCGAACACGCTGACGCCGATATTGAGATAGCTGTAGCTCGTATAGTTGCTGCCGAAGAGCACGAGCATGACGCCCTGGATGACGAAGAGCAGGCCGAAGGTGGCAAGGATGGAATCGATCTCCAGCGTCTCCCGGCTCTTCGCGCGGCGCACCAGCGGGCGCATCATCAGGCCGTAGACGAGATAGCCGAAGAGGAAGCCGAGCGGCACGGCGGCAAGAAGGCCGAGCATCGGATTGATGCCGAGGCCGTTGAACAGCACATAGGCGAGGAAGGCGGCCGCGATGATCGTCTCGCCATAGGCAAGATTCATAATGCGCGCGATGCCGTACTGGAGCGTCAGCCCCATCGCGACCAGCGCATAGGTTCCGCCGAGCACGAGCCCGGACAACAAGGCCGTGACGAGCATGGCCGCTCCTTACATTTGCCGGCCGCTGGCATGCACCGCGCCGTTTTCAGTCGATGACAGAATGCCCCTCATCCGGCGTGCCGGCCACCTTCTCCCCGTGAACGGGGAGAAGGAAACCTGGCTGCGCCGTTGCCATCCCCCTCTCCCCGCTTGCGGGGAGAGGGCCGGGGTGAGGGGCAGTCGTGCCCGTTCCGGTCATGAGGGAGGGAAAGGGCCGGTCCGCCAAAGCGCCCTTCGATCCCCTCGGAGGTTTGGGCTACTTCTTCCACGCCTGCCGCGGCAGGATGGGCTGGCTGGCGCCGGCATGGTCGGCGGGGGCGATGCCGACGAACTCACCGTTCTGCCACTGGCCGGTCCACCAGAGCGTGCGAAGCTGGTTGTCCTCCATCTTCGTCTCGCCGAGCACGGTCTGGAACGTGCCGGTCGACAGTTCCGCCGAGACGGCCTCGCGGTCGAGGCCCTTGCGCTTGATCGCCTCCTGCAGCATCTGCAGCGAGGCATAGGTGATGACGCTGCCCCAGTAGTCAGGCCCCTGGCCGGTCACTTCCTCGTGGCGCTTGCGATAGGCGGCGTTTGCCTCGTTCGCCGGGTCGATGCCGCCGAGGCTCATGATGCCGGTGGCATTGTCGCCATTGTTCTTGCCGTAGACCGGAAAGCCCGTTCCGACGCCGAGATAGAGCAGTTTCGGATTGAAATCGGCGACCTGCGACTGCTGGGTCAGCGCGAAGGTATCCGGCGGATAGGAGAAGGCGACGAAGCTGTCGGCGCCGCTCGCCTTCGCCTCGTTGATCATCGGCGTGAAGTCCGACGTGCCGACCGGATAGGTCTTGTCGTAGACGATCTCGATGCCGGCCTCCGCGAAGGCGGGCCGCGCGGCCGTCACGAGGTCGATGCCGAAACCGTCGGCGACCGAGACCATGGCGACCTTGGTGTTGAGCGTGCCGTCGGCCGCCGCCTTTTTGATGATGCCGGCGAGCGCGCCCGCATAGTCATGGCCGCCGCCGAGCATCCAGAAGCTCTTCTTCCAGCGCTTGACGAAATCCGGCGCCTTGTCGGTGACGGAGGAGACGGCGAGCTGCGGATAGCCGTAACGGTCGAAGAGCGGGGCTGCGGCAAGGTTGAAGCCTGTGCCCCAGGGCGCGAGGATGAAGTCGACCTCGTCCTGCGTCGCCAGGCGCTCGACGGCGCGCACCAGTTCCTCCGAGGTGGAGCGGTCGTCGTATTCGATCACCTCGATCGGCAGCTTCGTGCCGTCGGGCAGTTCCAGCCCCCCGGCATCGTTCACGTCCTTCACCCAGAGCTGATAGTTCGGCAGCGTCGTGATGCCGGCGCCGCCGGCATTGGGCCCGGTCTTGGAAATGGCATAGCCGATCTTCACCGAGGTGCGGTCCTGCGCAAGCGCCCCTGGTGCGATGCCCGTCGCCAGCAGGGCGGAGGCGGCCGCCATCATGCGCAGGACGTGCCTGCGTTGCAGAGATTTCATCGTCAATTCCTCCCAAAAGGCCTGCTCTTCGGCAGGCGTCGCGTCCAGGCGGGCAGCGGCCGCATTCTCCTCCGGGCCTGCTGTCGCTTCTTGACGGATGAAAGGGTAGCCGCAGGCGGGGCAGGGCGGAATAGACTTTTACAAGAGATACTTGTATTTTTCACGGTAAGGAGACCATCGCCATGCCCTTCCGGGATGCTCTTGCGCCGCCGCATCGCGCCGCCGGCACTGCTCCGCCTCTGCCGACGGAGGCGCGGCTCTTCCGCGGGGCGCTGTCGCAGTCCGGCTGGACCTTCCGCGGCGGGCGCAACCGCGTCTTCCTGCTCCTGTCCGGCAGCGGGCGGGTGTCGCTCGGCCCGGCGGACCTCGGGCTTTCCGGCCCCTCCATCGTCTGGGCGCCGGCCGGCGAGCGCGGCACGGTGCTCTTCGATGCCGGCGCGGAGGGGGCGGCGCTGGCGATCCCGGAACTGGCGCTCGGCCCCGCCATGCCGACGGGCGCGATCTTCGCGGAGGTGCGCGACGCCATCGCCCGGCCCATCCTCGGCGCCAAGCTGGCGCTGGCGGATGCCAGGAAGATGCTCCAGACGGTGGAGACGATCGAGGCGGAACTGCGCGAGAACGCGGCGGGCATGCAGGAGGTGGTGCGCCATCACCTCGCCCTCCTGCTGATCGCCATCTGGCGCCGCGCCAATCCGGCGACGGAGAAGCCGAAACCCTCGCCGCGCGCCACCGTGCGCAGCTTCCTGCATCTCGTGGAGTTGCACATGCGCGAGCAATGGCCGCTCGCCCACTATGCCGCGGTCCTGGGCGTGACGCCGGACCGGCTGAACACGGCGGTACGGCGCGCCACCGGGCGCTCGCCGATGGAGCTGATCCATGCCCGGCTGATGATGGAGGCGGAAATGCTGCTCGACGGGTCGAGCCTGCAGATCGCCGAGGTCGCCGAAGCGCTCGGCTTTCGCGATGCGGCCTATTTCAGCCGGTTCTTCAAGCGGCTGGCCGGCGTCTCGCCGCGCGCCCGGCGGGCGGGGCTCGCCAACCGGCAGGTGCGCGCGGAAACCTCCTATGCCGCCTGGCCGTAGATTTTAGAACAAGGTCTCGTAGATCTCCGGCTTGAAGCCGGCCGTCAGGGCGCCGTCGCGGTCGAGGACCGGGCGCTTGATCATCGAGGGCTGGGCGAGCATCAGCGCGATCGCCTTTTTCGCATCGAGATCCTGCTTGTCGGCATCCGGCAGGGCGCGGAAGGTGGTGCCGGCGCGGTTCAGCACCGTCTCCCAGCCCAGCGCGTCGACGAAGCGCGTCAGGCTTGCCGCATCGATGCCTTCGGCCTTGTAGTCGTGGAAACGGTAGGCGACGCCCTTTGCGTCGAGCCAGGTCCGGGCCTTCTTCATCGTGTCGCAGTTCTTGATGCCGTAGATCGTGACGGTCACGCGTCTCTCCTCGATTTGCCTTGTGCACCGTGTCTTAGAGTGTTGCCGGCGTCACGTCACGCCGAGATAGCGGCCCGGGCGATGGTTGATGGCGAGCGTCATGTTGACGACGACGGCGCCGAGCACGGAGAGTGCGAGGCGATCGGGCGGGATGACGAAGGCGGCGGCGGTAAGGATGGTAAGGTCCACGGCGAGCTGGAAATAGCCGGCCCGGATGCCGAAACGGTCCTGCAGGTAAATCGCCAGCACGTTGATGCCGCCGAGCCCGGTGCGGTGGCGGAAAAGGATGAGCAGGCCCGTGCCGGCCAGCGCGCCGCCCATGACGGCCGCATAGAGCGGGTCGAGATGGGAGAAGGAGACGAGATCCGAGGTTAGCCGGGTAAAGATCGAGACGAGTGTGACGGCCGCGAAGGTGCGCAGCGTGAAAGCCCAGCCGAGCTTTCTGACCGCGAGGACGTAGAAGGGCAGGTTGATTGCGAAGAACAGCCACCAGAAGCCGATGCCGCTGGCATATTGCAGGAGCAGGGCAAGGCCAGCCGTGCTGCCGGCGAGCAGCACGGCCTTGGTGTAGATCACCACGCCGAATGCCATGAACATCGTGCCGACGACGATGGCGATGGCATCCTCGTAGGCGGAATGGCGCTCGGGCCGGCTTGCTGTTTCGACAGACATCGTGTCCTCAGAGGCTCAGGAACTTCTCGATGACCGCATCGACCTCGGCCGACTTGAGGCCGGCGATGTTGATGCGGCCGGAGGTCGGCATGTAGATCGCGTGTTCGGCGCGCAGCTTCAGCACGTCCGCCTCCTCCAGCGGCAGCAGGGAGAACATGCCCTCCTGCTCGCGGATGGCCGTCAGCACCTGCCAGCGGCCGGAAAGGCCGGCGGCGAGGCGCTCGCGGATGGAAGCGATGCGCAGCCGCATGGTCTCGATCTCCGCCATCCAGTCGGCCTTCAGGGCCTCGTCGCCGAGGATCGTCGCGACGATGGCCGCGCCGTGGTCCGGCGGCATGGAATAGCTGGTGCGGGCGAGGGCGGCGAGGTTGCTGCGCACGGACAGCGCCGTCCCGGCGCTGTCGCAGGCCGCATAGATCGCCCCGGTGCGCTCGCGGTAGAGGCCGAAGGATTTTGAGCAGGAGACGGCGACCAGCGCTTCCGGGGCAGTGGCAAGCAGCGTGCGCAGCCCGGCGGCATCCTCGTCTAGGCCGCGGCCATAGCCCTGATAGGCGATGTCGACGAGCGGCAGCAGGCCGCGGGCGGCGACGAGATCGGAGACGGCGCGCCACTGCTCCGCGGAAAGGCCGGCGCCCGTCGGGTTGTGGCAACTGGCATGCAGCAGCACGGCATCGCCCGGCGCGGCGCCGGAAAGCGCCTCCATCATCTGTTCGAAGAGCACGGTCTGCGAAGGCGCGTCGAAGAAAGGATAGGTGACGACCTCCAGGCCCGCCGCCTTGAAGATGCTGGCATGGTTCGGCCAGCTCGGCAGGCCGAGCCAGATGCCCTTGACGCCCATGCGCGCCATCAGGTCGGCGGCAAGGCGCAGCGCGCCGGAGCCGCCCGGCGTCTGCAGCGCGGCCGTGGCGCGGCCGCGGCCGGCGTCCCCCGTCGTCAGCGCCCAGAGGCGCTCCAGGAAGACCGCATCGCCTTCCGGGCCGACATAGGCCTTGGTCGGCTGCGTCTCGACGAGGCGCCGTTCGGCCGCCTTGACCGCACGGAAGATCGGCGTCGCGCCCGTCTCGTCGCGATAGACGCCGACGCCGAGGTCCACCTTGCCGGCGCGCTCGTCCGCCCGGAAAAGGCCGATCAGGGCAAGCAGCGGGTCGTCGGGCTGGCGGGTGAGGGCGTCGAACATGGCCGGGTTCCTTGTGCGGTGTGTCTCTCAAGCGGTGTAGGCCAACGCCGTCGCAAAATCGACCATGATATTGCGGCAAAAGCGCAAGATGCTTTTGTTTTCTTGCTTGCCGCTGCTAGATTGATGCAGATTTTTGCGTGGAGCGGGATATGGACAGGAAGCCGGGCGACGAGGTGGCGCTGGACCAGACGGATCGGCGCATCATCCGCCTGCTCGTCGAGGATGCCGGGCTCTCCAACAACCGGCTTGCCGAGAAGGTCGGCCTCTCGCCGGCGCCCTTGTCGCGCCGGCTGGCGCGACTGGAGGCGAGCGGCGTCATCCGTCATACGGTGATCGTCGATCCGCGTGCGGCGGGCATCGGTTTCCAGGCCTTCCTGGAAGTGACGCTGGAGCGCACGGCCCCGCGCGTCGGCGAGCGCTTCATCGATCTCGTGCGGCGCATGCCGGAGGTGGTGGAATGCCATACGGTCGCCGGCGATTTCGATTTCCTCCTGAAGATCGCCGTGAAGGACGTCGCCGATTATCGCCGGCTGCTGTGGAGCGAGTTCGAGCGGATCGGCGAGATCAAGACGCTGCGCTCGACCATCCTGCTCGACAGCCCGAAAATGCAGGTGAGCGCGCTTCCCTAGGCTCCGTCAGGCTTGTTCTGAACCTGACAGATTCCAGGTTTCTTTGTTTTCGTTTGTCTCTTCGGGAAAACGGGTTCCCACTTTCCCCTGGCAAACTCCAGCCATTTCGCGGAACCTTCCTGGCGGTGAAAGGTTGCCGATCGAGGCAAAGCGCCCATATGATGGAGGGGCCGCAAGGAAGGACACGTGGACAGGAAGCCGAACGACAAGATGATGCCGGCCGCATTGCTGGCCGCCATCCGCAACCGCCGCGGCCATCGGCCGCCGGAAAACAATCGCCCCGGCGATACCGTGATCGCGTCCTACAACGTGCACAAATGCGTGGGCGTCGACCGGCGCTTCGATCCGGAGCGCACGGCGCGCGTGATCGCCGAGATCGACGCGGACATCATCGCCATCCAGGAGGCGGACAAGCGCTTCGGCGAGCGGTCCGGCCTGCTTGACCTTGCGATCCTGGAACGGGACTGCGGTCTCCTGCCGGTGCCGATCACCGCGCTGTCCTCGACCGGCCACGGCTGGCACGGCAACATGATCCTGATCCGCAAGGGCGCCGTCGGCGGGGTGCGCCAGTTGAAGCTGCCGGGCGTCGAGCCGCGCGGCGCGCTGGTCGCGACGCTCGACCTGCCGGTCGGCAAGCTGCGGCTGGTCGCGGCCCATTTCGGCCTCCTGAAGCGCTCGCGCGAGCAGCAGGCCATGGCGATCCTCGCCTCTGTGGCGGAGGAAGAGGAGATGCCGACCCTGCTCGTCGGCGATCTCAACGAATGGCGCGTCGGCCGCCGTTCCTCGCTGTCGCGCCTCCAGCCGACCTTCGATCCCGCCTCCGGCGCCGTGCCGACCTTTCCCTCACGCTTTCCGGTCCTGGCGCTCGACCGCGCGCTCGGCCATCCGCACGATCTCGTCACCTCCGTCGAGGTGCACGACACGCCGCTTGCCCGCGTCGCGTCCGATCACCTGCCGATCAAGGCGCATATCGACCTCAAGGTCGTCTGGGAGCGCGCCTTCCGGCCTACAGATAGGGTGAGCCGAGCCATGTGATGCGCTCGACGAGGCGCTGGGCGAAGGGGCGGGCCCTCAGATCGTCGAGCTTGACCTCCTCGGCGCTGGAGAGTGCGGCGGCGATGCGCCGGCCGATGAGGTCGGCGAAGCCGGCGTCGACCACCTCGATATCCACCTCGAAATTCAGCCGCAGCGAGCGCGGGTCGATGTTCGACGAGCCGATATAGGACCAGGCGCCGTCGATGACCGTGAGCTTGGAATGGTTGAAGGCGCCGGAGGCGCGCCAGATGCGGCAGCCGTGTTTCAGGATCTGGTCGAATTGCGCCGTCATGGCGAGGTCGACCAGCTTCAGGTTGTTGGCCGACGGCACGATGATGTCGATCTCCACCCCGCGCCGCGCCGCCGTGAGGATCGCGCTGATCAGCTCGCGGTCCGGCAGGAAATAGGGCGACACGATGCGGATGTGTCGCCGGGCGACCGACACCGCGCCCATCAGCATGCGGTGATTGGCCTCCAGGCTCTTGTCCGGGCCCGACGGCACGACACGGGCGAGCATGCCGGTCTCCGGCGCGTCGGGCGGCGGGGCGATCTGCCAGGCCTCGCCCGCAAGCTCGTCGCCGCCGGAAAAGCGCCAGTCCTCGTAGGCGATGCGGAAGAGGTCGCTGACCACCGGGCCGGTCAGGCGGAAATGCGTATCGAGCGCCGCCGCCTCGCCGGAGAATTCCGCGCAGAAGCCGGCGCGGATGTTCAGTCCGCCGGTGAAGGCGACGCTGCCGTCGACGATGAGGATCTTCCGGTGGGTGCGCAGGTTCGCATAGGGCAGGCGCAGGCCCATGACGATATTGCCGTTGAAGACGTCCGTCGGCACCTTCGCCCGCTGCAGGTCGGAGACGATAGAGGGGATCGAGTAGCGCGCGCCGACCGCATCGATCAACACGCGCACCTGCACGCCGCGCGCCACGGCCTCCGACAGGGCCGCGACGAAACGCTCGCCGGCCGGGTCGCGGTCGAAGATATAGGTTTCGAGCAGGATCGAGCGCTCGGCGGCCGCGATCGCGGCCAGCATGGCGGCAAAGGCCTCGTCGCCGGTGGACAGCAGGTCGATGCGGTTGCCGGAGGTCAGCTTGCAGCGCCCGACCGTGTCGCCGACGCGCTGCATGGCGGCGAGCGCCCCGCCATAGGCTGCCTGCATGTGCTCGTTCGAAACGTCGTATTCCGCCATATGGTGCCAGCCGGCGGCGAGCAGGCCTTCGCGGCTGAGGTTCAGCGTCTTGCGGCGGATGCGGTTCACCCCGCCGATGGCATAGATGAGCGGGCCGACGACCGGCGAGAGCATGATGACGCCGACCCAGCCGATCGCCGCGCGCACCTCTTCCTTGGTCATCGTGGCATGGATGGCCGCCGGCACGCCGAGAAGGATCGACAGGGCGACCAGGATATGCGGCCAATAGGCGGAGAACGTCTCAAACATGATGCGTGCGGATCATCCCAGGGCGGCGTGGCCTGTGCGCGTGCCGGTCTCGCACCTATATATTGCTTCGGGCGCGGGGATTGCGAGGGGCGGGCGGCGCCCCGCGCAGGTTTCTTTCCGCCGGTGCGTTCCTCAGTCTTCCAGCGTGCCGGGCTTGCGGTTCCGGCGCGTCGCCTCGTGGCAGGCGATCTTCATCAGGTCGTCGCCGCGCCGGGCATGGCGGGCGGAGGCGCGGGTGGCGATCAGCCCGTCATGGGCGGCCGTCACCGCCAGCGTGCCGTCCGGCGCGCCGGGCCGGGTGATCAGCGTGGCGAGGAGATCGCCGGCCTTCACCGTCTCGCCGATATCGCGATGGAACAGCACGGTGCCGGGCTCGGGCGCCCGCACCATCTCGATATTGTCGAGCGGCACGGCGGGGCCGGCATAGGTCTTTGCCGCATGGGCGGGGTCGGCGACGACGCCGCGGCCGGCGAGGAAGCGCCAGAGGCCCGCCGCATCCGCCTTCGCCATGTCGGGACGGACGTCGCGCTTGCCGCGCAGTTCGACGGTCACCGAGAGGCGGCCGGGGACCGTCGCCAGCTTCTCCCCGCCCTGGCGCTTGAAGGCGTGGCCGACGGCCTCCTCGAAGGCGGAGCTTTCACCGTCGGACAGGAAGACCGCCGCCATGTCGAGTTCGGCCGCAAGATCGGCCGCCTCCGGCCAGAAGGCCGCGTCGATATAGGCATATTGCAGGGATTCGTCGTCGCAGTGCAGGTCCAGCACGAGATCGGCGCCGAGCGCGGCGTGCAGCAGGCTGCGCTTCAGGCGGTCGACGGCGCTGCGGCGGTCGATATCCTCCAGCAGCGTCTCGCGCTCGCCGAGCGCCACGAGCGGAAAGTCGCGATTGAAATTGGTGCGCGTGCCGAGATCGAACCGGCCCTCCATCTCGCCGAAATGCGATTGTGCAAGGCCCATCGGATTGGCCTGCGGGACGACGGTAATGTCGCCGCGGATCGCGCCGTCCGCCTCCGCCCTGTCCAGCCGTTCCAGGAGGAAATGCAGGAGCGCCACGCCCGGCAGTTCGTTGGCGTGCAGCGCGGCCTGGATATAGACGGAGGGAGCGGCGGCGTCGCCGCCCTTGAAGCGGAACACGGGGATGCGCCATTCGATGCCTGCCGTATCGCCGCTGATGATGATCTGCGAATGTTCCACGTCGTCTCCTTGCCGGTTCGTTTTCGGGACGGTTTATGCGAATTGGCGGCGATCCGCACAAGTCCCGGCAAGAAACGGGTTGAAAGCGACCGGGCGAAGCCCGATCTTGTGACGAAACGGGAACAGGAGCCCCGACATGACCGGCAAGGCCCACTATCTGATCTTCGACACCGCGGGCGGGCCGTGCGGCATCGCCTGGACGGCGGCCGGCGTCGTGCGGTTCCAGCTTCCGGGCGAGGATGCCGCCACGACGCGCCGCCTGCTGCTGCGCCACCTGCCCGAGGCGGAAGCGTCCGAGCCGCCATCGGCGATAACCGCGGCGGTGGCCGCCGTGCAGCGCTACTTTGCCGGCGAGGAAGCGGATTTCACCGACGTGCCGCTCGACCTTGCCGGCCAGAGCGCTTTCTTCCGGGCGATCTACGATGCCGCCCGCCGGGTGCATTGGGGCGAGACGACGACCTACGGGGCGCTTGCCCGCGAACTCGGCGCCGGGCCGGAAGCCGCGCGCGAGATCGGCCAGGCAATGGCGAAGAACCCAGTGGCGCTCATCATCCCCTGCCACCGCGTGCTCGCCGCCGGCGGCAAGGTCGGCGGCTTTTCCGCGCCGGGCGGTGCCTCGTCGAAGCTGAAGATGCTGGCGCTGGAAGGCGTCTCCTTCGATCCGCCGGCGCCGGCGCAGCAGTCCTTCGGGTTCTGAGCCGTCAGGCGCCGGTCAGCCTGGCCAGCTTCTCCGGGTTGCGCGTGATGTAGATCGCGGTGATGCGCCCGCCGGAAATGTCCAGCGCCGAGGTCTGCAGGTGGCCGTCGACCCGGCTGAGAAATCCCGGCAGGCCGTCGATCACGAGATGGCCGAGGAATTCCATGCGTCCGCCGAGCTTGCGCGAAAGCCCGAGATAGAGGCGCACCAGCCGATCCGTCCCGTGGATCGCATTGGGAAAGGCCATGACCTTCCCGCCGCCGTCCGAGCGGAGCGTCGCGTCCTCCGCCAGCATGGAGCCGAGCGCCGTCGCATCCCCCAGGCGGCAGGCTTCGAAGAAGGCCTCCACGATCGCCCGGCTGTCCTCCCGCGCGATCTCGTAACGCGGCTGGTCGACCCGCACATGCGCGCGTGCCCGTGCCGCAAGCTGCCGGGTTGCCGCGGGGCTGCGCTGCAGCGTCGCCGCCACCTCGTCCACCGGCTGGTTGAAGACGTCGTGCAGGAGGAACGCCGCCCGCTCCAGCGGCGACAGGCGCTCCAGCGCCACCATCAGCGTCAGCGTGATGTTGTCCGCGCGCATCTCCTCGTCGGCCGGCTCGATCAGCGGCTCGGGCAGCCAGGTGCCGGGATAGGTCTCGCGGCGGAAGCGGGCGGATTTCATCGCGTCGAGGCAGAGGCGCGAGACGATGCGGGTCAGCCAAGCGGCCGGCTCGGCCACGCGGCCGCGGTCGCTGCGATGCCAGCGCAGCCAGGCCTCCTGCACGATGTCCTCGGCCTCCGCATGCGCGCCGAGCATCCGGTAGGCAAGGCGCAGCAGCCGGGGCCGCTGCGCCTCGAAGATCTCGGTGGACGGATCAGGCGGCATGGAGCCGTGTCGCCGGGTGCTCGGCGCGAAGGCCCACCTGCACGCGGTTCCAGAGGTTGATCGCTCCGATGGCGACCGTCAGCCAGGCCTGCTCGTCGGGCGTGAAGGCGGCCTCGACGGCGGCCCAGTCCTCGTCGGGCGCATGGGTCTCAGCCACCAGCGTCAGCGCTTCGGTCCAGGCGAGCGCTGCCCGCTCGCGCGGCGAATAGAGCGACGAATCGCGCCATCCGGCAAGAAGGTGGAGGCGCGTCGGGTCCTCGCCGTCCTTCAGCGCCTCCCCCACATGCATGTGGATGCAGTAGGTGCAGCCGTTGATCTGCGAGGCGCGCACCTTCACCAGGTGCACGAGCAGCGCATCGAGAGGGCTCGCCTTCAGTGCCGCCTCCAGGGAAAACATCGCCTTGAAGGCCGGCTCTGCGCGCTTGAAGTAATCGGTCATGCGGGGTGACATTCCAGTCTCCTTTTCGTTCACACGCCGCTATGACGAGGGGACATCGCCGTTTGTGACATCGCCGTCCGGTTTTTTTGGGGAAAGGGACGGAAGTCGGACCATGCTGGCGCCGGCCGGCCGGCAAGTCAAACGGCAACAGCCCCGACGCGGGGCGTCGGGGCTGTGCTCAATCTCGTTCTGCAGGCCGCAGGCTCAGCGCCGCGGGCGGCGATCCTTCACTCCCACTCGATCGTGCCCGGCGGCTTCGACGTGACGTCGTAGACCACACGGTTGATGCCGCGCACCTCGTTGATGATGCGGGTGGCGGCGCGGCCGAGGAAGTTCATGTCGTAGTGGTAGAAATCGGCGGTCATGCCGTCGACGGAGGTGACGGCGCGCAGCGCGCAGACGAATTCGTAGGTGCGCCCGTCGCCCATCACGCCGACGGTCTGGACCGGCAGCAGCACGGCGAAGGCCTGCCAGATCTTGTCGTAGAGGCCGGCCTTGCGGATCTCGTCGAGATAGATGGCGTCGGCCTCGCGCAGGATCTCCAGCTTGTCTCGGGTGATGCCGCCCGGGCAGCGGATGGCAAGGCCCGGTCCCGGGAAGGGATGACGGCCGATGAAACTGTCCGGCAGGCCGAGTTCGCGGCCGAGCACGCGCACCTCGTCCTTGAAGAGTTCGCGCAGCGGCTCGACGAGCTTCATGTTCATGCGCTCGGGCAGGCCGCCGACATTGTGGTGCGACTTGATGGTGACCGAGGGGCCGCCGGTGAAGGAGACGCTCTCGATGACGTCGGGATAGAGCGTGCCCTGGGCGAGGAATTCCGCGCCGCCGAGCTTCCTGGCCTCGTCCTCGAACACCTCGATGAACAGGCGGCCGATGATCTTGCGCTTGGTCTCCGGATCGGAAACGCCTTCCAGCTCGCCGACGAACCGGTCGACCGCGTCGACATGGATGAGGTGCAGGTTGTAGTGCTCGCGGAACATGGCGACGACGTCGGCCGCCTCGTTCTTGCGCATCAGGCCGTGGTCGACGAGGATGCAGGTGAGCTGCGCGCCGACCGCCTCATGGATGAGGAGGGCCGCGACGGAACTGTCTACACCGCCCGACAGCGCGCAGATGACGCGCTTGTCGCCGACCTGCTCGCGAATGGCTTCCACGGCGCGGGCGCGATAGGCCGACATCGACCAGTCGCCCTTGATGCCGGCGATCTTGTGCACGAAGTTGGAGAGCAGCTTCGCCCCGTCGGGCGTGTGCACCACTTCCGGATGGAACATCGTCGTATAATAGCGCTTCGCCTCGTTGACGCAGATGGCGAAGGGCGCGTTTTCGGAGGTGCCGATGATTTCGAAGCCCTCGGGCGCGACCGTCACGCGATCACCGTGGCTCATCCAGACCGGATATTTTTTGCCCACGTCCCAGAAGCCTTCGAAGAGGGGGCTCGCTTTCAGGATCTCGACGTCGGCGCGGCCGAACTCACGGGCATGGCCGCCTTCGACGGTGCCGCCGAGCTGGGTGGCGAGCGTCTGCTGGCCGTAGCAGATGCCGAGGATCGGCAGGCCGGAATCGAAGACGACCTGCGGCGCGCGCGGGCTGCCCTGGTCGAGCACCGATGCGGGGCCGCCGGAGAAGATGATCGCCTTCGGCCGCATGCGGTGGAAGGCCTCTTCCGCCGATTGGAAGGGGATGATCTCGCAATAGACGCCTGCTTCGCGCACGCGCCGCCCGATGAGCTGGGTCACCTGGCTGCCGAAATCGATGATGAGAACGCTGTCGGGATGAGCTGTCTGGGTCATGGCGAGCCTTTAATGAAAATCCGCGTCCCGCGCAACGGGGAAATGCCGGATCTTCAGCCCCTCGGCATGAGGGTTCCCTCGGCCAGGGCCGCCTCCAGCCGGTCGACGGCTTCGGCGAGCTTCTCGTCGATGACGTGGAGGTACTCCGTCCAGTCGCCGATATGGCTGAGTTCGGCCTTGCCGTCGGAAATGCCGCGCAGGCCAACGAGCGTGAGGCCGAAGGCCTGGCAGGCGCGCAGTTCCGCGAAGGTCTCCATGTCCACCATGTCCGCGTCGATGCCCGCATAGGCGGCGCCGGAGACGATGCCGCCACCCGTCGAAAGGCGCGCTGCGGCTATGCCGGGAATGCGGACCGGAAGCGGCACCTCCACCGGCAGGTCGAGGAAGGGCGTCGCGCCGCGGGGAAAGCCCAGCGGCGAGGCGTCCATGTCGCGATAGGAGAGGGAGGTCGCCTGGTAGACACCGGTCTGCTCCAGCGTCGCCGAGCCGGCGGAACCGAGCGAGACGACGAGATCGGGAAGGCCGCCCTTGGCTTCCAGACGGCTGAGCGCGCGCGTCAGTTGCACGGCCGCTTCGACGGGGCCGACCCCGGTCATGAAGGGCGCGATGCGGGCTTTCAGGTGCGGGCCGTATTCGGCATCGACGGCCATGACGTAGAGGATGCGGTGCGGGCCGACGGGCTTGAGGGAAATGCTCATCCGGCGATGTCCTCGCGCCCGCGCACCACCATCATCGTGCCCGTCATCGAGGCGATGAGTTTTGCCGGGCCGTCGGAGATGGCATAGCCGCGCCCGTCTGCGACGATGATGTTGGAGCCCGGCTTGGTGACCTCGCCGCGGAACAGGAAGCGCTCGCCGCGCCCCGGTGACATGAGGTTGACCTTGAACTCGATGGTGAGGATCGCGGCATCAGCGTCGATCACCGAATAGGCGGCATAGCCACAGGCCGTGTCGAGTGCGGCGGAGATGACGCCGGCATGGAGGAAGCCGTGCTGCTGCGTCAGCTTGTCGTCGAAGGGCAGCTCGATCTCCACCGTGCCGTGCTCGATGCGGGTCAGTTCGGCGCCGATGAGCCGCATCGCCGCCTGTCGGGCAAAGCTTCTGGTGATGCGGTCGGCGAAATCGGCCGGCGGAAAATCGGTCATGATGCACACGGGGTCTGCCGGCGCGCCGGCGGGATAAGCGAAGGTGGCCGAACGTTTGCACGCCCCATGCCGCGCCGCAAGCGCCTTTCAGTTCAGGAGGAGGATTGCGGCGTTCAGCGCCGTGGCGAAGGCGACCCAGGCGAGGTAGGGCGCAAAGAGGAGCGCCGCCGTGCGATCCTGCCGCCAGGAGACGGCGATGAAGGCCGCCACGCAGACGAGGAGACCGAGAATGACGATCATCGCCGACGCCGGATCGTGCAGGCCGAAGAAGACGGGCGACCAGGCGAAGTTGAAGATCATCTGGGCGAACCAGAGGCGCATCGCCATGGAGCGGCGCAGCGCCAGCCAGGTCCGCGCGCCGACCACGCCGATGATGGCGTAGAGAAGGCTCCAGACCGGTGCGAAGACCCAGTCAGGCGGGTTGAAGGCCGGCTTGGCGAGCGAGCGATACCATTCATCGGGAATGTTGCCGGCGCCGATCAGCAGGCCGCCGCCGAGAACGAGGATGATGAAGGCAAGATAGACGAGGGGCGTGTTTCTCATGCCCGGGAAGTAGCGCGGTGCGCGCGCCCGTCCAGGGGGCTTTAGCCGCGCGGTATCAGGCCGGTTATATGCTGGTCCCAGGCGACGGCTTCCCGGCGCCCGGCGAAGCGGCCGTCATAGGAGGAGACTGCGAAACCCTGCGGCGCCGCGGCGATGCCGGCGGCGTCCGCAAGGGTTTCCTCGCGCAGCACGCGGCCGCTTTCCGCCTCGAGCACGACGAAACGCCCGCCGTTCGGCGAGGTGAGGCCGACAAGGCCCTCGCGCCGGTTGACGGCGATGGCGCCGACATAGTTGGCAAGGCCGATCGTCGTCTCCTCCGGCAGGGAGAGGAAGGTCAGGTCCTCGCCCTTGCCGAAATGGCCGACGAGCGGCGGCAGGTCGCTGCGCGGCCCCTCGTACTGGCAGGCGAACCAGATGCGGCCCCTGTCGTCGAGGTCGATGTGGCGGGTGGAAAGCCGTCGCAGCGTCTCCGGCAGGGCGTGGCGCTCGACGAGCGTGCCGGTGGCCGCGTCGATCAGGGCGAGCGAAGGCTCCATATGGTCGAGGTTGAGCTTGGTGCGGCCGAAATCCGGATGGGTTTCGATGCCGCCGTTGGCGGCGATCAGCAGTCGGCCGTCGTCGCTGACGGATAGGTCGTGCGTGCCGATGCCGTAGGTCGAATATTCGCCGATGCGGCGATAGCCGTCGCTTGCGTCATAGAGGCCGATAACGCCGCGGCCGGCGTCGAAATCGTTCTCGCTGGCATAGAGGACCCTGCCGTCCGGCGAGAAGCAGCCATGGCCGAAGAAATGCCGGTCCTCGGCCGCCGCGATGGTCACCGGCGCGGCCCTGCCGCCCCGGTCGACGACCAGCGCGAAGGTGCCGGGGCGTCGTGCGAAGGCGACGAGATGGCCGGTCGCGGGCGAAAAGGCCATGCCGTGGCTGCGGGCCGGCAGCGGCGTCCGGTCGATGACCGTGCCGTCCTCCGAGAGCACCGCGATGCCGAAGCTCCCGTCGCGCTCCCTGTAGCCGGAGGCGAAGACGGCGTCGGTGCGCGACAGGGCGAAGGATGCGCGGGGACCGAGCGCCGCCACCCAGGCGGCGCCCGCCATGCGCAGGAAGGCGCGGCGGTCGACAAGCGCGCTTCCGGCGCGCATCAGTCGCCGTCCGCGAAGGAGAAGCCAGCGCCGAGCCCGATCGCCCCGCCATATTCGGTGTCGAGGCGCAGGATGAGGTCGCGCGTGTTGATGAGGAGGAAGGCGATCTTCTGCTCTTCCTGCGGCGTCGAGACGGCCTTCTCGATGTCGGGATCGATGGTCGGTGCGACGCGGTGCAGCGATTTCAGCACGAAGTCGATATTGCCGGCGATGGACCGGTAGTTCGGATCGATGAGCTTGGCCATGCCGGACATGTCGAACAGCGTGCGCAGGCCCTCGATATTGGCGTCGATCGAGGTCCAGGTGTTGCCGGAGCGCCAGAACACCGCCGATTTCGGCCGCGCCGTGCCGCCGTGGCGATAGAAGGTCTCGATGCGCTGGTCGCGCACCGCCTCCGCCCCGTGCACGAGGATGCCGAGGAGGGCCGTGACAGCCTCCCTGCCGGTGCGGAAGACAGGGTTTTTCGGGCCGGGATGCTTCCAGTCCTGCTGCACGCCGTCGGGCGTGTCCCAGGCGGTGACGAGCTGGCTTGCCGTCGTCTCGATATGGCGGGCGACGGCGGTCGCATATCGGCAGCGGAATGTGTCCGGCGCGTCCGCCAGCTTCTGCGCGCCGGTGCCGTAAAGCGCGAATTCCAGCGCGCCGAAGCCCTGGATCGCGACGCTCTTGCCGGTCATCGCCGCGGCGTCCGTATCGGCTTCGTTCGCCTTCTGCAGCAGCGCCTGCACCTGCTTCAGGCCGGTGCTCTTGCGGTCGGGATAGAAGAGGATGCGCTCGAAGCGGTTGTCGTCGATGACCGGGCCGATGCGCACGATCTCGATGCGGCCCCAGTCGGTGACCGCCTGCCGGAAGGCATCGTCGACGATCTTCCGGCCGGCTTCGGACGGCGCCTTGCAGAAGGCGGCGGTCGCTTCGGCGAGCGCGCCGGCGGAGGCCTGGAAGCTGCGGTAGCCGGGGCGGATGACGTCGTCGACCGCGCGCGTCATGACGCCGACCACGCTTTCGTCCGTCAGCGCCGGCGGCACGGGCGTCCCGCCCTCCTGCGCCAGTGCCGGGACGGCGGCGGAAAGTGTCAGGGCGGCGGCGAAAAGCAGGGCCGGCGGTCGCCGCTGCCCCCCCTCTGCCCTGCCGGGCATCTCCCCCACAAGGGGGGAGATCGGCAGGCGGCAAGACCCCTGCTCGAATCGCGACGCCAAAGATGGGCGAAACGATCCTCCATCCAATCTCCCCTCTTGTGGGGGAGATGCCCGGCAGGGCAGAGGGGGGTAAGCCTCCCGGAAAGCGAGAGCGATGCTTTCGAAAAACGTGGCGAAACGACGGAAGGAAGGGCGCCGGGTGATCATCTAGAGGCTCTCCAAAAAAGTCAGAAGGGCGTCGCGGTCGTGTTTTTCCAGCGCGGCGAAGCGGTCGCGCGCCGCCTCGGCCTCCCCGCCGTGCCAGAGAATGGCCTCGGTGAGGTTGCGGGCGCGTCCGTCGTGCAGGAAGAACGTATGGCCGTTGACGGTTTTTGTAAGGCCGATGCCCCAGAGCGGCGGCGTGCGCCATTCCCGGCCGGTCGCCACGCCGACCGCCTGCCCGTCGGCAAGGCCTTCGCCCATGTCGTGCAGCAGGAAATCGGAATAGGGCCAGATGAGCTGGAAGGCATGGGCCTTGTTGCCGGCATCGCGCCGGGTGACGAATTTCGGCCGGTGGCAGGAAATACAGCCTGTCTCGTAGAAGACGCGCTTGCCCTCCAGCGTTTCGGCGAAACTCGCCTTGCGCCGCGCCGGCACGGCGAGGTTCTCCGCGTAGAAGGTGACGAGGTCCATCACCGGCGGCGGCGCCTCGGCATCGCCGAGCCTTTTCTGTACGCCGTCCGGTCGCTCCAGGCAGGCTTGTTGCGCGGGCGTGCAGTCGCCCTGGTGCAACGGCACCTCGGGCGTCGAAAGGCCGATGTCGAAGGCGAAGGCGTCGGCGCTCTGCTGGCGCACGGTGGCCGACTGCGCCTTCCAGCCGAACCGGCCGAGCGCTTTCCTGCCCGTCGCCGGATCGAGCGCGATGGCCGCCTTGCCGCTGATGCCGTCGCCATCCGCATCGTCGGGGTCGGCAAGGGCGAGGATGTCCGCCTCGTGGATGGCCTGCGCGAGACCGAGGCCGAGCATCGGCTGGGTAACGCGCGGGGAAAGCGTCGTCGTCGCATCGAGGTCGCCATAGGCGAGGCCGGTGACGGAATAGGTCGGCCGGCGCAGCATGACGACCTCACCGCCGGCCAGCGTCACCGGCGTCTCGGTATAGTCGATCGCCATGCGGCCCTCGGCCTTGAGGCCGGGTATGGCGAGGTCCTGGAGCTGGCGGCCGTAGATCGGGTCCGGCAGGCTCATCTCGCGAAAGCTTTCGAGCGCCGCCTCTTCCTGCGGCGTCCCTGCCGGGCGGGCGAGGCGCAGGAACATCGACGTGGCTTCTGCGGTGCCCTCCGGCGGATGGCCGCGGCCGTCCTTGATGTGGCAGGTCTGGCAGGAGCGCGCATTGTAGAGCGGGCCGAGCCCGTCGGAGGCCTGCGTGGAGGAGGGCGAGGAGACCCAGAGCTTCTGGAAGAGAGCGTTGCCGAGCTTGAACGTCTCCTCCTCCGCGAAGGTGATATTCTCGGAGAAGTGGGAGAAGCTGTTGATGGTGACGGATGCGAGCGAGGTCGCCGCCCCGCCGGACATCGCCTCGTACTGCTCGGCCTTGGAGAAATCCGTCGCCGGCGCCGTCACCACGGCGACGCGCCTCAGATCCTTCTCCGAGAGGTCATCGCGCCCGCGGTCGGTGGAATGCGCGTTTCCCAGAACGAAAACGCCCGCCGCGACGGATACCGCGGCAGAGACCGCGAGCAGGCGACGGGCAGGGCGTTCTGTCATATGGGATCGGGCCGCCACCCGGGGGAGGCGGCCCGCCTTCTATCATTGGAAGACAGCGTTAGGATTATCCAGGCTGTCGGAGCCTTCAAGCTCGATCTTGCCGAGGTCCAGGGATCCGATGACGCGTTCGATCGTCTTGGTCTGGTCGATCAGGCTGTCGACGGCGGCCTGGACGACCGTGTTGCCCTCGTCGTTGCCTTCGCCGATCATCTGGTCATAGGCTTCGCCGCCGTCCGCGCGGTCCTTGAGCGCCTGGAAGGCGGCGTGGCTGGCGTCGAGCTTGCCCTTCATCTCCGTATCGAGCGCGGCGTCCTTTTCCGCGACCAGTTCGGAGAGCGACGGGCCGGTGAGCTTGGAGCCGTCCGCACGGGTATACTCGCCCGTATAGACGGTCTGGATGCCGGCGACGTCGTAGTAGTGCGAGTTGTGCGTGTTGTCGGAGAAGCAATCGTGCTCTTCTTCCGGATCGTGCAGCAGCAGGCCGAGCTTCATGCGCTCGCCGGCGAGTTCGCCGTAGGAGAGCGAGCCCATGCCGGTCAGCATGGCGGTGATGCCGGCCTTCGGATCCGACGTCACGTTCTTGGTGGCGTCGCCGTCGGCGGCCCAGGCCTTCACCATCTCTTCCAGGTCGGTGACGAGCAGCGAGGAGGCGGCCTTCAGGTAGGCGGCGCGGCGGTCGCAATTGCCGTTGGTGCAATTGGCCGTGTCGTAGTCGCTCGCCTGGCGGTTGCCCGCGCCCTTTCCGGTGCCGTTGAGATCCTGGCCCCACAGCAGGAATTCGATGGCGTGGTAACCGGTCGCGACATTGGCTTCCACTTCACCCGCCTCGTGCAGTTCCTGCAGTACTTCCGGCGTGATGGCGGTGGCGTCGATGGTCTTGCCGCCGATCTCCAGCTTCGGATTGGCGATGACATTGCCGACGAAGAGCGCGTTTTCGTCGCTTTCCGTGCCGTAGCTGGCATCGACATAGTCGATCAGGCCCTCGTCGAGCGGCCAGGCGTTGACCTTGCCTTCCCAGTCGTCGACCAGCGGATTGCCGAAGCGGTAGGCTTCGGTCTGCTGGTAGGGCACGCGGGATTTCAGCCAAGCCTCGCGCGCCGCCTTCAGCGTTTCGTCGCTCGGCTTGGCGATGAGGGCATCGATCGCGGCATCGAGCGCCTTTGCGGCGTCGAGCGAGTCGGAGAACTTGGCATGGGCGATTTCGGCATAATGCTTGACGATCGCAGCCGGATCGGCGGCCGCATGGGCAGAGCCGATGGCAAGGCTTGACGCCGCGGCAGCAAGCGCAAAGGCGGCCGCGCGAAGGAAGGAAGTGGTCATGACGTCTCCTGGTGTCCTGTGTGTCTTGTCCCCCCGACACCAGGCGCCGCAGCCGACGCCCGGATAGCCCGGCAGGCCGCCCGGCCCGGGATTATTCAGGCACTACTCTCATGAACCAAATAAAAACTGGTGTCAAAGTGTATAGTTTAGAACGATTTCAAGCTGTTCCAGCCGGTTCAGTGGTTGACGGGAGTCAACCGCCTCAGGCCCTGCGGCCCATAGCGCAGAAGAAGAAACCGTCCGTGTCGGTCGAGGCCGGCGTCAGGGTGACGGTCCTGCCGTCGCGTGACCTGGGCTGTGGCTTGTCCGCGCCGAACAGCCTTTTCCAGGTGTCGGTGGCGGGAAGGATCTCGAAATCCGGGTTGGCCGCGCAGAAACGGGAAACCTGCTCCTCGTTCTCCTGCGGCAGGATGGAACAGGTGACATAGAGCAGGAAGCCGCCGGGCCGCACGAAGGCGCTGGCATTGGCAAGCGCCTCCTGCTGCTGGGCGAGGCGTTCCTCGAGGTTCTTTTCGGTGAGGCGCCATTTGGTGTCCGGCCGGCGGCGCCAGGTGCCGGTGCCCGTGCAGGGGGCATCGACCAGCACGCGGTCGAACCGTCCTTTCAGGGGCCCAAGGCTGGCCATGGTCTCGTGCACCTGGACATTGCGCGTGCCGGCACGCTTCAGCCGCTCGATGATCGGGGCGAGGCGCTTGCGGTCGGTGTCGTAGGCGTGCACCTGGCCCTTGTTGTGCATGGCGGCCGCCATGGCGAGCGTCTTGCCGCCGCCGCCGGCGCAAAAATCGAGCACCTGCTCGCCCTCCTGCGGCACGACGAGGTCGGCGACGATCTGCGAGCCTTCGTCCTGCACCTCGAACCAGCCCTTCTGGAAGGCAAGGTCGGCGGTGACGTTCGGCAGGCGCGCGGGGCCTTCGCCGGCGGGAATGCGGATGCCCTCGCGGGCGATGGCCGAGGCGACGGCGGCGTTGCGCTCCAGCGCCTTCAGCACCTTGTCGCGGCCGGCCTTCAGCGTGTTGGCGCGCAGGTCCAGCGTCGGGCGGCCGGCGAGCGCCTTGGCTTCCGCCAGCCAGGCGTCGCCGAAATTGGCCTCGAAGGCGGGCTGGATCCATTCGGGAATGTCGCCCTGCACATGCAGCGCGGCGTCGTCGAGAGTGCGGGCGCGGAAGGCGGCAAGCTTTTCGTCGGAAATGGGCTCCGGGGCAAAACGGTCGCCGTCGAACTCGGCGGCAAGCGCCTCGGGGGCGAGGCCCCACTGGCGCAGGAGCACGGCATGGCCGAGGGCGGCGGGGCTGTCGTCGTCCATCAGGTAGGCGTGCGACAGTCTCATGCGCAGCGCGTCATAGACGATATTGCCGATCGCGGCGCGGTCGCCGGAGCCGGCGAACCGATGGGAGAGGCCCCAGTCTTTCAGCGCATCGGCGACGGGGCGCCGCCGCGTCTCGATATCCGTCAGAACCTCGATGGCTCCCGCGAGCCGCCCACCCAATCGCATCCGTCTACTCCGTTTTGCGTCGTGGTAGCGGCGGAATGCGCGAAGGGCAAGCCGGGAGCCGCACAATAGCGCTCGTCAGCCGATGACTTCGTAACAGATCTTGGCGTGGCCGGAGCGGATCATGCCGATGTTGGAAGCGGCGGCCTTGGAGAGGTCGAGCACTCGGCCGCGGATGAACGGGCCGCGATCGTTGATGCGCACCACGACGCTCTTGCCGTTGTTCGCGTTGGTGACCTTCACCTTGGTGCCGAAGCGCAGGCTCCGGTGGGCGGCCGTCAGGAGGTTCGGGTTCATGCGCTCGCCCGAGGCGGTGCGCGAATGCAGCGCATACCACGAGGCACGACCGCAACCGGCGGCCTCAGCATCGGAGAATGTAACGAAGGTGGAGGAGGCTGTGACGAGCGAGGCGAGCGCGAGGCTGGAGAGCTTGAGCATCATGTATCGGATGACCTTCCGGGAAAGTTGTGAATTTCCGCTGCGATGATCGCCCTATGAGGAAGCAAAAATGGCAAAAACGTGCCTCAACCCGCCGCAATTGCTGTGGGAGGGGTACAGGATATACAGTCCATCGCCGGCGATGGATTTTTGATCTTCGCCTGTGGGACGGAAAAGAATCTTGCGAATCAATCACTAAACCGGATCGACTTGGAAGTTGGAATAGCCATCCGGCAATCCCGCAAATTTTCGGAAAAAACTTTCAATATTAGCGATTGCTACGCAGGAATTCGGCGGCGAAAATAAGGCGTATAAATCAAGGGTTGTGCAAAATCGCAAAAAGCCGGCCGTGCCGGCTCTGCCCCTCAGCCCCGCCAGAGGCCGGACGTGTGGAGTTCGGCCAGCGACTGGCGATAGTCCGGGAAGCCGAACTCGAAGCCGGCAGCACGCAGCTTGGCGTTCGAGACGCGCTTGTTCTCCCCGTAGAAAGACCGTGCCATCGGAGAAAGTTCCGCCGTCTCGAAAGGAACATCCGGCGGCACCGGCAGGCCCATCAGCCGGGCGGCTTCGGCCACCACGTCCTGCGGCGGGCCGGGCTCGTCGTCGGTGATGTTCCAGACGCCGCCGAGGGATTTTTGGGCAAGGAAAAGGGCCGCGCGGCCGATATCCTCGACGCGGATGCGGTTGAACACCTGGTCCTTCTTGACGAGGCGGCGCGCGGTGCCCTCTGCCATGTTGCGCAATGCGTTGCGGCCGGGACCGTAGATGCCGGCAAGGCGCAGCACGGCGACGGACAGGCTCGCGGTCTTGCCGAAACCGAGCCAGTGGTTCTCCGCCTCGACCCGCTCGATGGAGCGGGCGGAAACCGGGTTCAGCATCGTCTCCTCGTCTACCCAGTCGCCCTTGTGGTCGCCGTAGACGCCGACGGTCGAGAGGTAGCCGGCCCAGGCGAGATTCGGCATCAGCGCGGAGATCGGGGGCATGCCGGCGCGAAACAGCGGATCGCCGTCCTTGCCCGGCGCGATGGACTGCACGACATGGGTGGCGCGTGCCATGTCGGCGACAAGGGCCTCGGGGACCGGGCCGCCCTCATAGAGGATCGGCGCGATGCCGAGGGCGCGAAGGCCTTCCGCCTTCTCCGCCGAGCGCGTCGTGCCGGAGACGGAAAAGCCGGCCGCCGTGAAGGCCTGGCCGATGGCCTTGCCGGAAAAGCCGGCGCCGAGGATCAGGAGGTGCGTCATCGACAATCTGCCTTCGCTCTTTCATATTCCGCGCACACGTCCGCGTCCGCGTCGTCCGTCCTTCCTGCCGTAAATTCCCCGAATTCGGAAGCCGTCATCAGCCGAGAAAGCGCCCATGCGACCATGCCGCGCACCACGGGCGAGGCGTCGTCGGCAAGGCGGACGCATTCGGCGATCAGGCTGCGGTCGCCGGAATTGCCGGCGGCGATCAGCACGTTGCGGATGAAGCGGTCGCGGCCGATGCGCTTGACCGGCGAGCCGGAGAAATGCGCCCGGAAGCCGGCATCGTCGAGAGTCAGAAGATCGGCGATCGCCGGCGCCTTCAGTTCCTCGCGGGCGACGAGCTTTATCTGCGAGGCCGCGGCGGCGAACTTGTTCCAGGGGCAGGCGGCCAGGCAATCGTCGCAGCCATAGATGCGGTTGCCGATCTTTGTCCGCATGTCCGGGTCGATCGGTCCCTTGTGCTCGATGGTGAGATAGGAGATGCAGCGCCGCGCATCGAGCTTGTAGGGGGCGGGAAAGGCGTCGGTCGGGCAGGCGTCGAGGCAGGCGCGGCAGGAACCGCAATGATCGCGCTCCTGATCGTCACGGACGAGGTCGGCGGTGGTGAAGAGGCTGCCGAGGAAGAGCCAGGAACCGTGCGTGCGGCTGACGAGGTTGGTGTGCTTTCCCTGCCAGCCGAGTCCGGCGGCGGCGGCGAGCGGCTTTTCCATCACCGGTGCCGTATCGACGAAGACTTTCACATCCGCCCCGCCGCGGGCGGCAAAGCGCGTCGCCACTTCCTTCAGCTTGCCCTTGATGAGGTCGTGATAGTCGCGGTTCTGCGCATAGACGGAGATCGCCGCCCGGTCCGGCATGGAAAGCACGGCGCGTGGATCGTGCTCCGGCCCGTAGTTCATGGCGAAGAGCACGACGGAGCGCACCTCGCTCCACAGCACGCGCGGATCGGCGCGGCGGGCCTCGGTCTCGGCCATCCAGTCCATGGTGCCGTGGTAGTCGGCGGCGAGGAAGTCCGCGAGCCGCGGCGGCGCCTCTGGAATGGAATCGGGGCCGGTGATGCGACAGAGGTCGAACCCCTTGTCCGCCGCTTCCGCCTTGAGGAAGTCGGTCAGGCGGCGCCGGAGCCTGTCGTCGCCCGACATCGTTCCGCCCTCAGAAATCAAGGTCCGCGTAATGCGAGACCGGGGTGACGCCGCGCACGCGCTCGGCCAGCAGCGGGCGGAAGGAGGGGCGGGATTTCAGCCGCTGATACCAGTCCTTGGCCTGCGGCGCGTCCGCCCAGTTGATCTCGCCCATATAGTCGAGCACGGAAAGACAGGCCGCGGCGGCAAGGTCGGCATAGGAGAGGCGATCGCCGGCGAGATAGGTGCGCGAGCCGGCGAGCCAGGAGAGATACTTCATGTGCTGGCGGATATTGGCGCGTGAATTGCGCAGGATCTTGCTGTCCGGCGGGCCGCCGCCCTGGTCCGGCGTCATCTGCAGCTTGAAGATGCGCTCGCGCACCAGCGGGCGCGTCACGTCCTGCTCCATCTTCTGCAGGAACCATTCCGTCAGGCGGCGGATCTCCGCGCGCTGGAACGGATCCTCGGCGAGCAGCCGGCGGTCGCGCTTCAAAACGCCATGCGTCTCGTCGAGATATTCGGAGATGATGCTAGCGCCGCACAATGCCCGCATGCTGTCGTCGACATAGACGGGCAGCGTTCCGGCCGGGTTGAGCGTGAGGAAATCGCGCCGGTTCTCCCAGGGTTGTTCCTCGGCAAGCTCCGTCTGGAACCCGTACTCCGTCAGGATGAGGCGGACGAAGCGGGAGGCGGCGGACATCGGGTGATGATAGAGTGTGGGCATCAGGCTGCTTTGCTGGTCTTGCGGAAGGGGTTGCGGCCGGGTCGAGCGCGCGTGCGGGCTGATTTGACCATGGCTGATTTGACGAACCTATAGAAATTTGGTGGTACAAACACAAGCGAATCGGGCTTTTTGCCGTATGTCCGCTTCATTTCGTGGCTTTCCTCCCCTTTTCCCCAAGGAACCTCCATGGCAGACCAGTCCATTGTCAGCGCCCTCATTCTCGGATTGATCGAGGGCCTGACCGAATTCATCCCCGTGTCCTCCACCGGCCATATCCTGCTTGCAGGGCACTTCCTCGGCTTCAAGTCGCCGGGCAACACCTTCGCCGTGCTCATCCAGCTGGGGGCGATCCTCGCCATCCTCTCCGTCTACGCGGCCAAGCTCCTGCGTATCGCCTTCGCGCTGCCGTCGAGCCCCGAGGCGCGGCGCTTCGTCGCCAGTGTGCTCATCGCCTTCCTGCCGGCTGCCGTCATCGGCGCCCTGGCGCACGATTTCATCAAGACGGTGCTCTTCGAAACGCCGATGCTGATCTGCATCGTGCTGATCGTCGGCGGCGTCATCCTCTATGTGATCGACCGCCTGCCGCTCCAGCCGCGCTATACGGACGCGATGCAATACCCGCCGTCGCTGGCCTTCAAGATCGGCCTCTGCCAGTGCCTTGCGATGGTCCCCGGAACCTCGCGTTCGGGCGCGACGATCGCCGGCGCCCTGTTGATGGGAACGGACAAGCGCTCGGCGGCGGAGTTTTCCTTCTTCCTCGCCATGCCGACCATGGTCGGCGCCTTTGCGCTGGATCTCTACAAGAACCGCGACGCGCTCTCGTCCGATGATCTGCTGGTGATCGGCATCGGCTTTGCCGCCGCCTTCGTCGCGGGCCTCTTCGTCGTGCGTTCGCTGCTCGACTTCGTGTCGCGCCGCGGCTTCACGCTGTTCGCCATCTGGCGCATCGTCGTGGGAACGCTGGGCCTGATCGGCCTTCTGATCTTCGGTTGAAGGTTTTTCGGCCGGCTCTCGGGCCGGCCGGCCCTTACTTGACCGAGGCGGTCGTGCAGGGATCGACGCCGTAGGCCGGCGAGCAGCCGTGCTTGCCGGCGGAGACCGTCGACGGCGCGGCAAAGGATCCGGCCACGATGATCAGTGCCGAAAACCCGAAGAAGATTGCAATTGCCTTGCCCATTGCGCCGGAAGCCTCTCAAAGTCCTGAAAATACGCCGCAGAACTGTCATCAGTACGACGCGACGGGGGCGGTGTTTATTCGCTGGCCCGAAGACAATCAATATCGCGACATGCTGAATCGCGCGTAAATGCTGCAGCGATTTTTTGAACCGCTGCATAAGTGCAACAGCCTGCCCAAAGCGCTTTAAAAAAAACGAACCGGCCGCCGCGGGATTGTCCCGCGGCGGCCGGTTGTGTTGCGGGATTTTCGGTTCAGGCTGTCTTGTCGATCCGCGTGAATTGGCCCTGCTGGCGATAGCGCACGAGGTAGCTCGGCAGGATCGCCTCGGCGAGGATGGGCTCGATGCCGATGGCTTCGAGCGTGCGGCCTTCGGCGCGGGCGGCGTCCGAAACGACATTGTCGGCCCGCAGCAGCGTGACCTGGTCGGCCGTCAGCGGCGGCGTGATGAAGGGCACCAGCGAGGCGACGGAACCCATCAGCGAGGCGATGCCGAAGGGCAGCGAGACGAGCGGGTTCTTGCGGTCGACGATGCGCAGCATCAGTTCCAGACACTGACGGAAGGTCAGCACTTCCGGGCCGCCGAGCTCGTAGACGCGGCCGCGCTCGATCGTGCCGTCCACCGAGCGGGCGACGGCTTCGGCGACGTCGGCGACATAGACCGGCTGGAACTTCGTGCGGCCGCCGCCGATCAGCGGCAGGGCCGGCGCATAGCGCGCCATGGTGGCGAACTTGTTGAAGAAGCCGTCCTCCGGGCCGAAGATGATGGAGGGGCGCAGGATGACGGCGTCGGGAACCGTGCGCAGCACGGCCGCTTCGCCGCGGGCCTTGCTGCGGGCATAGGAGGAACCGGATTTTTCATCCGCGCCGATGGCGGAGATGTGGGTGAGCTTCGCACCGACGGCGCGTGCGGCCTCGGCCACCGCGCGGGCGCCGAAATCCTGCACGGCGTCGAAGTTGTTGCGGCCGCTCTCGAAGAGGATGCCGACGCAGTTGATGACGTGGTCGGCGCCTTCCACGGCGCGGTCGACGGACTGGCGGTAGCGCAGGTTCGCCTGGACGAAGGAGATCTGGCCGACGCCGCCGATCGGCTGGAGGAAGCCGGCAAGGTCCGGGCGGCGGACGGCGACGCGGATGCGATAGCCGCGGCGCGCCAGCGCGCGCACCACATGACGCCCGACGAAGCCGGAGCCGCCGAAAACGGTGACGAGCGGCGGAAGGTTGGACAAGGTCATGAGGCTGCTCCTGCAGAACATTGTAGGTCGGTAGCGCCTACATAGCCCAAACCGTTTGGAAGGTGAAGCGCGGCGAAGCGTCTCTTGTACCGGGTTTTCCGGGGTGCGGGATGGCCGGCTCAAAGCCCTTCGACGACCACCATCTCCGCGTCCGCCACTTCCTGGCGAATGGCGGCGGCGATCTGATATTCCGGCGAGTTGTAACAGTCGACAGCGGCCTGGAGCGAGGGGAACTCGATGATGACGTTGCGGGCGCGCACGCGGCCCTCCAGCCGTTCGAAGGCGCCGCCGCGGGCGATGAAGTTCGCGCCGTATTTCTCGAAGGCCGGCTTGGCGGCGGCGACGTAGTCCTTGTAGCGCTCGGTATCGCGCACGTCGACCTGTGCGATCCAGTAACCCTTGGGCATGTCTCTCTCCCTTTTTGATTATTATGCTGCGAGCGCGCCGTCCATTTCGGCGAGGATCGCGCTCGCCGCGGCGAGCGGATCGTCCGCCTTGACGATCGGGCGGGCGACGACGAGGTGGCTGGAGCCGGCCCTCAGCGCGTCGGAAGGCGTCATGACGCGCTTCTGGTCGCCGAGATCGGCGCCGGCGGGGCGGATGCCAGGCGTGACGATCGCCATGTCCGGGCCGACGATCTTGCGCACCGCCCTGGCCTCTTCCGCGGAGCAGACGACGCCGCCCATGCCGGCGATGCGGGCCTGCTCGGCGCGGCGCAGCACCAGCGTGTGCGCATCGTATTCATAGCCGGCGTCGATGACGTCCCCGGCGTCCATGGAGGTCAGCACCGTGACGCCGAGGAGGCACAGGTCGGAGCCTTTCGCGGCGGAGACGGCGGCGGCCATGGCTTTCGGATAGGCATGCAGCGTCAGCATGGACATGCCCATCTTGACGATGTTCTCGACGCCCTTGGCCACCGTGTTGTCGATGTCGAGCAGCTTCATGTCGAGGAAGACCTTCTTGCCGTCCCTGGCAAGATCGCGGGCGAATTCCAGCCCGCCGGCAAAGACGAGCTGGTAGCCGATCTTGTAGAAGAGGGCGGTGTCGCCGAGCGTCCGGACCACCTTCTCCGCCTCCGCGATGGTCGGGACATCGAGGCCAACGATCAGGCGGTCGCGCGCGGACATGGTCAAAACCCTTTCCAAGATTCCATTGGCGTCCAGTCGCATGTGACGGTCCGGTCCGCAAGCCGGAATGCGAAAAGATTGCCCCCGCCCGCCGGCTGGTCGCCGTCCCGGCGGATGGGCGTGCCCTTGAGGCGGCATTTCAGCAGCGTGCCGACGCCGCCGTGACCGATGAAGGCGATGGGGATCTCCGGGTCATGCCCGGTCAGCACGCGCTCGACGGCGGCGAGAATGCGCGCCTGCGCATCCGCCGCGCGCTCCCAGCCGCGAAAACTCTGCTCCGGCCGGGCGAAAAATTCATCGGCGGCGGCCTCGAAGGCCGCGGGCGGCAGGTAACCGGTGGCGGAACGGTCGTTCTCGCCCATGGCGTCGTCGGTCTCGACGGCGAGGCGGCCGGCGGCAAGGATTTCCGCCGTCTCGATAGCCTTGCGCTCGGTGCTCGCCACGAGCCGGCGGACCTGCCGTGCCCAGCCGGTCGAGGCGGCAAAGCGGGCGCGCTCGCGGCCCCGTTCGGAAAGGCCCCAGTCGGGCACCGGCACGGCCGGGTCGATGGCGACCTGCGGATGGGTGATGTAGAGCGCGAACATCGCCGCCCCTCAATGGGTGCGGCGGTAGGTCCACAGCTGCGCCGGCGGGATGTTGCGCACGACGAAATCGAGATGTGTGATCTGGTAGCGATCCGGCATGGCGACGACGGGGGAGAGCGGGCCATAGGAGATCTGCACGACCGGGCGGCCGGCGGGAATGCGCGAGAGCAGGTCCTCGATCAGCGACACGCGCCTGTGCATCGGGAAATTGAGCAGCGGCACGGCGGAGATGACGCTGTCGAACGTCGCGCCGCGAAGCTCGCCGAGCGTCGTGTCGAGGTCGAAGGCATCGCCGTTGATGAAGTTGACGCCGGAAAAGCGCGCGACGAGATGGTTATAGAAATCGGTGGAGAATTCGACCGAGGTCAGCTTTTCCGGGGCAAGGCCGGTCTCCAGGATCGCCTTGGTGATCACGCCGGTGCCAGGCCCGAGTTCGAGCACGGGAAGGCCCGAGGCCGGTTCGATGACGCTCGCCATGCGGCGCGCGGCGACCGAGGAGGTGGGGATGATCGAGCCGACAGCACGCGTATTGCTCATCCAGCCCTTGAAGAAGCGGATCTCGTCGTCGAATTTCTTGCCGAGCCGTTCCTTGACCTTCACACGCAACGTCATGCCGTCCCCCTTCATGGTACGCTCCCGGCCGCCGGCGGGTGGCATTCCCGTCCGTTTCATTCGGCCACGGCAAATATGTGACGCGGTTTGCGTCAAAAACAAGTCTGATTGCGCCCCGCTCTGCAAGTTTCCCCCGCTCACGAAAGCGCCTTCTAAAAAAAGAACCCGCCGGATGGCCGACGGGTTCCAGAACCGTTTTCCGGTATCGCCGGGGCTAGACGCGCATCGGCATCAGCACGTAGAGCGCGTCGTCGCCGGCAAGGTCGCGCACCAGCGTGGGCGAGCCCGGATCGGCCAGCATGAACACGGCTTCCGTGCCGGAAAGCTGCGAGGTGATGTCGAGCAGGTACTTCGCGTTGAAGCCGATTTCCAGCGGATCGTTGTCGTAGCCGACCGGCAGTTCTTCCGTCGCGCTGCCCGAATCCGGGTTGTTGACGGTCAGCGTGAGCTGGCCGTCGCCGAGCGCCAGCTTCACGGCGCGGCCGCGCTCGGAGGAGATGGTGGAGACGCGGTCGACGGCCTGGGCGAAGGACTGGCAGTCGATCTTCAGTTCCTTGTCGTTGTTGGTCGGGATCACGCGCTGGTAGTCCGGGAAGGTGCCGTCGATCAGCTTGGAGGTCAGCACGATCGAGCCGATGGTGAAGCGGATCTTCGCATCCGAGACCTCGACGGTAACGACGAGATCCGGATTGTCGACCAGCTTCTGCAATTCGCCGACCGTCTTGCGCGGAATGATGATGCCCGGCATGCCTTCCGAGCCCGAGGGGGCTTCCACGTCGGCGCGGGCAAGGCGGTGCCCGTCGGTGGCGACGGCGCGCAGCTTGAGCTGGCCGTTGCTTTCGATCGTGTGGATGAAGATGCCGTTGAGGTAGTAGCGGGTCTCTTCCGTCGAGATCGCGAACTGGGTGCGATCGATCAGCATTTTCAGGTCCGTCGCCTTGAGGCGGAACGTGTGCGAGAAGCTGCCGGTGGTCAGGTCCGGGAAATCGGACTGCGGCAGGCACTGCAGCGAGAATTTCGAGCGGCCCGAGGCGACCGTCATCGAGGCGCCGTCGGCGCTGGTGGCGAGCAGCACTTCCGAACCGTCCGAGAGCTTGCGAACGATGTCGTAGAGCAGGTGCGCGGGAACGGTGGTCGCGCCGGCCTGCTCGATCTGGGCGGGCGTCGCCTCGGTGATCTCGAGGTCGAGGTCGGTCGCCTTCATGTCGAGGCTCACGCCGTCCGCGCGCAAGAGCACGTTCGAGAGGATCGGGATCGTGTTGCGCCGTTCGACCACGCGATGGACGTGGTTCAGCGACTTCAGAAGATTGGACCGCTCGAGAGTAATGCGCATGAACTGTACCGCTTTCGACCGCTAGCACGCCGGAGGCCGGCGCGGCATTGCCTTGAAATCCCGGCAGGGCCGGAAAGATTGGACGGGCAAAATGGCAGAAGTTCCCGCCCGATTGCAAGTGCTAACGGCGCGGCACACACGATAGTCAACCGTCCGACCTTGCGAGGGCATCGGCGCTCGCCCATAAGGGGTGACGAACGGCGGCCGCTCATCCGGCCGGAAAGGGAATGGCGATGCGGGACGAGACAGCGGCAGGCGGCACGGGCGATGGCGGCAGGACGTTCCGCCTGCACGATGCCGTGATCCCCACCCGGCCGCTGGAGCCGGCGCTCTATCTCGTCGCCACGCCCATCGGCAATCTCTCCGACATCACGCTGCGGGCGCTCGAAACGCTCGCCGGCGCCGACGTGCTCGCCTGCGAGGATACGCGCGTCACCCGCGTGCTGCTCGACCGCTACGGCATCGTCAATCGGCCCTATGCCTATCACGAGCACAATGCGGACGAGGCGGGCCCGCGCCTCATCGCCGCGCTGGACGCCGGCAAATCCGTCGCCCTCGTCTCCGATGCCGGCACGCCGCTCGTCTCCGATCCCGGATACCGGCTGGCGCTGCTCGCCATCGCGGCGGGCCACCGCGTCGTGCCCATCCCGGGCGCCTCCGCCCCGCTTGCCGCGCTCGTCGGCTCGGGCCTGCCGAACGAGGCCTTTTTCTTCGCAGGCTTCCTGCCCTCCAAGGACAAGGCGCGGCGCGATCGCCTGGCCGAGCTTGCGGGCGTGCCGGCGACGCTGCTGTTCTTCGAATCGCCCCATCGCATCGCCGCGACGGTCGCGGCGGCGGCCGAGGTGCTGGGGGAGGAGCGGCCGGCCTGCGTCTGCCGCGAACTGACCAAGACCTTCGAGGAGTTCCGCCGCGGAACGCTCGGCGAGCTTTCGGCGCACTATGGCGACGGCCACACCGTCAAGGGCGAGATCGTCTTCGTCATCGGCCCGCCGGGCGAAGCGGCCGCGCCCGAGGCGGAAGACGTCGACCGGCTGCTTACCGCGCTCGTCAGGGACATGCCGGCCGGCAAGGCGGCGACCGAGGCCGCGCGGCAGACCGGCCTGCCGCGGCGCGACCTCTACCAGCGCCTCATCGACCTGAAGGGTGGCGATGGGAAATAGGGCGGCGGATCCCGGCCGGCTCAGGGCCTTCCGCCGCGGACACCTCTCCGAATATATCGCCGCGCTCTATCTTGCCGCCAAGGGCTTTCGCATCCGCGCCATCCGCTACCGCACGAAGCTCGGCGAGATCGACATCATCGCGCGGCGCGGAGACCTCGTCGTCTTTGTCGAGGTGAAGGCGCGCCGCGACGTCGACAGCGCCGTCTTCGCCGTCACCGGAACCGCGCAAGGGCGCATCCGCGCGGCAAGCGAGATCTGGCTTTCGCGCCAGCCCGACGGCGAACGCCTTTCCCTTCGATATGACATCGTCGCCGTTCGTCCCTGGCGGCTTCCGCGGCATCTGCCGAATGCGTTTTGAGCAAAAGGAAAATGTAACGCAACTGACACGAAACCGTAACGCGCCCGTCATGCCGGCCCCTTAGTGCACCCCTCACACCAAATCCGGTGAAGAGGAGCATCCCATGTTCAAGCCGCTTTCCCTCGCAGGTTTCGCACTCGCCTTTTCCGCTTCGGCCTCGATGGCCGCCACCAACATCACCTGGTGGCACGGCATGGCCGGCCGCAACGGCGAGGTCATCAACGAAGTCGCCAAGAAGTTCAACGAGGCCCAGTCGGCCTGCGCCCTGACGCCGGTCTCCAAGGGCACCTACGAGGAGGCGCTCGCCTCCGGCATCGCCGCCTTCCGCTCGGGCGAGCAGCCGAACATCCTGCAGGTCTTCGACGCCGGCGCGGCGACGATCATCAACGCGCCGGGCGCCGTCATCCCGGCGGAAGACCTGATCACCGGCGCCGGCCACACGTTCGACCGCGAAGCCTTCATCGAGGGCGTGCGCTATTTCTACGCCGCGCCGGACGGCAAGTTCGTCGGCATGCCGTTCAACTCCTCCGCCCCGATCATGTACGTCAACACCGAGGCCCTCGAAAAGGCCGGCGTGGAAGCGCCGAAGACCTGGGAGGAGTTCGAGGCGGCCGCGCCGAAGCTGAAGGAAGCCGGCTACCTGCCGCTCGTCCAGTCGCAGCTGACCTGGCAGTTCACCGAAAACTTCTTCTCGCGCCACAACATCCAGTTCGCGACGAACAACAACGGCTACGATTCGGTTACCGACACGAAGATCAACATGACGGACCCGAACCTCGTCATGATGTTCACCAAGCTGAAGGCCTGGGGCGACGAGGGTTATTTCGGCTATTTCGGCGCCGGCTGGAATGACAACCAGAAGCTCTTCGAGGACGGCAAGGCCGCCTTCTGGATCGGCTCCTCGGGCTCCTTCGGCGGCCTGACGAAGACCGCGCAGAAGCCGTTCACCGCGACCTTCCTGCCCTACTGGCAGAGCGTCGAGGGCGCCGGCACCAACACCTTCATCGGCGGCGCGGCCCTCTTCGCCATGTCCGGTAAGCCGGATGCGGAAAACAAGTGCACGGCCGACTTCTTCCAGTTCCTGACCTCGCCGGAAATCCAGAAGTTCTACCACCAGGCCACCGGCTACGTCGCCATCACCAAGGCGGCCTACGAGCTGGCGAAGTCCGAGGGCTACTATGAAAAGACCCCGGTCGCCGAAGTCGGCATCCAGCAGCTCATGCTGCCCTCGGGCGACTGGTCGAAGGGCTACCGCCTCGGCTTCTACCCGCAGATCCGCGAGATCATGGAGCGGGAATACGGCCGCATCTTCGCCGGCGAGACCTCCGTCGAGGATGCCCTGAAGACCATCGAGACCGAAACGAACGACTTGCTCGCCCGCTTCGCCAAGACCGCCGGCTGATAGGCTCCGGCTTCGGCAGGCCCCTCATCCGGCCTGCCGGCCACCTTCTCCCCGCAGGCAGGGAGAAGGACACGAACCGCAACGGTTCCTCTCCCTCTCCCGCTTGCGGGGAGAGGGTTGGGGTGAGGGGCATTCGCCCGCTTCTCCCGCTCCTACAAAGGCCAAGACATGAAGCGCGTGCAATTCTCCTCGCCCTATCTGCCCTATCTCTTCCTTGCGCCGCAGATGGCGATCATCGTCGTGTTCTTCTACTGGCCGTCCGTGCAGGCGATCCAGTCGTCCTTCTATCTTGAGGACCCCTTCGGCTTCGGTTCCACCTTCGTCGGCCTCTCGAACTATTCGGATGCGCTCGGCTCCTTGCAGTACCGGTCGATCGCCCGCTTCACCGTCGTCTTCACCGCGCTCGTCACCTTCCTCTCCCTCGGCATCGGCATGCTGCTCGCCGTCAAGGCGGATGCGGTGCTGAAGGGCGGCGCCGCCTACAAGACGCTGCTGATCTGGGTCTATGCCATCGCACCGCCGGTCGCCGGCCTGATGGGCATGATGTTCTTCGACCAGCATATCGGCCCGCTGGTGAAGTTCGCCGCCCTCTTCGGCTGGGACATGAAGGTCGGCCTCAACTACAACGACACGGCAATCGCTATGATCATCGTGTCGGTGTGGAAACAGATCCCCTACAATTTCATCTTCATCCTCTCGGGCCTGCAGAGCATTCCGGCCTCCGTGCGCGAGGCCGCCGCCATCGATTGCCGCGCCGGCATGCGCCGCTTCTGGACGATGACGCTGCCCCTTCTGGCACCCACCGCCTTCTTCCTGCTCATCATCAACATGACCTATGCGCTCTTCGACACGTTCGGCGTCATCGACGTGATGGTGAAGGACAAGGCGGCCAACAACCCGATCACGCTCGTCTACAAGGTCTATATGGACGGCTTCCGCGGCAACGACCTCGGCGGCTCCTCCGCCCAGTCGGTCATCCTGATGATCGTCGTCTTCGTGCTCACCATCTTCCAGTTCCGCTTCATCGAGCGGCGCGTCCATTACAATTGAGAGGGCGCCCGCCATGAACCGCACCCGTCTTTTCGATCATCTTGTCCTCATGCTCGGCGTCTTCGTCATGGTCGCCCCCGTGGTGGTCGCCTTCATGACCTCCACCCACGAGGCGGCCGACATCCACCGCAACGGCCTCTCGCTTGCCTGGGGCGGCCACTTCACCGAGACCTACAACACCGTGCTGACGCGGGAAGGCGGCTTTACCGGCAAGATCACCGGCGCGCGCATGATCTGGAACTCGCTGATCCTCGGCATCGGTTTCGCCGCCGGCAAGATCGTGCTGTCGATGCTCGCCGCCTACGCCATCGTCTATTTCCGCTTCAAGCTGGGCACGCTGTTCTTCTGGATGATCTTCACCACGCTGCTGCTGCCGCTCGAAGTGCGCATCGTGCCCTCCTACGAGGTGATGACCAGGCTCTCGCTCACCAACAGCTATACCGGCCTCATCGTGCCGCTGCTGGCCTCGGCCACCGGGACCTTCTTCTTCCGCCAGTTCTTCAAGTCCGTGCCGGAGGAACTGCTGGAGGCCGCCCGCATCGACGGCGCGGGGCCGTTCAAGTTCTTTATCGACGTGCTGGTGCCGCTCTCGCGCACCATGATCGCCGCCATCTTCATC
The DNA here is from genome assembly GCF_040812195.1 of Shinella sp. S4-D37. Taxonomy (NCBI): domain Bacteria; kingdom Pseudomonadati; phylum Pseudomonadota; class Alphaproteobacteria; order Hyphomicrobiales; family Rhizobiaceae; genus Shinella; species Shinella sp. S4-D37. Next base: position 3,461,819 of record NZ_JBFNXL010000005.1, on the reverse strand, counting down.
ATCATGTTCGTCTATGGCTGGAACCAGTATCTCTGGCCGACGCTGATGACGAGCGACGAGCGCTTCTTCACGCTGGTGCGCGGCATCAAGCAGATCCTGCTCGTCTGGGTCGGCTCCAACATCCCCGATTACAACGAGGCCTTTGCGCTGGCGATCCTCGCCATGCTGCCGCCGGTCATGATCGTGCTGATCTTCCAGCGGTGGTTCATCAAGGGTCTCACGGAAAGCGACAAATAGGAGGTTCGTCCCATGGCGGCGATCGGCATCAAGGACGTATCCAAGATCTACAATGGCGGGGTGACCGCCGTCAGCGCCGTCTCGATAGACATCGCCGACGGCGAGTTCATCGTGCTCGTCGGCCCCTCCGGCTGCGGGAAGTCGACGCTCTTGCGCATGGTCGCCGGCCTGGAGACGATCAGCAAGGGCGAGGTGGCGATCGGTCCGCGCGTCGTCAACGACGTCGATCCGGCCGACCGCGACATCGCCATGGTCTTTCAGAACTACGCGCTCTACCCGCATATGTCGGTCTACGAAAACCTCGCCTACGGCCTGAAGAACCGCCGCACGCCGAAGGCCGAGATCGACGCCCGCGTGGCGGAGGCCGCCCGCATGCTCGAACTCCAGCCCTATCTGGAGCGCAAACCCCGCGCGCTTTCCGGTGGCCAGCGCCAGCGCGTCGCCATGGGCCGCGCCATCGTGCGCAAACCCTCCGCCTTCCTCTTCGACGAGCCGCTCTCCAACCTCGATGCGAAACTGCGCGTCTCCATGCGCGGCGAGATCAAGCGCCTGCAGCGCCGCGTCGGCACGACCTCGATCTATGTCACCCACGACCAGCTCGAAGCGATGACGCTCGCCGACCGTCTCGTCGTGCTCTCCGGCGGCAGGATCGAGCAGGTCGGTCGCCCGCTCGACGTCTATCATCGTCCGGCTACCACCTTCGTCGCCAGCTTCATCGGCTCGCCCGCCATGAACCTCGTCAACGGCGAACTGCACGGCGGCAAGCTCGCGCTCGGCCCCGCCCTCATCGATCTCGGCGCCACGGTGCCGACGCAGGGCGCCGTCACCGTCGGCCTGCGCGCCGAAGACCTGCACATCCACGAGGGCTCGAATGGCGACCTGCCCTTCCGGCTCGACTATGTCGAGGAACTGGGCGCCCAGCGCCTCGTGCACGGCTTCGTCGGCGGCCAGCCGCTCGTCGCCGCGGTCTCCCCGGAGAACCCGCTGCCGGAAACTGCATCGCTCTCGATCGCACCTTCGCGGCTGCATTTCTTCGACAGCGCCAGTGGCCGGCGGATCGACTGGTCGGGCGAGGATCGGCCGGAAGCGCGCGCCGCGTCCATTCCCGCCCTGGAGGCCGCATCGTGATCCGCATGAAGGCGGGTGGAGAAAGAGGCCTGGAACCTTGGGCCTTGCCTGACCCCGTGCGAGGCCCGTTGCCATCGCGCCGCCCGCACCCTAAATGTGTCGGGCATTCCTGAGGGGACTTTTCATGGCAAAGATCAAGAACGTCGCGGTCCAGATGGACCATGTGTCGACCATCAACATCGCCGGCGATTCCACCTTCGCCATGAGCCTGGAGGCGCAGAACCGCGGCTACAGGCTGTTCCACTACACGCCCGACCGCCTCAGCCTCCGCGACGGCAAGGTCTATGCCGCCGCCGAGCCGATGGAACTGCGCGACGTCAAGGGAGATCATTTTACGCTCGGCGCGCCCGAGCGCATCGACCTTGCGACGATGGACGTGGTGCTGCTGCGCCAGGATCCGCCCTTCGACATGTCCTACATCACCTCGACGCATCTCCTGGAGCGCATCCATCCGAAGACACTCGTCGTCAACGATCCGGCCTGGGTGCGCAACTCGCCGGAGAAGATCTTCGTCACCGAATTCGCCGACCTCATGCCGGCGACCCTCATCACGCGCGATCCCGCCGAAATCCGCCGCTTCCGCGACGAGATGGGCGACATGATCCTGAAGCCGCTCTACGGCAATGGCGGCGCCGGCGTCTTCCATTCCACCAAGGATGACCGCAACCTCTCGTCCCTCCTCGAAATGTTCGGCCAGATGTTCCGCGAGCCCTTCATCGCCCAGCAATACCTGCCGGACGTGCGCCAGGGCGACAAGCGCATCCTTTTGGTCGACGGCGAACCGGTCGGCGCCATCAACCGGGTGCCCGCCGAACACGACGCCCGCTCCAACATGCATGCCGGCGGCCGGCCGGAGCCGACCGAACTGACGGCGCGCGAGAGGGAAATCTGCACCCGCATCGGCCCGGCGCTGCGCGAGCGCGGCTTCCTCTTCGTCGGCATCGACGTCATCGGCGATTACATGACCGAGATCAATGTGACCTCGCCGACGGGCATCCGTGAGGTGCAGAAATTCGGCGGCGCCGACATTTCCGCCCTGCTCTGGGACGCCATCGAAAGCAAGCGCTGAGCCGCCTGCCGGGGCGGTTCGTTCGCGAACGGGCCGCCTTCGTTCCGCAATTGCAACCGGATGCAACCGGTGCGCGGAAAATTCTCTCGCAAGTTCTATAATTGTTCTTGTTTCATTCCGGATTCCGTGCCAGATTTGCGGCTGCAACCCAGGGGCGGTTGAAGGGGCTATTTTCGGCGAAAACGTGTCGCGGTCGCCTTGCGCAGGATGACGCGCGGCGCTGCGGGAACGGGCGGGGGCAAGCATGGTGGCGCGGGTCGGGACGATTGCATTCCAGGGCATCGAGGGCGTGCCCGTCGATGTGCAGGTCATGGTGGCGCCCGGCAAGGTGGGCATGCAGATCGTCGGCCTGCCGGACAAGGCGGTGGCCGAAAGCCGCGAGCGGGTGCAGGCGGCGCTGCACGCCTCCGGCCTGTCGCTGCCGCCCAAGCGCGTGACGGTCAACCTCGCCCCGGCGGACCTGCCGAAGGAAGGCAGCCACTACGATCTCGCCATCGCGCTCGGCCTCATGACGGCGCTCGGCGCCGTGCCGGGCGATGTGCTGGAGGACTATCTCGTCATCGGTGAACTCAACCTCGACGGCACGATCGCCGCCGTCGCCGGGGCGCTGCCCGCCGCCATGGGGGCCAATGCGCTCGGCAAGGGGCTGATCTGCCCGGCGGAAAACGGCGCGGAAGCCGCCTGGGCCGGGAGCGGCCTCGACATCCTGGCGCCGCGCAGCCTGATCGCGCTGGCCAATCATTTCAAGGGCACGCAGGTCCTGTCGCGGCCGGCACCCGCGATCCGCGCCGGGGCGGCGGACCTGCCCGACCTTGCCGATATCCGCGGCCAGGAAAGCGCCAAGCGGGCGCTCGAAGTGGCCGCCGCCGGCAACCACAATCTCCTGATGTTGTGCTACATTAATTGAAGTTTTGGGTTCAGCGATCGAGGGGCAAAATGATAGCGATGCCGGAAATTGCAGGACCAAGACCAACGGCATTTCGAACATCTTTGCGGGGGTTCAGTCCCTTTGTAGGTTGCACCATGCCGACAGGAAGGCATCGACCTCGTCGTCCGCGATCCCGAAAATCTCGGCGACCTGCGCTCGATCCATCGTTCTGTCGGCGACCCGTTGGGCGACCTTCGCAGGCTTGCACCCGGGTTCCATCTCGTTGATTTGAAGACTTCGGTACAGATCGCCGTATGTCCGCGCACCGACGAGTTCGCGGGCGATCCTCCCCGAAACCTCGAAATGTCGCCAGACATCGACGACGGCGACACCCTGACGGATTTCGTCGCGTAGCGCGTCCAGCATCGCCTTCCGCTTCGGCGGACTATCCTTCCGCCATCGCTTTTCGGCCCACTCATGGATGTCGAGGACTTTTCCGGCATGCGCGCAGTCGCGGACGTACCTGCGCGCGGCGGCCTGAATCTCGGTTGCCCGATGGCGGCGCTGGTCGAGGGCGAGATCGAGTTCGCGGCAGTCGTCGCACTCGATGATGTGCCGTCGTGCTGTCTGCGACTCTTGCGGCGAGCCGCAGTGTTCGCACGTCCGCGATGCCTCTTCCTCTGCGGCTCGGATGTACCAATTGATCATCGTGCGATGCTCGTCCGCAACGCGGACATGGATATCCAGACGACCGAGTTTCTGCTTGACCTGAAGCGTGAACATCCGAGCCGGATCGCCAAGGGTCGCTGCTGCCTCGTCATAAAATCGTTCGACGATGCCATGCCATCCGGGCCGAACGGAAAACTCGGCGTCTTCATTAATCAGGTATCGACGGCGTAGGTTAGTCAGCCAGTTTTCCATAGCGGTTGTTCCTATTTCTTAGATTCAGTAACAACCGCTATCGGAAACGAAGACGCCGGAATTCCTCGCGAAGGTCTTCGTCGAGATGGCGGTGCTGCATGCCTGCGCGCCACCAGCCGACGACATCGTTGACCTCGTCGAGGAAGAACCGTCGGTCGGTGTCGTCGGGCCACGCCTCCATGACGATGTTGGCGACCGGAAACAGTCGTCCGTGTTCCAGGCATACGCGGACGTAGTACCCGACGGCCTCGTCGATAGCCTGGTGATTTCCGGTCTCGAACTGCCGACGGCGAACATGCTCGGCCTCGCAGTCGTCACAACGGACGCGGTGCCAACCTGCACGGCGGATTTCGCCAGGCCGACCACACAACTCGCAGATATCCGCCGACCTCGATCTGGCCTGTCCTGTGATCTCATAGACGGTGTGAATGACATCATCGTCGAGACCCCGAACACCAGGGCGGATGTCAAGCAGGCCCCACTTCTCGCCGAACTTTTCCACCTTCACGCGACCGTGCGAGGCCACGACGAGACCGATGACAGCGTCGCGCGCGATGTCCAGCCAGCCGTTGCCGATATCCATGCCGATGCCTTGAGGCAGAATGCTGCACGCGAGGTCTCGGATTTCGAGTTCATATTCCAGGCGCATCAGTGCCTCCGCGCAAGGACGGTGGCCTGCGCCTTTTCGACGATGGCATCGATCGCGGCCATGCCGTCGGCGGAAATGTATTGCGTCGACGCGACCATCTCGACGACCAGATAGCCGTTTTCTTCGCCGAAACCCGTGACGATGAGGAATGCGCGCACGCTGCCCGGAAGGTCATGCAGCGCCTGCAATGCCTCGTGGACGGCAGGCATCCACTGAGCAGGCACCGAGACCGTCGCATCCGGCATGATGATATTGCCGTAGATATTGTTCAGTTCTTCGCCGGTCATTTCATCATCCCTTTCGTCAACTCCGCGAATGTCCTCGGTTTGAAGGCCACGTCACGGCAATCCACGCCCACATCGCGACTGCGACCTAGAGGTGGTAGTTCACCATGAGAATGACCGAAAAAGTGGAGCGAACCTTTATGCGATCCCGGCCATACACGATGAGCGTAGTGGCTCAGAAAGACGCGATGGCCCTCGTCGGTCGTCTCCAGCGCCGGGGTCGGCGGCGCGGCCCATTCCAGCCCCGCCAGCGTCGGGTGGACGACATTCGGCTTGCGGTAGTCGTGGTTTCCGAGGACAAGGAACTTTCGCCCGCGCAACCTGTGGAAAATCCCGCGAACGCGATCTTCGTTGCCGAGGCCCATCGAGAAGTCCCCGAGGTGATACACGATGTCATTGTCGCCGACGGCGGCGTTCCACTGGTCGATCAGGTGCTGGTCCATCTCGTCGGTGGAGCGGAACGGACGGCCTCCCGAGGTGAGCATGAGAGCGTGACCGAAGTGGGTGTCAGACGTGTAGAACTTTTTCACGAACATCTGACCCTCCTTAGATCGCCAGGGCCAACTGGCGGCGCGGGCGGTTCACGATCTCGTGGACCACAGCACCGTCAATACGATGGTGTTTCAGGAGCATCTCGACGAGTTCCGTGAACGCTTCGCGGTGTTCCTCGAGAATGGCGCGCGCACGCGCTGCCTGGTCGTGCAGGATGTCGTCGATGCTGTGGCGCAGGCTCGGATCGAAATCCTGTGCTCGAGCGAGGTCAGTCATGCCCGCGACACCGTGGGAATACAGCGAGCCACCCATGCCGTAGCTCGCGAGCGCATTCCGCGCCGCATTCGTGGCATTGACCAGATCGACGGAGACGGCATCGCTGTGGCTGCCATAGATCATTTTCTCGGCGGCCAGACCGCCGAGGCAGTGCGCGACGCGGTCCATGTGCCACTGATAGTCCTGGATACCCTCGCGCATGCTGACTACCGCCGCGCCAGCGATGTTGCTCGGCTGGTCCACGATGAAATCGGGTTCCACGAAGACGTCGCGCACACGGCTGCCGGTTACAGCCGCGACGACCGCATGTCCGATTTCGTGGACGGCGATATGACGGCGATAAGCGGGCGTACGGCTCTGGCGGACCGGCAGCGAGGCGCGGACATGGTGGATATCGACATCGGCACGTTCACGGCGTGCGCGGCGGCGTGCGTCGCGAGCCACGCGCTCGAGGTCTGCACCCGACATGCCTTCCGTCTCGCGGTCGAGGCAGGCCACGTCGATGTCCGCATCGAGGTGCTGACGCAGGATAGCGGCCCGCGCCGTGGCATCGGGCAGCGGAATTTCGATGTGGCGGTCGAGACGACCCGGGCGGCGGAGCGCCATGTCGATACCCGACGGATCGTTGGTCGCGCCTACGACGACCACGCCCTCGCGCTCGACAGCGCCGTCAAGGCACTCCAAGAGGCCATTGACCACGCCGCGGTTCCACTCATCCGAGCGTCCGTTGCCGATTGAGCCACGGGCAACGAAGTTGTCGATTTCATCGATCAGAAGGACGCTCGGCGCATGCTTCATGGCCTCCGCGAACGCCGCCCGCATTGCCAACAGAAGATTGCCCTGATGACCTTCACCCGTCCCGAGCCATGCCGAATAGCTGCCGCAGACGAGATGCGCGTCCAACGAGCGCGCCAGCGACTTCGCGAAGGTCGTCTTGCCGCAACCCGGAGGCCCCGACAGCAGGATACCGGTATCGACATCGTTCCAGCGAATGGTGCCGCGGCGCCAGTCTTCCATGTCCTGCGCCAGTTCGAGGCCCCAAGCCGCAGCGGGTCCGTAGCCGTGCATGTCTTCGAGATACGGCGTGTCGTCGGGAACGACGCGCTCGTCAGCCGGACGGCGCTTTGCCTTTGCGGCCTCTTCACGCTCCTGACGCTCGGCTTCCTTTTTCGCGCGTTCGAGCCTATCGGCTTGCACATGGAGGGCGTGGCTCTTGCTAATCGGGCGCGGCGAGCGGAAAGCGACGCTCCGTCGGCGGTGCGGCATCCGCGACAGACGGTAGGCCTCGACGCGCGTGATCGGACGACCACAGGTCGCCGCTGCCTGCACGATCAGGTCGATGTCCAGCTCTACCGTCGTGCGGCTGTCCACGAGCAGCAGCGAGGGGTGGTCGAGGTTTTCGTTCTCGGCGGCGGAGAGGAAGATCGTGCAAGCCACAGGTTCAGGGCGGTCATCGAGGCCGTTAACGGCAAGAAGATGGACTTCGACGGCGAAGGGCGAAGACACCGGTTCTCCCGTGAAGTCGAACTCCGTCTCATCAACGACCAGGTCATCTACGGTGCCTGTCATCTTGGTCGACTTCGCATCCTCCGCGCCGCTCTTCTTAGCCTCGCGGACGTATTCCTCGGCGGCGCGATACCACTGCGACATCGAGGCGTTCATCGGAATGAGTACGAGGTGAACGCCCTTCGGGTCGGGGCCGAGGTCGGCGAAAAACTTCGCGACGTGGAGACGGCAGATTTCGCGCTCGAGCGACAATTTGGTCTTGCTGGCCATGATGGCTAACTCCTGCAAACAGACAATGACGACGCGCCCGCCGGTGCGGCAGGCAGTTGGTCGTCAGGCTATTCGCAGGGTCTGCGTCATCTCTCGGGCCTCCAATTCGGCGCAACCATGCCGCGTATAACCGAAGACGTCAACGCGGCATCCGGGATTTTCGCGCTCCGGTTAACGGAGTGCGATCGACGTCAGAACGGAATGTCCATGTCATCGATATCTTCCCATGCTTCGATGGCCTGAGGCGGAACGATCCCGTATTCGAGGATGCCCTGCTCGTCGCCGGAACGGAGGTCTTCTTTTTCGTCATCTTCCGTGTATCCGTCGTCGGAATACCAGACCTCTTCTTCGATCCAGATGTCCGCGACCACGCCCTTTGCCATCTTTGGCGCCGTCGACGCCGCCGGTGCCTCCGGGAGATCACCCATGTCCTCGTCGGAGACCATGACGGCCATGGCGACCCAGAGACGGAAGGCATTCCGGAGACCTTCATCGTCAAGAACCGAGGTCAGCAAGGCACCAGTCATCGCGCCCGTCCGACGGTTGGGTTCCAAGCGGCCTCTGGTGACATCGCGCCGCCACCGATCAGACAGTTCCTCGGCGGGAATCCTGGTCATGATCTGCGCCTGAGCGAAGTACTTTGTCGGAGGATGTTCGCACTCCTGGAGTATCGAATACCGACGATCCTCAATCCTACCGATCTGCGTCGGGCCGAGGACGGCGGGCTTGTATGAGTAAACCGATCTCGTCGTGCTGGTCGTCGTGAGCTTGAACCGCCCCTCGACAGGCCTACCGGTTCCCGAAGATGACCGCTTCGGCTTGATGCAGATAACCTCGAACCGGATGACATGTTCGGCAATCTCGCGAAGCGCCTTGTCGATGACGCGCATGAAGGAGCCGTTGTGAACCTTCTCGCCAGGCTTGGCGTAACCGATGAACTCAGCCAACTCCGCGACCGTCGGTGTCCACGGCTTCCTGACGCGATGATCGTATCCGGCCATAAGCGCCAGCTTCGGATACAAACGGCCCGAGTACTTGCATTTGAAGAGCGGGAAAACGTTGATGTCGATCCACGTATATGAGCGGCTCTGAAGGATCGCGTCGCGAACGACACCCGGGATCGCGTAGTCGATGAGCGTCTTGCCCGAAAGCCTGTTCGTCGACATTGAAACCTGCTGTATCAACGGTACGCACACCCGGCGCGAGGTATCGGGGTCGGTGATGTGATAGCGCACCCTCGTCGCCATCAGCCGCTCCAGGCTGTCCCAGATGCGTTCCAGGTTATCAACGCCGAGATATCCAGAAAGGCGCTTCATGCTAATGCTATGGTTGGCTTTCTCGATCCCCTTCCGCCGCGCACAGGCAAGCAGGTATTCGTGCAGGGCGATGTCCTGAGCCGTGAGGTTGTCCGCCCCGATCACCGCGGCGGTCTCAATCAGGATGCGCGCCTTCTCGGCCTGCGGGCTGTCGAGGAAGTGTTTCGCAGGAGACGTCTCCTTTTCCCAGTCTCCCGAACGGATGCCGCGCCGGTCCTTGCCGCGAACGATATGATCACCGGATAGCTGGGATGTGATGTATACCTCGGTCCCGTCAGCCCGATAGTGAGAAGTCTGGATTGCCATGGAAGTACTGTTTCCGAATGCGATAAATCTATTATGGCGGCCGGCGACGCATGTAACTATTATTAATCGTGGTGACGTAAATAATATTTCACGAAAACGGAAAACAATTAAACAATTCCTCACGATAAAGATATAGGATTCATCGCGGATTGAAGGTATTTATAACATTTGGGCACAATAAAACAGGATCGAACGCCTAGAGGCTCTACGGAACGTTAACGAAATTCAGTGGTGATATGTAGAAATCAATAGATGAACCGTCCAAGCCACCTAGATTCCTGTCGCCAGAGCCTACGGACAGCGTACCCCTCATTTTCGGACAATCGTGCACAATAAAACAAGAACATTTCCCTTGAGGCTCAACGGAATGTCAGCAGATTCCAGTGGTGATACATAGAAAACAATACCGATAGCTAAATCTGAAAGCGGAATCGTGTTCTTGAGAGTCGGGTTCCCGATTTCTAGAGTATCGATTCTCGAATTTAACGTGCCGCTTCGCTCTTTTTGTTTGTCACCAGCACCCCTTCAACCCACTGCCGGAACAGAAACCTCTTGTAGGATCGAGGAGGAACACTATCGCCCGGATAGCCGAGGCTAACAGAATCTATCGTGTTCGGACTTCGAGACTACCCCGGTTTCGAAATGAATCTCGTGAGCAGGAATGATCGCAGGGGCGGAGCCCTGCTGGGGCGCGACGACCATCTCGAATTGAAATCTACATGTAGGCAAAATTCGACGAGGATATCGGTGGTGTCGGCTTGAGCGACATTGTAGACCGCATTCCGGCAACAAATTTCCCAACAAAAATCTACATGTAGATAAAAATATTTATGCCTACATGTAGATTTCGACTTGTATCGAGTTGCGCCGATGAGCACACTTTGGTTATCGGAGCCAGCGAAGAGGAACAACACATGGCACTGACAGAAGCGCCACTCACGAAACTGGAACTGTCAGCTGTCGAGCGCGCGATGCTCGAAGAGATGATCGGCGAAGCGAGTCCGAAGAAGAAGCGCGGTCGGCCCGTCCGTCATGACCGCACAGGCGAAACCCCAGAACAGCGGACGGCCAGGAAGACCGAACACCAGAGACAGCGTCGTGCTGGACTCAAAGCACGCGAAGCCGAAAAAGGCTCTGTCATCCGTACCGCCGACACTACAACGCGCGCCCTTGCCGATGCCGCGATGATACTCCTGGCGGAAGGCGGAGAAACTGCCGATCGGATCGAGGCGATGCTGGCAGAGGTCTTCGCCGCCCAGATAGGCGCACCGATGTCGATCCGTACCGCATGCCGGAGCCGCTCCCTGAAGCCGAAGTATCTCTCGTACCCACCGCTCTCTCCAGAAGAACGTCAGCGCCGTGCGCTCATGAAGCTGGCGTTTCAGTAGTGCGGGCCGAAATCCCGCTTATCTACTGAAACGAGCCGATTTCAACGGTATACGTCATCTTGATTTGAGAATGGGACTTCCATGTCCCATCAGCACCACGGCTGGCGACGGCCGCTCCAGGTGCGCGCCAGTCCTTCCGAGACGAGGATATTGCCGAGCGACCTGCCGTTACGGACCAGCACCCGGAGCTTGCGGCCATATTTGTCCTCGTCACGCTCGGGCCACGCCTGGAGTTCAAACGGCCCCTGATTGACGAGCTGAAGGAACCGTCTCGTCGCTTTGGCACCCAGCGCCGCCTCGGAAGAGCATTTCGGCTGCCCCACCTCGGGCGTATCGATATCGGCGACCCTGATCTTAGTGCCGTTGTGCCAGAGCGTGTCGCCATCGATGATGCAGTGCGTGCGAACGGCACCCGAGCAGAGCGTGTAAGGCTTGAAGCTTTCCGACCGCACCTTCGACGTTGACGGCGAGGTCTTGATGAACTGCACCGAGGGGCTGACCGTTTCGATGGTCGTCATGTCGGCGGCTTCCTGCGAGATCGCCATACCCGGCATCGGCAGGCCGTGCCTGTCGGCGATGTAACTGTAGCCCGCACCAGCGGAGAATGCGGTGAGCATCGCCAAGCCGACGATTTGTCCGAACGACATGATACCTCCTGATCGTAGTATCCGGCAACATGACCTGGAGGAGTTGAATTCTTGATAGCAAGCTGCCGTCGATTTTACCGATCTCGATATGTCTAGCAGATGAGACGCAAGCATCCGTTACGTCTCATATTGTCCACATTCCTCCGTGTCGTGACGTGACCGGTTCGGCCATCGGCATTGGTCACTTGCATCGTCACGGCGTTACATCGGGTTATTCACGGCGTTACAGGGGATGGCCGATGGCACAGGGGTTTTACAAGACGACGGCGAGACGGCGGGAGCTGTCGAGCAATACGCGAGCGAACCGGCGGGCGGAGGGAAGACCCATGCAGCCGCACATAGTCGACGAGGCGCTTTCGGCGGCGATCCAGGCGGCGACCAAGCGGAATGTCCGGGCGGCGAAGAACGGCCGTTCTGTCTCGGAGGCTGAGACGCAGGCGTTCGACCGCATACTGGCCGCCGCCCTCGCTCACCTGGTGGAAGTGCGCGGCCTGAACCCCGAGAAGTGCTATGCCGCCCTCCAGCAGCGCCTCTTCAAGCGCAGACGCTACACAGGCATACCGTCGAAAAAGCCATGACCCTTGGTATACCCAGAGTCGTTTTCGGTGTTCTACGGGCATCCTAGACGGTTTTATGAGAGGCGGTTGCCTCGATTTCCCCCCATTACTCCCTTTTTCGGAATCGGATCGGCCGAAAATCACGGCGTTACTTTTGTCTCTTGCATCGCCGGTTGCCACGATTTCATCAGTCAACAAGAACGTATGAGGGGATCGACATGGGAAGGGCAAGATCATCAGGAATATTCGAGAGCGTCGGCACGAAGCTGAAGAAGGCCGTCAAAGACCACAATCTCGACATCGACATGGCGGCGGGCCGTATCCTCGCCGAGGGCGTGCTTCGCTACTGGCCGGAAGGTATGGGGCCTGCACCGATTCTGCTGAAGGGCGGCGAGCTGTTCGACCAGCGGGTCCGCGAGACGCAGGATGCCGACATAGTGACCGTACGTCACTATCTGTCGAACGAGTTCGCCAGCGGCATCCGTCGGATCACGTCGATCCTCGAGCGCGAGGGCATCCGCATTCTGACCTTCTCCGCCGCGCCGAAGGAAATCGACGTCGGATATGGCGAACCGGTTCAGCGGTGGATCATCCGTGGCACCGTCGGCGGTGTCAGGGCCAACACGAGCCTCGACATGACCGTGGCGCGCGGCCCGCAGGCGCTGTCTCGCGCGATCGAAGTCACCGAAATCCCGTCGCTGATCGACGTGCTGCCACCGCTCACCATCGCCGTGCAGCCTCTCGAAGCCGCCGCCGCCGAGAAGCTTCTGGCCGTCGCGCTCCAGTCCGAGAACGACTTCCGCGTCCGGCACCTGGCTGACGTCGTCAACGAAGACCTGTGGGATGGCGTGGACTGCCGGGATGTCGCGCGCGAGCTGGTCAGGGTCTGCGAGCATCGCGGCATCGACATCGACACGCTTCCGGAGACGATCCAGTGGCCGAGGATCAGCCGCCTCGAAGCGTCGTGGGAAAAGGACCGGTTGGCTGGCAAAACGAACCTGTCGATCTTCAACGCATGGGTGGACGCTGCCTATCTCTGGAACGAGGTGCAGGACGAGGTGAACCTGCGTTGCCGTCCGTTCTCGGTGCAGCGCGAGGTCTCGAACGTCGTGAGGATGTCGGCATGAGCAAGTCAGTACAGTCACACCCGGAATTCAGAGAGGCTGTGAAGGCGCTCATCCACGAGATCGACATTCCCGCGCACATCGAGCGGGATATCCGTCACATGGTCGACCCCGGCCTCGGTCGACTCTTAATGGAGTGGTGGACCGCGCAGGATCGGGCCGATGCCGATTTCATCCGCGATCCACTGGACGACGGCGACGACCCAGCCTGGTACCGCACAGACGGCTGGCCGAACATGGGCGGTGGCGAGGATGCCGTCCTCCGCAGGAAGTGGGAGCAGCGTGCACGCTTGTGGATGCGGTGGCACGGCGACGACGTGTTGCACGTCGTCGACTGGCTGATCTGGTCGCTCCGCGTCGGCCAGGGCTGGCTACACGACCTCAATGAGGCCGATGAGCCGACGGTCCTCGCGGAAGCCGCCACCCTCGACGATCTCGTCGACCTGGCGACCGAAGGGCTCCGTCACAGGCCAGCGAGCGAGAGCCCAGATCGGCAAGGAGCACGATGACATTCTTTCCGGCGATTTGCGCCGGCGGAAACCAAGCAACGATATCAGGATAACCGCCATCAAGGCGGATAGAGGGGAAGGGAAATGGACATCATGGAAATCAACGCGAGGTACCTCGCCAAATACCTGCCGGACCTGGACGTTGCCGAGCGCGCCGTCATGGAGCCGTATCTCAGGGGTCTGGAGACCTGGACCTGCCGTCATCCGGTAACGAAGCCTCGCCTCGAGCGGGTTTTTCAATTCGGTCGCATTTTAACGATTTCGTAAGGGATTGCTTCATCCAGAACCGGTAGACCGGTCGGCGCGATGGCGGCGCGTGGCAACACGCGACGAACAGCAAACCCTAGAATGCCAGAGTACCCAATCGTTTTTCCAGTTCAGGCCCAAGAGTGTGTTTCGGCATGGAATAAGGGCTCTGACTCAATCTCGATGATGTTTAGGATTTAATTGGCGTGGTTTTCTCTGGAGAATCAGCGCCATGCAGACCCGAATTCGACTTTCCGATCTGATCCCCGCCGAATTCAACGTTGAAGCAGTGCACGATGCGGCTGGCGCGATCGTTGTCGTGGCGTCGGGCCGTGCACTAGAATGCAGATGCCCCCACTGTGGAACCCTTTCTCGGCGTGTTCATAGTCGCTATCCTCGGATGCTTGCCGATCTGCCGTGTGCGGGCCGGCGGCTCGAACTGAACCTAACCGTCAGACGCTTTGTCTGTAATGCCGGCAATTGCCGCCGAAAGATTTTCGCCGAGCGCTTCGGCGACGATGTAATTCGCCCCATGGCTCGCCGGACAGCACGCCTGGACTGTCTGGTTCGCCATCTCGCTCTCGCATTGGGTGGTCGCCCGGCGGCCCGGTTTGCAGATCGTCTCGGATTCCCGGTGAGTAATGATACGCTGCTGCGAACCGTTCGCCGATACGATCGCCCCGCGCCGATACCTCCGAACGTCATCGGCATTGATGACTGGGCCTGGCGACGCAATCATCGATATGGCACCATCATTTGCGATCTTGAACGTCGAAGGGCAATCGCATTATTGCCCGACAGGGAACAGGCGACCGCCGAGGCCTGGCTGATTCAGCAACACCAGATCGAGATCGTCGCACGAGACCGTGGTGGTGGATATGCGCAGGCCGTCTCACGAGCCCTGCCACACGCCAACCAGGTTGCCGACCGTTGGCATCTGATGGAAAACGCCAGCCACGCCTTTCTTGACGCCGTTCGTAAATCGATGCGGCAGGTCCGGGTGGCAATCGGCACTGCAACCGTAAATCCGAAGCTTCTGACTGCCGCTGAGCGGCTGCAATACGAGGGATATCTGCGACGTGAAGAGGCAAATGCCGTTATCCGCGGATTCGTCGCCGATGGTGTCTCCATCAAGGAAATCGTGCGCCGAACTGGGCATAGCCGAAAGCTGGTCCGCAGTGTCGTTCGTGGTCAGCGGACAGACATCTTCCGGGTCCGGCAAACCTCTCTCGAACCCCATCTGCCTTGGCTTGAAGCTCAATGGGATGCTGGATTGCGTAATGGCGCCGAACTGTGGCGGCAGCTTCGACTGGCTGGTTTTGGCGGAAGCCTGCGTGTTGTCACCGAATGGGCAACGAGACGAAGGCGGGCAGAAAAGGCTGAAAGCGGACTTGGTCATTCTCCCGCCGCGCGCACCGTCGTTCGCCTGATGACCCTCGAGCGCAACAACCTGACCAAGGCTCAAACGATGACGGTTGCCGCCATCGAAGAGAGGCTGCCAGACCTTGTCGAGGCCAGGGATGTCGTTGAGAGCTTCCATGACATGTTGCGCCGCAAATCCTCCGGTGATCTGGAGGCCTGGATCGAACGCGCGGCGAAAAGCCTGGTCGCATCATTCGCGAATGGCGTTATCCGAGACCGAGCCGCAATCCAGAATGCCATAACCTCCAAGTGGTCGAACGGCCAGACGGAAGGCCAGATCACAAAGCTCAAGCTCATCAAACGGCAAATGTACGGGCGCGGAAAGCTCGATCTGCTTGAAGCACGCATCGTTGGAGTGCCGTGACGTCATCGAGATTGATGGTGTGGAACGGCCCTTCGCACCGGCATCGAGGATGCCTAATGTGGTGACGCCAATCGCCACAAGATAGAAGGGACCGTTCCATGGAAAAGATTACCATAGTCGGACTGGATTTGGCCAAGTCCATCTTTCAGGTTCATGCCATTACGGAAGATGGACATGTCGCTGTCCGACGTGCTTTGCGGCGATCACAGGTCTTGGAGTTCTTTCGCCAAATCTCACCATGCCTTGTCGGAATGGAAGCATGCGGGAGCGCCCACTACTGGGCCAACGCGATTGGTGAATTGGGTCATACTGTGCGGTTGATGCCGCCCGCCTATGTGAAGCCCTACGTCAAACGCAACAAGACCGACGCGGCTGATGCTGAGGCAATCTGCGAGGCGGTCACGCGGCCAACAATGCGCTTTGTGCCCGTCAAATCACCTGAGGAGCAGGCTGCAAGCATGGTCTTGAAAACGCGAGAGCTATTCGTGCGTCAGCGAAGCCAGACTGCAAACGCCATGCGTGCCCATATGGCTGAGCTTGGGGTTGTCGCTGCCACCGGAATGACAAGCATTGCCAAACTCATTGCCATTTTGCGCGACGATCGTGACGGCCGTCTGCCAAACTCGGCCAGGGTAGCGCTCCTTGAAATGGCCGAGCAAATAGAAAAGCTGACGGCCAGGATCGAGGCGCTCGACGCCAAGATTATCGCGGCCGTGAAAACCGATGAAGCGGCTCGTCGGCTGACTACCATCCCCGGCGTAGGGCCAATCATCGCGGCAAGCGTTCGCGCCGCTGTCCATGATCCCGAAGCCTTCCGCACAGGGCGAGATTTGGCGGCCTGGATCGGCATTACACCAAGGGCGAATTCCAGCGGAGGAAAGGAGCGGCTGGGTAAGATCTCAAAGCAAGGTAATAAGCAGTTGCGCACCTTACTCATCGTGGGGGCAACCTCGGTCCTGAAGCAGGCTCGCCGTGGGGTCAAGCTGCCAGCCTGGGTCGTTTCGTTACTGGCGCGCAAAGCGTACAAAGTTGCTGCTGTCGCTTTGGCGAATAAGATCGCGCGCACGATATGGGCGCTTCTCGTCAAGGGCGGCACCTACCAAGCGCCGGGAAGCATGACCAGAGTATAGGACAGGAGAGGCTCCGGCGGTTCGCCGTCGGATCAAGCAAGGTGCCAAATGAGTGATGAACCCGAGGGGCGACACCTCGATACCGATCAGACCGTCTGACGCAATGCGCTTCGAGCGCGTGAAAGTGATTAGGCGATCGGCATCGCGGATATCATCGTGGCCAGCGGCTATGACCGCGCTGACAGGCCGGACATATGACTGCACCGTCCGACGGGGATTTACGCAGAAACCATCTTGCTAATCGGGCCGTTCCACATATGCGTCAGAGCCCCGTTTCGATGCCGATTGACACCAAGAGCGGGTCTGTCGGGTGTCGGCCTGTTCTCCGACAGCGAAAGGAACCAGAAGTGGTTACGTACTCTACCAAAGTTGATCGCCCTTATCGCGATCCCAATCCGAGCAATGTGAAACCCAAGCCCAAGCCCTCGGGCTGGCACCCGGGCGAGGAGAAGTTCGGGGTCTGGCGCATGGACTGGACCAAAGCCTGGACGCGCGACCCCAACGCGGTCCGTGCCTACGTCGTGTACGGTATCACGGACTGGCACAAAGGGCCTCGCGCGCGGAAGGCCTATCTCGCCCGCCATTTCTCGCTTGCACTGATCGAGCGCGACGGAAAGATGACGGCCAAAGCGCGCGTCGAGCTGGATCGCCACCAGGTCATCGAAGCTGTCGGAATCGATCCGAAGTAGTGCGTTTATCTGGATGTGGACCTCTCCACGCCCGAGGAGGACGAAGAGCTTCGCTCTGTCGCCCGCTATGTGCTCCGCCTCGCTGTCTGGGCATCGAAGCGAGTCGGCGAAGGTCTCGAGCAGTATCTCGAGGACCTTGTCGCCCAGCAGACGGCTGAAAACTGGTTCGGTCGCCAGCCTCGTAAACTCTCCTACTTCGCCGACGATGTTGACTAAACTCAAGACCCCGACGGGCTTCACCACCGTCGGGGTCTTGCATTGACACTTTCGCCGACCGTAGCCATATTGATATCGGAATACATTGAGCCGAGACGTATTCTTCCTGGAAGGGCGCGGGGTTTCAAATATAGACCGCGCCCTTTTCCATATCCGGATTCCGATGCAGAAATAATTTCCTCATCCGCTTGTCGCTTTCCGCTGGCCGCCGAAGCCTTTCCCTAAAGGACTCGTTGGGGAACGACGTTAGCGAAAAAGAAGAAACAGATAAGGACTGTCGAAAAACGTGATCGGGGAACACCCGAGACACGTCGATACTTGTCGCCCGGTCCCCTCCTGACATCCAACATGGTTCCGCACCGTTTCCGTGCAGCTCTCGAAATCCGCGCCGCGCTCGAGGACGGATTGTCGGCGCCTTTGGAAGGGCTTGGCGACTGGGGGAGAACGATCCGCGAGGGCTGGGCGATTTCGGAACGAGCCGCCAGACGGCGGTCTTGCGTTCGGTGCCGCCGCGGGCGTTTTCGTTTTTGCAAATGGGCTTGGCAAAAACTGTTGAAGCGTCTGACGCGGGGGCACGGACTTTGAGAACGGCAACTTTGTTGACGGCCCTGATGCGCCGTCGCAACCGCGTCTGATTTCAGGTTAGTGCGCCGGCCGGCACGCCGGAAGAGGTGCAGCCCTTCAAGAGTCCCAGGCGTTGAGACTCTTGTGATGCTCGACGTCTTCTCGTGCGTGCACGCGCGAGTGCTACTCTCCGCCGTCGGCGATATCCGGAAATTCAAGAACTCACGTCGGCGTAATTCAAGACGCCGTTTTGAAGTACATCTCGCGAGTTCTTGAATAAATCCTCCGTCTTTCAGAGAAAAGTTTTTTTACAATTTTAATGATCTCGGGCGTTAAAAGTATGAAATTTAGAGGCAATGCATTTTTTTGCTTTTACCCTCTTGTCTCAATGCTTGTTACCGCCCATCCTTTGTACATGAGCAACAACAAACCCCGCTCATCACCGGTCTGAAACCCCGGTGCAACACTAGAAACAGGAAAAAAGAAATGGCTAAGTACGTAAATCCCAACAACCCGATCTCTCTGGCGAAGTACGAGCGACCGGTCGTCGACCGGTCGAGCCTGGTTGTCGTGAAGTTCCCGCCGAAGGCGCCGTTGTCGGCAAAAGCCGCCGAGGCACTCAAATCATGGGGACAGGGAGCTGACGCTCTCGCCGACGCGCTGGCTCTCACAGAAGGAGCGGTGGAGCGGATGTATCGCACCGCGACGCTGCTCATGTATCTGTCAGCGATGAACTACGAGGTCGAGACAGGCCGCCGCCTCAACACCGAGGCAGCAATCGATGCCGCGTTCGACAGCCCGGCGATCAACTTCGGCGGCTGGATGCGCATCGGCAACAAGAACCAGGTCGTCCGTGCCTGCGAGCACTTCGTGAACCCCGACAGCCCGATATCGCTGAAGAAGGACGATCTACCGACGATCTCGCTGGCGAAGACACCGACCGCACGGTCGAAGTCTCCGGCCGAGGCACTTGCCTGGTTCTTCGACTGCATCGACCATCTTCATGCCAACCTGGCCCGCACCGACGACAACGCAGTCGCTGCGCTCTACGTCGCCGTTCTCCGCATCTACCTGGCGGCCAACGACTACGAAATTCTCTCTGGCAACAAGCTCACGCCGGAAGCCGCAGTCCAGGCAGCGTTCGCGAACCGCGAGATCAACGTCGGGTGCTGGAGACGCGACGGCAATCACATCAGCCAGGATTTCGCGGCCTACGTTTTCGGCTGGTACGACGACGAGGAGGAAGAAGCGGCTGTCGCTTAAGCCGCCTGATGATGGCCCCTGGCAAGGGCCGAAACCGGGGAAACCCGGTGGCGGTAGCCAACGCTCAAACACCGCTATCGGCCTGAAACCCCGATGCAGAGCAGCAGAAACAGATGAAAGGGATCAAAAATGTTTCAGCTTAAAGACAGTACCGTTCACGTCGAAAACCCGAGCTACTCGCTGAAGCTGGTTGAGAATGGCAAGTTCTTCAACCTCTTCCATGTCCACACTGATTTTTTGAAGGGTCAGGAGTTTGCAGCCTGGTCGCCGGCGCTTGAGAAATCCGTTGTCGATGCGGTGGAAGACGCAGAATACGGTGATACATACGAAGCGAAGTATGTCGGCTTCAATCCCGCGTACGACCGCAGCATCGACGGAAGCCGTGTCTTCAGCGTTTACAATATTAACAATGACAGTGGCGAAGAGCAGTTCATCGGCAAGGTGCGGGTTGATAACATCACCGAGAAGTACCAGGAGGCTGTCGAGGAGCTTAAGGAAGTTGCTCAGACTGCTACGCATCCGGACGATTTTGAGAACGTTTTCGAAGAGCTTCTGGCGCGTACTCGTCATCTGGCGGTCCTCGACGCGAATGTCGACGGCATTGAGGTCGCAACCAGCGATGCGCTCGATGGGTCGGGTTGGGAACTCTTCTGGGAGAGCGGCATGTACCAGTTCCGTCGGGTGCTGGCCCCGCTCGCCGAACGCATCTCAATCGTAAACGCCAAGTTCGTTGCCGACGACGGCGTACACATCGCGTTCGATGTTGCTCTCGATGGCAAGGTTGTTTGCAGCACGCTCGAGTGGCTCGACGGCGACTTGAACCTGGTCCGCGAGGAATGTCACATTGACGCGAACCCGGATCACGAAAGCGCCGTGGCTCGCGCCCTGGGCGACGACGCAGATGAGTACGACGAGCGGAGCGAGGACTGCAGAAGGGGTCTCCTCGGCGACATCCACGACATCGTCTGGCGCAAACTCGTTGACGCGCATGCCGCGCTGAAGGCGAGCATGCTCCCGGAATTGGAGGACTGGTGGTACATCGCCACGCCGCATGCCATCGGCGACGGAATGTATGCCTGGGGCTCAGAAGCGCAGGCCGCCGCATATTGCGACTTGCTCGACAAGCGAAAGAACGATGAGTTTGGTTTGTATTTTCACAAACCCGTTTCGCTCGTCGAGGCCCTGACCCTGCTGCGCAACAAGGAGGGTTTCGATCTCGACGACGCTATCGCCGAGCTGAAAGCCGCCGAGGAGGCAGCCTAATGGTTTCGTCAAGCTGCATTTTTGAAGTTAGCGGTGAATGGGTTTCTTGTTTGGAGGATTGCCCATACGACGTTTACGCGTCGTCTCGCGAGGGCGATGACGGCTTGATTGTGACGTTTCCCCTCGGCGCGTTTTCGGTCGTAAAAGGCTCGGCTTTCCGGATCTGCGAGCGCGTTGAAGGCGGACTGGAAGAAGACGCGCTTGAGGTTCTTGTTACCGCCTGTGGAGCGTCGGATGGCTCTGGATTTGCCGGACTGACGCAGGACGGGCGTGAGACCGGCTGCGGCGGCCAACGCATCGGCCGATTGGAAGCGGTGGCCAGAACCGACACAAGCGATGAAGTCTGCCGTCAGCACGGCCCCCATCCCCGGCAGGCTGCGGATGAGGGCCGCATCAGGGTGGCTTTCGAGAAGGGTTTCGAGATCGGCGTCGATGCGGTCGCGCTGGGCCCGGGCAGCCAGAGCTTCGGCGGCGAGATCCTTGACCAGCCTGGCTCGGGTTTGCGCGCCGGGCACGTCGATGGCTTGAGCCTTGGCCAGAGCAACGACATCCTGGGACATGGTCTGGGCATCCCGCATGCGGGGATAGACCTTCGTCAGCGAGCGGACGAGATGATGAGGCTTGGCGCTGCGCAGCTCGTGCGGAGCGGCGAACAAGCTCAGGAAGACGAGGCCGGCCTTGGTCTTCACGTCGATGCGCCTTTCCAGCGCCGGAAAGAGCGAGGACAACAGATCGCGCAGGCGCGCAAGGCGTCGGGTCTGATCGACGACGACTTCGCGGCGCCGGCCGACGAGCAGGCGGATGTCTACATCGATCTCGGTCTCAGTCTCGACCGGCCGCAGATCGGCGCGGGTTCGTGCGAGATCGGCGATTGTCGCGGCATCGCGAGGATCGGACTTGTTCTCACCGCCGCGCATACCCTGCCGCGCACGGTTGACCGCAAGGCCAGGCGTGTGAACGATACGCATGCTGTCTTCGGCCAGCATCGCGCAGAGCAGCGTGGCACAACCGCCCAGCAAGTCGAGGGCGACGGTTATGCTTTCGGCTTCCAGCGCCGACAGTTCGCCGATCAGTGCTGCGATCCCTTCCGGATCGTTTCTGACGGCATGGCTGAAGATGGGCTTTGCGTCCGCGCTGATCACGCAGGCCCAATGAATGTCCTTGGCGGCATCGATGCCGACGTAGAAGTGCATGGCTTCCTCCCTGAAGTGTCCTCCTTTAAGCGGCAACCTTCCCACGTCCTCGCCCTACACAGCGATGATCCGCAGAGCCTAATCAGCGGTCGGGTCAGGTGTGGAGACCGGGCGGATCTGCCTCCCGAACCATGGAGGGCGGCCAGCATGATAGCCATACCCGGTCTCCTGCCTTCCAACATACTCGGCCTTAAAAGCCGTGCCGGAAAGGCAGATGTTGAAACGCACTTCATTGGTAGGGCTGCATGACCGTCGACCGGCACACATTCTACCGGCACGCCGACGGCCGTCCGATGACCTCTCAGGAGCAGTTCGTGCTGCTCCTCGAGATCGGCAACCTCGACTACAACGCAGCGGCCGAGATCACCAGGGTCTCCCCGGCAACAATCTTGACCTATCGAAAACCGTCGATGAAATCCCGGCAGGTCTCGCAGGCGATCCTACGGCCGCTCGAGAAGCATGTGTTCGACCGGCTCACGGAAATCGCGGGCCGCGCCGGATACGACCTGAAGCCGAAGAAGGTAGCGTGACATGGCCATGTTCGAACACATTGCGGAGAATGTCGCTCTCGAGAATGTCAGGCTCGTCCTCGGGCCTGGCGCGGAGCGCCGGATAACCGGATAATTCCAAGGCCGCAACTCATCGATCCTTCTCTGCTTGTGGCCGTCGACGATGGCGGTGGGCGTGGCGGTCAGTGGCGATGAACCTCACGTCGGTCCCTCCGCGTCGTGAGAACCTCCAACGTAGTCTCCATGGAGAAACTCCCTTTGTCGTCCATGGAAAGCCCATCACAGATCAGGTGACGGCGGACAATGTGGGGGAAGAACACCGGTTAGCGGAGACGCTCGGCGTCCACGACGTTGCGAGTGTCCGATGGCAGAGTTTCGAGCGCCGCCTGTGCCAAGGCAGTTCCGGTCGGGATGCTTTCCCACAACAGGTGCCCGCCATAGGCAGAGTAGAGATGAAAGTCGCCTGTGGGCTGCCGGGTGGTTCTTTCCGAATAGGCATAAGGCAACGTCATGGAAAATGACTGTGGCGCATGCGGATGATCTGGCAGCCATTCAAGCGTGGCGAGGTCAAAAAACTGGAAGGTCCAGCGCCCTTGCTCTCCATGAACCGCCAACTGCGACGAATCCACATTGAATGCATCCACGCTCCATCCTCCCCGCGAAAACTCGTGAACCACTTCGCGGGTTTCCGCGTTGATCAGAACGTATCTGTGGCGTCCGTCATAGCCGCTGAGTGCAAACCACTTGAGATCGGGACTACAAGCATGGCTGAACAATGAATCCCAGACGCCGATCACCCCGGTCAGGTCGATTACTTGCTTTCTTCCATCGACGCTCAGTGTTTCAAAACGAAGTGTCCGCGTGCCATAAGCATCATCAGGATGACGCCGGCATATGGTCGTATCATCAATGAACTGTACTGATCCGGGTTTGTTTGGTCCCGGTCCTGCCACCTTATCGGACAGAACCTCAGTGAAATCACCCACAGCCCACATTCGGGTAACGAGAGCCGATTGAAGGGGAGCCACCGTCGCCGTCGCGGTCAAGAGCTTGCTGTCTGGCGAGAAACCAAGCTGGAACGGCATGAGCGGCTCGCCGTCTGGCGGTTGCCGTGTGACCGCTAATGTCGCGGCGAGTTGACCATCCCGGAGATCGTAGACCCGCACAGTTCCGTCAGGAACACTTACGGCGGCCCATTTGCTGTCATTGCTTATGACAATAAAGACGTGCGCGCGATGTATGTTCAGCACCGGATAATCGAGCCGGATCGGCATTTTGTTGCTCTGCGTTAAATCCCACAAATCGAGCCGCAGTACACCATCATTCTCGTACGATGTCGTTAGCGCCCGCGTGCGATCTGGCGCAACATAGTATCCAAGCTCGCTATCACCCTCGAATAGCTCCGTAGGTAAATGCGTGTCAAAGGATCGATAGGCGAAGTAGAGGGCAAGGTGCGCCTTGGCAAAACTCACCGATATGTCTTCATCGTCAGCCGCTTCGGGGATGCCCTTCAGTGCAGCTTCTATCGCCTCATATCTTTGTCCCTGATCGAGCAGCGCCTTTGATCGTTGTGCCCATACCTCCGACAGCATGATCGTTTGCCGGGGCCATGTTTCCGCCCGTGCTTGCACCGATATGCACGTGCTACAGAAGACCAGCAGGAATACAGCCATCAGACGAGATGACCTCAAAACAGAACGAAGGTTCTTTTTCGCCGCCATCATGGAATGCGCTCCGCATTCACGCTGTTTTGGAACTCAGGAGGCAGCATTTGAAATGCCTCGTCCATCAAGGCCCTCCCGATCGGAACCTCGTCCCACACACTCTTCATGCCAATGGCCAGGTAGTTAAGCGTGTCTCCCCAGCCAAGCTTTTCTCCTGTTTCCGTGTCAAACAGCAGAGGGAAATACGGCTTGTAATGAGCGGTCGCAAAGGGATGTTCGTAGCTGATTTCTTTTGTTTCCAAGTCCAGATATGCAATCCCTTCCATTTGAGCTATTGCAACAAGCGGCCTCTGCGGATGAAATGCAATGCCGCTCTGTTCAAAATTGTCCTTGCGCAGGACGATCTCTCCCGTCGCGGTGTCCACGACTTCCAGCGCTGGCAGCAATTTATCGTTTCCAAAACGCAGTACTGCCCATCGTCCATCGGGAGAGCAGTCGATGCTTTTGTAGGGAATACCTATATCGATCCGAACGGTCTCGCTGGATGCATAAAACGGGGAAAAGGAACCGGATATAGCATCCATGAAGCCAGCTTGCAGGTCGTCTGACACGCTCGCGCGCGCTGATCGCACGGCCAGGCACAGCCGGTCATCGTCCACGAAATGCGCAAACAGCGATTTGAAGTCGCGGGAACTGATGCTGTTTGCCGAAAACTCGGTATTGCTCATCAGAAGTTCAAGGTCGGGA
The DNA here is from genome assembly GCF_040812195.1 of Shinella sp. S4-D37. NCBI lineage: Bacteria > Pseudomonadati > Pseudomonadota > Alphaproteobacteria > Hyphomicrobiales > Rhizobiaceae > Shinella > Shinella sp. S4-D37. Next base: position 3,437,002 of record NZ_JBFNXL010000005.1, on the reverse strand, counting down.
AAAGACCACACCCGTATCTCTCCCTCGGCCCACGTCACCGTGGCCAACCTGGTGCCCGACGGGTTTAAGACCGCGTTGAGCATATTCATCGTGTCAGATCGGGGGGCACGGCCGGAAAGGGGTCTAACGCCGATCAGTTTGCCGTCGCGGACATCGTGCACCTGAAAATTAGAATCGTCTGCCTTGCTGATAAAATATCGGCTGTCATAGCTGAACAGCGACATCTCGAAGTCATAGCTTTTGACCCCATCCCGCAAGGTCGCCAGCGGCACACGTTTTTCGACATCCCATAGCTCCCACCTTTCCCGCGTGCCGTCTATGAGCGTTGCGATGACCGTTCGTTTCCGATCGGGCGATAGAGCGGCTCCAATCACGGTATCGCCGACAGGCAGGGCGAAATTGTTGGAACGCATGGCTGTGTAAAGTGCATCATGCGCCAGCTGAAACTGATGCATGCCCTCGTCGGACGTGCCTTCGGGAATTCCTTTGAGGGCTGCCGCAATGGCTTCGATCCGAAGCCCTTTCCCGGTTAGCTCACGGGCGGTGCCGGCCCAATATTCCGACAGCATCAGATCGGTCTCCGATCGCTGCGCGACCGCATCGATAGGAGCCAGCGCAAGCAGAACCAATGCCAGCCATTTCCATGCCAAACGTTTCATCTTGTCCTCGAGCCTAGTTGCAGGACACGCGAGTTGCGGGGCTGAATTCGATATGCTCGAACGCAGCGCGCGCGCCGCAATGATACTGTTTGCACGTCCAGTCCGGGTCCTTGAAGGTTACGCTTCCATTTTCATCAAGCACGATCGTAAGCTCGCACTGGCGGTCGTCATCGAGGCGGGCGCTGTATTGATATCCAATATCTGTGCGTGATGCGGTTCCCACAAGAGAGCAGATATGAGCATTTCCTTGTACCGACTCGATGTCGATATTGGCCGTGCCGTCGACATTGGGCCGGATTGCCAGTTCGGACATGCCGTTGCGATAGCAGGTTGACGCGGTCTGTGGCGGGGCTGCATCTGTACCACAAAGGCTGAACGTTCTTTGCCCCAGGCGGAAGGACGTCGGGGACAGGCGCACATATCTGCCGTTCACGGTGTCGGCTTGCCCCTCTCTGCCGCATTGGGCACGGAAGCGAACGTCGTCGCCCTCAACCCTGACATCACCCACTGTGCATTGCATTTCGTAGGCGTTGGTCAGGCTTGGGCCATCAATCACCCTCACCATGGTGCCGAGCATGTCGCCGTGGCGTTCGAGCATCTCCTGTTCGCTCAGGCCGCACAGGGCCTTGTCGGTGACGTACCGCCCGTCTGGAAACGGAAAAACATTCGATCTGGAGGTTGAATCGGTGTCGCCGTTTGACACTTCACCCGAACAAAGACCCATTCTGACCTGATAGGGCCGCGCAGGATCAAGGTTGTTAATCGAAAGACGCCGCCGGCCGTTGCTATCTTCTACATGCCATTCTTGCCGCGACTCCCACGACGAATCCTCCTGTTCGCAGCGCGCGTCGATACGAAGGCTCTGCGCGCCAGTGACGGATATCGCCGTGGGCCAGCAGATACCTTCGTGGAAATCTACCCGTTCGGCAGATATGGTCTGGCGCATGTCGGCGTCCTTGGGAAGGCAGGTCGGAGCCATTCCGGGTTCCGCGGGTTGCCAGACACCGTGAAATGCTGCCGGTATCGTCGTTTCCGAAGCGCTTGCAACCGATATGGAGACCATGAATGCGATGGCCGCGATGCCGAGCGAAGTCCTTGTCATGATCCCCCCAAAAGCCTCCTGGTTTGTTTGCTGAACCAGTTCCCGCCGGATTTTGTCGCCGACGGGTGCGCGGTTCCGTCTGCCTACCACACGACTCTCCACTGTGCGTCGCCCGTCGCGTTCATGCGCTCGAATTCCGCAGTTCTTACCTCGCCATTGTAGCCGCCGGGCAGGATAGTTCCCAGATAATCCCTGACGATGTCAGGTGATGCCGGGCCTGCATTGCCCGAATAGATTTCAACGTGCTGAAGGAAACGACAGATGTACTTCACTCCAGTCCGCAGCGTTTCGCAGCCGATCTTCTCGACCCTTACGAGGCGAGGCCTCAAGCCTCCCATGAACTCGTCACCGACAACGATCGGGAGGCAGTGAAGGGCCTCAAGCGGATTGTTGGCGTTGCCATTTCTGCAGGCGGCCTCTTTGGCTTTCTGGGCTTCAGCGGCAGCTTTGACCCTTCGATAGACGAAGCTGGCGATCTCGGCAGCCGACGGGCCCGATGCATCCTCGAACGCGCCGGCTCGGTCGACCACGACGATTGAGGCAATCGCTGCCTGCTCCCTGGCCTGCGCCAGCAGAGGCGCGAGTCCTGCGGGCTCATACTTGCCGAAAATGCCGAAAATCGCATTCTCCGTGGCAACGACCGGATCGTTGCTGGTTCGCGCCCTATCAAGCTCCGCGACCAGAAGGGCGCGTATTTGAGGGTCCGCCTGCAAAGCGTCACGACGTTCGCGAAGCTGGCCGAGGCGTTCACGTTCGTTGAGGGGCGAAACCGCTTCCTCAGCCTGCCCCATCATCGCGCCGACGTCACGGAAGATGGCATTTGCCCTGGTCAGGCTCTCAAGAGAGGTCGGCAAAGCCGTCATCTCGTGAAGCGCGCTGTCGAGCTGCGGCGAGATGATCTTCATGACCTTCTCACGCAGACGGGTGGTAATATTCGCATCTGGCGGGAGGATGAGACCACGAGCCTCCTTGGCGAGTTTCGCCAGGTGAACCAGGGAATCCGTTTCGTCCGGCAATGCGTCCATATCCTCGAACCGCACCAGAAAGGCGGCGTAGGCAACGGCGTTGCGTTTGGTCGAGATCGCCGCGCGGACTTCGTCAAGGCGCGATATCTCGAGTTCTGCCTTCCTCGCCTCTACTCCCTTTTCAATTGCATCGATGCGAGCGAGAGCATCCGGTTCATCCGGAAGAGCGGAAAGCTCGGCCACAACCTCTTCAGCCCACCCGCCGCTTTCCTGGTGATCGACCAGCATACCGACTGTCTTGTGGTAGTCGTCGCCTCTGAAAACATCCTCGACGGAGGCGCTCGGATAACGCGGCCAGCCCATCCGCGATGGGCAGGCAGTTCTCAGCCAGGTGAGAAACGTCCATCGCTCGTACGATTCCAGGAGACTGAAGGGCAGGCCGGCAAGGGGAACGAACTGTTCGTCGTATAGGATGGGAAGTATCCTCTGGCGCGCATCCCTTACCTGCATCCGCCCGAGGTTCTCACGGTCGGCTATGTCACTCATCCAGTTGCCGAGCAGTTCGCACTGCTGGTCGAGTGTCTGGGCTTCCACAAGAGTCCCGGTCATTGCATCGGAGAGCCTCAGGGGCGGCCCTTCTGTGGGATGGGAAAGGAGCCTGCTCTCCGGTGCAACCGCCTGCATGTGAAACAGCACGGGCTTGCCCGGGAAACGATAGCGTTCCACGAGGAGGCCTTCGTCGCTCCCGAACGGCGAAGCGACGATGTTTATCGGACCCGTTTTGGCGTAAGATCGACCTTCACTGCGATGCAGTTTGGACATGGAAAAGACGATCCGGCCATCACCATCGGTGAAAAGCGGACGCAACGTGATCCAGTAATTGTCCTGGCGCTCTGCCGACATCTCGGGAGGGGAAGCCAGCCTGAAGTATCCATAGGCCTGACCGTCGGCCTCACCGATCGTAAGGAGCGCCGCGTTTCCGGCAAAGGTCGGCCTGTACGACCATTCTTCGAAGAAACGTCTCTGATTGTTCGGGCCGTCCCCCGCATAATACCCGGCCCAGTCGCCGGTAAGCCATTCCTTGCCCGCGAGTGACGGTGTTTGTGCCGGTCCCTGTCTTTGTAGCTCAATCTTGTTGCAATTTGCGCCGCCGTCCGTCTTCCTGCCTGTCATGCGCTCGTCGGCGCCGAGGGAAAGTTCGAGAGCCTGATAGGTTTGTGCCAAGGCAAGATTGACCAGGTTCGCCTTGCCATCGACAATCCGGCCGCGAAGTTGCTGCGGACGGAAATCTTTTGGTTTCATGAACGCGATCACGGTGTCTTCTTCCTGAAGCACGTCCATTGAAATGATAAATTCGCGACGCTCGCCGATGCACCGGCCCGTCCAGTGTCCTTCAAACGGGCCGCCAAGGGAGGGCACGAACCGAGCAGCGGCGGCAGGCGTTTCCTCTTCGGCGCCCGGTCTTTTTGCGATCAGGTCGTGCGTGCCTGAATCAGGCCCGCAGGCATTCGCCGAGCCTTTAAGGCTGAGGCCATTCTCGTGCAGAATCGCTGAAATGGTCGCGGCGCGCCAACCGGCCGGCCTCTCCTGCCATGAACCGGGGATGATCGTCAGGCTACGCGTGCGCGGGGTATATCTGCCTGTGACGGCATGGGAACCGGATACATCACCCGACTGGAAGCGAAGGCTCCCCCGCAACAACGCACCATCGGCCTCCAGTTCGAGGTCGAAATTGACCTCATCACCCCGGCATGAGATTGATCCCTGCCACTGGCCGGCGACATCACTAACTCCGCTGTCGACGCTGGCGGATACAGGCGTTTGCGCAACCGCATGCGATGCAGCAACGGAGATGGCGAAGGCCATCGCAAGACTTTTGAATATTTTCAATTGAAATCCCTCCATATACCGACCGGCGCTCTCGATGGAAGTCGCCGGCCGGTATTTTCAGCGTCAGAACCGGACGGCTGGAACCTGCTTTTCGGTTGCAGCAGATGCGTCCTCGGCGGCGTAGATTTCTTCGGCCGTCTGGCTAATGAAACGTGTGTCCAGCAAGGCGGCCCTGTAGTGATCGCCCAACAGCACCACGCCGCAATCATTTCCCAGATAGTTCTTCGGGAACACGGTCGTTTCATACCATTGAGACGGTACCGCACAGGCGTGGTCACCGAACTCGAAAAGGCGTCGGATCATCGGATCGTCGGGCGCTTCGAGCCAGACATTCATGCTTCCGGACGTGAATGACGGGTGACCGAATTTCCCTGACATGCCGTCGGCAAATGCGCTGGAGCCTTTCTTCAGGTCGCCTGAACGCATCGTCCGGTAAATGGCCGCAACGGCGGGTCGACCGTCATTGCCATTGGCTTGGAAGACCAGAAGATGATCCTCATCAGGGTAGGTGCGCGATGCAAAGGCGAAGGTCAGCCCCGGTGAGACGACCGGCTCCAGCCTGAAAGTTCCCGGCAGTTCGGACGACACGCCGAACTGTGCACCAGACAAGCGAATTTCCACCAGCTTCTCCAGAGCGTCCATGCCGCCGGATGCGTCAAAGGGCATATCGGCCGTGATGCAGTCCGCAGCCAACAGGGCATCATATCTGTCCCGGACGATATCGATCCGGGTTTGGGCAATCTCGGCGTCGGCTTCTTTTTGTTGAGCTTCCAGACGTGCGCGGCTTTGAGCGACGGTCGGCTCATCAGGACCGAAAGCTTCTTCCTCCTTCTTTAGCCCCTCATATCCGAGCTGGATGTTATGAAGGCGGATATCAAGGCTCCCCAACCGCGCGTCAAGCAAACGTGACACCTCGGCAAGGGTCTGCGAGCAACGCTCGCTATCGGCACCCGATGCCGGCGGCGCGGTGCGAGTCTCCCCGCCGTATGCTTCCGTCAGCAGCTTGCGCGCCTCATCGATCGGCATTCCAAGCCTGATGCCGAGAATGTCGAAACGCGAGCCGGGATCGGTTCTATCCTGAGGCGCGGTCTGGTCGATCTGCGGCAGTTCCCTGCGGGTTTCGGTGCCGTCCCCGTGCCTGACGTGAAGCGCGACCGGATGCACTTCCACGACCATGACGGCCTTTCCATTGCTGCTGCTCCTTATAGCCGTATGCAAAATCTGCACTTCGAGCCGGACTTGGTCGGGTTCGGCGTACCCGGTCAAAAGGGCCTCGTCCCGCCAAAGGTGGGCACCACCCGCCGACAGAGCAAACACCATGTACGATGCCTCATCGACTCCGTGATCCGTGTTGATGAAGGCGAAGCTGCCGGGCGACGCATCGCGGGCCAGCTCGATCAATTCTCCGCCGCCGGAATAAACGGCTTCGCCGCCATGAGCCCAGAAGTTACGCAGTGTCCGTTTCGCGGTGCCGTGGTGCAGGACGCGATCCATCAGCACATGGTCGCCCTGCTTCGGCGCATTGCGATCTATCCATTGGACGAAGGCGTCAAGGTCCGCCGCTGTTGGCTTTACATCCCTGTCGAGAAGCGTGCGGGGAATGACCGGCGGGAAACTGATCTCTCGGCCGGATCGAAGAGCCGCGCGCTCGTCTTGCCGGCGCACCGTAAAAAGGCGGGCGATCACCGGCTCCGACTGGCCGATTTCAGGAACCATCCGGGCAATCATGATCCGTTTGGCGAAGTTGTCGATGACGGGGAGCGATCCCTGTGCTGCGGGGTCCTCGCCACCGTATATGCGAACATTGTTGGGATGCGGAAGTGCGAGCAACGGGACCGTCAGCCCATCGTCGGCGTAGATCGCCTGATCCACCAGTTCCACGTCAAGCCCCAGATCCCATTGATCACCAACACGATCCAGACGGGCGTCCTTAACGACATAGCGGATTCCGAGCGTGGGGCGATAGTCGATCCCGGCCTGCAGCACACTCGGGAAGCTGCCTTCGATATACCGGCGTGCCTCGTCCTCGCTCATGGGCAATTCCAGAAACATTGCATCGAACAGAGGGAGTGCCTGCTGGATTTCGTCGAGGGGCCTCTCTCCATTCCTTACGATGGTCAGCGATGCCTTCGCGTGATCATAAGGCCGGAACTCGATCGGGAATGAACTGGCGAAGACCAAGGGCAGTTCCGGTGCCAGCGCAAGCAAAGCCGAACGATGAGCGTCGAGGAACGCGCGGCGGCTGTCGTCCTGCTGAAACTCATTGTCGCCACGCCAGTACGGAACACGCATGCGCATGGTGACATAGGGTTCGAGCGCTGATTCCGGAAGAAAGTAGCGCGCAAAATTCATCGTGAGATCGCGATCTTCGATGACATTGGGGTCAGCCATCAACGCCAAAAGAAGCCGCAACCGTCCACGTATATCTATGCCGCGTCGTTCCGGGAAGAACGCAATCCCCTCGGAAACCTCGAAGCCGATCCTGCGAAGTGTTGCTGCGGTCTTTTCGTCGATGGAGGGAAGCGACACATTTCCGGAAAGTGCAGAGGAATTTGCTCCTTCTTGTGCATTGCCTGTGCTAGTTGCTCCCAACACGGCAACGATGGACAGCACCATCACGACGGTAAATCTAAATATCTTCCCCATAAACATCCCCATCCACCCCGATAGCTTTTGAGTATGGTCGTCAGCATCGGCATGGAGGCCAAAACATCAAGTGAAAATTTAATCACTGGTTAACCTTCGCCCTATCCGACAGGGACGTGCACGACGCTGAAAATACCCGACGGAAGCAAACTAGGCGCGGTTACACCTACAAAGGATATCGCGTTTCTTATTTAGTGATCTCGGATAGGTCGCGGCAACGGCTCTCCACGACGACCGCAGTTCGTGCAAGACTTCGCCTCTGATCGCATGCGTGGATTTCCTCAGCCGATCTCGTTCCGGACATCCCAACCGAGTTCATGAAATCCTTGATGGTGTAACCGCCTGGCATCGGCGATGGCCGATTGATGATAGTCGGAAATCACCCGATTCAGCCTGCCTTTCGTCTTCTGATTTCTCAACACGGCGACACTCGACGTCTTGCTTTCGGATGAGCGGGCCGCGATTGCGATGTCTAGGCCGCGGAGATATGTCAGGGCCGTCTGCCGCCGGTCGTCGTCGACGATGGCCGGCAGATGCGCATCGACGGCGTCGCGCAGAATGTGAAGAATGACAGATTCCATCGGTGTCCTCTATTACTCCGGCCGCTCATGTCCTGCGGCTACGGAAATTGTGCGGCAACCGGCGGCTGGGTGCAAATCGATGGCGGATGGTTTCACGGCACTCTGAAGGGATTGGTGGCGTCGCCGGTTGGCTGTGCAGAATTCTGCAATAGTCAACGGCCCTCGCCTAAGTCGCTGACATACGGCTTGGCTCGAAGTTGTATCGCACCTGTAGGGACGTGGCTTGGGGGGGCAACTACAGTGCAGTCGAAAGAGCCCCCGACCTCAGTTGGCGCATCATCCTAAGTTAAGGTTCAGGTAGAAGAATGTCTGATGCGGAAATAATTTCCGGATTATGGCTCCGGCCAAGCCAAAAATCGTCCTAAGGTTGTATTTAGGTGGATGTAGCAGCCTCCTTATCTGCCCTGCGTCAACTTGTCGCACGTTGTGCGATTTTTGACAATTTAAGGTCCCAAAAAATCCAATAAAATCAGTAAAAGATATTTATAATCAATGGCTTGATAGAGGTGCGGATTTGACATACCGTAGCGTTCGGGCGATCATGGAGGTACAGCAAACGTGCTGGATAACCAAAGAGGATCACATATGAGCAAAGTCATCAAGCTGAAGGAAGACAACCAGGAGAAGGTAGTGACTGGGCCAGCAACAGGAGTGTCGGCGGCGGCCGACCACCGTGCGCCCGAGGCGACGGACGCACTCCGGCGCGCGACCGAAAAAATCGTCTCGCTCAACCGGGATTCCACGCATCACGCCTTCGAGCTCGGCGCCTGCTTTGCCGAGGTCAAGGCGCTTGTGCCGGAAAAGGGCTTCGGTAGGTACCTCAAGACCTTCACCGACTATACCGTTCGTTCGGCCTGGAATTACATCTCCATCTATGAACGGCTCGGAGCCTATCGCGATACTCTCTCCCAGCACGCGGTCCTGCCGACGGTGATGTTCGAGCTGGCCAAGGGCGAACCCGCGCAGATCGAGACGGTGATCGCGCGGATGGACGACGGCGAGCGCATCAAGGTCAAGGATGTCCGGGAGATGCTCGGCACGAAGCCGAAGCCGAAGAGCGACACGGCGATCCTCAATGTGGGTGGCCCGGCCGGACTTCGCAAGGTCGCGCAGTGGAAGCTCGACCAGGATGCCGTAAAGTTCGGCGGGCTGGTGTCGGAGGTGCTCAAGGAGGTCGAGAAGGCGCTGGAGCCGTCTGCCGTCGGAAGGGCCGTGTGGAAGAGCCCACTGCAGAAGAAGGTCGTGCATGACTGCCGGCATGCATACGATCTCATCAACAGCATCGCCGCGCCTCTCCAGCCCCAGATGGTGAAGATCGATCATTGGCGGCCGGCCAATCTTCCCGACGGTACTGGCTGGCGTGAGGTCCAGAAGCTGCTCTACCGGATGGGTGGGGTCGAGTGCTGGCCCGGTCGCGTCGACTTCGTTCCCTGGCTTCAGAATGAAGTCGTGCCGCTGCTGCGCTTCGCCATCCACGGTGAGCCGCTGCCTGGTGAGGTGGAAGGTGCTGGCGATGTCGATGGGGAAGCCAAGCCCGAACAGAGTACGCGCCAGGCCGCCTGACGCTCAGCACTGTCTCCAAACTCAAGGGCTCCGCGCAATCGCGGAGCCCTTGAGTTTGGGGCCTTCCGGTTGCCCCTCGGACACGGTGATCTTCTCTAGGCATACTCTCCAGTGACTCGGCGGGGCTTCGGCTCCGTTTTTTTGTGGCTTGCGTGACCGACGACCACGATCGCATCACCACAATGGAGGGGAACAGCATGCTTAGATTTGCAGCCGCACTAGCTCGGGGGCTTGCCACGATGGGCAGGGACTTCTGGAATTCACTGCCGACGATCGGGAAAACGTTCGATGATATGATCAGTTGGCCTTTCCGCGCGATTTTCGGCGGTGGCATGCCGCTGCCGCACTACGAACCGACGATGGCTAGGGCCGACGTCGGCGAGGTCCTCACGAAGGCGCGGGAAAAAGCCGCCGCGTCGGTGCATGTGTTCGACCCGAGCGGTATCGAGACCGTGAGGAAATTCTGCAAGGCCAAGAAGGACGACCGTTACGACATGGATATCTCCGCCGTGCTGGCGGAGTCGAGGGCGCTCCTGCTGTCGATGAGCGGCGATGAACTGCAGGCGCTGGGCAAAGCCTCGCCGGGGCAGATCAAGCGGTTTCTTGACGGCAAGCGCCATGGGATCGACGGTGTGCCGGTCGTAGGCGTTCATGCTCCGTATCCCGCGAACGACCGTTCTCCGCGATCGTCACTCGACTATCGCCGTTGGAAGGCTGAGGCCCATCTCAAGCGTAATATCGAGGACCGGTTCAAGCTTGGATGACTTGTGCAAGGATAGCTTGCGCAAATGGAAAGCCCGCCATCTCGGCGGGCTTCGTCATTATGGCATCTCGTCACCTTCGTCAGGAGGTACGTCAGGTGCACGGTCGAAGATTTCGAGTGCGGCCTGTCGCTTGGCTTCCTGATTCTCTTGGAACAGCTTCGCGAGTGTCTCGGCCTGTTCCTTGACCTCGGCTTTGGTCGGCTGCGGCATCGAGAGACCTGCATCGCCAAGAGCGACAAGAAGGTCAGCGGTGTCTCGGAGGCCGAGCTTTGCGCATGCGACGCGGGCGGACATCATTCCGGCAGCATACTGATCGGAGGGCTTCTCGAGGGGTAATGTCTCCAGAAGCGATGATCGCGTCCATGTCGGCGAGCACGTCGTCGATATCCTCGACTTCGCCAGCCTCAATCTCTCGGAGCCCTCGGTTCACCGCCAAGAACCGCCCGTGATTGTGCGGCTCCTCGTATGCGAGATCGCCAAAATACTGCTTCAGCAGTTCCCATTCCTCGTCGGTAATCTCGATCATGCGCGCCCCCGTGCGGCCATCATGTCGATAACCTCCTGACGCTGGCGGCAGGCACGGCGCAGAGATGCAACCTCGACTTCGAGTTCCGCGATCATCTCGACGGCGGTGCGTGCGAGGTCCTCCATGTCGTCGGCGTGGGCCGTCGCGGCTCCGAGAGCGTCGTAGTAGGCATTCTGGCGACGAGCCTCGGCGGCGGCATCCAGGCCTGCCGTGATAGCGCTTGCGAGGCCGACGACACCTGCGGCGATCATAGACATGCCTGCGGCGTTGCCCATTACAGCCGAGTATGCGGGATTGCCAAAGCGTGCCATGTCTGCCTCCGTCAACAAAGTTGCTTATACATAATAAGACGCGGAATGGTTGCATTTTCAACTAGGAGAAACAGGTATGGCGATCGGAACGTTAATGGAGCCCACAGTGAGGCATCCGGTATTTGTCGAGCGTCGGCGCGAGGGGCCACCCGACGTCGCAGTGGAGGGAGAACTCGATCCGCAGGACCTTCGCGCACGAGTCGTCGGATGTCCGTATTCATCTTCGTTGTAACAATGCTGTCGCGAACGCACGCTTGGATCAAGGGCAGCTTCTCACAAGTACATGATGGCGATCCTCACTGGATTTGATGTGGGCTTCGGCCCAAACGGTCTCACACTCATCGCGGGGCAATTTGGGTTCATAGCGCTCGGACGATGCCGTTAGTTCAAGCCCGATGCTCCACCCATGCCAACGAAGAACTGGTCAAGCTGTTTGTCGTCGGGATTTTCTTCAAGCAGGATATAGACCCCTGTGGGGTCAGCCCTCCATGCATATGCTATGTTGGAATTCACTTGCCAGTAGTCACGTTGGGGAAGCGCGGCCACGGCGCCTAATATTGGATCGCAATCGATGCGATCGATTAGCTTCCGGAGAATTGATGACAATCGGATACGAATACTCCGCTTCTCCTCGCCGTTAGCATTGGCGAGTTGGGCAGATAGGGCGATAGCGTCCGTTAGCCTGGCAATCACGCTTGGGCTGGCTGCGAAGGCAGCGGCTTCGTTCTCCGCCTTTCCCAATTCAATCTGTTTGGATTGTAGCTGTTCGATCAGGCTTCTGAAACGGCCTACGGCAGCTTCATCTCCGGTTTCTGCGAGTGAAATCAGGTGACCACGGCGTGTTTCAAGGTCTTCTACTTCTGCTTTCAGGGCCGCGATTTTATGGGCTGCCTTAGTAGTTGTGTCGTCTACCTTGGAGAATGCTTGGGCATCAAGTGCTCCTACGGTTGTCAGGACGGCCCGTTCAAGTCGGTCAACTCTCCACGTGCGACTATTACCGCAGCCAGCGTTTCGACGGTAACTTGAGCAGGAGAGGTATACTCCACCCTTCGGCGGCGGCCCTTTATCCACGACATGCATTGAACCGCCACAGGCTGCGCATTTGGCAAGGCCCTGTAAAATGTGCGCTCCTTTGTTACCTCGCCGCCCTCCGGTTTGCTGGCGTCGAGAGCCTAACGCTGCTTGCGCACGCCAATAGGTCTCGTCATCAATGATCCGGGGATAAAAATCGAGGATTGGCTCCCCCTCGGGCCGTCTATTGCGCGCTCTGTGTGTACCAGTATGAGGTTGATATTCACCAAGCACGGCCCGGTTTTGAACAATCTTGGCAATGCTTGAGGTTTGCCAGCCATTGCCTCCCCGAAAGGTTGGAACACTCTCGGCGTTCAAACGGCGAACAATCTCACGACGGCCAAGGCCTTCAATCGTCTCTCTGAATACGCGATGAACTAAGTCCACCCTCTCCCTACGCTTGTGGAACTTGCCATCCCTTAGCTCCAGCCATTCAGGGCAACGTGGAGTAAGTGGGCGCTTTTCGTTTCGCGCTTCTTCCCGTTTGCGTCGCCACGCCTTTCCTACGCGCTCACCTTTCAATCTACTCTCTTCGTGTGCCCTAGCCATCACTGCTAGGGAAACGATCAGTGGTGTCCAATCGTTTCGAAGCCGATCAGAGGAATACTCCTGTTGATCGCTAAGGGTGACAACGATGACTCCAGCGCGGATCAAATCGAAAAAACGAGGAGCGGCATCGATAACCGCTTCTCGGGAAAGACGATCCAAGCTTTCGACGATTAAATAGGAGCCTTCCTCAATGTCACCCTTCTCGACCAAGTCGAGGAAAGATCGAAGAGCACCCTCCACACGATTCATACCACGGTATGCGCTAACCCCTAGATCGCGAAGGGTATCATCCAGTTCAATTCCTCGCTCCGCGCACCAATTCTCCGCACCTTCTGTTTGTCGACGAAGGGAGTCGCCTCGCGCCTGTTCGGGGCTGGAGAATCGAATATAGGAGTATGCTTTCTTCATGATCTTTCAATTCTGGTCAGCAATCAGTTAGATGTCAATTAATGTAGCGCAATCTCCTGATGGTCGGCCCGCCCGGCTCGGGAAAGTCCATGCTCGCCGCCCGCCTTGCCGCCATCCTGCCGCCGCTCTCGCCGCGCGAACTTTTGGAAGTTTCGATGATCCATTCCGTCGCCGGCCAGCTCTCCGGCGGCCGGCTGTCGGATCGCCGCCCCTTCCGCGCGCCGCATCATTCCGCCAGCATGGCAGCGCTCGTCGGCGGGGGCGCCCGGGCAAGGCCCGGCGAGGTATCGCTCGCCCATAACGGCGTGCTCTTCCTCGATGAGCTGCCGGAATTCTCGCCGCAGGCGCTCGATGCGCTGCGCCAGCCGCTCGAGACCGGGGAATGCATCATCGCGCGGGCGAACCACCGGGTGAGCTATCCCGCCGCCATGCAGCTCGTCGCGGCGATGAACCCCTGCCGCTGCGGCATGGCGGGCGAGCCCGGCCGGGCCTGCGCCCGCGGCCCGCGCTGCATGAGCGATTACCAGGCCCGTATTTCCGGCCCGCTGATGGATCGCATCGACATCCGGATCGACGTGCCGGCCGTCTCGGCGACAGACCTCATCCGCCCGATGGCTGCCGAGGCGAGCGAGACCGTCGCCCGCCGCGTCGCCCGGGCCCGCGCGCTGCAGGTCGATCGCTTCGCCCGGCTCGGCATGGCCTCCGTCACCAGCAATGCGCGCGCCTCGACCGCGCTGGTCGAGAAGGTGGCGGAGCCCGATCCCGGTGGCCTCCAGCTTCTGCGCGATGCGGCGGAGAAGCTGCATTTCTCCGCGCGCGGCTATCACCGCATCCTGAAGGTCGCCCGCACGCTCGCCGATCTCGACGAGGCGCCGGTCGTCGGCCGCATCCATCTGGCCGAGGCGATCTCCTACCGCATCGCCGGCGAACGGCTGTCCGCGGCGGCGTGAGCCGGGAGCGTTCTCAGCCGAAGCGGCATCGCTTCGGCGTCGGACGCTGCGATCCCGGCAGCCGGATTTCACCAGGATCGCGCGTGCGCGGCGGAAGGCGTCAGCCGCCGAGGCCTTCGAAGAGCGCGGTGGAAAGGTAGCGCTCGGCGAAGGAGGGGATGATGACGACGATGGTCTTGCCGGCATTTTCCGGCCGGCTGCCGACCTTGGCGGCGGCGGCGAGCGCGGCGCCCGAGGAGATGCCGACCGGCACGCCTTCGAGCCGCGCCACGAGGCGGGCATTGTCGAAGGCCTCGTCGTTCGTCACGGTCACGACCTCGTCATAGATCGCGGTGTCGAGCACGGCCGGGGCGAAGCCGGCGCCGATGCCCTGGATCTTGTGCGGGCCGGGATTGCCGCCGGACAGGACCGGACTGTCGGTCGGCTCGACGGCGATGACCTTGACGCCGGGCTTCCTCGCCTTCAGCACCTGGCCGGCGCCGGTGATCGTGCCGCCGGTGCCGATGCCGGAGACGAGGATGTCGACCGCGCCGTCCGTGTCGTTCCAGATTTCCTCGGCGGTCGTGCGGCGGTGGATCTCGGGGTTGGCCGGGTTCTCGAACTGCTGGGGAATGACCGCGCCGGGAATGGTGGCGGCCAGCTCTTCCGCCTTGGCGATCGCGCCCTTCATGCCCTTCGGGCCCTCGGTCAGCACCAGTTCGGCGCCGAGCAGCGCCAGCATCTTGCGCCGCTCGATCGACATGGTCTCCGGCATGGTGAGGATGAGGCGATAGCCCTTGGCGGCGGCGGCGAAGGCGAGCGCGATGCCCGTATTGCCCGAGGTCGGCTCGACCAGCGTCGAGGTGCCGGGCGTGATCCGGCCCTCGGCCTCCAGCGCCTCGATCATCGCCACGCCGATGCGGTCCTTCACCGAGGCGATCGGGTTGAAGAATTCGAGCTTTGCCAGAAGGGTGCCCGAGACGCCCTTTTCCCTGGCATATTTGTCGAACCGCACGAGCGGCGTATCGCCGATCGTCTCGGTGATGGAGGCGTAGATACGGCCGCGGCCGGGCTTGCGGGTGTCGGTCATCGGATGCTCCCTCGGTTCTCGTTCCGGAGAGGATAGGAGCGAATGGCGCCGGAGACGAGTCCGGATTTCGCGACAAAAGCGCCGAAAGCGGAATAATCCGGTGGCTATAAGCGCGAAACCGGATGATCCTTCACGCCGCGCGGGTGGCGATATAGGCGGCCGTGCCGGCGAGAATGCCGGCGGCGATCCGGTTCATCCGCTGCAATGCCTTCGGCTGCTTCAGGAGAAGCCGGGCGCGCGAGGCGAGCGCGATATAGGGCACGAGCACGATCAGGAGCACGACGAAGGTCGCGGCGAGCAACAGGCCGTAGTCCTCAAGGCCGATCGCCCCGAGATCGACCAGCGTCGGCACGAGCGCGACGTAGAACAGCATGGTCTTCGGATTGCCGAGCGTCACGAACAGGCCGGAGAGGAAGGACAAGGTCATGCTGGTCGAGGCGCGCGCCTCGATGTTCTGCGGGATGAGGCCGCTCGTCCAGAGCTTCCAGGCGATATAACTGAGATAGAGCGCGCCCGCGATCTTGATCAGCATGAAGGCCGTGGTGAAGGTCTGGGCGATGAAGGCAAGGCCGAGGATGACCGCCGTCAGGTAGATCATGTCGCCGAGGATGAGGCCGAGCCCCATGAAGAAGGTGGGCCGGAAGCCGGAACCGAGCGCCCGCGCGACGATCGCCGTGATGCCGGGACCGGGAATGATGGCGGCGATGAACAGGGCGCCACAATAGGCGAGCAGGACGGCGACGGTCATGGCGAACTCCGAAGGATCGCGCCCTTCTAGCGCAAATCCGGCCAAAGCGCGAAGCGGTTTTACCGCGCCGCTTATCAGAACCCGGCCGTCGGCGGCAGTGCGAAAGGCTGTTTCGGCAAGAGGCTTTCCGCCGCGCGCAGCATCAGCACCATGTCGTCCGCATCCGGCACGGCCGTGCCCGCCCAGCCGAGGTGATCGGGCGCAAAGCGCACGGTGACGCGGGGAGGGGCGATGCGCAGGCTCGCCAGGATATCCGCAAGGCGGGGAATATGCGCGCCGACGATGTCCAGCAGCTCGAAGCCGCCGTCCTCGCCGATCTGCCAGGCGATTACGGCATTGGCCTCTTCCATGAGGTCCAGCCTGATATCCGGCGTCAGCGCGGCGTTGAAGAGGAACATCTCCTTCTGCCGGAGCGGCGCGAACCGGTCCGACACCGGCCGGCGGCCGTCGAGCAGGCGGCCGAGCAGCGTCATGTCGGCCTCGCTGCCGATATCGAGCCGGCGGAGCGGGCCCGCCCGTCCGCCCGCCGGCGCCGACCCGGTGAAACGGTGCTGCGCCAGCGCGCGAAACCCGTAGCGACGGTAGAGGTCCGGCGTATCGGTCAGCAGCGCCACGGCCTCGAACCCTTCCGCATCGCAGTGCCGCAGCGCGGCCTCCATGACGTCGCGATAGAGCCCCCGGCCGCGATGCTCCGGCCGCACGGCGCCCGATTGCAGGCCCGCGGCGCGCACGAAGGTGCCGTCGACGACGAGCGGCAGCGAAAAGGCGGTTATATTGGCGATGCAGCGACCCGCGCCGTCGAACCAGGCGAAGGGAACGCTCGTCGGATCCGGCCCGCCGAGCCGGTCCAGCACCGTCACATCGATGCCGAATATGTCCTCGAGGAGGCCGGCGAACGCCAGCCAGGCGGCCCTGTCGCCGAAATAGTCCGAGCGGAAGCAAAGGCGCTTTCGGTCGGGCACCGCCCTAGCGCACGCCGGTGGACCCGAAGCCGCCGGCCCCGCGCGTGGTCTCGCTCGCCGTCTCCGCCTCGTGCACGGCGACCTGCGTGACCGGGGCGATCACCATCTGCGCGATGCGCATGCCGCGCTCGATGACGAAGGGCTCTTCGCCGAGATTGACGAGCAGCACCTGCACCTCGCCGCGATAGTCGCTGTCGATCGTGCCGGGCGTGTTGAGGCAGGTGACGCCGTTCTTGAAGGCAAGGCCCGAGCGGGGGCGGACCTGCCCCTCGTAGCCCGACGGGATCTCGAAGACGAAGCCGGTCGGCACCAAGGCACGCTTGCCGGGGGGGAGCGTCAGCGGCCGGTCTTCCCCCACGGCGGCGCGCAGGTCCATGCCGGCGGCGCCGCCCGTCTCGTAGGCGGGAAGCGCGATGCCCGCGCCGTGCGGCAGGCGGAGAAGGTTGAGCGTGGGTCGGGCGGGAGCATGTGCGTTCATGCGCCCATAAGCCGGCCGTAGTCCCGCCCCGTCAATTGCATCTTCCCGGCGGAGTCTGTAAAGACCGCGGCAACTCACAGGATATTGCAGAAAATGGCCGAAACCCTTGCAGAGGCGGTCTCCCGCCGCCGCACCTTCGCGATCATCGCGCACCCGGACGCCGGTAAGACGACCCTCACGGAAAAGCTCCTGCTTTTCGGCGGCGCCATCCAGCTCGCCGGCGAGGTGAAGGCGAAGAAGGACCGCATCCAGACCCGTTCGGACTGGATGAAGATCGAGCGTGAACGCGGCATCTCCGTCGTCACCTCGGTGATGACCTTCGAATATGACGGCAACGTCTTCAACATCCTCGATACGCCCGGCCACGAGGACTTCGCCGACGACACCTACCGCACGCTGACGGCGGTGGACGCGGCCGTCATGGTCATCGACGCCGCCAAGGGCATCGAGCCGCGCACGCTGAAGCTCTTCGAAGTCTGCCGCCTGCGCGACATCCCGATCATCACCTTCGTCAACAAGATGGACCGCGAAAGCCGCGACCCGTTCGAAATCCTCGACGAGGTGGAGGAGAAGCTGGCGCTCGATACCGCCCCGGTCACCTGGCCGGTCGGCCGCTCGAAGACCTTCTGCGGCTCCTATCACCTCGCCGACCGCACCTTCCGCGGCTCGGATACGCAGGTGCAGCCGACGAGGATCGACGATCCCGCGGAGGTGGCGAAGAACCTGCCGGAAAACGAACGGGCCGTCTTCACCGAGGAGCTGGAGCTTGCCCGCGAGGCCTGCCGGCCCTACGACCAGGAAGCCTTCCTCGAAGGACACATGACGCCGGTCTTCTTCGGCTCGGCGCTCCGTAATTTCGGCGTGCGCGACCTCATCAACGCGCTCGGTGCCTTTGCGCCGCCGCCGCGCGACCAGGTGGCGGACGTGCGCAAGGTGCACGCCTCGGAAGACAGCATGACGGCCTTCGTCTTCAAGATCCAGGCCAACATGGACCCGAACCATCGCGACCGCATCGCCTTCGCGCGCGTCTGCTCCGGTATGCTGGAGCGCGGCATGAAGGTGCGCCTTGCCCGCACGGGCAAGACGATCGGCCTGTCGGCCCCGCAATTCTTCTTCGCCTCGCAGCGCCAGCTGGCCGACACGGCCTATGCCGGCGACGTGGTAGGCATCCCCAACCACGGCACGCTCCGCATCGGCGACACGCTGACGGAAGGCGAGGCGCTAGTCTTCGAGGGCGTGCCGAACTTCGCGCCGGAAATCCTGCGCCGCGTGCGTCTGGAAGACGCGATGAAGGCCAAGAAGCTGAAGGAGGCGTTGCAGCAGATGGCGGAAGAGGGCGTCGTGCAGCTCTTCTCGCCGGAAGACGGCTCGCCCGCCATCGTCGGCGTCGTCGGCGCGCTGCAGCTCGACGTGTTGAAGGAACGGCTTTCGACGGAATACGGCCTGCCGGTCTCCTTCGAGATGTCGCGCTTCTCCGTCTGCCGCTGGATCTCGTCGGACAGCGCGGCGGAGCTGGACAAGTTCGTCACCCAGCGCCGCGGCGATATCGCCCGCGACCTCGACGGCGACCCGGTCTTCCTGGCACAGGACGCCTTCTCGCTGCGCTACGAGGCGGAACGCTATCCGGCGATCAAGATGGTCGCCATCAAGGAATATCACGTCACCAAGGCGTGATCGGGCCGGGGTCCTGCCACTTTCGGCGTGACAGGCGCCCCTGCATTTGCGAGAACCGTTCGAGACAGGGGCGTCCGCCGGAAGGCGGGCTGAGAAGCACCCTTTGAACCTGAACCGGATCATGCCGGCGGAGGGAGTCGAACGGGTGCCGCATCGCCGTCGCCCCGAGGCCGCCCCTGCCGAAAAGGAGGCGAGATGGCCGACGCAATCGCAAACATTCTCTCGATCGCGGGCTCCGATCCCTCGGGCGGCGCGGGCATCCAGGCGGATATCAAGACCTTTGCCGCGCGCGGCACCTATGGCATGGCGGCGCTGACGGCCTTGACGGCGCAGAACACGCAGGGCGTTTTCGGCGTGCATCTCGTACCGCCCGATTTCGTCGCCGCACAGATCGCCGTGGTCTTCGCCGATATCCGGGTGGATGCGGTGAAGATCGGCATGATCGCCTCGGCGCAGATCGCCGAAGCGGTGGCCGCGGCCCTGTCGCCGCATCGCGAGGTCCCCATCGTGCTCGATCCGGTCATGGTCGCCAAGGGGGGCGCCTCGCTTCTGGCGCGGGAGGCCGTGGCGGCGCTGACGCAACGGCTCTTGCCGCGTGCAAGCGTGCTGACGCCGAACCTACCGGAGGCCGCCGCGCTGCTTAGCGAAGCGGAGGCCGTGGACCGGGCCGGCATGGAGGACCAGGCAAGGCGGCTGCTGGCGCTCGGCCCCAAGGCGGTGCTGCTGAAGGGCGGGCACCTGCCGGGCGCCGAGAGCCCCGACGTGCTCGCGACGCCAGACGGGCTGCACTGGTTCGAGGGCGTGCGGGTGCTGACGCGCAACACGCATGGCACCGGCTGCTCGCTGTCGAGCGCGATCGCCGCCGAACTCGGCAAGGGGCTTGCGCTCGCCGATGCCGTGGCGGCGGCCAAGCGCTTCATCGCAGGGGCCGTGCGGCTGTCGGATGCGCTGACCGTCGGTTCCGGCCACGGCCCGCTGCATCATTTCCACGCGTCCGCGACCTGAGCGTCAACGGTCCGCGAGCGCGAGCCTGAGCCCCATGAAGCCAAGGGCGGCGGCAAAGCCGCGCTGCGTCCATGCGATGAGCTTCGGCCGGCTCAGCACCTGCCGGCGCAGGCCGGCGGCGAGCGCGCCATAGCCCACGAAGACGAGGAAGGTGAGGGCCATGAAGACGCCGCCGAGGACAAGCATCTCGCCCGTCGCCTCGCCGGAGGCGCCTGCCGGGATGAACTGCGGCAGGAAGGCGAGGAAGAACAGCGAAAGCTTCGGGTTGAAGATGTTGGTGAGGATGCCCTTGCGCACGATCCTCGACGCTTTGCCGGCCGGCGTCTGTTCGGGGCCGAGGTCCAGGGCATTGCTGTCCCTCAGCAGACTCCAGGCGATGAACAGGAGATAGGCGACGCCGATATAGCGCAGCACCTCGAAGGCGAGCGCGCTGGCATGCAGCACGGCAGCAAGGCCGGCGACACTGGCGAGGATATGCGGAACGATGCCGAGGGTGCAGCCGAAGGCGGCCAGAACGGCGACGCGGAACCCGCCGCTGATGCCGAGCGCCAGCGTATAGATCACGCCGCTGCCCGGCAGGAGGATGACGACGAGCGAGGTGATGAGGAATTCCAGGGTCATGTCCGGTCCCGTGCGATTTGAAAGGCGGCAGGGAACACCGGAAGGGCGCCGGGGTCTTGAACGAAATTGCAGGCGGTTCAGGCGCGGGCAGCGAGATAGGCGCCAGGCGTGTAGCCGTAGCGGCGGGTGAAATTGCGCGTCATGTGGCTCTGGTCGGCAAAGCCGGCCGCGGCGGCGGCCTCGGCGAGCGGGGTGCCGGCGGCGATGAGCCGGCGGGCAAGTTCGGTGCGGCGCTGGAGCAGGTAGGCGTGCGGGGGCAGGCCCGTGAGCCGGGCGAAATCGCGCACCAGCCGGAAGCGTCCGAGCCCGCAATCGCCGGCAAGGTCTTCAAGCGTCACGGCCGAAGCGGGGTCGCCGTCGAGCCGGTCGCGGGCGCGATTGATGGCTGCCGGGCCGTCCTGTCTCGGCGTCTCTTCGCGCAGCACGGCGGCAAGCAGCAGGAGAAGCTGCTCCTCGCGGCCGAGCGAGGTGGCCTGCTTGTCGAGAAGCAGGGCGAGCAGACGGGAAACCAGGCCCCCAATGCGCCTGTCGTCCAGTACCGGCGCGTAAAATTCCTCGCGCGGGCGTCCTTCGAAAATATCCTCCGCCGCCGCGCGGACGATCGCCGGCTCCAGATAGAGCATGCGCCAGGCGCGCGGGGCATCGCCGAGCGGCGCGCCGTCATGCACCTCGCCGGGGTTGACGGTGATCGTGTTGCCGGCCGCCGCCTCCACCAGTCCGCGTCCGCTGGCCGATTTCTGCGCGCCGCGTTCGATGAGGCCGATGCCGTAGGTCTCGTGGGTGTGGCGCGCGAAGCTGTGCCGGCTGTCGGCGAAAACCGCCTCGATGCCGTCGAGGCCCGTGCGGACGATCTGGAAACGCTCCCTCGCCACGCTTCAATCCCGTGCGACGCCGGGAAGCGCCGCCGTCTCCCCGAACCAGTCGAGGGCCGAGCGGCACCAGATCTGGCTTTTCGGGGAGAGCGCGGCGCGCTGGTTGATGCTGCCCCAGCGGATGCCCCAGGTCGCCGCGTCCTCGTCGGTGCCCGTCGTGAACAGCGGCGAGCCGCATTCCGGGCAGAAATATTGCAGGCGCTTGCGGCCGTTCCCGGCGGTCTTCGTATAAAGTTTCGGCGGATTGCCGGTGAGGCGCACGGCCTCGCGCGGGACGCTCGCGGTGACGCGATAGGGCGAGCCGGTCAGGCGTTGGCAATCCGTGCAATGACAGATGGAGACCGCCTCGGGGTCGATCTCCGCCTCGTAGGTCACGAAGCCGCAATGGCATTGGCCGTCGATCCGCATGGTCCATCCTCCCGCCGCGGGGCATGGCGGAAGGATAGGGCTTACCGGCGGCGCGTCAATGCGCCGGCCTGACGAAGGTGCGGCTCACAAAAACATGTTCCGTCGGAAACTGCGCCTCTCGCCGCTGTGGTCATAATGACACGCATGGTTTCGGCCCGTTTACATTCGTTAACGCATTTTTACCCATTTGCGTTGAAAATCCGGGCAGTGCCATGGTTAATGCGTCGGGTCCACCACCGGTCCCCACCGGCCTTCGAGAGCGAGAATAGCGTCATGTGCCGTTGGGCAGCCTATCGTGGAGAGCCGCTTTTCCTTGAGGAACTGGTGTCCTCGCCCGCTCATTCGTTGATCGAGCAATCCCATTGCGCCACCCGCGCCAAGACGGCGACCAATGGCGACGGTTTCGGCATCGCCTGGTATGGCGAGCGCCCGGAGCCCGGGCGCTACCGCGATATCCTGCCGGCCTGGTCCGATTGCAACCTCAGGAGCATCGCCAGCCAGGTCCGCTCGCCGCTCTTCCTTGCCCATGTGCGCGCCGCGACGGGCGGCGGCACGCGGCGCGACAATTGCCATCCCTTCGTCCACGGCATCTGGTCCTTCATGCACAACGGTCAGATCGCCGATTTCGAGCAGCTGCGCCGGCCGCTCGAAACCATGCTGGACAACGATCTCTACACGGCCCGCACCGGCTCGACCGATTCGGAGCTGCTCTTCCTGCTCGCCCTGCAGTTCGGCCTTGCCCGCGACCCGCTCGGCGCCATGGCCGAGACGATCGCCTTCGTCGAGCGGCTCGCCGCCCATCTGGAGCGCCGCGTGCTCGTGCGTTTTACTGCCGCCTTTACCGATGGCGACCAGCTCTATGCGGTGCGCTATGCGACGGACTATGCCGCGCCGACCCTTTATGCCGCGCCGATGGGCGCGACTGGCGGCTATTGCCTGGTCTCCGAGCCGCTGAACGACGACACGGAAGCCTGGGTGGAGATTCCCGACGGCAGCGCCGTCGTGCTCGGCGAGAACGGCGTCGACGTGCGCATCTTCTCCCCCGCCGGCCGGCCGGCGCAGGCGATGGAAGGCCGCCTCGCCCTCGTCAGGTAAGCCGTTCGGCGATCCACCCGGCGAGGCGCCCGGCGACCTCGTCCTTCGAAAGGTCCGGCCATTGCTCGACGCCGCCGGCGGTGATCAGCTTCACGCTGTTGCGCGTGCCGCCCATGATGCCCGTTTCCGGCGAGACGTCGTTGGCGACGATGAGGTCGGCGCCCTTCTTCTGCAGCTTCACCCGGCCGTTGCTCTCGACGTCCTGCGTCTCGGCAGCAAAGCCGACGACGACCGCCGGGCGCTTGGCATGGTGGCCGACGGTCTTCAGGATATCGGGGTTCTCGGCGAGTATCAGCGGCGGCGGGCCTTCGCCCGATTGCTTCTTGATCTTCTCCGTGTTCGGCGTCGCCACGCGCCAGTCGGCGACGGCCGCGACCATGACGGCGATATCCGCCGGCAACGCGGTGAGCACCGCCTGCAGCATCTCGTTCGCCCGCTCGACCTTGACGACCCTGACGCCCGGCGGATCGTCGAGCGTGACGGGACCGGACACCAGCGTCACCTCGGCCCCGAGCCGGGCGAGCGCGGCGGCGATGGCATGGCCCTGCCGGCCGGAGGAGCGGTTGGCGATGTAGCGCACGGGGTCGATCGGCTCATGAGTCGGCCCGGAGGTGACGACGGCCTTGCGGCCGGCGAGCGGCCTTGTTCCGCCGTCGAGGAGGCCTTCCACGGCAGCGACGATCTCGAGCGGCTCGGCCATGCGGCCAAGACCCGCCTCGCCGCCTTCCGCCATCTCGCCGGCATTGGGGCCGACAAAGGCGAGCCCGTCCCCGCGTAGCGCCGCGACATTGCGCCGGGTCGCCGGATGCGCCCACATCTTCGGGTTCATGGCGGGGGCGATGAGCACCGGCCGGTCGGTGGCAAGCAGCACAGCCGAGGCAAGGTCGTCGGCAAGGCCGTTCGCCATCTTCGCCATCAGGTCGGCCGTGGCGGGGGCGACGACGACGAGGTCGCAGTCGCGCGCCAGCCGGATATGCCCGACATCCTGCTCGTCCTCGCGGGAGAAGAGATCGGTATAGACATGGCCGGCCGAAAGCGCGCCGACGGCAAGCGGCGTGACGAATTGCTGTGCGCCCGCCGTCATGACCGGGCGAACCTCCGCGCCGCGCTCGCGTAGCCGGCGGATGAGGTCGAGGCTCTTGTAGGCGGCAATGCCGCCGGACAGGACGAGGAGGATGCGTTTTCCAGCAAGCGGCATGACGGGTCCCGAACAATTCCAGCAAAAGTGCTGGAGCGGTTTTGCGCCCGCAATGGCGTGAAAACAAGACGCCGGAGCGTTTTCATGCGTCGCAGGAGCGCGGAAACCCATCTCCCGGTACATGAGGTGCACGACCCGTCCTGTCTCGTCGCGGCGGCGGTTCCCCTCGTCCTGGCCGGCAAGACCCTAGTGGCAGACCTTCACCTTCTTGATGATGAGGTTGCCGTAATAGTCGTATTTCTTGATCTTCTTCCAGAAGCACTTCGGCTTGTGGCCGTAATAGTGCGTGGCAAGCTCGACGGCGCTTTCCGGTCGGATCGTCGCGGCATCCGGCATCATGCCGGCGAGCGACGGTGCGGCAGAAGCACCGAAGGATAGGGCGGTAATGGCTATGGAAACAAGGATAGTGCGCATGGACGGCTCCCCTCTGGTCCATTGGAGAATACGGTCTTGCAATGCGGGTGTGCCGGTTAATCCGACTTTTCTAAAGTAGCACCTTTCCCGGCGCGCGAAAACAGCCGGGGCGGGCCAAGACAGGGTGGTTCAGGCGCCCTCGTCCGGAATGTTCAGCACATGGCCGCAGGCCTTGCAGTGCACGGCATCGGCCTCGTGGCGCGACAGGCCGCATTGCGGGCAGGGGAAGTTCACCTTGTAGGGCCGGACGATCGCCTGCGCGAGACGAACGAAGAGCGAGATGCCGATGATCATCGTGAGGATGGAGGTGAGTTTTCCAAGCGTGCCAGGCAGGATGATGTCGCCGAAGCCGGTGGTCGTGACGGTGGCGACGGAGAAGTAGAGCGCGTCGACGAAGCCCTCGAAGCCCTTCGCGCCGTAGAAGAAGTTGCTGTAGACGAAGCCGGTGACGAGGAAGAGGAAGACGAGGAAGTTGACGCAGGCCTGGATGACCTCCTCCTTGTCGCCGTGGCCGATGCGGTGCAACAGCAGCGTCACCAGCTTGCTCTGGCTGATCGCCCAGATGCGCAGGACGCGCAGGAAGGCGAAATTGTGCAACTGGCCCGGAAAGAGCAGCGTGCCGAGCACGACGATATCCACGAAGGTCATCGGCCGCATCGCCCAGTAGCGCAGGTTGGGCGCGATCAGCGCCCGCGCGGCCAGCTCGAAGGCGATGACGGCGGCGATGAGGTAATCGACGATGATATAGGCCGATCCGCTGCGCAGATACGGTCCCGCGATGAAGAAGCCGAGGATCGCGAGATCGACGAGGAGCATGGCGACCTGAAAGCGGATTGCCTCCCGGTCGCGTCCGAAATAGAGCCCGCGCAACTGCCGGCGCACCCGTTCGAGAAAGGGTTGCGGTTCCGTTGCGATCAGCGGTTCGTCGGCCATGACGGGAAGACTAGCGCGGGCCGAAGGCGGGTCAAGCGGCTGCTCAGAACCGCGCCTTCATTGTCGCGAGGAAGGTGCGGCCCGGGGCGGGCAGGCGGTCGGCCATGTCGATATCGTTGTCGAAGATATTCAGCACGCTGAAGCCGGCCTCCAGATGCCCGCTTTCCGATTTCCAGGTCAGCGCGGCGTCCGTCGTCCAGTAGCTGTCGAGCGTGAGGCCGCCCGGCGTGCCGTCCTCTTCGAAATAGTGCGAGCCGAGCCGCGGGCCGACGAAGCTCTGGGCGATCGTCGCCGTCCAGCGCGCGGGATGCACATAGGTGAAGCCGACCTGCGCGACATAGTCGGGCACGAGTGGCACGGCGAAGGAGGGATCCCAGCCGGTCGTGGTGTCCTTGCTGGTGTTCCAGGTGAAGGAGCCGAAGGCACCGAGGCCGTCGCCGACCCAGTAGTTGGCGCTGATCTGCAGGCGGTCGATCTTGCCCGTGTCCGTCAGGAAGCTCGCCATGAAGTCTTCCGGCGTCAGCGTCAGGCCGTTGAAGCGCTGGTGCTGGTATTCGACCGCGGTGAAGAAGCGCTCGTTCCACTCGGCATCCCAGCGCACCGCCGTCGTCTGCGTCTGCCCCCCGCGGAAGAGCGGAAGCTCCATCGGCGCTAGGCCGACCGTCGTGACTGGCGAGAGCGTGTAGTTGCTGGCGAACTGCGTATCCTGCCGATAGTAGGCGCGCAGCCAGTGGCTGTCGTTCGGTGCGAGGGCGATGCCGAGCCGGTAGTCGACCGGCCCCCAGCGCGGGCTGTCGCCGTCGAAACGCGACTGGAAGGCGCCTGCCTGGACCTGCAACCTGTCCGAAAGCTCCAGATAGCCGTCGATATAGGCCCGCGTCGCCGAACTGCCGCCGTTGGCGGCCCCAAGGTCCTCGATCTCGCCGGTCGTCAGGTTGGTCGCGATCGTCGAGACCCGGAAATCACTCTCCGCCGCCTCCATGCCGTAGCGCAGCGTCAGCGGCCCGATGCCGAGGAGATGACCGACGCCATAGGTGAAAACGTCCTCCCGCGACTTTTCGTTGATGCGATAGGGGATCGGCGGGATATCGTCGTCCTCATCGGCGTCGTCGATCCAGCGGTATCGGGTCAGGTCGTCCACCCGCCGGTTGACCGCGAAGGCCTGCACCACGTTGCGTTCGCCGATGACGTGGCTCCAGGCGACGCCGAGCTCGGTAGCATCCGTCACGCTGTCGTTGAAGGGGGCGGGATTGGAGATCTGGCCCGGATAGCCGACCTCCTGCCGGATCCTGTTGCCGAAGAGATAGACGCTGTCCGTCAGGGTCGGCTTGACGCCGATGCGGAAGAGCCCGCCCAGAAGATCGTTCTCGTCGTTCTCGCGCGCGCTCTCCGGCCGGGTGATATCGCCCTGGAGATAGTAGCTGACCGGCACGGGCGTGTAGCTCGTGCCCTGGAGGAGGATATCGCTCGCCCAGCCGGTGTCCGCGCCGTAGTCCGAGAGCGTCCCGCCCAGCGAGGCCTCGAAGAAGTTGCGGGTCTCCAGGCTGTTGCGCTTTTCCTCCGAGGCGACCGACAGGGGGGCGAACAGCCGGGCCTGAAGCTCCGATGCGAGGGAGGAGCTGCCGGAGGAGGAACGGTCGAGGCCGGAAAGCGGTGCGCCCACGAAAGGGCTGCCGCCGCCGGCCGTCGCCTCGTCGACATAGGTCGTGGAGACGAAGGGATCGTAGGACCGGTCCGCGTAGAAATGGCCCCATTCTGTGAGGCCGATATTGTCGAGCGCCACGCCGAGATAGGAGGAGACCTGCCGGTTGGTGTCGTAGCCGGAATAGTAGCCGCCGCGCGCCTGCCGGCGGCGCAGCGCCTCGCGGGCGTTGAGGATGGCATCGTCGGCGCGGAACTCGTCGATCGCGATGCCGGCGCGGAGGAGGGCGATGCTCGGATTGTCCTTGTCGAAGCGGTCGGCATTGTCGAGCGCCTGGGCGGTTTCGGCATCGGCGCCGCTCTGGTAGTTGGCGATGGCAAGGCCGATCAGCGCGTCGCCGGCGGTCGGGTTGACGGCGGCGGCCTCCTGCAGGACCTTCTCGCCCTCCGCGGTCCTGCCCATGCGCAGGAGATAGCGGCCCTTGGCGGCGAGCACGGCGTAGGAGGTGGGGTCGAGCGCCTCGGCGGCGTCGATCGCCGCCTTCGCCGCGACCATCTGGTCGTTGTCCATCAGGAAACGGGCATGGTTGGCGTGCAGCGCGGCGTTTTCCGGGTTGAGGGCGATGGCGTGCCGGTGGGCGGCGTTGGCTTCCACGATGGCGTTGCGGTCGCTCTTCAGGATGCCGATTTCGTTCCACACGGCATCGTCGCCGGGCGCGGCCTTCACCGCGCGGTCGAGATCGGCGAGCGCGCCGTCGACGTCGCTCGACACGGTGGCGCGGAACCGCGCGCTGACCAGCAGATGGGCGGGATCGTCCGGATCGATCGCCTTCGCGCGGGCGAGCGCCGCGCGCACCTCGTCGCGGTCGTCGAGTTCGTAGGCGATGCCGGCGCGCATGGCCGGCAGGCTTGCCTCGCCGGGGAAGCGTTCCTCGGCCCGGCGCAGGAATTCGATCGCCTCGACCTCTCCGCGCAGATTGGCGATGACGGTGGCCTGGGCGATGGCCTCGCCGGCGGTCCGCGGCGCGCGGTCGAGGGCGGGCGGCCGCGCATCGGTGTCGGGGTTCTCCAGCGAGAGCGCGATCCATTCGCCATACTTCGCCATGATGCGCCGCTCGCCGGAAAGATGCGGCATCGCCTTGCGGAACAGCCGGATCGCGTCGTCATAGCGGGTCGCCTGGCCGGCGATCATCGCCTCGACAAGGTCGGCGCGGGCCTCCAGCGCTGCGGGAAGCGGGCGCGGCAGGCGGGAAAGGGCAGCCTCCGCCGCCGCCCTGCCGTCATAGGCGAGCGCCGTCTCGGCAAGCGTCAGCCAGTCCTCGCGGCTGCGGCCGGCCTCCGGCATGTCGAGGATGCGCCGCCGCTCGGCGCGGGCGGCCGTGCTCTCCACGCCGCTTACGGGCAGGCTGGCGAAGGTGCCGCGCACCTCGCTGTAGAGCAGGACCTGCTCGCGCTCCCTGAGGTTGACGAGGATGTATTTGCGCGGCGCCTCGCCGATCCGCGCCACGGCGCCCTCGCCCTGGCCGACCGTCACCGACCCTTGCGCGTTGGAAAGCTCCACCGTGCCTTCGAGCACGGTCAGCGTCGTGCGGTCGCCCTCGGCGCGCAGTGTCCAGTCCGTGCCGCGGATGGCGGCGGCCGCCGCCGGCGTGTCGACGGTAAGTCCGCTGCCGCCGCGGTCCGCGCGGCCCCAGATCGTGCCGCCTTCAAGGTTGAGCAGACTGTCGGACGCGCCATCGATCTTGCGCACGCGCAGGACCGTCTCGCGCGCCATGCGCACCAGCGTGTTGTCGGAAAAGCGGATGGCAAGGCTGCCGATGGCATTGGTGCGAAGCGTGTCGCCGGCGATGAGGTCCTGGTTGACCTCGACGCCCCGCCAGTTCTCCACCGTGACGAAGCGCACTTCCTCGCCGGATTTGCGGTCCACGACGGCGCCGTCGACGGCCGGGCCGCGCGGCAGGACCTCGGCGGAGGCCGGAAAAAAGCCAGCAACGATCGCGAGGGCCGAAACGCCCAGCTTCAACACACGCATGTTCTTTGTTCGTCCACCCTCGGAGGTGACGATATGGATGCAATTTCTCGGTGTTGTCAACGCGCGGGAAGCAACCCGTCAGGCAAGCTTCCAGGCGATGTAGACGAGTGTTGCAGCAATGATCCACAGGGCCAGCCGGCCGGAGCGGCTGTGGCGAGCTTCTGATCTGCCGATCGCCTCGGCGGTCTCCGCGTCGAAACGCAGACCCTTCTCGGCCATGCTGGTAAGGTCCTGCGAGAATTTTTCCGCCTTGGCGGCGATTTCCGGCACCGCCTCGGCCAGTCGCAGGGCGGCATGCGCGCCGTCGCGAAGGTCCGTCAGAAGCCGCTTCGGCCCCAGATTGTCCCGGATCCAGTCGCCGACGACGCCTTCGGACGCCTTCCACATGTTGAAGCGCGGGTTGAGTGTGCGCGAGACGCCCTCCACCACCACCATGGTCTTCTGCAGCATGACGAGTTCGGTGCGCGTCTCCATGTCGAAGAGCTCCGTCACCTCGAAGAGCAGGGTGAGGAGCTTGGCCATGGAGATGGTCTCGGCCGGCTGGCCGTGGATCGGCTCGCCGATGGCGCGGATCGCCTGGGCGAAGCTGGCCGTGTCGTGGTGCGCGGGCACATAGCCCGCCTCGAAATGCACGTCGGCGACGCGCTGGTAGTCGCGCGTGATGAAGCCGTAGAGGATCTCGGCGAGGAAGCGACGCTCCTTCTTGCCGAGCCGGCCGACGATGCCCATGTCGACGGCGACGATGACGCCCCCGGAATCCACGAAGAGATTGCCCTGATGCATGTCCGCATGGAAGAAGCCGTCGCGCAGCGTGTGGCGCAGGAAGGACTGGATCAGCGTGTCGGCCAGCCTGTCGAGGTCGTGGCCGGCGACGCGCAGGCCCTCGACGTCGGACATCTTGATGCCGTCGATCCATTCCATGGTGACGACGTCGCGCCCCGTGCGCTCCCAGTCGACCTTCGGCACGCGAAAGCCGGGATCGTCCCTGGTGTTCTCGCCGAGTTCGGACAGCGCGGCCGCTTCCAGGCGAAGGTCCATCTCCACCTTCGTCGTCTGCTCCAGCGTGCGCGTCACCTCGACCGACTTCAGCCGGCGCGTGTTGGGCAGGATGCGCTCCTGGAGGCGCGCGGCGGCATACATGGCTTCGAGGTCGTGGGCGAAGCGCTGGCGCACGCCGGGGCGGATGACCTTGACGGCGACCTTGCGTTCGCCGGTGGCGTCGCGCACCGTGGCGGGGTGGACCTGCGCGATTGAGGCGGCGGCGATCGGATCGCCGAAATTCACATAGAGGTCGTCGAGCGGCCGGCCGAGCGAGCCTACCACGGTGGCAACGGCCGCTTCGAGCGGAAAGGTCGCCATGCGGTCCTGGAGGGCGGAGAGGTCGACGGCGATCTCGGCGCCGACGACGTCGGGCCGGGTCGCCAGGAACTGGCCCATCTTCACATAGGACGGGCCGAGGCGCTCGATGGCGCGGGCGAGGCGGTCGCTGCGGTCCTCCTTCGACGCCCGGCGGCGCTCGAAGAGGCCGGCAAGCGTATGGGCGGTGCGGGCGAGCGGCGGCATGCCCTCCGTCGGCAGGGCCGAGACGACGCCCTCGCGCATGAGAACCCAGCCCACGCGGGCGAGCCGGAGATAGGCGCTCAGAACACTCATGCGGAACGGTGCCGCTGGAAGGACGACCGGATCATCATGCTCAGAGCTTCCAGCCCGAATGCAGCGCCGCGATGCCGCCGGTATAATTGGTGAAATTGACGCGGGAGAAGCCGGCGGTGCGGATCATCGCCGCGAAATCCTGCTGGTTGGGGAACTTGCGGATCGATTCCACGAGATACTGGTAGGGCTCGGCATCGCCGGTAATCATCTTGCCGAATTGCGGGATCGCCTTGAACGACCAGGTCTCGTAGAACCGGTCGAGGAGCGGCATCTCCACTTCGGAGAATTCGAGTACGAGCAGGCGCCCGCCGCGCTTCAGCACGCGATAGGCTTCCGACAGCGCGACATCGATGCGCGGCACGTTGCGGATGCCGAAGGCGATCGTATACGCATCGAAACTGCCGCTTTCGAAGGGCAGTTCCTCGGCATTGGCTTCCACGAAATCGAGATTGGCGGAAAGGCCCTTCTTCGCCGCCCGGTCGGCGCCGACGGAAAGCATCGAGCCGTTGATGTCGAGCACGGTGGCATGGGCCAGCCTGTCGGACGCCTCCACGATGCGGAAGGCGATGTCGCCGGTGCCGCCGGCAACGTCGAGCACCTTGTAGGACGGGTCCTTGCGCGGATTGAGGCTTGCGATCATCGCGTCCTTCCAGGCCCGGTGCAGGCCGGCGGACATGACGTCGTTCATGATGTCGTAGCGCTTGGCGACCTTGTGGAACACGTCGTTGACGAGCGCCTGCTTCTCGCCTTGCCGCACCTCGCGGAAGCCGTAGGAGGTCTCCATGCCGCCGTCCGCGGATGTGCGCTGTTCCGTCATCGTCGTCTCCATGGGCCGGTCTGTCGCAGCCGGATTGCCGCAAAGACCATAGCGAATTGGCCGGGGCCGCGCTATCTCACGCACACTGCCCGCCGCTTCGCCGGGTATATAGGACATAGATTGCCGAGAGGGAAATGCCGCGCCGCGGCAAATGCGCTCAAGGTTAAATCGAAGGAGAAGACGATGCCGGAATTGCCGGAAGTGGAAACGGTGCGCCGGGGCCTTGCCCCCGTCATGGAGGGATCGACGATCCGCCGGGCGGAGCTGCGCCGCCCCGACCTGCGCTTCCCCTTCCCGCCCGCCTTTTCCGCGGTGGTGTCCGGCCGCCGCGTCGTCTCGCTCGGCCGCCGGGCCAAATATCTGCTGATCGACATCGAGGGCGGCGACGTGGTGATCGCCCATCTCGGCATGTCTGGCTCCTTCCGGGTGGAGGGCGAGGAGCCACCCGGCGATTTCCATATACCCCGCGGCAAGGACCCGCGCCACGACCACGTCGTCTTCCACCTGGAGACGCCGGAGGGCGAGCGCCGCGTCGTCTACAACGATCCTCGCCGCTTCGGCTTCATGGATATCGCCCGGCGGGAGGATATTGCCGCCCATGCCTTCTTCCGCGATCTCGGCGCCGAGCCGACCGGCAACGCGATGGACGCCGACTACATTGCGGCAAAATTCCGCGGCCGGCAGACGCCGCTGAAGGCCGCGCTGCTCGACCAGAAGAACATTGCCGGCCTCGGCAACATCTATGTCTGCGAGGCGCTGTGGCGCGCGCATCTTTCGCCGGAGCGGCTGGCGGGCACGCTGGTCACGGCGGCGGGCAGGCCGAAGAAGGAGCTCGTCCTCCTCACCGAGGCGATCCGCCAGGTGATCGCCGATGCGATCGAGGCGGGCGGCTCGACCCTGCGCGACCATATCCGCGCCGACGGCTCGCTCGGCTATTTCCAGCATTCCTTCTCCGTCTATGATCGCGAGAAGGAGCCTTGCCGCACGCCCGGCTGCTCGGGCACGATCGGCCGCATCGTACAGAGCGGACGCTCGACCTTCCATTGCGCCGCCTGTCAGAAATAAACGGAGGAGAAGACCATGGCTTACGAAACCCTACTGGTGGAGACGCGCGGGCGCGTCGGGCTCATCACGCTCAACCGGCCGCAGGCGCTGAACGCGCTCAACCGCCAGCTGCTCGACGAGCTGAAGGGCGTGCTCGCCGCCTTCGAGGCGGATGCCGGCATCGGCGCCATCGTCCTCACCGGCTCGGAAAAGGCCTTCGCCGCCGGCGCCGACATCAAGGAGATGCAGCCCTACGGCTTCGCCGACGCCATGATGGAGGACCTTGCCGCCGGCTGGGACGACGTGGCGGCCTGCCGCAAGCCGATGATCGCCGCCGTCAGCGGCTTCGCGCTCGGCGGCGGCTGCGAGGTCGCCATGATGTGCGACTTCATCATCGCCTCGCAGACGGCGAAGTTCGGCCAGCCGGAAATCACGCTCGGCGTCATTCCCGGCATGGGCGGCACGCAGCGCCTGACGCGCGCCATCGGCAAGGCGAAGGCGATGGACCTCATCCTCACCGGCCGCCTGATGGATGCGCAGGAAGCCGAGCGCGCCGGCCTCGTCGCCCGCGTGGTGGCGCCGGAAAGGCTGCTGGAGGAGGCGCTGGCCGCGGCGGAGAAGATCGCCGGCTATTCCCTTCCCGCCGCCATGCTGGCGAAGGAGGCGGTGGGATGCGCCTACGAGAGCATCCTTGCCGAGGGCATGCGCGCGGAGCGCCGGCTGTTCCACGCGCTCTTCGCCACGGAAGACCAGAAGGAAGGCATGGCGGCCTTCATCGAGAAGCGCAAGCCGGCCTTCCGGCATCGTTGATGCCCCGGGCGGCGTTTCTTGCAGAATCCGCGTTGACGCCGTCGTGGTTTCCCGCTATACGCCGCCCACAGTTTGGAAAGCCGAATTCCAAGGTTTTCCGATATTGCTCCCGAATTGCTTTGATGACAGGTCGCAGTGACCCGGCACGGCGAGGGTGGAGTTTGTGTCAGATTTCTGAAGAGAGGCATAAATGGCCAATACAACCTCGGCAAAGAAGGCGACCCGCAAGATCGCCGCGCGCACCGCAGTCAACAAGTCGCGCCGCTCGCGCGTCCGCAACTTCATCCGCAAGGTCGAAGAGGCCATCGCCTCCGGCGACCAGGCTTCGGCCGCCGCCGCTCTGAAGGCCGCCCAGCCGGAACTGATGCGCGCCGCCACGAAGGGTGTGCTCCATTCCAACACGGCATCCCGCAAGGTCTCGCGTCTGGCGAACCGCGTGAAGACGATGTCGGCCTGATAGCCCATCGAGCTATGCAATATTAGAAAAAGCCCGGCGCTTGCGCCGGGCTTTTTCTTTGGTTTTTCGACCCTGCTATGGTTAATGTGCAAGGCTTCATCGTGTCAAAAGCGTGACGAAGAAAATCCTTTAAATTCAGTTACTTGCGCGAGGTCTGGTGGTGTTCTCCTACCTTTCGTTGCGGGAGTTTGACAGCAATTTGAGTCAAGCGAATTTTTATTTTTTTCGTTTTCCGGCCCTCCCGAAAACAACCCGAAAACAAAGCCATTGATTCCTAACGGATTCTCCTTTGGCCTCCTGATTCCGAGTCAGGAACGCGCTTGCGAGTCAACGGCCGCCCCTTAATTTTGCGTAAAATTCGTGATTGATCTTGGTGCCTGATCCTGCCTAAATGCTTTCCACAGGGGGCGCGGACACAGCCTTAAATGATCGCCGGCAAGACTGTCTCATGAAGGCAGCGGTGATTGTTTGTCCTCTGTGACGAAGCGGCTCCGCTTCGTAAAATCATCCAACCGGCAACGTTTGCCCCAGGTGCCTCACCGCACACTGGCGAGTGTTTTTGCGACTATCGGTTGCGCCGGTTGCAGTGGCCATGAGGATGGCCGGATGATGGGGGCATGCCCGCCGAACGCTCGACGAGGGAGTGAGCGGCGCGGTCACAGACGGGACTTGACGATCCGACATGACAACGGATCCGACGGGCCTGAATTGTGTTTGGGAAACAGGGTCGTGTCGAATGTAGGGGGTCGGCATGACCGGGGCACCAGATTCCGGACCGGGCGATGACTCGGCACGGGCGGGGGATGGCAAACATGAAAGGCGCCGGCAGGAATGCCGACGTGGCGAAGAAGCATGAAAGGCGGCAAGATGCAGGTGAATACGGCCAGAACGACTGGTGCATTCGCAAACGGGGAAAAAGCACTCAAGGCGCTCCCGCAAGAAGGGGCGCAGGCGGCGGGGGTTCCATCCGATATGAAGCAGGACGCGATTTTCGAGCGGGTCAGTGCGCGCCTTAAAGCGCAGGTCGGTCCGGACGTCTTCGCGAGCTGGTTCGGTCGGCTGAAGGTCCATTCCGTCTCCAAGAGCGTCGTGCGCCTGTCTGTGCCGACGACGTTCCTGAAGTCCTGGATCAACAATCGCTATCTCGATCTCATCACCAGCCTGTTCCAGCAGGAGGATTCCGAAATCCTCAAGGTGGAGATCCTGGTGCGAACCGCGACCCGCGGCATACGCCCCGGCACCGTCGAGGAGGCCATCGCCGTCGAGCCCGCCGCGCCGCAGCAGGCCCAGCCGCGCCGTTCGTCCGGCGGCCCGCAGCCGGTCGCCAGCGTTGCCGCATCGGTTGCCGTCGCGGCCCAGCCGCGCGTGCAGCATTCCGGCCCGCTCTTCGGCTCGCCGCTCGACCAGCGTTATACGTTCGATGCCTTCGTCGAGGGCACCTCGAACCGCGTCGCCCTTGCCGCTGCCCGCACGATCGCGGAAGCCGGTGCCGGCGCCGTGCGCTTCAACCCGCTCTTCGTCCATTCCAGCGTCGGCCTCGGCAAGACGCACCTGCTCCAGGCGATCGCGCTCGGCGCGCTGTCCAGCGCCCGCAACCCGCGCGTCGTCTACCTGACGGCTGAATATTTCATGTGGCGCTTCGCGACCGCGATCCGCGACAATGACGCGCTCTCCCTCAAGGAGACGCTGCGCAACATCGATCTCCTGATCATCGACGACATGCAGTTCCTGCAGGGCAATTCGATCCAGAACGAGTTCTGCCACCTGCTCAACATGCTGCTCGATTCCGCCAAGCAGGTCGTGGTCGCCGCCGACCGCGCGCCCTGGGAGCTGGAATCGCTCGATCCGCGGGTGCGCTCGCGCCTGCAGGGCGGCGTCGCCATCGAGATGGAAGCGCCGGACTACGAGATGCGCCTCGAGATCCTCAAGCGCCGCCTTGCCGCCGCGCAGCAGGAGGACGGCTCGCTCGACATTCCCGTCGAGATTCTGAGCCATGTCGCGCGCAACATTACGGCGAGCGGCCGGGAACTCGAAGGCGCCTTCAATCAGCTGCTCTTCCGCCGTTCCTTCGAGCCGAACCTCACGATCGAGCGCGTCGACGAACTGCTCGGCCATCTCGTCGCCGCCGGCGAGCCGCGCCGGGTGCGCATCGAGGACATCCAGCGCGTGGTGGCGAAACACTACAACGTCTCGCGCCAGGAACTGGTCTCGAACCGCCGCACGCGCGTCATCGTCAAGCCGCGCCAGATCGCCATGTATCTCTCCAAGACGCTGACGCCGCGCTCCTTCCCGGAGATCGGCCGTCGCTTCGGCGGACGCGATCACACGACCGTGCTGCACGCCGTGCGCAAGATCGAGGAGCTGATCTCGGGCGACACCAAGCTCAGCCACGAGATCGAGCTTTTGAAGCGGCTGATCAACGAGTAGGAATTGGGCAGTAGGAATTAGGCAATAGGGCATGGACGGCCTTACCGTCTTTGGATTTGTCCCTACTGCCTACTGCCTACTGCCTACTGCCTACTGCCTACTGCCTACTGCCTATGCGCCAAGCGCGTCAGCAGGCGAGATCGGCGACCACCGCATCGAGGATCAGCATGCCGGCCGGCGTGCAGCGCAGGCGGGAATTACCGAGCCGCTCGATGAAACCGTGCTCGATGAGGAACTGTTCGCGGTCGGGGTCCGGGTCGCGGCCCGAAAGGCTCTGCCAGCGAGCGAGATCGACGCCTTCCTTCAGGCGCAGGCCCATCAGCAGAAGTTCGTCCGCCTGGGCTTCGCGCTCCAGCAGCTCCTGGTCGATCATGCCGTGGCCTTCCGCCTCGACAAGCGCCAGCCAGCCCTCCGGCTTGCGCTCCGTGGCGGTGGCGATCTTCGCGCCGCCCGTCGTCAGGCGGCCATGCGCGCCGGGGCCGATGCCGACATAGTCGCCATAGCGCCAATAGGTGAGGTTGTGGCGGCTCTCCGAGCCGGGGCGGGCATGGTTGGAGACCTCGTAGGCCGGCATGCCCTCGCGCTCGGTGATCTCCTGCGTCGCTTCGTAGAGCACGGCGGATTGCTCGCCGTCCGGCACGATCAGCTTGCCGGCCTTGTGCAGGCCGTAGAAGGGCGTGCCCTCCTCGATGGTGAGCTGGTAGAGCGAGAGATGGTCGACGGCGTAGGAGACGGCTTCCTTCAGCTCGCGATCCCATTCCGCCACCGTCTGGTTCGGGCGGGCATAGATGAGGTCGAAGGACATGCGGGGGAAGATGTCGCGCGCCAGCCGGATCGCCTTCAGCGCATCGGCGACGTCATGCAGCCGGCCGAGGAACTTCAGGTCCCTGTCGTTCAGCGCCTGCACGCCGAGCGAGACGCGGTTGACCCCGGCGGCGCGATAGCCGCGGAACCGCTCGGCCTCGACGCTGGAGGGATTGGCCTCCAGGGTGATCTCTATGCCGTCGGGCACATGCCAGTGGCGCGCGATGCCGTTGAGGATCGCGTCCACCGTCTCAGGCGCCATCAGCGAGGGCGTGCCGCCGCCCATGAAGATGCTGGTGACGGTGCGCGAGCCGGTGAGGCGACGCATGGTCGCCATTTCCTTGAGAAACGCCTGCACGAAGCGCGGCTGGTCGACCGGCTGGTGGCGCACATGGCTGTTGAAGTCGCAATAGGGGCATTTGGCGGCACAGAAGGGCCAGTGCACGTAGACGCCGAAGCCAGGCTCGGGCATATCCGCTCCCGGGCTTTGCCGGATGTCGAGGGGCACCGCCGTCATCCCGCCTCAGGCCGTCAGGCAGGTTTCGACGAAGCGCTTGAAGGCGCGGGCGCGGTGCGACAGGGCGGCCGCGTCGCCCGGCCTCCAGCCGTGCTTTTCCTCTGCGCTCATCTCGCCGAAGGTCGTCGCGTAGCCTTCCGGCTGGAAGACCGGATCGTAGCCGAACCCTTGCGTGCCGCGCGGCGGCCAGACGACATGGCCTTCCACCTCGCCACGGAAGAGTTCGGTATGGCCGTCCGGCCAGGCAAGGCAGAGCACGGAGACGAAGCGCGCGGTGCGGTCCCTCGCCTCGGCGGCGCCCCTGTCGGCGAGCGCCTTTTCCACCTTCTCCATGGCCATCACGAAATCGCGCGTGCCGTCTTCCCTTTCCGCCCAGTTTGCCGTGTAGACGCCCGGCGCGCCGTCGAGCGCATCGATGACGAGGCCGGAATCGTCCGAAAGGGCGGGAAGGCCGGAGGCTCTGGCCGAGGCGAGCGCCTTGATCGTCGCGTTCTCCTCGAAGGTCGTGCCCGTCTCGTCCGGCTCCTCGAACTTCAGTTCGGCTGCGGATTTGGCGGAAAAGCCGAAGGGGCCGATCAGGTCCTCGATCTCGCGGATCTTCCCGGCATTGTGGCTGGCGACGACGATCGTCTTGGTGTCGAGCTTGCGCATAAGGATCCTAAGCGATGTTCCAGAGACCGGGCTCGGCACATTCGAGGCTGTTGCCGGCGGGGTCGCGGAAGTAGATGGAGCGGGCGCCGTTCGCCCAACAGAAATCCGCTTCGATGGTGATGCCGGCTTCTACGAGCTTTTCCACCCAGAAATCAAGGTCCGCGCGAGGAACGCGGAAACAGGCATGCCCGGGCCCCCTTGTGCCGTGCACCGGCACCCGAAAGGCCTGGGGCGGTGGCGGTACGACGGTCTCGGCCGGATTGAAGATCAGGAGCACGCCGGCGCCGCAGCGGAAGAAGACGTGGCGGTTGGCCTGCCGCGTGATCCTTTCCAGCCCCAGCAGGCCGCCGTAGAAGGCGTCCGCCGCGTCGAGGTCGTCCGCATAGAGCGCGGTTTCGAGGATCCCTTCGATCGCGGCGGCCATGGCAAGTCCTGTCTCAGGCGATCGCCTGCTTCTGCATGCCGACCAGATCGGCAATGCCGTTGCGGGCCAGCGCCATCAGGCCGGAGAATTCCTCCTCCGTGAACGGCTTGCCCTCGGCCGTGCCCTGGATCTCGACGATCCCGCCCGAGCCGGTCATGACGAAGTTGGCGTCGGTCTCGGCGGCGGAATCTTCGAGATAGTCGAGGTCGATGACCGACTGGGCGGCGAAGATGCCGCAGGAGATCGCGGCCACATGGTCCTTCAGGACCTTCTCGACCTTGATCATGTTGCGGGCTTCCATCCACTTCAGGCAGTCGTGGAGTGCGATCCAGGCGCCGGTGATCGAGGCCGTGCGCGTGCCGCCGTCGGCCTGGATGACGTCGCAGTCGACGGTGATCTGGCGCTCGCCGAGCGCTTCGAGATCGACGACGGCGCGCAGCGAGCGGCCGATCAGGCGCTGGATCTCCTGCGTGCGGCCGCCCTGCTTGCCGGCGGCCGCTTCGCGCCGCATGCGGTCGCCGGTGGCGCGGGGCAGCATGCCGTATTCCGCAGTCACCCAGCCCTTGCCGCTGTTGCGCAGCCACGGCGGCGTCTTGTCTTCAAGGCTGGCGGTGACGAGCACATGCGTGTCGCCGAACTTGACGAGACAGGAGCCTTCGGCATGCTTGGAAATGTTGCGCTCGAAGGAAACCTTGCGCATCTGGTCGGTTTTTCTGCCGGACGGCCGCATCGCGAACTCCTGTCTGAATGATCTGGGAAGCTGCTTTAGACCAGATCGCCGGGCGAGGGAATGGCGACAGGCGCGGCGTTTGCGTTTTGACGCCGTGCGGCGGAAAACCGCGGCGGGAAAATCCGTTTTGCGCTGCCCTTCGAAATCACTATATTCCGTCGGATAACAGGGTGCGCAGCGGAAAGATGGTTTTGACGAGATCTCCGGGTCCTGACAGTCAGGCGGCGCTCGACGAGCGTTCGGGCGAAATCTTCCGCCGTATCGTCGAGAGCTATCTGGAAAGCGGCGAGCCCCTCGGCTCGCGCAACCTGTCGCGCATCCTGCCCATGTCGCTCTCGCCGGCCTCCGTGCGCAACGTGATGAGCGACCTGGAGGAACTCGGCCTCATTTATTCGCCGCATATCAGCGCCGGCCGTCTTCCAACGCAGCTCGGCCTGCGCTTCTTCGTCGATGCCTTCATGCAGGTGGGCAACATCTCGCCGGAGGATCGCGCCTCGATCGAGCGGCATGTGCGCCCGCACGGCCAGAAGCATTCGGCCGTCGAGACCATGATGAACGAGGCGAGCCAGGCGCTGTCCGGCATGTCGCGCGGCGCCGGCCTCGTCATCACCTCGAAGAACGACGCCGTCCTGAAACATGTCGAGTTCATCCGGCTGGAGCCGACCAAGGCGCTGGTCGTGCTGGTCGGCGATCACGACCAGGTGGAGAACCGCATCATCGAGCTGCCGGCGGGCGTCACGAGCTCGCAGCTCACCGAGGCCGCCAATTTCCTCAACGCGCACCTTGCCGGCAACACGCTGCTGGAGGCGCGCGCCCAGCTGGAGCGGCTGCGCGGCGAGATCAGCAGCGAACTCGACAAGCTGTCGCAGGATCTCGTCGAACGCGGGCTGATGGTCTGGTCCGGTGGCTTCGACGAAGGCAAGCCGACGCGGCTCATCGTGCGCGGCCGGGCGAACCTCCTGGAAGGCCTTGCGGGCGCGGAGGATGTCGATCGCCTGCGTATGCTCTTCGACGACCTGGAGCGCAAGGACAGTTTGATCGAGCTCCTGAA
Source organism: Shinella sp. S4-D37 (assembly GCF_040812195.1). Classification (NCBI taxonomy): domain Bacteria; kingdom Pseudomonadati; phylum Pseudomonadota; class Alphaproteobacteria; order Hyphomicrobiales; family Rhizobiaceae; genus Shinella; species Shinella sp. S4-D37. The sequence continues at coordinate 3,396,482 of NZ_JBFNXL010000005.1, read as the reverse complement.
CCTCGCCGAGACGGGGCCGGGCGTGCGCATCTTCATCGGCTCGGAGAACAAGCTCTTCTCGCTGTCCGGCTCCTCGCTCATCGTCGCGCCCTATCGCGACGGCGACGACAAGATCGTCGGCGCCGTCGGCGTCATCGGGCCGACGCGGCTCAACTATTCCCGGATCGTGCCCATGGTGGACTACACGGCCCAGCTGATCTCGCGGCTTTCGCGCTGAAGGCCCGCAATCCGGGCATCGGCCCTTGATTTTTCGGGATCAAAGCTCGATATCGGGCCAAACCCCTTGGAAGATGCAATTCGGAGTACGTCATGACCGACGAGAACAAGAAACATGGACCTGACGAAGCGGTCGAGAGCACCATCGCCGCCGACACGTTCGCGCCGGAGGAGGCGGACGCCCCGGCAGAGCCGGATCCGGTCGATATGCTGCGGGCGGAAAATGCCGATCTCAGGGACAAGTACCTGCGTCTCGCCGCCGAGATGGACAATCTGCGCCGGCGCACCGAGCGCGACGTGAAGGACGCCAAGTCCTATTCGGTCGCCGGTTTCGCGCGTGACATGCTGGCCGTGTCCGACAACCTGCGCCGGGCCCTGGATGCCATTCCGGCCGAAGCGCAGGCCGCGGGAGACCCTGGGCTGAAGGCGCTGGCAGAGGGCGTGGAGATGACCGAGCGCTCCATGCTCGCCGCTCTCGAGCGCCATGGCGTGCGCAAGCTCGAGCCGGTCGGCGAGAAGTTCGACCCGAACTTTCACCAGGCCATGTTCGAAGTGCCGAACCCCGAGGTCGCCAGCAACACGGTTGTGCAGGTCGTGCAGGCCGGCTACGTCATCGGCGAGCGCGTGCTGCGCCCGGCCATGGTCGGCGTTTCCAAGGGCGGCCCGAAGCAGCCCGCCGGCGAGGCGAACGCCGCGCAGGCCTGATCCCGCGACAGGACAAAGAAAAACCGGCGGTCGCAAGAACCGCCGGTTTTTTAATGCGCATTGCGCAAATGCTCCAGATTTTTGTTTTTACCGCATTCTCCGACGCCGAAGCGACTTCGCTTCGGCTGGAAATGCTCTAGGCCGCGTTCGACGCCTGTTCCTCGCTGAGGCAGGCGTAGATGGCGCTCTCGCTGTCGGAGGCGCGCAGTTTTGCGACCATTGCGGGGTCGCGCAGCACGCGGGCGATGCGCGACAAGGCCTTGAGGTGATCCGCACCGGCACCTTCCGGGGCCAGAAGCAGGAAGACGAGGTCGACCGGCTGGTCGTCCAACGCCTCGAAGTCCACGGGGGTTTCGAGCCTCGCGAAGAGGCCGGTGATCTGCGAAAGCTCCTTCAGCTTGCCGTGCGGGATGGCGATGCCATTGCCCACGCCGGTCGAACCGAGCCGCTCGCGCTGAAGGATGACGTCAAAAATCTCGCGTTCCGGAAGCCCGGTGATCTTTGCCGCTTTCGTCGCCAGTTCCTGAAGCAATTGCTTCTTGGAATTGGCCTTCATCGCCGGAATAATCGCACTCTGCTGCAGCAAACCTGCCAATGCCATGCTTTTGTCCTCGTGCGCTGGGTGAAGGTTTGAAGAGGCGTGGCGCCCGTCCCGGCGCCACGCTCCCGTCACTCAGCCTTTGATATTGGCCGGGTCGATCCAGCCAATATTGCCGTCGTTGCGTCGGTAGACGATATTGAGCTGCTCCGACCCGGCGCTGCGGAAGAGAAGAACCGGCTCGTCCGTCAGGTCGAGCGCCATGACGGCGCTGGCGACGGACATGGTCCTGAGTTTCTTCGTGCTTTCCGCAACGATGGTCGGCGCGTAGTCCTCGGGAAGCTCGTCGTCTTCGTCGGGGACCGAATCCATCACCGTGTATGCCACTTCTGCAAAGGCATCATGACCGTTGCCGTTGTGGTGATCCTTGAGCTTGCGCTTGTACCGACGCAGGCGCTTCTCGATCCGTTCGGAGGCCGATTGGAAGGCCGCCAGGGGATCGTTCGCTTCGCCGTTCGCCTGCAAGGCCATGCCGGTATCGAGGTGCACCTTGCAATCGGCGCTGTACCGCGACCCCGCTTTTTCCACGGTAACCTGGCTCGAATATCCTCCGTCGAAATATTTGGTTACGGCCTCTCCGACCTGCTCTTCAATGCGCTGACGGAAAGTTTCACCGATTTCCATATGTTTACCGGATACACGCACACTCATGGAGGTTTCCTCTCTTTCGTGATTTGCGTGCAACAGTCTATTCCAACCTTACCCACGTTCCAAGCGTTTCACGCATGCGCTGTTTATTGCGTCGCACGCTCCAGAAAAGCGGGGATATGTCTGGAATTCCGGCCTGCCTTCCCTTCGGAAGTGGGCCGCGCATTAGCCCGTCCCGTCAGCGAAGTCAATTCCCGGGTTCACGCATTCTTAACGTCCGTCACGGGCAAACGCCGGTTCTCCCGGCTTTGTTTCATGAAGCGGCGGCTTTTGCGAGCGCCCGCTTTTCCCGCCGCCGCTGCACGGAGGAGGGGATGTTCATCGCCTCGCGGTATTTCGCCACGGTGCGCCGGGCAAGGTCGACGCCCCCTTCGCGCAGGGCCGCGACGATATCGTCGTCCGAGAGCACGGCCTCGGGGGATTCCTGGGCGATCATCGCACGGATGCGGTGGCGCACGCTTTCGGCCGAATGGGAATCGCCGCCCTCCGCCGAGCCGATCGACACGGTGAAGAAATATTTCAGCTCGAACAGGCCGCGCGGCGTCAGCATGTACTTGTTCGAGGTGACGCGGCTCACCGTCGATTCGTGCATCTTGATCGCCTCGGCGATCGTCTTCAGGTTCAAGGGGCGCAGGTGATCGACGCCGTGCACCAGGAAGGCATCCTGCTGGCGCACGATCTCGCTCGCCACCTTCATGATGGTGCGGGCGCGCTGGTCGAGGCTGCGCGTCAGCCAGTTGGCCGTCTGCAGGCATCCGTTGAGGAAGCCGTAATCGGCGCTGTCGCGGCTGGTGCGGCTGGAGACGGAGACGTAGTAGTCGCGATTGACGAGGACGCGCGGCAAGGTGTCCGCGTTGAGCTCGACATGCCAGGTGCCGTCCGCGGCGGCGCGCACGACGATATCCGGCACCACGGCCTCCGCGGCGCTCGTCTCGTAGCGCGTGCCGGGCTTCGGGTCGAGCTTGCGGATCTCCGCGAGCATGTCGATGAGGTCTTCCTCGCCGACGCCGCACAGCTTCTTCAGCGTGGTGAAATCGCGCCGGGCGAGCAGTTCGAGATTGTCGACGAGCACCGCCATGGCCGGGTCGAGCCGGTCCTTCGCCTTCAACTGGATAGCAAGGCATTCGCTGAGCGAGCGGGCGAAGACGCCTGTCGGATCGAGCTCCTGCAGGCGGTAGAGCACGCGGTCGACCTCGGCGACCGGCTTGGCGAGGCGCAGCGCCGTCTCGGCCGTGCTGCCCTGCAGATAGCCGGCCTCGTCGAGCTGGTCGACGAGGTGCAGGGCGACCAGCCGGTCGACCGGATCGGGAAGGAGGAACGGGATCTGCTCGTTCAGCACGTCGCGTAGCGTCTTGCGGCTCGCCACGAAGTCGTCGAGATCGTAGCCGTCGCTGTCCTGGCCGCCGCCGGGCATGGATTTCCACTGGCCGAGGAGTTCAGGCGCGTCGGCCGCCCGCGGGCCGGCATCGTCGGGAAAGACGTTGTCGAGGCCGCCGTCGAGCGTTTCGGGCGCGCTGCCGGCGCTGCCGCCGGTGGCGTTGTCGTAGAGATCGGGCTGGAAACCGTCCTCGCCGCCGCCTTCGGCCGGGTCGCGCTCTTCGTTCGGCAGGGCATGGTCCTCGCCGCCCCGCTCAACCTCCCGCGGGCCTTCATCGCCGGAGGCGACCTCCAGCAGCGGATTCTTCTCGACTTCCTGCGCGATGAACTGGTTGAGTTCGACATGCGTCATCTGCAGGAGCTGGATGGACTGCATGAGCTGGGGTGTCATCACCAGCGACTGGTTCTGGCGCAGGAAAAGGCTGGCTGCAAGTGCCATGCGGACGCTCTACTCCCCGGGAAAGCGGCCCCCGTCCGGCGGGACGGGGCGGCGAAATCCAACTGGCCCAAAAATTGCTTTTTTGATGGGTTTGGTCAAGCGCGAGCGGCGAACTTGGTGAAGATAGCGGCGATCGGGCAGGGGGGCTTGGGTCAGAGGCTGAAATTATCGCCAAGATAGAGGCGGCGCACATCCGGATTGGCGACGATGTCGTTCGCCCGGCCATGGGTCAGCACTTCGCCGGCATGGATGATATAGGCCCGGTCGATGAGGCCGAGCGTCTCGCGCACATTGTGGTCGGTGATGAGGACGCCGATGCCGCGCGAGGTGAGATGGCGCACCAGCGCCTGGATGTCGGCGACGGAGATCGGATCGACGCCGGCGAACGGCTCGTCGAGCAGCATGAAGGTCGGATCGGTCGCAAGCGCCCGGGCGATCTCGAGCCGCCGCCGCTCGCCGCCCGACAGCGCGATGGCCGGCGATTTGCGAAGATGCGAGATGGAGAATTCGGCGAGCAGGCTGTCGAGCTTCTGCTCGCGACGCGCCTTGTCCTTGTCGTGCACTTCGAGCACGGCGCGGATGTTCTCCTCCACCGTCAGGCCGCGGAAGATCGAGGCTTCCTGCGGCAGGTAGCCGACGCCGAGGCGGGCGCGGCGATACATCGGCATGGTGGTGACGTCGTTGCCGTTGATCTCGATGGAGCCCACATCGACCGGCACGAGGCCGGTGATCATGTAGAAACATGTGGTCTTACCCGCGCCGTTCGGGCCGAGCAGGCCGACGGCCTCGCCGCGGCGCACGACCAGCGACACGCCATTGACGACGCAGCGGTCGCGGTAGCTCTTGGTCAGCCCGCGGGCAATGAGGGTCCCGTCGTAGCGCGAAAGATCGGCGCTGCGCTGGGGCTCCGGCGCGGCCTTCCTCGGGCGGCGCGTCAGGCGGGAGAACAAAGAAGAGGACACGGGTTCGGCGCTATATCAGTTCGTGGTCTTGCGGGACTTGGGGTCGAGCTGGATCATGACCCGGCCGCCGCAGGCGTCGAGCTTGGCCTCGCCCGTGCGCATGGCCACGGTGAGCTGGCAGCCGACGAAGACGTTCTTGCCTTCCGACAGCACGACCTTCTCGCCCTTCAGGAGCAGCGTCTCGTTGACGAGGTTGAACGTGCCGGTGTCGGCCGTCGCTTCCTGTGTGCCGGACTTCAGATAGACCTTTTCCGAGACGTCGATCTTCTCGATATCCGCATCGCCGCTTGCCACCGAGCCGCCGCCGCCGGCGGCATAGTAGACGACCATCTTGCCCGCCTGCAACGTCGTCGTCCCCTGCACGACCTTCACATTGCCGGAAAACTCGGCCTTGTTCTCCTGGTCGCGGATCTCGAGCTTGTCGCTCTGGATCTGGATCGGCTTGTCGTTCGAAAGCTGCATGCCCTTCATGCGGCTCGACGTCTGCTGGGCGCCCGCGGGAACCGAGACCAGCGCGAGGCCTGCGGCAAGAACGGAGATGCTGGCGGCCCGGAGCGGGGCGGAGAGAGTGGCGAACATGGCGCTCTTACTTTTCTCGGTTGCGGATGGCGGCGGGGTCGACGTCGACGACGACCTTGCCTTCGAAAACGACGATCCGGCCTTTATCCGTCATTCTCAGCGACTGCGCAACAATGGATGCTTCGCGCGAGCGGATGGAAACCGGCTCCTGCGTCGACATGTTGCCGCCGTCGATATCGAGATGGGCGGAGCGAAAGGCGGCTTCGAGGCCGGTGCTGAGGCTGATGGTGAAGGGGGCGACCATGTCGAGCAGGTTCCTGCCGCGGTCGTAGACGCCGGTGGTGGCGGCGACCTCGGCGATCGTGCTCTCGTTGACCGGCACCTTCGCCTTGATGTTTTCGAGCGTCAGCACGTCGGGCTGCTTCATGTCCTGCAGCGCGCGCTCGGCCTTCATGGAATAGCTGACGCCGTCCTTGTTGCGCCCGGAGATCGCCGGATTGCGCATGACGATCTTGCCGTCCTCGATGGTGGCGCTTTCGACCTGGAGATTGGACGGGACGTAGGTGCGCACGATCGACACGACGGCGAAGACGGCGCCGATGAGGATGGCGGCGACCGGCAGGGCGATCTTCAGGACGCGCACGCGCGCAGAGTGCCGCGTCGCCAGGCGGTAAGCCGCGGCGGAAGCGCCTATGCCCTGTGCACCCGACGGTGCTTCTGTCACGGTGTCCAGCATTGTGCCTGCAAGATAGAGTGCCGGTATGGCCTTCGCTGCGAAACGAGGGGCCATCTCGATAACGGGCCCCATATGGCGATTATTCCTCAACAAACAATGTCTGCCCAGGAAAGTTCAGCGACGAATTGCCATTTGCGTCTGGAATGCCATATCGATAGGGCCTTCGGCAAGCCACCCCGTGACCGGGTGGCCACCAGAGTTAGGGACAGGGAATGGATCACTCCGCCATCGCCGACCGCCGGCAGCTCCGCCGCAAGCTTACCTTCTGGCGCATCCTCGCCATCGGGATCGCGCTTCTCGCCGTCTTCGCCGCGACCGCCTGGCGCTGGCCCGGCAGCGGCGCGCGCGACCATATCGCGCGCGTCAGCATCAGCGGCATCATCCAGGACGACGCCGAACTCCTGGAACGTCTCGACCGCATCGCGCGCAACGACCGGGCCCAGGCGCTGGTGGTGACGATCTCCTCGCCCGGCGGCACCACCTATGGCGGCGAGGTGCTCTTCAAGGCGCTGCGCAAGGTGGCGGAGAAGAAGCCGGTCGTCTCGGACGTGCGCACGCTCGCCGCCTCGGCCGGCTACATGATCGCGACGGCCGGCGACACGATCGTCGCGGGCGAAAGCTCGATCACCGGCTCCATCGGCGTGCTCTTCCAGTACCCGCAGATGAAGGAGCTGATGGACAAGATCGGCGTCTCGCTGGAGGAGATCAAGTCCGCGCCGCTGAAGGCCGAGCCCTCGCCCTTCCATCCGGCGAGCGAGGAGGCCAAGACGATGATCCGCGCCATGGTGATGGACAGCTACGACTGGTTCGTCGACCTCGTCGTCGAGCGCCGCAAGCTGCCGCGCGCCGAGGTGCTGCGCCTTGCCGACGGCAGCATCTTCACCGGCCGCCAGGCGCTTGCCGCCAAGCTGGTCGACCGGCTCGGCGGCCCCGAGGAGATCCGCGCCTATCTCGACGAGCGCAAGGTGTCGGCCGACCTTCCCTTCGTCGACTACCGGCCGACGAACCGCTCCGGCTTCTCCTTCATGGGCGTCGGCATGCGCGAATTGGCTCGCTCCATCCTCGGCCTGCCCGTCGACCTTCAACCGACGATCGAAAAGCTGACCGGCGAAAAGTTGTTTCTTGACGGTCTGGTCTCGGTTTGGCAGGTTGATCGCGATTGAAAGACAAGATTTTTGAGGGGGATACAGTGATCAAATCGGAACTGGTTCAGATTGTCGCCGCGCGCAATCCCCACCTTTATCACCGCGACGTCGAGAATATCGTCAACGCGGTGCTCGATGAGATCACCGACGCGCTGGCCGGCGGAAACCGGGTGGAGTTGCGCGGCTTCGGTGCCTTCTCCGTCAAGAACCGCCCCTCCCGCTCGGGACGCAACCCGCGCACGGGTGACGCGGTCTTCGTCGAGGAGAAGTGGGTTCCCTTCTTCAAGACCGGCAAGGAGCTGCGCGAGCGGCTGAACCCCGGCCAGGCCGACCAGGACGACTGAAACGCGGGCGCCCGACCGGCGCCTTGCGCCAGAAAGGCGACGCCATGATCAAGAGAATAGTCAACATCCTCGTGCTCATCCCGGTCGGCATCGTGCTGATCGTGCTGTCGGTGGCGAACCGGCAATCGGTGACGCTGGCCCTCAACCCGTTCCGGCCGGAAGACAGCGTGCTTTCCGTCACCGCGCCCTTCTTCGTCTATCTCTTCCTCGCGGTGATCGTCGGCCTCGTCATCGGCTCGCTCGCCACCTGGTTCACCCAGGGAAAATACCGCAAGCGCGCCCGCGTCGAGGCGGGCGAGGCGGTGAAGTGGCATACCGAAGCCGAAAAGCACAAGACCCGCGCCGAGGCCATCGCCTCGCAGGCGGTGCTGCCCGCTTCCGGGAAGTAAGCCTCTTTCCGCCTTACGCCGCGCCGCCGTCCAGCTTCGCGCCGAGATCGGCGAAGAACTGCGTCGCGAGCTTCTTCGACGTCGAATCGATGAGGCGCGAGCCGAGCTGGGCGAGCTTGCCGCCAATGTGCGCCTTCACGTCATAGGCGAGGATCGTGCCGTCGCCGTCCTCGGTGAGCCGCACGTCCGCGCCGCCCTTGGCAAAGCCGGCAATGCCGCCCTTGCCCTCGCCGGAGATCGTATAGCTTTCGGGCGGGTTGAGGTTCGACAGCGTCACCTCGCCGCTGAAGCTCGCCGAGACGGGCCCGATCTTGATCTTCACCGTCGCTTCCAGTTCGGTCGGCGATTTCATGGTGAGCGACTGACAGCCCGGGATGCAGGCCTTCAGCACGTCCGGATCGTTGAGCGCCGCCCAGACGGCCTCGCGCGGGGCAGCAATGCGTTCTTCGCCGGACATGTCCATGATCGATCCTCCCTCGTCGGACCGAAACTATCGCAATCGGAAAGCGCTTTGCCAAGTGGGGGAGGGATGGTATGGGGACCGTTCGTTTTCCGGCGCTGCCGGCCAGTTTCAACCGACGACGGACGATCGATCGTGAAGGACAGACACCGCCGGCCGAAGAGCGGCCCCGCCGCGCCCGTGAAGGCGCGCGCCGAGAGGACCCCGGCAGCAAAGGCCCCCGCCCCGCCGAAGAAGGAGCCGCGCCCGGCGCCCGAGGCGCCAGCGCGCGCCCTGATACGCCGTACGGGCGAGAAACCGGCCGAGCGCGTGCCGGTCATCCTCGAAACGGCGGGCTCCGACCAGTACCGCCTGATCGACAGCGGCGCCGGCGAGAAGCTCGAACAGTATGGCCCCTACCGCATCGTGCGGCCGGAAGCGCAGGCGCTCTGGCAGCGCGGCCTTCCGGGCATCTGGGACAAGGCCGATGCCCTCTTCACCGGCGATACGGACGAGGACGGCATGGGGCGCTGGAAATTCCCCAGGGCGGCGCTCGGCGAGACCTGGCCGATGCAGCTGCTCGGCGTCGATTTTCACGGCCGCTTCACCGCCTTCCGCCATGTCGGCGTCTTCCCGGAGCAGCTCGCCCACTGGCGCTGGATGAAGGAGAAGGTCGAGACGGCCGGCCGGCCCGTCAAGGTGCTGAACCTCTTCGGCTATACCGGCGTCGCCTCGCTCGTCGCCGCAAGCGCCGGCGCGGAGGTCACCCATGTCGACGCTTCGAAGAAGGCGATCGGCTGGGCGCGCGAGAACCAGACGCTCGGCCGCATGGAAAAGCTGCCGATCCGCTGGATCTGCGAGGATGCGATGAAGTTCATCCAGCGCGAGGAGCGCCGCGGCAGCAAGTACGACATCATCCTCACCGACCCGCCGAAATTCGGCCGCGGCCCGAACGGCGAGGTCTGGCATCTTTTCGATCACCTGCCGCTGATGCTCGACATCTGCCGCGACATCCTTTCGCCGAAGGCGATCGGTCTCGTGCTGACGGCCTATTCGATCCGCGCGAGCTTCTATTCCATCCACGAACTGATGCGCGAGACCATGCGCGGTGCCGGCGGCACGGTGGAATCGGGCGAACTCGTCATCCGTGAGAGCGGGCCGGAGGGCAAGGATGCCGGCCGCGCGCTCTCCACCTCCCTCTTCAGCCGATGGGTCAGCGCATGAGCCACGATCATTCCCCAACGCGCCGCGTCGGTCAGGTAAAGGAGGTGACGAGCCTTTCCAACCCGATCGTCAAGGACATCAAGGCGCTCGCCAACAAGAAGGACCGCGACGAGACGAAGAGCTTCATGGCCGAAGGCCTGAAGCTGGTCATCGACGCGCTGGAACTCGGCTTCGAGATCCGGACGCTGGTCTATGCCAAGAACGTCAAGGAAAAGCCGCAGGTCGTGCAATGCGCGACGAAGACGGTGGCGCGCGGCGGACTGGTGCTGGAGGTCAGCGAGAAGGTGCTCGCCTCGATCACGCGGCGCGACAATCCGCAGATGGTCGTCGGCATCTTTTCGCAGCGCTGGACGAGCCTGAAAGACCTGAAGCCGAAGGCCGGCGAGACCTATGTGGCGCTCGACCGGGTGCGCGACCCCGGCAATCTCGGCACGATCATCCGCACGGCGGATGCGGCGGGCGCGAGCGGCGTCATCCTCGTCGGCGAGGCGACCGATCCCTTCTCGATGGAGACCGTACGCGCTACCATGGGCTCGGTCTTCGCCATGCCGCTGGTCAAGACGAACGTCGCCGATTTCCTCGCCTGGAAGAAGACGGCGGGCGTGGAGGTCGTCGCGACCCACCTTGCCGGCGCCGTCGATTACCGCACCATCGACTACAGGAAGAAGCCGGTCGTTCTGCTGATGGGCAACGAGCAGTCCGGCCTGCCGGACGAGCTTGCCCGCGCGGCGGATGCGCTTGCCCGCATCCCCCAGGCCGGCCGCGCCGATTCGCTCAATCTCGCCATCGCCACCGGCGTCATGCTCTTCGAGGCCCGTCGTCACCTCCTGACGCTGGAAGCCCGCGCATGAGCGAACGCATTCCGCTGATGTCCCGGCCGGTGCCCGTCATCGTCGTCATCCTCCTGGCGCTCGCCGTCGACCAGGCGATAAAATTCGCCGTCGAGATGTGGCTTCCCTTCCAGGAGGCGGTGCCGGTGATGCCGATGCTGGCGCTCTACCGCACCTACAATTACGGCGTCGCCTTCTCCATGCTCTCGGGCATGGAGGCCTGGTTCATCATCACGCTGCGGCTCTTCGTCGTCGGCTTCGTCGCGTGGCTCTGGCGCCAGACACCGAAGGCGCGGGGCTTTGCCCATACTGGCTATGCCTTCATCATCACCGGCGCCTTCGGCAACATCATCGACAAGGTGCTCCTCGGCTACGTCATCGACTATGTGCTCTTCCATACGCAGACCTGGTCCTTCGCGGTGTTCAACCTCGCCGACACGTTCATCACCGTCGGCGCCGCGCTCGTCATCCTCGACGAACTCCTCCTTCTGCGCCGGCGCGATCGTTAAAATTCGAGCGACTTGCTGAAGCCGATTTGAACGGTCCGCATGCTATGCGGGCATTCATGAGCGAACCCGTCAAGCTACAAGAGCGGCTCGAGGCCGAATTTGCCGAAGCGCCGCGTCGTTCCGCCCGCGTGCCCCTGCAGCAGGAGGGGGTGGTCGCGACGACCGCGCCCGCTCCGGAGAACCATGCGACGGTGCGCAACGTGATCGCCGGCGCCGGCTTCTTGTTCGGCGCGCTCGTCCTGGCCACGGGCCTTGCCGCCGGGTTCTATGTCGCGGCCGCCGCGCTCGGCCTTGCCGGCATTGCCGGCGCGGTCTTCCTCCTGCGCACGCGCCGTCCCGTCACCGGCGTCGAGGCGACGCACGACCGCTCCTGGGAGCGCAGCGAGACCTCGGAAATCCTTTCCGCCATCCATGACGCGCTCGGCGATATCGTCGTCATGCGCGCGCTCGACGGCCGTATCCTCAGCGCAAACGCCGTTCTTTCCGAGCTGACGGGCGCAAGCGACGTCGTCGGGCGGACCTGCGAGGCGCTCGGCCTCACCTTCCGCTCGCAGGCCATCGCCCATCGCTACGATGTCGACGTCGAAGGCCCGGGGGGCAGCCGCATCTATTCCTGGCACGATGTCACCGTGCGCGATCCGGTGTCCGGCGACCTCGTCGTGCATTCCATCGCCCGCGACGTCACCGAGGAGCGCCGTGCCGAGAGCGAGCGAGAGCGCGCCCGCCAGCGCGCCGAGGAGGCGAGCGCGGCGAAATCCCGCCTGCTCGCCACCGTCAGCCACGAGATCCGCACGCCGCTTTCGGGCATTCTCGGCATGTCGCACCTTATCGGCCAGACGCGGCTGACCGCCGAGCAGAAGAACTACCTCGCCGGCATGCGCCAGTCCGGCCACGCCCTCGTCCAGCTCGTCGACGACCTCCTCGATTTCTCCACCATCGAGGCCGGCCGCTTCCAGCTCCGTCCCTCGGAGGAGCCGGTGCGCCCGATGCTGGAGAGCGTCGTGGAGATGCTGTCGCACCGCGCCCATGAGAAGGGCATCGAGATCGGTTCCTTCGTCTCGCCCGACGTGCCGGGCCTCCTGCTCTACGATGCGCCGCGTCTGCGCCAGGTGCTCTACAACGTCGTCGGCAATGCGGTGAAATTCACCCATGCGGGCGGCGTCTTCCTGGAAACCACGCTCGGTCGCGGCGCCGTCGTCATCCGCGTCACCGATAGCGGCCCCGGCATGAATGCCGAGGAGCAGGCCCGCATCTTCCACGAATTCGAGCAGACCGGAAGCGCTGCGCAACGCAGCGGCGGCACGGGCCTTGGCCTTGCCATCTCCGCCCGCATCCTCAGCGAGGCCGGCGGCCGGCTGACGCTGGAAAGCACGCCCGGCAAGGGCAGCACCTTCACCATCCGCATGCCGGTCGAGCGCCCGCACAGAGCCGCGGGCGCGGGTGGTGGCGCGCGCAAGGGCGTCTTGAAGGGCAGCCTCGTCTTTCTGCTGGCGCCGGCCGGCCCGGCCTCCCGGGCGCTGGTGCGCACCATCGATGCGCTCGGCGGCACCTGCCACCTCGCAACCGGGCTCGACGAGGCGCTCGACCTTGCCGAGGGCCTTGCCGGCAGGAGGGCCGAACTGACCGACATCATCGTCGACAACCGCCTTGCCGGCGTCTTCCGGCGGGAACTGGCCGAGCTCGCCGTCTTCCGCGACAGCCGCGCGCGCCGCATCTATCTCGTCAATCCGGAAGAGCGCGGCGGCCGCGCGATCGGCAATGGCGAGGGCTACGATTCCTGGCTCATCCGGCCGCTGCGCGAGCGTTCGCTGGTCGAGGTGCTGCGCGGCCGCATGAAGGGCATCGAGGTGCGCGACGCGATCAACGACAACCGCCCGATCCTGAAGGACCTGCCGCCTGCCGCCGCCGAGCCGGCGGAGACGCCCGCGACGGGCGCCCGCATCCTCCTGGCCGAGGACGACCCGGTCAACGCCATGCTGGTGCGTTCCGTGCTCGAGCGGGCCGGCCATACGGTGCGCCATGTGCCCGACTATACGGCCCTCGTTGCCGCGCTCGCCGGCGCGACGGATGCCGGCCCCTTCGCCGCCGATCTCGTCCTCACCGACCTCGGCATGCCGGGCGGCGAGGGCAAGGAGATGATCGCCCGCATCGTGCGGTGCGATTACGGCAATGCCCGCCTGCCCGTCGTCGTGCTGACGGCGGACAGCCGCGCGGGGCTGCGCGAGGCGCTTCTGGCGATGGGCGCCGACGCCGTGCTGGCCAAGCCCGCCGATCCCGCCGTGCTGATCGCGGAAATCGCCCGCCTTTCCCGGCGCGCGCCGGCCTGACCTTCGCCGGCTCACGGCTTTTCGCTATCCAAGCCGGTCCCGCGTCATTATCCTGTTGCAGAATCGTGGTTAAAACCGCGAAGTTTCGTTTGACGGATACATTGCCATGACGCTCGACCTCGCCCAGACCATCGCACCGGCAGAGCTTCCCCGCAAGACGGCCCCCGCCGCGGGCCGCTCGGGCACAGACGTGCTCGGCCGCATCGGCAATCTCGAAACGCGCATCGCCCGCTCGGTGACGGAGATCGACGCGGCCCAGGCCGTGCGCTACCGCGTCTTCGCCGAGGAGATGCAGGCGCAGCTTTCGCCCGACGCCGTGCGCCGCAAGCGCGATATCGATGCCTGGGACATGGTCTGCGACCATCTCCTCGTGCTCGACACCTCGATCGAGGGCGATGCGGAGGAGCAGATCGTCGGCACCTACCGCCTGCTGCGCCAGGATGTCGCCGCCGTTTCCGGCGGCTTCTATTCCCAGTCGGAATTCGACGTGGACGCGCTGACCGCGCGCCATCCGGAAAAGCGCTTCATGGAGCTCGGCCGCTCCTGCGTGCTGCCGGCCTATCGCACCAAGCGCACGGTGGAACTGCTCTGGCAGGGCAACTGGGCCTATTCGCTGACGCACGGCATCGACGTGATGTTCGGCTGCGCCTCCTTCCACGGCATCGTGCCGGAGGAGCATGCGCTGGCGCTTTCCTTCCTGCATCACAATGTGCTGGCCAAGGACGAGTGGAGCGTTTCGGCCCGGCCGGAACTCTTCCGCACCATGGACCTGATGCCGTCGGAAGGCATCGACACGCGCAAGGCGCTTTCCGCCCTGCCGCCGCTCATCAAGGGCTATCTGCGCCTCGGCGCGGCCGTCGGCAGCGGTGCCGTCGTCGATCACGGCTTCAACACCACGGACGTCCTGATCGTGCTGCCGATCGGCAAGATCTCTGGCCGCTATCTCAACTATTACGGCGCGGATGCCGGGCGTTTCGCCAGCTGATGCGAAGAGGCAGTAGGCGATAGCCAATAGGCAGGGGGATTGAAACCCTGCTGCCTGTTCATGCTACTGCCTACTGCCTACTGCCTAAACACCGGAATTGTAGGCGGCCAGCGCCGCCATGTTGACGATGTCGCTGTCCTTCGCGCCCATCGAGACGATCTGCACCGACTTGTCGAGGCCGACGAGCAGGGGGCCGATGACGGTGGAGCCGCCGAGTTCCTGCAGCATCTTTGTCGAGATCGATGCCGAGTGGAACGCCGGCATGACGAGCACGTTGCCGGGCGCCGAGAGGCGGCAGAACGGATATTGCTCCATGATGCGCGGATTGAGCGCCACATCGGCCGCCATCTCGCCGTCATATTCGAAATCGACGCGGCGGCGGTCGAGGATCTTCACCGCCTCGCGCACCCGCTCCGAACGCTCGCCCGAGGGATGGCCGAAGGTGGAATAGGCGAGCATGGCGACGCGCGGCTCGTAGCCGAGGCGGCGGGCAAGGCCGGCCGCTTCCTCCGCGATGTCGGCCAGTTCCTCCGAGGAGGGCATGTCATGCACGGCGGTGTCGGCGACGAGGACGGCGCGGCCGCGGCAGAGCGCCAGCGAGGCGCCTATGACCCGGTGGCCGGGCTTGGCGTCGATGCAGCGGCGCACGTCTTCCAGCGCGGTGGAATAGTTGCGGGTGAGGCCCGTCACCATGGCGTCCGCATCGCCGAGCGCCACCATGCAGGCGGCGAAGTGGTTGCGGTCGTTGTGGATCAGGCGCTGGGCGTCGCGGTAGAGGAAGCCCTTGCGCTGCAGGCGGGCATAGAGATAGTCGATGTAGACATTGTTGCGCTTGGAAATGCGGGCATTGACCAGCTCGATGCCGGGCCGGTCGAGGTCGATGCCTGCGCGTTCCGCCGTCTCGCGGATGTGCTCCTCGCGGCCGAGCAGGATGGCGGTGCCGAGCTGCTGGTTGGCATAGGACACGGCGGCGCGCATCATCTGCTCTTCCTCGCCCTCGGCGAAGACGACGCGCTTCGGCTGGCGCCGCACGCGGGCATAGATCTGCTGGAGCGTCGAGGCGATCGGGTCGCGGCGTGCCCTGAGATCACGGGCGTAGGCGTCGAGGTCGGGGATGTTCTTGCGCGCGACGCCGGTCTCCATCGCGGCCTTGGCGACGGCGACGGGGATGGCCGAGATCAGCCGCGGGTCGAACGGCACGGGAATGATGTACTGCGCGCCGAAGCGCGGGCGCACGCCCTGGTAGGCGGCGGCGACGTCGTCCGGCACGTCTTCCTTGGCGAGATGGGCGAGCGCCTCGGCCGCGGCGATCTTCATCGCGTCGTTGATGGTGGAGGCGCGCACGTCGAGTGCGCCGCGGAAGATATAGGGGAAGCCGAGGACGTTGTTGATCTGGTTCGGATAATCCGAGCGGCCGGTGGCGACGATCGCGTCGTCACGGATGCGGGCGACTTCTTCCGGCGTGATCTCCGGGTCGGGATTGGCCATGGCGAAGATGATCGGCCGCGGCGCCATGGAGCGGATCATGTCTTCCGAAAGGGCGCCTTTGGCCGAAAGGCCGAAGACGACGTCGGCGCCGTCCATGGCTTCAGTGAGCGTGCGGCGGTCGGTCTTCACCGCATGGGCGGATTTCCACTGGTTCATGCCATCTTCGCGGCCCTGGTAGATGACGCCCTTGGTGTCGCAGAGGATGACGTTCTCCGGCGCAAAGCCCATCGACTTGATGAGCTCGATACAGGCGATGGCGGCCGCCCCCGCGCCGTTGCAGACGAGCTTCGTCGTCTTGAAGTCGCGGCCGGTCAGCGCCAGCGCGTTGATCAGGCCGGCGGCGGCGATGATGGCGGTGCCGTGCTGGTCGTCGTGGAAGACCGGGATGTCCATCAGTTCGCGCAGGCGCTGCTCGATGATGAAGCAGTCGGGCGCCTTGATGTCTTCCAGGTTGATACCGCCGAAGGAGGGGCCGAGATAACGCACGCAGTTGATGAACTCGTCGACATTCTCGGTGTCGACCTCAAGGTCGATCGAATCGACGTCGGCAAAGCGCTTGAAGAGCACCGACTTGCCTTCCATCACCGGCTTGGAGGCGAGCGCGCCGAGATTGCCGAGGCCGAGGATGGCCGTGCCGTTCGAGATGACGGCGACCATGTTGCCGCGCGTCGTGTAGTCGTAGGCGGTGGCCGGATCCGCGGCAATGGCCTTCACCGGCACCGCGACGCCCGGCGAATAGGCCAGCGAAAGGTCGCGCTGCGTCGCCATCGGCTTGGTCGGCGTGATCTCCAGCTTGCCGGGGCGCCCGGACGCGTGGAAATCCAGTGCTTCCGTATCGGTGACTGTTGCCCTCTGGCGATCGGATTTGTCGGTTCCCGGCATGCTTCCCCCTCACACTCCTGTGGGCGATAGGCCCATAACTCCTCGCAGGTGTTGTTTTCTATAGCGCCCCATGGCTAGGGTGACACCTCTTTTTTGGGAAGAACTGACTCTCCGTGAACGATCAGATCGTGCGTCCGAACGATATCCTGTCGACGGCAGACCTTGCCAGTGACGAAAGCCGCGCATCGGCAACGCCGATGATGGAGCAGTATATCGAGATCAAGGCGGCCAATCCGGACAGCATGCTGTTCTATCGCATGGGCGATTTCTACGAACTGTTCTTCCAGGACGCCGTGGATGCTGCCCGCGCGCTGGGCATTACGTTGACGAAGCGCGGCCAGCATATGGGCCTCGATATCCCCATGTGCGGCGTTCCCGTTCATGCCGCCGACGACTATCTGCAGCGGCTGATCGCCATCGGCTTCCGCGTCGCGGTCTGCGAGCAGGTGGAGGATCCGGCGGAGGCGAAGAAGCGCGGTTCGAAATCCGTCGTGCGGCGCGATGTCGTGCGCCTCGTCACGCCGGGCACGCTGACCGAGGAAAAGCTGCTCTCGCCCTCCGACGCCAACTACCTGATGGCCGTCGCGCGCATCCGCGGCGGGGCGGAACCGTCGATGGCGCTCGCCTGGATCGATATCTCGACCGGCATCTTCCGCCTGTCGGAAACCGGCCAGAGCCAGCTTCTGGCCGATATCCTGCGCATCGAGCCGCGCGAACTGATCGTGCCGGACACGCTGTTCTACGATCCGGAGTTCCGTCCGATGCTCGATGTGCTCGGGCGCGTCGCCGTTCCGCAACCGGCCGTGCTTTTCGACAGCGCGACGGCGGAGGGCCGCATCGCCCGCTATTTCGGCGTCTCGACGCTCGATGGGTTCGGCACCTTCTCCCGTGCCGAATTTGCCGCCGCCTCGGCGGCCGTCGCCTATGTGGAGAAGACGCAGATCGCCGAGCGTCCGCCGCTCGGCCGGCCGGAGCGGGAAAGCTCCGCCTCCACACTGTTCATCGATCCGGCAACGCGCGCCAATCTCGAACTGGTGCGCACGCTCTCCGGCGAGCGTTCCGGCACGCTCCTGAAGGCGATCGACCGCACGGCGACGGGCGGCGGCGCGCGGCTGCTCGCCGAGCGGCTGATGTCGCCGCTGACCGATCCGGACACGATCAACGCCCGGCTCGATTCGATTGCCGCCCTCAGCGACCGGCCCTCCTTCTGCGAGGACCTGCGCGCGGTACTGAAGCGGCTGCCCGACATGCCGCGCGCCCTGTCGCGCATCGCGCTCGGCCGGGGCGGGCCGCGTGATCTCGGCGCGATTTTGCAGGGCCTTTCGATTTCCGGCGACGTCGCCCGGCTGATGGCCGCCGAGGGGTTGCAGGGCGAGCTTGCCGAGGCCGCGCGGGCCATCGGCGCACTGCCGCTCGACCTTTCGCACCGGCTGGCGGTGATGCTCGCCGACGAACTGCCGCTCTTGAAGCGCGACGGCGGCTTCATCCGCGAGGGCGCGGATGGCGAACTCGACGAGATGCGGGCGCTGCGCGACCAGTCGCGCCGCGTCATTGCCGGGTTGCAACTGCAATATGCCGAGGAAACGGGCGTCAAGTCGCTGAAGATCAAGCACAACAACGTGCTCGGCTACTTCATCGAGGTCTCCGCCGGCAACGCCGCGGCGCTGACGGAGGGCGACGAGGCGAAGGCGCGCTTCATCCACCGCCAGACCATGGCCGGCGCCATGCGCTTCACCACGACGGTGCTGTCCGAGCTGGAAACCAAGATCGCCAATGCCGCCGACCGGGCGCTCGCCATCGAGCTTGCCGCCTTCACTAGCCTCGTCGATGCCGTGGTCGCCGAGGCCGAGGCCATCAAGGCGGCCGCGCGGGCGCTCGCCGTCGTCGATGTCTCCGCCGGGCTTGCGGCGCTTGCCGAGGAGCAGGCCTATTGCCGGCCCGTCGTCGACCGCTCCACCATGTTCGCCATCGTCGGCGGGCGGCACCCGGTCGTCGAACAGGCGCTGCGCCGCCAGCAGGCCGCCGCCTTCGTCGCCAATTCCTGCGACCTCTCGCCCGCCGACGGCAAGGGCCACGGCGCGATCTGGCTGCTCACCGGCCCGAACATGGGCGGTAAGTCGACCTTCCTGCGCCAGAACGCGCTCATCGCCATCCTCGCCCAGATGGGCGCCTATGTGCCGGCCGAAAGCGCCCATATCGGTATCGTCGACCGGCTCTTCTCGCGCGTCGGCGCGTCGGACGACCTTGCCCGCGGTCGCTCCACCTTCATGGTGGAAATGGTCGAGACGGCGGCGATCCTCAACCAGGCGACCGACCGGTCCCTCGTCATCCTCGACGAGATCGGCCGCGGCACGGCGACCTTCGACGGCCTTTCGATCGCCTGGGCCGCCGTCGAGCACCTGCACGAGGCCAATCGCTGCCGCGGCCTCTTCGCCACGCATTTCCACGAACTGACCGTGCTGTCGGAAAAGCTCGGCCGTCTTTCCAACGCCACGATGCGCGTCAAGGAATGGGACGGCGACGTGATCTTCCTGCACGAGGTCGGCCCGGGTGCGGCGGACCGCTCCTACGGTATCCAGGTGGCGCGCCTTGCCGGCCTGCCGCCGTCGGTGGTCTCGCGCGCCAAGGACGTGCTGGCCAAGCTTGAGGACGCGGACCGCAAGAATCCGGCAAGCCAGCTCATCGACGACCTGCCGCTGTTCCAGGTTGCGGTGCGCCGCGAGGAGAGCCAGCGCGGCTCCGCTCCGTCGAAGGTGGAGACGCTGGTGAAGGATCTCAACCCGGACGACATGACGCCGCGCGAGGCGCTGGACGCCCTCTATGCGCTGAAGAAAGAGCTTGGCAATCGCTAGCGCCTGAGGTCATTGTCCTCGCCTGCGGAAAGGGTCTATAGCGCATGCGAACCGAACGGGCGATCGACGAGAAGCGGGACGCAAGCCGGCATCCGATGGAAAAGAAACTTCTGGCGCCGGCCGATTCCGGCCTGATCGACGTGCCGGCGCTGCGTGCCCGATGCGAGTTCATCGCCAGCACTAATGCCGATTACCGCGACCGCATGCGCCGCGAATTGCTGGCCGAGTTCAAGAAGGCGAATGCCGCTGGCCGCGCGCGGGCGCGCGAACTGCTTTTTGTCGATGGCAGCGGCCTGCAATGCGCCGCCCGCATTTCCTGGCTCCAGGACCAGTTGATCGCCGTCCTGCACGATTTCGCGCTCAACCATGTCTTCAGCGCCGGCCAGGCACCGCCCGCCGCCCGCATCACGGTGACGGCCGTCGGCGGCTATGGCCGCGGCACGCTGGCACCGGGCTCGGATATCGACCTGCTCTTCCTCCTGCCGGTAAAACCCGCCGCCTGGAGCGAGCCGGCCATCGAGTTCATGCTCTACATCCTGTGGGATCTCGGCTTCAAGGTCGGCCATGCGACGCGCAATCTGGAGGAATGCATCCAGCTCTCCAAGAGCGACATGACGATCCGCACGGCGATCCTCGAAGCGCGCTACATCTGCGGCTCGGTGGCCCTCTTCGAGGATCTTGCCCTCCGCTTCGACCGCGAGATCGTCCGCGGCACCGGCCCGGAATTCATCGCGGCGAAGCTCGCCGAGCGCGACGAGCGGCATCGCAAGGCCGGCGACACGCGCTATCTCGTCGAGCCGAACGTCAAGGAAGGCAAGGGCGGGCTTCGCGACCTGCACACGCTGTTCTGGATCGCCAAGTATTTCTACCATATCCGCGACCCCGCCGAACTGGTGAAGCTCGGCGTCCTGTCGCGCCAGGAATACAAGCTCTTCCAGAAGGCGGACGACTTCCTCTGGGCCGTGCGCTGCCACATGCATTTCCTGACGGGCAAGGCGGAGGAGCGGCTTTCCTTCGATATCCAGCGCGAGATCGCCGAATGCCTCGGCTACCAGCCGCATCCCGGTCTTTCGGCGGTCGAGCGCTTCATGAAGCACTATTTCCTCGTCGCCAAGGACGTCGGGGACCTGACGCGCATCTTCTGCGCCACGCTTGAGGACCAGCAGGCCAAGGAAGCGCCGGGCATCAGCGCCGTCATCAGCCGCTTCACCCGCCGCACGCGCAAGATCGCCGGCACGCTGGATTTCCTGGAAGACCGCGGCCGCATCACCATCGCCGATGCCGACGTCTTCAAGCGCGATCCCGTCAACCTGATCCGGCTCTTCCACATCGCCGACATCAACGGGCTGGAATTCCATCCCGATGCGCTGAAGCAGGTCACGCGCTCGCTGAAGCTCGTCAATGCCGCCCTGCGCGAGAACGAGGAGGCGAACCGTCTCTTCCTGTCGATCCTCACATCGCCGCGCGATCCCGCGCTTATTCTCCGCCGCATGAACGAGGCGGGCGTGCTCGGCCGGTTCATTCCGGATTTCGGCAAGATCGTCGCGATGATGCAGTTCAACATGTATCACCACTATACGGTCGACGAGCACCTGATCCGCGCGGTCGGCGTGCTGGCGGATATCGACCAGGGCCGCGAGAAGAACGCCCATCCCCTGAGCTACCAGATCATGCCCGGCGTGGAGGACCGCATATCGCTCTATGTCGCCGTGCTGTTGCACGATATCGCCAAGGGCCGGCCGGAGGACCATTCGGAGGCGGGCGCGAAAGTCGCGCGCAAACTCTGCCCGCGCTTCGGGCTCTCGCCGAAGCAGACCGAGCTCGTCGTCTGGCTGATCGAGGAGCACCTGACCATGTCGATGGTCGCGCAGACCCGCGACCTCAACGACCGCAAGACCATCGTCGACTTCGCCGAGAAGGTGCAGTCGCTGGAGCGGCTGAAGATGCTGCTCGTGCTGACGGTCTGCGACATCCGCGCCGTCGGCCCCGGCGTGTGGAACGGCTGGAAGGGCCAACTGCTGCGCACGCTCTATTACGAGACCGAACTCCTGATCTCCGGCGGCTTTTCCGAACTGTCGCGCAAGGAGCGCGCCCAGGCGGCGCGGGACATCCTCTCCGGCGCGCTTCCGGCCGAATGGAGCCAGAAGGACCGCAAGACCTATACGCGGCTGCACTACGATCCCTACCTGCTGACCGTCTCGCTGGAAGACCAGGTGCGCCATGCCGCCTTCATCCGCGAGGCGGACAAGGCAGGCAAGCCGCTGGCGACGATGGTGCGCACGCATTCCTTCCACGCCATCACCGAGATCACCGTGCTCTCGCCCGACCATCCGCGCCTCCTGACGGTGATTGCCGGGGCCTGCGCGGCCGCTGGCGCCAACATCGTCGATGCGCAGATCTTCACCACCTCCGACGGCCGGGCGCTGGACACGATCCTCGTCAACCGCGAGTTCCCGAACGATGCCGACGAGACGCGCCGGGCCGGCACGATCGGCCGGATGATCGAGGACGTGCTCTCCGGCCGCAAGCGCCTGCCGGAGGTGATCGCCACCCGCACGAAGAGCCGCAAGCGCAACCGCACCTTCACCGTCTCGCCCGCCGTGACGATCTCCAACACGCTGTCGAACAAGTTCACGGTGATCGAGATCGAGTGCCTCGACCGCCCCGGCCTCCTGTCCGAGGTGACGGCGGTGCTGTCGGACCTGTCGCTCGACATCGCCTCGGCCCATATCACCACCTTCGGCGAGAAGGTCATCGACACCTTCTACGTCACCGACCTCGTCGGCCAGAAGGTCACCAACGACAACCGGCAGGCCAACATCGCCGCGCGGCTGAAGGCCGTCATGGCGGACGAGGCGGACGAGCTGCGCGACCGCATGCCGCCCGGCATGATCGCGCCCGTCGTCGCCGCGTCGAAGAGGATCAGGACGGAACAATGAGTCTGGTGAGAAAATTCGCGACCGTCGGCGGCGCGACGCTGGGCAGCCGCGTGCTCGGCTTCGCGCGCGAAACGCTGATGGCGGCCGCGCTTGGCACCGGGCCGATGGCCGACGCCTTCTACGCCGCCTTCCGCTTCCCCAATCTCTTCCGCCGGCTCTTCGCCGAGGGGGCCTTCAACGCCGCCTTCGTGCCGCTCTTCGCCAAAGAGATCGAGGCCGGCGGCATCGACGGCGCGAAGCGCTTTTCCGAGGAGGTCTTCGGCGTCCTCTTCACCGTGCTCCTGATGCTGACCATCGCGATGGAACTCCTGATGCCGCTCATCGTCGCCTGGATCATCGCGCCGGGCTTCGTGGGCGACGCGGAGAAGTTCGACGTCACGGTGAAGCTCGCCGTCGTCATGTTCCCCTATCTCATGTGCATGTCGCTGACGGCGATGCTGTCGGGCATGCTGAATTCGCTGCACCACTATTTCGCCGCCGCCGTCGCGCCCGTCTTCCTCAACGTGGTGCTGATCGGCGCGCTCGGCTATGCGCTCTGGCAGGGCGCCTCGCCGCTGGAAACGGCCTGGTATCTCTCCTGGGGCGTGCTCGCCGCCGGCCTTCTGCAGATGGCCGTGCTCTATGCGGGCGTGCGCCATGCGGGCATGAAGATCGGCTTTCGCCGGCCGCGCATGACGGCGAACGTCAAGCGCCTGCTGTGGCTCGCCTTCCCGGCGGCCGTGACGGGCGGCATCACGCAGATCAACCAGCTCATCGGCCAGATGATCGCCTCCACCAAGGACGGCGCGATCTCGGCCCTGCAATATGCCGACCGCGTCTACCAGCTTCCGCTCGGCGTCGTCGGCATCGCCGTCGGCGTGGTGCTGCTGCCGGAGCTGGCACGCGCGCTGAAGGGCGGGCAGGAGCGCGAGGCGGGCAACCTGCAGAACCGTTCGCTGGAATTCGTGCTCTTCCTGACGCTGCCGGCCGCCGGCGCCCTCTGGGTCATCTCCGACGAGATCGTGCGCGTGCTCTACGAGCGCGGCGCCTTCAGCCCGCAGACCACGGCCATCGTTGCGGGCACGCTCGCCATCTACGGCCTCGGCCTGCCGGGTTTCGTGATGATCAAGGCGCTCAATCCCGGCTTCTTCGCCCGCGAGGATACCAGGACGCCGATGCGCATCACGCTGCTGTCGGTGGTCGTCAACTGCATCCTTGCCGTCACGCTCTTCCCGCTGTTCTTTGAGCGCGGCATCGCCACCGCCGAAGCCGTCTCCGGCTGGCTGACGGCGCTGCTTCTCTTCGTCACGCTGGTGCGGCGCGGCCACTGGGCGCTGGAAAAGGCGCTGCTCTGGCGCGTCGCGCGCCTGCTGGCCGCGACCGTCGTCATGGCCGCGGCGCTCGACTACGCCTCCCTCTATCTCGCCGACCGCCTGGCCTCCGCCGCGCCGCTCTACGAGCAACTGGCGGCGCTCGGCCTGCTGATCGTCTTCGCCATGATCGTCTATTTCTCCGTCGCCTTCCTCATCGGCGGCGCGGATCTCGGCATGATCCGGCGCAATCTCAAGCGCAAGGCCAAGGCCGCGCCGGGCGAGGAAAGCACGGAATAGACTGCCTCAGCGTGTCGCGAACCGTGCACCTCTGGCAAGGCGCGCCAGTCCGCGGCAATAATGCCAGCTGCGTCTCGGCCCGACGTCGACATGCACGATGCCGTTGCAATAGGTGCCGACGCCGCCGATGGCCGGCGCGGATCTTGCGGCCGCGACGATCCGCTTCACCGACACGCCAGGGACGCGTATGTCGGCGGCGAGGCATTTGCGATGCAGCGAGCCCTTGCGTCCGTTGAAGCGATAGCCGGATGTCACGAGCGGCCGCCGCCCGACCTGTCGGGCGATATGGGACAGGATGCCTCGCAATTTTCCGGGGAAGCATCGGTGCCGCACGCGCGGCGTCTGGACGGTATAGATCTTTGCCGCGGCCTTCTCGGTCCTTGCGGCATGTTTGTGCTTGCCGTTTGCCGCCGCTTCGCTCGCGAAGAACGAAGCCAGCGCCATCATGCAGGCAAGCAGGGTCGAACAGCTTTTTCGCATGGCACACTCCGGTTTGCGCCTTTGCGTCGAAACGCGGCTTGTCAAAACCTGTGTCCCCGATCCCGGCCGGGAGAGAAGGCCCGAAAAATGTCATTTATGAGGAGTGGCTGATGGGCCGGCAGCCCGGCCGCGCGGGGCGGTCTTGATCGCTGCCGTTCTGCCGTGCATAAGCGGCGCCACGACAACAACGAAAACAGGCCCTCCACCCGCCTGAAGGATATCGCCATGAGCGCATTCAAGCCCCTCGTCTTCTCCGGCGTGCAGCCGACCGGCAACCTCCATCTCGGCAACTATCTCGGCGCGATCCGCAAGTTCGTCGCCCTGCAGGCCGACAACGACTGCATCTATTGCGTCGTCGACCTGCACGCCATCACCGCGCAGCTCGTGCACGAGGACATGCGCGGCCAGATCCGCTCGATCGCCGCGGCCTTCATCGCCTCCGGCATCGATCCGAAGAAGCACATCGTCTTCAACCAGTCCGCCGTGCCGCAGCATGCCGAGCTTGCCTGGATCTTCAACTGCGTCGCGCGTATCGGCTGGATGGAGCGCATGACCCAGTTCAAGGACAAGGCCGGCGGCAAGAATGCCGAGCAGGTCTCGCTGGGCCTGCTCGCCTATCCGAGCCTGATGGCCGCCGACATCCTCGTCTACCGCGCCACCCATGTGCCGGTCGGCGACGATCAGAAGCAGCATCTGGAACTGACCCGCGACATCGCGCAGAAGTTCAACATCGATTTCGGCAGCCACATCCGCAAGGCCGGCACCGGCGTCGACATCGTCGTCGGCGAGGAGCCGGTGCACGCCTATTTCCCGATGGTCGAGCCGCTGATCGGCGGCCCGGCGCCGCGCGTCATGAGCCTGCGCGATGGCACCAAGAAGATGTCGAAGTCGGACGCGTCCGACCTCTCGCGCATCAACCTCACCGACGATGCCGACACGATCTCCAAGAAGATCCGCAAGGCCAAGACCGATCCCGATGCCTTGCCGGGCGAAGTGGAAGGCCTGAAGGGCCGCCCGGAAGCGGAGAACCTCGTCGGCATCTATGCCGCGCTCTCGGACAGGTCCAAGGCGGAGATCCTCGCCGAGTTCGGCGGCCAGCAGTTCTCCGTCTTCAAGCCGGCGCTCATCGACCTTGCGGTCAACGTGCTCTCGCCGATCACGAACGAGATGCGTCGCCTGATGGACGACACGAGCCACATCGACGCCATCCTGCGGGACGGCGGCGAAAGGGCGCGGGCACGGGCCGAAAAAACCATGAAGGAAGTTCGCGACATCATCGGTTTTGTGCAGTAAGGTCGCCGCGAAACACCCCGGACTTGCGCAGCACTGGAAGAAATGAGGCCGTATGGTTTCTCGACGACTTTCCCGCCTTGAAGGCCACCGCCGGAAATTCCTGGCGGTCATCGACGACACGCCGGAATGCCAG
Organism: Shinella sp. S4-D37; assembly: GCF_040812195.1. Taxonomy (NCBI): domain Bacteria; kingdom Pseudomonadati; phylum Pseudomonadota; class Alphaproteobacteria; order Hyphomicrobiales; family Rhizobiaceae; genus Shinella; species Shinella sp. S4-D37. The sequence continues at coordinate 3,370,434 of NZ_JBFNXL010000005.1, read as the reverse complement.
CGTGCCGTCCACTATGCGGGAATGCGGGCGAAGAACTCGAACGGCGGCGTCGTCCTGCTCTATGTGATCGCCAACGGCGATTTCCAGCAATGGCTGGGCGTCGAGGAGATCATGCGGGCCGAAGCGCGCGAGGAAGCCGAATCCGTGCTGGCCAAGGCGGCGCAGGCCCTGCGCGAGGCGGTGGGAATCGAGCCGGAAACGGTGATCCGCGAGGGCGTCGCGAGCGAAGAGATCAACGGGCTGATCGAGGAGGACCGAGACGTCGCGATCCTCGTGCTTGCCGCCGGTTCCGCCAAGGAGGGGCCAGGCCCGCTCGTCTCCTCGCTCGCCAGCCGCGGCCAGGCCTTCCCGATCCCGGTGACCGTCATTCCCGATTCGCTGTCCGACGAGGAACTGGACGCACTGAGCTGATCTCCAGTCTTGAAGAGCGGCGCGGAAACGCCTATCTTCTTTTGAATTATTCTAAGTATTCTGGCCCATCGGCAAGCGCCCGGCCGCACGGAGAGAAAGATGTTCATCCAGACCGAAGCGACGCCGAACCCGGCGACCCTGAAATTCCTGCCGGGCAAGGTCGTGCTGGAGACCGGCACGGCCGAATTCCGCGACGAGACGGAAGCGCGCGCGGCCTCGCCGCTGGCCGCCCGCCTCTTCGCCGTCCCCGGCGTCAAGGGCGTGTTCCTCGGCTATGATTTCATCACCGTCACCAAGGACGATGCCGACTGGCAGCACATGAAGCCGGCGATCCTCGGCAACATCATGGAACATTTCATGTCCGGCCAGCCGGTCGTGGCGAGCGGCGCGCTCGGCGGCAGCGAGGACGACGAGGACGAGTTCTTCGACGAGGGCGATGAGACGATCGTCGCCACCATCAAGGAACTGCTCGACAGCCGCGTGCGCCCGGCCGTGGCCCAGGACGGCGGCGACATCACCTTCAAGGGTTTCCGCGACGGCGTCGTCTATCTCAACATGAAGGGCGCCTGCTCCGGGTGCCCGTCCTCCACGGCGACGCTGAAGCACGGCGTGCAGAACCTTCTTCGCCATTTCGTACCGGAAGTGCAGGAAGTTGAAGCCGTCATGTAAGGCCTGCCCCGCAGCGCGCCGGTGCCCGCAATGATCGTCCTTGCGATCGATACGGCGGGCACGGGGTGCCATGCGGCGCTCTATGATCCCTATGAGGACCGGATCCTCGGCGCCGCCGGCGCCGATATCGGCCGCGGCCATGCCGAGCGGCTGATGGAGTTCGTCGATGCGGCGCTCGATGCCGCCGGCCTCACGCTCCGAGATATCGGCCGGATCGTCGTCACCGTCGGCCCCGGCTCCTTCACCGGCATCCGCGTCGGTGTGGCGGCGGCGCGCGGCCTGGCGCTGGCGCTCGGCATTCCCGCCGTCGGCGTTTCCAGCCTGTCGGCGCTCGCGGCCGACCATAGGACTGCCTCCCCCCTGCTGATAGCGATGGATGCGAAGCGGGACGAAGTCTACTGGCAGCGTTTTGCCGCCGACGGCAGCGCACTGTCGTCGCCCGCGATCGCCTCTGTCGAGGCGGTGCGATCGCTTGCGGCGGGGCATGACGGGGCGATTGCCGGCTCGGCGGCCGCGCTCCTGCGCGACGGTGCGGAACCGGGCAGCGACGGCGTCGCCATCGCCACCGTCGCCCGTCTCGGCGCCGGGCTCGATCCCGCCGGCCATCCGCCGAAGCCGCTCTATCTGCGCGGTCCCGATGCCAAGCCGCAGGCGGGTTTCGGGATCAGGAGGGCGTGAGCGCATGTCCCTGACCGATTATTTCACCCGCAAGCCCGCCTTCGATATCTTTCCGCTGGAAACCGCCGATGCCGGCATCGCCGCGGGGCTGCACCGTGCGCGGTTTCCCCAGCCGTGGAACGACGGCGAATTCCACGCGCTCCTGCTGCAGGAGCCGGTCTACGGCTTCCTGGCGCTGAAGGAAGGCGCGCTCGGCCGAATGGCCGGCGGCTTCGTGCTCGCCCGGGCCACGGCCGGGGAAGCGGAGATCCTGACGATCGGCGTCGATGACCGGTTTTCCCGTGCGGGTCTCGGCTGGCGGCTGATGCAGGCGGCCCTGCGCGAGGCGAAGATGCGCGGCGCCGAAGACATTTTCCTGGAGGTCGACGAGGGCAATGTGGCGGCCCGCGGGCTCTATGCCAAGCTCGGCTTTGCCAAGGTCGGCGAGCGCAAGGCCTACTATGTCGCCGCCGACGGCCACCGGTCCACGGCGCTTGTCTTGCGGCTCGATCTTCGCTAGTCCCCTATCGGGGGGCTGAACGAAAGAGGGCTGGATCGCATGTCGGAAGTCGAGAAATCGCTGGAAGAGCTATGTGTCGAGCGCGGCATGCGCATGACCGAGCAGCGCCGCGTGATCGCGCGCGTGCTGGAGGCCTCGGACGATCATCCCGACGTGGAGGAACTCTACCGCCGCTCGTCGGCCGTCGATGCGCGCATTTCCATCTCCACCGTCTACCGCACGGTCAAGCTCTTCGAGGATGCCGGCATCATCGAGCGCCACGATTTCCGCGACGGCCGCTCGCGCTACGAGACGGTGCCGGACGAACACCACGACCACCTGATCGACCTGAAGAGCGGCGAGGTCATCGAGTTCCATTCGCCCGAGATCGAGGCCCTGCAGGAGCGCATCGCCCGCGAGCACGGCTTCAAGCTGGTCGACCATCGCCTCGAACTCTATGGCATTCCGCTCAAGGAGGGCGAGTGAGGCGGATCCCGGCTCCCTTGACTGGCTGCCGGTGACCCGGTGATCGTCCGGCTGCGTCTTGCCGTCGCTTTCCTCGTCCTGGCCGTGGCGACGATCGTCCTGCTGCCCATCCAGCTCGTCGGCCTGCGCTTCGATCTGAAGATCCGCCGCCGCGTGCCGAGGCTCTGGCATCGCGTCGCCTGCTGGGTGCTCGGCCTCAGGGTGCGGGTGCATGGCACGCTGGAGACGAAGCGGCCCTTGATGCTTGCCTCCAACCATGTCTCCTGGAAGGACATCATGGTGCTCGGCTCGGTGGCCGACGTCGCCTATATCGCCAAGTCCGAGGTGCGCGGCTGGCCGGTCTTCGGCCTTCTCGCCCGTCTCCAGGCGACGATCTTCGTCGAGCGCGACCAGCGCCGGAAGGCCGGCGACCAGGCCGACGAGATCGCCCGGCGCATGACGGACGGCGAGATCGTCGTGCTCTTCCCCGAGGGCACGACTTCGGACGGCAACCGTCTCCTGGAGATCAAGACCTCGCTCTTCGGCGCGGCCGCCTCCGCCGTGCCGCATGCGCCTGACGGCGTCGTGTTCATCCAGCCGGTCTCGATCGCCTATACCGGCGTGCACGGCATGGCCATGGGCCGCTTCCACCGACCGCTCGCCGCCTGGCCGGGCGATATCGAACTCCTGCCGCATCTCCTCGCCGTCGCGCGCGAGGGGGCGGTGGATGTGGATGTCGATTTCGGCGAGCGGGTCGACTATTCCGGCGCCAGCAGCCGCAAGGCGGTGAGCCGCACCGTCGAGGCGCGCATCCGCGCCATGCTGGGCGCGCGCCTGCGCGGCAGATAAAGCTTCATTTTTCGGGGCTTTTCCACTAAGGAAGCGGCCATGAGCGAACAGTCCCTTTCCCTGCCCGAAGACCCTCCGGCGACGCCGAACACGCGAAAAGTCTTCGTGAAGACCTACGGCTGTCAGATGAACGTCTATGACAGCGACCGCATGACGGATGCGCTGTCGAAGGATGGCTATCAGGCGACGGACGTCCTGGAAGAGGCCGACCTCGTCCTCCTCAACACCTGCCACATCCGAGAGAAGGCGGCCGAGAAGGTCTATTCCGAACTCGGGCGCCTGCGCGAGATGAAGAAGGCCCGCGCGAAAAACGGCCGCGAGATGGTGATCGGCGTCACCGGCTGCGTCGCCCAGGCGGAAGGCAAGGAGATCCTGCGCCGTGCGCCGGCGGTCGACCTGGTCGTCGGCCCGCAGACCTATCACCGCCTGCCGGACGCGCTGCGCCGGGCCAAGGGCGGCGAGCGCGTGGTCGAGACGGACTATGCCATCGAGGACAAGTTCGAGCACCTGCCCGCGCCGGAGAAGGCGAAGACCCGCGCACGCGGCGTCACCGCCTTCCTGACGGTGCAGGAAGGCTGCGACAAGTTCTGCACCTTCTGCGTGGTGCCCTATACGCGCGGCTCGGAAGTCTCCCGTCCGGTCTCGCAGATCGTCGCGGAGGCCGAACGTCTGGTCGAAGGGGGCGTGCGCGAGATCACGCTGCTCGGCCAGAACGTCAATGCCTGGCACGGCCTCGGCCCGGACGGCGGCGAATGGGGGCTCGGCGACCTCCTTTACCGGCTTGCCGGGATCAAGGGCCTGGCGCGCCTGCGTTATACGACCAGCCATCCGCGCGACATGGACGATCGCCTGATCGAGGCCCACCGCGATCTGCCGGCGCTGATGCCCTACCTGCACCTGCCGGTCCAGTCGGGCTCCGACCGCATCCTGAAGGCGATGAACCGGCGCCACACGGCGGCCGAATATATCGCCCTCATCGCGCGCATCCGCGCCGTCCAGCCGGAACTGGCCATCTCGGGCGACTTCATCGTCGGCTTTCCCGGCGAGACCGACGAGGACTTCGAGGACACGATGCGCCTCATCGAGGCGGTCGGTTATGCACAGGCATTTTCCTTCAAGTATTCCATCCGTCCCGGCACTCCCGGCGCCGACATGGACGGCCATGTCGACGAGGGTGTGAAGGCGGAACGCCTTGAAAGATTGCAGGCTTTGCTCTTCCGGCAGCAGCGCGACTTCGCCCGCGGCTGCGTCGGCAAGGAGATCGACCTGCTCCTGGAGAAGCCCGGCCGCATGCCCGGCCAGCTCGTCGGCCGCTCGCCCTGGCTGCAGCCTGTGAATGTTGATGCAAAAGTGTCGGAAATCGGTGACATTATCCGGGTACGAATCACCGATACCGGGCCCAACAGCCTTTTCGCGGAAGCGATCGGTTGACGGGCGGATCGCAAGGAGCCTGACCGCTTGAACGGACACGAATTGACGACGTCATCGCCGCGCCAGTCGAAGAACGAGACCGACGCCAACCAGTTCGTGCTGACCTTCGAGAACAATCGATACGCAAGCGAGCTCTTCGGTCAGTTCGACCAGAACCTGAAGCTCCTCGAGCAGCGCCTTCATATCGACGCGCGGGCGCGCGGCAATTCCGTTTCCATCTCCGGTGACGTGGTGGCCACCGGCCAGGCCCGCCGGGCGCTGGACTATCTCTATGACCGCCTGCAGAAGGGCGGCTCGATCGAGCTTTCCGACGTGGACGGCGCGATCCGCATGGCGATCGCCGCAGACGACCAGCTCTCCCTGCCGACGATGGAGCGCAAGGCCAAGCTCACCATGTCGCAGATCTCCACCCGCAAGAAGACCATCGCCGCCCGCACGCCGACGCAGGATACCTATATCCGCGCGCTGGAGCGCTCCGAGCTCGTCTTCGGCGTCGGCCCGGCCGGTACGGGCAAGACCTATCTCGCCGTCGCCTATGCCGCCCAGCTCCTGGAGCGCGGCGCGGTCGACCGCATCATCCTGTCGCGCCCGGCCGTGGAAGCCGGCGAGCGCCTCGGCTTCCTGCCCGGCGACATGAAGGAGAAGGTCGACCCCTATCTGCGCCCGCTCTACGACGCGCTCTACGACATGATGCCGGGCGACAAGGTCGAACGGGCGATTACCGCCGGCGTCATCGAGATCGCGCCGCTCGCCTTCATGCGCGGCCGCACGCTGGCGAACGCCGCCGTCATCCTCGACGAGGCGCAGAACACCACCTCGATGCAGATGAAGATGTTCCTGACGCGTCTCGGCGAGAACGGCCGCATGATCGTCACGGGCGATCCGAGTCAGGTCGACCTGCCGCGCGGCGTCAAGTCCGGCCTCGTCGAGGCCCTGCAGATCCTCAAGGGCGTCGAAGGCGTCTCGGTCGTGCGCTTCAAGGATGTCGACGTGGTGCGCCACCCGATGGTCGCCCGCATCGTCCGGGCCTACGAGGCCCAGACCGCTGTGCAGGACGAAAGCGAGCAGATGGACCGCTAAGGCGGTCAGGAAGCAATTCCAGCAAAAGTGTGAAGCGGTTTTGCGTCCGGAATTGCGGAAAAAGAATCCTCATGAGCGAACTCGATATCCAGATCTCCGTCGAAGAGGGCGCCTGGCCCTCCGAAGAGCGCTTGCTCGCCGTCAGCGAGCGGGTGCTTGGCTCGGCCGTGAAATTCCTCCGGCGGGAGGAAGGGCAACCCTTCCCGAAGGCCGGCCCGCCGGAAGTCTCCCTCGTCTTCACCAATGACGCGGCGATCCGCGGCATCAATGCGGAATGGCGCAGCCAGGACAAGCCGACCAATGTCCTGTCCTTCCCGGCCTTCCCGCTGACGCCCGGGAAAATGCCGGGGCCGATGCTCGGCGACATCATTTTCGCCGAGGAAACGCTGACCCGCGAGGCGGCCGATCTCGACAAGACCTTCGACGATCACCTCACGCATCTGATGGTGCATGGATTTCTGCATCTCTTCGGCTATGATCACATGGACGACGAGGAAGCGGAAAAAATGGAGGGGCTGGAGACTCGCATTCTTGCCGAGCTTGGCCTATCTGACCCCTACGGGGATGACCCCGATGAATAGTTTGGACCGATGAGCGACTTTAGAAACCAGTCCGTAGCAACGGAAAAGAGCGAGGCGGACGCCTCAAGTGACGAGGCGGGCAGTAGTAGCAGCGCGCCGAGGCAGGAAAGCGGGGGCCGGACATCATTCTGGTCCCGTGCGACACGGCTTTGGCGCATGACGGGTGCTTCCAGCCTGCGCAAGGACCTTGCCGAGGCCCTTATGACGGAAGAGAGCGGCGGCGAGCCGACCTTCCTGCCCGAAGAGCGGGCTATGCTGCACAACATTCTTCGTTTCCGCGAGGTGCGGGTGGAGGACGTCATGGTGCCGCGCGCCGATATCGAGGCCGTGGACCAGGACATCACGATCGCCGAACTGATGGTTATCTTCGAGGATTCCGGCCGCTCGCGCATGCCGGTCTACAACGAGAGCCTCGACGATCCGCGCGGCATGGTTCACATCCGCGACCTGCTCGCCTATGTCACCAAGCAGGCCCGCAACAAGCGCCGCACCGGCGCAAAGGCCGCGCCTGCCAATGGTGAGAAGCCGGTCCGCACGCCGAAGGCGGAATTCGACCTCGGCCGCGTCGACCTGTCGAAGACCGTCGCCGAAGCCGGCATCATCCGCCAGGTGCTCTTCGTGCCGCCCTCCATGCTCGCCGCCGACCTGATGGCGCGCATGCAGGCCGACCGCACGCAGATGGCCCTCGTCATCGACGAATACGGCGGCACGGACGGCCTCGCCTCGCTGGAAGACATCGTCGAGATGGTCGTCGGCGATATCGAGGACGAGCACGACGACGACGAGGCCATGATCCAGCGCGTCAGCGACGATGTCTTCGTTGCCGATGCCCGCGTCGAGCTGGAGGAACTGGCCGAGGCGATCGGCCCGGACTTCGACATCCGCGAACAGCTGGAAGACGCCGATACGCTCGGCGGCCTGATCTTCGCCTCGCTCGGCCGCATTCCCGTGCGCGGCGAGGTGGTGCAAGCGGTGCCGGGCTTCGAGTTCCACGTCCTCGACGCCGATCCGCGCCGCGTCAAGCGGGTGCGCGTCACCCGCAAGCGCGCCGGCTCCGTCCGCCGCCGCGAGCGCAAGCCGGAAGGCGAGGGGGGAGTTCTCGCCGACCGGCAGAAGCTGCCGGAACATGAGAACAATGGGGCGAACGCGGAGTAGGCGCGGACCCTTCCAGGCAAGGTCTTGCATCCGAAGGGTTACCCCTCAAGAACGCTTGTTGTTTGGAGAAACCCGCCCGGCATATCCCCTTCGCCCCGCTTGCGGGGAGAAGGTGGCCGGCAGGCCGGATGAGGCCAGCGCCCCCGATACACTTACCCTGCCATGACGCGGGACAAGGCGCCGGTTTTTTGGAAGACTGGCGCCGGCTGATTCGGGGACATAAAAAGGGGGCGGCATGGAGCGGCTTGCGGGCACGGTCATGCTCCTGTCTGGGACGAGACGGGCGCTTTTGGCATTTCTTGCGGGCTTGATCGGGGTGCTGGCGCTGCCGCCCTTCGGCTTCTTCGCGGCGCTGTTCGTTTCCTTCACCCTGCTCGTCTGGCTCATCGACGGCGCCAGCGCCGCGCCGGAGGCCGGGTTCCTGCGGCGCCTGGCGCCGGCCTTCCGCATCGGCTGGTTCTTCGGCTTCGGCTATTTCGTCGGCGGGCTCTGGTGGCTCGGCAATGCGCTGCTCGTCGAGGCGGATGCCTTTGCCTGGGCCTTGCCGCTCGCCGTCTTCGGCCTTCCCGCCTTCCTCGCCCTCTACTACGGCCTGGCGGCCGCGCTCGCCCGCCTCCTCTGGTCGGACGGCATGGGCCGCATCGCCGCGCTCGCCCTCGCCTTCGGGGTCGGGGAGTGGCTACGCGGCACGCTGTTCACCGGCTTTCCGTGGAATGCCGTCGGCTATGGCGCCATGCCCGTACCGCTGCTCATGCAATCGTCCGGCATCGTCGGCATTGCCGGCATGAATGCGCTCGGCGTCTTCGTCTTCGCCGCGCCGGCGCTGATCGGAACGCGGCGCGGCCGGGGCCCCGGCCTTGCACTTGCCGCCCTGCTCTTCGCCGCCCATATCGGCTACGGCTACTATGCCCTTCATATCGCGCCGACGCCGGAAGGCGAGGCGACCGTCGTCCGCCTCGTCCAGCCGGTCATCGACCAGGCGATGAAGCTCGACGACAGCGCGCGCGCGCAGATCTTCGAACGTCACCTGGCGCTGAGCGCCGCCAAGCCGGCCGAAGGCGGCAAGCGCCCCGATATCGTCGTGTGGCCGGAAACCTCAATTCCCTTCATCCTCACGGACAATCCCGATGCGCTGGTGCGCATCGCCGCCGTGCTGGAGGACGACCAGGTGCTGATCGCCGGCGCCGTGCGCACCGAAAGCGCCGGTTCCGGCAAGGCGCCGCGCTACTACAATTCCATCTACACCGTCGACGGTCGGGGGCAGATCACCGGCGCGGCCGACAAGGTGCATCTCGTGCCGTTCGGCGAATACATGCCCTTTGCCGATCTCCTCGAAAGCCTCGGCGTCGATGCTGTGGCTATGCCGGGCGGCTTTTCCGCCGCGCGCGAACCCCAGTTGCTGACGGCGCTCGGCAAGGGGCTCTATCCGCTCGTCTGCTACGAGGCGATTTTCCCTGCGGAGATCACCGGGGCCGCCGATGCGGCCGCCGCCCTGCTGAATATCACCAACGATGCCTGGTTCGGCAGGACGCCCGGCCCCTACCAGCATTTCCAGCAGGCACGCCTGCGCGCCGTCGAGCGCGGCCTGCCGCTGATTCGCGCCGCCAACAACGGAATCTCCGCCGTGGTCGATGCCAGGGGGAGGGTGGTCGCGGGCCTTTCCCACGATGTCCCCGGTTTTGTTGACGCAACTTTTCCGGGAAGATTTGCCATTGATAAGTGGGGAAAGTGGCGAAACTGGTCGTTTCTGATCGTCCTTGGCATTCTCTTCGCGGCGGCCGGCATTTCTCGCATTGGTTTTAGAAACAGGACGAATTGACCAAAAACCCCTAAAATAGCATAGTGCATGTCGCCGGTGGTTCTCTTGTATTGTGGAGCCCTTCAGGGTTTGCGCATACAACGTGACGTTAAGTCTTCGTTAAGGCTGCCGGCAAGGTGGGGCCATTTCCGCGCGTTAGGACACATTGATGATGGAAAACAAAAAGAAGCCGAATCCGATTGATATTCACGTCGGCAGCCGGATCCGGCTTCGCAGGACCATGCTCGGCATGAGCCAGGAGAAGCTCGGCGAAAGCCTCGGCATCACCTTCCAGCAGATCCAGAAATACGAGAAGGGTACGAACCGCGTCGGCGCCAGCCGGTTGCAGAACATTTCGAGCATTCTCAACGTGCCGGTCTCCTTCTTCTTCGAGGATGCGCCGGGCGAGCAGGCGGATGCCCAGGCCGGCTTTGCCGAAGCGTCGAGCTCCAACTACGTGGTCGACTTCCTGTCGTCCTCGGAAGGCCTCCAGCTCAACCGGGCCTTCGTCAAGATCGGCGACCCCAAGGTCCGCCGCAAGCTCGTGGACCTCGTCAAGGCACTCGCCGCCGAGGCCGAAACGGAGTGATCTCCGCGTGAGATCGACAAGGAAAAGGCGGTCCTTCGGGGCCGCTTTTCGTTTGCGCGAGGGCCTGAAAAATCTAGGCGGAAACGCCCGCAAAACCGGGACATAAACATATTCTTATGTCCTTCTGTGCTTGTCTTTCCCCTGCGAACTGAATAACAACGTCGAAGTCCATTTTCTTTGAGGGGAATTCCCGCATGCGCAGCAGTTATCTCTTCACCAGCGAGTCCGTCGCCGAGGGTCATCCGGACAAGGTGTGCGACCGCATCTCCGACGAAATCGTCGATCTGGTCTATCGCGAAGCCGTGAAGTCGAAGGTCGATCCGTGGTCGGTCCGTATTGCCTGCGAGACGCTTGCGACGACCAACCGCGTGGTGATCGCCGGTGAAGTGCGCCTGCCGCCGAGCCTCCTGAAGAAGGACAAGGACGGCAACGACGTCATCAATCCCTCAAAGTTCAAGTCCGCCGCCCGCAAGGCGATCCGCGACATCGGCTACGAGCAGGACGGCTTCCACTGGAAGACGGTGAGGATCGACGTGCTCCTGCATTCGCAGTCCGCCGATATCGCCCAGGGCGTGGACAACGCCGCCGACAAGCAGGGCGACGAGGGCGCGGGCGACCAGGGCATCATGTTCGGCTATGCCTGCCGCGAGACCGCGGACCTGATGCCGGCGCCGATCTACTATTCGCACCGTATCCTCGCTCTTCTCGCCGAAGCCCGCAAGAAGGGCGAAGGCGATGCCGGCAAGCTCGGCCCGGATGCCAAGAGCCAGGTGACCGTGCGTTACGTCGACGGCAAGCCGGCCGACGTCGCCTCCATCGTGCTTTCCACGCAGCATCTCGACGATAGCTGGGATTCCAGGAAGGTCCGCCAGGTCGTCGAACCCTATATCCGCGAGGCGCTGCACGACATCGCGATCGCCGAGGATTGCTCCTGGTACATCAACCCGACGGGCAAGTTCGTCATCGGCGGCCCGGACGGCGACGCCGGTCTCACCGGCCGCAAGATCATCGTCGACACCTATGGCGGCGCGGCGCCCCATGGCGGCGGCGCCTTCTCGGGCAAGGATACGACCAAGGTCGACCGTTCCGCCGCCTATGCAGCACGCTACCTCGCCAAGAACGTCGTCGCGGCCGGCGTTGCCGACCGCTGCACGATCCAGCTTTCCTACGCCATCGGCGTCGCCCAGCCGCTCTCGGTCTATGTCGACCTGCACGGCACGGGCAAGGTGAGCGAAGATGCCGTCGAGGATGCGCTCCGCAAGGTCATGGACCTTTCCCCGTCGGGCATCCGCCGCCATCTCGACCTCAACAAGCCGATCTACGCCAAGACGGCCGCCTACGGCCATTTCGGCCGCAAGGCCGGCCGTGACGGCTCGTTCTCCTGGGAGCGCCTCGACCTCGTCAAGGCTCTCAAGGAAGCCCTGAAGAACTGAGGTCGACATGAGCGATGCAGAGCGCCGCAGCCGGGCGAGCGAAGCCTTCTTCGGTCGCCGCAAGGGAAAGCCGCTCCGGGAGCGGCAGGCGCAGCATCTTCAGACCGTGCTGCCGGTGCTGAAGGTCGATCTTGCGACCCCGGCGCCGGCGGACGTCACGACGCTCTACGATTTCTGCCCGAGCCGCATGCGCCTCGAAATCGGTTTCGGCGGCGGCGAGCATCTCATCCACCGCGCGCAGGAAACGCCCGATACCGCCTTCATCGGCGTCGAGCCCTTCGTCAATTCCATGGCGAAGCTGATCGGCAGCATCGAGGAGACGGGCGCGAAGAATATCCGGCTTTATGACGACGATGCGACGGCGCTGCTGGACTGGCTTCCGGCCGCCTCGATCGATCAGATCGACCTGCTCTATCCGGATCCGTGGCCGAAGAAGAAGCACTGGAAGAGGCGGTTCGTCTCGAAGGTCAATCTCGACCGCTTTGCCCGGGTGCTGAAGCCGGGCGGGCTCTTCTGCTTCGCGTCCGACATCGACACCTATGTCAACTGGACGCTTATGCACTGCGGGGTTCATCCCGCTTTCGTGTGGACCGCGGAAAACGCGGTCGACTGGCTGACGCCGTTTGCCGGTTGGCCGGGCACGCGCTACGAGGCGAAGGCCAAGCGCGAGGGCCGCAAGTCGGCCTATCTCACCTTCCGTCGTCTCTGACGGAAGGTCCTTTCGGCATCAGTGCAGGCTGACGGTGCGCAGGTCGTCCTCGGCCGCCTTGTAGAAGGTGCTCGAGCGGTTGTCCGTCAGGAGGATCGGCGTGCCGTCGGCGCCGAACAGCGCCCAGAGGTCCAGGCTCGGGTCGATTTCCGGGGCTTCGGGGAAGACGCGCGAGACTTCGTCGGCCTTCATCTTCCGGATATAGCCGACTTCGCCGGCGCCCAGATGCGCAAGGTCCGCCTTCGAAACGGTGGGGGTTACGGTTTTCAGTCCCATCTTTGCCTCCATGGCAATGCCGGCAGGGCCGGCCACCGGACGTCCATGGCCACCACGGCCCATCGGTACGTCAGGCGATCAGGTTACGCTTGAAACGTTCCGGCGGGTGTTCCCGCAGGAACGGCTCATGATCTAGTCTGATACGGAAATGTTAATTTTCTTTACCATTCGCACAGGCTCGGGCCGCACGAGGTCGACCGCGAGAAGGCCGTTCTTCAACTCCGCGCCGGAGACGCGCATGCCGTCGGCAAGCACGAAGGTGCGCTGGAACTGGCGGGCCGCTATGCCGCGGTAGAGGTAGTCCCGCTCGCCGCTGTCGGTCTGGCGGCCGCGGATGACGAGCTGGTTTTCCTCCGTCGTCACATCGAGTTCGTCTTCGGAAAAGCCCGCGACGGCAAGGGTGATGCGCAGCCGTTCCGGTGCGCCCGTCTCGCCGTTCGGCCGCAGCCGCTCGATATTGTACGGTGGATAGCCATCGTTGCCCTTGGCGATGCGCTCAAGGGTCTTTTCCATGGCATCGAAGCCCAGGAGAAGCGGGCTCGTGAAAGGGGTCATGCGTGACATGCGTCTAGTCCTTGGCTTTCAAGCGACTTTGGCGGGACCCGGTCTCGGCATCCCGATGCCTGCAATATGGGGATTGCCGGTGCGGGGCGCAAGACGCTTGCGAACGGCGATTTCGCAAATATAGTCGCCGCTTCGCCTGCGCACCGCGGGCCAAGAACGCAATTAGCGAGGAAGCGGAGAGGGCATGTCTGAGCCACGGAAAATCATCATCGACACGGATCCCGGCCAGGACGATGCCGCCGCGATCATGCTGGCGCTCGGCAGCCCGGAACTCGACATCCTCGGCATCACCACCGTCGCCGGCAACGTGCCGCTGGCGCGCACCTCCAGCAATGCCCGCATCATCCTGGAATTCTGCTCCCGCACCGACGTCAAGGTCTATGCCGGCGCCGACAGGCCGATCGCCCGCCCGCTGGTCACCGCCGAGCATGTGCACGGCAAGACCGGCCTCGACGGCCCGGAACTGCACGAGCCGCAGATGCCGCTGGAGGCCCTGCACGCCGTGGACTTCATCATCGAGACGCTCCGGCGCGAACCGGCCGGCACGGTGACGCTCTGCACGCTCGGGCCGCTGACCAACATCGCGACCGCGCTCGAAAAGGCACCCGACATTGCCGGCCGTGTGCGCGAACTGGTCATGATGGGCGGCGGCTTCTTCGAGGGCGGCAACATCACGCCGGCCGCCGAATTCAACATCTATGTCGATCCGGAGGCGGCCGCCGCCGTCTTCAAGGCCGGCATCCCGATCGTCATGATGCCGCTCGACGTCACCCACAAGGTGCTGACGCTGAAGAGCCGCGTCGCCCGGCTTCGCGCGATCGGCAGCCGTCCCGCCAAGGCCCTTGTCCAGATGCTGGATTTCTTCGAGCGCTTCGACGTGGAGAAATACGGCTCCGACGGCGGCCCGCTGCACGATCCGACGGTCATCGCCTACCTCCTGAAGCCGGAGCTGTTTGCCGGCCGCGACTGCAATGTCGAGATCGAGACGGCCTCGCCGCTGACGGTGGGCATGACCGTCGTCGACTGGTGGCAGGTCACCGGCCGCAAGCACAATGCGCGGGTGATGAAGGACGTCGATGCCGACGGTTTCTTCGCTCTCCTCGCCGAGCGCGTCGGCCGCCTCTGATGCGTGGTCCCCGCAGCGCCGGACAGGGTGCCGAGGGCCGTTTCCACCAGGAGATGATGGGCCTTTACGACCGATTCGCGGATACCGGCTTCCGCCCGGTCCTGCTGCGTCGCTTCGTGCTGCTCAACGGCGGCGTGGCGGCGGCCAAGGAACTCGTCTTCAAGCCCGGCACGACCGGGTTGGAGCGGCTGCTCGACGCGGGCAAACCGGAGCTTTCCATGGAGGCCCTGATGCTGCGGCCGGAATATCGGAGCCTGTTTTCCGAGCCGGAACTGAAGGAAGCCACGCAACGCCTCGCCAGCCGCTCGCGCTCCCGTGGCCGGTTGCAAGCGCAGCCGACGGAGCGGAAGTAAGTCTCATCAAGCAAAAGGCCGGCGTCACCGCTGGCCTTTTTTCGTTCTTCGGTCCGTCTCAGAACTCTTCCCAGTCGTCCTGCGCGAGCGCCGTATTGCCGGCGACCTGCGGAATGGCGCGGGCGGCCGTGCGCGGGGCCTGGTAGGCGGCGCGCTGCGGCTGCACGTCGCGGCGGATCGCCTGCTGCACCGGCTGGGCGGCCATCGCGGCTGCACCGGCGCGGAAGCGGGCGACGAGCGACTTCAGCGTCTCCGCTTCGTCGTTCAGCGCCATGGAGGCGGCGGTGGTCTCTTCCACCATGGCGGCGTTCTGCTGGGTCACCTGGTCCATCTGGTTGACGGCCGCGTTGATCTCCTTGAGGCCGACGGCCTGTTCGGAGGCGGACGAGGAGATCTGGCGGATGAGGCCGTTGATCTGGATGACCTGGTCGGCGATGTTCTCCAGCGCGCTGCCGGCCTTGCCGACGAGATCGACCCCTTCGCGGACCTGCACCTCGGAGGTGTTGATCAGCGTCTTGATCTCCTTGGCGGCGTTGGCCGAGCGCTGGGCGAGCTCGCGCACTTCCTGGGCGACGACGGCAAAGCCCTTGCCGGCTTCACCCGCACGCGCCGCTTCCACGCCGGCGTTCAGCGCCAGCAGGTTCGTCTGGAAGGCGATATCGTCGATCACGCCGATGATGTTGGAAATTTCGCGCGACGAATGCTCGATGCCGTGCATGGCGTCGATCGCCTTCTGCACCACTTCGCCGGACTTGCTGGCGTCGTTGCTGGCCGTTTCCACCGATTTCGCGGCGACGCGGGCATTGTCCGCGCTGGAATTGACCTGCGAGGTGAGCTCGTCGAGCGCCGCTGCCGTCTCCTCCAGGCTGGCCGCCTGCTGCTCGGTGCGGTGCGAGAGATCGGCCGCGCCCTTGGAGATCTCGCCGGTGCCGCCGCCGATATTACCCACCGAGGCGTTGACCGTCTGGATCGTCTCTTCAAGGCTGGCGATTGCCGAGTTGAAGTCGGTCTTGAGCTTGCCGTACTCGCCCGGGAAATCGCCGGAGAGGCGGAAGGTCAGGTTGCCGGAGGAGAGCTGGGCGAGGCCATCGCCGAGGCGGGCGACGATATCGCGCTGAAGGGCGCCCGCTTCCGTGCGTTCGGCTTCCGAACGGTTGCGCTCGGCTTCGGTCAGCTGGCGCTGGTTGTCGGCTTCGGCTTCCAGGCGCTTGGTGTCGGCGAGCTGGTGGCGGAAGCCTTCCAGCGCCTTGGCGACCGAACCCGTCTCGTCGGCGCGGCTCTGGCCGGCGATCGGCTGGGTGTAGACCCCGCTGCTGAGCGTCGCCACGTCGGCAACGAGGCCGGCGAGGGGTTTTTGCACGAAGAAGCGGACGGCGAAGTAGAGGCCGGCGAGCACGCCGCCGAGAACGATCAGGCCGCCGAGGATCATCAGGCGGGTCTGGGCGTCGACCGGCGCGTTGATCGCGGCGCGCGGCACGTCGACCAGCACGACCCAGGTCGTGTTGATATCGGGCAGCGCAAAGGGATAGACGACGCGGTCGAAGGCGGCCAGTTCGTCGAAGGAGAGGTTTTCGATGTGGCCGGGCTGACCCGTGGCAAGCGAGGACTTGACGACGTCGGCGCCCTGTCCGTCATAGTCCGTCATCAGGAGGTCGGCGTTCGGCGCGACGATCCACTTGCCGGTCTGCGACAGCAGCATGACCCGGCCCTCGCCGAAGGGCTTGAGCTGGCTGAGCTTCTCGTAGAGCGTCTTCAGCGAGACATCGACGCCGGTGACGCCCGCAAGCTTGCCGCCCGGGGCGACCGGAAAGGCGATGGAGGCCATGGTGAAGCCTTCGCCGGTCGAGGTTTCCTTGTAGGGCTGGCTCATGGCGCCCTTGCCGCTGCCGGCGGCCAGCGAGTACCACTCGGCCTTGTAGTCGGATTCGAAGGTGGACAGCGCGATCGAGCCGTCCTTGCGCTTCGTCCAGTAGGGGTTGAACGAGCCGTCCTTGTAGGTGCCGGTCTCCACCTGCTCGGCCGTCTCGCGCGACTTGCCGTCGAAGGCGTTCGGCTCTTCCGCAAACCAGCTTCCGAGCGCGAAACTGTTCTTTTCCGCGTTCGCCTTGATGAGGTCGACGACTTCCTTGCGATCGAAATGCCCGCCCGCAAGGCCCTGCTCCATCACGCCCGCCATGGAGCGCGCGGCGCTGGCGAGCTGGCCGATATCGGTCGCGATGTCGGCGGCGATCGCCTTGGCCTCGGTATTGGCTTCCGAATAGACGAGATCGGCGACGCGGCTCTGCGTCTGGCCGATGAGGACGGTGTTGGAGGTGAGCATGACCAGCGCGATCGTGCCGCCGGTAACCGCGATGAGCTTCGTCGCGAGCGACTTGGCCTGGAACTTGAACATAAAATCCTCACAATGAGAGACGTCCGCGGTGGCACCGCGGAGGGGCACATTCGTTTGCGGGGGGTCTCCATCATGGAGGTCGGGGCGCGCGACCAGCGCCAGAGGCCGCCGACCGGAAGGGCCGGGCCTGAGGATTTCAGTAACCCATAAAATGTTAATAAATAGCCAAATATCGCGGCCATTCCTGGCGCAACCGGCTGGTTTTTCAGGCGTCGCGCTCAATGCGACGCCCGATGGCCTGGTTGCGAAATCCACTTGCCAAATCCCGCGGGCGGCGCGCCACGCGGTTGTCAGATCGCGGCGTCGACGGCGGGCGCGAAGGGAATGGAAGGCTGCGCACCCGGCTTCAGGCAGGCGAGCGAGCCGGCGACGGCCGCGCGGCGCAGCGCGCCCTTGAAGCCGAGGCCGGCATCGAGCGAGGCGGCGAGGTAGCCGCAGAACGTGTCGCCCGCGCCAACCGTGTCGACGGGCTCGATCTTTAGGCCGGCCGCGCGGAAAATCTCGTTCTTGCGGATCGCGACGACGCCATCGGCGCCGAGCGTCACGATGATCGTCTGGCCGCTCTCGGCATGTAGCGCGCGCATGGTCGTCTCGCGCGCCTCGTTCGAGAGTTCGCCCTTGCCGACGAAGAGGTCGAACTCCGTCTCGTTGGCGACGAGGATGTCGGCCATCGCGCCGAGCCGCCGTGCGGCGGCACTGAAGGGCGCGATGTTGACGATCGAGGCGGCGCCCTTCTGCCTGGCGCTTATGAGCGCGGCCTCGATGGCGGCTTCGGGGATCTCGAACTGCAGCATCAGGTAGTCGCCACGCGTCATGCCGCCGACGGTGCGCTTGGCATCCTCCTCGCCGACGGTGCCGTTGGCGCCCGGCACGACGACGATGACGTTCTCGCCCTCGTCGTCGACGAGGATATGCGCGGTGCCGGTCGCCTCGGCGGCGGAGCGCACGCCGTTAAGGTCCACGGCGGCGTCGGCGAGCAGCGCCAGCGCCTGGCTGCCCAGCCGATCGTCGCCGACCGCGCCGGCCATGCGCACGATGGCGCCGGCGCGGCGGGCGGCGAGCGCCTGGTTGGCGCCCTTGCCGCCGGCGGCCGTTGTGAAGCTGCTTCCCACCACCGTCTCGCCGGGCTTCGGCAGGCGTTCTGGCGTGACGATGAGGTCCATGTTGATGGAGCCGAAGACGGTGATCATGAGAGGTGCCCCTTGTCGTTTCCGCCGGACACTGCCCGAGGGGCTCAGTCCTCGTCAACCACCCTCAGGCGAAGCTGCCCCGTCCGGGTCTCGGCGGCCGTCTCCGCGGGCGGGGAAAGAGTGCCGTTCGCCTCGAATTCCATGTCGCCGATGCGCGCGCCGCGCCGGGTGAGCTTCTCCGTCGAGGTCAGGATCAGGTCGACATCCTTCTGCGCGGCGGTGAAGTGGCCGGAAAGCTTGCGCACCCGGTCGTCGAGCCGTGTCAGGTCGTCCATCAGCCGGGCGACCTCGCCCTGAATGACATGGGCCTGCTCGCGCATGCGCTGGTCCTTCAGGAGCGCCTGCAGCACCTGGACGGAGAGCATGAGGAGAGAGGGCGAGACGATGACGATGCGCGCCCGGTGGGCCTTCTGCACGATGCCCTCGAAATTCTCATGGATGCTGGCGAAGATCGATTCGGAGGGCACGAAGAGGAAGGCGGTGTCCTGCGTCTCGCCGGCGAGGAGATATTTTTCGGCGATATCGCGGATATGGGTCTCCATGTCGCGGCGGAACTGCTGGGCGGCGAGCTTGGCCGCCTCGGGCGCGCGCCCGTCCGACAGGGTATTCCACGCCTCCAGCGGGAATTTCGCGTCGACGACGAGCGGCGGCTGGCCGTTCGGCATGCGGATCGTGCAGTCCGGCCTGACACCGTTCGAAAGCTGGGCCTGGAACTGGTAGGCGCCGGGCGGCATGGCGTCGGCGATGATCGTCTCCATTCGGGACTGGCCGAAGGCGCCGCGCGTCTGCTTGTTGGAGAGGATCGCCTGGAGGCCGACCACGTCTTTCGCCAGCGACTGGATGTTGCTCTGCGCGGTGTCGATGACGGCCAGACGCTCCCGCAGGCGGCGAAGGTTCTCGTGCGTCGAGCGGGTCTGCTCGGAGATCGACTGGCCGAGCCGCTGCGTCAGGCCGTCGAGCCGGGCATTGATCGCCTGGTTGGTCTCCGACTGCTTCGCGCCGAAGACCTCGGCCATGGCGGCGACGCGCCCCTGCATTTCCGTCTGCGCCTTCAGGAGTTCGGCAAAGCGCAGCTCCGCCATCGCTGCCGCCTCGCGCTGGCGCGCCTGGCTGCGGCGGGCCGAAAGGAGGCCGAAGACGGCGACCAGCGCGGCCGCGAGCAGCACGAGTGCCGGGCCGGGGCCGCCGAACCGGGCAAGCAGGGAGGCGAGCAGCATGTCAAAGGTCGGATCGATCATGCCGCGACCATAACACGGATTGCAGCGGAAACTAGATCATAACGTGAACAGATGCGCGGGACATGCGGCGCCGGCGACGGTCGAAGCCGATTGAAAGCGTCAAAAAACCGCGCTAAGGAGGCGGAATGACCATCAAGCCGCTGATTATCCTTCCCGATCCGATCCTCCGCCAGGTTTCGAACCCCATCGAGACCGTCGACAGCGAGGTGAAGAAGCTCGCCGACGACATGCTGGAAACCATGTACGATGCGCCGGGCATCGGCCTTGCCGCGATCCAGATCGGCGTCGCGCGCCGCATGCTGGTGCTCGACGTCTCGAAGGAGGGCGAGGACAAGAAGCCGCTCGTCTTCATCAATCCGGACGTCGTCTCCGCTTCGGATACCCGCTCGGTCTATGAGGAGGGCTGCCTGTCGATCCCGGACTATTATGCCGAGGTCGAGCGCCCTGCCACGATCACCGTCAAGCATCTCGATCGCGACGGCAAGGAGCAGCTGACGGAGGCAGACGGCCTTCTCGCCACCTGTCTCCAGCACGAGATCGATCACCTGAACGGCGTGCTGTTCATCGACCACATTTCCAAGCTGAAGCGCGAGATGGTGATCCGCAAATTCACCAAGGCGGCGAAGCTGCGCGGCAGCAAGGCGCTCTGAGGCGATAACCGCCCGGGCTTGTTTCACACGGTTCCGGCCGTAGAACCGCTTTCACGGAGGCTGGCCGATGGCCCTTCGCATCATCTTCATGGGCACGCCGGATTTCTCCGTTCCGACGCTCGAGGCGCTGGTGGAAGCCGGCCACGAGATCGCCGCCGTCTATTCGCAACCGCCGCGCCCGGCCGGCCGCCGCGGTCTCGAACTTGTGAAGTCGCCGGTGCACCAGGCGGCCGAAAGGCTCGGGCTTCCCGTCGTCACCCCGCTCAATTTCCGTGAGGAGACGGACCGCGCGGCCTTTCGCGCGCTGAAGGCGGATGTCGCCGCCGTCGTCGCCTACGGCCTCCTGCTGCCGGAGGCGATCCTTACCGGCACCCGGCTCGGCTGCTACAACGGCCATGCCTCGCTGCTGCCGCGCTGGCGCGGCGCGGCGCCCATCCAGCGGGCGATCATGGCGGGGGACGCACAAACCGGCATGATGGTCATGCAGATGGAAAAGGGCCTCGATACCGGCCCGGTCGCGCTGACCCATCGGGTGGCGATCGGCGAGACCGTGACGGCCGGCGAGCTGCACGATACGCTGATGCAGGCGGGCGGCCCCCTGATGGTGGAAGCCATGGCGAAGCTCGAAGCCGGCGACCTGCCGCTGATCCCGCAGGCGCAGGAGGGTGTGCTCTACGCGGCCAAGATCGACAAGGCCGAGACCCGCATCGATTTTTCCCGCCCCGCCGGGGACGTGCACAACCATATCCGCGGCCTCTCGCCGTTCCCGGGCGCCTGGTTCGAGCTGCCGGTCGGCGGCAAGCCCGAGCGGGTGAAGGTTCTGGCGAGCGCGCGGGCCGGTGACACCACCGCGAAAGCCGCCGGCACGGTCCTCGACGACCGGCTTGCGGTCGCCTGTGGCGATGGCGCGGCCGTGCGGCTCGTGCGCCTGCAGAAAGCGGGAGGCAAGCCGCTCGATGCGGCCGATTTCCTGCGCGGCACGCCGGTCGCGGCCGGCCGGGTCATCCGCTGATGCCGCGCTACCGCCTCCGCATCGAATATGACGGCACGCCCTATGTCGGCTGGCAGCGGCAGGACAACGGGCCTTCCGTGCAGGGCGCCATCGAGGCCGCCATCCTGTCGCTGACGGGCGAGACCGTCTCGATCCGCGGCGCGGGGCGCACGGATTCCGGCGTGCATGCCATGGGGCAGGTGGCCCATGCGGACCTTTCGCGCGTGTGGAAGGAACACACGCTGCGCAACGCGCTGAACGCCCATCTCGGCATGGCCCGCGAGCGGGTCGCCATCCTCGATGCGGCAGAAGTGCCCGACGATTTCGACGCCCGCTTCTCGGCGGTGAAGCGACACTATCTCTACCGCATCATCTCGCGCCCCGCTCCGCTGGCGCTGGAGGCGAACCGGGCCTGGTTCGTCGCCAGGACGCTCGATCATGAGGTGATGCATGCCGCAGGGCAGATGCTCGTCGGCAGGCACGACTTCACGACCTTCCGCGCCGCCCAGTGCCAGGCGAACAGTCCGGTGCGCACCATCGATCGGCTGGAGGTGACGCGCAGCGGCGAGCTGATCGAGATGCGCGTCTCGGCGCAGAGCTTCCTGCACAACCAGATCCGCTCCTTCGCCGGCACGCTGAAGCTGGCGGGCGAGGGCAAGTGGACGCCGGAGGACGTGCGCGCCGCACTGGAGGCGCGCGACCGCAAGGCCTGCGGCCCCGTGGCGCCGCCGGACGGGCTCTATTTCATGGCGGTCGATTACTAGAGCATTTCCGGCAAACTCCGGTGCACCGGAAATGCTCTCGATTCTTGTTTTTACCGCATTATCCGACGCCGAAGCGATCTCGCTTCGGCTGGAAATGCTCTTGGGGCGGAAAAACACCTCAGCCCGGCAGCGTGCCAAGGATCCGCTGCAATTCCTGCCCGACGATCATCGGCGGCAGCACGTAGATCGCCGTCATGGCCGAGGCGAGCAGCGTCTGCTTGCCCACGCACATCCACACGAGGCGGAACTGCAGCACGACGCTGGCGCCGAAGACCGCATAGAGCAGCAGGCCGGCGAAGGGCGCACTGTCGGGCAGCACGAGCGTCATCGCGAAGGGGATCGCCGCGGCATAGGCGAAGGGCACGGCGATCCAGTTGCTGGCCGTCACCACGGTCGCCAGATATCGGCCGTAGCCGAGCGGACGCGCGAATGCCAGGAGAAGGACGAGCGGCAGCAGCCAGCCCGCCACGTCGATCGCCAGGAGCTTGACGAGGAAGGGAATACCGGCCGGCGTTCCTGTCGGCATGCTGCCGAGGAAATAGAGCCGCCACGAGGCCCAGATGACGGCGAAGGCGGGAAGGCACCAGACGAAGGCCCAGAAGGAGCGGGCAAGCCCGCGCATCGTCAGGTCCAGCCAGCCGAATCCTTCCTGCTTCTGCCGCACGAGCAGGACGATGCCGGTGAGATAGTGCAGGACCTCGTCAAGCCCGGGCATCGCCGAACCAGCGCTGGATGAAGGTCTCGTAGATCACGGTCAGCGTCTCGAGATCGGCGACGGCCACCCGCTCGTCGACCATGTGCATGGTCTGTCCGACGAGGCCGAACTCCACGACCGGGCAATAATCCTTGATGAAGCGGGCGTCCGAGGTGCCGCCCGTCGTCGACAGCTTGGGCGCACGGCCGGTCACGGCCTCGACGGCGCCCGACAGCGAGGCGATCAGCCGGTCGTTGCGGGTGAGGAAGACGTGGCTCGGCCGCTCGGCCCAGGCGATATCGTAGCGGAGCGGCGGGCGGCCCGGCCGCAGCCTTTCGTCGCGCGCGGCGGCATCGAGCCGGCGCACGATCTCCGCCATTACGGTCTCGGCGGTCCATGTGTCGTTGAAGCGGATGTTGAAGCGGGCGAGCGCCTGTGCCGGCACGACATTCGTCGCGGGGTTGCCGACATCGATCGTCGTCACCTCCAGGTTCGACGGCTGGAAATTCTCCGTGCCGGCGTCGAAGGGCGGATGCATCAGGGCATCGGTGAGCGCGATCACGCCGCGCACGGCATTGTCGGCGCGGTGCGGATAGGCGGCATGGCCCTGAACGCCATGCACCGTGATGGTGCCGGAGACGGAGCCGCGCCGGCCGATCTTGATCATGTCGCCGAGCTTGTCCGGGTTCGTCGGTTCGCCGACGAGGCAGGCATCCCAGCGCTCGCCGCGCTCCGCGGCCCATTGCAGCAGCTTGATCGTGCCGTTGACGGCAGGCCCCTCCTCGTCGCCGGTGATGAGGAAGGAGAGCGAACCCTTCGGGGGACCGTGCTTTTCGATCTGGCGGGCGGCGGCGGCGACGAAGCAGGCGATGCCGCCCTTCATGTCGACCGCGCCGCGGCCGAACATCTCGCCGCCGGCGATCTCGGCGCCGAAGGGCGCATGCGTCCAGGCCGCCTCGTTGCCGACGGGCACGACATCCGTGTGGCCGGCGAACATCAGGTGCGGCCCCTCGGTGCCGATGCGGGCATAGAGGTTCTCGATGTCGGGCATGCCGGGCTCGCGCGCCGTCATGCGCTCCACCGTGAAGCCGAGCGGCTCCAGCATGGCGGCAAGTGCCGTCAGCGCCCCGCCCTCGGCAGGGGTGACGGAGGGGCAGCGGATGAGCGTTGCGAGGTTGGCGATCGGATCGGCGGAGGTCATGGACATGCGGTCACGGCACGAAAGGGAGGAAGGAGAATCGAGATTTAGCCGATCGCCGCTGCGCTGTCACGCGCGCCCGAAGCGCGTCTCAGTCTTTCGGCCGGTCGGGCAGGCTGCCGTAATCGTTCGGGCCGTTCGTGCCCGGCCAGACCATGAAGGCAAAGAGCGCGAAGAAGGAGATGGCCGGGATGAACAGACAGATGATCAGCGGCAGCGGCAGGTTCATGTCGTGCAGCCGCTTGACCGTCAGGAGGACGGAGGACACCGTGGAGACGAGCGCCACGCCGACGAAGACGAAGGACCAGAGGAGGAAGGAGGGATCCTCCTTCGGCACGATGACGATGCGGGCGAGCGCGGCTGAAAGCAGCATGAGCCAGAAGGCCCAGCCGAGCGCGAAGGGCACCCGGCTGACCCGGCCGGACCAGCCGAAGAAGAGCCAGGCGAGGCTCGGCCTCTGCCCTTCCACGACCGCCATGGCTCAGTCCCGGAGCAGTTCGTTGATGCCGGTCTTCGAGCGGGTCTGGGCATCGACACGCTTGACGATGACGGCGCAGTAGAGGCTCGGCGCCGGCAGGCCGTTCGGCATCACCTTGTCCGACGGCATGGAGCCGGCGACGACGACGGAATAGGGCGGCACTTCGCCATAGGTCACTTCGCCCGTCGCGCGGTCGACGATCTTGGTCGACTTGCCGATGAAGACGCCCATGCCGAGCACGGAACCCTCGCGCACGATGCAGCCCTCGACGACCTCCGAACGGGCGCCGATGAAGCAATTGTCCTCGATGATCGTGGGGCCGGCCTGCATCGGCTCCAGCACGCCGCCGATGCCGACGCCGCCGGAAAGGTGCACATGCTTGCCGATCTGGGCGCAGGAGCCGACCGTCGCCCAGGTGTCGACCATCGTGCCTTCGCCGACATAGGCGCCCAGATTGACGAAGGAGGGCATCAGGATGGCATTCGGCGCGATATAGGCCGAGCGGCGCACCACGCAGTTCGGCACGGCGCGGAAGCCGGCCTTCTCGAATTCGTTGACGCTCCAGCCGTCGAACTTGGAGGGCACCTTGTCCCACCAGGCCGATTCGCCCGGGCCGCCCTTGACGATCTCCATCGGGTTGAGGCGGAAGGAGAGGAGAACGGCCTTCTTGAGCCACTGGTTGACGGTCCAGGTGCCGTCCTCGCCGCGCTGGGCGACGCGCGCCTTGCCGCTGTCGAGCAGGTTGAGCGACGTCTCTACCGCGTCGCGCACTTCACCGCGCGTGCCGGTGTTAATGCCGTCGCGTTCCTCGAAGGCGCGCTCGATGGTGGCGGAAAGGGTGGCGAGGTCGGGCAGGCTCATCGGAATTCCTTAAACTTCGAGGCTTATTTTCGATTGTCGGGATGCCGGAAGGTTGATTTCATCAAGCTGCAAAATGCTCTAGAGCAAGTGCCGGGAAAGATGAAGCCCCTTTCCGGCAGATACTGTCGCACGGGCGCAATGGTAATCCCGTGGGGCCGGAAAGCAGGCCAGAAAGCAGGAAGGCGACATGGCAAGACTGAAGAAGAAGAATCTGCGCCGCAAGGACGGCGTATGGGATCCGTTGGCCGACAGCGCGCAGGACAAGCACCGCGCCGCCGTCGTGCCGCAGACGCCGCAATCGGCCCATCCCGCCTACCGGCTTGCCTATGCGGACGACGATTTCCTCTGCCGCGAGGAACTGCGGCCGGTACGCCTCCAGCTCGAATTGCTGAAGGTCGAGATGATGCTCGCCGAGCGCGGCATCAAGTCGACGGTCGTCATGTTCGGCGGCGCGCGCATTCCCGCGCCCGGCCAGGAGGCCTGGGCGGCGCGCAACGAGACGCAGCGCGCCAATCTCGAAGCCGCCTCGGTCTATTACGAGGAGGCACGCAAGTTCGCACGCATGTGCTCGGAAAGATCGGCCGAGCTGGACTTCAAGGAATATGTCGTCGTCACCGGTGGCGGGCCGGGCGTCATGGAGGCGGGCAATCGCGGGGCGGCCGATCTCGGCGCGCCGTCGATCGGCCTCAACATCGTGCTGCCGCACGAGCAGGCGCCGAACCCCTATGTCACTCCGGAACTCAGCTTCAACTTCCACTATTTCGCTATCCGCAAGATGCACTTCCTCTTGCGGGCCAAGGCGGTGACGGTATTCCCGGGCGGCTTCGGCACGCTGGATGAGCTGTTCGAGACGGTGACCTTGATGCAGACGGGCCGCATGGCGCTGGTGCCGCTCATCTTGTTTGGCAAGGAATTCTGGCACAAGATCATCGATTTCGAAGCGCTCGCCGCCTTCGGCACGATCGCGCCGGGCGATGTCGAACTGATGCAGTTCGTCGAGACGGCCGACGAGGCCTGGGACATCATCGTGCAGTTCTACGAGAGGCTGGAGGCCGAGCAGGCGGCCGCCGCGCACGGCTGATACGCAAAACGCCCCGGCAAAAGCCGGGGCGCCTTGAAGCGGATCACTTGCCGCGCTTGCCCATCTCGTCGGCGGTGATGAAGCCGTCGCCGTTGCGGTCGCGCTGCTTGAACATGGCGGCCGCGGCGGTTTCCATCTCCGCCTTGGTCAGCGTGCCGTTCTTGTCGGCGTCGGCGCGCTCGAACATGCGGCCGCCCATGCGGTCGAACCGGGCTTCGCTCAGCGCCTTGCGCGCGGCTTCCTTTGCTTCGCCGTCCGTCGCCTTCACCTCGCGAAACGCCTTGCGGGCGTCGCGGAAGGCTTCGCGCCTGGCGTCGACCTCGGCCTTCGTCACCTCGCCGTTCCTGTCGGCGTCGAAGCGCTGGAAGGTTTCGGAGGCGCGCTGCAGCAGTTCCGCCTGCGAGACCTTGCCGTCGCTGTCGGCATCGAGGCGCTTCAGCATGCGATCGGCGCGCTCAGCGCCGCCCTTGCCGTGATGACCCTTGCCCCAGCCCTTGCCCTTGTGGGGACGGGCATCCGCCGTGTCGATGGCGCCGTCCTTGTTGCTGTCGCGCCGCTCGAAGATCTTCTCCGCCGAGGCGAGCACCTCGGCTTCGGAAAGGGTGCCGTTCTTGTCGGTGTCGGCGCGGTCGAACATGCGGCCGGCGCCCGGCAGCATGAAGGGGCCGGCGGCCCGCAGCGCCTCGCGCGCCTTGTCCTTGTCGGCATCGGCCGCCTCGCGCACGGCCTTGCGGGCATCGCGGAACGCCTCGCGGCGGGCCTTGATCTCGTCCTTCGTCACCTGGCCGTCGCCGTCGGCGTCGAAGGTCTTGAAGGCGGCGGAGATATTGGTCTTGAACTCGCCGAGCGAGACCTTGCCGTCCTTGTCCGCGTCGAGGCGCTCGATCATCGCGGCATGGCGCGGCCCGTGCCGGCCCTCGCCCTTGGCGGCGAAGGCGGGAGCGGCGGCACCCGAAAGAAGAAGGCCGGCGGCAACGGCGCCGAGAAGAAGTTCCTTTTTAGCCATGGTCATTCCTTTCATCCATCATCGTCCCTTGGGGAGGCAGGATAGGGGGAATGCCGGCCGGCACCAGTTACAAATTGGTAATTCAAGCTTCTGACGGAAAGGGGTTTTTTCCGTGTCGGGAATGTGTCGCCCGCGCGCCTAGAGCAGCGCGTTGAGGAAGGCCGTCAGGTTCGACGTCGCGTAATCGATATGCCTGTCGCCCTCCGTGCGCTTTTCCCAGGCATCGGCGAATTCATGGTTCTCGTCGAGCGGGGTGAGGAGCACGGTCTTCATGCCGAGCGTCTTGGGCACGATGAGGTTGCGCGGCAGGTCCTCGAACATCACGGCCCGCGTCGTGTCGACCCGGTGCAGCGCCATGAACTTGTCATAGGTGGCGCCCGCCGGCTTCGGCACATATTCCGCCGCCACGATATCGAACACGTCGTCGAAATGGTGGAAGATGCCGAGGGCCCTCGCCGCCATCTCGGCATGCTTGACGCTGCCATTGGTGAAGATGAACTTGCGGCCCGGCAGCGCCTGGATCGCCTCGCCGAGCGGCAGGTCGGGCGACAGCACGTCGTAGTCGATCGCATGCGCCTTTTCCAGGAAGTCCGCCGGGTCGATGGCGTGATGGATCATCAGGCCCTTCAGCGTCGTGCCGTGGTCGAAATAATACTGCTTCTGCAGGGCGCGCGCATCCTCGCGCGACAGGCCGAGCAGGGCCGAGACGTATGCCGTCATGTTCTTGTCGATCTGGGCGAAGAGATCGACATGGTGCGGGTAGAGCGTGTTGTCGAGGTCGAAGACCCAGTCACGCACATGGCTGAAATCGGCTTTTTCGGGAAGGTCGGTCATGGTGCGTCTTATGCCATGGGCCGGCGCGGAGGGAAACGGAATTTTCCATCTGGGGACCGGCGCGGGCGATGGATTCGGCCCGGCCGGCATGCTAGCGGCAGGATATGGAAATCTGGGTTCTCATCACAGTCGCGGCGGCCTTCCTCCAGAACGTCCGTTCCGCCATGCAGAAACACCTGAAAGGCAGGATGGGGACGACGGGCGCGACCTTCGTGCGCTTCGGCTTCGGCATGCCCTTCGCGCTCCTCTACATGGGCATCCTTGCCCTCGTACTGGCAAGGCCGCTGCCGCTGCCGGGCGCGGCCTTCTTCCTCTGGGCCGTCGTCGGCGGCATCTGCCAGATCGCCGCGACCTTCCTGCTGGTCCACCTCTTCTCCTTCCGCAATTTCGCGGTCGGCACGGCCTATTCGCGCACGGAGCCGGCGCAGGCGGCCATCTTCGCGCTGGTCTTCCTCGGCGAGCGCGCCTCGGCCGGCACGCTGGTCGCGATCGCCATTTCCGTCGCCGGCGTGATGATCATCTCGGTGGCCCGCAGCGTGGTCTCGCTGCGCACGCTCGCGACGTCCGTCTTCACGCGCACGGCGGCGATCGGGCTGTTGTCGGGCACCTTC
Organism: Shinella sp. S4-D37; assembly: GCF_040812195.1. NCBI lineage: Bacteria > Pseudomonadati > Pseudomonadota > Alphaproteobacteria > Hyphomicrobiales > Rhizobiaceae > Shinella > Shinella sp. S4-D37. The sequence goes on along the minus strand of NZ_JBFNXL010000005.1, from coordinate 3,341,801 downwards.
TTCGGCGTTTCCGCCGTCGCCTACCGTTCCGCTTCGCTGGCGCTCGCGCCGACGCTGCCGGCGCCGGACTACATGATGCAGGCGAGCTATACGCTGGTCTTCGTGATCGTGCTGCAGACCCTCTTGATGCTCGGCTGGATCCTGCTTCGCGAGCGGGACGAACTGCCGCGCATCGCGGCCGCATGGCGCCCGGCGCTCCTCGTCGGCTTCGTCGGCGCCACCGCCTCCTTCGGCTGGTTCATGGCGATGACGCTGCAGCAGGCCGCCGTCGTCAAGGCGCTGGCGCAGGTGGAGATGCTGTTCACCTTCGCCTCCACCGTCTTCATCTTCAAGGAGCGCATCAATCGCCTTGAAATCGCCGGCTGCGCGCTCATCGTCGTCGGCGTGCTGGCGCTGCTCGCCTACGGCTGAAGCAGCGCCGAAGCCCGGTCAGGGCACGAGCAGCGTGCCGGCACCGTGTTCGGTGAAGATTTCCAGCAGCACCGAATGGGCGGTCTTGCCGTTGAGGATGACGACGCCCTGCACGCCCGCCTTGATGGCGTCGATGCAGGTCTCGACCTTCGGGATCATGCCGCCGGAGATCGTGCCATCCTTGATGAGGGCGCGGGCCTCGGCGACCGAGAGTTCCTTGATGAGCTGGCCATTCCTGTCGAGCACGCCCGGCACGTCGGTGAGGAAGAGCAGGCGCGTGGCGTTGAGCGCCCCGGCGATGGCGCCGGCGAAGGTGTCGGCATTGATGTTGTAGGTGTGGCCGTCGCGGCCGGGAGCGACCGGGGCGATGACCGGGATCATCTCGGACTTGGCGAGCAGGTCGATCAGCGTGCGGTCGACCTCAACCACCTCGCCGACGAAGCCGAGATCGAGGATGCGCTCGATATTGCTGTCCGGATCGACGACGGTCTTCTTGGCCTTCTCGGCGAAGACCATGTTGCCGTCCTTGCCGCACAGGCCGATCGCCCATTCGCCCGTCTGGTTGATGAGCGCGACGATCTCCTTGTTGATCGAGCCGGCGAGCACCATCTCGACGATCTCGACCGTCTTCTGGTCGGTGACGCGCAGGCCCCCCTCGAACTTCGATTCAATGCCCATCTTGGAGAGCATCGCGCCGATCTGCGGGCCGCCACCATGCACGACGATCGGGTTGACGCCCGACTGCTTGAGCAGCGCGATGTCGCTGGCGAAGGCCTTGCCCAGTTCCGCGTTGCCCATGGCGTGGCCGCCATATTTCACGACGATGGTCTTGTTCTCGTAGCGCTGCATGAAGGGCAGGGCCTGCGCGAGAAGGCGGGCTTGGGTTTCGCTTTCGGATAGGGACATGGCGGCCTCTTGGGAATGGGTGGGCGCCTGTTTAACGCATGTTTCGTGACGATGGAATGATCCGCCGGCCATATTGCCGCCGCCACCGGGAAAAAGACGGGACGAGGCCCGCCCGGGACCCGGGATCGGTGGCGGGAAAGGGCGAGGGGGAATATGATGGAGCGCTTGCGCGTTTCCATGAGCAAAAGCCGGAAGGAATGCCTATATGGGATCAGAGGCTTGGTCCTCGCCCGGATTTCATCGAAGCCTGAGAGAGTGCACGAGCCGATGACGGTTCCCGACCGAGAGATGCGAGACCCCCGCCGCGATGAAGTCATCGCCGGCGAATACGTGCTCGGGGTGCTGTCCGCCGAGGACCGTCGCAAGGTCGAGGCGCGGCTCGCCCGGGACCGCCAGTTCGCCGCGATCGTCAGCCGCTGGGAAGAAAATCTCGCCACCTTCGAGGACGAATACGAGGCGCCGCACCTGCCGCCGCGCGTCCCTCTCGGACCGTGCCGGCCCGGCACGTTGCCGCTGGACGCCGCCTTTTCCGGCCGGGTCGCGGGGGGCTGCTGGGGCTCGCTCGCCTTCTGGCGGACGCTCGCCCTCGCCTCCTTCGCCATCGCGGCGGGCCTTGCCCTGCTGATCAGTGCGCTCATCGCACCGCGGCCGATGAGCGGCGGACGCCTCGTCGTCGACATGACGGGAGAGGGCGCGGCGATCGACCTCGTCGCGCGCTATGACGATGCGACCGGCGCGCTGCACGTGGTGCCGGTCGCCGGCGGCGGGAGCGAGGAAAAGTCGCTGGAACTGTGGCTGACGCAGGAGGGAAGGGCACCCGTCTCGCTCGGCGTGCTGCCGGAGGGGGGGGAGGGGCCACTCGTCGTGCCGGGCGAACTGCGTGCGCGGCTCGTCCAGGGCGCGGTGCTCTCGGTCAGCGCGGAGCCTGCCGGCGGTGCGCCGGGCGGCAAGGCGACGGGCCCGATCCTCGCGTCGGGCGCCGCCCGGTTCGATTGAGCCCTAACGGGTGATGGCGGTGAGGATGGCCTGGCGCAACTCGTCCAGGCCGCGGCCCTTTTCCGAGGAGGTGGCCAGCACCTCCGGGTAGGCGGCGGGGCGCTTGGCGATCTTCTGCAGCGTTTCCTCGACGAGGCGCGGCACGCCGGCATCCTTGATCTTGTCGGTCTTGGTCAGCACCATCTGGTAGGAGACGGCCGCCTTGTCGAGCAGGGCGAAGACCTCCTCGTCGTTCTTCTTGATGCCGTGGCGGCTGTCGATCAGCACATAGACGCGTTTCAGCGTGGAGCGGCCGCGCAGATAGTCGAAGACGAGCCTGGTCCAGGCATCGACCTGTTCCTTCGGCGCCTGGGCATAGCCATAGCCGGGCATATCGACGAGGGCCATCGGCGGCAGGTCGTCCTCGGCGCCGGAAAAGCCGTCCGGAACGAAATAGTTGAGCTCCTGCGTGCGGCCGGGCGTGTTGGACGTGCGCGCCAGGCCCTTGTGGCCGACGAGCGCGTTGATCAGCGAGGACTTGCCGACATTCGAACGGCCGGCGAAAGCGATTTCCGGCGGTCCCTCGGGCGGCAGGAATTTCATGGCCGGCACGCCGCGGATGAAGATCCAGGGCCTGCCGAACAGCGGCTTGTCGTCGGTCATCGCTCTCGCCTTTGTTGTCGGGCCTGTGGCTTCCCGGTTTTGGCCGCGAAAGTCAAGCGTGCCGCTGCCGCCAGAGTTCGACGCCGAGATAGCACAAGAGTGCCGCCAGCACGATGGCGCCGCCGACGACGGTGCGCGCGCCAGGCACTTCGCCGTGGATGATGGCGACCCAGAGCGGGGCCAGCACCGGCTCGGTCGTGCCCAACAGGGCGGCGAGCGCCGAGGGGATGAGGCGCGCGCCGGTGACGAAGAGCGCAAGGCCGAGGCCGAAATTCAGCGCCCCGAAGACGATGAGGATGAGAAGCTCCTCAAGCGAGACCGCAAAGCCCGAGGCCTGGCTCGCCGCGGTGGCGCAGGCGATGACGGCGCTCAGCAGCACGGCGGGCGTCATGCGTACATGGGCGAAGCGCCGGGTGATGATGGTGGCGGTCGCGAAGGCGAAGGCAATGAGCAGGGCGAGCGCGTCGCCCATCATCGAGACGCCGCCGCCGAGCGCTCCGGAGACCATGATGGCAACGCCGCCGATGACCGCCGCGATGGCGAGCCAGGTGTGGACGGCGATCCTTTCGCGGAAGAACAGCCAGGCCATCAGAGCGGCGATCAGCGGCACACCGGCCTGGATCAGCACGACATTGGCGACGGTCGTATAGGCGAGCGCGAGAATGAAGGAGGTGGAGGCGGTGGCGAAGCACAGGCCGACCGCGGCGCCGGCAAGCCCCATGCCGCGCACGAGCCGCACGGTGCCGCGCGCGCCGTCGCGAACCAGCATGAAGCCGAGCAGGAAGAGGGCGGCGAAGAGCGAGCGCCAGAAAATGACCGTCCAGTCGTCCTCGATGTGGAGGAACCGCGCCAGCGTGCCGCCGAAACTCCACACGACGGCCGAGCCGAGCACGAGTGTGGCGCCAAAACCCTGTCCCCTTCCATCCGAAAGGGCGGGGGTGATCGGAAGCGTGGAGGACGACATGGGGCGCTCGTGAGAACACCTCCGGCAAAAGCGCGAAGCGGTCTTGCCGGAGGTGCGTGAAACAAAGGTAACTGCAAGCATGACAGGAATATGCCTGTCGCGCTTCCATGCCAGCGACGGGGCGATGTCGCAAGGGACAAAAGAAAACCCCGGCGCCGGGCCGGGGTTCGCTGGTTTCGCCTGACGCAGCGTCAGGATGGCTTCGGTTTCTTTCCGAACAATCCCTTGAGATTGTCGAAGAGCTCGATCTTCACGCCGTGGCGCTTCATGATGATGCCCTGCTGGATGATCGAGAGCGTGTTGTTCCAGGCCCAGTAGATCACCAGGCCGGCCGGGAAGGTCGCCAGCATGAAGGTGAAGATCAGCGGCATCCAGGTGAAGATCATCGCCTGGGTCGGATCGGGCGGCGTCGGGTTCATACGCATCTGCAGGAACATCGTGATGCCCATGATGATGGGCCAGACGCCGATCATCAGGACGTGCGGCACGTCGTAGGGCAGGAGGCCGAACAGGTTGAACAGCGACGTCGGATCGGGCGCGGACAGGTCCTGGATCCAGCCGAAGAACGGCGCATGGCGCATTTCGATGGTGACGTAGATCACCTTGTAGAGCGCGAAGAAGACCGGGATCTGCAAAAGGATCGGCCAGCAACCCGCGAGCGGATTGATCTTCTCCTCCTTGTAGAGCTGCATCATGGCCTGCTGCAGCGCCATGCGGTCGTCGCCGTGCTTGGCCTTCAGCTCCTCCATCTTCGGCTGCATCTTCTTCATGTTCGCCATGGAGGCGTACTGCTTGTTGGCAAGCGGGAAGAACAGGCCCTTGACGACGATCGTGGTGATGAGGATCGCGATGCCGAAATTGCCGAAATAGCGGAAGAAGAAGTCCATCAGCTGGAACATCGGCTTGGTGAAGAACCAGAACCAGCCCCAGTCGATCATCAGGTCGAATTGCGGAATGGAGTAGGACGTTTCGTACTGGTCGATGATCGGCACTTCCTTGGCGCCGCCGAAGAACAGGTTCTTGACTTCGACTGACTGGCCTGGCGCAATCGAAATGTCGTCCTGGCGATAGTCCGCCTGGTAGCGCGGACGGCCATCCTTGAAATAGGAGAAGCGCGTCTCGTAGGGCGTCGTCTGCGGCGGCACGAGCGCGGTCGCCCAGTACTTGTCGGTGATGCCGAGCCAGCCGCCGGTCGCCTTGCCGGGCGAAACGGTCGTGTCGTCCTCCGTCGCGGTGTACTTCACCTCATGCAGGCCGAGTTCGCCGAGCACGCCGATGAAGCCTTCGTGCAGCACGTAGACCGACGGGTCCGTCGGCTTGAAGAAGCGCGTCGCGCGGCCATAGGGCAACAGCGCGATCGCCCCATCCGTGCGGTTCTCGATGCTATCGGTGATCGTGAACATGTAATGTTCGTCGACCGAGATCGTGCGGGTGAAGGTGACGTTCTTGTCGTTGGTGTAGGTCAGCTTGACCGGGGTGGCCTGCGTCAGCTTGCCGGTGCCGTCCTGCGTCCAGACGGTCTGCGGGCCGGGGACCTGGCCGGTGGCCTCGCTGCCGACATAGCCGATCTCGGCGAAGTAGCCTTGCTCGGTCTCGGCGGGGCTGAGCAGCGTGATGATCGGGCTCGTCTTGTCGACGGTCTCGTGGAATTCCTTGAGCTTCAGGTCGTCTAAGCGGGCGCCCGTCAGGCTGATGGAGCCGGAAAGCGACGGCGTGTCGATCTCGACGCGGGCGGAGCGGGCGAGCGCCGCCTCGCGCGTCTCGGTCGCCGTAGTGGCCGTCGCGCCGCCGGGCAGCGTGCCGCTCGTGCCGGTCGCGGTCGTCGCCGTGCCGTCGGAAGACGTGGTGGTGGTGGTCTGCTGGCTCTGGGCGGCCTGCTGCGCTTCGAGCGCGGCGCGGTCCTTCTCCAGCTTGGGGTTCACATAGAGGAACTGCCAGGCCACGAGGATCAGCACGGACAGCGCGATCGCCACGAAATAATTGCGGTTTTTTTCCATCACTCTTTCCCGGGAGCAGCAGGGCGTTGCTGCTGCTTCTGTTTCTTGACCGTCGCGATCCTGTCGTTGAGACGGGCTTCAAGGGTTTTGAAGGGGGCGCTCAACACGTCCCGTCTGGCGACAACCACATAGTCGTGTCCGGGCTCCATTGCAAACCCGGCCGATAGCCGCACCGCCTCTTTCAGGCGTCGGCGCATGCGATTGCGTTCCACGGCATTGCCGTGCTTCTTGGTAACGGTGAAGCCGACGCGGGGCGCTTCGTCCGGCATCTGCCGGTCGCGCACTTCGAGAAGGAACAGCGGTCCCTTGCGTTTCTCGCCCTCGCGCACAAAAAGAAACTGCGGGCGGCTTTTCAGCCGCCCGACAGCAGATTTCTCAACAGTTTTCGTCATGTGCCCGTCGCCTCTGTTCGGGCCGGCACGGCCTTAGGCCGAGAGACGGGCGCGGCCGCGGGCGCGACGTGCGGACAGGACCTTGCGGCCGCCCTTCGTTGCCATGCGGGCGCGAAAACCGTGACGACGCTTGCGAACAAGCTTGGAGGGTTGGTAGGTACGCTTCGACATTTATTTAATACCGCGGTGTGCGGCCCTTCTTGGGTTTGCGTTACGCAAGGAGCGTTGAAGTCCGGCATAGGCATGCCCTCGCGGGAAGCCAAGCTTTCCGGACGTGCGCGGCTTATAAAGGCAAAAGCGGTCGAAAGTCAATTGCGGGCGCGCAGGGGCGTGCGACTGTCACAGTCATTAACGCGGTGGGGCCAAAAACGTGGGTGCGAATTGCGCTTCGTCATGTTTCAGTCACGTTACGTAAGGCGAATTCCCCGGATTTCCCGGCTTCCTGCCCCGCGTTAATGCATTAGAACTGCTGAATACCTTAATCTTTGGACGGTTGTATCAAAGTCTAATTAACTTTTAGCGTTTACTTTCCTACCCGAAGGTGAGGTGGGTCAGGCCCTCTTGCCACCCTACCGTTTTCTGGAGTGTGACGTGAAGATACGCGGCAAAATCTATCTCATTGTGGGCGTGATGGGCCTCATCTCCGTCCTCATCGGCGGCATTGCCGTGCATGTGGTTTCCGAATTCAGCGACAAGCTCCGCCAGTACGAGAACGCGGCCGACCGCGCTTTCCTCGGCGAACACCTGAACCGCCAGGTCACCGCCGTCGTCATGGAAGCCCGCGGCATCTACGCCTCCAAGGACATGGAGGGCGCCGGGAAGTTTGCCGAGGGCATCGCCAAGGAACTTGACGGCATCGACAAGACGCTGGACGAATGGCGCCCGATCGTGCCGGAGGCGCAGAAGGCGGCCTTCGAGGCCGTCGTGGCGCGCGCCGCCGAATTCCGTACTTTCCGCGCGGAAACGGCCCGCCTCGGCACCACCGTCTCCATCGACGCGGCCAACGAGCAGGGCAACAACGAGGGCAACCGCGCGAACCGCAAGGCCTTCCAGAAGGAAATCGACGCCGTCGTCCAGACCGACACCGAGAATCTCACCGCGATCAAGGCCGATATCGCCGCCTTCGAGACCCTCATGCTGACGCTCGTGCTCGGCACGGTCGGCGCCGGCCTCGTGCTCGGCGGCGGCGTCGCCTTCTACATCGCGACCAACGAGCTCAGCCGCCCGGTCCAGAAGGTGACAGAGACGATGAACCGCCTTGCCGGCGGCGATCTCGACACGGAAGTGCCCTATGCCGGCCGCAAGGACGAGATCGGCGAAATGGCTGCCGCGGTCGCCATCTTCCGCCAGAACGCCATCACCGTGCGCGACCTCAACGCCCAGGAGGAGATTCTGCGCGAGAAGAGCGCCGACCTGCAGTCCTCCATCGCGACCGTCGTGCATGCCGCTGCTGCGGGCGATTTCTCCTCGCGCATCACCAAGGACTACCAGAACGACGATCTCAACCGCTTCGCCCACAGCGTCAACGCGCTGGTGGCCGGCGTGGAAGAGGGCATTGCCGAAACCCGCCGCGTTATCGGCGCGCTTGCCGAGGGCGACCTGACGCAGACCATGGACGGCGCCTTCCGCGGCGCCTTCGCCGAATTGCAGCAGAACGTCAACGCGACGCTCGCCACCCTCCAGCGCACCATGCGCGAGGTGCGCGCCTCGACGGATGCGATCAACGCCAATTCCGGCGAACTGCGCACGGCCTCCGACGATCTTTCCAAGCGCACCGAGCAGCAGGCCGCCGCGCTGGAGGAAACCTCCGCCGCCCTCGAGGAGATCACCGCCGCCGTCAAGAACTCGACGGAGCGGGCGAACGAGGCGACCTCCATGGTCGGCGAGGCGACGCAGAGCGCCAAGCAGTCGGGTGACATCGTGCGCAATGCGATCGGCGCGATGAGCCGCATCGAGCAGGCCTCGAACGAGATCAGCCAGATCATCTCGGTCATCGACGAGATCGCCTTCCAGACCAACCTCCTGGCGCTGAATGCCGGCGTCGAGGCCGCGCGCGCCGGCGAGGCGGGCAAGGGCTTCGCCGTCGTCGCGCAGGAAGTGCGCGAGCTTGCCCAGCGCGCCGCCAGCGCCGCCAAGGACATCAAGGGCCTTATCACCAAGTCGGGCGATGAAGTCTCCGTCGGCGTCAAATACGTGCAGGAGACCGGTTCGGCCCTCTCCGACATCGAAAGCCGCGTCGTCACCATCAACGACCGCATCCACGCGATCGCCACGGCGGCCCGCGAGCAGGCGACGGGCCTCCAGGAGATCAGCACGGCCATCAACCAGATGGACCAGGTCACCCAGCACAATGCCGCGATGGTCGAGGAGACCTCGGCCGCCACGCACAAGCTGAAGGGCGAGGCCGACAGCCTGGCCGACCTCGTCGCCCGCTTCCGCACCGGCGATGCCGTGCAGCGGGTGGCGGCCGTGCGCGCGGAGACCCGTCCGGTCGAATCGCCCGCCCGCCGCATGATCGGCAATGTCGCCCGTGCCTTCGGCGGTAATCGCGCCGCCGCGAGCGCCGCCGTCGCCCAGGAGAGCTGGGAAGAGTTCTGATGCCCGCCGCTCCCCGTCTTCGGGGATGCTGCGGCATTTCGTAGCCGGATTCCGGCCTTCGGCGCGGCGATCGCAGGATCGCCGCGTTTTTGCCGCCTGGGCGCCGGCGTTGGAAAATTTGCCGCAATCTCCTATGATTGGCTGAAATACGTCGCCGACCCTTGGTCGCGATGCGTTTGCCGCGAGGCGGCCTGCCGGGGAGTTGAGACATGGTGGACAGAGACGGGACGCCGTCCTTGACCGAGACGCCGGTGCCGGCGGTCGGCTTCCTGTCCGGCCTGTCGGGGCGGCTCCTCCTGGTCACGGCCATCTTCGTCCTGATCGCCGAGGTGCTGATCTTCGTGCCGTCGGTCGCCAACATGCGCCTGCAATGGCTGCGCGACCGCCTGAACACGGCCGCTGCCGCCAGCATCGTCATCGAGGGCCTGCCGGACCACGAACTGCCGCGCCCCGTGCAGGAGGAGACGCTGATGGCGACCGGCACCAAGGCGATCATCCTGAAGCGGGAGGACGCCTCGCGCATGGTCGCGGCCGTCGACATGCCGCCGAGCATCGACGCGCAATACGACCTTTCCGACGTCTCGACGCTCACCGCCGTCTACGATGCCTTCGACACGCTGATGTTCGGCGGCGAACGCGTCATCCGCGTCTTCGGCCCGGTCGGCGAGACGAGCACGCGCATCGAGCTCCTGCTCGACGAGCGGGCCCTGCGCCGCGCCATGCTCGGCTACGCCCGCAATGTCTTCATCCTGTCCATGATCATCTCCGTGGTCACGGCGAGCCCCATCTTCTTCGCGCTCAACCGCCTGCTGATCCGCCCGATCCGGCGCATGACCGCGAACATCCAGCAATTCGCCGCCGATCCCTCGAACCCGGCGCGCGTGCTGGAGCCCTCCGGTGGGCGCGACGAAATCGCCGTCGCCGGCATCCATCTTGCGGCCATGCAGCAGACGCTGCAGCGCACGCTGAAGGAGCAGAAGAACCTCGCCGATCTCGGTCTTGCCGTCTCGAAGATCAACCACGACATGCGCAACATCCTCTCCTCGGCCCAACTGATGTCCGACCGCCTGTCGGATGTCGACGACCCCGTGGTCAAGCGCGTCGCGCCGAAGCTCCTGCGCAGCATCGACCGGGCGGTGGGCTATACCAACGAGGTGCTCTCCTACGGCCGCATGCGCGAGCCGGAGCCGCGCCGCCGCTTCGTGGCGCTGCGCCCGCTGGTGCAGGAGGTCTCGGAAGTGCTGGCGCTCGATTCGCGCGGCGATATCGACTTCGTGGCGCAGGTCGAGCCGGGCCTTAAGGTCGATGCCGACAGCGAGCAGCTCTTCCGCGTCATCCACAACCTGTGCCGCAACGCGGTCGAGGCGCTGTCGCAGGACAGCGGCGCGGAGCGGCGCATGGTGCTCGTCACGGGCCTTCGCACCGGCAGCGTCGTGTCCATCGCCATAGACGACAACGGCCCCGGCATGCCCGCCAAGGCGCGCGAGAACCTCTTCGCCGCCTTCCGCGGCTCCGTGCGCTCCGGCGGCACCGGCCTCGGCCTTGCCATTGCCCGCGAGCTTGTGCTCGCCCATGGCGGCACGATCGCGCTGGTGGAGAAGCCGACGCCCGGCACGCTGTTCCGCATCGAGCTGCCGGACCGCCCCGTCCCCCTCGATGCCTTCCGCCACCGCGCCTCCTAATCCGGGGCTCTGCCGTTCCCTGTGTGACGGCGCGATGAAAAAAGTGGATTATTTCTGCGAAAGACGCTTGCAATAGGCCGGAGGACCCTTTAGAGAACCGCCTCGCAGCCGGGCAATACGCCCGCCACTGCCAGCGCACCCGTAGCTCAGCTGGATAGAGCACCAGACTACGAATCTGGGGGTCAGGAGTTCGAATCTCTTCGGGTGCGCCATTCTTTTCCCATTTCCAAAAGATGCCCTGCCGGCCCTCCTGCGGTCGTATATCGCCGTGCTCGGCTCTCGCCCGGCATTGCTGTTCGCGTGACCGATATGCCACGCAGGGACTTTCCGTGGCGGTCCTTGTCTTCGGGCTCTCTTCAAAACCGCCCGCCGCTCGGCTAAGCAGGGATGAGCGGTGCGAGGCATGCACCGGCGAAACCAGAAAGCGGAGGAAGCGGGGCATGACGAACCGCGAAAGGCCGCGCGTATTGCGTCGCGTGATATTCGCCGGGCTGCTGGCGCTGGCAAGTTGCGCCGGGCGGCCGGAAGGCGTGCTCGTGCCGAGCGGCGAGACACCGGCGGGCGTGTCCACGGTCGATCTCCTGGTCGCCACCACCCGCGCGCCCTCGCGGCAGCCGGGCGTCCTGTTTTCCGGCGAGCGCGGCTCCGAACTCGTGATGCGCGACATCAAGGTCTCCATTCCGCCGGAGGACAAGCGCAAGGTCGGCCAGGTGCAATGGCCGGAAAAGCTGCCGGCCGATCCGATGAAGGATTTTTCGACCGTCAGCGTGACGCCGGTCGACAGCGCGCGGAAGGGGCGGGCCTGGCTCGACGGCCACCTGCCGAAGAGCCGGCGCGTGTTGGTCTTCGTCCACGGCTTCAACAACCGCTATGAGGACGCCGTCTACCGCTTCACCCAGATCGTGCACGATTCGAAGACCGATGCGGCGCCCGTGATCTTCACCTGGCCCTCGCGCGCCAGCATCTTCGATTATTCCTACGACAAGGAAAGCACCAACTATTCGCGCGATGCGCTGGAGGAGTTGCTGCGCGCGGCGGTCGATACGCCGGAGGTCGGCGAGATCACCATCATGGCCCATTCCATGGGCACCTGGCTTGCGGTGGAGACGCTGCGCCAGATGGCGATCCGCGACGGGCGCGTGCCGAAGAAGATCCAGCAGGTCATCCTCGCCTCGCCCGACCTTGACGTCGACGTCTTCGGCCAGCAACTGCGCGCCATCGGCCAGGATCGGCCGCAGTTCACGCTCTTCGTCTCGCAGGACGACCGGGCCCTGACGCTGTCGCGCCGCATTTCCGGCAATGTCGACCGGCTCGGCCAGATCGATCCCTCGCAGGAGCCCTATCGCAGCATGCTGGAGAAGCAGGGCATCATCGTGCTCGACCTGACGGCGCTGAAATCCGGCGACAGCCTAAACCACGGGAAATTCGCGGAAAGCCCGGAGGTGGTGCGGCTCATCGGCAACCGGCTGATCGCCGGCCAGACCGTCACGGATTCCGAGGTCGGCCTCGGCGACCGGCTCGGCGCGGTGGCGCTCGGCACCGCCCAGACGGTCGGCAGCGTCGCCAGCATCGCGGTCTCCACGCCCATCGCCGTCTTCGACCCGGTGACGCGCAAGAACTATAACGACCACTGGTTGCGCTTCGGCCAATCCGTCGAGGACACCGCGGTGACCGCGACCGGCCAGTAAAATGAAAAGGCGGCCCCCGCGGGAGCCGCCCTTCCTTCGCAAGTCCCGCGAGGATCAGCGGACCCAGATGACCTCACGGGTATTGCGGTCGACCAGAACGGGGCGCTGGTCGACATAGAGGTAGCCGTAGCTGGGGCTTTCCGGCACCTCGACGATCTGCACGGTGTCGGGGATCAGGGCGCCGGCCTCGACCGGACCTTCCAGCACGACGGGCTCCAGCGGATGGCGCTCGACATAGGTGATCGTCGTTTCCGGAATGTCGGCGGAGATGCTGGCCGTCGTTTCGATCTCCGGTGCGTAGATCACCTGGCGGCTGTCTGTGCGCACGATCACCGGGCGATTGTCGACATAGACATAGGCGAGGTCCGGATGATCGGGGATCGGCGTCAGCGCGACGGTGTCGTCGAAGCGCGTGTCGGCGGTCACCTGGCCTTCCAGGATGACGGGCGGTGTCGGGTTCTCCATCACATAGACGCGGGCATCGTCCGGTACGGCAGCTTCCGCGCCGATCGCCACGCCCACCGCGCCGCCGACGATGGCACCGACCGGACCGCCGACGACGGCGCCGGCGGCAGCGCCTGCCGCGCCGCCGGCCGCACCGCCGAGGACTTCCTTGTCGCCGTCATCCGCATGGGCCGCGGTGGCGCCGATGAGGGCCAGGGCGGCGCCGGCCATGAGAAACTTACGCATGTCATTCTCCTTCGAATATGGGTTTCCCACCCCTTCGACGGAAAGAACGTCACGTCCCTTCTTCGGTTCCCCTCTGGGCGCAGCGGCGCATCACGATGTGTAACGCGCATTAACCTGGGTTTCCCGATCCGGTTTCAGGCGATTTCGGCATCGCGCCGGCATTTCGGGGCGCGCGGACCTGCCGCATGAAAAGCTGTTGGAATGCCCTTCAATCTGATATATCAGGAGGGAGGGAAGCCATGCCTGGCCGAGACGGAGCAGATCGACATGAGATGGAAGCGCACGATCCAGTTGCTGGATGTTCATTGCGAAGGCGAGATCGGCAAGGTGGCGATCGGCGGCGTGCCGAAGATTCCCGGCAACACGATCGCCGAGCAACTCAACCACATCAACACGGTCGATGACAGCCTGCGCCGCTTCCTGTGCCTGGAGCCGCGCGCGGCGGCGACGGGTTCGGTGAACCTCCTCGTCCCCGCCAAGCGGCCGGAAGCCGACGCCGGCTTCATCATCCTGCAGGCCGATCAGGCGCATGCCTCCTCGGGCTCCAACTCGATCTGCGTCACCACGGCTTTGCTCGAATCCGGCATCGTGGAGATGAAGGAGCCGGAGACCGTGGTCGTGCTCGACACGGCCGCCGGCCTCGTCAAGGCGACGGCGACATGCCGCGACGGGCGCTGCGAGAAGGTCAAGCTCACCATGGTGCCGTCTTTCGTCCAGGAGCTGGACGTCGAGATCGACACGCCGCACTGGGGCCGCGTGCGCTTCGACATCTCCTATGGCGGCATTTTCTATGCGCTCGTCGATGTCGACCAGATCGGCACGAAGATCGAGAAGGGCAATGCCCGCGCGCTGGTCGATGCCGGCATGGCGCTGAAGGACCTCATCAACAAGGCGATGACGGTCGTGCATCCGGAAATCCCGGAGATCAACGGCGTCGCCTATGTCATGTTCCGCGATCGCGATCCGGACGGCCTGGTGCGTACCGCCACGACCATGTGGCCCGGCCGTGTCGACCGTTCGCCCTGCGGCACCGGCAATTCCGCCAACCTCGCCACGCTGCATGCCCGCGGCCTCGCCAAGGTGGGCGACACGTTCCGCTCGCGCTCGATCATCGGGTCGGAGTTCGAGGTGGGCCTGGCGGCCGAAACGGTCGTTGCCGGCCGCCCGGCGATCATCCCCACCATCACCGGCCGCGGCTGGACCTTCGGCCTGCATCAGATCGCGCTCGATCCGACCGATCCGCTGGCGAACGGCTTTGCCATGACGGACACCTGGGGTCCGCAGGCCGGCGAGATCGTCTGATCCCGCCCGTCACTTCGCGGCGTAGTGTTTCTCGATGGCGCCGAGAGTGATCGGGTCGATCTCGGCATTCTCGGCGCCGGCGATCAGCTTGCGCTCGGCGAGCACCTGCTTGATGGCGATGCGCGCGTCCGCGCTGAGCTGCTCCGGTGTGTTGCGCAGGATGACTTCGAGGTCGATGTCGCGCATCTCGAAGGCGGCGACGAGGCTGTTCACCGCCTGCTCGACATTCCTGACGATACCTTTGCCGCTCTGCTGCATCAGGCCGAATTTCAGCGTGCCGTAGCTGTCGCCGCGCTCGGCGGCGGCCTTGAAATAGCCGGCGGCGGCGGCAAGATCCTGCGAGATGCCTTCGCCGGATTCCAGCATCAGGCCGAGATTGATCATGGCGTCGACCACGCCGCCCTCGGCGGCCAGGCGATAGAAGGCCGCGGCGCGCGCATTGTCTTCCGCGATCAGGCTGCCGTCGTCGAGGAGCACGCCGAGATTGAAGGCCGCGGTCTCGTCGCCGCTCGCCGCCGCCTTGTCGAACCAGCGGGCGGCCGCCTCGCCGTCGATTTCCGTGCCGATGCCGTCGCGATAGGCGACGCCGAGATTGTAGGCGCCGAGCATGTCGCCCATCTCGGCGGCTCTCCTGTAGTGGTTGAACTCGGCGACCGCATCGCCGCGCTTGCCCAGCATCGCGCCGTAATTGACCATCGCCACGGTGTGGCCGAGCGCGGCCGCCTCCGCATAGAGCTTCATGGCGTCGAGGTCCTGGCCGGCGCGCTCCAGCGCCCGGCCGAGCTGGAAGGCCATGCGCGCGCCGCCGCCGGCATTGTAGGCTTCGCGGCAAGCCGAGAGCGCCGGGCCGATCCGGATGTCCTCGCGAGCGACCGGCGTGAAGGCCATGTTGCGCGTCATGTCGTATCGGCTGCCCGCCGCGGCGTCGCACTGGGCTTCGATGGTGTCGGCCGATGCGCCGCCGGCGACGCCGGACAGGAGGACCGCGAAGAAAAGGGCGCGGCCAGCCGTCTTCATTCCATTGGATCGCATGAACATGATCCGTCTCCCTTCGTTGATGGCTGCACCATAGAGGGCTGGCGGACAAAGGCTGTTTCCGCGGGAACAGAAGGCTTGAGGGGAGCGGAGCATAAGGGATGCAGCTGAGGTGCGTTTGCCGTGCCTTCGTATAATTCCCGCAAGGAACTCGGCGGATTTGCCCGGGAAATTGCGTATAGAGTAGAGGAGAGCGTTCTTGCAGCCGAGGGGCGCAGGGATGCTCAGGGTCAATTCCATTCCGCCGGGTTCGGCCGCGCGTGAAAGGTACGTCAATGCGAACGCTCAACGTTTTTCGTCCGGTCCGTTTCACCCGCCGGCTTTTCATGGCCGGAGGGGCGCTCGCTCTGACCGGCATCGGCATCCGCGCCACCCAGGCGAACGCGGTGATCGGCAAGGCGGTGGAGATCACCGGCGAAGTCAGCCGCAAGCAGGCGAACCTCCTGGAAGGGCTGAAGGCCGGCGCGAGCCTGATGGACCATGATTTCGTCACGACGGGCCGGGAGAGTTTTGCCGCGCTGGAACTCGGCGAGGACACGACGCTCCTCCTCGGCGCCGACACGGAATTGCTGATCGACACCTTCATCGCCGGGCAGGGCGGCACGATCGAGCTCGGCACGGGGCAGATGATCTTCGACCGGCCGGAAGGCCTTACCAAGATCGACCTCACCGTGCGCACCGCCTTCGGCATGATCGGCGTGCGCGGCACGAAGTTCTTCGCCGGTCCCAGCCGCGGTCCCTTCGCCGTCTTCGTCGAGCACGGCTTCGTCGAGGTCTCCGGCGGCGGCTTCACGAAACAGGTCGGCCCCGGCCAGGGCGTGGAGATCGCTGCGCCGGGCGCCGCGCCGGGCGAGGTCACGCAGTGGGGCGAGGCCCGCATCCGCGAGGCCTATGCGAGCGCCGGCGCCCGCTGAGCGCTTGTGGCATCTAGTCCAGCGTGAACAGCGCCATCGTGCCGAAGCCGCGGATCTCGTGTTTGCCGATGGCGCGCAGCGGCCGGCTGGCTTCCTCGGCTGCGCGCGGGCCGACGCAGATCTGCGTTCCGAGGAACTTGTTGGCGTCCTGCAGCCGTGCGGCAAGGTTCACCGCGTCGCCATGGGCGGTATAGTCGAGCTTGCCGCCCACGCCGACCTCGCCCAGCACCGCCATCCCCGTCTCGACGCCGATGCGGGTCCGGCCGAATTCCTTTTCGAGGAAGAGCGGCCGGCGGCGCATCTCCTCCGTCAGCGCGCGGATCTCGTCCGCGCAGGCGAGCGCCTTGTCCACATGCCGGTCGAGATTTTCGGGCGCGTTGAAGAGCGCATGCACGGCATCGCCCACCACCTTGTCGACCATGCCGCCATGGTGCGCAACGAGCGCGTTCACCTCGGTGAAGTAGATGTCGAGCAACTTGACGAGGTCGTGCGGGCCGATCTTCTGCGCCAGCGTCGAAAAGCCCTCGATATCCGTGAAGAGCGCCGTCACCTGCCGCTCCTCGCCGGCCACGCGGCCGAGGTCGGGATTGTCGATGTAGCGCGAGACGACCGATTGCGGCAGGTACTGCGAGAAGCGCTGCCGGGCGGTCGCCTCGGCCCGGCGCACATGGGCGAATTGCAGGAGGCCCGTCACGAGCGCCGCCGTCGCCACGATGAGCGCCACGCCGACCGCATCGGATAGCAGCGCCGTGCGCGCATAGAGCAGCATCGAGGCGCCGAAGCCGAGGCCGACGAGCGCAAGCCCCGAGAGCGCCGCAAAGAGCGGCCGCAGCCGCGCCGCCGCAAGGGCTGCCGCCGCGCCGGCGATGAAGGCGAAGCCCGCCTCGACGGGCAGCAGCCCCACGTCGCGCATCGGGATATGGTCGGTGAGGATGGCGTTGGCGATATCCGCATGGATCTGCACGGACGGTTCGAGCGGCATGGAGGCGCTGGTCCTGAGGCCGCCGAGATTGGGCAGGCTGCTGCCGATCAGGACGACCTTGCCGGCGATCCTTTCCGCCGGCACCGCACCGGCCACCACGTCGCCTGCCGAGACGGTACGCGCGCGGATCGCGTTCGCGTCGCTCGCCACGAAGCGCATGCTGCCGTCCTCGTCGAGCCGCAGGACGCGGGCGTCGTGGCGCAGCCAGGCCGGATCCCCGCCGAGCACCGGCGTGCGCGCGCCAGCCGCCAGCCGCGCCGCCTCCACGCCGAGCGCCGGATAGGCGGCATTGCCGACGATGGCATAGGCTTGCACGCGCCGCACCACGGCATCCTCGTCGCCGACGAGGAAGGCCGCGGCGGCCGCCGCCGAGTGGTCCTGCAGGAAGGCGCAGGAGCTTTCCGTTCCGTCGATGAACCAGAGGTCGGGCACGGCGACCGGCCGTTGCAGCGCGAGCGCCGGCACGGGATGGGGCGCACCGTCGGACGCCTCGCCGATCAGGAAGCCGAGGATCGTCGGCGCCTTGGCGATGGCGCGGGCGAGCGCCGCATTCGCCGGCTCCTCCGGCGCGCAATCGGTGCTGAAGATGAAGTCGAAGGCGATGGCGGTGGGCCTTGCGGCGGCGAGCCGGTCGATCAGCGCTGCCGTCTCGGCCCGTGTCCAGTCCCGGTTCGGCGCGGCGAGGAACGCCTTGCGGTCGATGTCGACAACCACGATCCGGTCGCTTCCGGCAACGGGAACGCCCTGCGTCAGCGCGTCGAAGTAGAATTCGCGCTGGCGCTCCAGCGCCGTCTCGCCGAGCGAAAACAGCGTGAGCGCGCCGGCAAGGCTTGCGGCAAGGCCGGCGAGGAGGGGGCGGTATCGCTTGGCGATCATGACCGGCCGGTCCCGGCAGCGTCAGTCGTCATCCGGCTCGGCGAAGGTTTGCAGCCGACCGATATGGCAATGGATGATGCCGTCGTTGCGGCGGATGGCGCCGGCCTCCTGCAGCGCGAGGATCGAGCGGTTGATCTTCGGCCGGCTGGCGCCGACGATACTGGCGATCTCCGTCTGGCTGAGCGAAAGCTGGAGATTGGCGCTTTCCGGCAGTTCCTCGCCATGGATGTTGCGCAGCGTGGCGAGAAAGAAGCGCGCGACGCGGGCGTCGAGATCGTAGAGCGCGATCGTCTCCAGTTGCTCCGTCGTCTCGCGCAGCTTGGTGCAGAGATAGTGGATGATCGCCTGCGCCGCCGTCGGGTTGCGCAGGAGGATTTCCAGGAAGTCGCGCTTGGAGATGATATAGCCTTCCGTCGCGACGACGGCGGTGGCGTCCGCCGAGCGCGGCTGGCCGTCGAGGATCGCCATCTCGCCGAGCACCGAGCCCGGTTCCAGCTGGCGCAGCGACAGTTCCTTGCCCTGCGGCGTGATGAGCGAAAGCTTGATCCGGCCGGTAACGAGCACGATGAGATAGGTTCCCTCGTCGCCGCGCTGGAAGATCACGGTGCCGGCCGACCACTTGCGATAGGTGGCGATGCCGGCGATCTCGCCGAGCGTTTCCTTGCTGAATCCTTCGAAAATCGGAAAGGACCGCCAGAACGCGGCGCTTTTGTTGATCTCGCTCATACCCGGATTCCCCCGACCGCGCTGACGCAACACGGAACGCGCCGCCTTGTCGAAATCTTCGCCCAGCCGATGGGCGCTTGCAACAGAAAAGAACGGAGAGTTCCGGGCCGGTCCCCGGGGGTACGGTTACTGGCAGATGCGCACGCGTTTGGTGATGGTCTTGCCATGCGGGTCTTCCGAGCGAATGCGCTTGGTGATGCAGGTCTGCTGATAGTGTCCATAGTAGCCTTCTCCATGGGAGGAACCGGCATGGCCGGACGCGGTGGAGACGAGAGAGGCGGCGGCGATGGCGAGGGCGATAAGGTGGGGGCGCATGGGGGCTCCGGAAGGAGAAAGGCGGGGACTGACGACCCCCTTGTCGCATGGCGGGCCGCGCCCTTCTGTTTCGCCGGGAACAGGCATCGTTCACAAAAAGAGAACGACGTGTCCTCTGACTGCCCGGCTAGTTTGACGAATGAAAGCTGATATCTCTTCCTCAACGCAAACGCCAAGCCTCAGGAGCTTCAAATGCAACAGAACGTCGTCGTCCTCGTCGGGCGCATTCTTCTCGCCCTCATGTTCATCACCGCCGGCTATCCCAAGCTGATCGATCCTTCGGGCACCGCGGGCATGATTGCCGGTGCCGGCCTGCCGGCCGCAACCGCACTCGCCTATCTCGCCGGCCTTCTCGAACTCGTCGCGGGCCTTTTCGTGCTGGTCGGCTTCCAGACGCGCATCGCCGCCTATCTGCTCGCCGTCTTCAGTGTGTTTACGGCTCTGGTGTTCCATAGCGGCACGATCGCCATCGAAGGCTTCCCGGACGGCGCGAACGGCCTGCTCACCGTCTTCAACGGCCTGATGATGTGGAAGAACATCACGATCGCCGGCGGCTTCCTCGTGCTCGCCGCCTTCGGCCCGGGCGCCTATTCGATCGACGCCCGCTCCGGCGCCGGCAAGACCGTCGCCGCCTGAACGGAACAGTCCGATCCTCCAGAAGCCCTTCCCGGTCTCCGGGGAGGGTTTTTTGCCGTCCGGTGCCGGTGAAAAGCCCCGAGCCGCTGGAAAGCCGCGGCTCTTGCTGCTATGCGCACGGGCAGACAGCCTTGCGGGAGATGCCGATGTTTTCCAATTCCTTTCCGGACCGAGACGTGATGGCGGAGCTGATGGCCCGCATGCTGTGGGAGATCAAGGCCGTGCATTTCCGGCCGGAAGAGCCCTACAAGCTCGCCTCCGGCATGGCCTCGCCGGTCTATATGGACTGCCGCAAGCTGCTTTCCTATCCGCGCATCCGCTCGGCGATCATGGATTTCGCCGCCGCGACCATCACCCGCGCGGCCGGCTTCGAGCGTTTCGACGTGATCGCCGGCGGCGAGACGGCCGGCATTCCCTTCGCGGCCCTTCTCGCCGACCGCCTCGCTTTGCCGATGGTCTATGTCCGCAAGAAGCCGAAGGGCCACGGCCGCAACGCCCAGATCGAAGGCGTGATGCCGGAAGGCGCGCGCGTGCTCGTCATCGAGGACCTGGTGACGGTCGGCGGCTCCATGTTCACCTTCATCGATGCGATCCGCGCCGCCGGCGGCGTGGTCGATCACGGCATGTCGCTGTTCTACTACGGCATCTTCCAGGAGGCCGAGGCCCGCTATGCCAATGGCGGCGTCACGCTGCACCACATCGCCACCTGGCGGGACGTGCTCGCGGTCGCCCGGGCGGAAAAGCTCTTCGACGAGGCGACGCTCGCCTCCGTCGCCGCGTTCTTCGATGCGCCGCTCGCCTGGTCGGCGGCCCATGGCGGCGTTGCGGAACTGCCGACGTCGTAAAAGCCTCTGGCGCTTTTCAGCGGGATCGTTTAAATCGATTGAAAATCTCTTGGGAGGGCCGATATGATCCTGTGTTGTGGTGAAGCGCTGATCGACATGCTGCCGCGGACGACGACGCTGGGCGAGGATGCCTATGCGCCCTATGCCGGCGGGGCGATCTTCAACACGGCGATCGCGCTCGGCCGGCTCGGCGTGCCGGCGGCTTTCTTCACCGGCCTTTCCGACGACATGATGGGCGACATCCTGCGCAGGACGCTCGCCGAGAGCGGTGTCGACTACAGCTATTGCGCGACGCTCTCGCGCCCGACGACGGTCGCCTTCGTCAAGCTTGTCGACGGCCACGCGACCTACGCCTTCTATGACGAGGGCACGGCCGGCCGCATGATCACCGAGGCCGATCTTCCGGCGCTCGGCGAGGATTGCGAGGCCCTGCATTTCGGCGCCATCAGCCTCATCCCAGAGCCCTGCGGTTCCACCTACGAGGCGCTGCTGCGGCGCGAGCACGAAAAGCGGGTCATCTCGCTCGACCCCAATATCCGCCCCGGCTTCATCAAGGACAAGGATGCCCATATGGGCCGCATCCGCCGGATGGCCGCCATGGCGGATATCGTGAAGTTCTCCGACGAGGACCTCGCCTGGTTCGGGCTCGAGGGCGACGAGGATGCGCTGGCCCGCCACTGGCTGCACCAGGGCGCAAAGCTCGTGGTCGTGACGCGCGGCGCGCAGGGCGCGGTCGGCTATACCGCGAACCGGAAGGTCATGGTGCCGAGCGAGCGGGTGACGGTGATCGATACTGTCGGCGCCGGGGATACGTTCGATGCCGGCGTGCTCGCCGCGCTGAAGATGCAGAACCTCCTGACCAAGCAGCAGGTGGCGAACCTTTCCGAGGACCAGATCGCCAAGGTGCTGGCGCTCGGCGCCAAGGCGGCGGCCGTCACCGTCTCGCGCGCCGGGGCGAACCCGCCCTGGGCGAGGGAAATCGGCCTCTAGCCTTCATTCGCCTGTCATCGCGGCATGGTCAAAGAGGCCATGCTCGACCACACCGCCCCGGATCCCATCGCCCTCGCCCGTTCCGATAGCGGACGGCGTCCCGTCATCCTCGTCGTCACGGATGCCTGGCGACCCCAACTGAACGGTGTCGTGCACACGCTTGAGGAGCTTGCCCGCTCCATGGCCGAGGAGGGCATCGACGTCGTCTTCCTGACGCCGCAGGGATTCACCACCGTGCCGCTGCCGTCCTATCCGGAGATCCGGCTGGCGATCACCTCCAGGCGCCGCGTGCGCGCCGAGATCGAGAAGGTCGCGCCCGATTATATCCACATCGCCACGGAGGGACCGCTCGGCATGGCCGCGCGCGCGGCCTGCCTCGAGCGCCGGCTGCCCTTCACCACGGCCTATCACACGCGCTTTCCCGAATTCATCAGCGCGCGCCTGCCCATTCCCGAAAGCGTCAGCTACTGGTGGCTGCGGCGTTTCCACAATGCCGGCGACGGCATGATGGTGGCGACCACGTCGCTCGCCGCCGAAATGGCCGCCCGCGGCTTCGTGCGCATCAAGCGCTGGTCGCGCGGGGTGGATACGAAACTGTTCGACCCGGCCAGGCGCCGCGATCTCGGCCTGCCGCGGCCGATCTTCCTCAATGTCGGCCGCGTGGCGGTGGAGAAGAACCTGCCCGCCTTCCTCAGCCTCGACCTGCCGGGCAGCAAGGTCGTGGTCGGCGACGGGCCGGACCTGCCAGCGCTGCGCCAGCGCTACCCGGACGTGCATTTCCTCGGCCGCAAGACCGGCGAGGAACTGGCATCCATCTACGCCTCGGCCGACGTCTTCGTCTTCCCGAGCCGCACCGACACGTTCGGCAATGTCATGCTGGAGGCGTTGGCGAGCGGCGTTCCCGTCGCCGCCTTCCCGGTCATCGCGCCGCGCGACGTTCTGGGCGAAGGCGGCGCGCTTTCGGACGATCTCCGGGCGGCGGCGCTCGCCGCCCTCGATATCCCGAAGGACGTCGCCCGCGGCCGCGCCATGACCTATAGCTGGCGCGCCTGCGCCCGCGAGTTCCTCGGCAATCTTGCGCGCGTGCCGCGCGATGCGTTCGCGGCACGCCGCCTCAGCTTGCGTTCCTAGTTTACCTTTTTGAGAAGCGCGGCGACGAGGCCGGCGGTCGAGGAATCGTGGCCGGCGGCGCTCTCCTTGCCTTCCACGACCGGCAGCAGGCCCGTTGCCAGTTCCTTGCCGAGTTCCACGCCCCACTGGTCGAAGGAATTGATGTTGAACAGGGCGCCCTCGACGAAGACGCGGTGTTCGTAGAGGGCGATCAGCCGGCCGAGCGCGAAGGGCGTCAGGCTGTCGTGCACCATGGTGATCGACGGGCGGTTGCCGTCGAAGACGCGGTGCGGCGCGATCCTGTCCGCCTTGGCCTCATCCATGCCCTTCGAAGTCAGCTGCGCCCTGGCCTCCGCCAGCGTGCGGCCCTTCATCAATGCTTCCGACTGGGCGAGGCAATTGGCGATCAGGAGCTGGTGCTGGTGGCGCAGGTCCTTCTCGTGACCGTTCGCCGCGATCATGAATTCGGCCGGGATGATCGCCGTGCCCTGGTGGATGAGCTGGTAGAAGGCGTGCTGGCCGTTGGTGCCGGGCTCGCCCCAGACGACGGGGCCGGTCTGGCCGTCGACGGGCGTCGAATCCATCGTCACCGACTTGCCGTTCGATTCCATGTCGAGCTGCTGGAGATAGGCCGGAAAGCGCGACAGGCGCTGGTCATAGGGCAGGATGGCCCGCGAGGCGTAGTTCAGCACATTGCGGTGGTAGTAGCCGATGAGGCCGAGCAGCATCGGGATGTTTTCCCGGATCGGCGCCTCGCGGAAATGATTGTCGATGGCATGGCCGCCGGCGAGGAATTCGGCAAAATTCTGCCTGCCGATGGCGATCATCAGCGGAAGGCCGATGGCCGACCAGATCGAGTAGCGCCCGCCGACCCAGTCCCAGAAGCCGAAGACGCGTTCCGCCCCGATGCCGAAGGCCGAGACCTTGTCGAGCGCGGTGGAGACCGCGCAGAAATGGTGGCCGACGGCCTTTTCGCCCAGCGCATCGGCGATGAACCTGCGGGCCGTGGCGGCGTTGGTCATGGTCTCGATCGTCGTGAAGGTCTTGGAGGCGACGATGAACAGCGTCGTCTCCGCCTCCAGCAGCTTCAGCGTGTCGGCGATATGCGCGCCGTCGATATTGGAGACGAAGTGCAGCCTGGGGCCATCATGGAAGGGGGCGAGCGCCAGCGTCGCCATGACGGGGCCGAGGTCGGAGCCGCCGATGCCGATATTGACGACGTCGGTGATCTTCCGGCCCGTCGCGCCGGTGAGTTGACCGGTCCGGATGCCGTCCGCGAAGGCGCCCATGGCGTCGAGCACGGCGTTGACGTCGGGCATGACGTCCTTGCCGTCGACGAGGACGGGCGTATTGGCGCGGTTGCGCAGCGCGGTGTGCAGCACGGCGCGCTCTTCCGTGATGTTGATGATTTCGCCGGAGAACATGGCGTCGCGCTTCTTTTCGACGCCGGCGTCCTTCGCCAGCGCCTCCAGCCCGTCCAGCACGGCCTCGTTCACCGCGCATTTGGAATAGTCGAAGAGGAAGTCGCCAAGCGCGAGGCTGTAGCGGGAGAACCGCTGCGGGTCGGCCGCGAAGGCGGCGCGGATGTCTGTGGCGTTGGTGTCGCGGACGATGGATTTCAGCTTTTCGACAAGCGCGTTCATCGGCGTGGTCCCTGGCTTTTGACGATGCCGCTAGCTAGTCGCTTTGGCATGTCCAAATCAAGGCCGCAAACGCGACTTGGCCGAAAAAATTAAATCGGTTTAACTTGGGTTCCCGCAGGCCCGCAGATCCTTGCGCAATATCTTGCCGACATTGGATTTCGGCAGTTCCGTGCGGAATTCGATGAATTTCGGCCGCTTGTAGTTGGTGAGGTTCGCCGCGCAATGGGCCTTCACGTCGGCCTCCGTCAGCGCCGGATCCCTCTTGACGACGAAGAGCTTCACGGCCTCGCCGGAATGGCCGTCCGGCACGCCGACGGCGGCGCATTCCAGGATGCCGGCGAGCGACATGGCCACCTCCTCAACCTCGTTGGGGAAGACGTTGAAGCCGGAGACGAGGATCATGTCCTTCTTGCGGTCGACGATCTTGGTGAAGCCTTCCGGCGTCATGAAGCCGATGTCGCCGGAACGGAAGAAACCGTCCGGCGTCATTGCCTTCGCCGTCTCGTCCGGCCGCTGCCAGTAGCCGGCCATGACCTGCGGGCCGCGGATGCAGATCTCGCCGACCTCCCCCAGCCCCAGCGTCCTGCCGTCGTCGTCGCGGATCTCGATATCGGTCGAGGGGAGCGGCAGGCCGATCGTGCCGGTGAATTCCGGCCTGTCGAAGCGGTTGGCGGTCGCCACCGGCGAGGTTTCCGAGAGGCCGTAGCCCTCGGTGATCGCGCAGCCCGTCATCGCCTGCCAGCGCTCTGCCACCGGCCGCTGCACCGCCATGCCGCCGCCGAGCGTCAGCATCAGCTCGGAAAGGTCCGCCTTCGAGAAATCCGGATTGTTCATCAGCGCGTTGAACAGTGTGTTGAGGCCGGGGAAGATGTGGACGCGCACCTTCGCCAGTTCCTTGATGAAGGCCGGGATATCGCGGGGATTGGCGATCAGCACGTTGTGGCCGCCGAGCGCGATGCCCATCAGCCCGTTCACCGTCAGCGCGAAGATATGATAGAGCGGCAGCGCGCAGACGAAGACGAGCTGCTCCGGCCGCTTCCTGAGGCGGAAGGTCGGCTCGATCCACAGCTTGATCTGCTCCATGTTGGAGAGCAGGTTGGAATGGGTCAGCGTCGCGCCCTTGGAGACGCCCGTCGTGCCGCCGGTATATTGCAGGAAAGCGGTATCGCCGGGCGCGATGTCGACCGGCCGGATGCGGCCACGCGCGCCGTCCGCCATCACCCGGGTGAACGGCACATGACCGGGCAGCGACCAGGCCGGCACCAGCTTCTTCACCCGGCGCACGACGAAGTTGACGATCAGCCCCTTCAGCCCCAGCATGTCGCCCATCGTGGTGACGACGACATGCTCGACCGCCGTGCGCGTGACGACCTGCGCCACGGTGGTCGCGAAATTTTCCAGCACGAACAGCGCCTTGGCGCCGGCATCCTTCAGCTGGTGCTCTAGTTCCCGCGGCGTGTAGAGCGGGTTGACGTTCACCACGACAAGGCCGGCGCGCAAGATGCCGAAGATGATGACCGGGTTCTGCAGGACATTCGGCATCATCACGGCGACGCGGTCGCCCTTCTCCAGCCCGCGCGCCTGAAGCCAGACGGCGATCTTCGCCGAAGCTGCCTCGAAATCCCGGAAGGTCAGCGTCTTGCCCATGCTGGTGAAGGCCGGGCGATCGGCATATTGCGCGCAGCAGCTTTCGACGAGTGCGCCGATCGAGGCGTGGGCGAGCGGTGCGATCTGCCCCGCCATGCCTTCCGGATAGGAGGCCAGCCAGAACCGGCCGGAGGGCTGGGCGGAAGGGGCTTCGATCGTGGCGCTCATGCGTCTCCTCCTCGTTGTGCGCAGGGTATCATCCCGTCCGCCGGCGCCGAACGGTCCTCCAACCATTCGTAGGGACAAGATGATGCTTTTGAAAGGCGCCATCAAGACCGATTGCTATATTACATTGACGTAAACGTTAATAACTCGGCGGTTCCCCGGCGCTTTTCATGGTTCCGCCGCGCCTGCGGCGTCTCAGCGCGCCTTCGCCGAAAAAACCACGTATATGTTTAACATTCGTGCGATACACATTATCTGGATTACCCGGCCCCCGCATGGGCCTCATGGGAGTGGACGCGTTTGCTGCATCAGGACCACCGCAGAAGTGAGCCCCGGTTTCTCGGCGTGGCGCGCGCGAGCAGCGCGGCGCTCATCTCGCCGATTTCGGCGGCGCGCTGGCTCCTCGTGCTCATCGTCTTCGCCGGCATCTATTTCTTCCACGGCTTCGTCGTGCCGGTGCTCGCCGCGCTGGTCATCGCCTTTGCGAGCTGGCCGCTCTATTCGCGCCTGCTCGCCCAGGTGAACGGCAACCGCACGCTCGCCGCCTCCATCGCCATCCTGATGATCCTCGCCTTCATCATCGGGCCGATCATGATCGCCTCGACCTATGCCTTCCACGAGATTCGCGACTGGATCGGCTGGGCCGTCGAGACGAACACGACCGGCGCGCCGACGCCGGACTGGATCGGCGCGCTGCCCGTCGTCGGCGGCTGGCTCGACATGCAGTGGACGCGCTTCCTCGACCATCCCGGCGCGATCGGCGAGCTGACGCAGATCGTCAGCGGCGCCAATATCGGCAATATCTACCGGGTGGCGCTGGCCGCCGGCGGCAAGGCCTTCGGCCTGCTGCTCGCCATGCTGTTCATGCTGATCGCCCTCTTCTTCATCTACCGCGACGGCCAGTCCTTCGCCGGCCAGGTGGACCGGCTCGGCGAGCGCATCCTGCCGATGCGCTGGGAGCGCATTTCCCGCATCGTGCCGGCGACGATCAGCTCTACCGTAACGGGCATGACGCTGATCGCCATCGGCGAGGGCATCGTGCTCGGCATCGCCTATTGGGTCGCCGGCGTGCCCTCGGCGGTCACGCTCGGCGTTTTGACCGGCATCATGGCGCTCTTCCCCGGCGGCGCGCCGCTCTCCTTCACGCTGGTCTCGATCTATCTCGTCTCCAGCGGCTCGCCGGTCGCGGGCCTCGCGCTCCTCACCTGGGGGTCGGTCGAGCTCTTCATCGTCGACAAGACGCTGCGTCCGCGCCTCGTCGGCGGCCCGATCAAGCTGCCGTTCCTGCCCACCTTCTTCGGCCTCATCGGCGGCGTGAAGACCATGGGCTTCCTCGGCCTCTTCATCGGCCCCGTCCTCATGGCGTTGCTCGTCGCCATCTGGCGGGAATGGATCCGCGAGGTCGACGCCACCGAGCCGCCCTCGACGATCATCCTCGATCCGTCGTCCGAGGCCGCCCAGAGGGTCGACCCGGAGCGCCATGCCGGCTGACCGGAAAGGGGTCGTGCGGGCTCATCTTTCCTCGCGCTGTCCCGCGCCGATATGGTAGCCTTGCGGCATGAACACGCTTTCCGGCGAGACATTCTTCAGCACGCTTCCCGTCTTCGTCGATTTCGCCGGCGTCGCGGACGGCCACAACTACCATGCGCTGCCGGCCGACTGGGCGCTGGCGACCGCGGATATCGTCGATTCCTCCGGGGCGATCGAGACGGGCCGCTACAAGGCCGTCAACATGGCCGGCGCCAGCGTCATCTCGGCCGTGCTGAACGCGCTCGGCAACACCGACCTTCCCTTCGTCTTCGGCGGTGACGGCGCCATTGTCGCCGTGCCGCCGTCCGGTGCGGAAAGGGTGCGCGATGCCCTTTCGGCGGTGCAGGGCTGGGTCGGCAGGGAGCTCGGGCTGACGCTGCGCGTCGCACTCGTCCCCGTTGCCGAGGTCATCGCCGCCGGGCTGGAGGTCCGCGTCGCGCGGTTCCAGGTCACCCCCGATGTGTCCTATGCGATGTTCGCCGGCGGCGGATCGAGCTGGGCCGAGGCGCGCATGAAGGAAGGTCGCTTTGCCGTGCCGCCGGCATTGCCGGACGCCCATCCCGACCTGACGGGCCTCTCCTGCCGATGGAACCCGATCCGCTCCCGCCATGGCGACATCGTCTCGATCATCGCGCTCCCCGCAGGGCGGGGCAATACGGACGCTTTCGAGGACCTCGTCCTCGAGATCATCGCGCTGGCCGGCGGCGAGGAGCGGGAGGGGCATCCCATCGCGTCGGAAGGGCCGCAGCTCGGCCTGTCGGGCGCCGGCCTGTCGGTGGAGACGAAGGCGGCAGCCAAGGGACGGCGCCTCAGGCATTGGTTCGTCATCCTGGGCCAGCACGTCCTGACCTCCGGTCTCTACCGTCTCGGCCTGACCCTCGGCCGTTTCGACCCGAAAATATACCGGCAGGACGTCGCCCGGAACACGGATTTCCGCAAGTTCGACGATGGCCTGAAGATGACCGTCGACATGGACCCGACACGGTCTCGGCAGATCGAGGCCCGGCTGGAGCAGGCCGCAAGCGCCGGTATCTGCCATTTCGGCCTTCACCGGCAGGATTCGGCGCTGATGACCTGCATCGTGCCGACGGCGCTGCGGCGCAACCACATGCACTTCATCGACGGCGCCGCCGGCGGCTACGCCATGGCCGCCACCCGCCTGAAGAAGCAGATGTCGAGCGCGTCTGGCGCGCCCTGAAACGGTGGTTCATGGATTTTGGAGAAGAATGGTGCCGCTTAGGTGACTCGAACACCTGACCCCATCATTACGAATGATGTGCTCTACCGACTGAGCTAAAGCGGCCCTTGCCGGGTCCCGATGCGTATCGGGGCCGGAATGGGTGCGCTGATAACCGCAATGGGAAGAGATTTCAAGCGGGGAGTTTCAACTTCCGCATTTTTCCCGCGCAAGGCTGCGAAATAAAGGGTCAGGCGGGGAGGAGGCGGGCTCTGGCCGCGCGGTATTCGCATTCCAGCCGCGTGACGAGGTCTTCGACGGGGGCGATCGCCTTCACCGCGCCGATTCCCTGGCCGCAGCCCCAGATGTCCTTCCAGGCCTTCGCCCCGGTTTCCGCCTTTTCGAAATCCATCTTGGAGGGGTCGGCCTCCGGCAGGCGGTCGGGGTCGAGGCCGGCGGCGGCGATCGAGGGCTTCAGATAGTTGCCGTGGATGCCGGTGAAGAAGTTGGAATAGACGATGTCGGCGCTCGTGCCGTCGACGATCGCCTGCTTGTAGGCATCGCCGGCGCGCGCCTCGTGCGTCGCGATGAAGGGCGAGCCGATATAGGCCATGTCGGCGCCCATCGCCTCGGCCGCGAGGATGGCGCCGCCCGTCGCGATCGCGCCGGAAAGCAGGAGCGGCCCGTCGAACCATTCGCGGATCTCCTGCACCAGCGCGAAGGGCGAGAGCGTGCCGGCATGGCCGCCCGCCCCGGCGGCCACCGCGATCAGCCCGTCCGCGCCCTTGCGGATCGCCGATTGGGCGTGGCGGTTGTTGATCACGTCATGCAGCACGATGCCGCCATAGGAGTGGATCGCAGCGTTCACCTCCGGCACCGCGCCGAGCGAGGAGATGACCACCGGCACCCGGTATTTCACGCACATCGCCAGGTCCTGCTCCAGCCGGGTGTTGGAGCGGTGGACGATCTGGTTGACGGCGAAGGGCGCGGCAGGGCGATCCGGGTTCCGTGCGTCGTGCGCGGAAAGGCCCTCGGTGATTTCCGCCAGCCATTCGTCGAGCTGCGATTGCGGGCGCGCATTCAGCGCGGGAAAGGCGCCGATGACACCGGCCTTGCATTGTGCAAGGGTCAGCGCCGGATGCGAGACGATGAAGAGCGGCGCGCCGACGACGGGCAGGCGAAGCTTGTGCTTGAGGATCGCGGGCAGGGCCATGGCGAGGTTCCTGTATCTTGACGTTTACGGAAACGTCAAAACCATAGCAGGGGTATGCCGCTCTGAAAAGGGGCGCGGCCGAACCTTGCCTGCGGCGGCCGGCCCGGCGAAGGCGGGCATGCGCGCGAGGCGGGCGTGGGCCGCCGGCATCCCGTGCCGCCCTCGCTTTTCCCCGGCGAAGGACAGGCAGTTTCGGCAGGGAGGCTTGCGCAAATTCCCGGCAAACGTTACGCAAAAGCTAACGAAAGCCGGAAAGTAGGGCTCTTTCCACAGGTGTATCTTCGCCGCGTGTTGGCGGTTCCCGCAGAAGGGTCGGATGTGAGCGGACTGGAAACGGCAATCAGAAACGCGCTGGCGCGCTCCGAACGCGCCAATGCCGAGGTTCGGGCGCGCATCTACCAGTCGGCGCGCAACGCGCTCGAGGCGGGCCTGCGCAAGCAGGAAATCAGCGATCCCGAGACGATCGCCGCCCAGCGCCATCGGCTGGAAGCGACCATTCACCAGATCGAGGCGGAAGAGCGCGCCGGGCATGTCGTCCCCCAAAGCCGCGAGGTTCGGGTGGACCCGGCCGTCGAGGCGCGGGCCGAGCCGGCGCTCGACGCCGAGCCGCGTGTCGAGACGGAGCGGCACGTGGAGGCCGAACGGCCGGCGACCGGCGATATCGGCGCCATAAGGCCCGAGCGCGCCGACGGTTTCGGCAAGGGCGGCAAGCCGGCGGCGGGCGCCGCGCAACCCGCGGATTTCCGGCCAGAGCGGGCCGCCAAGCCGCGCAGGCGCCGCGGCCGGCTGTTCTCCTTCCTTCTGGTGGTCGCCACGCTGATCGCCGCCTGCGGGGCGCTGGCCTGGTGGGTGCGGACGAGCGGCCTCCTTGAGGAGTTGCGGAATGGGGCGGGCAGGTCCACGCCGTCCGCGACGGTTTCGGGCGAGGATTTTTCCGGCGAGGACCCGATCAAGCGTGCGCTCGACACGCAGAGCCGCTTCACCGCCGACTGGCGGGCCGTCTTCGCGCCGGCCGACACGGCGAAGCTCTCGGCGGGACCGGCCGGGCGCTTCGAGGCGGTGAGCACCAACGAGGGCCCGGCAGTGCGCGTCACCTCCAGCAATCCCGAGCGCGACGGCGCAGTCGAGATCGCGGTGTCGCCCGAGGTCCTCGGCGAAATGGGCGGCAAGACCTCGACGATCTCCATGGCGCTGCAGGCGGTCGGCGACAAGCCGGTGCAGGTGACCGTCGAATGCGATTTCGGGTCGATGGGCGGCTGCGGGCGCCATCGCTTCACGGTGTCGGCGCGCACCGACATCCTGTTCCAGGTGGAGTTCGGCGGCTCGCTCTCGCCGAGCGAGCCGGGCCATCTCCTGCTCAACAGCGACATCACCGGCGGGGATGCGAGCGTGAACCTCTATGCCGTCCGCATCCTGCCGGGCGAGTGAGCCGGCCGCTGCCTATTTGACGAAGCCGGGCCCCGCGCCGACGATCTTCCTATCGATCTCGCCGATCGCCTTCTCGTCCTTGCCCTCGTAGTCGAGCGTTGTAAGGATGTGGCGGATGAGGTTGAGGCGGGCGCGGCGCTTGTCGTTGCCGCGCACCACGGTCCAGGGTGCCTGGTCCGTGTGGGTCTCCTCCAGCATGCGGTCGCGCTTCTCGGTATAGTCGTCCCATTTCTTCAGCGCGGCGATATCCATCGGCGAGAGCTTCCAGATCTTGAGCGGGTCGTGCCGCCGGTCGTGGAAGCGCTTGAGCTGCATTTCCCGGCCGATATTGAGCCAGAACTTGAAGAGCTGGATACCCTCCGAGACGATCATCTTCTCGAAGCGAGGCGTCGCCTTGAGGAATTTGTCGTATTGCTCGGGCGTGCAGAAGCCCATGACCGGCTCGACGCCGGCGCGGTTGTACCAGGAGCGGTCGAACAGCACGAACTCGCCCGCGGTGGGGAAGGTCGCGACATAGCGCTGGAAATACCATTGGCCGCGCTCGGTTTCGGTCGGCTTGGTCAGTGCGACGATGCGGGCAGAGCGCGGGTTCATGTTGGACATGGTGGCGTGGATCGCGCCGCCCTTGCCGGCGGCATCCCGGCCCTCGAAGACCGCCATGATGCGCTTGCCGGTCTTCTGCTGCCAGAACTGCACCTTGACCAGCTCGATCTGGAGTTCTTCGAGCGTGTCGTCGTATTCGTCGTCGTCGAGCTTCTTCTCATAAGGGTAGTCGTCGGAGCCGAAGGCCTTCTTGTCGATCCAGTCGGGAAGCTTCGGGTCGTCGACATCGAAGACCCGTGTCTTGCCGTCGATATCCAGTTCCACGGCCCGGCTTTCGGCATTTTCCGCCATCGTCCACTCCTTCAAAATCAGGGCGCGGCGCCTGCCGCCGTGCGGAAGGTGGCCACAACCGGATTGCGAATTCAAGCGTGCCGTGAAAAACATGTCATGAAGCCGCGCTATCCATTGAGAATCGATGGAGGTCGCGGAGGACAGGATGCTTGCGAGGGAATGGGTGGCGGTGACGGATCAGCGGACGGGTCTCGGCTGGCTGGCGGCGCAACTGTGGGGCGAGCGGGTGCTGATCGCCTCGGCGGTCTTCGTCGGCTTCATGATGTGGCTGGCGGGCCTGCATCTCGGCTGGGTGTCCTTCGCCGTCCTGCTGCTCGTCATCGCCGGCCTCCTGCGCACGGAGCGGCGCATGGCCGAGTCCGGCGGCAGGACCATGGCGTCGGCCGCCGTTCCTGTGCCGGATATCCAGCCCGCCCCCCCGCCCGCCGACGACCTGTCCGCCATCGCCGCGGTCCTGGGCGCGCTCGATGCGCCCGCCCTCCTCATTTCCGGCCTAGAGACGATCAAGCTGCAGAACCGTGCGGCCGAGGCGATCTTCGGCGCCATCCCGGGGGGCAGCGACCTTGCCGGCCGCATCCGCGCGCCCGGCATCCTCGACATGGTGCGCGATGCGATCGCCAGCGGCCAGCCGCGCGAGACGGAGCACGCCGAGCGCCTGCCCTCGGAGACCGTCTATGTCGTGCGCATCGCCCCGCTTGCGGAAAAGACGAGCGAACCCTTCTGGCTGCTGACCTTCCGCGACGTGTCCCAGGCGCGCCGCATCGATCGCATGCGCTCCGATTTCGTCGCCAATGCCAGCCATGAGCTGCGCACGCCGCTCGCCTCGCTGCGCGGCTTCATCGAAACCCTGCAGGGGCCGGCCAGGAACGATGTGAAGGCGCACGAGCGCTTCCTCGCCATCATGCACGAGCAGGCGACCCGCATGAGCCGCCTCGTCGACGACCTGCTCTCTCTCTCCCGCCTCGAACTGCGCTCCAATCTCACGCCGGACCAGACCGTCGATCTCGTGCCGCTGCTCGGCCATGTGCGCGACAGCCTGCAGCCGCTCGCCGCCGATCTCGGCGTGGACATCGTGCTCGACGTGCCCAGGCACCCAGTCACCGTTCCCGGCGAGCGGGACGAGTTGGTCGAGGTCCTCGAAAACCTCATCGAGAACGCCTGCAAATACGGCCAGGAGGGCAAGCGCGTGGACGTGATGCTCTCCGGCGGCGGAGACGCCCCCGTCGAGCTCTCCGTCACCGACTACGGCCCGGGCATTCCGCCGGAACATGTGCCGCGCATCACCGAGCGTTTCTACCGGGTCAACGTGGAAGCGAGCCGGTCCAAGAAGGGCACAGGCCTGGGGCTGGCCATCGTCAAGCACATCCTCACCCGCCACCGGGCGCGCCTCGTGGTGAAGTCCGAGATGGGCAAGGGCACGGTCTTTACCGTCAAATTCTGACACGAAAGGCGGCGCGTCCGTCGCGATGTTAAAAATAGACAAGCAATTCCAATTGCTTGTCGTGTCACAAATGTTTCGTCAAACTGACATAAAAGAGAGGGCGATCGGGGTTTAGAGAAGGGCCGCCGGTCAACGGCAGACAGCGCGAAACAGCGCACCCCACATGTCCTCTTCGGGAGAACCCAGATGAAATCTCTTAAGCTTACTGTTGCGGCGCTTGTTGCCTCCGCCGCATTCGCGGGCGTTGCCGTTGCGCGCGACCAGGTCCAGATCGCCGGCTCCTCCACCGTTCTTCCCTACGCCAAGATCGTCGCCGAGACGTTCGGCGAGACCTTCCCCGACTTCAAGACCCCGATCGTCGAATCCGGCGGCTCCTCGGGCGGCCTGAAGGAATTCTGCAAGGGCATCGGCCCGAACACCATCGACATCGCCAACTCCTCGCGCCCGATCAAGGACAGCGAAGTGGAAGCCTGCAAGGCTGCCGGCGTGACCGAGATCCAGGAAGTCAAGATCGGCTATGACGGCATCGTGTTCGCGACCGACGCCGGCAATGCGGACCTGAAGCTCGAGCCGAAGGACCTCTACCAGGCGCTCGCCGCCGAAGTCGTCGTAGACGGCAAGCTCGTCGCCAACCCCTACAAGAAGTGGTCGGAAGTCAACAAGGACCTGCCGGACGTCGAGATCGCCGCCTATATCCCGGGCGAAAAGCACGGCACGCGCGAAGTCTTCGAAGAGAAGATCCTCGCTCACGGCTGCAAGGACTCGGGCGCCCAGGACGTCATCAAGGCTGCCGTCGCCGACGAGAAGGAGCAGTTTTCCAAGTGCGTAGCCGTTCGCAAGGACGGCCTGGCCGTCGACATCGACGGTGACTACACCGAGACGCTGGCCCGCATCGCCGCCAACAAGTCCGGTATCGGCGTGTTCGGCCTTTCCTTCTATGAAAACAACGCCGACAAGCTGAAGGTTGCAACCGTCAACGGCATCGTTCCCTCGACCGAGACGATCGCTTCCGGCGAATACCCGGTTTCCCGCCCGCTGTTCTTCTACGTCAAGAAGGCGCATCTCGGCGTCATCCCGGGCCTGAAGGAATATGTCGAGTTCTTCACGAGCGACGACATGATCGGCCCCGACAGCCCGCTGGCCGAATACGGCCTCGTCGCGGCTCCCGATGCCGAGCGCGAAGAGATCCGCAAGACCTTCGTCGACGGCAAGATCATGTAATGAACGTCGGCCGGCACGGCATTCCGCAGGAATGCCGTGCCGGCCGCTCCCTTTGGGCTGTTTCGCCCACGTCATGTTCTTCGACCGGGAATGGGGCGCCTTGTCGAACGGTCGGAGCGGGCACTCGGCACGCTCAGGGCGGATGATCTCGCCGGGAGAATTTTCTCAATGAGTATTTCCCTTCTACTGCTTGTCGTCGCCGTCATCGGCGTGGCGGGCTATCTAGCCGGGAGCTGGCGCGCCAACGCGCTTGCCGGCGGCAAGCTTTCCAGTCTTCATTCCCGGCCGGGCTATTACGGTTCCTTCGTCGCCATCTGGTCGGTGCTGCCGGCCATCGCGATCGTGCTGGTCTGGATCACCGCAAGCCCGATCTATATCAGCTCGGCGGTCCGCGGGGGCTTTCCCGACGAGGTGAAGGCCGAGCCGCAGGCGACGCAGAACCTCAACTACAACATGATCGGCGCCATCGCGCGCGGCTTCAAGCTGCTCTCGGCGGAAGAGCGCGACGCGCTGTTCAAGGATGGCGCCGCCGCCCGTGAGGTGCTGGGCAGCAAGGGCGTGCCGCTCGCCGCCGCCCCGACGCCCTACATGCTGACGGCCGCCGAAGACCTCAACCGCAGGACGACGGCGAGCAACATGTTCGTGTCGATCCTCGCCGTGGTCGCCGCGCTTGCCGGCGGTGTCTTCGCCTATCGGTCGATCGTGCCGAAGTTCCGCGCCCGCAATCGTGTCGAAGGCGTCATGCTGGTCGGCCTCATCGTCGCCTCGTCCATCGCCATCCTCACCACCATCGGCATCGTCGCCTCGATGGCGACGGAAGCGATCAGCTTCTTCAACATGGTCCCGGCCTGGGAGTTCTTCTTCGGCACGACCTGGGACCCGCGCTTCGCCGCCGCCGGCGCGACGGATTCGTCCGGCCAGTTCGGCCTGATCCCGCTGCTCGCCGGCACGCTCTATATCGGCTTCGTCGCCATGCTGGTCGCCGTGCCGGTCGGCCTCTTCGCCGCCATCTACATGTCGGAATATGCCTCGCGCCACGTCCGCTCGGTCGCAAAGCCGCTGCTCGAAGTGCTCGCCGGCATCCCGACCATCGTCTATGGCTTCTTCGCCCTGGTGACGGTCGGCCCGTTCCTGCGCGACATCTCCGCCCAGCTGAGTGGCCTCGTCACCGGCAATTATTCCAGCTTCATCCAGGCGCAGAGCGTCCTGACCGCCGGCTTCGTCATGGGCATCATGCTGATCCCCTACGTCTCCTCGCTGTCGGACGACATCATCACCGCCGTGCCGCGGGCGCTGCGTGACGGTTCGCTCGGCCTCGGCGCCACCCGTTCGGAGACGATCAAGCGCGTCATCCTGCCGGCGGCCCTGCCGGGCATCGTCGGCGCGCTGCTGATGACGGCGTCCCGCGCCGTCGGCGAAACCATGATCGTGGTGCTGGCGGCCGGCGTCGCCGCCCGCATGCAGCTCAATCCCTTCGAACCGATGACGACGGTGACGGTCAAGATCGTCAACCAGCTGACGGGCGACCTCGAGTTCACCTCGCCCCAGACGCTGGTGGCCTTCGCGCTCGGCATCACGCTCTTCGTCATCACGCTTTGCCTCAACATCTACGCCCTCTACATCGTGCGCAAATACCGGGAGCAGTACGAATGAGCCAGGTCACCACGAGCCCCTCGATGGCCGCCCTCGGCGTCGCCGCCAAGCCGGAACGCCGCGATATCGGCCTCGGCCGCCGCTACGCAGCCGAACGCCGCTTCCGCCTCTATGGCATGGCCGCCATCGGTTTCGGCCTCCTCTTCCTGTTCCTCCTGCTGTTCTCGGTCTTCTCCAAGGGCTATACCGCGTTTCAGCAGTCGATGATCACCATTCCGGTCGAGTTCTCCGAACAGGTCATCGACAAGAACAACGAACGCGCCACCAATCCGCAGAAGCTGGTCTCCGCCAACTATCCGGTCGTGGCCCGCAATGCGCTTGCCAAGGTTCTCGGCGTTGCCGAAGACGACCGCGCCGGCCTGAAGGCGGTCAACGGCATGATCTCGGACAGCGTCCGCGTGCAGTTCCGCGACCTCGTCACCGCCGATCCGTCGATCATCGGCACGACGCGCTCCGTCACCTTCCTCGCGCACGGCGACCTCGATTCCGCCTTCAAGGGCCAGATCGACCTCACCGTGCCGGAGACCAACCGCAAGATCTCCGACACCCAGGTCGGCTGGATGAACACGCTCGTCGAAAGCGGCGCGCTCGCCAAGCATTTCAACACCGGTCTCTTCACGAACGGCGCGTCGAGCCGTCCGGAAGCCGCCGGCGTGGGCGTCGCGGCCATCGGCTCGCTCTACATGATGCTGATCGTGCTCGTGCTCTCGCTGCCGATCGGCGTTGCCGCCTCGATCTACCTGGAGGAATTCGCCCCGAAGAACCGCTTCACGGACCTCATCGAGGTGAACATCAACAACCTCGCTGCCGTGCCGTCCATCGTCTACGGTCTCCTCGGCCTCGCCGTCTTCGTCAACTTCGCGGGCTTCCCGCGCTCGGCGGCCCTCGTCGGCGGCCTGGTGCTGACCCTCATGACGTTGCCGACGATCATCATCGCGACCCGCGCCGCACTGAACGCCGTGCCGCCGTCGATCCGCTCGGCCGCTCTCGGCCTTGGCGCATCGAAGATGCAGACGGTGTTCCACCATGTCCTGCCGCTCGCCATGCCGGGCATCCTGACGGGCACGATCATCGGTCTTGCGCATGCGTTGGGCGAAACCGCGCCGCTGCTCCTCATCGGCATGGTCGCCTTCGTCGCCGACATGCCGGCAACGCCGATGGACCCGGCAACGGCCCTGCCGGTGCAGATCTACATGTGGGCGAACGAGGCCGAGCGCGCCTTCGTGGAGCGCACCTCCGGAGCCATCATCGTGCTCCTCATCTTCCTCATCCTCATGAATGTCGGCGCCATCCTGTTGCGCCGCCGTTTCGAACGGCGCTGGTAGAAGGATCGATCCTATGAACATGATGTCAGAAGCAGCAGTCGAGAAAGCGCTGGACAAGAAAATGAACGACATTTCCTACAAGATGATCGGCAAGGACGTGTCGGTCTACTACGGCGACAAGCGCGCCCTCTACGACGTCAACCTGAACGTCCGTGAAAACACCGTGACGGCGCTCATCGGCCCGTCCGGCTGCGGCAAGTCGACGTTCCTGCGCACGCTGAACCGCATGAACGACACGATCGACGGCTGCCGCGTCACCGGCCGCATCACGCTCGACACGGACGATATCTACGATCCGGCGATCGACGTCGTGGAGCTGCGCGCCCGTGTCGGCATGGTCTTCCAGAAGCCGAACCCGTTCCCCAAGTCGATCTACGAGAACGTCGCCTACGGCCCGCGCATCCACGGCCTTGCCAAGACCAAGGCCGAGATGGACGCCATCGTCGAGCAGAGCCTGCAGAAGGCGGGTCTGTGGAACGAGGTGAAGGACCGCCTGCAGGAAGGCGGCACCGGCCTTTCCGGCGGCCAGCAGCAGCGCCTGTGCATCGCCCGCGCCGTGGCGGTCAGCCCGGAAGTCATCCTGATGGACGAGCCCTGCTCGGCGCTCGACCCGATCGCCACCGCCAAGGTCGAGGAGCTGATCCACGAGCTGCGCGCCAACTTCACCATCGTCATCGTGACGCACTCGATGCAGCAGGCGGCCCGCGTTTCGCAGCGCACCGCCATGTTCCACCTCGGCAACCTCGTGGAGGAGAACGACACCGACAAGATGTTCACCAACCCGGACGACCAGCGCACGCAGGACTACATCATGGGCCGCTTCGGCTGACGCCCCGTCTTACCTGAACCCGAGCGCATCAAGGACAAAGCCATGTCATCGACCCATATCGTCTCCATCTACGACGAAGAACTGAAGTACCTCTCCCGCCGCATCTCCGAAATGGGCGGCACCGCCGAGCAGATGGTCGCCGATTCCGTCCGCGCCCTCGTCACGACGGATGCGGCGCTGGCCCAGAAGGTCATCTCCGAGGACGTCATCCTCGACACGGCCGAACGCCAGATCAACGACAAGGCGATCGTCACCATCGCCAAGCGCCAGCCGATGGCCGCGGACCTGCGCGAGATCATGGGCGCGATCCGCATCGCCGCCGAGCTGGAGCGTGTCGGCGACCTCGGCAAGAACACCGCCAAGCGCGTCATCGCCGTGCAGAGCTCGGGCATGCCCCGCAAGCTCACCCGCGGCCTGGAGCATCTTGCCGAACTGGCGCTGATGCAGCTGAAGGAAGTGCTCGACGTCTACGCCACCCGCTCGATCGAGAAGGCGAAAGCCATCCGCGAGCGTGACGATGAGATCGACGCGATCTACACCTCGCTGTTCCGCGAACTCCTGACCTATATGATGGAAGACCCGCGTAACATCACGCCCTGCACGCATCTCCTGTTCTGCGCCAAGAACATCGAGCGTATCGGCGACCACGCGACCAACATCGCCGAAACCATCTACTACATGGCGACCGGCTCGCAGCCGGAGGGCGAGCGTCCGAAGGACGACACCTCGACCTCCGTTGTCGCGGCCGGCGTTGCCGACGCGTCCGAGTAAACAGAGTAGGGTTCAGCTTCATGGTGCCCAGAATTGCCGTCGTGGAAGACGAGGAGGCGCTTAGCGTCCTCCTCCGCTACAATCTGGAAGCGGAAGGTTTCGAGGTCGATACGATCCTCTCCGGTGACGAGGCCGAGATGCGCCTGCAGGAGCGCATGCCGGACCTCCTCATCCTCGACTGGATGCTTCCGGGCGTCTCCGGCATCGAACTGTGCCGGCGCCTGCGCCAGCGCCCGGAAACCGAGCGCCTGCCGATCATCATGCTGACGGCGCGCGGCGAGGAGAGCGAGCGGGTGCGCGGCCTTGCCACCGGCGCGGACGACTATGTCGTAAAGCCCTTCTCGACGCCGGAACTCGTCGCCCGCGTCAGGGCGATGCTGCGCCGGGCCAAGCCCGAGGTGGTTTCGACCGTGCTGCGCTGCGGCGATATCGAACTCGACCGCGAGACCCATCGGGTCCATCGCCGCACCCGCGAGGTCCGCCTCGGTCCGACGGAGTTCCGCCTGCTGGAGTTCCTGATGACTTCGCCTGGCCGCGTCTTCTCGCGCTCGCAGCTTCTCGACGGCGTCTGGGGGCACGACATCTATGTCGACGAGCGCACCGTCGACGTGCATGTCGGGCGCCTGCGCAAGGCGCTCAACTTCGCCAACATGCAGGACGTCATCCGTACGGTCCGCGGCGCCGGTTATTCGCTGGAAGCCTGAGCGAACGGGATTCCTCCCAAGGACGGAAATGGGCCCTCAGGGGCCTGTTTGCGTTCCGGGGTGCCGTCCGCCCCTCATCCCGCGTCCCAAACGAAAACAGGCCCTTCCGGGCCCGCATCGCATGTTCTGCCGTGGAAAACCTACCGCATCCGGCGGCGTTCGGCCGAGGGCTGGTAGGCGAGGCGCTGGTGGTAGGTGCAGTAGGGCGAGTTGTCCGGGGACTCGTTGCCGCAGAAATGGAAGTCGTCGTTGAGCGGGTCGCCGATCGGCCACTTGCAGGTGCGCTCGGTGAGTTGGGTCAGCTCCAGCCGCCGCGACATCGGCACGACCACGTTGTTGCCGTTGGCCGGAACCGGAAGGGTTTCGACCTGGGCTTCGAAATCGACGTCGATCTCTTCCTTGGCAATGGTGTTGCCGGTGGGACGGACGACGGCGCGGGCGGCGACGGGGCGGGCTGCGAAGGTCGACGGGCGCGGCGTCGCCGGGGCCGGACGCTTCGGGCGGGCCGCGGCCTGGGTGCCGCCGGCCTTGGCGCGGCCGGGCAGGTTCAGCCGGTGCACCTTGCCGATGACGGCGTTGCGGCTGACGCCGCCGAGCTGCGCCGCGATCTGGCTCGCGCTCAGGCCCTCGCTCCAGAGCTTCTTGAGTTTCTCAACGCGCTCGTCTGTCCAGTTCATGTTTTCGTCTCCGCTCGGCGCCCAGGATGCGGGAATCCCTCGTCGTGCTCCGGACGGGTCCGGAACCTGAGCGCCCTAACTCTCTTGCTGACTAGTTCCGCCGCATGCAGTCTAGTAATTGGTCCTTAACCTAGAGACCGGGGGACTCTGTGACAAGAGTCGCTGGAATCCGGGCGAATCGATTTCGGAGTTTTCCCCAACTTGCTGGTCGGGTGTGACTCGATAGAGACACCTTCCGTGCGCGCCGTGAATCCTCACCTTGCGGGATGTTCAGCGCCATTTCGGCCGCGATTTTGTTGACATCCCGGTACGAAATGCCGATAGTGCGGCATGCCGCCGAAAGGCGGCTTTTGGTTTTTCTAAAGGCTGGAAAAGTCAAGCCGCATTCCTGTTTTTCCGCATCTCTTTTCGGAGGATCCGCGCATGGCCGATGTCGCGCCGCTCTATGAAACCTACATGCGTGCGCCGCTCAGGTTCACGCGCGGGGAGGGCGTGTGGCTGATCGCCGAAGATGGCGAGCGATATCTCGATTTTGCCGCCGGCGTCGCCGTCAATTCGCTGGGCCATGCGCATCCCCATCTCGTCGCCGCGCTGAAGGACCAGGCCGACAAGGTCTGGCACCTGTCGAACCTCTACGAGGTCCCGGGCCAGGAAAGCCTCGGCCGCCGGCTGACGGAGGCCACCTTCGCCGACAAGGTGTTCTTCACCAATTCGGGCGCCGAGGCGCTGGAATGCGCGATCAAGACGGCCCGGCGCTACCATTTCGCCAAGGGCCATCCCGGCAAGTTCCATATCATCACCTTCGAAGGCGCCTTCCACGGCCGCACGATCGCGACGATCGCCGCCGGCGGACAGGAGAAGTATATCGAGGGCTTCGGTCCCAAGGCGCCGGGTTTCCTCAAGGTTCCCTTCGGCGATATCGCGGCCGTCAAGGATGCGATCACCGAGGAGACGGCCGGCATCCTGATCGAGCCGGTGCAGGGCGAGGGCGGGCTGCGCCCGGTCTCGAAGGAGTTCATGCAGGAGTTGCGCCAGCTCTGCGACGAATACGGCCTGCTGCTCATCCTGGACGAGGTGCAGACCGGCGTCGGCCGCACGGGGCGCCTCTTCGCCCATGAGCTGGCGGGGGTCGCGCCCGACATCATGGCGATCGCCAAGGGCATCGGCGGCGGCTTCCCGCTCGGCGTCTGCCTTGCCACGAACGAGGCGGCGG
Source organism: Shinella sp. S4-D37 (assembly GCF_040812195.1). NCBI lineage: Bacteria > Pseudomonadati > Pseudomonadota > Alphaproteobacteria > Hyphomicrobiales > Rhizobiaceae > Shinella > Shinella sp. S4-D37. Next base: position 3,299,573 of record NZ_JBFNXL010000005.1, on the reverse strand, counting down.
CCGGCATGGTCGCCGGCACGCACGGCTCCACCTATGGCGGCAATCCGCTCGCCATGGCCGTCGGCAACGCCGTGCTCGACGTGGTGCTGGAGGAGGGGTTCCTTCAACATGTGCGCGACGTCGCGCTCGTCTTCCGCCAGGGCCTTGCCGCGCTGAAGGATCGCTTCCCCGACGTCATCGAGGACGTGCGCGGCGAGGGCCTGATGCTCGGCATCAAGGCGAAGATCCCGGTCGCCGACCTCTTGAAGGGCGTGCGGGCGGAAAACCTGCTCGCCGTGCCGGCAGGCGACAACGTGCTGCGGCTGCTGCCGCCGCTGACCGTGACCGCGGAAGAGGCGCGCGAGGGACTTGCCCGCATCGAGCGCGCGGCGGAAAAACTCACGGCCGCCAAGGCCGCGTAAGCAGCGAACGGACAGACAGGACACATCATGGCCAAGCATTTTCTCGACCTTTCCGCCGTTTCGGAAAGCGATCTGCGCGTCATCATGGACGATGCGCACACGCGCAAGGCCGCCAGCAAGGCCGGCACCGAAGCCAAGCCCCTCGCCGGCAAGATGCTCGCGATGATCTTCGAGAAGCCCTCCACCCGAACCCGCGTCTCCTTCGACGTCGGCATGCGCCAGCTCGGCGGCGAGACGCTGTTCCTGTCGGGCACGGAAATGCAGCTCGGCCGCGCCGAGACGATCGGCGACACGGCCAAGGTGCTGTCGCGCTACGTCGATGCAATCATGATCCGCACGACGGACCATGCCCGCCTGCTGGAGCTTGCCGAGCACGCCACCGTGCCCGTCATCAACGCGCTGACGGATCTCACCCATCCCTGCCAGATCATGGCAGACGTCATGACCTTCGAGGAGCATCGCGGCTCCGCGAAGGGCAAGTCCTTCGCCTGGACGGGCGACGGCAACAACGTGCTGCATTCCTTCGTGGAAGGCTCCGCCCGCTTTGGCTACACGATGAAGATGGCCGTGCCGATGGGCTCCGAGCCCGACGACAAGATCCTGAACTGGGCGCGCGACAATGGCGGCAACATCCTGCTCGGGCATGATGCGGACAGCGTCGTCGACGGCGTCGATCTCGTCGTCACCGACACCTGGGTCTCGATGAACCAGGAGCATCGCGCGCGCGGCCACAACATCTTCCAGCCCTACCAGGTCAACAAGCAGCTGATGGCGCGCGCCGACAAGGATGCGCTCTTCATGCACTGCCTGCCCGCCCACCGCGGCGAGGAAGTGACCGACGAGGTGATCGACGGCCCGCAGTCCGTGGTCTTCGACGAGGCGGAAAACCGCCTTCACGCACAGAAGTCGATCCTCGCCTGGTGCTTCGGCGTCGTCTGATGACGATCTTGAAAAGCGTCGCCGGCGACACGATCTAGGGGCCACCACGGAGCGCCGCCAGGCGCTTTCTCTGGTGCATGCCCGCCCGGTATGGAATGATCAGCAAGGGCGAGCGCGATATCACGATAGACGCCTGTCGGACGCAGGCCGGGCCGATGGCCCCGGCGGCGCCGAAGCGTGCAAGGAGCGGAATGATGATGGCGGAAAATGCCTTGAAACTCGGCGAACCCGGCTTTGCCGGCGATGATCAGGTGCTGCCGTTCCAGGTGGAAGGCCTCGACGTGCGCGGACGCGCCGTCCAGCTCGGCCCGATGCTCGACGGCATTCTCGGCCGGCACGATTATCCCGCGCCCGTCGCGCGGCTGCTCGCCGAGGCGATCACGCTCACCGTGCTGCTCGGCACCTCGCTGAAGTTCGAGGGCAAGCTGATCGTCCAGACCAAGGGCGACGGCCCCGTCGACCTGCTGGTGGCCGATTTCGCCGCCCCGGAAAACGTGCGCGCCTATGCCCGCTTCGACCAGGAAGCGCTCGACGCGGCGGTCGCGGCCGGCGCGACGGAGCCGCACGAGCTTCTGGGCAAGGGCATCCTCGCCTTCACCATCGACCAGGGCGCGTATACCCAGCGCTACCAGGGCATCGTGCCACTCGACGGCCATACGCTGGAAGAGATCGCCGGCGTCTATTTCCGCCAGTCGGAGCAGATCCCGACCAAGGTGCGCCTCGGTGTCGCCGAACTCTACGACCGCGATGCGGCCGGCAAGGCGCGCCATCGCTGGCGGGCGGGCGGCATGGTCGCGCAGTTCCTGCCGCAGGCGCCCGAGCGCATGCGCCAGGCCGATCTTCCGGGCGGCGACGGCGAGGAAGCCGGCCACAAGATCGACGACGACGACAACTGGGCCGAGGCGAAGGCCATGGTCGAGACGATCGACGCCGACGAGCTGACGGATCCCAATGTCGGCACCGAGCGGCTTCTCTTCCGCCTCTTCCACGAGCGGGGCGTGCGCGTCTACCAGCCGCAGCAGGTCTTCGACCGCTGCTCCTGCTCGCGCGAGAAGCTGAAGGGCGTCCTCGCCGGCCTCAGCGCCGAGGAGATCGCGCATACGGCCGACGAGACGGGCGAGATCGCGGTCACCTGCGAATTCTGCTCGACGACCTACCGCTTCGAGACGGCGGAAGTCCTGCCGCAGTAAAGGGCGTCCTCCCTCAGTTCAGCGTGCGCGCTTGCCCGGGCGTGTCCAGCGAGAAGGCCGGGATGGCGACGTCGAAGGCCTCGCCGTTCTCCGCCTCCATGCGGTAGCGGCCGAACATGATGCCCGAGGGCGTTTCGAGCGGGCAGCCGGAGGAATATTCGTAGGTATCGCCGGGGCGCAGAACGGGTTGCTCGCCGATGACGCCCGGGCCGTTCACCTCGTCGACCTGGCCGTTCTGGTCGGTGATGTGCCAGTAGCGCGTCATCAGGCGCACGGCGACATCGGAATGGTTCGCGATGACCACCCGGTATCCCCACACGTAGCGGCTGTCGTCGGGATCGGACTGATCGGCCAGATAATACGGCTCTACGGTCACTTCGATGTCGCGGGTCAGCGCACGATACATGGGCAAGCCTTGAACTGATTAGCTTCTGCTATTGTACACGAATGTGGTTTCGTCAAGGATAAGCAAAGAAAGCACCGGCCTGATCGGCCGGTGCTTCCGTATTTGTCCGTCGGTGGGGCGAAAGGGTCAGGACTTGACCCTGGAAAGCGCCCGCGCGAAATCCTCGATGAGGTCCTCGCCGTCCTCGATGCCGGCCGAAAGGCGCACCGTGCCGGCCGAAATCCCGAGCTCTGCGCGCGCCTCGTCCGTCAGGTTCTTGTGCGTCGTCGTCGCCGGATGGGTGATGAGGCTCTTGGCGTCGCCGAGATTGTTGGAGATCTTCACCACTTCCAGCGCGTCCTGCAGCGCGAAGGCCGCATCCTTGCCGCCCTTCAGCTCGAAGCAGACCAGCGTCGAGCCGCCCGTCATCTGCTTGGCGATGATGTCGGCCTGCGGATGGTCCTTGCGGCCCGGATAGATCACGCGGGCGACCTCCTTCCGCTCGGCGAGGAAGTCGCCGATGCGGCTCGCATTCTCCGTCTGCTGCCTGACGCGCAACGGAAGCGTCTCGATGCCCTTCAGCAGCGTCCAGGCGTTGAACGGCGACATGGCCGGCCCCGTGTGGCGGAAATAGTCGTGCAGGTTCTCGTCGATCCACTGCTTGTCCGAAAGCACCACGCCGCCGAGGCAGCGGCCCTGGCCGTCGATATGCTTGGTGGCCGAATAGACGACGACATGGGCGCCAAGCTCCAGCGGCTTCTGGAAGAGCGGGGTCGCAAAGACGTTGTCGACGACGACCTTGGCGCCGATCTGGTTGGCGAGCTTGGCAACGCCCGCGATGTCGATGACCTCCAGCGTCGGGTTGGTCGGGCTTTCGAGGAAGAACACCTTGGTGTTCTTCTGGATCGCCTTCTCCCAGTTGGAAAGGTCGCGGCCGTCGATCAGCGTGCATTCGATGCCGTACTTCGGCGCGAGCGTCTCGACCACCCAGCGGCAGGAGCCGAAGAGCGCGCGGGCGGCGACGATATGGTCGCCGGCCTTCAGCTGGCAGAGGATCGCGGCGGCGACGGCGGCCATGCCGGAAGCGGTGGCGCGTGCATCCTCGGCGCCTTCCAGCATGCACATGCGCTTTTCGAACATGTCGTTGGTCGGGCTGCCGTAGCGGGCGTAGATGAAGCCGTCCGTCTCGCCCTTGAAGCGGGCCTCGGCGGCGGCCGAGGTGTCGTAGACGAAGCCCTGCGTGAGGAAGATTGCTTCTGCGGTTTCGCCGTGCTGGGAGCGGGTCGTTCCGCCGTGGACGAGTTGGGTGGCCGGGCGCCAGGACTTGCTCATGTGATCGTCGCCTTCAAACAAAAAAACCGGCCGCAAAAGCAGGCCGGTTTTGAACCCGGCCTTTTTAGCTACTTGTTTTACGTGGCTGCAAGCCGGCCGGCCAAATCACCACGGGATAATCTGCTAATACTGTGCGACCGCGCTTGCGTCAATTGGCGGCATTTGGTTTTGTGCGGGCTTTCCGGGTATTGTTACGAAATGTGGGCACCGGTTTTCGGAAGAATCGATGCGAAAAGCGGACGGCCGGACCTCCGGCCCGATGCGCTGACGGGACGGTATGGCGATGGGTGGTTCTGCAACACGCAGCACGGGCATTCTGGCGGACAACGCCATTCGTGGCTTGTTCGATGCCGGCAGGCTGAAGAGCGAGGCCGCGCTCGACGACGACCAGGTCCAGCCGGCAAGCCTCGACCTGCGGCTCGGGGCGAAGGCCTTCCGCGTGCGGGCGAGTTTCCTTCCGGGGCCTGCCCATCTCGTCGCCGACAAGCTCGACCGCCTGCAACTGCACGTCATCGACCTCTCGCAGGGCGCGGTGCTGGAGACGGGCTGCGTCTACATCGTGCCGCTGATGGAAAGCCTCGACCTGCCGGCGGAACTGGCGGCGTCGGCCAATCCGAAAAGCTCCACCGGTCGCCTCGATATCTTCACCCGCGTCATCACCGACCGCGCGCAGGAATTCGACAAGATTCCGGCCGGCTATTGCGGCCCCCTCTATCTCGAAATCTCGCCGCGCACCTTCCCGATCGTCGTGCGCCGCGGCTCGCGCCTGTCGCAGATCCGTTTCCGCAGGGGCAATGCCCTGCTCGGCGAAAGCGAACTGCTCGCCCTCCACGGCACGGACACGCTCGTCGCCAGCGAGACGCCGAACGTCTCGGGCGGCGGCATCGCGCTTTCCATCGACCTCAAGGGCACCGGCCCGGACGGGCTCATCGGCTATCGCGGCAAGCACCACACCGCCGTCGTCGATGTCGACCGCAAGAACCAGCACGATATCTTCGATTTCTGGGAGCCGCTGTTCAGCCGGGGCCGCAACGAACTGATCCTCGATCCCGACGAGTTCTACATCCTCGTCTCGCGCGAGGCCGTGCACGTCCCGCCGCTCTATGCCGCCGAGATGACGCCCTTCGATCCGCTCGTCGGCGAGTTCCGCGTACACTATGCCGGCTTCTTCGATCCCGGCTTCGGCCACGCGCCCGCCGGCGGCTCCGGCAGCCGCGCCGTCCTCGAGGTGCGCAGCCACGAAGTGCCCTTCATCCTCGAGCACGCCCAGATCGTCGGCCGCCTCGTCTACGAGCACATGCTCGGCGCGCCCGAGGGCCTCTACGGCTCCGGCCTCGGCTCCAACTACCAGGCACAGGGACTGAAGCTGTCGAAGCATTTCCGCGCCGGCTAGGCCTTTCCGGTAAATCGCTGCGGCCTTTGCCGGAAAGGCTCCGGAGGTTCTAGAGGATGAAGTCGCCCTTGACGAAGACGAGGGCGTCGTCGAAGCGGATGGAGAAATCCGCCTTGCCGTCTCCGTTCAGGTCGCCGAAGACGAGAGTAGCGCCGCCCTTGGCTTCGAAGCGCAACTCGCCCGCCTTCTTGTGGAAGGCCTCGGTGCCGATGAAGGCGAAGGCCTGGTCGCCGCCGGATTTCGTGCTGGCGTCGATGGCCTTCAGGTCGATCCGGTCGCCGTCTTTCCGGGAGAAGTCGAGGATCGTGTCGCGCCCCGAGGCGGCGACGGTCGAATCCTCGATCGATTTGAAGACGAAGCTGTCGGCGCCGGTGCCGCCCTTGAGCCTGTCGGACCCACCGCCGCCCGCCAGCTTGTCCTTGCCCGCGCCGCCGTAGAGCCAGTCGCCGCCGGCCCGTCCGTCGATCCTGTCATTGCCGCCGAGCCCGTGGATCGTGTCGGAAAGCTTCGAACCGCGCAGGGCATCGGCCTTCTGCGAGGGTTTGATATAGGCCGGGTCGCCGTCATGGGTTCCCACCAGCCGGTCGAGATCCCGGTCGGGCGAAGCGAAGGGAATGAAGCCGTCTTCCAGCGCCAGCGCGTTGAAATCGGCGACCCGCTTGTCGCCGTTGACATAGTCGACGACGAAGACCGGCTTGCCCTTGTCGAGGAAGTCCCGCTTGAGGGTCGCGATGGTCTCCTCGTCCGGATCGAGCCGGTTGTTCTCGTCCTTGTCGCCGCGATAGTAGAGGTCTTCCACCGCGATGCCGCCGATGGCGTCGAGATAGGCCTTCCTGCGCACGGTGTCGGAGCCGAGATCGTCGAGGATCCAGGCGCCGTTCTGCGGGATCACGAAGAAATCCGGATTGGTCTCGCGCGCGTGGTCCGTCAGCGCGACGATGAAATCCACCATGCGCTGTGCCGCCTGCTTGACGGTTTTCGGGTCGCCCGCCTCGCGGTCTTTCGCCGAGACCTCCGCGCCCCAGAAATAGTAGCCGTCGACGATATCGAGATAGGCCGCATCGAAGCCGGCCTTGACGATGGCATCGACTTCGCCGGCCTTCTTGTCGTTGAAGATGATCTTCTGCCAGTCGGAATCCCAGTAACGGACCTTGCGGCTTTCCGGCCAGTCCGGATTGACCGGGCCCAGCCAGTCCGGCGCCTTGCCGGTCAGCTTGCCCGTCGCGATGCCCGTGGTCGTCCAGTCGTCGTGCCAGTAGTCGCGGAAATCCGAGGCCTCGCCGATCGAGGTATAGGAGACGACGACGGAGCGCCCGCCCATGCCGTCCTTCATGCGGGCGATCTCGCCGGCGGAAAACCGCCCGGCCACGGTCCCGTCGCGCGATACTTCGATCACCAGCAGGTCGTGCGTTGCCGAGGCGAGCAGCGACGGGTCGAGGCCACCGCCCTTCAGCCCTTGCAGTTCGTAGCCCCAATTGTCGACGGAGACGGCTCCGGTGGAGGTCTTGAATTTGATCATCGTGCCCTGTCTTGTCGGTATGGTCGCCGGCCGCATCCTAAAGCACGCCGCGTAGAAGTGTGCAGCGGTTTCGTGACAGCGGCATGGGAAAAATCAAAGGCCGAAAGCGCCGGGCGCGCGACCCTGAAAGATCGCGCCACGCTTTCGCAGCGCTCGCTTGACATGCCCGGCGAACTGTTGAATGACTGCGCCGTCGCGCTGCCTTGCGGGTATGATGTAATGGTAGCCTGTCAGCTTCCCAAGCTGAACGCGCGGGTTCGATTCCCGCTACCCGCTCCAATCTCCAGGATTATCCGGCTTGCGTTCCCGCCTGCGGCGGCGCCGGCCGATGGGCCGTCTTGTTCCAGAAGAAGGGGTTGTGGCGCAGTTCGCCCACGGCGCGCCAGGCGGCGACCGATAGCAGCAGCCAGTAGACGGGCGTCATCATCCAGTGCCGGCCGATGGCCGCCTGCTCGCGCTCGGTCATGCCGCCGCGCCCGAGCGCGATGAAGATGGCATAGCTGCCGAAGATGTTGACCATGTCGATGACGAAGAGGGTGAATTCGAGCGGCCCGACCAGGTAGGCGGACTGGAAGAACAACGACCAGGTGACGAGGCCGAGATAGGCGACGATCAGCGGGTGGGCGAGCGAGGAGAGGATGAGCCCGCCGATCAGCACCTGGAAGACGAGGCTGGGCCAGAGGCCCATTTCCGAGACGAGGCGCGAGGGATGGCGCATCAGCACGAGCCAGGTCTGCAGCCAGCCCTTGAACCAGCGGGTGCGCTGGCCCAGCCAGGCGCCGCGCCCGACGGGCGCTTCCTCGTAGGTCGGCCGGGTGAGCGTGCCGCAGCGATAGCCGAGCCGGTAGAGCCGCAGCCCGAGATCGGCATCCTCCGTGACATTGTAGGGATCCCATCCGCCCGCCTGCTGGAGAACGCGCGTGCGAAAATGCGGCCTTATGTAGCAAACGCACCAAGCTGCTCGGCCGACCGGAAAGGTTGGAGAAATGATTGAGAGACTAGGTGGTTGGCTGGCGAAAGCAGCCGTCGTCAGCGCCGTTGTGTTTACTGCATGTGGAGTTTTCAACGGCGACGCCCTTGCGGGCCAACTCGACGCAAAACTCTGTGCGATGCCTCTTTGTGTCGGGAAAGACGTCGTCGTAATCGACGTATCCGAAGAGGGTTATAGGAAGCCTCTCCTTGTCGAACTCATCGAGGCCAGTCCTATCCATCAAATGGGAGACGTCGTACGATGTTCTCCCCGCTCCGATTGTCGAGGTTCCGTGCGTCGCCGTTTCGGACATGACAAAGGCGAAGTTGTCGGGGAGCAGCCCGAGGTGATGGTCAATCGCCCACACGAGATTTCGCGTGGGGCTTTGCCCGGTGTTGATCCAGTTGACAAAAGAGCGGATAGCAGCCCGTTCGCCGGAGCGCTGCTCGTAACTCGTTTTGATGTCATCGATTTCGACATAGGCTCGGACCTGCGCCTCGCCAATCTCGCGAGTGACTTTGACGGCGGAATGGGCGCCTTGATTGGCCCGGTGAGTCAGGTAGAGAGTGAGGAAAAGCAAGGCAGTACCAATGCCGACGAAAGCCGTAGACCAATAAGCGTATGCAGCCATCGCTTGTGTAGCGGCATTGATTTCCTTCGTCGCCGCGTTCATGCCTTCTTGGGCGACAAGGTCTCTTTTTTCGCGTTCACGAGCTTCGGCCTCATGCCTCTCGCGGGCCTTGGTGGCGGCCTCTTTCTCGACAACGTCAACCCCGATCGTAAAAGGAAGCTTATAGGCTTGATCGCTTTCTTGGTCTGCTTCCCTATTGGTTTGATCGGAATGTTGTTGTGCCTGCCCTAAATAGGGAGAGACAATCAGTCCAAACGCAACGACGATGATCCAATAGCCTCTAGACATTGTAATAAAAACGCCGCTGTGAATTTGCCCCTGGAAAGCTTATTCCGCACGTTCACCTCTTTCTCGTCAATGCCAATCGCGGCCAACCTCTCAACAAGTTGTGCGTAAGTAACTCCCTTACGTTTCAACTCAGCCTTGAGAAGGTTGGCCGCTTTCATTTCCCAGTCAGTTTTCTCGATCATGTATCACCCGTGATGCTTACGTATCGCATATGATGATATAAGCACTTGCAATGCGTCGGTCAACGTACTATAAACGTTACATAGGTAACGGAAACAGTACGTCATGGCGCAGCATTTTCTCCTCTCGGCAGCAGCCCGCACCCGCACCCTCTCCCTCAAGGAAGTCTACAAGGGCGGCGAAGACAAGGCTTATGAGACGTTCCGCAAGCTGCGCTGGTCGCAGACGGACGGCGAGCCGGTTTGCCCGAAGTGCGGCTGCCTCGACCATTACGAAATCAGCACCCGCCGCAAGTTCAAGTGCGCTGCCTGCCATGCGCAGTTTTCGGTCACGTCCGGCACCATCTTTGCCAGCCGCAAGCTTGGCTTTTGCGACCTGCTCGCAGCCATCTGCCTTTTCGCAAATGCCGTGAAGGGCGTTTCGGCCCTGCAATTCTCCCGCGATCTGGACGTCCAGTACAAGACGGCATGGGTTCTCGCTCACAAGCTTCGCGAGGCTATGGCGCTCGAAACCGTCAATGAAGTTCTGGACGGTGAAGTTGAAATCGATGGCGCGTACTTCGGTGGTCACGTTCGCCCCGAGAACCGTAAGGAAGACCGCAAGGACCGCCGCCTCAAGGCAAACCAGTCAGACCGTCGCCGCGTTGTAATCGCTCTCCGCGAACGTCAGGGGCGCACCCTTGCCTTCGTCCGCAGGGCGGAAGCCGAAGGCGTGGAAATCGCCCGCGAGCGCGTTGTCGCCGATGCCATGATGTTTGCTGATGAGGCAACACATTGGGATGCGCTGGACATGGAATTTGAAACTGGCCGCATCAACCACAGCGAAATCTACAGCGAGCGCAACGGCAAGCACACCAATTGGGTAGAGAGCTACTTCTCGCGCCTTCGTCGCATGGTTGGCGGCCAACATCACCACGTATCGGCCAAGTACCTTTACCAGTACGCAAACCATGCCGCATGGATGGAAGACCATCGCGAACGCTCAAATGGCGGCAACGCCTTCGCCATCGTTGGCGGCGCTCTCAAACACCCCGTTAGCCGGAACTGGAAGGGCTATTGGCAGCGGGCGGCTGCGTAAGCCGCCGCTCCCAACTCAAGTTCCCCTTAGCGTCTACTGCGCTCCGCACATATCCTTCGGCCTTCATCTGGCGTAGCGCCTTGCTCACGCGCTTGGTAAGATCGGACAGATAGTTGCGGTCCCTCGCATCCTCACCTCTCATGGTGACGATCTCGCGAGCGATGTCACGGCTGGACAGCGGCCCGTCCGCGTGCCGCAGTTCGCCCATGATGGCCTTGGACAGTTCTCCTCTACCAAAGATAACTTCCCGCTTCTGGCGCGGCATGGCGGCGTCCAGATCGCCAGAGTAGCCAAGCACGCTCAACGTGCGATCCACCGCACCTATGTCATTCTTGATCTCGGCAAGCCTGTCTCGGATGCGCTCCGCTTCGTTAAAAAGCTCCGCGCGCTTCTTCAGCAGGCCAGTGATTGTGTGATCGAAGGTTTCCGTGCGGGCTTGTCTCATGTCGACATTATAGAAACTCCCTTGCCGCTATTCGCTCGGAATGTTGGTGCGCTTGCTACATAAGGCCGCGAAAATGGTTGGACGTGCCGCCGAGCGGCATGGGCAGGCGCGCGGCGGCAAGGCGCGGCAGCAGCACGCGGAAGAGCCCGGCATATTCGAGTGCGAACAGCGCGCTCAGCCAGCTTTCCCCGGCATTGGTGACGACGAGCGGCGCCTGGAGGCAGGCGACGTCCGGCGGCCCGGCCTCGAAGGTGCGCCAGGCCTCTTCGAGCTGCATGGGATCGACGCGATCCTCGGCGTCGTAGATGACGAGGTAGTCGCCGCGCGCCGCGCCGAGCGCATAGGTGAGCGCCTTCGGCTTGGTGCGCGGCCGGCCGGGCGGCACCGCGACGATCTCGTATTGCCGGCCGAGGCGGGTGAGGGCGAGCGCATCGAGCGTTTCCTGGTCGTCCGCCTCGCAGATCAGCTTGATGTCGAGGCGGGCGGGCGGCCATTCGATGCGGTTGAGGGTGTCGATGAGTTGCGGCACCACCTCCGCTTCCCGGTAGAGCGCGACGAAGATGGAATAGGTCGGCCGCGGCCGGGCCGGCGGCGACGGCGGCCGGCGCTCCCGCCGGTATTTGGCGATGAGGGCGGCCAGGCGGATCAGGACGGTGCCGAGGAAGAGCAGGCTCAGCACGATATGCAATGCCAGCGTGGCCAGCACGGGGGCGAGGGCGGCGAGCACGAGGAGGAGGGTGACGGTGACGCCGGTATAAAAACCCTGCCGCCCGCGCAGCGTGATGCGGGCGCTCGCCTCCGGCATGGTGGCGTGGAGGTCGTCCACCGTATCGCGCAGCCGCCGATACTGGCCGGCCTGCCAGAGCGCGGTCCTCAGGGCGGAGGGCGTGGTCGCCGCCATCATGGTGCGCAGGGCCGGCGAATGCGCCAGCCGCTCGCCGAGATAGGCGAGCCGCTCGGCACTCGGCACGATCGCCGTCGTCGGCGCACGCGAGGCATGGCGCAAGCGCACCACGGTCGGATCGATGAGCTGGGTATCGGCACCGGGAAGGTCTTCGACCTCGGCCGGATCCAGCCGGTCGAGGAAGGGGATGTCGAGGATCTCGGCCAGCGCTTCATAGTAGATCTGTTCCGAGACCGAGCCGCTTGCCAGAAGTTCCGTTTCCAGCGACGTGCCGTGCTGGCTGGCGCGCACCAGCATCGTCGAGATGAGGGGCTTGGGCAGGCCGAGGCGCCGGAAGAGCCGGGCTTCCGTCATCAGCCGGGAGGGCACGGTGTCGTCGGGTAAGGGCGCCAGCGGCGCCGGCAGGACGCCGATTGCGGTGGCGAAACCGATATCGTCGGGATATTCTGCCAGTCGCATGCAGCCCCGCAGCCGCGCAGGCGGCTACGCCCCCTTTAAACCCCAGGTTGATTGTAATGCGGCAGAAAAAAATTGCACCCCTGAGAATCTACGGGCTCCTTGCCTGCTGCCTTCTGCTGGCGGCGGTGCGGCCCCAGGATGCCGTGGCGCAGGAGCCCGCCTCGGTGGACCTGCCAATCCTGTTCGATACGCGCGAACGCATCGCGCGGCCGGATCTGTCCGGCATCGTGCGGCTGCGCTTCCTGACTACGGTGGATTTCCCGCCGTTCAACTTCATCGACCAGACCGGCAAGCTTGCCGGCTTCCATGTCGATCTCGTTCGGGAAATCTGCCGGGAACTGGCGCTCACCGAGAAATGCCAGATCCAGGCCGTGACCTTCCCGGAACTGGAAAAGGCGCTCGTTGACGGCAATGGCGAGGCGGTTGTCGCGGGCGTTGCCGTCACCGCTGAGTTGCGCACGCGCTTTCTCTTCTCGCGCCCCTTCATGCGCCTGCCGGCCCGCTTCGCCGTGGCGAAGCGGGCCTCGCCCGCCGGCGAGAGTGCGGCGGCGCTCGACGGCAAGCGGGTCGGCGTCGTCGCGGCGAGCGCACACGAGGCGATGCTGAAGGCCTTTTTCCCGCGCGTGCGGGCAGAGGCCTTTCCCGATCGCGCCGCCCTGCTTTCAAGCCTCAAGGAGGGCAAGGTGGATGCGGTCTTTAGCGACGGCATGCAACTCGCGTTCTGGACGAGCGGCTCGGAATCGGCCGACTGCTGCCGCCTGTTCGACGGACCCTACCTGTCGGAGCGTTTCCTCGGCGAGGGGTTGACCGTCATGCTCCGCAAGGAGGACGCGACGATCGCGGGTGCGATCGACCATGCGCTGCTGGCGCTCTCGCGCAGCGGCCGCCTGCAGGAGATCTACCTGCGCTATTTCCCGATCAATCTCTACGGCGGCTGACGCGCTACTGGCTGGCCCAGATGATCCGGGCGATCCAGTCGACGTCGTCGATGTCGAAATTGCGGTTGGGATGTTCGGGATTGAGCGAGACGAGTTCGATCGTGCGCGGCGTCTGGCGATGCAGCACCTTCGCCATGACCTCGCCCTCGCGCGTCTTGACGACGACGCGGTCGCCGCGGCGCACCTGCGCGCCCGGCTCGACGATCAGGACGTCGCCGTCCCGGTAGAGCGGCAGCATGCTGTCGCCCTGCACCTCCAGCGCATAGACGCCGGGCTTTCGATCCGGCGAGGCGGGAAACTCCACCACATCCCAGCCCTGGCCGGCGGGAAAGCCACCGTCGTCGAAGAAGCCGCCCGCGCCCGCCTGGGCAAAGCCGAGCAGGGGAATGGTGCCGGCCTGCGGCGGAAAGGCGCCCTGCGGCAGGGCGATGTCGCGCGCCGGGTCGGCCAGCATGAAGAACTCGTCGATCGAGGCGCCGGTGGCGTCGAGCACCTTGGCGATCGATTCCGTCGAGGGCCAGCGCTGGCGGCCGTCGGCGCCCTGCCGCTTGGACTTGTTGAAGGACGTGGGATCGAGACCGGCGCGGCGGGCAAGGCCGGACGGCGAGAGCCGGTTGCGCTCGGCAAGGGCGTCGATCGCTGCCCAGATCCGGTCGTGGGAGAACATGCTGAAAAACCCTGCCAAGGCAACGGACCGGCAAAGGCCGGTCCGAATGATCGGAAGCATATCCAAGGCCGGCGGCCGAGTAAAGGAAAAAGGATTATTTTCCTGTATTCTTTCGGAGCCGCTGTTTCGATGCCGAGAGGGACCCTGAGCTCGGCCGCCAGGCAGGGGAGCGATCGCGCGGCGGCCCTGCGCGGCCGGAGGCAGACCAGTGGGAAAAATTTCCTTCATCCAGTGATTTTCCGCCTCTTTCGCCGGATCGAGCGGCGCGCTATCAAGGCGGAGCGCGGCGCTTCCGCGTCTTTGAGGCCCATTCTCGTGCAAAAGACCGTCTCTTCCGGCATTCTGCTGACGTCCTTCGCCTATTTCATGTTCTCCTTGCAGGATGCGACCGTCAAATGGCTGGTCGCGGCCTTGCCGGTCTGGCAGATTCTGTTCGTGCGCAGCGTGACGATCTTCGTGCTCTGTCTTGCCTTCGGCCGGGGGCGGCTCCTGCAAAGCGCGCGCCGCTCGCCGGTGCTGAAGCCGCTCTTCCTGCGCAGCCTTCTGCTGCTCGCGGCCTGGCTGTCCTACTATACCGCCGCGCGCGACCTCGGCCTGGCCGAACTCACCACGCTCTACTACGCCTCCCCGGTCGTCATGACGATCCTCTCGGTGCCGCTCCTCGGCGAGAAGGTGCCGGGATACCGGTGGTTCGCGGTGGTGATCGGCTTCGTCGGGGTGGTCGTCGCCTGCGGCGTTGCGACGAGGGGCCTGCAGCTTTCGCTGCCCGTCTGCCTTGCCCTGCAGGCGGCCATCTTCTGGGCGATCTCGACGGTGCTCCTGCGCAAGACGGCGCTGCATGAGCGCACCGAGGTGCAGGTGACCATATCGAGCGGCTTCTTCCTGCTCTTCACCGCCGTCGCGCTGCCTTTCGTCTGGCAGCCGGTCGCGTTGCCCGACCTGGCGCTGATGGCGGGAACGGGGGTAATTGCCGGCATCGGGCAATTCGCGCTGTTCGAGGGCATGCGCCGGGCGCCGGTTTCCGTGCTCGCTCCCTTCGAATATTCCTCGCTCGTCTGGGCTTTCGCGCTCGGCTACCTCATCTGGAGCGACGTGCCGGGCGCCAATGTCTTCGTCGGCGCCGCGCTGATCTTCTCCGCCGGCATGGTCATCATCGCCAGCGAAAGGCTCGGCGGGCGTTTGCGAGCCCGGATTCGACCCGTTAAGTGACGACACAACCAAAAGAATTCGGCTTTCATGACAATGGTTGGTTGCAAGCGGTCATGACAACGATATTGTCGCCGTCCTGTGGACGGACTGAACCGGGGGATGAGATGCCGATTTCGAACGCCGCCTTCGTGCGCTCGACGGTTGTTCTGTTGATTGCAGGCATGCTGGCTTTGCTCGGCATCGTCGGCACGTCGCTTTGGCTCGTCGGCAAGGTCCAGGGCTATTTCACCGGCTTCATCGAGGTGCGCGAGACGCGCAGCGCCGCCGCCGATCTGCTGTCGCTCCTCAAGGACGCGGAAACCGGCCAGCGGGGTTTCATCATAACGGGCGACAGCGCGTTCCGAGGGCCCTATGATGCCGCGCTGCGGGGCGTCGCCGAGCAGGAGAAGGTCTTCCTCGAAAAGACGATGCGCCTGCCCGAATATGCCGAGCGGGCATCGCGGGTCGGCGCGCTCGTCGAGCAGAAGCTGGCGGAACTGGCCGGAACCGTCGACCTCATGGAGCAGGGCCGCCAGACGGAAGCGGTCGAGGAAGTCAAGACCGACCGCGGGCGCGTCCTCATGGACGCCCTGCGCGGCGAAATCGGCTCCATCCTCGCCGATGCGGACCGGCACCTGGAGGAGAGTGTCGTCGATACGCTCCGCTCCGCCGATGCGCTGCAATGGACAACGGTGATCGGCGCCATCGCCATCATCGGTGTGCTCGGCGGCGCGGCGGTCGTCATCATCCAGTATACCCGCGACATCGTCGCCGCCCGCCGCGAGGTCGAGACGCTGAACGCCACGCTGGAAAAGCGGGTGGACGAGCGCACGGAGGAGTTGATCCGCGCCAACCAGGAGGTGCAGCGCTTCGCCTATATCGTGACGCACGACCTGCGCGCGCCGCTCGTCAACATCATGGGCTTCACCAGCGAGCTGCAGGCCTCGCTCGCTTCCATCCAGGGCTATGTGCTGGCCGACGGCAAGGCGCCGAGCGAGGGCGACATCCTGGAGGCGCGCCGTGCGGCTTCGGAGGACCTGCCCGAGGCGATCGGCTTCATCCGCTCCTCCACCAAGAAGATGGACGGCCTCATCAACGCCATCCTGAAGATCTCGCGCGACGGGCGGCGGGAGTTGCGCATCGAGCGCGTGGACGTCAAGGCGCTCGTCGAGACGAGCGCGGCGGCCGTGGGGCATCAGGTCAGCGAATCCGACGGAACGGTTGCCATCGACGACACGCTCCCGACCGTCATTTCTGACCGGCTGTCGCTGGAGCAGGTGTTCGGCAACCTCTTCGACAATGCGATCAAGTACCAGTCGCCGGGCCGGCCGCTGCGCATCTCCGTCACCGCCAGGAATGGCGGTCGGGCCGGCTTCGTCATAGAATTCACCGACAATGGCCGCGGAATTGCGCCCGAGGACCACGAGCGGGTCTTCGAACTGTTCCGTCGCTCCGGCGCCCAGGACAAGCCCGGCGAAGGCATCGGCCTTGCGCATGTGCGTTCACTGATGCGCAATCTCGGCGGTGATATCGTCGTGCGATCCGAACTCGGCCAGGGGACGACATTCGTGCTGCGTCTTCCGGCCGACCTCAGCAAAGTAGTCAGGAGTATGCAGGCATGAACGGACTGGGCAAGGAAGTCACCATCGTCATGATCGAGGACGACGAGGGCCATGCGCGCCTCATCGAGAAGAACATCCGCCGCGCCGGCGTGCACAACGAGGTCGTGCCCTTCACCAACGGCACGGAGGCGCTCGATTTCGTGCTCGGCAAGGACCGCTCGGGCCTCGCCAGCGCCGGCAAGTTCCTGCTGATCCTGCTCGATCTCAATCTGCCGGACATGTCCGGCATCGATATCCTCCAGCGCATCAAGACCAATACCCACACCAAGCGCCTGCCGGTCGTCATCCTGACGACGACGGACGACGAGCGGGAAATCCAGCGCTGCTACGATCTCGGCGCGAATGTCTACATCACCAAGCCGGTGGAATACGAGAGCTTCGCCCATGCGATCCGCCAGCTCGGCCTGTTCTTCTCCGTGATCCAGATTCCCGAGACCCAGTAAATGAAGGAAGGCGCCGTCCGCATCCTCTATATCGACGACGACCCGATCCTCGCGCGGCTCGCCCAGCGCGCGCTCGGCCGCCTCGGCTACGAGGTGCTGCCTGCCGAGGACGTGGAGCACGGCCGCGTGCTTTTCGCCGACGGCGGTTTCGATGCCGTGGTGCTCGACCATTTCCTGAAATCCGGCACGGGCCTTTCCTTCCTGAAGGAACTCGTCGATGCGCCGGGCGCGGTGCCCGTCGTCTACGTCACGGGGTCCAACGACGCCCAGGTCGCCGTCGAGGCGCTGAAGGCGGGCGCGGCGGATTACGTCATCAAGTCGGTCGGCGACGATTTCATGCCGCTCCTGGCCAACGCGCTCGGCCAGGCGCTGGAAAATGCCGAGCTGAAGCGCGCGAAGCTCAGGGCCGAGCAGGAGATCCGCGCCGCCAAGGAACGGGCCGAGGTGCTGCTCGCCGAGGTGAACCACCGCGTCGGCAATTCGCTGGCACTCGCCGCCGCCCTCATCCGCCTCCAGATGTCGAGCGCATCCGACGAGGCGGTGAAGGAGGCCCTGTCGGAGACGCAGGCCCGCATCACCGCGATCGCCGGCATCCACCGCCGGCTCTACACGTCGGAAGACGTGCGCAATGTCGATATGGGTGCCTATCTCTCGACGCTGCTCTCCGAACTCGACACCTCGATGAAGGGCCAGGGCCGCAATGTGCGGCTCAACCGCACGCTGGAGCCGCTGCATGTGCCGACCGACCGGGCCGTCTCGCTCGGCGTCATCGTCACGGAACTCGTCACCAACGCCTTCAAATACGCCTATGGCGAGACCGGCGGCGAGGTGCGCGTCGGCTTCACCCGCCTCGACCCGGGGACCGCGCTGCTCTTCGTCGAGGATGACGGCATCGGCTGGCGCGGCGACGGCCCGGTGCGCGGCACCGGCCTCGGCTCCAAGATCATCGGCGCGATGGCCGCAAGCCTCGGCGCCAAGCTCGCCTATGCCAGCCGCAGCGTCGGCACCCGCGCGGAACTGCTGGTGCACATGGCCGACGCCGCGCGCCAGGCATAAGACCTCTCCTCCGAACGGCAAAGGACCCGGATGCAGGGACATCCGGGCCTTCGGGGAGGTCAGCGGGAAGGTTGCTTACTTGCAGACCTTGATCTTCTTGATGATCACATTGCCGTAGTAGTCGTAGGCCTTGACCTTCTTGATGAAGCAGTGCGGCTTGTAGCCGTAGCTGTAATAGCCGGCCTGCGAGGGGGCGGCGAAGGAGATGGCCGCAACGGCGGCGATGGCGGCGGAAACGATGATCTTGCGCATGGAGTCTCTCCTGATCGGTTAGGGATGAGCCTCTCTCATCCGGTGATCAGAAGATCGCACATCGCCCCGCCGCCCGCTGTTCCGCAGGAAACATGCGCCCATAGGCCGATCGAAGGCGGCCTATGCCGCCTTCTTCGTTTGCGGCGCGAAGCGGCCGTAGAAGGTCTCGCCCTTGGCGGCCATGTCCTTCAAGAGCGGCGTCGGCTGGAAGTGGCTGCCATATTTGGCAGCAAGCGTCTCGCACAGCGTCACGAAATTCTGCACGCCCATGCCGTCGATGTAGGACAGCGTGCCGCCGGTATAGGGAGCGAAGCCGAAGCCGAGGATGGAGCCGACATCGGCCTCGCGCGGATCGGTGACGATGCCCTCTTCCATGGTGCGGGCGGCTTCCAGCGCGATGGTGACGAGCAGGCGCTGCTTCAGTACCGTGACGTCCACATCTTCGGGCTTGCGCTGCGGATACAGGTCCTTCAGGCCCGGCCACAGCTTCTTTTTCGCCGGCTTCGGCGGGTAGTCGTAGAAACCCTTGCCGGCCTTGCGGCCGAGGCGGCCTTCGCCCTCCACCAGCTTCGTCACCAGGTCCATATGGCGCGGATCGACCGATTGCGGGCCGAGATCGGCAATGGAGGCCTTGAAGATCTTGTAGGAGAGGTCGACGGCGACCTCGTCGTTCAGCGAAAGGGGCCCGACCGGCATGCCGGCCATCTTGGCGGCATTCTCGATCATCGCGGCCGGCACGCCCTCGATCAGCATGTCGTAGGCCTCGGCCATGTAGCGGAAGACGCAGCGGTTGACGTAGAAGCCGCGCGTGTCGTTGACGACGATCGGCGTCTTCCGGATGGCCGCGACATAGTCGAGCGCGGTGGCGAGCGCCTTGTCGCCCGTCTCCTTGCCGAGAATGACCTCCACCAGCATCATCTTGTCGACCGGCGAGAAGAAGTGGATGCCGATGAACTGTTCCGGCCGCCTGGAATTCTTCGCAAGCCCCGTGATCGGCAGGGTCGAGGTGTTGGAAGCGAAGATCGCGCCCTCGCGCAGCACGGCCTCGATCTTCTCGGTCACGTCCTTCTTGACGGTGCGGTCCTCGAACACGGCCTCGATGACGAGGTCGGCATCGGCGAGGGCGGCATAGTCGGGCGTCGGGGTGATGAGGGAAAGCAGTTTCTCGCCGTCCTCCTTCGACATGCGGCCCTTGCCGACCGCGCCGGTGACGAGCCCCTGGGAGACGCCCTTGCCCT
Organism: Shinella sp. S4-D37; assembly: GCF_040812195.1. Lineage (NCBI taxonomy): Bacteria > Pseudomonadati > Pseudomonadota > Alphaproteobacteria > Hyphomicrobiales > Rhizobiaceae > Shinella > Shinella sp. S4-D37. The sequence goes on along the minus strand of NZ_JBFNXL010000005.1, from coordinate 3,280,056 downwards.
TGTCTGCGGCCTCCTGGTCGCGGTCGATCAGCACGACGGGGATGCCGGCGGCGGCCGTGACATAGGCGATGGAGGCGCCCATGAAGCCGGCGCCGACGACGGCAACCTTCCTGAACTCCGCCTTGGGAAGGCCGGCCGGGCGGCGGGCGCCCTTGCCGAGTTCCTGCATGGAGATGAAGAGCGACCGGATCATGGAGAAGGCTTCGGTCGTCTGGAGGATATGGGTGAAGTAGCGCTGCTCGATCCTCAGCCCGGTCTCGAAGGGCACCTGCAGGCCCTCATAGACGCATTTGAGGATGGCGAGCGCGCCCGGATAATTGCCGGCGGTCTCGCGGCGCAGGATGGCGGGTGCGGCGGGCCAGAGCTGGGCCGCGGCCGGCGTCCAGATGCCGCCGCCCGGTGCCTTGAAGCCCTTCTCGTCCCAGGGCTGGACGGGCTTCAGGCCGTCCTTGATCATCTGCTTTGCCGCGGGGACGAGCTCACCCGGCTCCACGACCTGGTGCACGAGGTTCATCGCCTTTGCGCGCGCCGCGGTCAGCGAGGAGCCGGTGGTCATCATCTGCAGTGCGTCCTGCGCATTGGCAAGGCGCGGCACGCGCTGGGTGCCGCCGGCGCCCGGGAAGATGCCCACCTTGACCTCGGGCAGCGCGATCTTGACCGACTTGGCATTCGAGGCGATGCGGCCGTGGCAGGCGAGCGACATTTCGAAGGCGCCGCCCATGCAGGTGCCGTTGATGGCCGAGACCCAGGGCTTGCCGCAGGTTTCCAGCTTGCGGAACAGCCAGGTCATGCGGCCGGTCGCCTCGAAGAGCTTTTCGACGGCGGTGGCCGGATCCTTCGCCTGGGCATCCTTCAGGAGGTCGAAGCTCGCCTTGATCATCGAAAGATCGGCGCCGCCGGAGAAGGAGGACTTGCCGGAGGTGATGACGACGCCCTTGACGGCGGCATCGGCGACGACCTCATCGATGATATTGTCCAACTCGTCCATCACCTCGACGGTGAAGACGTTCATCGACTTGTCCGGCATGTCCCAGGTGACCAGCGCAATGCCGTCGGCGTCGGTCTCGATGGAGAAGTTCTTGTAGCTCATGATGGGATTCCTCTTCCCTGAAATCTTTAGCTTCACACGCTGTCCTCCCCTCCGTCATGGTCGGGCTTTACCCGACCATCCAACTCCGGGCGGTGGATCCTCGGGTCAAGCCCGAGGATGACGACCAGAGAGGGCGTGGCTTACCTTCTCAAACCCGCTCGACGATCGTCGCCGTGCCCATGCCGGCGCCGATGCAGAGCGTGACGAGGGCGGTGTTGAGGTCGCGGCGCTCCAGTTCGTCGAGCACCGTGCCGAGGATCATCGCGCCGGTCGCGCCGAGCGGGTGGCCCATGGCGATCGCCCCGCCGTTGACGTTGATCCGGTCGTGCGGGATGTCGAAGGCCTGGCAGTAGCGCAGCACCACCGCGGCGAAGGCTTCGTTGAGTTCGAAGAGGTCGATGTCGGAAACCCGCAGGCCGGTGCGGGCGAGCAGCTTTTCCGTGACGTCGACCGGGCCGGTGAGCATCAGCGCGGGATCGGAGCCGATATTGGCGAAGGCCTTGATGCGGCCGCGCGCCTTCTTTCCGAGGATCGCGCCGCCTTCCTTCGAGCCGAGGAGGACGGCCGCGGCGCCGTCGACGATGCCGGAGGAATTGCCGGCATGGTGGACGTAGTTGATGGCCTCGATCTCCGGATGGGCCTGGATGGCGACGGCCTCGAAGCCGCCCATCTCGCCGGGCATCTGGAAGGAGGGCTGGAGCTGGGCCAGCGCCTGCATGTCGGTGCCGGGGCGCATGTGCTCGTCACGGTCGAGGATGGTGAGGCCATTGATGTCCTTAACCGGGATGACGGAATTCTTGAAATAGCCGTTCTGCCAGGCGTGCGCCGCGCGCTTCTGGCTCTCGACGGCATAGGCGTCGACATCGTCGCGGGAAAAGCCGTATTTCGTGGCGATGAGGTCTGCCGAGACGCCCTGCGGCATGAAATAGGCCGGGAAATTGACCGAGGGGTCCATGAACCAGGAGCCGCCCGACATGCCGAGGCCGATGCGCGACATCGACTCGACGCCGCCGGCGATGACGAGGTCGTCCGCCCCTTGCGCGATCTTCGCCGCGCCGAAATTCACGGCGTCGAGGCCGGAGGCGCAGAAGCGGGAAATCTGCATTCCCGGCGCGCGGGTCGAATATCCGGCCTCGAAGGCGGCGGCCTTGGGGATCACCGCGCCGGCGTCCATCACCGGATCGACGCAGCCCATGACGATGTCGTCGACCTTTGATGTGTCGAGCCCGTTGCGGTCGCGCACCGCCTCCAGCACCTTGGCGGCAAGGCGCACGGACGGCACTTCGTGCAGCGATCCGTCCTTCTTGCCGCGCCCGCGCGGGGTGCGCACATGATCGTAGATGAAGACGTCGGTCATTCTCTTCTCCCTGGCGGCGCGGTGGCGCCCTAGAATTCCTGCAATTGCCTGCCGTGGATGAGGGACAAGGCGTCAGAACGCCTCGGCGGCCAGTTCCATCGTCGTGTCGGCCCCGGCCTCGATGCGCGTCTTGCGCAGCGCCGTTTCCGGCATCAGGCGTTCCATGAAGAACCGTGCCGTCACCAGCTTGTTCTTCAGGAAGTCTTCCCGCTCGCCCGCGCCGCCCGCAAGGCCTTCCTCGGCGGCTTTCGCGATTTTCGCCCACATGTAGCCGACGACGACGAGGCCGAAGAGATGCATGTAGTCGGTCGAGCCGGCGCCTGCATTGTCGGGCTTGGCCATGGCATTCTGCATGAACCACATGGTTCCGGCCTGCAGGTCGTTCAAGCCCTTCTTCAGGTGCTTGGTGAAGAAGGCGAGCTTCTCGTCGCCCCGGTTCTCCTCGCAGAAATCGCCGATCTCCTTGAAGAGCGCCATGATGGCGCGCCCGCCGTTCATGCCGAGCTTGCGGCCGACGAGGTCGAGCGCCTGGATGCCGTTGGCGCCCTCGTAGATCATGGCGATGCGCGCGTCGCGCACATACTGGCTCATGCCGTGCTCTTCGACATAGCCGTGGCCGCCGAAGACCTGCTGGGCCATGACGGCGTGGTCGAAGCCCTTGTCGGTGAGCACGCCCTTGAGGATCGGCGTCATCAGGCCGAGGATGTCGTCGGCGGCCTGGCGCTCCTTCTCGTCGGTTGCGCGATGGGCGATATCGGATTTCAGCGCGGTCCAGAGCGTGAAGGCGCGCCCGCCCTCCGTCCAGGCCCGGATGGTCATCAGCGCGCGGCGGATATCGGGGTGGACGATGAGCGGGTCGGCCTTGCCGTCCGGGTTCTTCACGCCCGAGAGCGAGCGGCCCTGCAGGCGCTCGCGGGCGTAGTCGGCGGCGTTCTGGTAGGCGATCTCGGCGATCGACAGGCCCTGCAGGCCGACGCCGAGGCGGGCCTCGTTCATCATCACGAACATGGCGTTGAGGCCCTTGTTCTCCGCGCCGATGAGGAAGCCGGTCGCCTCGTCGTAGTTCATGACGCAGGTGGCGTTGCCGTGGATGCCCATCTTGTGCTCGATCGCGCCGCAGGAGACCGCGTTGCGCGTCCCCGGCGTGCCGTCGTCCTCAAGCAGGAATTTCGGCACGATGAAGAGCGAGATGCCCTTGGTGCCCTCCGGCGCGCCCTCGATGCGGGCAAGCACGAGGTGCACGATATTGTCGGACATGTCGTGCTCGCCGGCGGAGATGAAGATCTTCTGGCCGGAAATCCTGTAGGAGCCGTCGGTCTGCGGCACGGCGCGGGTGCGTAACAGGCCGAGGTCGGTGCCGCAATGGGGCTCCGTCAGGTTCATCGTGCCGGTCCAGGTGCCTTCCACCATCTTCGGCAGGTAGGCGGCCTTCTGCTCGTCGGAACCGTGCACGAGGATCGCGGCGATCGCGCCCTGCGTCAGGCCGGGATACATGGTGAGCGCCATGTTGGCCGAGGACATGTATTCGCCGACGGCGGTGTGCAGCACGTAGGGCAGGCCCTGGCCGCCGAATTCCTCCGGAACGGCGAGGCCGATCCAGCCGCCCTGGCGGTAGTGGTCGAACGCTTCCCTGAACCCCTTCGGGGTCGTCACCGTGGCGTCCTCGTGACGCTTGCAGCCTTCCTGGTCGCCGGAAAGATTGACCGGAAAGAGCACTTCCTCCGCCAGCTTGGCCGCCTCGCCGGCGATCGCCTCCAGCATGTCCCCCGTCGCGTCGGCAAAGCCGGGCAGGTTGTTGTAGCGCTCGAGCGCCAGGACGTCGTTCAGGATGAAAAGCGTGTCATTCACGGGGGCCTTGTAGATCGGCATGCTCGATGTCCTCACCTGTCCCGCGGACGCAGGTCCGCTCCTTGAGATCGGATACTATAAAATTTTGACGTTTGCGTAAACGTCAAAACTCGGCGGCGGCGAAATTTCCGCCGGGCGGGAAGGAACGGCGGGCCTGCGGCTGTGCCGCCAAGGGTCGTCCTTCCTCCCGGGGCCTATTCTATGAGCAAATCGTTAAAAAATTTTCGGGGCGATTAACCCCTTGTTTACCATGTTTCATGAATTGTGACGCCTGAGGGCATGGGATCGGGAATCATTTCGACTTCCCTTCGCAACGGCCGGACGGGCGGTCCGGCACGGGCGGGGGCGATACGTTTCCCATGGCGCATGCGGTGTTTGACGGCGGGGGATCCGCCGGCGTGGAAAGGGCGGAGCCGCACGGCAGCGCCTTGAAGAGTATCTCCCGGCTGGCCGTCCGGCCGCCAAAGCGAGGCGAAAGATGAACGGATCGCGAAACCCGCAGCGTCACGGCGAAAGATCCTCGCTCGATGCGCTCAATCGCACCATCGAAGGGCTGGAAGCCCGCATCGAGGGCCTGATGGCGGGCGGGCGCGAGGCGCGGGGACGCGGCGAACAGGCGCAGGCGCGCTACGAGCCGTCGCGCGCGATACCGCTGCGCGAGGACCCGGTTTCCGAGATCATGCAGCGCCAGCGCGCCATCGACGGCGGTCGCGAACGCGTCGCCCCGCGCCTGGAGCGCCGTCCGCTTTCGGCCGATCACCAGGCCGCCGCCCAGCACGCCCATGCCGCCTTCGGCGGCCAGCAGGCCAGCGCCGCCCATGGCAGCCGGGACGCATATCCGGCCTACGGCTATCATCAGCCCGCGCCCGCCCGCGCGGACAATTCCGTGGAGGATATCGCCAAGGCGCTCGTTTCCCTGCGCCAGGACCTTAAGAAGGACATCGCCGACGGGCTGGAGCGCGAGATGCAGTCGCTGCGCTCGGAAATCCGCGGCATCCGCCAGGTGGCCGAGGGCCGGGGCAACAATGACGACCTGCGCGAGGAACTGCTGCGGCTCTCCACGGGCATCAACCAGCTCGGCCACCAGTCGGGTCAGGCGGCCGGCCAGACGGAAGGCCTGCGCGTCGAATTCGACGCGCTGCGTTCCGTGCTCGACGGGCTCGCCCGCGAGGATTCCATGCGCCGCATGGAGGATCGCTGGAGCGGCGTGGAGAACAAACTCTCCGTCTTCGACCAGACGCGCGACGACGAGCTGGTGGCGCTCGCCTACCGGCTGGACGAACTGAAGGGCCAGATCGGCGCGGTCAGCGCCACGCCGGCCATCCACGCGCTGGAAGGCAAGATCGAGACCATCGCCCGCGCCATCGACATGCTCGCCCGCCAGGCGCAGCCCGATGACGGCCGCTTCGTGTCCGCCGTCACCTCGCAGTTCGAGGGGCTGGATGCCCGCCTCGACGAGATCAGCCGGGCGATCGCCGCGGCCGGCCGCATGCAGCAGTCGTCCCTTGCCGACAACGGCATGATGCAGCGCCTCGAAGGCCGCATCGCCGATCTCGCCGACCAGCTCGATTTCATCGCCCAGCGCCCGGCGCCCGCGCCGGACCAAGGCCTTGCCCTGCGCATCGAGGCCCTGGCGAGCCGCATCGAGGACCTGTCCAACGAGCGCACCGCGCTTCGTCTCGAAGAGCGCATCGAGCAGCTCTCGCAGATGCTGGAGCAAAGCCAGCAGGCCGCCCCCGCCCCGGCCGGCGACGAGCTCGCCTACTACCTCTCCGATATTTCCCGCAAGATCGACGCGCTCGACCAGGGCAGCGTCAACGACCAGCTCGCCGAGCGGCTGGATGCGCTCGCCCGCCGCATCGAGGGGCTCGACGCGCCCACCGGCGGCCCGTTCCAGGACGACCGCTTCGCCCATATCGAGGGCCGCCTTTCGGCGATCGCCGACCGGCTCGATGCGACCAGCACCGCCCCGGCGGGCGACCATGAGGCCCTGCGCGGACTGGAGGCGCAGATCGCGCATCTCTCCACGCTGATCAGCATGCCGTCCGCCGCCGTCGCGCAGGTCCCCTCCGAGTTCGAGGGCCGCCTTGCGACGATCGAGGACTATATGGCGACCAACGACGACTATATCGTCGAGGCCGCCCGCCAGGCGGCGGAAGCCGTCATGGAGGCCTACCGCCATGCCGGCCCGGCCACGGCCGCCGGCGCCGACATGGAGGCGATCGCCGGCCTTGCCGACAATCTGCGCGCCCTGGAGGAACTGACCCGGTCGAGCGAGGAGCGTACCGCGCACACCTTCGACGCGCTGCACGACACGCTGGTCCAGATCGCCGGCCGCCTCGAACAGCTCGACGCCCCGCGCGAAACCTTCGGCCGACGCGAGGCCGCCATGCCGCGCGCCGAAATGCCGGCCATGGACATGGAGCGCGAGACGGCCCCGGCCTCCAGCATCTACGGTAACGACTACCCTTTTGACGATGACGGCTTCGGCGCCCGCGAGACCCGCAGGACCGAAGCCGAGGCGCCGCGGGAGGAAAGCCGCTTCGCCGAGATCGAGGTCGAGACCATCCCCGTCCCCGAGCGTCCCGTGTTGGAAGAGGCGCTTGCGGACGAACCCGTGGCGCTCGCCGTTGGCCAGCCGGCCGAGGTCCAGCCCAAGGGCGGCCTGCTCGCCGGTCTGAAGCGTCGCTTCGCGCCCGGCCGCAAGGAAGCCGCGCCGCCGGCCGAACGCCAGCAGATCGACCCGACACCCTCGATCGACCCGATCGACGAACTCGCCCCGGAAGAGGCGAACCAGTTGCTGGAGCCGGGCTCCGGCGTGCCGGACGTTCGCCGTATCCTCGAGCGCGTCCGCGCCGGCCAGGCGGCGGGCGGCCGTCCGGTAGCCGGCGGCGAGGGCGAGAAGGCCGATTTCATCGCCGCCGCCCGCCGCGCCGCCAAGCTCGCGGCCGAGGAGACCGACACGCTTTCCCGCGTCGCGCCCGCGAAGAAAGCGGAGAAGCTGGCGAAGGGCGAGAAGCCCGCTTCGGCGCTATCGCGTCATCGCCGGCCGATCCTTCTGGCCGTCGGCGCCGTGTTGCTGGCCATCATGTCCTATCCGCTCGTCAGCACGCTGGTGGCGGGCGACGAGGCGCCTGTCGTCGTCGAGCAGACCGCCGTCGCCACGAGCGACACGGCAGCAGCCGAAACCACGGCGGGCGCGGCGAAGGCCGTGACCGCCGACAGCGCCGCGGCGCCGGTCGCCGGTGAGGAGATCGCGACGAATCCGGCTCCCGTCGAGGACGGCGATGCGGCCGAGCCCGGCGACACGCAAACGCATGCCGGCGCCGAGCCGACGCCGACCCGGATCTCCGCCACCGGCAGCGAAGCCCTGGCGGCTCCGGCCGAGACGACCGACAGCGCCGCGACCGCCGGCTTCGAGCCGGTGACGGAGCCGCAAACCGCTATCACCGAGGAGGTCCAGCCGGTCGACCGGACGCAGACCGCGGCGATCGTCGTTCCGGAAGCGATCACCCCGGCCTCTCTGTCCAAGGCGGCGGGCGAGGGCGATCCGCTGGCGCTGTTCGAGATCGGCGCACGCTATACGGAAGGCCGCGGCATTGCGACCGATCTTTCGGAGGCTGCCCGCTGGTACGAGCTTTCCGCGGCCCGCGGTTTCGCGCCCGCCGAATACCGCCTCGCCAACCTCTACGAGAAAGGCCAGGGCGTCGAACGTGACCTGCCGCGTGCCCGCGAACTCTATGAGACCGCGGCCAGCAAGGGCAATGCCAGCGCCATGCACAACCTAGCGGTCCTGCTGGCGACGGGCGTCGGCACCGAGAAGCCGGATTTCGAAGGCGCGGCCAAGTGGTTCCAGAAGGCCTCCGAGTTCGGCGTGCGCGACAGCCAGTTCAACCTTGCCATCCTCTATGCGCGCGGCAACGGCGTGAAGCAGGACCTGGAGGAATCCTACAAGTGGTTCGCCATCGCCGCTCGCGACGGCGATGGCGACGCCGCGCAGAAGCGCGACGAAGTGGCCAACGCCATGCGCCCCGAGCAGCTTTCCAGCGCCAAGGCGAAGGTGGAGTTGTGGAAGCCGCAGCCGCTCGACGAGAAGACCAACGCGGCGGACCTTCCTGACGAATGGGTCGGCAAGCCGACGAAGACCGCCAGCGTCGACATGAAGAAGGCGATCCGCAACATCCAGGCGATCCTCAACAACAACGGCTTCAACGCCGGCACGCCCGACGGCGCGATGGGCAAGAAGACGGTCGCCGCGATCAAGGCCTTCCAGAAGTCCGTCGGCCAGACGGAAACCGGCGAGATCGACGATGCGCTGGTGACCGAACTCCTGAAGCGCAACAAGCAGCCGAGCTGATCGGCGGATCGCCGGAGAGGCCCGAAAGCGACTTCTCCGGTTGACTTGTCTACACCCCACGGGCATGACGCTCACCACGGCGCGCACAGTGTTCACGATGTGCAACGGGCGCTGTGGTATTTTGTATTTGCCGTATATTTTAATCCTTAAATCGGCCCCGATTTAAGGAATGATGCGGTAGAAATTTCATGTCGCCCCAAGATGATACACGCTCGACAAACGTTATCGTCAGGAAAGGTGGCAATATAGTTCCGGCAGGCGGGCCGAATGCGGTCCTGCGGGCGGAATTGTAATAGGAGCGGGGCGTGCCGCAAGGCCGCGCCCCGGGATCGATCCTTGCGCGATGCAAGGCGCAACCGGCTGCCGGAGAGGCCTCTTCTTCCTGCGGCGGGGCGCTTCCGTGCATGCGCAGCCTGCCGAGGGAGAGCCGCGACGGCAGGCGGAACGGACAGCGGTCGCCGGATGTCTTGAAACCGCGCAAGCGGAAATTTTGCCGATCGGGGTATTGTTGTGACTGTCTATCTGCCCATCGCAGAGCTCTCGGTGAACATCTTCATCATTCTGGGCATGGGCGCGGCCGTCGGCTTCCTTTCGGGCATGTTCGGCGTCGGCGGCGGCTTCCTCATCACGCCGCTCCTCATCTTCTACAACATCCCGCCGATCGTCGCCGTGGCGACGGGCGCCAACCAGGTCGTCGCCTCCTCGATATCGGGCGCGCTCTCGCATTTCCGGCGCGGCACGCTCGACGTGAAGCTCGGCACGGTGCTGCTTTTCGGCGGCCTTGCGGGCGCGACCCTCGGCATCTGGATCTTCTCGCTGCTGCGCAGCGTCGGCCAGCTCGATCTCGTCATCTCGCTGCTCTATGTCGTGCTGCTCGGCACCGTCGGCACCCTGATGCTGCTGGAAAGCATAAGGGCGCTGCGCCGCGCGGCAAAAAACCAGCCGGTTTCGCCGCGCCGGCCCGGCCAGCACAGCTGGGTGCATCGCCTGCCGCTGAAGATGCGCTTCAAGAAGTCGAAGATCTACCTCTCCATCATCCCGGTCGTCGGCCTCGGCTTCGGCATCGGCATCCTCACCTCCATCATGGGCGTCGGTGGCGGCTTTATCATGGTGCCGGCGATGATCTATCTCCTGCGCATCCCGACCAATGTCGTCGTCGGCACCTCGCTGTTCCAGATCATCTTCGTCACGGCCTATACGACGATCGTGCAGGCGACCACGAACTATTCGGTCGATATCGTGCTCGCCTTCATCCTGATGGTGGCGGGCGTCATCGGCGCGCAGTACGGCGTGCGCGTCGGCCAGAAGCTGCGCGGCGAGCAGTTGCGCGCGCTGCTGGCGCTGCTCGTCCTTGCCGTCGGCGCCCGCCTTGCCGTCGATCTCGTCGCCGCGCCGGCCGATATCTATTCCGTCGTCAGCGAGGGGGTCTATCGATGAGGTCCGCCGCCGCCCTGCTTCTCGGCCTGCTGCTTGCCCTTCCCGCCGCCGCCCAGGTGCTGGAGGACAGGCCGGTCGAATTTCCCGAAAAGCTCGAAATCGGCATTTCCACGGACGAGATCGCGATCTCGTCGGATTTCCGCGGCGCGGACCTGACGATCTTCGGCGCCATCGAGGGCTACGATCCGTCCCTGCTCGCCCAGCGCAAATACGATATCGTCGTGGCGCTGGAAGGGCCGAAGGACAACAACACGGTGCGCGTGAAGGAGCGGGTCTTCGGCATCTGGGTCAACCGCCGCTCGATGACCTTCGAACTCGTACCGGAATCCTACTCGCTGTCGAGCACGCGGGACGTGGAGACGATCGCCGAGCCGGCCATGCTCAACGGCGTAGGCGTCGGCATCCAGCACATCCGTCTGTCGCCGATCGGCTATGTCGGCGACGGCAGCACCATCACGGAGTTCCGCGAGGCCTTCCGTCGGCTCAAGGAAAGCGGCGGCTTCTACCAGCGCGATCCCGGCGGCGTGCAGTTCATCAGCGCGAGCCTCTTCAAGGCCACGGTGAAGCTGCCCGCAAGCGTGCCGAACGGCACCCATGTCGTGCGCGCGCATCTCTTCCGCGACGGCGTCTTCATCGCCGAGAAGGCGCTGCCGCTGCGCGTGATGAAGACCGGCATCGAGCAGATGATCTCCAATGCCGCCTATGACAATTCGTTCGCCTACGGCACCTTCTCCGTCCTGCTCGCGGTGCTGACCGGATGGCTGGCCAGCATCGTCTTCCGCAAGGACTGAGGCCCGGCGCCCCGCCTTACGCCATGTGGATGAGCTGGAGGCGCGCGTCGGTGTTCTGGTTGTCGGACGACCAGAGATAGAGCGATTTCCGCGTATTGTTGTGGGTGTAGAACTCCACGCCCGGACGGGTGCGCGGGATCTGCGGGCCGAACTTGAACCTGTACTGCGCCGAATTGGTCGGATAGGCCGTGACGAAGTGCAGGTAGGGCTTGCCGTTGTGCCAGCCGTTGTTGTCGAGCACCAGCACCACATGCTGGACATTGCCCGAACTGTCGACGGTGCCGGTCGGCGTGGCGACGCGCATCTTCATGTGCTGGTTCATCGGCGCCTTCATCGGATTGGCGTGGATCGTCATGCGGGCATTGATACCGACATTGAGGAGCCTGAGCGCCTGCTGGCCGAAATGGGAATTGAGGATCGCCGCCACCATGAAGGGTTGATCGGAAATCGTCTTGATGCGGATTTTCGTCGTCTGCCCGATCTGCGCCGGATCGAGCGTGTCGACATAGTAGGACATGTCGTAGCCGATGATGAAGGCGGACTTGTTCTTGGTGATGAGCTCGGCGTCGCTGATGCCATGGTGATCGCGGAAGGCGTGGCCGGACGTGGCGCCGTTATACGGATGGTTCTTCGTCTCGGAAAGCGCGATCATCTGCTTGATCTCGACCACCGAGTAGTCACGGTCGTACCTCGGCATGAATTCCCCCGCTGTGTGATATGGTCGGCGCTCTGTCGCCCGGGCTCGATATTAGCGAAGCCCGGGCTGCTTGCAATCAGGAATACGCCTCGTTCTATGATCGGTAGACGAGGACAGGCACCCTGGCATGGCTGAGCACCTTCGTCGTGACGCTGCCCATCAGGAAGGCGCTGACGCCGCGCCGGCCGTGCGAGGCCATGGCGATCAGGTCGCAGCCCCTTGCCTTCGCGGTATCGACGATCGCCTGCCAGGCATCGCCCGCCGTCACCTGCAGCGTCTCGACCGGCACGCCCGCCGCATTCGCCTTCGCCTCGGCCGCGCCGAGGATGCGGATGCCGTCCTCCTTCACATGGGCTTCGTAGTCCGTCCTGAGGCTGACGGTCGCACCGGGGGTCACGGGCAGGAAATGCAAGGGCTCGGCCACCGTCATCACCGTCACCTTCGCGCCGAGCGTCCTGGCGAGCCGGAGCGCCTGGTCGAGGGCGGCGGAGGACAGGTCGGAACCGTCCGTGGGAACGAGGATATGCGTGTACATGGTGCGGCCTCCTTTTTGCCCGGACCGGGACCGGCGCCCGGCGCTGCCCTGATGGAAATCGACCGCGGCGCTTTCGTCAAGCACCCGCTTTCGCCGCATGCCGGGCAACGGTCGCCTCATAGGCGGCCTGCAACTCGCCGAAGACCGAGCGCAGAGGGCGCGGCGCGCCGAGATGGATCGCGCGCAGCTCTTCCATGAAAGCCTCCCACAGGGGCGGGCCGCCCTCTTCCAGGAGTTCGGCGCGGATCGACAGGTCCTCGGTCACCGGCAGGAAGCGCCGGCCCCAGGCCCCCATCATGGCGAAGACCGGCACCAGCGCAATGCCCATTTCAGTGAGGCTGTACAGCGCCTTCTGCTTGTGGCTCGGATCGTCCGCCTTGCTGATAAGCCCCTCGTCGACGAGGCGGCGTAGCCGGTCCGCCAGGATGTTGGAGGCAATGCCCTCCTCCGATTTCGTCAGAAGCTCGCGGAAATGGCGGCGGTTGCCGAACATCATGTCGCGCAGCACGATCAGGCTCCAGCGGTCGCCGAGGATTTCGAGCGTCAGGTTGATCGGGCAACCGGAGCGGCGGGTGTCTTTCATCGCATTCTCCAAAAACTGCTTGCACATTACAATCGGTTTCGCTATCCATCAACCAGTTGCAAATCGCAATCGGTTTAAAGTGCGCGGCAGACCGCCCGCAACGAAGGACAGGACGATGGCAAAGATAATCATCTGGAACCTCGTGACGCTCGACGGCCTCTTCGAGGGCGAGAAGAAATGGGACCTCGACTTTCACAGGCGGGCCTGGGGTCCGGAACTGGAGAGGCTCAGCACCGATTTCGGCACGTCGGCAAGCCTCCTCGTCTTCGGCCGCGTGACCTATGAGGGCATGAAGGCCTATTGGACGACGACCGAGGACGAGGGGGCCGTGAAGGCCTTCATGAACGCCCTGCCGAAGCTGGTCGCCTCGCGCACCATCACCGCCTCCGACTGGAACAATACCGAGGTGACGGCCGATATCGTCGCGGCGCTTTCGGCCCGCAAGGAGGCGCTCGACAAGACGATCTACGTCTTCGGCAGCGCCGAGCTATCGGATGGGCTGCTGGAGGCCGGGCTTGTCGACGAAGTGATGCTGGCGGTGGTGCCGGTGCAGCTCGGCAAGGGCACGCCCTTCTTCAAGGAGGGCGCGCGACGCGATTTCACGCTGCTGGAGGCAAGGCCGCTCGAAAACGGCACGGTGCTGGTGCGCTATGCGCCAGAGACGGTCAGCCGATAAGGTTGGCGAAGCGCACCGAATAGATGCGGTCGCGGCCAAGCATATGTGCGACGAGGCTTTGGCGCTCGAAAAGGCCGGTCATCGCCTTGTGGCGCAGGTCCAGACCACCCGTCATCAGGCCGAAGGCGGGCATCAGCAGGCGCCGCCCGTCGGTCGCGAAACAGGGCCGGCGCACGGCCTTCTCGCGGCGGATGACGGTGGCGGCCGGGTGGAGGTGGCCGGAGATCTCGCCGGCCGGCGAAATCAGCGACGGCTCGTGCCGGAAGGCGAGGCCCGCATAGTGCAATTCGTCCGCCGACTGGCCGGGCAGGTCCACGGTCCCGTCGGGATCGTGGTTGCCGTTGATCCAGATCCAGTCGCGCCCGCGCGCCAGCTCCGTGATCTTCGCGCGAAACATGTCCGGCAGGTGGGCCGAGCCGACGCGATCGTGGAAATTGTCGCCGAGGCTGACGACGATCGCCGGATCGTGCCGGGCGATGACGGCTTCGAGTACCTTGAGCGTGGCGAGCGTGTCGTAGGGCGGCAGCATCATGCCGCGCCGCGCGAAGGCCGCGCCCTTTTCCAGATGCAGGTCCGAGACGACGAGAAGGCGGGTTTCCGGCAGGTAGAGCGCGCCGAGCGGATCGCACACCGCTTCCACGCCTGCCACCACGGTGCGGGCCGAAACGGCGCCGAAATCCTCGATCTTCGCCGATGCCAGCGCGAGCCTCTGCATGCCTGTCGTTCAATCCTCTCGATGGCCCTTCAGACAGGGGCCGTGCTCATCGCCTCGGCGATCAGGTCCTCCGCCGCTTCCGCCAGCAGAGAATCCTGCGCCTCGCCCGCCACCGGCTCCCTGCCGATTTCCAGCATGATCGGCACGGCGAGCGGCGATATACGGTCGAGCCGCCGGTGGGTGATGTGGCCTTTGATTCGCGCCAGCATATCGCCCAATCGCTGAATATCCAAAAGCCCCGCCGCCGCATCGTGGCGTGTGGCCTCGAGCAGGATGTGGTCCGGCTCGTGGCTTCTCAGCACGTCGTAGATCAGGTCGGCGGAAACGGTGACCTGCCGCCCGGTCTTTTCCTTGCCCGGATGGCGCTGCTCGATAAGCCCGGCAATCACGGCGCAATTGCGGAAGGTGCGCTTCAGCATGAAACTCTCGTCGAGCCAGGCCTCCAGGTCGTCGCCCAGCATGTCCTCGTCGAAGAGGTTTGCCAGCGACGGGCGCTCCACGGCAAAGCTGTAGCCGAGGTCGTCGAGCGCCCAGACGGCGAGCGAATAGTCCGTGGCGACGAAGCCGAGCGGGCGGCGGCCGGCGCGCTCCAGCCGACGTGTCAGCAGCATGCCGAGCGTCTGGTGCGCCAGCCGCCCCTCGAAAGGATAGGCGACCATGTAGTACCGGCTGCCGCGCGGAAAGGTCTCGATGAGCAGTTCGTCGCGCTTGGGCAGGGCGGAGACGTCGCGCTGCAGGGCCAGCCAGTCGCGCACCTGTTCTGGTAGCCCGCCCCAGCGGTCGGGATCGTCCAGCATGCTGCGCACCTGGTCGGCGAGATAGGTGGAGAGCGGGAACTTGCCGCCGGCATAGGCCGGCACCTTCGGATCGAGCGAGAAGGCCTGGGAGACGAGGCATTCGTTCTCGCGGATACCCTCGAAGCGCAGCACCTTGCCGGAGAACAGGAATGTGTCGCCGGGCGCCAGCATTTCGAGGAAATATTCCTCCACCTTGCCGAGCGAGGCCCCGCCGCGGCCGATCGCGCCCTTGGCACCGCGCCTGACCATGCGCACGTTCAGCATCGGCATCTCGACGATCGTGCCGAGGTTCAGCCGATATTGCTGGGCGACCTGCGGGTTGGAGACGCGCCACAGCCCGCCCTGTGTCTTGCGGATGCGGGCATAGCGTTCATAGGTCTTCAACGCATAGCCACCGGTCGCGACGAACTGCACGATGCGGCCGAATTTTTCCCGCGGCAGGCCGGTATAGGGCGCGGCGGCGGTGATCTCGGCAAAGAGCGCATCCTCGTCGAAGGGCGCAGCGCAGGCCATGCCGAGGACATGCTGGGCGAGCACGTCGAGCGCGCCGTCGCCCACCGGCGGCGTATCCTGCGCGCCGAGATAGTTGGCGTCGAGCGCCGCCTGGCACTCCATCACCTCGAAGCGGTTGGCGGGCACCAGGATCGCCCGGCTCGGCTCGTCCATCCGGTGGTTGGCGCGGCCGATACGCTGGGCAAGCCGCGAGGCGCCCTTCGGCGCCCCGACATGGATGACGAGGTCGACGTCGCCCCAGTCGATGCCGAGGTCGAGCGTCGAGGTGGCGACGACGGCGCGCAGGCGGTTCTCCGCCATGGCGGCCTCCACCTTGCGGCGCTGGCCGACATCGAGCGAGCCGTGATGCAGCGCGATCGGCAGCGTGTCCTCGTTGATGTTCCAGAGTGCCTGGAAGAGGATTTCCGCCTGGCTGCGCGTGTTGACGAAGAGCAGCGCCGTCTTGTGGTCGCGGATCGCCTCGTAGACCTCGGGCATCGCGTATTTCGCCGAATGCCCGGACCAGGGCACGCGCTCCTTGCTCTTCAGGATGGTGATGATCGGCCGCGCGCCGCCGGGCGCCGTGACGAGGCCGGCATGCCGCGCCTCGCCCGGTTGTTGCGCGACCAGCCAGCGGCGCAGGTCCATCGGCTCGGCGACGGTGGCCGACAGGCCGATGGTGCGAAGGCCGGGCGCAAGGCGGCGCAGCCGCGCGAGCCCCAGCGACAGGAGATGGCCGCGCTTGGAGGTGACGAGCGAATGCAGCTCGTCGAAGATCACGTATTTCAGGTCCTTGAAGAAGCGCGGCGCCTCACCGTTGGCGATGAGCAGGGCGACCTGCTCGGGCGTCGTCAGCAGGATGTCGGGCGGATTGAGGCGCTGGCGCTGGCGCTTGGCCTGCGGCGTGTCGCCGGTGCGCGTCTCGATGGTGATGGGCAGGCCCATCTCCTCGACCGGCTTCATCAGGTTGCGTTCGATATCGACGGCCAGCGCCTTCAGCGGCGAGATGTAGAGCGTGTGGATGCTGGTGAAGGCGCTGCCGGGCGGAATCCTGCCGCGGCGCGCAAGGTCGGTGAGGGCCGGCAGGAAGCCGGCGAGCGTCTTGCCGGCGCCGGTCGGTGCGATGAGCAGCAGGCTTTCGCCCGCCGTCGCCCGCGCCAGAAGCTCCATCTGGTGCGCACGCGGCTGCCATCCCCTGGCCGAGAACCAGGCGGTGAAGGCGGCGGGCAGGAGGCTGGGGCCGGTGGTGGAATCGCTAGTGCTCACCAGCCTAAGCTAGTGAGCGTCGGACGAATGTGAAGCGGTGCCCGGAAAAATAGCCTCACATGGCGATGTAGCGGTCGGCGCGGTGGTTGACCGTCAGGAAGAGGTTGAGCACCAGTGCACCGACCACCGAGCAGAGCACGATGAAGGGTGCGGCCACCGAGAAGGCGGCGATGAGCACCACGACGTCGAACGCAAGCTGCACGAGGCCGGCACGGATGCCGAAACGCTCCTGCATGTAGACCGCGAGCACGCCGATGCCGCCGAGGCTGGCGCGGTGGCGGTAGAGGCCGAGCAGGCCGAAACCGAGCAGGATGCCGGCCAGCACCGCCGTCCACATCGGATCGATGCTCTCGATCGTCACGAAATGCGGCTGCAGCTCGGTGATCAGCGAGGTCATCGTCACCGCCAGCACGGTCTTGATCGTAAAGGCCCAGCCCAGGCGGTTCAGCGCCAGGATGTAGAAGGGGATGTTCACGACGGTGTAGTAGAGGCCGAAGCTCACGCCCGTCAGGTAGTGCAGCACGAAGGCGACGCCGGCGGTGCCGCTCGCCACCAGCCCGGCGCTGCCCATCAGGGCAAGGCCGAGCGCGGCGATCATGCTGCTGGCGAACACGCCCTGTGCGTCTTCCAGCGGCGTATGACGGGTGGGGGTGGGGTTCCAGAAGCCGAAACGCCGCTTGTCGCCGTCCATGCCAGATCTCCGAGGGTTTTTGTTGTTGTATAGGGCGCGGTGGCCGGTGCAAGCGCTGCCTTCGGCTAGGTCTCGCGTTTTGCGAGGAAGAGCAGCCCGTGCACCGGCTGGCCGGCATCCTGGCGGATCACGCTCGTCTCCATGGCGAGGATGGCAAGGCCGTTCTCCTCGGCCCTTTTGCGGATGAAGCGTTCCGGATGGGCATAGCGCAGCGAGGGACGCAGCAGCGGCGCATCGCCCGCCCCGCCGTGCTCGACGGAAAAGGCGAAGAGGCCGCCGGGCTTCAAAAGGCGTGCGGCGCTCGGGAAGACTTCGGCGAGGTCGCCGAGATACATCAGCACGTCGGCCGCGCCGACGAGGTCGGCCCGTGCCTCCGGCGCAGCGTTGAAAAGCCCGCTCTCTCCGGCCGGCAGCGACAGGTCGGCCTGCGCGAGATGGTCGTAGACCCCTTTCTCCGCTGCTTTGGCCAGCATGCCGGCGGAAAGGTCGAAGCCTTCGAGCCGGCCGGCATGGCCACGCAGTTCCACGCCGAAGAGGCCGGTGCCGCAGCCGATATCCGCGACGAGGCCGAAACGCGCATCCTCGCCCGCATGCCGGCGCACCAGCCGGGCGAGCGTTTGCGGCACGGTATAGTCGAGCCGTTGCACGAGGGCGGTGTCGAAGCGGTCGGCATAGTCGTCGAAGAGCCGCTCGACATAGGCTGTCGAGGGCGCGGGGGGCGCTTCGGCGGCGCCCAGCACGGCGAGTTTCAGGCCGGCGCCGAAGATATCGGCCGGGTCGAGGGCGACGACCTTTTGAAGGGCGGCCGTCGCCGCCTCCTTCCGGCCCGATTTCTCCGCATATTCGGCAAGCCGGAACCAGCCGGCAGCCCAGAAGGGCACCTGTTCGAGCGCCTGTTCCATGAGTTCCGCAGCCTCCGCGAACTCGCCCGATTCCGCGAACATGCGGGCATAGTCGGCGCGGCGGTCGGCGATGAGATCGCCGGAAGAGAAGTGCGGGCTCGTCATGGGGGCTCGAAAACGGGAAAACGGACGGCGCTACATGGCAGGGCCGCGGCAAAAGGCAAGCGAATTCTCGCGAGAACCCCTTGCTTGCGGCGGGAGCGGTGACGGCTTATCTGGGACGAACACGAGTTTTTGGAGAATCAACCGATGTCGAATGGCGTGAACGGGTTCCTCGGCGATACACCGATCCGCGTGATCATCAAGCTCCTGATCCTGTCGGTGGCCGTGGGCTTCCTGATGTCGATCTTCGGGCTCTATCCGGACGATATCCTCTTTGCCGTGCGCGATTTCATCGTCGATCTCTGGAACACCGGCTTCAAGACGCTCGGCCGCCTGGGCGATTACCTCCTGCTCGGCGCCGTCATCGTCGTGCCCGTCTTCATCCTCATCCGCGTCCTGAGCTACCGCCGCTGACCATGATGTCCCGTCGCGCCTTCCTTGCCGCCTCCGCGGCCTCCGTCGCCGTGCTGGCGGCGGGCTGTTCCACCACCGGCGTGCTGACGCCTTCGGCCGGCACCGGCAGCGACCAGACGGCGGCCTCGCTCGCCTTCGTCAACAAGATCAGGGCCCAGCGTGGCCTGGCGCCGCTTTCCTCCGACACGGCAGCGCAACGCGCGGCCATGGACCAGGCGAGCCGCATGGCGAGCGCCGGCAGGATGGAGCACAATATCGGCTTCGGCGCGAATTTCCTGAAGCGCATGAAGGGCATGGAAGTGCCGCTGCCGGCCGCCGAGAACATCGCGGCCGGGCAGGACAGTGCGGCGGAGGCCTTCGCGGCCTGGTATCGTTCGCCGAAGCACCTGGAAAACATGCTTGGGACAAGCTACCGCGGCCTCGGCGTCGCGGTCGTCTCCAATCCCGCGTCGGGTAACCGGCCCTATTGGGCGATGGTCCTGTCGAGCTGAAAGCCGGCGGAAGGAGAGGGGGCAGGGCCGTGAGCGCAGCGACCGCAGGCGAGAACGAGGGCGCAGGCCCCTTCGAGGTGACGCACCGGCTGGTGCTGGCGATCGCCATCCCCATGACGCTCGGCTTCCTGACGACGCCGCTGATGGGGCTGACCGACACGGCGGTCGCCGGCCGGCTCGGTTCGGCGGATGCGCTGGCGGGCCTTGCCATCGGCGCGGTGCTGTTCGACCTCCTGCTCGGCAGCTTCAACTTTTTGCGCGCCTCCACCACCGGCCTCGTCGCCCAGGCCTTCGGGCGCGGCGATCGGCGGGAAGAGCAGGCGGTCTACTGGCGCTCGCTTGCCATCGCGCTCTGTTGCGGGCTCGCGGTCGCGCTGCTGTCGCCGCTCCTCTTGTCCGCCGGCCTGTTCCTCATGGCGCCGTCGGCCGGCGTCGCCGCGGTGACCTCCACCTATTTCATGATCCGCGTGCTGGCCGCCCCCATGGCGCTCGCCAATTATGCCGTGCTCGGCTTCGTGCTCGGCCGCGGGCAGGGCGTGATGGGGCTGGTGCTGCAGGCGATCATCAACGGCATCAACATCGTGCTGTCGATCGTGCTCGGCCTGTGGTTCGGCTGGGGCATTGCCGGGATCGCCTGGGGCACCTTCGCCGGCGAGGCGATCGGCATGCTGGCCGGCTTCCTCATCGTCGTCTCGCGCTTCGACCGGTCGCACCGGCCTTCGCGCGCCGAGGTCTTAGCCCGGGACCGGCTGCGGGCGCTGTTCTCGCTCAACCGCGACATCATGATCCGCACCTTCGTGCTGATCGGCGCCTTCGCCATCATGACGCGCATCGGCGCCTCGCTCGGCCCGCTGGCGCTGGCGGCCAATGCGGTGTTGATGAATATCTTTCTCGTCGCCGGCTACTATCTCGACGGGCTTGCCAATGCCGCCGAACAGCTCGTCGGCCGGGCCTTCGGCGCGCATTTCCGCCCCGCCTTCGACCGGGCGGTGAAGCTCACCATGCTCTGGTCCCTCGGCCTCGGCCTCGTCACCACGCTGCTCTTCCTCGTCTTCGGCACGGATGTGATCGGCCTCCTGACGACGACGACCAGCGTCAGGGCGGAGGCGGCGCAATACCTGCCCTGGGCTGCCCTGACGGCGGTCACCGGCGCCCTCGCCTTCCAGATGGACGGGGTCTATATCGGCGCGACCTGGTCGAATGCCATGCGCAACATGATGCTCCTGGCCTTTGTCGGCTATCTTGCGGCGCTCGCCGTCTTCGTGCCGCTCCTCGGCAATCACGGCCTCTGGCTGTCGCTCAACCTGTTCCTGGCCCTTCGCGGGATCTTTCTCGCGCTGCGCCTGCCGGGGCTGGCGCAGCGGCAGTTTTCCGGACCGGACCGGGGCTGATCCCCGACCCGGATGCTTTGCCGTCAGACCGGCTGGATGAGGCCTGCTATCGTCCAGGGCCGTTCCGGTCGGGTCGGACCGTCGCCGTCCTCTGCGCGGATTTCGGCCCGCGCGCGCAGCCAATGGGAATATTCACGGCCTTCCGGACGGCCTTCTTCTTCCCAGATTTCGTGGGCCCTTTGCCGGATACGTTCGTCGTGATCGTTCATGGTGTCGTCCCTTCCTGGCCTTTTCGGCCGTTATAGGCGGGATCGGTGCAGGCTACCGTCGATGCGAATCGGCTTTTGCCGAACACTCCACCCGCAGGACCGAAACCCTTCAGGACGACTATGGTTCCCGTGTGGCGCTCACAGGGCGCGATCGGCCCAATGGGAAGTGCGCGTGCCGCGAAGCGCGCAAATCGAGGCGATCTGCTCGGTATCACAAATGCGCGAGAGGCCGTTCACGATCTCGCCGGGCAGCGTCGGCCCGGCATAGACCATGCAGGAATAGAGCTGCACGAGGTGCGCGCCGGCGCGGATCTTCTCCGCCGCCGTCTCGGCGCTGGAGACGCCGCCGACGCCGATGATCGGCAGGGTCTCGCCGACGCGCCGGCGCATCTTGGCGAGCACCACGGTCGATTTTTCGAAGAGCGGCTTGCCGGAAAGCCCGCCCGCCTCGCCGGCCTGCCGCGTGTCGCGGAGGCCGTCGCGCGACAGCGTCGTGTTGGAGACGATGAGCCCGTCGAGCGGATGGGCGAGCGCTACCTCGGCGATGTCGTCGAGGCCCTCCTCGGTGAGATCGGGCGCAATCTTCAGGAAGACCGGCACCTGGCGGCCAGTTCGCGCCGCCTCCTCGCTGCGCGCGGCGAGCACGGCGGACAAGAGCGCATGCAGGCTTTCCTTCGCCTGCAGGTCGCGCAGCCCCGGCGTGTTGGGCGAGGAGATGTTGGCGGTGAAGTAGCGCGCGACGTCGTAGAAGGTGCGGATGCCGGCGACATAGTCGGCGATGCGGTCGGCGCTGTCCTTGTTGGCGCCGATATTGACGCCGATCAGCGCATCGCGCCGGCAGGCCTTCAGCCGGGTCAGCGCCGCCGCATGGCCGGCATTGTTGAAGCCGAGGCGGTTGATGACGGCGTCGTCCTGCACGAGGCGGAAGATGCGCGGCTTGGGGTTGCCCTCCTGCGGGCGGGGGGTAACGGTGCCGATCTCGGTGAAGCCGAAGCCGAGGCGCAGGAGGGCCTCCGGCACCTCGGCATTCTTGTCATAGCCCGCGGCAAGGCCCAGCGGGTTGGGGAAGGCAAGGCCGGCGACGGTCTGCGCGAGGCGCGGATCGGCCCTGGCCGGGCAGGTGGGCACGACGCCGGCCTTCAGCGCGGCGATCGACAGGCCGTGCGCGATTTCGGGATCGAGGAGGAAGAGGCCCTTGCGGCCGAGGGTGGACAGGAGCGACATCAGAGCGGCATCTCCGGAAACTGGTGGGCGCCCTCGGGCCCGAGCGGCAGGGGCTTTTCCCAGAGCACGGCGGAGAGCGGAAGGGCGGCGTAGAGATGGGGGAAGAGATCGCCGCCGCGCGAGGGTTCGTAGACGAGTTTGTCGCCAAGCGCCTCGCCGTCGACGGCGACGAGGAGGAGGTCGTCCTGGCCGGCGAAATGGCGGGCGGCCGTCTCCTTGGCCTGCGTGGCGGTGGAGAAGTGGATGAAGCCGTCCGAAAGGTCGATGGCCGCGCCAGCGAAAATTCCGGCCGCCTTGGCCGCCTGCCACAGACTTGCCGGAACGATCTTGTAGATTGTTTTGGCCATCTCGTCCGTTCCTCCACTGGCTGCTGTTTTTCAACGGTAGCGCTTGCCGCAAAGAACGGCGAATGTCTACCGGCATAGGCCCGCAAACCGGCTCCTGGAGGATTTTGCATGCGAATTCACGCTCTGCCTTTCATCTTCGTCGCTGCCCTCGCGGCCGGTTCCGCCCAGGCCGAGGGCGAGGGACGCTACCGCATGGAGAAGACGGACGGCGGCTTCGTCCGCCTCGACACCGCGACGGGCGAGGTCTCGCTGTGCCGGGAAAAGGAGGGCCAGATCGTCTGCCGCATGGCGGCGGACGAGCGCGCGGCCTTCGAAAAGGAGCTCGACCTCCTCACCAAGCGCGTCGAGGCGCTGGAAAAAGGCGGCGTGACGGGCGAGACGGCCGCAAAACCGTCCTTGCCCACGGATGAAGAGATTGACCGGACCATGACCATCATGGAAAAGATGATGCAAAGGTTCATGGGCATCGTGAAAAACCTGGAGGAGGGTGAGGAGGAAACCACCCCCGGGAAAGACGCGATCCCGCAGAAGACCTGACGGACATCCTTCGCCGACCAAGGCTGTGCTGTGTCCGTCGCGGGTCCGTCTACTCCGGGGAGGGAGCGCATGGCATCGGCACTCACGATCATCATCGCGGACGATCATCCGCTGTTCCGCGGCGCGCTGAAACAGGCGCTGACCGGAATGGCGGGCGATCCCGACATCGTCGAGGCGGGCGATTTCGAGGCGGCGCGCAAGGCGGCCGCCGGAAATCCGAACGCCGACCTCATGCTCCTCGACCTCGCCATGCCGGGCGTCAGCGGCCTGTCCGGCCTGATCTCGCTGCGTGCCGAGTTCCAGAGCCTTCCCGTCGTCATCGTCTCGGCGAGCGACGATCCGGCCACCATCCGCCGGGCGCTCGATCTCGGCGCCTCCGGCTTCATCTCCAAATCCGCCTCCATCGAGGATATCCGCGAGGGCATCGCCTCGGTGATCGAGGGCAACATCTATACGCCCGGCTTCTACGTGCGCGGGCCGGAGCAGGACAGCGAGGTGGCGGACCTCATCGCACGGCTGCGCACGCTGACGCCGCAGCAGTCGCGCGTGCTCTCCATGCTCGCCGAAGGCCTGCTCAACAAGCAGATCGCCTATGAACTCGGCGTCTCCGAGGCGACCATCAAGGCGCACGTCTCGGCGATCCTCCTGAAGCTCAACGTCGACAGCCGCACCCAGGCGGTCATCCAGCTCGGCAAGATCGGCAGCGCCCAGGCCGCCGCCTGACACCTATTCCGCCGCCTCGCGCTGCGTCGTGGAAAGCTGCGTCAGCCAGGCCCGCATGGAGGCGGGGCGGACGGGCTTGTTCTGCACGAGGATATTGTCGCGCTCGGCCTCGGCGCGCACGTCCGGCGTGCGGTCGGCGGTGACGAGCAGGGCCGGGACCTCGCGGGCGAGCGCCGCCCGGAGCTTCCCGATCGCGGCAATGCCGGTGCCGTCGTCGAGATGGTAGTCGGCGATGACCGCATCGAAGGCGGGAGGGCCGCTCGCAACCAGCGCCTCGACGGTGGCCACCGATTCGGCGAGCGTCACCGTGCAGCCCCAGCCGGAGAGCAGGAGCCGCATGCCGTCGAGGATTTTCGGCTCGTTGTCGACGCACAGGACGCGCAGGCCCTTGAGCGGCTCGTCGCCTGCCGGCACGGCGGCGGGCTTGTCGGCGATATGGCGGCTCGCGGCGGCCTCGATCGGCACGCGCACCTTGAAGCTGGTGCCGCGCCCCGGCGTCGACTGCAGCTCGACGGGATGCGACAGCACGCGCGAGATGCGGTCGACGATGGAAAGGCCGAGGCCGAGGCCCGGCGCCGTGCGGGCGCCCTCGTCGAGACGGGCGAACTCCTTGAAGACCGTGCGGAATTTCGAGGCGGGAATGCCGATGCCCGAATCGAGCACCTGGATGTGGGCGTGTGCCCCCTTGCGCCGGACGCCGACGAGAACCGTGCCCGCATTGGTGTATTTGATGGCGTTCGACACGAGGTTCTGCACGACGCGGCGCAGGAGGTTCGGGTCGGTGCGGATGGCGAGCGAGGAGGGGACAACGGTGAATTTCAGGTTCTTCGCCCGCGCCATCGGCGCAAAATCGGTCTCGATGCGCTTCAGGAGGTCCTTCAGCAATACCGTCTGCAAGCGCGGCTTCATCGCCCCGGTGTCGAGGCGGGAAATGTCGAGCACGGCGCCGAGGATCGCCTCCACCGATTCCAGCGAGGAATCGATGTTGTGGATCATCTCGCGATTCTCCGTCTCGCCCAGCCGTTCGACGAGGGAGGAGGAATAGAGCCGCGCGGCGTTCAGCGGCTGGAGGATGTCGTGGCCGGCGGCGGCGAAGAAGCGCGTCTTGCTGATATTGGCCTCTTCGGCAGCCGCGCGCGCCTCGGCGAGTTCCGTGTTGACCCGGGTGAGTTCGACGGTGCGCTGGGCGACGCGCTGCTCCAGCGTCTCGTTGACCTGTTTCAGCGCCCGGTCGGCCGCCACGCGGTCGGTGATGTCGGTATAGGTGGAGACGAACCCCTTTTCCGGCATGGCATTGGTGCGTACCTCGATGATGCGCTCGCCGCCGGCAAGCACCAGTGCGAAGGGCTCGTCATAGGTCATGGTGCGCGTGACGGCCGCTTCGCGGTCGTCTTGCGCGATGTCGCCGCGCTCGACGAGGATGTCGACGATGTCGGAGAGCGGGAAGCCGACCTGGCCGACATATTCCGGCAGGTCGAGCAACTGGCGGAAGCGGCGGTTCCAGACGGTGAGGTTGCCGGCGCTGTCGAAGACGGCGATGCCCTGGTCCATCTGGCCGAGCGCGGTCTGCAGCATGTCCTGGTTGTATTGCAGGGCCTCGCTTGCCTGGTCAAGCAGCCAGTCCGTGTCCGTCGGCGTGTCGTCGATGCGCTGGAGCACGAGCGAGAGCACGAGGCGGGCGGAGGAGGAGCCGATGGCGCTGCCGAGAAGCTGCTCCGAAAAATGCACGATGGCGGCATCGGCCGGCGAATTGTCCTCCAGCCAGCGGCCGACCTGCCGTTCATAGGTGTGGAAGGAGCGCTGCATGCGCTCCTCGCCGAGATACTTTGCGATGGTGGTCTTGAGGTCCCTGACCGTCACCTTGGTGCGCCGGCCGCGGAAGGCCCGTTCGAGGCGCGGCTTGGAGCGGATGAAGGTGCCGGCCTGGAGCCGTTCCAGCGAGGTGGGGTTGCGGGTGAGCGAACCGACGATATAGGCGCCGACATTCACCATCATGGCGAGCAGCGTGGCGTTGACCAGCGGGTCGGCGTTCTCGCCGGTGAAGAGGGTGGCGCCCGGAAACAGGAAGCCGAGCACGGTTTCGGCGATATAGGCGTTGTCGGCGACGCCGATGCTCGGCAGGAACAGCAGGTAGGCCCAGATGACGAGGCCCGAGATCATGCCCGCCATGGCGCCGCGGGCATTGGCGTTGCGCCAGAAGAGACCGCCGAGCAGCGCCGGGGCCACCTGCGCGGCCGCCGCGAAGGCGAGCAGGCCCATCGAGGCGAGGCCGGAATTGGCGGTGGCGGCGCGATAATAGGCATAGCCCATCAGCAGCACGAAGAAGATCGCGAGCCGCCGGATGCGCAGCAGCATGCGCGACAGGTCGTCCTGCTGCTCGACCCCGCCGATGAGGCTACGCCTGAGCACGACCGGGATGACGATGTCGTTCGACACCATGATGGACAGCGCCACCGAGGCGACGATGACCATGGCGGTGGCGGCGGAGAACCCGCCGATGAAGGCGATGAGCGTGAGGACCGGCTGGTCGAGCGCGAAGGGCAGGGTCAGAACGTAGAGGTCGGCATCGCCCTGGCCGCCGAAGGTGAGCACGCCGCCGATGGCGACCGGCAGCACGAAGAGATTGATGGCGACGAGGTAGAGCGGGAAAAGGATGCCCGCCATGCGCAGCTCGCCCGCCGTGCGGTTCTCCACGACCGTGACGTGGAACTGGCGCGGCAGCATGACGATGGCGAAGGCGGAAAGCACGATGAGCAGGATCCAGCGCGCGACCGGCGTCTCGTGGGTCAGCGCCTGCATGACGCGTCCGTTCTCCGCCGCCTGCCGCCAGAGGTCGCCCGGCCCGTCGAACATGAAGTAGATGACATAGATGCCGACAGAGGCCATGGCGATGAGCTTGACCAGCGATTCCATGGATATGGCGAGGATGAGGCCGTCCTGGTGCTCGGTGGCGTCCGTGTGGCGCGTGCCGAAGACGATGGCGAAGCAGGCGAGGAACAGCGTGACGACCAGCGGCAGGTCGATGAGGCCGCCGGAGGCGGCAATGCCGAAGCCGGTCGTGTCGACCAGGGCGGAAACGGAACTGGAGACCGCCTTCAACTGGAGCGCGATATAGGGGATGTAGCCGATCAGCGAGATGAGGGCGACGACGGCGGCGACGCCCGGATTCTTGCCGTAGCGCGCGGCCACGAAGTCGGCGATCGAGGTGAGGCGTTCGGATTTGGCTAGCGTCACGATGCGGCGGATGAGCGGCATGCCGAGCGTGAACATCAGGATCGGGCCGATATAGATGCCGGCGAATTCGAGGCCGTGGGTCGTGGCAAGGCCGACGCCGCCGAAATAGGTCCAGGAGGTGCAGTAGATCGCAAGGCTCAGCGCATAGACCAGCGGCCGGCCCTTCGATGTGCGGCCGGTGCGCTTTGCCTTCCGGTCGCCGTAACTTGCAACCGCGAAGAGCAGGAGCAGATAGGCGAGCGCGAGGGCGAATATCAGCGAGCCCGGCATGGTTCCTCCCGCAGTCCTTCGGCCTTCGCCGCGAGAATAGGCCAAAGCGGGCGGGAAGGAAATTGCGTCGAAGGTCGGGTGTGAAAGGGAGCGGTGCGTAACCCCCGGATATTGACGGAGCGGAGTTCCATCAAGGCGAAAACTAAACTAGGTTGCCTTTGCTTTACAGCAACAGGAGACCCTCATGCTCAATGAGTTCAAGGCGTTTATCGCCCGCGGCAATGTCATGGACCTTGCCGTCGGCGTCATTATCGGTGCAGCCTTCAACAAGATCGTCGAATCTGTCGTCAACGACCTGGTCATGCCGATCGTCGGTGCATTGACCGGGGGTGGTTTCGACTTCTCCAACTACTTCATCGCATTGTCCAGCAACGTGACGGCGACGTCGCTCGCAGCCGCCCGCGAGCAGGGCGCGGTCTTTGCCTACGGCAGCTTCATCACCGTGTTCATCAACTTCCTCATCCTCGCCTGGATCATCTTCCTGATGATCAAGGGCGTGAACCGCATGCGCGCGTCGCTGGAGAAGGAGAAGGCCGCCGGTGCCGCCGAGCCCGCGCCGCCGCCGGAAGACGTGCTGCTGCTCACCGAGATCCGCGACCTCCTCAAGAGCCGTCCGGTCGCCTGAAGCATTTTACAGCGGATTGTTACACGAAAGGCCCGGTTCGCCGGGCCTTTTCACGTCGAGGGCCAGCCCGTCATGCGGGCCTCTTCCAGCGTGGCGAGGAGGGCGTCGGCCGGAGAAAGGCCGAGCCGTTCGCCCTGGCGCGAGAGCCAGCCGGCATGCACCAGGCGGATCTCGACGGGAATGCGCTCGATGCCGAGCGCAAGGGCCGCTGCCGTGCGGTGCTTGCCGTTGGTGTGGCGGACGAGGCGGCCCTCGGCATCGATCGCCACGCCGATGTCGCGCTCGGCAAGGTCCTGCCAGAGCGTGCGCGTCCAGCGGTGGCGCCGGCCGGTCTGGCCGAGCAGGCCGAGATCGGAATGCGGCACGATACCGTTCTTCTCGATGTCGGCGATCAGCGCCAGGTAATATTCGAAGAAATTGTCGAGCTTCTCGGTCGTGTCGATGGCGATGCGGTTGCGCTTGACCGTCGCCCCGTCCGCGATGCGTTTCGCATAGGCCCGGTAGCGCGTGCCGGCGCGAAAATCCTGCCGCGTCTCGACGAGTTCGGCGATCTCCGCATGGGAGGAGGATTTTTCCAGCGGTTCGACGATGCGGCTCCAGTCGCTGCCGTCGAGGAAATGCGTGCCGATCCAGCGCAGCAGCCCGCGATCGGAGATATTGTCGCGCAGCCGGCTGGTCAGGTGGCGGGTCGCGACGGGGATGACCAGACGTTCGCCGAAATGGAAATGCGCCTGGGCGGCGAGGATGGCGGGCCCGCCTTCGCGGTCGAGCCGTCGCGCCGCCCGATTGAACCGCCCGGTGAACCCGATATGCGCAGCGGCGAAGTCGCGCATCGGCACCAGGTCGAGCGCCCGCTGGAGAAGCGTGGGCGCAGCGGGCCGCGCGCGGGGCGGGGCCCGTTCATAGACCGGTCGTGAAGATGTCTGGTGGTCGGCCAACCTGTACGCGAGTCCGTTCCCGATGGCCGTCGGCGCGAAGGGTGGTCGACGGCGGCGTCATCCATGACAAATAAACGACGGTTTGCAAAGCCGTGAGGATCTGGCGCGCCGTCGCCACGCGGACGATCGTGTGGCGATCCCGCGCTGCGGCGAATCAGGCCGTGGCGCCGGCCGTCTTCGTCTGGTGAATCTCGATCAGGCTCGGGCCGTTGCGGGCGCCGGCCTTTTCCAGCGCGGCCGGTAGGTCCCGCACGTCGGCGAGGCGTTCGGAGGGCACGCCATAGGCGGTGCCGATGGCGATGAAGTCCGGCGCGGAGGGTTTCACTCCTTCCGGGGTGATACCGGCCTCCACCATGAAGTTCTCGATCTCCTGGTAGCCGTCATTGTTCCAGACGAGGAAGATCACGCGCGCTTGCGCATCCGCCGCCGAGCCGATCTCCGACAGGGAGAACTGCAGGCCGCCGTCGCCGACAAGGCAGACGATCGACGCATCCGGCTCGGCGAGCGCCGCGCCGACGGCGGCGGGCGGGGCAAAACCGAGCGCGCCGTAGCCGGTTGCGGCGTTGAACCAGCTGCGCGGGCGCGGCGCATCGCAATAGTAGTTGCCGGCATAGACGGCCTGGGTGGAATCCCCGACGATGATCGCCTTCGGCAGCGTGCGCCAGATGGCGTCGATGACGCCGATTTCCGCCCGCATCTTCGCCGTCAGCTCGTTCCAGGCGCCCTTGCGGGCGGTTTCGGCGCGTGTAGCGCCGTTGCCGATCGCCTTGTGGCCTTCGAGGAAGCCGAGCATGCCGGCCGCCGCCGTCTTGGCACTGGAGAAGATCGACAGTCCCGATTGCGGCGTGCGGGCAAGCTGGGCGGCGTCGATATCGATGCGGATCAGCGATTTCAGCCGCGGGAAGCCGTTGTCGACATTGATGTCATAGTCCGTCGGGCCGAATTCCGTGCCGAAGGCGACGACGAGGTCGGCATCGGCAAGCAGCCGGCGCACGGCCTTGAGGCTGGGACTGGCCGGCACGCGCAGGGCATGGCCGGCGAGCATGCCGCGGCCATTGACGGTGGTGACGACGGGGGCGCCGATCCGCTCGGCGAGCGTGCGGATCTCCTCGTCCGCCGTCACCGCGCCGCCCCCGGCGAGGATGACGGGGCGCGAGGCATTGGTGCACAGGATGGCGGCGCGCTGCAGGGTCTCCGCATCGGCGCGCGGGCGCGTGGCGACCGCAGCGGGAAAGCGGCCGGCCTCGATTTGTTTCGCCATCACGTCGGTCGGGATCTCGATATGCACCGGGCCGGGGCGGCCGGAGAGCAATACGGCGAAGGCGCGTTCCATGACGAGTGGCAGGTCGGCGGGATTGAGCAGCGTGTGCGAATAGAGGGCGAGCGTCTTCATCATGCCCTGCTGGTCCGGCAGTTCGTGCAGCAGGCCGCGGCCGTGGCCGAGCGAATCGCGCCGGTTGACGCCGGAAATGACCAGCATGGGCACGGAATCCTGCCGCGCCTGTGCCATCGCCGTGATGGTGTTGGTGAGGCCCGGGCCGGTAATGACGAGGGCGACGCCCGGCTTGCCGGAAACGCGGGCATATCCATCCGCCATGAAGCCGGCGCCCTGTTCGTGGCGCGGCGTGATGTGGCGGATCTTCGCGGCGGCAAGGCCGCGATAGAGCTCGACCGTGTGCACGCCGGGAATGCCGAACACGACCTCCACGCCGTTCGCCTCCAGGAGGTCGATCAGGACCTCGCCGACGGTTTTCGTGCTCATGCGCGGCGCTCCTTCGGCGGGGCGGAACGGGCGGCGAGCGCGGCGATGCGCCGGCAGGCCTCGTCGATATGGGCGTCGGGCACGGTGAGGCTGAGGCGGATGAAGCCTTCCGCCTCCTCGCCGAAGGAGGACCCCGGCATGACCGCGACCCGTTCCTCGCGCAAGAGCGTCCAGGCGAAATCCTCGCCGCTCATGCCCGTCCCGGAAACGTCGACGACGATGAACATGCCGGCTTCCGGCGGCAGCGGCGCCAGGCCGGGCGCGCGCGCCAGGGCATCGGCGAAACGGGCGGCGCGTCCCTTGTAGCTCTCGCGCATCGTGGCGGCGGTCGAGATCGGGTTGTCGAGCGCATAGGCCGTCATGTCGGCGATGAAGGGCTGGCCGCCGAACAGCATCGTCTCGGAGACCGAGAGCAGCCGCGTGCAGAAATCCGCCGGACCGATCGCCCAGCCGCTGCGAAAGCCCGGCGCGGCGTGGGACTTCGAGATGGAGGAGACGACGACGGTGCGCTCGGCAAGGTCGGGATTGTCGAAGGGCGAGGCGAAGGCCGCGCCGAAGACGAGCTGTTCATAGACCTCGTCGCAGACGATCCAGAGATCGTGCCTGCGGCAGACGGCGCCGATCTCGGCGATCTCCGCGGCGCTCAGCACCGCGCCGGTCGGGTTGTGCGGCGTGTTGAGCAGCAGCACCCGGCAGGCCGGCGTGATGGCGGCCTCGAGGTCGGCCGCCTTCATGTGGAAGCTGTTTTCCGGGCGCAGCGGCACGGCGATGCGCTCGGCGCCGGTGGCGCGGATGACGCCCTCGTACGTGGCATAGAGCGGGTCGCCGACGAGCACGGCATCGCCGGCCTCCACGAGGCCGAGCATGACGGCGAAGAGCGCGGTCTGGGTGCCGGGGAAGCACAGCACGTTGGCAGCGGTGACGTCGTCGCGGCGCTTGCGGTACTTGCGCACCAGCGCCTCGACCACGGAGGGCTCGCCACGGCCGTTGGAATAGCGGTAGCGGCCGGCATGCATGGTGCGCACGGCCTCGGCCAATAGCGCGGGATCCGGCGGCACGTCCGGCTCGCCGATCGTCAGTTCGATGATGTCCTGGCCTTCGGCCTTCATGCGCCGCGCTTCGGCATGGATGGCCCATTTCTCAGAGCCGAGACTGGCGAGCCGATCTGTGATGGATGCATAGCGCATGGCCGTCCTCCGCATTTCCTTGAGTGTCGTTTATCGGCCGGGGCCGTTGGCGCCGAGCGGTCGCAAGCGCAGCCCGAGCAGGGTTTCGATCGAGGTCAGCGCGATCTCGACGAGTTCGCTTTCCTCGAAAAGCTCGCCGGCGAGGCAGCCTTCGAGCCAGAGTCCGTCGAGCAGGCCGTTGATCGCGATGGCGAGCCTGCGGCAGCGTTCCGGCGAGGCATCCTCGCCGCGGGCGGCAAGGAAATCGCCGAGCAGGCCCTCCAGCGCGTTGCGAAAGCTCAGATAGCCCTCGCGGTGGATGGCGGCGAGTTCCGGGTCGACGCTGACGCGGCTGATGAACGAGGCCCAGAGCGAGAGGCTGCGGCTGTTGGCGACCGGCTCCGTCAGGTTGATGACGATGAAGTCACGCAGCCGGGTTTCGGGGTCGCCCGTCACCCGCTCGGCCTTTTCGGTGAGGCGGGCGATGACGATCCGGTAGGCTTCCTGCAGGATATGCTCCTTGGACTGGAAGTAGTGCCGGATGAGGCCCGCCGTCACGCCCGCCTTGATGGCGATCTGCCGGACCGTCGCGCCCTCCAGGCCGTATTCCGCGATGCAGTCGAGCGTCGCCTCGATCAGGTCGTGGCGGCGTTCGGCCTCGGGGGCGCGATGGAAGGTCCGGCGGGCCATGGTCTCCTCGTCAGGCGGCGCGGCGCAGCACCGGCCGCGTCAGGCAGGTTGGCCCGCCCTCGCAGGCGATGCACAGCGCGTCGGCCTCGAAGGTCTGAACCGTGCAGCCGGCCGCTTCCATCGCCGCCTTGGTGGCCGGAAAGCCCTCGACCATGATCACCTCGTGGGGCCGCGTCGGCAGCACGTTGAGCGACAGGCCGTTGCTGGCGTGGAATTCGTCGGCCGGCGCCTCGATCAGGCGAATGCCGCGCTTCCTGAGCAACTGGTAGAAGGCGGCCGGCAGCAGCGGGGCGAAGACGAGGGCAAGGTCGTCCGCCAGCGGGCTCATCACGCTCATCAGGTGGAGGCAGGCTTCCTCGCCCTGCCAGAGCGGCAGGTCGTAGGCAAGCACCGTGACGCCGTGGGGAGCGAGAATCCTCGTGATCTGGTCGATGCCCTCCTGGTTGGTGCGCACGCCGCGGCCGATGACCAGGGTCTTGGCGTCGAGCCAGATGCAGTCGCCGCCTTCCACGGTGCCCTCGCCCTCGATGCGGCCGAGGATCGGGATCTGGCGTTCGGCATAGGCCTTCTCGTGCAGCGCCGTTTCGGCGACGCGCAGCGGCTTGCCCATGCGCAAGAGGATCGCGCCGTGGTCCGACATCAAGGAGGGATCATGGGTGAACATGGCGTCGGCAAGCCCGTCGCCCTCGTCCTCCAGCCAGATGATCTCGGTGCCGGATCTTTCCACGAGGTCGGCGAAGGCCTTGTACTGATGGACCGCGCGGGCGCCGTCGAAGGTCGGGCCGTAATGCCACTTGGCGGCATCGGCGCCCTTCAGGCTGGCGCCGGGGCGGCGCATCAGAACACGCATCAGGGGGGCCGACATTTCCTGCGAACCGTAGGCGGTCATTCCATACTCCCGGGAGAAAATCATCTTGGACGGTCGCTGCCAGAAAAGTCAGCGATGCGCCTATTATACGCTTGAATAATTTCTTAACAAGTGCCACGATGCATTTCATAAGAGGACGCGACGGGCCGAAGATGCCCGCGGGAACGCTGAAAAACAGGGGAATTTGGCATGGTTCATGCATCGATTTTCCGTGCGCCGGAGACCGCTCCGCGATGACGGAGCGCGCCGAGGCAATCGCGGTCAGGGACCTGCACAAGCGCTTCGGGCCGCTTGATGTTCTGAAAGGTGTTTCGCTGAGCGCGCACGAGGGCGACGTCATCGCCATCATCGGCGGTTCGGGCTCTGGCAAGTCCACCTTCCTTCGCTGCATCAACATGCTGGAACTGCCGAGCGCCGGATCGGTGACCATCCATGGCGAGACGATCGCCATGAAGAACGACGGCCACGGCGGCATGATGCCGGCCGATCGCAAGCAGGTGCAGCGCCTGCGCTCGCGCCTCGGCATGGTGTTCCAGAGCTTCAATCTCTGGCAGCACATGACCATCCTGGAAAACGTCATCGAGGCACCCGTCCATGTGCTCGGCGTGAAGAAGGACGAGGCGGTCGCCCGGGCGGAGACGCTGTTGCGCCGCGTCGGGCTCTACGAGAAGCGCGACGCCTATCCGGCCTTCCTCTCCGGCGGCCAGCAGCAGCGCGCGGCCATCGCCCGGGCGCTCGCCATCCAGCCCCATGTCATGCTGTTCGACGAACCCACCTCCGCGCTCGACCCGGAACTGGTCGGCGAGGTGCTCTCCGTCATCGGCGACCTTGCCAAGGAGCAGCGCACCATGATCCTCGTCACGCACGAGATGAAGTTCGCACGCAACGTCGCAAGCCACGTCGTCTTCCTGGCGAACGGCGTGATCGAGGAACAGGGCCCGCCGGACGAACTGTTCGGATCGCCGAAATCGGAGCGGCTGAAGAAGTTCATCAGCTCCATCCACTGAGAAGCAAAAAACCAACAGAGGGAAGATCATGAAGAGTGCCGTAAAGACAATCGCCCTTGCCGCCGCGATCGGCCTTGCCGCCATTTCGGGCGCTGCGGCCCAGCAGGTCCGTGTCGGCTTTGCCGCCGAGCCCTATCCGCCCTTCACCTCGCCGGATGCCTCCGGCAACTGGGAAGGCTGGGAAGTGGACTTCATGAAGGCGATCTGCGCCGAGGCCAAGCTCGATTGCGTCGTCACGCCCGTCGCCTGGGACGGCATCATCCCGGCGCTGACCTCCAACAAGATCGACATGATCATCGGCTCCATGTCGATCACGCCGGAGCGCCAGCAGACAATCGACTTCTCCGACAAGTACTACAACTCCCTGCCGGGCGTCATCGGCCCGAAGGACGCCAAGTTCGAGCCGACGCCGGAAGGCCTTGCCGACAAGACGCTCGGCGTGCAGGTGGCGACCATCCACCAGGTCTACGCCAACAAGTATTTCGCGCCCGCCGGTACGACGGTGAAGGAATACCAGACGCAGGACGAGGCCAACAACGATCTCGCCGCCGGCCGCATCGATGCGGTGCAGGCCGATTCCGTCGCGATGCTGGAATTCCTCAAGTCCGAGCAGGGCGCCGCCTGCTGCGACATGAAGGGCATGGTCAAGGACGATCCCGAGGTGCTCGGGCTTGGCGTCGGCGTCGGCCTGCGCAAGGGCGAGACGGAGCTGAAGGACAAGATCAACGCCGCCATCAAGGCGATCCGCGAGAACGGCACCTACGACACCTTCTCGAAGAAATACTTCGACTTCGACATCTACGGCGGCTGACCGTCCGTCCATGCCTGATGCCGGCGGCTCCTGCCGCCGGCTGATCTCCTCGAACGGACACGAGACCCCATGGCCGATGCCGGATCGCTGATCAACTGGAGCCTGCTTGCGCTCGAACCGCCCGGCTGGGGCGGGGTGCTCCTGGCGGGATTATGGAACTCCATCCAGATCGCCGTCGGTGGCTATGGGCTCGGCCTCGTCCTCGGCACCGGCGGTGCCATGGGCAAGCTCTACGGCGGCCCGATCGTAAAGGACTTGCTGGAGGTCTACACCACGCTGGTGCGCGCGGTGCCGGAACTCGTGCTGATCCTCATCCTCTATTATGCCGGCACGGACGTGCTGAACCAGATTTCCGCCGCCCTCGGCTGGGGCCAGATGGATATCAGCGGCCTTGCGGCGGGCATCTTCGTCATCGGCGTCGTGCAGGGCGCCTATTCCACCGAGGTCATCCGCGGCGCGATCAAGGCGGTGCCGGCGGGGCAGATCGAGGCGGCGCGGGCCTATGGCATGTCGCCGGTGCAGATCATGCGCCGTGTCACGCTGCCCGCCATGCTGCCGCATGCCATTCCGGGTCTCTCCAACCTCTGGCTCATCGCCACCAAGGATACAGCGCTGCTCGCCGTGGTCGGCTTCTCCGAACTGACGCTGGTGACGCGCCAGGCGGCGGGCAGCACCAAGTCCTACCTGCTGTTCTTCTGCGCGGCCGGGGTTCTCTATCTCATGATCACGCTGGTCTCCAACGTGCTGATCGGCCTCATCGAGCGCCACTACCGGCGCGGCATGGCGAGGACCGCGTGATGGCTGACGAGACCGTTTCCGCCACCGCGCTCACCGACCTGCCGAGCAGGCAGAGCTTCTTCAAGCCGCATCGCATCGTGCTGATGGCGATCGCCGCGGTCTTCGTCTTCTGCGTCGTCTGGTTCATGCGCTGGGAATGGGTGCCGAAATATTCCGGGGCGCTCGCCTATGGCGTCGGCGTCACGCTCCTCATGCTGTTTACGACCTCGATCCTCGGCTTCTTCCTCGCCGTGCCGATCGGCCTCGTGCAGGTGACAGGCCCCTGGCCCTTGAAGTTTCTGGCGAAAGGCTTCTGCACGATCATTCGCGGCACGCCGCTGCTGCTGCAGCTCTGGCTGCTTTACTACGGCCTCGGCTCGCTCTTTCCGCAGTTCCCGGAAATCCGCAATTCCTTCCTCTGGCCCTATCTGCGCGAATCCTGGCCCTATGGCGTTGCCGCGCTGACGATTTCCTTCGCCGCCTACGAGGGCGAGGTGATGCGCGGCGCCTTCGCCGGTGTGCCGCCCGGTGAGCTGGAGGCCGCGCGCGCCTACGGCATGAGCCGCTTCACCCTGTTCCGCCGCATCTGGCTGCCGCGCGCCGTCTACCGCGCGCTGCCGACGCTGAACGGCGAAACCGTGCTGCAACTGAAATCGACGCCGTTGGTCGCGACCATCACCGTGATCGACGCCTATGCCGTCATCTCCAAGGTGCGGCAGGCGACCTATCTCACCTATGAGCCGCTCCTGCTGCTGGCGCTCATCTATCTTTGCCTCACCGCCATCCTGGTGGTGGCCTTCCGCTATTTCGAAAGCAAGATCCCTTCGCGTGGTGCCTGACATGACGATCCATACGACCCTGCAAAACGCCATGCCGGAAATGGTGGCCATCCGCCGCGACCTGCACGAGCATCCGGAACTGGGCCTCGAAGAGGTGCGCACCTCCGATGTCGTGGCGCGCCATCTCGAAAGCTATGGCTACACGGTCACGCGCGGCCTTGCGAAAACCGGTCTCGTGGCGACGCTCACGAACGGCACCGGTCGGAAGGCGATCGGCATCCGCGCCGATATCGACGCCCTGCCGATCGTCGAGGAGACCGGGCTTGCCTATGCCAGCAAGACCCCCGGCAAGATGCATGCCTGCGGCCATGACGGGCACACGACCATGCTGCTGGGAGCGGCCAGGGCCATCGCGGAGCGGCGCAATTTCGACGGCACCGTGCACCTCATCTTCCAGCCGGCGGAAGAGAATTTCGGCGGCGCGAAGATCATGGTGGAGGAGGGGCTGTTCGACAGGTTCCCCTGCGATGCCGTCTTCGCCCTGCACAACGAGCCGGGCCTGCCCTTCGGCCAGTTCGCGCTGCGCGAAGGGCCGATCATGGCGGCGGTCGACGAGGCGCGCATCACGGTGAACGGCGTCGGCGGCCACGGCGCGGAGCCGCAGGAGACGCTGGACCCGATCGTCTGCGGCGCCTCGATCGTCATGGCGCTGCAGACCATCGTCTCGCGCAACATGCACCCGCTCGATCCGACGGTGGTGACCGTCGGCTCGTTCCATTCGGGTTCGGCGAGCAACATCATTCCGAGCCGCGCCGAGATCATCGTCGGTATCCGCTCCTTCGATGCCGCCGTGCGCGACGAGCTGGAACGCCGCATCCGCCTTGTCGCCGGGCGTCAGGCCGAAAGCTACGGCATGAGCGCCACCGTGGACTACCAGCGCTTCTACGATGCGACGGTCAACCACAAGGCCGAGACGGATCTTGTGCGGGACCTCGCCATCCGCTTCGCCGGTGCCGACAAGGTGGTCGATCTCGCCCGTCCCTTCATGGGCAGCGAGGATTTCGCCTATATGCTGAAGGAGCGGCCGGGCACCTATTTCTTCCTCGGCGGCAAGGGCGGCGAAAACGACAAGTCGCTTCACCATCCCGGCTACAATTTCAACGACGATCTCCTGCCGGTCGGCGCCGCCTTCTGGACGGAGCTGGCCGAGCACTATTTGCGCGTCGGCTAGGCCGTTCCGACACGATTTCGACACAATTCAGCGCGCGCCGAAAGCGATTTCGGCGCGTTTTTTCGGCCTTCACACATTCGTGAAGCTCTTGAAACAGGCGCTGCGGCTTTCCACGCCACAATTGGGAACACCGCCTTCTTCTTGTGCATCCCTCGCGTGCGCCCCTCGTCCTTCGGAATGAGAAGGATGATTATTTCCCATATTATTCAGATGCTTGGTTGTTGAGGTTTTCCTTTCATAAAACCGTCCATTTGGACGGTTTTGCCGATTTCCGGCCGTCCGGTTGTGCGCCGCCGCTGCCCTTTTCATTGTTCAAGAAACGTTGACGCCCGTTTCCAATTTGAAACCCTTCCATCCCGCAAATTGAGGGACCATCTTTATTTCACGGAAGCGGCGAAGGGTCGCTTCCGGAAGGCGAAGGGGAATGACGATGCCGGATCCTATCGAAGGCAAGAGACCTGCGGGCGCCGCCATCCGGCGCTTCCCGGCGACATGCCGGACCATCCCCGTCGCCCTCGCCGGCAGGCGCGCCGCGCCGCCGCGGCAAGCCCGTTTCAAGATGCATATATGGAAGGAACAGACAATGACCAAGACCTTGAGCACGACCTTCGTGACCGCCCTCCTCGCCGCCTCCGTCTACGGCAGCACCGCAGCGCTGGCCGGTGGTGACGGCGAATACTATCGCGGCATCGACCGCGGCCAGACCCAGAGCCAGACCGTCGACCGCGTGACTACGCACAGCATCGGCAGGAGCGAGGTTGCCTCCACGACGGTCGCGGCAGCCGTCGGCCCCGCCAATGGCGACTATTACAGGGGTCTCGACAGGGACGATCGCTGACCGCCCGCCGCATGACCACTCCCAAGACTGACCAAAGGAACGGAACGATGAGAAAGTCCCTCAACGCCACTTTCGCCGCCACCCTGCTTGCAGCCTCGCTGCTCGGCGGCTCGGCGGCCTTTGCCGGCGGCAGCTACTACGAAGGCATCTGGCCCAGCGCGAAGCAGGACCGGATGATCGAAATCAAGCGGCAGGCCCGCATGGCGAACGGCTATATCCATCCCCCCGTGGAGCGCCGGTCGCAACGGATCGGCCCCGCCCACGGTGATTATTATCCGGGTCTCGATCGCACGGTGGTCGCCGACTGAGAGCATACTGCCTCTCTCGTCTCCGAAGCGCCCGGCTCGCCGGGCGTTTCTCGTGCCCGCAGGGCCGTTCTCTCCTGCTGTTTGTCGAGGCGCGCCGTAGCCTTGCGAAGCGGCCTCACGTTACGTGAAAGCATCCAGCCTCGCGCCAGCTTGCTTGCCTAGGTTCCGCTTCGGCCAGCATGCAGGCCCGCAAGTGGAAGACAGGACCGCACCCTCCTTCCGCTTAACCCCCGGGCCTGCATGTGGCCTTGCGTCTCAGGCGAGGCGCGTGCCTTCCCCCCAAAACGTTCCTCTGCTATCGGGGTCCCGACAAGGGAGACCGCAATGGCGAAGACGGCTGCAGACTGCACGACGATGGCGGACATCCGGGAGAACATCGACCGGATCGACCGCGCGCTGATGGCGCTCTTCGCCGAGCGCTGGAGCTTCATCGGCCGGGCGGCCGAGATCAAGGCCGGCCTCGACATCCCCGCGGACGTGCCGGAACGCGTTAAGGAAGTGCGCGACAATGCGCGCCGCAATGCCGGGGCCCTCGGCCTCGACGGCGCCTTCTACGAAGAGATCTGGGCACGGCTCATCAACCATGCCATCGTCCACGAGAAGACGCTGCTCGGCGAGAAATAAGCGTCAGATCTGGTTGCGCTTGCCGAGGTGCTCTTCCCAGTCGAGCGCCGTGCGCACGATGAAGCCGAGGTCGTCATGTTCCGGCTTCCAGTCGAGCTCCCGCATCGCGACGGAGGGGTTGGCGACGATCAGCACCGCATCGCCCGGCCGGCGCGGAGCGAAGCGCACCGGAAAGTCCTTGCCGGAGACGGCCTTCACCTGTTCCAGCACCTCCAGCACGGAGAAGCCGCGGCCGTAGCCGCAATTGGCGACGATCGAGCCGCCGCCCGCCCGCATGCGCTGCAGGGCCTTCAGATGCGCATTGGCCAGGTCGGTGACGTGGATATAATCGCGCACGCAGGTGCCGTCGGGCGTCGGGTAGTCCGTGCCGAACACGTCCATGCCCGCGCGCTTGCCGAGCGCCGCCTCGCTTGCCACCTTGATGAGATGCGTGGCGCCCGCCGTCGACTGCCCGGTGCGCCCGCGCGGATCGGCGCCGGCGACGTTGAAGTAGCGCAGCGCCGTATAGGTGAAGTCATGCGCGGCGGCGGCGTCGCGCAACATGATCTCGGTCATCAGCTTGGACGAGCCGTAGGGCGATTCCGGCCGCAGCGCCGCGCTTTCCAGCACCGGTTCCGGGCCGTCCGGCGTGCCGTAGACGGCGGCGGTGGAGGAGAAGACGAAATGCGGGATCTTTGTCGCGATGGCCGCGGCGATCAGCGCCCGTGACTTGACCGTGTTGTTGTCGTAATAGGAGAGGGGATCGGCGACCGATTCCGGCACGATGATCGACCCGGCGAAATGGATGATCGCGTCGATGGCGTTTTCGGAGAAGATGCGCGCCAGCAGCGCCGCATCGGCAAGGTCGCCCTCGTAGAAGCGCGCCTCGGGCGCCACGGCCCAGCGGAAGCCGGTCGAGAGCCGGTCGAGCACCACGACCTCCTCGCCGGCATCGATGAGCGCCCAGACCATGTGGCTGCCGATATACCCCGCGCCGCCCGTAACCAGAACCGCCATGTCATTCCCCGAATCGACTGAATTGCCGGCATATCACCCTGCCGGCCGACAAGACGCAACCGCAATTGCGGCGCATTTGCGGACCCCTCCCGCCGAACACAAGGAAGACCGCCATGTCCGATCGTTTCATCCTCATCTCCGGCTGCTCCGGCGGAGGGAAATCGACCCTTCTGGAGGCGCTTCGCCGGCGTGGCCACGCCGTCGTCGAGGAGCCCGGCCGGCGCATCGTGCGGGCGGAACTGGCGAGCGGCGGCACGGCCTTGCCGTGGCTCGATCTTGCCGCCTTCGCCCGGCGCGCCATAGCGATGGCGCTCGCCGACCGGGCGGCGATGCAGCATCATCCCGGCCCCGTCTTCTTCGACCGCGGCCTGATCGACGCGGCCGTTGCCCTCGATGCCGAAGGTGGCGCGCCGGTCCTGCCCGCGCTGGCCGCGGCGCATCGCTACAACCGGCAGGTCTTTCTGACGCCGCCCTGGCCCGAGATTCGTGCTGACGATCCGGAGCGCCGGCACGATCATGCGGCTGCGCTTGCCGAATACGAGCGGCTGGAAAAGGCCTATCCTGCGCTCGGCTACGCGGTGGTGGTCGTGCCGAGAATGCCGGTGGCCGCGCGCGCCGATTTCGTGCTCGGCCGCCTCTGATCCCTTCACCGCGCCGCGATGTAGCGGGCAAGCCGGTCGGCCGCCTCGGCGACCTGCCCGGGATCGCGCAGGAAGCAGGCGCGCATGAACAGTTCGCCGCCAGGCCCGAAGGCCGTGCCGGGCGCAAGGCCGACATTGGTACGGTCGACGATATCGATCGCGGCAAGGCGCGAATCCGTCACGCCGTCGATCTTCAGGAAGGCATAGAGCGCGCCGTCCGGCTTCAGCGTCTCGACCCGGTTGGTGGCGATCAGCGCGTCGCAGAAGACGTCGCGGTTCTTCGCTGCCTTGTCGATGTTCGCCCGCACGAAGGCATCGCCCTCGTCGAGCGCCGCGATGGCGCCTTGCTGAAGGAATTGCGGCACGCCGGAAGTGGAATATTGGATGAGGTTTTCCAGCACCTGGCCGATTTCCGGCGGCGCGACGATCCAGCCGACACGCCAGCCGGTCATCGACCAGTTCTTCGAGAAGGAATTGACGAAGACCACCCTGTCGCCCTCTTCCATCACGTCGAGGAAGGAAGGCGCGCGGCCGCCGGCATAGTGATAGAGCGCATAGATTTCGTCGGCCATGATCCACAGGCCATGGCGCCGCGCGATGGCCAATAGGCTGGCAAGGTCTTCGCGCGTCGCCGTCCAGCCGGTCGGGTTGGAGGGCGTGTTGACGAAGAGCACGCGGGTCCTCGGTGTGATCGCCGCCTCCACCCGCGCAAGGTCGACCTGCCAGCGTCCGCCGGCAAAGGCGAGTGGCACGGCAATGGGGTTGGCGCCCGAAAGCTCGG
Organism: Shinella sp. S4-D37; assembly: GCF_040812195.1. NCBI lineage: Bacteria > Pseudomonadati > Pseudomonadota > Alphaproteobacteria > Hyphomicrobiales > Rhizobiaceae > Shinella > Shinella sp. S4-D37. The sequence continues at coordinate 3,238,038 of NZ_JBFNXL010000005.1, read as the reverse complement.
CGGCCGCCGCGAAATTCGGCCAGGCCGGCGTCAGATAGACCATGTCGTCGCCCGGCGAGACGAGCGCCTCGATCGTCAGCTTGATCGCCTGCATGCCGGAGCCGACGACATAGAAATGCTCGGCCGGAAGCGCAGCGCCGAAACGGCGGCCATAGTAGCGCGAAAGGGCGGCGCGCAGTTCGGGAATGCCGCGCTGCCAGGTATAGAAGGTCTCGCCGCGCAGGAGCGCCTCGGCCGCGGGCCGCGCAATGAAGTCCGGCGTCGGCAGGTCCCCCTCGCCGACCCAGAGCGGGATCAGCCCTTCGCGTCCGCGCGCATAGTTGACCACCTCGACGATCCCGCTTTCCGGGGCGCGGAGCGAGCGCGGGCTGAGACTTTCGATGAGGGTCATGGCAGATCACTCCGGCAGGGTTGGACCACGCTTCGTGGCGGCGAAGCGGCCCAAGACCTAGCCGGTTTCGCGCCGCCATTCACGCCAGTTTCGCTGACGGACCCATCGAAATCGGTGATGGAAGGGCGCGGCCGCTATCCTCCGGGGCCGACATTCAGGCTCCTGTCAGACGCACGCCCGCTCGATGGCGGCGGCCTCCGGCTGCAAAGGCAGACGGGGGAGGCAAGTGGGTCTTCCGGTTCACGATCTATGGCAGGCGCCCAGTCGCTGAAATCGACCAAACCACCATTCGAGACGTGATAGCACCTATCTGGCACGCGAAGGGGAGACGGTGAAAGGCGCTTAGCTGCTCCGCCTGGTGGAGAACGAATAGCAGGAACCCGTAGGGATAGGCCGGCCAACCGACGAGCCAGGATGTACCGCCTGGTTTCCCTACGGCCCACGGTGCTTCGCAAGGTGCTGCGATGGCGGATTTTGACGACAAGCACTTCTGGATCGGTAAACGGGGTTGGCCCGCTGATGCGTACGACTACGTGTTCCCCGGCCGCGCCGTGCTAGCAATCGGCCGAAGCCTGTTCCCCTCCGAGTGGACGGGGCAGAGATGGCAGCACGGGATTGCCGTGCTGGCGCTGCACCACGCCAAGAGGGCCGCTAGATGCCGGTGGTACCGTTGGAGAGTGTAAGACGCCGCCCCTCACTGCCTGACCGGCTATCCGCCAGCCGTTCTCTGACGGACCTGCTTCTCTTTTCGTTTCCGTTGTGGCGCAGGGACAGGCGCAGTAGCGGCCTCTTTCGCCAAACGAAGCGCGCGGAGCTTTTCGGTTTTGATCTCGCGCACCTTTGCTTCCTGCGCGATAATTCCTTTTGCAATGGAATTGGTCGCTTCCGACTTCTGCCCGGCGCTTGCCTTCGTCGGTTTGAAAAACTGCTGTTTTGTCGCTGTCATTCGTCACCTCCTTCGGAGTGGCATCGCTCTGGGGCTAGCGTTGACCCACGGCCGGCTTCTTCTTTGGCGCGGCGATCAATCCTTCACGCTGGGCTTTCTTGCGCGCCAGCTTGCGGGCGCGCCGCACGGCTTCCGCCTTCTCGCGCACTCTTTTTTCCGACGGCTTCTCAAAAGCGCTGCGCGCCTTCATTTCGCGAAAGAGGCCTTCCCGCTGCATCTTCTTCTTCAGAACCCGAAGAGCCTGATCGACATTGTTGTCTCGTACAAGAACCTGCAAGATATTTCCTTTCAAAAGTCGGCTGAAACCGCTTCTATGATCCGATTATTTACTGATCCGGATGCTGGAAGCTTTGAACCAAGGCTCTTTGTTGCTTTCAGAACGTCGCGGAGCAGGCGACGGCCGCGCTGCTGCGCTTTCCTGTTCCTCGATATCGCTCGCAAGGATGCGGCGTTCGAACTTCTCGTTGCCAAGGTGGACCCGGTACTGGATCTCTCCGTGGTCTGACGGCAGGACGCCGACAATTCGGCAGGGTCGGTTGCCTTCCGCGCGGCGGAATAGATCGGGCTTGAGCTTGACCATGTCGCCGACGGCATAAACTGTCTGGCTCATGACCAGGCCCCCGCGTAGCGTGTGGTTGGAAACAAAAAGGCCGGGCATTACCCCGACCTCTTCCTGTCGTTCGTCATCGACGCTGCCAGTACATCCGTGGTCAGCGGAGAGAGACGACAATTCCTTATGCTGCGCGCAGATTGTCAGCCGAGTTCTTGCCGGACTTGCGGTCCTGCACGACATCGTAGCTTACCTTCTGGCCCTCAACGAGAGAGTTGAGGCCCGCGCGTTCGATGGCGGAAATGTGCACGAAAACGTCTGTTGCACCGTTGTCGGGTGCGATAAAGCCAAAGCCCTTGGTGCTGTTGAACCACTTTACAGTGCCTGTGTTCATAACGATTTCCTTTCAATCGTTGTTGATGTCGCCGGATTGGCGAACCATGTAGATCGACGATGAGAGGAGATCTGACCGGGCCACTGGGGCGATAGACAAAAGGTCGCAAGCAAAGTTCGATAGGCTTAAGATAGGTGTTTCCGCGGCGCTAGCAAGTTTTTATTTTTGCCAATTCCCCGAGGTAGTGGTTTTCTGTTCGATAAACTCATTTGTTTTCAAAGCGGTAGCTCGTTTTTATTTTTTTGGTGGCGCATTTGGATTTCGCCTTTATTTGCCTGAGCAGGCGTCAATGTGCGGCAGGGTGATGTGCAAGGCATCCCTCCGGCGCATGGAGCCGGGCGAGTCGCGCAGCTTGCGGCCGATGGCATTTCCTTTTTGCGCTTCGACGGCAACGAGGTGACGCTGCAAATTCTGGTGGCTCTTCGACACGATCGACGAGTGGGGAAAATGGATCGAGTGGCTGGACGCGCCGTCGAAGCCGAGAGGGGTTTCGCTTATGAAGCCCGGGAAACAGCCTCCGTCGTCGGAAAATGTGGAACTTTGTGCGCTTAGCCGACTTGGCGCCTTGCGGCCGGCTCACTGCGCTGCCTTCGCATCGCGTCCGCCGCAAAGGAAGAGCCGAGATGAACGACATCTCAATGCAGCAGGTCGGCGAGATTGCCGCCATCACTCTGGTGGTCAGGCAATTGCTGGCCCGCCTCCCACAGGAAGAGCAAGATCAAATCCGTGCATTTGCAAACGGCCGGCTAAGTATACCCGAGGGGCGCGGCGTGGAAATCGACAGGGTCGCGTCTGCCGCGAAAAGAGAACTGGACATTCTGTTCACGGCGGCCATCCCCGAATAGTCAGTGATTGCGAGCCATAAATGACCTTATTTGATTGCTTGCTAAGACGGCAGTGAAGGCGCAAGGTCAAATCTTCAGTAGCCACGAAAAGGGCGCTGCTGTTTGAGGGCTGGCTACCCTGGCCCCAACGAGAGGAGGACGCGATGTCTTCCCTGTTTCCCCGCCGGCAAAACCGATACCTCGTCACTGCGATTTCGTCTGACTGCGCGGTCGCCGCCAGCCTGGCTACGGTCGTCTACATCCTGACAGAGGGATGGTTATGGTGATTCTGAAATTGCAAGGCCCCAAGTCATTCGCGCGACTCAAGAGAGAGAGAGAGAGAGAGAGAGAGAGAGAGAGAAGGGTTCCTATTCCTTTCACTCCACAGCCAACGCGACCCGCATATGTGGCGTTGCCTTAGAACAGCAGGCGAACGTGACAGATGCTCAAGGTGAGCTTTCGATGAGAACCACAGAAACCGAAATTACATTCACCCAGCCGTTCCAACTCGACGCGCTCGTAGAGGCGCAAGAAGCTGGAACATATCGGCTTCTGGTCGATGAAGAGCTTATCGAAGGCCTGAGTTTCCCCGCCTACAAGCGGGTGGCTGCACATCTCGAAATTCCGCCTATTTCTGCGGCGACGGGCAAGCGTCAATATCTTCAGGTTTCTTACGATGAAATCTATCGCGCCCTCGCCTTGGATGCGAAACGAGCACGGCAAACTGATACGCGACCGCCTTCGGGCTGGGTCGGGCCTTAATTCCTGAAGAAAGGAGAATAAGATGTCTTCCGCCATTCGGAACGTTGATTTCAACCCGGCAAGCAATCGCATTCTCAACCAGATGCTCCACAAGGCGGGATATGTAACCGGGAGAATGACCCCGCTCTCAGGCCCGCTGGCGGAACAGTCCCGCGCGGTGCTGCGCCGTTTTATGGTCGCGGTGGTCGACCGTAGCGGAGAAAGAACTCCTCCTGGGCCAAAAACAGGTGTGGCATACGGACAGTCGTAGGATCTCTGCGGTTGCGTTGCATTCCGCCGATGGGACCGGCTTTCTCGCTTCGCTCCACATCCAGAATAGTTGCCTTTGTCGTCGCCTCTGCAAACGAAAACTTGTCGATTGCGCGGCCCTGCTTCGCTTCCGCCCCCGCGATTCCGGCCGCTTTCTCGGGGTGAAGCTCCAGATAGATTGCCTTCCGCCTCGCCGTCTGCGAGGCTGGCCCAGTCGAGACGGGCGGTCCTTTCCGCCATGCCGGCGCGGCGCATCACGGCGGAACATCGCGTCTCAATCTTAGTTTCCAATAAATATCGAAAACAATGGAGGCTGAGATGTTTCAGGCATCTCTTGGCGGCGGCTTCGGCGCGCAGGGGTACGGCCTGCGCGCTTCGATCCGTGCCGCAGTCGCGTACGATGAGCTCTGCTCACAATACAAAATCGAACTTACCTTCGAGCCCCAGGCAATCATCGTCGAGGGACGGGTTCCGCCCGCGGTCGCGCGAAGGGTTCGCCAGATCATCACCGAGGTTGCTGGTGCAGTTCCGGTATGGGACCGGACGTTCTGGGTAGGATGAGCACGCCCCGGCGGTCGGGCTACGAACCTATTTGCGCTGCAGAACAATTTTGCTGGTGGTGACAGATTTGCCTGATTTCGGATCCCTGTCTGCGGTCGTCAGGATGAGACCACCAGACGCGGCCTTGGCTACGGAGAGTTGGGCGCTGCGGTCGCCTTCCCGTTGCGCTTATGCGAGACTTCTCGACCTTGAGAAGGAGTTCGCTGAGCGTGTAATCGATCACCGCCAGTTCGAGCATCCCTCACGGTCGATGCTCGACCGCGATCCAGACGTAGCAGTGTTTCTTATCCAGCGGTTCGGCAAATCTGCGATGGCAGGTATTCTAAAGGCATGTCGAAGGCAGTTCGGTAAGGCGCGAACACCTTCTCAATCCGCCGCCTCGCCTATTGGAAAAGGGTACGAGACGAGGCGCATGCAGCGTCAAATTCTGCTGCCATCTGAACTTGCGCGCCGCGCCAAGCGAAATTGCGCGCTACATTAACGCGTGACCGTGGGAAAGAGCAATTTTGCGGGGTGTGCTAGCTTAGTTCCAGCACAAGCAGGCTTAAAGAGTTTTTCAAAAAATCAATGATTTCAATGGTTTGATGGTGCCCGGAGGCGGATTTGAACCACCGACACGCGGATTTTCAATCCGCTGCTCTACCAACTGAGCTATCCGGGCATCCGGGTGGATTTCACATGGAAATCAGTGGGGCGTTTGGTTTCGCCCCGGAAGCGAGCGGGTTATAGCATCTTGCAAAAATGTGTCCAGCCCTCGCGGGCGTTTTTTGCGGGAAAAATGGCTGGTTTTGCAAGTGGCGGAAAACGTTGGGTTTTTGGCGTGTGACAGGGGCGTCACATATCGTCTTCGTCGGCTTTCGTCTCGTCGTCGGCGACGGGGATGGCGTAGGAGCCGGAGAACCAGCGGTTGAGATCGACGTCGCGGCAGCGGTTCGAGCAGAAGGGATAGTGCTCGCGCGCCGAGGGACGCTTGCAGATCGGGCAGGGCACGGCCTTGCGCAGCGGGGCCACGGTGGCCGCCGGCTTTTCGCTTTCCTTCGTCATGTCAGGCATCCGTCCAGCCGGCATGCACGTCGAAGCCTTCGCCCGAAAGCAGGGCGAGGGTTTCGTAGAGCGGCAGGCCGACCACGTTGGTGTAGGAGCCGACCAGCTTGACGACGAAGCTGCCGGCAATGCCCTGGATGGCATAGCCGCCCGCCTTGCCACGCCATTGGCCGGAGGAAAGATAGGCCTCGATGTCGGTGGTCAAAAGCCGCTTGAAGCGCACCTTCGTGTCGATGACCTTCTGGCGCACCGTGCGGTCCGGCGTGATGAGGCAGACGCCGGTGAAGACGCGATGGCTGCGGCCGGAGAGCAGGTGCAGGGCGCTGGAGGCCTCGTCGATCATCTCGGTCTTGGGCAGGATGCGCCGGCCGACCGAGACGACCGTGTCGGCGGCCAGGATATAGCTGCCGGAAAAGGACGGGTCGCCCTTGACGGCGGCGAGCGCCGCCTGGGCCTTGCCCGTGGAGAGCCGGCGCGCCAGCGAGCGGGGATGCTCGGAGCGCTTCGGCGTCTCGTCGATATCCATGGGCATCAGGCGTGCGGGCGCAATGCCCGCCTGCGCGAGCAGTTCGACGCGGCGGGGCGAGCCGGATGCCAGGATGAGCGTGTCGGTCTGCGCCATGGGGTCTCCGGGGTGCGCCGGTTTCAGCTCTCGGGCCGCGGGCCGGGCAAGGGCGCGGCCGCTCGTCCCGCTGGGAGGAGCTTACTTGAAACGGTAGGTGATGCGACCCTTGGTAAGGTCGTAGGGCGTCATCTCGACCAGCACCTTGTCGCCGGCGAGAACGCGGATGCGGTTCTTGCGCATGCGGCCCGCGGTGTGCGCGATGATCTCGTGCTCGTTTTCGAGCTTGACGCGGAAAGTGGCGTTCGGGAGCAGTTCCGTCACGACGCCGGGAAATTCGAGGACTTCTTCTTTTGCCATCTTTGAGCGATATTCCTGTAGGGTGGATTCGGGGAGGCCGGATGCCCGCCTCGAAAAGTTGCCGGAAACTACACAATCCCCAGGGCTTTGTGAACACCGAAGCGCCGGCTTTCTGCATTTGCCGGAAACAGGGTTGTACTCGACCTAGCCCAGGGCCTTCAAACGCTTCTCTATCAGCATCTTCAGGAACTCGCGAACCTCGCGGTACGCGCTGAGGATCTGCTCGCGCGTGCCGGTCGCCACCGTTGGATCGGGCGTCGGCCAGTACATGACGTCGACCGCCATGGAGCGGGTGAGCTCAAGCGCGGCGTGGTGCGCTTCCGGGGCGAGCGTCACGATGAGATCGAAATAATCGTCCTCCAGCTCGTCGAGCGAATGGGGCGCATGGCGGCCGAGCGACAGGCCCACCTCGCCGAGCACGGCATCGACGAAGGGATCGCGTTCGCCGGGCCGCACGCCGGCCGAGGCGACATAGGTGCCGGGCAGCACGCTGCGGGCGATCGTCTCGGCCATCGGCGAGCGCACCGCATTCATGCGGCACATGAAGAGTATCGAACGGGGCGTTCGCGACCGGGCTTCCTGCGGTGCCGGGAAGACGCCCTCCATCCACTCACCCGCGCCAGTAGAGAACGCAGACGAGGGTGAAAAGCCGCCGGGCCGTGTCGAAATCGAAGCGGATCTTCCCCGACAGCCGGTCCATCAGCGTCTGCGAGCCCTCGTTGTGGATGCCGCGCCGGCCCATGTCGATCGCCTCGATCTGGCTGGGCGTTGCCGAGCGGATCGCCTGGTAATAGCTCTCGCAGATCAGGAAATAGTCCTTCACGATGCGCCGGAAGGGCGTCAGCGAGAGGATATGGGTGGCGACCTCCTCGCCCGCTTCCGTGCGGATGGCGAAGACCAGCTTGGAATCAAGCAGCGAGATGTTGAGGCGATAGGGGCCGCCGGCATGGCCGATCGGCTCGAACGAGTTCTCCTCGATCAGGTCGAAGATGGCAACGGCACGCTCGTGCTCCACATCCGGCGTGGCGCGGCCGATCGTGTCGTCCAGCACCACGTCGCAGAGGCGGAAGCTGCCCTTCTTGCCCATGCCTATGGCTCCAGGTTGAGCCGGATGGCGACGGAGCGGGCATGCGCGCCGAGACCCTCGGCCTCGGCAAGCGTGATGGCAGCGGGGCCGAGGGCGCGAAGCTGGTCGGCGCCGAGCCGGAGGATCGAGGTACGCTTCATGTAGTCGAGCACCGAAAGGCCGGAGGAGAAGCGGGCGGATCGCGCGGTCGGCAGCACATGGTTCGAGCCGCCGACATAATCGCCGATGACCTCGGGCGTGTGGCGGCCGACGAAGATGGCGCCGGCATTGCGGATTTTGGACATCAGCGCGTCGGGATCGGCCGTGGCGATCTCCAGATGCTCGGCGGCGATGCGGTTGGCAAGCGGCACGGCCTTGGCAAGGTCGGGTACGAGGATGATGGCGCCGAAATCGCGCCAGCTGGCGGCGGCGGTCTCGGCTCGCTCCAGCGTCCTGAGCTGCCGTTCGACGGCGGCTTCGACGGCATCGGCCAGCGAAGGACTGTCGGTGACGAGGATCGACTGGGCGCCGACATCGTGCTCGGCCTGGGCGAGAAGGTCGGCGGCGAGCCAGTCCGGGTCGTTGTCGGCATCGGCAATGACGAGCACTTCGGAGGGACCGGCGATCATGTCGATGCCGACCGTGCCGAAGACCTGGCGTTTTGCCGCGGCGACATAGGCGTTGCCGGGGCCGGTGATCTTGGCGACGGGCGTGATCGTCTGCGTGCCGTAGGCAAGCGCCGCGACGGCCTGCGCGCCGCCGATGCGGTAGATCTCGTCGACGCCGGCAATGCGCGCTGCGGCAAGCACCGCCGGGTTGATCTCGCCATCCTTCGCCGGCACGACCATGACGAGGCGTGGCACGCCGGCGACCTTGGCCGGCACGGCATTCATCAGCACGGAGCTCGGATAGCTCGCGGTGCCGCCGGGAACGTAGAGGCCGACGGCGTCGATCGCCGTCCAGCGCGAGCCGAGGCCGACGCCGATGTCGTCCTCGTAGATGTCGTCCTTCGGCCGCTGGCGGGCATGGTGCTTCTCGATGCGCTGGGCGGCAAGCTCGAGCGCGGCGATGATCTTCGGATCGACCGTGTCATAGGCCGTTTCGATCTCCTCCAGCGAGACGCGCATGGAGGTGACGGAAAAATCGAGGCCGTCGAACTTCTTCGAATAGTCGGCCAGCGCCGCGTCGCCGCGGGCGCGCACATCGTCGATGATCGTGCGCACGACGGTATTGACGTCTTCGGAGACCTCGCGCTTGGTGGTCAGGAAGGCAGCGAACCGGCTTTCGAAATCGCTGCTCTGGTAGTCAAGTCTGATCGCCAAGTCGTCCGTCCTGTCGTCTTCCGGCCAAGGCGCCGGCGAAATCCCTCAAACCGCCGGATGGCGGGGCTTCAAGCTGGTTTCCCATGCCCCGCCGGTATCTGCAAGCTGAACTTCGACGCATTCCACATCCAGCGCGATGGAGGCGCTGCCGGAGAGCACGAGTTCCAGCGTGCCGTCCGGGCCTTCGCCCTTCTGCGCGAAATTCACGGCGAGCAGGGAGAACACCGCGTCCTGGTCCTTGCGGTCGATGCCGAGCGAGCGCACGGCGCCGACGCGCTTGAAGGCGACGATCGCGCGGCGGCGTTCGAAGGCCTTGCCGCGGCCGACCGCCTTTTCCCAGACGAAGCGGTTGATGACGACGGAAAAGATCTTGTGGCGGGCATCATAGGAAAGGCCGTCGGTCTTGAAGACGGCGTCCTGCAGATGGGCGGAAACGACGGAGAGGTCTTCCGTGTCGAGGGCGAGCAGTTTCAGGCTGTCCATGGTGCGTCCTTCGGGGGCAAGCCGGCAAGGGAGCGGGAACGCGCCTTCGCAAGCGGCATTGCGGGAAAATGCTTGGGGACGCCGCCGTTTGCGGCATCCCGGTCTTTTCCACGAGATAGGACGGCGCGCGGCAGACTGCAACGCCCGCCGGGCAAGGAAGATCAGTCGCTGACGCGTTCGACGACGGCGCCGCAGCGGGTGAGCTTCTCCTCCAGCCGCTCGAAGCCGCGGTCGAGATGATAGACGCGCGACACCATGGTCTCGCCCTCGGCGGCAAGGCCGGCGATGACCAGCGAGACCGAGGCGCGCAGGTCCGTCGCCATGACGGGGGCGCCACGCAGCCGCTCGACGCCCTCGATCTTGGCCGTCTGACCGGAGAGCGAGATCTTCGCGCCGAGGCGAGCCAATTCCTGCACATGCATGAAGCGGTTCTCGAAGATCGTCTCGGTGATGTGCGAAATGCCGCTCGACTTGGTCATCAGGCCCATGAACTGCGCCTGCAGGTCGGTCGGGAAACCGGGGAAGGGATCGGTGACCACGTCGACCGGCTTGATGCCGCCGCCGTTGCGCACGATGCGGATGCCGCTTTCCGTCGCGGTGATCTCGGCGCCGGAGCGGCGGATCGCTTCGAGCGCGGTATCGAGCAGCGCTGCATCCGTGCCTTCGAGCGTCACGTCGCCGCCGGTCATGGCGACGGCCATGGCATAGGTGCCGGTCTCAATGCGGTCGGGCAGCACGCGGTGGCGCGCGCCGGAAAGCTGGGTGACGCCCTCGATGGTGATCGTCGCGGTGCCCGCGCCGGTGATCTTCGCGCCCATGGCGTTGAGGCACTTGGCGAGGTCCCGCACTTCCGGCTCGCGGGCGGCATTGCCGATGACCGTCGTGCCCCTGGCGAGCGTCGCAGCCATCATCAGTACATGCGTCGCGCCGACGGAGACCTTCGGGAAGGTGTAGCGCGCACCGATGAGGCCGCCTTCCGGCGCCGTCGCCTCGATATAGCCGCCGTCGATCTCGATCTTCGCGCCGAGCGCGGCGAGCGCCTCGATGAAGAGGTCGACCGGGCGCGTGCCGATGGCGCAGCCGCCCGGCAGCGAGACGCGGGCCTTGCCTTCCCGGGCGAGCAGCGGGCCGATGACCCAGAAGGAGGCGCGCATCTTCGAGACGAGCTCGTAGGGCGCCGTCGTGTCGACGATGTTGCGCGAGGTGAAATGGATCGTGCGGGAATAGCCCTCGCCCTGGCGCTCGCGGCGGCCGTTGACGGAAATGTCGGCGCCGTGGTTGCCGAGGATGCGGATGAGCTGCTCGACGTCTGCGAGATGCGGCACGTTTTCCAGCGTCAGCGTGTCGTCGGTGAGAAGCGAGGCGATCATCAGCGGCAGCGCGGCATTCTTGGCGCCGGAAATCGGGATGGTGCCCCTGAGTTCGTTGCCGCCTACAATTCGGATACGATCCATGTGCGATTACGGGCCGGGCCCGCCTTTCCTAGAATGTCGGCTTTCGGAGATGGCGGCCTCTTTAGAGCATCGCGATCGAAAAATGAAGACCTGCCGCCCGACCGCCTCTTTGCGCGTGCCGGCCGGAAAACCACCCCCGTCGTCTTCGGGTGAAGACAGGGCTTCGACTAACCGTCCGATTCGTCTTTTTTTGCGGCAGGATTGCCCCCGGGAAGCCCGGTCGTCTCGTCCGCCGCACCGGCCCGCCGGGCGCGCGCCTGCTGCTTGCGGCGCTGGAGATTGTCGCGCAGCGTCTTGGCCAGCCGCTCGGCGCGAATCTCCGCCTCGGTCCTGATTTTCCCGCTCTTCGTCTCGTCCTTGCCGCCCATGCCCGTCCTCTTATCGGAAACCGTCCCGGCAAAAAAGCACTCCCATCACCAGATTTGTTGCGATAATCGCAAAATCGCCGCTTGCACTGCCCGGTGACCTATGGCAATAGGCCCTCGCTCACGCGGAACAGACCTTCGTTTCGCCGGATGCTGCTATAGCTCAGGGGTAGAGCACTCCCTTGGTAAGGGAGAGGCCGAGAGTTCAAATCTCTCTAGCAGCACCATTTCTCCTCGTTTTATTTCCATTTTCCGCACCCGCTGCCGCCTTCCTGCGTATCTGGCCGGGCGGTTCGCCGACGATGCGTTTGAAGGCGCGGGCGAAGGCGGCCTGGGAGCCGAAGCCGAGGCGGCGGGCGGCGGTGTCGATCGAGAGCTTGTCGCGGCGGAACCATTGTTCGGCAAGGCGCATGCGCAGGGCAAGCACGTAGCGCTGCGGCGTCACGCCCGTCACCTCGACGAAGCGTTTTGCGAAGACCGAGCGGGAACTGCCCATTTCCTCGGCCATGTCGGCGAGCGTCCAGGTGCGACCCGGCTCGCGGTGGAGGGCGGCGATGACGCGGCCGAGGCGCGGGTCGCGCAGCGCCTCGATCCAGCCTGTCGCATCGCCACAGCCGCATTCCACCCAGCCGCGCACGATGGAGGCGGCGACCACGTCCGCAAGGCGTGCCAGGATGCCGGCCGAGCCGACGCGCTCCTCTCCCATCTCCCGTTCCATCGCGTCGAGCAGCGGCATCAGTTCGGGCTGGCGGCCGATCAGCGCGCCGACCGACATGATCTGCGGCATGAGGCCGACGAGCGGATGCAGCGTGTCGAGCTCGAATTCCATGCGGCCGGTGAAGATCAGCGTGTCGTTTTCCCGGCCGGCGGCCTTGATGCAGGCCTCCACCGCCGCCACATCGGCGCAGAGCGGCTTTCGCGCATAGCTTTCGTAGTCGCGAATCTGGACATGCGGCCCGGTGACGATCTCATGGGCCTCGCCGCGCGGCAGAAGCACCGCATCGCCGCAGCCAAGTTCGCGCGCCGTCTCGCCCGGGGCCTGCAGCAGGACCTTGCCGCGGGCGACGAAATGGAAGCGGGCTTCCGGCCCCGCCGGAAAGCGGATGCCGAAGGGCGGGCTGAGTTGGAGCCGGCCGTAGCTGGCGCCGCGCAGGCGCATGCCCATCAGGAGTTCGCTGACGGGATCATGCTGGTTTTTGACAGGGTCGGACGATGGATCAAACATTGCGGATAAAATGACATTGTGCGTCCTGCATTTCAACCCACCTCTTGGAGCACGCACTGCAACAGGAAAGGGATGGCAGATGACGGATGCAACAATCGCGGCGCCGCAGAGCGAAGCGGATACGCGACCGGCCTGGGGGGCCGTGATATCGATGACGTTCGGCGTGTTCGGGCTGGTCGGCGCGGAATTCCTGCCCGCAAGCCTCTTGACGCCGATGGCAGCCGATCTTCGGATCTCCGAGGGCATGGCCGGCCAGGCGGTGACGGCGACGGCGGCGGTGGCGCTGGCGACGAGCCTGCTGGTCACGGTGGTGACGCGCAGGATCGACCGGCGGCTCGTGCTGCTCGGTCTTTCGGTCCTTCTGATCTTCTCGAACCTCCTGGTGGCGATGGCGTCGAACCTTGCCATGCTTCTGGCCGGGCGCGTGCTGCTCGGCATGGCGCTCGGCGGCTTCTGGACGCTCTCGGCGGCGACCATGATGCGGCTGGTGCCGGAGGCCTATGTGGCGAAGGCCCTGTCGGTCATGTTCCTTGGCGTGTCGGCGGCGACGGTCTTCGCCGCGCCGGTCGGCAGCTATGTCGGCGATATCGTCGGCTGGCGGAACGTCTTTTTGGGCGCTGCCGTGCTCGGCGCGCTGGCGCTCGTCGTGCAGCTTGCGACGCTGCCCTCGCTTCCGCCGCGCGGCCATTCGCGCTTCGGCACGCTCTTCGAGGTGCTGAGGCGGCCCGGTGTCGGTTTCGCGATGTTCGCGATCCTGCTCGTCTTCACCGGCCATTTCGCCTTCTTCACCTATATAAGGCCGTTCCTCGAAACGGTGACGGGTCTCGGCGTCGAGGGCTTCTCGGCCGTCTTGCTCGGCTTCGGCATCGCCACCTTCTTCGGCAATTATCTCGGCGCGGTGCTGCTGGAACGCTCCATGCGCTTCACGTTGACGATCATGCCCGTCGTGATGGGCGTGCTCGCCCTCTCGCTCTCCGCCTTCGGGGGAAACCTTGCCGGAGACGCGGCCATGGTTGCGCTCTGGGGCCTTGCCTTCGGCGCGGTGCCGGTCGCCTGGTCGACCTGGATCACTCGCGCCGTGCCTGACGAGGCCGAAAGCGCCGGCGGCCTCTTCGTCGCCGCCATCAACTTCGCCATCGCCACGGGTGCCGCCGCGGGCGGGGCCCTGTTCGATACAACCGGCGTGACGAGCGTCTTCGTCGCCAGCGGCGCCGTGCTGCTGCTGGCCGCACTCACCATCGTCTCGGCGGTGCGCACCCGGCCGGCCTGATCGCATGGGGTGGCGGCGCTCCCGTCGCCATCTCCTTATTTTCGTTTGCGCGCGGCAGTCCCTGTTCCCCTTCATGCTTTTCGGTCTAGAACTCCAGTCGAGGATTGTTGGAGGAGCGGCGCGTGACGATGACGGCAGGCGATTTTTCGCGGGGAACTTTTGTCGGGCGCGTCTGGCGGCCGGATGTGCAGGGGCCGGCGGTGGTGATGCTGCGCGAGGGCAAGCTGTGTGACATCACGTCCCGGGCCATCCCGACGATGCGCGACCTCCTGGAGGCGGACGATCCGGCGGCTGTCGCCCGCGCGGCGCCCTGCGATCCGTTCGGCACGCTCGATGCCGTGCTGGAGGCCTCCGTCGAGGGCGCCGGCAATTTCTCCCGGCTGCACCTGCTCGCGCCCTGCGACCTCCAGGCCGTCAAGGCCTGCGGCGTCACCTTCGCCCGTTCGATGATCGAGCGCGTGATCGAGGAGAAGGCGGCGGGCGATCCGGCGCTGGCGGAAAAGGTGCGCGGCCGCGTCACGGCCATCATCGGCGACAGCCTGCGCGCCCTGAAGGCGGGCTCTGAAGCCGCGGCCAAGGTCAAGGCGGCGCTGATCGAGGAGGGCGTCTGGTCGCAATATCTGGAGGTCGGCATCGGGCCGGATGCCGAGGTCTTTACCAAGGCTCCGGTGCTGGCCGCCGTCGGCTGGGGCGCCTCGGTGGGGCTGCACCCGATCTCCAAATGGAACAATCCGGAGCCGGAAATCGTGCTCGCCGTCGACAGCCGGGGCCGCGTCAAGGGCGCGACGCTCGGCAACGATGTGAACCTACGCGACGTCGAGGGCCGCTCGGCGCTGCTGCTCGGCAAGGCGAAGGACAACAATGCCTCCGCCGCCGTCGGCCCCTTCATCCGCCTCTTCGACGAGACCTATGCGATCGACGACGTGCGCACGGCCGATCTCGATCTCCTGATCGAGGGCGAGGACGGCTTCGTGCTGAAGGGGCGCAGCACGATGCGCGAGATCAGCCGCGATCCGCTCGACCTCGTCGCCCAGACGATCGGCAAGCATCACCAATATCCTGACGGCTTCCTGCTGTTCATGGGCACGCTCTTCGCGCCCGTCGAGGACCGCGATACCCCCGGCCAGGGTTTTACCCACAAGACCGGCGACCGGGTGACGATCTCCAATGCCGAACTCGGCGCGCTTGCCAACACCGTTCGCCTTTCCACCGAATGCCCGCCCTGGACCTTCGGCATCGCCGCGCTGATGCGCAACCTCTCCTCCCGCGGGCTCCTTTGATATGGGCGAAGGCGGCCTGGACGAGACGAGCCGCAAGATCCTGCGGCTGCTGCAGAGCAAGCCGGACCTGACGGTCGCCGAGATCGGCGAGCGCGTCGGCCTCAGCCATACGCCCTGCTGGCGACGCATCAAGGAGATGGAGCGGCTGGGCATCATCCGCGGCCGCATCGTCGCCGTCGATCCGAAGCGCGTTGGCTTCGAGGTGTCGGTCTTCTGCTTCGTGCGGCTGAAGCAGCACGACGAGGCGACGCTGCTGGAATTCGAGAAGGCGGTGCGGCACATGCCCGAGGTCGTGCAGTGCTATTCCATGACCGGCGACCACGACTATGTGCTGCGCGTCTTGACGAGCAGCGTGCGCCAGTACGAGGAGATCCTGAAGAAGGCGCTGCTGCGCCTGCCGGGCGTCGGCTTCGTCAATTCCAGCTTCGCGCTCGACGAGCTGAAGAACACGCATCGCGTTCCGATCTGACGCGAAATGAGGATGGCTTTGCGTCCGGTGGCCGCTTTTGCGGATGCCGTCCGCAAGCCGTGATTCTCCGCCGCGAAAATAAGGACCCGCTCCTCCCAATCCATGGCTAGGCTCCTACATATGGAGGATGGCTTTCATGGAGGAGGGCCATCGAGGAGGAAGTCATGCTCAAGCAGAGCTTTTCTCTCGAGGACAAGTATATGGCGGAGGAGGGGAGGATCTTCCTTTCCGGCACCCAGGCCCTCGTGCGCCTGCCCATCGTCCAGATGCGGCGCGACCGTGCCGCGGGGCTGAACACCGCCGCATTCATCTCGGGGTATCGCGGCTCGCCGCTCGGCGGCTACGACCAGCAGCTTGCAAAGGCGAAGAAGCATCTGGCGGCGCATGACATCCTGTTCCGGCCGGGCGTCAACGAGGACCTGGCGGCGACCGCCGTCTGGGGCACGCAGCAGCTCCACCTCTCGCCGGGCGCGCGCCATGACGGGGTCGCCGGCTACTGGTACGGCAAGGGGCCGGGCGTCGATCGCTGCGGCGACGTGCTGAAGCACGCCAACGCCGCCGGCACCGCGAAACATGGCGGCGTGCTCTGTCTTGCCGGCGACGACCATTCGGCAAAGTCGTCCTCCATTCCCCACCAGTCCGACCATGCCTTCATGTCGGCGCTGATCCCGGTGCTCTATCCGTCGTCCATCCACGAATTCGTCGAATACGGCCTGCTCGGCACGGCGATGTCGCGCTATTCCGGCTGCTGGGTCGGCATGAAGTTCATCGCCGACACGGTCGAGACGACAGCCTCCGTCGACCTTGCCGGTGAGCGCCGGCAGTTCGTCATTCCCGACAATTTCGAGCTGCCGCGGGATGGCCTCAGCCTGCGCTGGCCCGACCCGCCGCTGCCGCAGGACGAGCGCCTCCAGACCTACAAGGGCTATGCCGCGATCGCCTTCGCCCGCGCCAACCGGGTGGACGAGGTGACGCACGACGTGCCGCGTGCCCGCTTCGGCATCATCGCCTCGGGAAAAGCCTATGAGGATGTGCTGCAGGCGCTGAAGGAGCTTTCGCTCGGCCCGGCGGAGATGGCCGAGATCGGCATGCGCATCTGCAAGGTCCGCATGCCGTGGCCGCTGGAGCCGGAAGGCGTTCGCGACTTCTCGCAGGGGCTGGAGGAGGTGCTGGTCGTCGAGGAACGCCGCGAGATCATCGAGAACCAGATCAAGCAGCAGCTCTTCAACTGGCATCACGGCGAGCGCCCGCGCATCCTCGGCAAGTTCGACCATCAGGACAAGCCGTTCCTGCCGCTGTCGGAGGCCTTGTCCGTCGGCATGGTGGCGCGGGCGATCGCCGCCCGTCTCCTGCAGTTCGATTTCGACGCCGGCCTGAAGACGGTCATTTCCGACGAACTCGCCTATCTCCTGGAACGCGAGAAGATCCGCAAGGCGCACATGGCGCCGGTCGAGCGCGTGCCCTATTTCTGCTCCGGCTGCCCGCACAACACCTCGACGAAGGTGCCGGAGGGAAGCCGCGCCACGGCGGGCATAGGCTGCCATTACATGGTGCAGTGGATGGATCGCGGCACCACGACCTTCACCCATATGGACGCCGAGGGCGTGCCGTGGTCGGGCATCGCGCCCTTCACCGACGAGAAGCACATCTTCGTCAATCTCGGCGACGGCACCTATTATCATTCCGGCATCCTGGCGATCCGCCAGTCCGTCGCCGCCGGCGTCAACATCACCTACAAGCTGCTCTACAACGACGCGGTCGCCATGACCGGCGGGCAGACCGTCGACGGCCCGCTCAGCCCCGAGGCGATGACGCGGCAGCTTTTGGCCGAGGGCGTGGCGCCGATCTACCTCGTTTCCGACCACCCGGAGGCCTATTCGCCGGCGATGCTCGCGCCCGGCGTCATCGTGCGCCACCGCGACGAAATGGACCGGGTGATGCGCGATATCCGCGAAGCGCCCGGCTGTTCGGCCATCGTCTATGTGCAGACCTGCGCGGCGGAAAAGCGCCGCCGCCGCGCGCGCGGCCTGATGGCGGACCCGCCGGTCCGCCTGGTGATCAACCCCTCCGTCTGCGAAGGCTGCGGCGACTGTTCCACCCAGTCGAACTGCGTCTCCGTCGAGCCGCTCGAAACGGAATTCGGCCGCAAGCGCAGGATCAACCAGTCGACCTGCAACAAGGATTATTCCTGCCTCAAGGGCTTCTGCCCGTCCTTCGTGACGGTCGAGGGCGGCCGGTTGCGAAAGGCCGCGCGCTCCAACCCCGACCTGTCGGGCATTGCCGAACCCGAGGTCGTGACAATCGGCGAGCGCGCCTACAACATCGCCATTGCCGGCATCGGCGGCACCGGCATCCTGACGATCAGCGCCATCCTCGGCATGGCCGCCCATCTCGACGGCAAGTCGCCGATGATCCTCGACATGGCCGGCCTTGCCCAGAAGGGCGGCGCCGTCATGAGCCACCTGCGCATCGGCCTTGCCGACGAGGACGTCTCCTCGCCGCGCATCGTCACCGGCGGCGCGGACCTCCTCATCGCCGCCGACGACGTGGTGGCCGCCTCGAAGGATGCCGTGACGCTCTGCGACCACCATCGAACGACCGGCGTCGTCAACACGAAGCTGACGCCGGTCGCCGATTTCGTGCGCAAGCGCGACTTCGATTTCCGCCGCCGCGATGTCAAGGGCTCGGTGCGCGCTGCGCTGCGTGATCCCTCCCACCTGCTGGACTTCACGACGATCGCCGAGAAGGTCGCCGGCAATGCCATGGCGACGAACATCCTCATGACGGGCTTCGCCTGGCAGAAGGGGTTGATCCCGCTGACGCGCCAGTCGATCGAACAGGCGATCGTGCTGAACGGCGTCGCCGTCGACGCCACGCTCGCCGCCTTCGGCTGGGGTCGCCTGATCGCCGCCGACCCGGCCCGCGCAGAACGCCTGCTAACCCCCGGAAAGCCGGTCGCGACGCTGGAAACCATGGCGACGGAAGACCTGATCGCCCATCGCGTGAAGCACCTGACGGCCTACCAGAACGCCGCGCTTGCCGAACGCTACAAGGCGCTGGTCGAGCGGGTGCGCCAGGCGGAACGGGCGCTCGGGCCGGACGACCGATTGACCCGTGCCGTCGCGCATGTCCATGCCCGGCTCCTCGCCTACAAGGACGAATACGAGGTGGCGCGGCTCTTTGCCGACCCGGCCTTCAGGCAGGGGTTGGCCGAGCAGTTCGAGGGCAGCTACGCCATCGCCTTCAACCTCGCGCCGCCTTTCCTCAAGGGCGAGGATGCGACCGGCCGCCCGACAAAGCGCCGCTTCGGCCGCTGGATGCTGCCGGCCTTCGGCCTGCTCGCCCGCCTGAAAGGGCTGCGCGGCACCGCCTTCGATCCGTTCGGCCGCACGGCGGAGCGCCGCATGGAGCGCCAGCTCATCGCCGACTATGCGGCGCTCACCGAGCATGTGCTGGAAAGCCTCCGCCGCGAGAACCTCGACGCCGCCGTTGCGCTCATGTCGCTTTACGGCGACATTCGTGGCTATGGCCCGGTGAAGGCGGCGGCGGTGAAGCGGGTGCGGGCGCGCGAGGCGGAGATGCGCCTGGCCTTCGACACGGCAGGACAACACAGGGCGGCCGCCTGAGGCCGCGAGGAAGAAACAGGCGGATGCCGGGGCATCCGGCCGGGGAGGACGGACATGTACGACGCTGCGATGAGCTTCGGGCTTGGTGAGGAAATCGACGCGCTGAGGAAAAGCGTGCGGCGTTTCGCGAGCGACCGCATCGCCCCGCAAGCGGCGGAGATCGACCGCAGCAACACCTTCCCCATGCCGCTATGGCGGGAACTGGGCGATCTCGGCCTGCTCGGCATTACCGCGCCGGAAGGCCATGGCGGGTCCGGCATGGGCTACCTCGCCCATTGCGTGGCGATGGAGGAGATCAGCCGCGCCTCCGCCTCGGTGGGCCTCAGCTATGGCGCCCACTCCAACCTCTGCGTCAACCAGATCGTGCGCAATGCCAGCGCCGCGCAGCGGGAAAAATACCTGCCGAAGCTGATCTCCGGCGAGCATGTCGGCGCGCTCGCCATGTCGGAGCCGGGCGCGGGCTCCGATGTCGTCTCGATGAAGCTGCGCGCCGAAAAGCGCGGCGACCGCTACGTGCTGAACGGCAACAAAATGTGGATCACCAACGGGCCGGATGCGGACGTGCTGGTCGTCTATGCCAAGACGGACCCCGAAGCCGGTTCGCGCGGCATCACCGCCTTCCTCATCGAAAAGGGTTTTCCGGGTTTCTCGACGGCGCAGAAGCTCGACAAGCTCGGCATGCGCGGCTCCAACACCTGCGAACTCGTCTTTACCGATTGCGCGGTGCCGGAGGAGAACGTGATGGGTACGGTCGGGCGCGGCGTCAACGTGCTGATGTCCGGCCTCGACTACGAGCGCGTCGTGCTCTCGGGCGGCCCGCTCGGCATCATGGCCGCCTGCCTCGACGTGGTCATCCCCTACCTCCACGAGCGCAGGCAGTTCGGCCAGTCGATCGGCGAATTCCAGCTGATGCAGGGCAAGGTGGCCGACATGTATGTCGCCTTCAACGCCGCGCGCGCCTATGTCTATGCCGTGGCCGCCGCCTGCGACCGGGGCGAGACCACGCGCAAGGACGCCGCCGGCTGCATCCTGCTCTCCGCCGAAAGCGCCACGAAGCTCGCCCTCGAAGCCATCCAGGCGCTCGGCGGCAACGGTTATATCAACGACTATCCGACGGGCCGGCTGCTGCGCGATGCGAAACTCTACGAGATCGGCGCCGGCACCTCGGAGATTCGTCGCATGCTCATCGGCCGTGAAATCTTCCAGGAGACGCTGTGATGCCGGTCATCCCCTCGGCCGTGAACACCCGCAGCGAGACCTTTGCGGCAAACCGCAAGGCCATGCTCGAGGCATTCGCCCTGGTGGAAGAGGCGGCCGACCTTGCCATGGAGGGCGGCGGGGCGAAGGCGCGCGACCGCCACGTTTCCCGCGGCAAGCTCTTGCCGCGCGAGCGCGTCGCGCAATTGCTCGACCCGGGCTCCCCCTTCCTCGAAATCGGCCTCACCGCGGGCCACGGCCTCTATGACGGCGCCTCGCCCTGCGGCGGCATGATCGCCGGCATCGGCCGCGTCTCCGGCCGCGACTGCATGATCGTCTGCAACGATGCGACGGTGAAGGGCGGCACCTACTATCCCATCACCGTGAAGAAGCATCTTCGCGCGCAGGAGATCGCCGCGGAAAACCGGCTACCCTGCATCTATCTCGTCGATTCCGGCGGCGCCAATCTGCCCAACCAGGACGAGGTCTTCCCCGACCGCGATCATTTCGGCCGCATCTTCTACAACCAGGCTCAGATGTCCGCCGCCGGCATTCCGCAGGTCGCCGTCGTCATGGGAAGCTGCACGGCCGGCGGCGCCTATGTGCCGGCCATGAGCGACGAGACCGTCATCGTGGAGAACCAGGGCACGATCTTCCTCGCCGGCCCGCCTCTGGTGAAGGCCGCGACGGGCGAGATCGTGACCGCCGAGGATCTCGGCGGCGGCGACGTGCACACCCGCCTTTCCGGCGTTGCCGACCACCTCGCCCGCGACGACCGCCATGCGCTTGCCATTGCCCGCCGGATCGCCGCCAATCTCAACACGCACAAGCCGCCGCTCGCGAAATCCGGCGACGGCGACGCCCCGCTTTACGATCCCGAAGAGCTGCTCGGCATCGTGCCGGCCGACACCCGCACGCCCTACGACGTGCGCGAGGTGATCGCCCGCGTGGTGGATGGTTCCTGCTTCGACGAATTCAAGGCGCGTTTCGGCACCACGCTCGTCTGCGGCTTTGCCGCGCTGCACGGCCTTCCCGTCGGCATCATCGCCAACAATGGGGTTCTCTTCTCCGAAGCCGCCCTCAAGGGCGCGCATTTCATCGAACTCTGCGCCCAGCGCGGCATTCCGCTCCTCTTCCTGCAGAACATCACCGGCTTCATGGTCGGCCGCAAATACGAGGCGGAGGGCATCGCCAAGCATGGCGCCAAGCTCGTCACCGCCGTCGCGACGGCGAAGGTGCCGAAGATCACCGTCCTGATCGGCGGCTCCTACGGCGCCGGCAACTACGGCATGTGCGGCCGGGCCTATTCGCCGCGCTTCCTCTGGACCTGGCCGAACAGCCGCATTTCCGTCATGGGCGGCGAACAGGCGGCAGGGGTGCTGGCGACCGTCCGGCGCGAGGGCATCGAGCGCACGGGCGGCAGCTGGAGCGCGGAGGAGGAGGCCGCCTTCAAGCAGCCGACCATCGACATGTTCGCCCGGCAGAGCCATCCGCTCTATGCCTCGGCACGGCTCTGGGACGACGGCATCGTCGATCCGCGCAAGACGCGCGACGTCCTGGCGCTCTCGCTCTCGGCGGCGCTCAATGCGCCCGTCGAGCCCACCCGTTTCGGCGTCTTCAGGATGTAGAGGAGGGAATGCCATGAACCGCGAAACCATCAATGCCAGGAACGCACCCGCCCCGCGCGGCGGCTATTCGCAGGCCGTGAAGATCGAGGATTTCAAGAGGCTTCTGTTCATCAGCGGCCAGATCCCCGTCTCGGACGACGACAAGGTGCCGGAGGCGTTCGAAGAACAGGCGCGCCTCGTCTGGCGCAATATCGACGCGCAATTGAAGGCGGCCGGCATGGGCAAGGCCGATCTGGTCAAGGTGACGACCTACCTCTCCGACCGGCACCACGCCACCGCCAACCGCGAGATCCGCAGCGACTATCTCGGTGCGGTCACCCCGGCGATGAGCGTCGTCATCGCCTCGATCTTCGATGAAAAATGGCTGCTCGAAGTCGAAGCCATCGCCGCACAATGACCGGAGGCAGGATGTTCAGAAAGATCCTCATCGCCAACCGCGGCGAAATCGCCTGCCGCGTCATCCGCACTGCCCGCCGCATGGGCATCGCGACGGTCGCCGTCTATTCCGATGCCGACCGGGACGCCCTGCATGTCGCGATGGCCGACGAGGCGACCCGCGTCGGGCCGGCGGAAGCCGCCAAAAGCTATCTGAACATCCCGGCCATCATCGCGGCTGCGAAGGCGAGCGGCGCGGAGGCGGTGCATCCCGGCTACGGCTTCCTCTCGGAGAATCCCGATTTCGTCGAGGCGGTGGAGGCGGCCGGCCTCGTCTTCATCGGCCCCTCGGCGAGCGCCATCCGCGCCATGGGGCTGAAGGACGCCGCCAAGGCGCTGATGGAAAAGGCCGGCGTGCCGGTCGTGCCGGGCTATCACGGCGAGCGGCAGGAGGCAGGCTTCCTCGCCGGCGAGGCGGAGGATATCGGCTATCCGGTGCTGATCAAGGCCCGTGCCGGCGGCGGCGGCAAGGGCATGCGGCGGGTGGAGCGACCTGCCGATTTTGCCGCCGCGCTCGAAAGCGCCCGGCGCGAGGCGGAAAGCGCCTTCGGCGACGGCCGCGTGCTGGTCGAGAAATACATGGCCAAACCCCGCCATATCGAGGTGCAGGTGTTCGGCGACGGGCACGGCAATGTCTTACATCTCTTCGAGCGTGACTGCTCGCTCCAGCGCCGGCACCAGAAGGTCATCGAGGAGGCGCCGGCGCCCGGCATGACGGCGGAGATGCGGGCCGTGATGGGCACGGCCGCGGTGCGCGCGGCGGCGGCCATCGGCTATAGCGGCGCCGGCACGGTGGAGTTCATCGCCGACGTTTCCGAGGGCCTGCGGCAGGATCGTTTCTACTTCATGGAAATGAACACCCGCTTGCAGGTCGAGCATCCCGTGACGGAGGCGATCACCGGCCTCGATCTCGTGGAATGGCAGCTGCGCGTCGCCGCCGGCGAGCCGCTGCCGAAGCGGCAGGAGGACCTTGTCATCGACGGCTGGGCCTTCGAGGCGCGGCTTTACGCGGAAAACCCGGCCCGCGATTTCCTGCCGGCGACGGGCCGCCTCACCGTCTTCGCTGTGCCGGAGGGCGCCCGCGTCGATTCCGGCGTGCGCACCGGCGATGCCATCACCCCCTATTACGACCCGATGATCGCCAAGGTCATCACCCATGGCCGCGATCGCGAGGAGGCCTTGGTACGGCTGGAATCGGCGCTGGAGGCCTGCCGCATCGGCGGCCTGACGACCAATGCCGGCTTCCTCGCCCGTCTCTGCCGCCTGCCGGCCTTCGCCGCGGGCGATGTCGATACGGGCCTCATCGGCCGGGCCGGCGAGGGCCTGCTGGCCGATCCCGATGCCTCAGAAGAGGTTTTCGCGCTTGCCGCCCTCTCCGCGCTCGGCTTTCTCGACGCGCCGGCCGATCCGGATCCGTGGGGTCATGTCCGTGGCTTCCGCTTGTGGGGGAATGCGACCCAGACCGTCTTTCTCGACCATGGCGGCGCGGAACATGCCTTGCGTGTCACAGCGCTTGGCAAGGATCGCTTTCGCATCGACCATGACGGCATGGCAACGGATATCCGCGTGCAATCGGCGGATGGCAGGTCCGTCCGGGTCGATAGCGATGGCCGCATCCTGCCCGCGACGATCCATCGGGAGGGCGCCGATATCACCGTCTTCTTCGTCGGCCACGGCCATGCCTTCGCGATCACGCAGGAGGCCGGACACCAGGGCGAGGCGGCGGCGGGCGGCGACCGGCTCTCGGCCCCCATGCCAGGGCTGGTGCGCATCGTCTCCGTCGCGCCGGGCGCGCGCGTTACCCGCGGCGATGCGCTCGTCACCATGGAGGCGATGAAGATGGAACTGGTGCTGGCGGCCCCGCGCGACGGTGTGGTGGCCGCGGTGCCGGTCGCCGTCGGCGACCAGGTGGCCGAAGGGGCGCTGCTGCTCGCGCTGGAGCCGGAGGAGACCGCATGACCCGGCGCGTCGACATCGTCGAGATGGCCGCCCGTGACGGCTTGCAGAACGAGAAGGCGATCATCCCCGCCGCGGACAAGATCGCGCTGATCGATCGCCTGTCGGATTGCGGCTTCCGGCGCATCGAGGCGACGAGCTTCGTCAGCCCGAAATGGGTGCCGCAGCTTGCCGACGGAGCCGAGGTGATGGCCGGCATCACGCGTCGGCCCGGTGTTTCCTATGCGGCACTGGTGCCCAATATGAAGGGTTACGAGGCGGCGAAGGCCGCCGGTGTCGACGAGGTCGCCGTCTTCCTCTCTGCTTCCGAAGGCTTTTCGCGGGCCAACCTCAACTGCTCGATCGTCGAGAGCGTCGAGCGTGCCCGGCCGGTCGCCGAAGCGGCGAAGGCGGACGGCATTTTGCTGCGCGGCTATGTGAGCTGCGTCGTGCAGTGCCCCTATGACGGGCCGGTGGAGCCCTCCGCCGTGGCGCGGGTGAGCGGGCAACTGCTGGCGCTCGGCTGCCATGAGGTGAGCCTCGGCGACACGATCGGCCGCGCCCGGCCGGCGGAGGTCGCGGCCATGCTGGCCGTCGTGCTGGCCGTCGCCGCACCGGAAAGGCTCGCCGGCCATTTCCACGATACGGGCGGGATGGCGCTCGACAATATCCGCGTCGCGCTCGATCATGGGCTTGCCGTCTTCGATGCCTCGGTCGGCGGCCTGGGCGGCTGCCCCTATGCGCCGGGCGCGCGCGGCAATGTGGATACGCTGGCCGTCGTCGACATGCTGGCGGCGGAGGGGTACGAGACGGGGCTCGACCGGGAGAAGCTGGCATCGGCCGCCGCCTTCGCGCGCCGGATCGCCGGCAGGTCGCCTGACATTTTGCGCCCTTGAGGGGCGAGGAGGTGAAGCCATGAACTTCGAGACGATTTCCGTATCCGTCGACCGGCGCGGTGTGGCCGCGCTGACCCTGCGCCGCCATGCGCAGCACAATGCGCTGTCCGGCCTGATGATCCGCGAACTGGCGGCCGTCGCCGGCCTTCTCGGCGAGGATCGGGCGGTACGCCTCGTCGTGCTGACGGGAGAGGGGGAAAGCTTCTGCGCGGGCGGCGATCTCAACTGGATGAAGGAGCAGATCGCCGCCACGCGCGAGGAGCGCATCGTCGAGGCGCGCCGGCTCGCCTTGATGCTGAAGGCGTTGCGCGACCTGCCGAAACCGCTCGTCGGCCGAGTCAACGGCCAGGCCTATGGCGGCGGCGTCGGCCTCGTCAGCGTCTGCGACGCGGCGATCGCCGTGGAGGGCGCGCGCTTCGGCCTGACGGAAACCCGCCTCGGCCTCATCCCGGCGACGATCAGCCCCTATGTCGCTGCCCGCATCGGTCCCGCTGCCTTCCTGCGCCTCGCCACCTCCGCCCGCCTGTTCGACGCACCGGCAGCGCGCGCGATCGGCTTCCTCAGCGCCGTCGTCCCGGCGGAGACGCTGGATGAGGGGGTCGAGGCCGAGATCGCCCCCTATTTCGCGGCCTCGCCGGAAGCGGTCGCGGCGGCGAAGGCGCTCGCCCATGCGCTCGCCCCGCCGATCGACGACAAGGTTATCGAGATGACGTTGACGCGGCTTGCCGACACGTGGGAGACGCCGGAAGCGGCGGAAGGGATCGCGGCGTTTCTGGAGAAGCGAAAGGCGGAGTGGGTGCTGGTGGATTCCGGCAAGTGATCGCGGCCGAGCGGGCATGAGCTGAACTCCGGCGCTTCTATGATCCTGCTCCTTGAAGACGGCTGCATATGAAACGACCGGATGCCGAAAGTCCCCTTCTCCCCTGCGGGGAGAAGGTCGCGGCAGCGGGATGAGGGGGATGCCGCAGGCACAAAGCTACGAGCACCGTGGCGCCACCCCCTCATCCGATCCTTCGGGCCACCTTCTCCCCGCGGGGGAGAAGGGGAGCGCGGCAATGTCGTCATCCTGTGCCAGGAGTTGGCGGGCAGGCTTTGCTACTCGATGAACACTCGCACGCTGGCCGCCCGCCCGGCCGCGTCGATCACCGTCAGCGTCGAGAAGCCCGCGCCTTCCGGCATCCATTGCGTCGTGCGCCGGCGCGAGGCGTCCGGCAGGACCTTGCCGTTGGCCAGCCAGCGGAAGGGCGCGCGCCCGCCCTGGAGCTTCAGCACGAGGGGTGAGACGACCGCGCCTGTCGTCGCGCCGAGTTCCACATGGGCGCCTTCCGGCGGATAGACGATCTCCGGCGCCGGCTCGCGCGCCCTCGTGGCGACGAGGCCGCTCGCGGTGGTCGAGAAGCGGCGCAGGCTCGCCGGAAGCTCGGATTGCGCGATGCGCACCGCACCGGCCGGTGCCCGCGGCAGCGCGGTGATGGCGAGGCCGGACCGGGCGAAGGCTTCGAACAGGATGGGCGCGGCGGCGCCGTATCCGGTCAGGCCCGGCACCGCGCCGTTGTCGGCCCGGCCGACCCAGACGCCCAGCACATGGCGGCCGTCATAGCCGACGGACCAGGCATCGCGATAGCCGTAGCTCGTGCCGGTCTTGTAGGCGATGCCGAGGCGGCGGCTGCCGATGGGCGGCGTGACGCCGGACAGCGCATCGGAAACGTGCCAGGCGGCGACGGGATCGAGCAGCGGATCGCCCGTCATCACCGCCGCATCGCGCACGATGCCGCCGCCGAGGCGCACCGGCATGCCGCGATTGGCGAGCGCCGCATAGAGCTGGGTGAGATCGTGCAGCGTGATGCCGACGCCGCCGAGCCCGATGGCAAGGCCGGGCGTTTCGCCCGGCGGCAGTTCCGGATGCACCTCGGCGCGGCGGAAGCGCACCATCAGCCGTGTCGGGCCGACCGCCTCCAGCAGGCGCACCGCAGGCACGTTCAGCGAGAGCTGCAGCGCCTTGCGCACGCTGACGTCCCCCTGGTAGGTCATGTCGAAATTGCGCGGCCGGTAGCCGGAAAAATCGGCCGGCCGGTCCTCGACGATGGTTTCCTGCGCGACGAGGCCCTCCTCGAAGGCGAGGCCGTAGATGAAGGGTTTCAGTGCCGAGCCGGGCGAGCGGCGGATGCGCGTCATGTCGATCCAGCCGGCGCGGCTGCCGTCGAAATAGTCCGCAGAGCCGACCTCGCCGAGGATTTCGCCGGTGCGGGCATCGGCCATCACCATGGCGATCGACACCTTCGGGCCGAGCCGCTCGGCCGCCTCGCGCGCGACGGTTTCCAGCTCGTCCTGCACGGTGCGGTCGAGCGTCGTTTTGTGTTCGGTCGCCTTGGCGTCCTCGCGCAGCGCAAGCTCGGAAAGGTGCGCGGCATGGGCGGGAAGCTGGCGGCGGCGGCCGGGCACGGCCTCCATGCCGGCGCGCTCTGCCTCGCCCTCGCCGATGATCTCGGAAACGGCCATGCGGGCGAGCACGCGCTCGCGCGCCTTTTCCGCGGCGGCACGGTGGCGATCCGGCCGGCGCTTCTCGGGAAGCTGCGGCAGGGCGACGAGAAGGGCGGCCTCGGCGACGGAAAGGCGCTTCGGCTCCTTGCCGAACCAGGCGAGGCTTGCCGCGCGTACGCCCTCCAGGTTGCCGCCATAGGGCGCGAGCGTCAGGTAGAGGTCGAGGATCTCTGCCTTGGAGAGGCGCCGTTCGAGCTGGACGGCGCGGGCCATCTGGCGCAGCTTGGCCAGCATCGAGCGGTTCTCGCGCGGCTCGATCAGCCGGGCGACCTGCATGGAGAGCGTGGAGGCGCCGGAGACGATGCGGCCGTTCGTGACGAATTGCCCGGCGGCACGCAGCAGCGCCAGCGGGTCGACGCCCGCATGCTCGTGGAACCGCCGGTCCTCATAAGCGACGAGCATGCGCAGGAATTGCGGATCGACATCGGTGGCCGTGGTCTTCAGCCGCCAGAAGCCGTCCGCCGTCGCGAAGGCGCGCAGCAGGCGACCGTCCCGGTCGAGCACTTCCTTGGAGACGATGTCCGCCACCCCGATCGGCGGCGGATAGGCCCGGTCGGCGTGGTCGAGCCCCACGGCGAGGGCGGCGACAAACGCCGCCCCGCCGAGGGAACCGATCAGGAGCTTGCGCCAGAGCGCCATCCGCCGCTCTCCTATTCGGCCTTGCCGACCTGCATGCGGCCGGTCGCCGTGCGGGCGGAATATTGCGGACGGTACATGTCCTCCACCTGCGCGGCCGGGTGGTCGTAGGTGCCCGGCGTGACGGCGCGCACGACATAGGCGAGCGCCACCTCGCGGTTGTCGCCCGCGCTGCGGTTGAAGGCCGCGACGAAGCGGTCGTAGCGGAACTCCGTATGGGCCGGCTCGATCTCGCCGATCCAGTCGAAATTCGCCAGCTTCGCGCTATCGACGAGGCTCGGATTGTCGATCTCGAAACCGGCGGGCAGGAGATCGGTGATGATGATGCGCGACGGCCAGCTGTTGTGCTCCGTCACCTTCAGCACCACGACGTAGCGCTCGTTCTGCCTCGCCTCGGAGACGTTCGCCTCCTCGCCGTCGAGCGTGTAGTAGCTGCGCTCGATGGTAAAGCCGTCGCCGCCGGCCGGCAGCGGATCGGCCGGGGCGGCGACCGTCGTCAGCATGGCCGAGACCGGCTCGCCTGAACGGTTGGCAACGGTCAGCGGGTTCTCCATCAGCGCCTTGCCCGTCATCTGCGCGGCATAGCCGCCCGAATGCGCGGCACCGTTGATCTCCAGCGCCAGGCCCTTGTCGGCATCCTTCACGGACCGGGCGGCGAGCAGCATCCAGGTCTGTTCCTGCGTGCTGGTCCAGCGCTTGTCCTCCCATTGCTTCGCGACGAGCTTGGTCAGGTCCGGAATGATGGTCGGAACCGGCCGGGCCTCGGCGGCCAACGCCAGGATGGCGGCCCCGTCGCGCAGCGAGGAACCGTAGTCGGTGCGCGAGAGGCTGGCGTTCAGCACGCTGTCGCGCGACAGGCCGAGCGCATTGGAGAAGATCGTCATCGAGCGCTGGGCATCGCCGTAGAGCCCGAGTGCGGCGGCAAGATGCGCGCGGGAGAGCGGCGAGGAGAACTCCGCGAGCTTCGTGTCGGCATAGTAGCGCAGGTCGCTGATCGCGGCCTTGCGGTTGCGGGCGAGCACATAGAGCGCATAGGCGATCTCGTTGCCCTGGTTGGTGACGTTGACGTCGTAGGACAGCGCGTTCTGCAGGTTGGAGAGCGCCTGCACCATGGCCTGTTCCGGCACGTCGAACTTCTGCTCGCGGGCCCGTGTGAGGAAGTCCGTGACGAAGGCGTCGAGCCACAGGTCGCCGTAGCCCGGCCCCCAGAGGCCGAAGCTGCCCGAGGAGGACTGGTTGGCGAGCACCCGGTAAATCGCATCCTGCACGCGCTTTTGCGTTTCCATGTCCTCGGCAAGGCCGGACTGTTTGGAAAGCTCGCTGAGATAGAGCAGCGGCAGCGCGCGGCTGGTCGTCTGCTCCGTGCAGCCATAGGGATAGCGGTCGAGCGCCATCAGGAGCGCCGGGATGTCGAAGGCCGCGGCGCGCGACACGCTGAGGCTGACGGAGGCGCCGGCAAGCTGGCTGTCGGCCAGAAGCTGGTCGTCGATCGTCAGGCTGCCATTGGCGGCGATCTCGATCGGCCGGCGCGTGGTGATCGGCATGGCGGCCGGGCGCACCGGCACGTTGAGCGCCTGCTCCAGCGACAGGCCGGCGCCGTTCGAAAGCTTGACCGTCACGACGCCGTCGCCGGCCTCGCCGCCGATCAGCGGCAGGGTGAGCGCCGTCTTGCCGCCCGGCTCCAGCCGCAGCGTTCGGCCGGCGCCGGTCTGCTCGACCATTACGGACGCGTTGTGGGTGACCTCGACCGTATAGTCGCCGGCCGGGGCATCGGTGTTGGCGATGTCGAGCCTCAGGTCGGCGCGGTCCCCGGGGGCGAGGAATTTCGGCAGGCTCGCCGTCACGACGACCGGGTCGCGGATGACGACGTCCTTCGACGCGCTGCCGACGCCGGTCTTCGTCCAGGCGACAGCCATGATGCGGGCGGTGCCGTTGAACTGCGGGATATCGAAGCTGACCTTCGCCTTGCCCTCGGCATCGAGTCTCACGGGACCGGCGAAGAAGGCGACGAGCTTCTCGGTCGGCGGGTTGCCGGAAAGCGCCCCTTCGCCGCCGTCGCCGCCGGTGCGCAGCCGCCCCGTGGCGCCGAGCGAGCCGTCGATCAGCCGGCCGTAGAGGTCGCGGATCTCCATACCGAGCCGGCGCTGGCCAAAATACCAGCCGGCCGGATCGGGCGCTTCGTAGCGGGTGAGGTTGAGGATGCCGACATCGACGGCGGCGACCGTGATATACGCCTCCTCATCGGCGCCCGCACCGGCGATGGCAAGCGATATATCGAGCGGCTGGCGCGGCAGCGTCTTTTCCGGCACGTCGAGCGCGACGCCCAGCTTGCGGTCGGCGGGGTCGACCTTCAGCCAGGTGATGCCGATGGCGCGCATCGGCATGCGGCTTTCCTGGTCCGTGCCGGGGCGGAAGAGCGTCGCGGTGACGTAGGAGCCGGGGCCCCATTCCCTGGTAACCGGGATTTCCACCTCGCCGCCCTCGGCGCCGATGGCGGCGGTCTGTGTTGCGATCAGGCTTTCCGCGCCGACGGTGATCAGCACCTGGCCGGCATGGCGCGGCGAGATCTTCAGCTTGGCCGTGTCGCCGACGGCGTAGTTCTCCTTGTCGAGCGAGATTTCCAGCGCGTCCGGCGTTTCCGTCGAGGTCGCGGCGACGTACCAGCCGGCGTCGAATTCGATGCTGGTCGCCGGGCCGTCCGGCTCGGCGCTTTCCACTTCGAGGCGATAGCGGCCCCAGGTGACGGGCACCGAGATGCGCCCGCCATCCGCGTCGGCATCGACCGTGCCGTCGGCGATCTGCCTGGTCGAGAGCACCGGCTCGTAGCGCCACGAGCTGCCGTCGCGATACCATTGGTAGTTCCGCTCGACGGCGAGCAGCTTCCACGGCATGCCCTGCATCGCCTGCCGGGAGCCATCCGGTGCCACGGTGACGACGTGGAAGTTGGCGACGCTGTTTTCCGAAAGCTCGCCGGCGAATTCCGGCTTCACGCCGATCATCGCGCCGGCGGCCTTGACCGGCAGGGTGAGGTTGCGTTCGACGGCGCGGCCGCCCTCTTCCATCATGCGCAGCGTCACCTTCGCCTCGAGGCGCTGGGTGGTCGAGGGAAGGTCGGTGACGTTCACCTCGAAGGTCGCCCTGCCGTCGTCGTCGAGCACGTCGAGGTCTTCCAGTGAGGTGGTGCTCTCCTCGAGCGCCTCCTCGTCGGCAAGGCCGAAGACATAGCCGGGGAAGGCGGCGTCCTGGCGGGTCGGTTTCAGCGCGACGTCGCCCTCGATCTCAAGGCCGGCGCCCGGCGCGCCGTAGAGATAGCGGCCCTCGACGGAGACTTCGGCGGGAACGCCGGCCTCGATGGCCTTCGCCTCGCTCGTCATGTCGAATTCGATGCGGTCGGGCACGAAATCGTCGACGAGGAACTGCTTCTCGCCGATCGCCGTGCCCTTGGGGTCGGTGAAGATCTGCATCGTCCAGGTGCCGCGCATGCTGTTTTCCTGCAGCGGCAGGTCGACGGCATGGCCGCCGAGCGCGGCGCCGTCGCTGACGATGCGCCGGTCCTCCACGCCGTCCGGGCGGTTAAAGACGAAGGTGAGCGGCAGTTTCTCCACGGCATTGGCTTCGATGTCGCGGGCGAGCGCCGTCGCGTGCACCGTCTCGCCGGCGCGGTAGATGCCGCGCTCGGTCCAGGCGAGCACGTCGATGGCGCCCGGCGCCGGACGGCCGGTGACGCCGCGGTCGGACAGGTCGAAGCCGGCGCGCGTCATGTCGAGGAACACGAAGTCGGACGCGCCCTTCTTCGCGAGGATCACGGCGGGCGTGTTGGCGGCGGTGCCGCGCATCAGGCCGGCGGTGAAGGTGGCGCGGCCGTCCGCATCCGTCGTCGCGGTGCCCAGCACCTCGTTGTTCTTGGCGATCAGCTGGAGCTCGACGCCGTCGAGCGGGCCGGCGCTGTCGAGCGAGCGGGCGAAGACGTTGAGGCCGTCCGTGCCGGCATAGGTGGTAAGGCCGAGATCAGAGACGACGAACCATTGCGTCGCCTTGGCGTCCCATTCGTTGGTGCGGCCGTTCGAGGCGGCGGCGGTCAGGACGTAGACGCCGGGCTTGCGCTCCGGCAGCGCCTCGTCGACCGGGAAGCTGGTGACGACGTCCTTGTTGAGGTCGCGGGCGATCTCGATCTGGCCCTGCCAGACCATTTCACCGTTGTCGTTCTCGATGCGGCTGGCGGAATAGCCGTCGAGCTGGGTGAGGAAACGGCTTTCGGACAGCAGTCCGGCAATGGCGCGGTCGCCGACGCGGTAGAGCTTCAGGTCGGCGCTGTCGGTGTTGACGGAAACGATCGGGATGCCGCGCCGCACGCTTCCCGGCAGCACGAAGCCGTCGCCGGTGAAGCGCACCATCGAGGCGCGGTCCTGCACGTAGATATCGAGGTCGACGGCCGTTTCCAGCGGCTCGTCGACGGCCGACGGCAGGCCGGGGCGGAAGGCGATCTTGTAGCGCTGGCCGTGGGTAAGGCCCTCGACGCAGATCTGCCGGTCCTTGGCCTCAACGGCCTTCGGCGCGGCGCCGTCGAGCGTGACGAAGGAGGCATAGTCCGCGCCGGACTTGACGAGCGGTTCGGAGAACTCGACGCAGGCGCGCGGGCTCGCACTGTCGGAATCGATCGTGTGGTTGACGACGCGGAAGCCCTGGCGGGCGCGAAGGCCGAGATAGGCCGAGCGCACCGCGACGTCCTCCTTCAGCGCGAGGCTTGCCTTGTAGGCGTTGATGCCGGCGCGGTAGTTGCCGGACTTGTCGAGCGTCTCGGCGAGCACGGCAAGCGCCCGGGCGCGGGTCTCCGTCGTGCGCGAAAGCTGGTAGGCGTTGATCGCCGCAAGGGCGCCCTGGCCGGCGAGATAGCTGTTGTTGAAGGCGCGAGACATGGATTCGGCCGTCTCGATCCAGAGATAGTAGTCGTCGGGCGCAAGCGAAAGCGCGCCCCTGAAGGCGATCAGCGCCTGGTCGAAGCGGCTGGACGCCGTCTCGATGCGGCCGAGCGAGGCGAGGCTTTCGGCGCCCTGGCCGACGTGCTCGGTGGCGAGCGTCACGTTGCCGCGGAAGGAGCGGGCGTCGCTCGCCATGTATTCGCTGATGAAGGCCATGGCGGGCGGCGCGCCGATATCGGCCGCGCTGTCGGCGCGCACGATCTTGCCGGCAACGGCGCCCTGGAAATGGTTGAGCTGGTTGAAGTCGCTCTTCAGGAAGCACCATTTCACCTTGGGATTATAGGTGAAGGCGCGGCAGGACAGGTCGTCGATGCAATCGGACTTGCACTGGTCGAGCGTCACGTCCTGCACGGTGCGCAGGTCGAAGCCGAAATAGTCGCTGTTTTCGGAGGTGACCACGGTGCGCGTTTCCTGGGCGCCTGCGGGAAGGGGAGGGGAGGCGACGGCCGCCAGAAGAAGTGCCGAGAAACCGAAGAATGCGCGCATAGACATGAAGTCCTCCTACCGCTGCCCGTCTCGTTGCCCCGCCACTCTTCCGGCCCGGATGCGGCTTGTCAATCGAAGACGGAGCGCGTGGGGAGGGTCGGAATGAGGGTGGCGCATGGAACCAGGGGGAAGACGTTTCAGGTTCGCCGTTCAATCGCCGGGAATGCGAAAATTTTCGGTGCGGCGCCACGTTAACCTTTTGTTAACCATATCGGCGCAGACTTCAAATCACGGACGGGCGTTCTCTGTCATACCGCTGTTACAGCGGACCGGTAGAACCCTCGTCAGATACGAAAGTCGTGTTTCGCAAGCGCGGTGACCACGGATGTACTGGCACCCGCGCGAAGCACTTCCCCGGCCAGGCCGGGATGAGGAAGCGGGGGGATAACCCTCGCTTTTTTCATTTCTGCGCGGGCCTTTCGCGCTGGACCCTCCTTCCGCTTTGCCCTACCCATGAAGCCCGCGCAGGACGGCCGCCCTGCCGCCTTTCTTCCCGCTTTCCGGACGGTTGCATGTCTGACGTCGCCCTCAATGTCCTGCCCATCTTCGCCCTTATCTTCATCGGCTGGCTGCTCGTGCGCACCGGCTACCTGCGCGAGGCGCTGGGCGAGGGGCTGGGGGAGTTCGTCTTCCGGGTGGCCGTTCCCGTCCTGCTCTTCCGCACCATCGCGGAGGCCGATTTCGCGGGGGAATCGCCGCTGCGCATCTGGATCGGCTATTTCGCCGGCGTCGCCCTCACCTGGACGGCGGGGCATCTCGTCGCCACGCTCGGCTTTCGGCGCGACCGGCGGATCGGCGTGCTCGCCGGCGTCTCCTCCGCCTTCGCCAATACCGTCTTCATCGGCCTGCCGCTGGTCTCGCGCATTGTCGGCGAGGAGGGGCTGGTGGCGATCTCGGTGCTGCTCTCCGTGCACCTTCCCGTCATGATGATCGCCGGCACGATCCTGATGGAACGGGCGGAGCGCAAGGACGGCACGCGCGCCCCGCAGGGCTTCGGCACGCTCCTCCTCGGCATCGGCAAGAGCCTGGTGCGCAACCCGCTGGTGATCGGCCTTGTGGCGGGGGCCTTGTTCCATACGGGCGGCGTGCCGCTGGCGGGGCCTGTGAAGGTGGTGATCGACCAGATCGCCGGGGCGGCCGCGCCGGCGGCGCTGATCTCGATCGGCATGGCGCTCAACAAGTACAAGGTCGGCGGCAATGCCGGCATCGCGCTGGCGATGACCAGCCTCAAGCTCGTGCTGCTGCCCGGCGCGGTCTATGTCGCCTGCCGGCTGCTCGGCCTCAGCCCGGAATGGACGGCTGCGATGGTTCTGTGCTCCTCGGTGCCGACGGGCATCAATGCCTGGCTTCTCGCCAACCATTTCGGCGTCGGCCACGCGCTCGCCTCCTCCACGATCACCATGACGACGGCGCTCGGCGTCTTCACCGTCTCCTTCTGGGCCTGGCTCCTGGGGTGAGGCCGCCGCATCGCGGCGGCAATAAAAAACCCGGCGCGATGGCCGGGTCTTTCGTCTTCATTGCGCTGGCGTTTTTACTGAGCCGGCTGTTCCGTCGTGGTGTCCTCGGTGGCGGTGCCGCCTTCGGCCGGGGCGGCGCCCTCGGTCGTCGTCGCTGCGCCGCCTTCCGTCGTGGCGGCAGCGCCGTCGGCGGGAGCCGCGCCCTCGGTGGAGGTCGCGCCGTCAGCCGGAGCGGCCGCGCCTGCATCAGCGCCTTCGCTGGAGGCGGTCGGCAGCGGCGCCGGGTTGTCGGAAAGCGTGCGCAGATAGGCGATCAGGTTGGCGCGCTCGTCGTCCTTCTTCAGGCCGGCAAAGCCCATGGCGGTGCCGGGAACGTGCTTCTTCGGCGCCTCCAGGAAGAAGCTGAGGTGATCATAGTCCCAGACGACCTTGTGACCTTCGGAGAAGGTGGTCATGCCGGCAGAGTAGCTGAAGCCCTCATGCGAGGCGACCGGGCGGTTGACGATATCCCAGAGACCGGGTCCGACCTTGTTCGGTCCGCCCTTCTCCGGGGTGTGACAGCTCGCACATTTCTTGAAGACCGTTTCGCCGGCCGCCGCATCGGCGCTGGCGAGCAGCGTGGCGATCGGAACGGCTGCCGCGGCTTCGCCGCCGCCGGCTGCCTCGCCGCCGGCTTCCTCGGCCACGATCGTGAAGCCTTCCTTCTCGGGGGCGCCCGAATGGAAAATGCCTTCAGAAGCGATCGACACGGACATCAGCACGAAGACGGTGCCCAAGAGGGCACCCACGCCCATGTTCACATAAGAGTTCATCCAAACGCTCCCCTAGGAACCGGCGGACGTGGCGCCGGCCAGTCTTGAAATCGCGCGGAACCTATGTCTTTTGCTGCTTCGTTGCAACAGTGATTGTAGCCCCCGCACTGAGACTTTTTGACACTTTTCCCGGGGGTTTTGAAGGGCCGCAGATGAATTCCGCCAATTTTGACAAGACCCTCGTCCTCATTCCTGCGCGCATGGCCTCGACCCGGCTTCCGGGCAAGCCGCTCGCCGACATTGCGGGCCTGCCGATGATCGTGCAGGTTGCGCGCCGCGCGGCCGAGGCCCATGTCGGGCGGATCGTCGTCGCCGTCGATCACCGCGATATCTTCGATGCGGTCGTGGCCGCCGGCTTCGAGGCCGTGATGACCCGCGTCGACCACCAGTCCGGCTCCGACCGCATCCACGAGGCGCTGACCACGAGCGATCCCGAGGGCCGGGCCGAGATCATCATCAACGTGCAGGGCGACCTGCCGACGATCGATCCGGAGACGATCCGCGCCGCCCTTCGCCCGCTGGAGAACGCCGCGACCGATATCGCCACGCTGACCACCGAGATCCGCGACGAGGAAGAGAAGAGCAATCCGAACGTCGTGAAGGTCGTCGGCTCGCCGATCGGCGAGAGCCGCCTGCGCGCGCTTTATTTCACGCGCGCGACGGCGCCACACGGCAACGGGCCGCTCTATCACCATATCGGCCTCTACGCCTACCGCCGCAAGGCGCTGGAAGCCTTCGTCGCGCTGAAGCCGTCGACGCTGGAAAAGCGGGAATCGCTGGAGCAGTTGCGGGCGCTCGAAGCCGGCATGCGCATCGATGCCGAGATCGTTGACACCGTTCCGCTGGGTGTCGATACTCCGGCCGACCTCGAAAAGGCCCGCGCGATGCTCGCGGCCAACCCCATCTGATCGGATCCCGCCATGATCATGAAGACCAACAGGATCGCCTTCCAGGGCGAGTTCGGCGCCAATTCCGACATGGCCAGCCGCGACATGTTCCCGAGCATGGAGCCGCTGCCCTGCCAGACCTTCGAGGATGCGTTCCTGGCCGTCGACAACGGCGATGCCGACCTCGGCATGATCCCGATCGAGAACACGATCGCCGGCCGCGTCGCCGACATCCATCATCTGCTGCCGGAATCGCGGCTCCATATCGTCGGCGAGTATTTCATGCCGATCCGCTTCCAGCTCATGGTGCTGCCGGGCGTGGCGAAGGACGAGATCCGCACCGTGCACAGCCATATCCATGCGCTCGGCCAGTGCCGCAAGATCGTCCGCCTCAACGGCTGGAAGCCGGTGATCGCGGGCGACACGGCGGGCGCGGCCAAGCTCGTCTCGGAAGCCGGCGACCGCACCATGGCCGCGCTCGCCCCGCGCCTTGCGGCCGATCTCTACGGCCTTTCCATCGTCGCGGAGAATGTCGAGGACACCGAAAGCAACGTCACCCGCTTCGTCGTGCTGTCGCGTGATGCGGCGGCGGCGGAGCGGGACGGAGACGAGATCATCGTCACCACCTTCGTCTTCAACGTGCGCAACATTCCGGCCGCGCTCTACAAGGCGCTCGGCGGTTTTGCGACGAACGGCATCAACATGACGAAGCTGGAAAGCTACCAGATCGGCGGCAAGTTCACCGCAACGCAATTCTACGCTGATATCGAAGGCCATCCGGACGAGCCGCATGTCCGCCAGGCACTCGAGGAGCTTCGCTTCTTCTCCGAGAAGGTCCGCATCCTCGGCACCTATCGCGCCCATCCCATGCGCAGCGCCTTCTGAAACCTGCCGGCCGGCGGCCGGCTCAGACCTTCCAGTCCAGCCAGTCGCGCATCAGGCGGTGCGCGATGGCGCCCTTCGGCGGCGGGGTCGTGGTGCCGGGGGCAAGGCCGGTCGCCGCGCTGCGGGCGATCATCGCCGCCGTCTCCTCGCGGGTGAACCAGCGGCAATCCTCCAGCTCCTGCTCGTCGCGGCGGATGTCGAAGGAGATCGCCTCGCCGTAGCAGCCGATCATCAGCGAATGCGGCATCGGCCAGGGCTGCGAGGCATGGTAGCGCACGCGCCCGACCCTGATGCCGGATTCCTCCAGCGTCTCGCGGCGCACCGTATGCTCGATCGTCTCGCCCGGCTCCAGGAAGCCGGCGAGGCAAGAATACATGCCCTCGGGGAAATGCGGCGAGCGGCCGAGCAGGCAGAGGTCCCGCTCGATATCGATGACCAGCATGATGGCGACCGGGTCGGTGCGCGGGAAGATCGTGTGGCTGCACGCCTCGCAGACGCGGCGATAGCCGCCGATCTCCGAACGGGTCGGCGCGCCGCACTTGCCGCAGAAGCGGTTGTTGCCGTTCCAGGTCATCAGGCTGGAAGCCTGGGCGAACTGGCCGAGCAGGTCGTCGTCGAGCATCTGCTGGCGGTAGAGCGTGCGCCCGTCGGTTGCCTTGAGCGGGTCCTGCAGCGTCTCTGGATCGGCCCTGACGGGGATCGCCAGCCGCGGCTCGCCGTTCTTCAGGTAGCCGAGCAGGATGGATTCCTCCGGCACCGGATCGAGTTCGGCCAGCTCATAGGGCGCAAATAGGGGGTCGATGATCTTCTCGTCATGCTTGACGACGAGCTTTCCCCCGGCGATCGCGAAGGCATGCACGGTCTCGGCCTTGAAGGCCTGCTCCAGGCAGTCCGGCGCGCGGTGCTCCGACTGGCGGTCGAGGCTGTTCTCCGCGAAAGCCACCATGGTGCTGGGCTCGGGATGCGGGCGATAGAGATCGAAGAGCGATGGCTTCATGGCGTGAGCGCGCCCAGGATCTTGGCCGAAAGGGCCTTGGTTTCCTCGGCCGAGCGCGGCTCGGCGGTGCCGAAACCCCAGACGGGGCCGGGCCAGTTCGCATCGCCCTCGCTGCGTGCGATGACGTGGACATGCAGCTGGCGCACGATGTTGCCGATCGCCGCGACGTTGATCTTCTCCGCCCCGGTCACCTTCTTCAGCGCTTCGGCGACCAGCGTCGTCTCGAAGGTCAGCATGGTCTGGTCGAGCGGCGTCAGGTCGAAGACCTCGCTGACATCCGCCCGCTGCGGCACCAGCATCAGCCACGGCCAGCGGCCGT
Source organism: Shinella sp. S4-D37 (assembly GCF_040812195.1). NCBI lineage: Bacteria > Pseudomonadati > Pseudomonadota > Alphaproteobacteria > Hyphomicrobiales > Rhizobiaceae > Shinella > Shinella sp. S4-D37. The sequence continues at coordinate 3,198,745 of NZ_JBFNXL010000005.1, read as the reverse complement.
CCTTCATCAGGCGCAGTTCGCAAAGGCCGATCTTCGTCAGAAGGTCGCTGTCGCGCACGATCCGTTCGTCAAGGTGAAAGTCGCTCAAGGGTTTCTCCCGGCATGCCTGCTTTCTAGAGTCATGCCACGGCATCCAAATTCGCTCCAACAGTTTTTTATCCGCCGTGCTTGCATTCGGATGGAATATTGCCGATATGGGGGACGGGAGGTTGGTGGTGGACGAGCCACTCGCCAACCGGGTCAGGTCCGGAAGGAAGCAGCCCTAACGAGCCCGGCACGGGTCATCGTGCCAGCCTCCCACCTTACCGTCCTGATCCTGGCCGTCCTGTCGGGACCGAAAGTTCGATTAGCGGCAGGGTCTATGAGCGACGTAACCCCCAATCCGTCCAGCGAAAAACCCGCCGCCTACCGGGTTCTCGCGCGAAAATACCGCCCCAAGGATTTCTCCGACCTGATGGTCGGCCAGGAACCCATGGTCCGCACGCTGACCAATGCGTTCGAGACTGGGCGCATCGCGCAAGCCTACATGCTGACCGGCGTTCGCGGCGTCGGCAAGACGACGACCGCCCGCATCCTCGCCCGCGCGCTGAACTACAAGACGCCCGAGATCGACCGCCCGACGATCGACCTTCGCGTGCCCGGCGAGCATTGCCAGGCCATCATGGAAGGCCGGCATGTCGACGTCATCGAGATGGACGCCGCCTCCCATACCGGCATCGACGATATCCGCGAGATCATCGAGCAGGTGCGCTACCGCCCGGTCTCGGCGCGCTACAAGGTCTATATCATCGACGAAGTGCACATGCTCTCGACGCAGGCCTTCAACGGCCTGTTGAAGACGCTCGAGGAGCCGCCGGAGCACGTCAAGTTCATCTTCGCGACGACCGAGATCCGCAAGGTCCCGATCACCGTCCTGTCGCGCTGCCAGCGCTTCGACCTGCGCCGCATCGGCGCCTCGGACCTCGTCGGTCTCTTCACCACCATTCTCGGCAAGGAAGGCGTGGCGTTCGAGGCGGATGCGCTCGCCATGATCGCCCGCGCTGCCGAGGGCTCGGCCCGTGACGGCCTGTCGCTGCTCGACCAGGCGATTGCGCATGGCGGCGGTAGCGTCGAGGTTGATGCCGTGCGCTCCATGCTCGGCCTTGCCGACCGCGCGCGCATCGTCGATCTCTTCGAGCATATCGTGAAGGGCGATGCGCCCGCCGCGCTCGCCGAGTTCGCCGCGCAATACGAGGCCGGCGCGAGCCCCCCCGTCGTGCTGACGGACCTTGCCGACTTCACCCATCTCGTCACCCGCATGAAATATGTGCCCGATGCCACCGGCGACCAGTCGCTGAGCGAGATCGAGCGCGTGCGCGGCGTCGAGTTCGCCAATTCCATCGCCGTCACCGCGCTGTCGCGCATGTGGCAGATGCTCTTGAAGGGCATTCCCGAGACGGAGGCCTCCAGCCGTCCGGCGGGCGCTGCCGAAATGGTCATCATCCGCCTTGCGCACGCCGCCAACCTGCCGTCGCCGGAAGAGGCGGCCCGCCGCCTTGCCGAACTTTCCGGCGGCGAGGGCATGCGCGCGCCGCAATCCGGCGGCCATGGCGGCAATGGCGGCCAGCCGGCGGCCCAGGCCGCGCTCTCCGCCGTCGCCCGCCCGCCGGAGGCCCCGGTCCAGCGCGCCCAGTCGGGTGGCGGGGCCGTCACCATGCTGCGGCCCGTGCCGCAGGCCGAGCCCGCACCCCAGCCGGTCGGCCGCATCGAGAGCGCGCCGGCCGTGCAGCCGGCCGCCGAGCCGAACGTGCCGGTGAACTCGCTCTCCGACATTGCCGACCTTTGCACGAAGAACCGCGACATCCGCCTTCGCGCGCTCGTGCGCGCCTTCGTGCGGCCGGTCGGCGTCGAGGCCGGGCGTCTGGAGATCGGCCTTGCCAACGACGCGCCGAAATCGCTCGTCAACGACCTGTCGAGCAAGCTGCAGGAATGGACCGGCATCCGCTGGATGGTGATCCTGTCGCGCGAGCCGGGCGGACCGACGCTTGCCGAGGCCGAGACGATGGCGCAGGAAGCGCGCGTCGCCGATGCGCGCCAGGACCCCGACGTGGCCGCCATCCTGCAGCGCTTCCCGGGCGCCAAGATCATGGACGTGCGCATCAAGGTCCAGGAAAGCGAAGACGAGTCGGAGACCGTCGAGGTCGCGGCCGTCGCGGAATCCGCCGAGGGCGACATCCTGCCCGGCGACGATATCGAACACTAGCGATCCCGGCCGAAATGCGTGGCGGGATTGCGCGAAACAGACGCTCTAACATCCATTTGAGAAAGAGGAGAGGCCGATGCGCGACATCATGGGCATGATGGGCAAGGTCAAGGAAATGCAGGCCAAGATGGAGAAGATGCAGGAGGAGATCGCCGCTCTCCAGGTGAGCGGCACCTCCGGCGGCGGCCTCGTCTCGGTCACGCTCGACGGCAAGGGCAATCTCAAGGGCCTGAAGATCGACCCCTCGCTCTTCAAGGAGGACGACGTGGAGATCCTCGAAGATCTGATCGTCGCGGCCCACAAGGACGCCAAGGACAAGGCCGAGGCCGAGGCCGCGGAAAAGACCAAGGCGCTGACCGCCGGCCTGCCGATCCCGCCCGGCTTCAAGCTGCCGTTCTGATCCTGTAGGGTCTGGCTTTCCGAGGAGGATTTTCGATGAGCCTGATGACCCTCATCGTCTTCGCCGGTGCGCTGATGATGGCGGCCGGCTCGCCCGGCCCGAGCATCGCGGCGCTGGTCGCCCGCGTGCTGTCGCGCGGGGCACGGGACGTGCTGCCCTTCCTCGCCGCCATGTGGATCGGCGAGGGCATCTGGCTCACCTGCGCCGTACTCGGCCTTGCCGCCATCGCCGAGACCTTCCATGCCGCCTTCGTCGCCATCAAGTGGCTGGGCGTCGCCTACCTGCTCTATCTCGCCTGGAAGATGTGGTTCGCGCCGGTGGAGACGGGCGAGGAGGCGCTTCCCGAGGCGCGCTCCGGCGTAAAACTGTTCTTTGCCGGGTTGACGGTGACCCTCGGCAATCCGAAGATCATGATGTTCTACGTCGCGCTCCTGCCGGCGATCATCGATCTCGGCGCCGTCACCCTCGTCGGCTGGGCCGAGCTGGTCGTGACCATGTTCGTCGTGCTCGTCGCGATCGACCTCGCCTGGGTCTTCCTCGCCTCGCGCGCCCGGCTGTTGCTGAAGAGCCCGCGCGCCGTGCGCATCGCCAACCGCCTCAGCGCCGGCACGATGGCCGGTGCCGCGGCCGCCATCGCGACCCGCTGATCAGCCGGTGAGGGCCGCGCGCAGCTTGTCGTTGATGGGGGCGGCGAGATAGCGCAGCCGGTCTTCCTCCGAAACGTTCCTGCCATAGGTGCGCAGCAGCTCCGGCATGGTCACCGGCGCGCCGTCGAAGGGCGTGTAGGTCGCGGCATCGCCGGCCTGGATCACCCCGTCCCGCCGCACGCGGCAGTAAAAGCCCGGCCGGCCCGCCTGCATGAAGCGTTTCGAAAAGGCCGGGTCGCCCATGCGGGCCGTCAGCGTGTTGCAGGGAATGCGCGTCGAGGTCACTTCGAGGAGCACGCTCTCCGTCTCGATCCGGTCGCCGACGGAGACGCTGCGGCTGTCGAGGCCGTCGATGACGAGGTTCTCGCCGAAGGTTCCCGGCTCCAGGGTGCGGCCGAGCTCCTTCGACCACCAGTCGAGATCGATGGAGCCCAGACCGTAGACCGCCTGTTCCGGGCCGCCATGGTGTTTCCGGTTGCAGATCGCGTCGCCCAGCAGCCCCTCGCGATCAACCATGATAGCCGCATCGGTCGGCGTCTTGAAAATGCCGGTCTTGTAGCTTTTGCCGGGGACCGGACGGGCAAGGCCCGTGCACACGGCGAGAATTCTGATCAAGCGCTGCCTCCAGCAAGGTGGATTCCGTTTCCACCGGATATGGGCTAGATACCGGCAATGGCAAAACGAGTCACCGGCCCCGAAATCGAAAAACTCATCCAGCTCCTGGCGAAGGTGCCGGGCCTCGGGCCGCGCTCGGCGCGCCGCGCCGCGCTGCATCTCGTCAAGAAGAAGGACCAGCTGCTCGGCCCGCTCGCCGATGCGATGGGCGAGGCGCATCGCAAGGTGCGCATCTGCTCGTGCTGCGGCAATGTCGATACGAGCGACCCCTGCACCGTCTGCACGGACGTGCGGCGCGATCATACGGTCATCATCGTCGTCGAGGACGTCTCGGACCTCTGGGCGCTGGAGCGCGCCGGCGCGATGAACGCGGCCTACCATGTGCTCGGCGGCACGCTCTCGCCGCTCGACGGCGTCGGGCCCGACGATCTCAACATCCGCGGCCTCGTCGACCGCGTGGCGAAGGGCGGCGTGCGCGAACTGATCATCGCGGTCAACGCCACCGTCGAGGGGCAGACGACGGCGCACTACATCACCGACCAGCTCTCCGGCCTTGAGGTGAAGATCACCCGGCTCGCCCATGGCGTGCCGGTCGGTGGCGAGCTGGATTATCTCGACGAGGGAACGTTGACGGCCGCGCTGCGGGCGCGCACGGCGATTTGAGGGGAATGATGATGCTAAGCTGGCTTTCGCGGCTCACCCCCCTCGCATCGCTCCTCGCGCTCGCCCTCGTCACGATGGCCTTTCCCGCCCAGGCCGCCTCCAAGGCCGAGGTCGAAAAAAAGTTCCGCGCCTGGATCGACAACGATCTCTGGCCCGCGGCGCAGAAGACCGGCGTCAGCGAGAAGACCTTTCGCGCGGCGATGCAGGGCGTGACGCTCAACTGGGACCTGCCCGATCTCGTGCCGCCCGGCTCGAAGCCAAAGAAGGAGCAGTCGCAGAGCCAGGCGGAATTCTCCTCCCCCGGCGCCTATTTCTCCGAAAAGCGCCTGCAAGGCTTGGCGGGACGGGGAAGCAGCCTTGCGAAAACCCATGCGGCGACGCTCCGCAGGGTCGAGCAGCGCTTCGGCGTGCCGGGCGAGATCGTCGTCGCGATCTGGGGCCGGGAATCCGGCTTCGGCAGCGCGAAGATCCCTTATTCGGCGGTGGACGTGCTCGCCACCAAGGCCTTCATGTCGACGCGCAAGGACATGTTCCGCAAGGAGCTGGTCGCGGCGCTGCATATCGTCGACGGCGGCGACAGGACGGTGGCTGAGTTGAAGGGCTCCTGGGCCGGCGCGCTCGGCCAGCCGCAGTTCATGCCGACCAGCTTCCTGCAATATGCCGTCGATTTCGACGGCGACGGCGTGCGCGACATCTGGGGTTCGGTGCCCGACAGCCTCGCCTCGATCGCCAATTATCTTGCGAAAAAGGGCTGGCAGGCGGGTCGCGGCTGGGGCTACGAGGTCTTAATCCCGGCGGCGGTCTCCTGCGCGCAGGAGGGGCCGGATCTGGCAAAGCCCATCTCCGCCTGGGCGTCGAGCGGCATCACCCGTATTTCCGGCAAGGGCTTTCCCTCCGGCGAGGCGAAGGCGTCCGGCATGATGCTGGTTCCGGCCGGTACGCACGGGCCGGAATTCATCGTCACGCCGAATTTCTACGTGCTGAAGGAATACAACAATTCCGACCTCTACGCCCTCTTCATCGGCAACCTTGCCGATCGCATCGCCTATGGCAGCGGGTCGTTCAAGGGGAAATGGGGCGACGTCGGCAAGATGCTGCGCTCGGATGTGCTCGCCATGCAGAAGGCGCTCGTCGCCAAGGGCTACGACGTCGGCAAGGTCGACGGCCTGCCGGGCTACAAGACCCGCCGCTCGCTCGGCGACTGGCAGGCCAAGAGCGGCCTGACGCCGACCTGCTATCCGGATGCCTCGCTCAAGGCGAAGCTGCGGTAGGGTTTTTCGCCGTCAGTGGATCTCCACCTGCCGCTTGAAGCGCTCGTATTCGTGCGGCACGATCGTCTGGCGCTCGATCATGCGGTGGACGCGGGGGGGCTCGGCGCCGCTGTGCAGGAGGCGCAGCTTCTCGCCGTTGGCGGCATCGGCATGGGTGCGGCGCTGGTTGTGGCGCACATATTCCACCCAGGTCGGCACATGGTAGGTCTCGGTCCAGACCGTCGGGTTCTCCAGGTCGCGCATCAGCCCCCACTGGCCGGCGCCGTCGCGAATGCGGATGCGCCGCCGCTCGGTCATCGCCTCCAGGAATTCCGGTATGTCGTCTTCGGCGATCTCGTAGTCGATCAGGACGACGATCGGGCCGCTGCGCGGCTTCAGGTCGAGCGGCAGGTCCGGCTCGCTGAAGCGGTTGAGCGGGTCGACATTGAGGCTCTGCAGTTCGGGCAGCTTGAAGCACAGGCCGAGCGCCGCGCCGCCGATCATCACCACCGCCGAGGCGAGCAGCGCCGCCTCGGCGCCGTGCGTGTCGGCCGTGGTGCCCCAGATCCAGCTTCCCGCGGCAATGCCGCCGAAGGTGGTCGTCTGGTAGAGCGAGAGCGCCCGGGCGACGACCCAGCGCGGCGTCGAAAGCTGCACCGTCGTGTTGAACAGCGAGAGCGCCATGACCCAGGACGCGCCGGCGATCAGCAGCACGGCCCCCGTCAGCGCCGCCGAGGAACTGATCGCCGAAACGCCGGCGCTGACGGCAAAGCCGGTAAAGGCGAGACGGGCGATGGTCTCCGTCGTGAGGCTCTCGCGCACCCGTGCATTCATCAGCGCGCCGCCGATCGCCCCGAGCCCGAAACAGCCGAGCAGGATGCCGTAGGTCAAAGGCCCGCCCGAAACGAGGTCGCGGGCGATCAGCGGCAGGAGCGAGAGGATGGAGCTCGTCGCAAGGCCGAAGGCGAAGCCGCGTAACAGCACCTTGCCGAGGTTTGGCGACATGGAGACGTAGCGCAGGCCCGCCGAGATGGCGCGTACGAAATCCTCGCGCGGCAGGCCGCTCGGCGAGACGTTCGGCTTCCAGCGGAAGAGCGCATAGAGAAGGGCGAAATAGCTGAGCGCATTGGCCGCGAAGGCCGCCGCCGCCCCTGCCGCGGCGACGATCGCCCCGCCGATGGCCGGGCCGACGCTGCGGGTGAGGTTGAAGCCCATACTGTTGAGCGAGACGGCGGCGGGAAGGTCCTCGCGCGGCACCATGTCGCCGACGGAGGCCTGCCAGGCGGGGTTGTTGAGCGCCGTGCCGCAGCCGAGCAGGAAGGTGAAGGTCAGGAGCAGCCAGGGCGTGATGACGCCGTACCACGCACAGAGCGTCAGGCCGATCGCGACGGCCAGCATGAAACACTGGGCCGTCAGCATCAGCTTGCGCCGGTCGAAATTGTCGGCGAGCGCGCCGGCTGCGACGGAGAACAGCATGATCGGCAGCGAGGTGGAGGCCTGGACCAGCGCCACCATATTGGCCGAGGAGGTGATCGAGGCCATCATCCAGGCCGCGCCGACGGACTGGATGAGCCCGCCGAAATTGGAGATCAGGCTGGCTGCCCAGATCACCCGGAAGGTTTCGTTCCTGAAAGGGGCGAGGGGGGATGTCCGGTCTGGCAAGGGCAGGCACTCATTCTCGACGCAGCGTTGGGTGCAATCTAGTCCATAGCGCGCAAGGGGCAAGCCGCCGGCGGCAAAAGGTGGAGGATCGGGCCACCCACAGGCGGCAGCGAGCGCCGACCTTGCAATTATGACAAACACGGTCTATATCAGCCACAAATTCTTGATCGTCAGATGAAGAGTGGGCCCGCGAGGACCCGCTCTTTTTTATTGGCCCGATCGAGTGCATGATAACGACAATCCCGGGAGGGCATGTCATGTCCGACACGAGTGAAACAGGAAATGCGGCCGTCGAGCCGCGGCTGATCGTCGAGACCGGTCTCGACCGGCGCGTTGCCGACATCATCGAGCCGACCATCGAGCAGATCGGCTATCAGCTGGTGCGCGTGCGCCTCTCGGCGCAGAACGGCGCGACGCTGCAGATCATGTGCGAGCGGCCGGACGGGACGATGACGGTCGAGGACTGCGAAAAGGTCTCGATGGCCGTCTCGCCGGTGCTCGACGTTGAGGATCCGATCGACAAGGCGTATCATCTCGAGGTCTCGTCGCCCGGCATCGACCGGCCGATGGTCCGCAAGTCGGATTTCTCGCGTTGGCTCGGCCACCTCTTGAAATGCGAGACGTCGATCCTCGTCGACAGCCGCAAGCGCTTCCGCGGCAAGATCGTCGCGGCCGACGAGAACGGCTTCACCCTGGAGCGGGACCAGCCCGCCGCCGGCGACGAGCCGACGGTCGTCATCCCCTTCACGGCGCTTGCCGAGGGCCGGCTGATCCTGACCGACGACCTGATCCGCGACGCGCTGGCCGCCGACAAGAAGGCCAAGGCCGCTCAGGCCGCGAACCAGAACGACGAAGACGGCGACGAATGAATTTGTGAGTGCGTTCCGTCCCGGGGGCGTTGCCCTCTTTGCGGGCGGGACGGAGAGGACGGAACCGGAGCGGCACGCCGCTCCAGACGCCGGCGGCCGAGGCCCCGGCCTGACCATGGAGACCTGAGACAATGGCAGTCAGTGCGAACCGGCTTGAGCTTCTGCAGATCGCGGATGCCGTGGCCCGTGAAAAGGTCATCGACCGCGAGATCGTGCTTGCCGCGATGGCCGACGCCATCCAGAAGGCGGCCCGCTCGCGTTACGGCACGGAATCGAACATCCGCGCCGACATCAATTCCAAGACCGGCGAGATCCGCCTCCAGCGCCTGCTGGAAGTCGTCGAGCACGCCGAGGACTATTCGACCCAGATCCCGCTGGAACTGGCGCGCGACCGCAACCCGGACGCCAAGCTCGGCGATTTCATCGCCGATCCGCTGCCGCCGATGGATTTCGGCCGCATCGCCGCCCAGTCGGCCAAGCAGGTCATCGTGCAGAAGGTGCGGGAAGCCGAGCGTGACCGCCAGTTCGACGAATACAAGGATCGCATCGGCGAGATCGTCAACGGCACGGTCAAGCGCGTCGAATACGGCAACGTCATCGTCGACCTCGGCCGCGGCGAAGGCATCATCCGCCGCGACGAGATGATCCCGCGCGAGAACATGCGCTACGGCGACCGCGTCCGCGCCTTCGTCTACGACGTGCGCCGCGAGCAGCGTGGGCCGCAGATCTTCCTGTCGCGCACCCATCCGCAGTTCATGGTGAAGCTCTTCACCATGGAAGTGCCGGAAATCTACGACGGCGTCATCCAGATCAAGTCCGTCGCCCGCGATCCGGGCTCGCGCGCCAAGATCGCCGTCATCTCGAACGACAGTTCGATCGATCCGGTCGGCGCCTGCGTCGGTATGCGCGGCTCGCGCGTCCAGGCCGTCGTCGGCGAATTGCAGGGCGAGAAGATCGACATCATTCCGTGGTCGCAGGACCCGGCCTCCTTCATCGTCAACGCCCTGCAGCCGGCGGAAGTCGCCAAGGTGGTTCTCGACGAGGATGCCGAGCGCATCGAAGTGGTCGTTCCGGATGAGCAGCTCTCGCTCGCCATCGGCCGCCGCGGCCAGAACGTGCGCCTCGCCTCGCAGCTGACCGGCTGGGACATCGACATCCTGACGGAAGCCGAGGAATCCGAGCGCCGCCAGAAGGAATTCAACGAGCGCACCAACCTGTTCATGGATTCGCTCGACGTCGACGAGATGGTCGGCCAGGTGCTTGCCTCCGAAGGCTTTGCCGCCGTCGAGGAACTGGCCTATGTCGATCTCGACGAAATCGCCTCGATCGACGGCTTCGACGAGGACACGGCCCAGGAAATCCAGACCCGCGCCCGCGAATATCTCGACCGCATCGAGGCCGAGATGGATGCCAAGCGCAAGGAGCTCGGCGTTTCCGACGACCTGCGCCAGATCGACGGCATGACGGGCCAGATGCTCGTCGCGCTCGGCGAGGACGGCATCAAGACGATGGAAGACTTCGCCGGCTGCGCCGCCGACGACCTCGTCGGCTGGTCGGAGCGCAAGGACGGCGAGACGAAGAAGTTCGAGGGCCTGTTCTCGAAGTTCGAGGTCTCCCGCGCCGAAGCCGAGGCCATGATCGTCCAGGCGCGCCTTGCGGCCGGCTGGATCACGGAAGAGGACATCGCGGCTGAAGAGCCGGCTGTCGACGGGGCCGAGCAGGACGCCTGACGGCGTCCGGCGGGCTGGAGACGCCGTGGCATGGGTAAGAAGGACGAAGGCGTGAACGACCGCATGTGCATCGTGACGCGCGAAAGGGGCGAGGCGGACGACCTGATCCGCTTCGTCGCCGGTCCGGACGGCAGCGTCGTGCCGGACCTGAAGCGTCAGCTTCCCGGACGTGGATGCTGGGTGAAGGCCGAACGGGCGATCCTCGACAAGGCGATCGCCAGGAAGCTTTTTGCCCGGGCGCTGAAGGCGGAGGCGAAGGCGGGCCTGGAGCTCGGCGCCGAGGTGGACCGGCTTCTGGCGGCCCAGCTCGGCGGCATGATGAACATGGCGCGCAAGGCCGGCCAGTTCATCACCGGTTCCACCAAGGTGGACCAGGCGGTCCGCTCCCTGGCTGCGCTTGCCGTCTTCCATGCGACGGATGCGGCCGAGGACGGCGTGAGGAAAATCGATCAGGCGAGGAAGGCTGCAAGCTTCCTCACCGAGGACGAAACGGAAATACCCTCCTTCAAGCTCTTCCGCGAGAGCGAATTGGAGGGCCTTTTGGGCCAGAATGCTTTTATCCATGCCGCGGCGCTTGCAGGGCAGGCGGGTGAGGGTGTAGTGAAGCGCGCAATCATGCTCGAAAAATACCGGGACGGCGACCGGTCGAGGGCAAGTGGCGGCGCTGGCCAGCCAAACCAATGACGCGGTCACCGGCTTGTCGCCGGCCGAAATCGCATTGGATGAACACAATTGAACGACGGGGTCTGGTGATACGCATCCGGCCCTGATCTTAGGAACGGAACGGAATGACCGACAACAAAGACGACAAGACGATCAGCGTGGCTGGCAAGAAGACCCTGAGCCTGAAGCCCTCGGGGGTTCAGCAGGGAACCGTGCGCCAGGACATGGGTCGTGGCCGGACGAAGGCCGTCGTGGTCGAGACCCGCAAGCGCCGCATCAACCGCCCGGAAGACGAGCGGCCGGTGACGCCCGTCACGCCCGTGCAGCAGCGCCAGCCCGAGCCGCAGCAGACGCGCCCCGTGCAGCAGCAGACGCGTTCCGCGCCGCAGCAGCACGTCGAGCAGAGCCGCCCGCGCGTCGGCGTGGTGCTGAACCAGCTTTCCCCCGATGAGGTCGAGGCCCGTCGCCGCGCGCTCGCCGAAGCGCAGATCCGCGACGCCGCCGAGGCCCGCCAGCGCGCCGAGGACGAGGCCCGCCGCAAGGTGGAAGAGGAAGCCCGCCGCAAGGCCGAGGACGAGGCCCGCATCGTCCGCGAGAAGGAAGAGGCCGAGCGCCGCGCCGCCGAGGCCGCCGCTCCCGCTCCGGTCGCGGAGGAAGCCGCCGTCGCGCAGCCGGTAGCAAGGCCGGCCGCCGCCGAAGCCCGCCCGCAGCCCGTCCGCACGCCGACCCCGGCCCCGGCGCCGATCGCCGGCCGCGGCCGCAACGAACCCGAAGAGACGGGCGACAAGCGTCCGCGCGGCGGCGCACCGGTCAACCGCGGCGCCGTCAAGCGCCCGGAACCGGCCAAGGCTCCCGCCCGCCCGAAGGCCGATGACGGCCGCCGCCAGGGCAAGCTGACGCTGACGACGGCGTCGAGCGACGAGGACGGCGCACAGCGCGGCCGCTCGCTCTCGGCCATGCGTCGCCGCCAGGAGAAGTTCAAGCGCTCGATGATGCAGGAGACGCGCGAAAAGGTCGTGCGCGAAGTCATCCTGCCGGAAACCATCACCATTCAGGAACTGTCGCAGCGCATGTCCGAACGCGCCGTAGACGTCATCAAGTACCTGATGAAGGAAGGGCAGATGATGAAGCCTGGCGATCTGATCGACGCCGACCTGGCTGAACTTATCGCCGGCGAATTCGGCCACACCGTCAAGCGCGTGTCGGAATCCGACGTCGAAGAAGGCATCTTCAACGTTGCCGACGATGCCGGCGACCTGGAATCGCGTCCGCCGATCGTGACCATCATGGGCCATGTCGACCACGGCAAGACCTCGCTGCTCGACGCCATCCGGCATGCAAACGTGGTCGCTGGCGAAGCCGGCGGCATCACGCAGCATATCGGCGCCTACCAGGTGGAGCAGAACGGCAACAAGATCACCTTCATCGACACCCCCGGCCACGCGGCGTTCACCGCCATGCGTGCCCGCGGTGCGCAGGCGACGGACATCGCGATCCTCGTCGTCGCGGCCGACGACAGCGTGATGCCGCAGACGATCGAGTCCATCAATCACGCCAAGGCGGCAGGTGTTCCGATCATCGTGGCGATCAACAAGATCGACAAGCACGAAGCCGATCCGCAGAAGGTACGCAACCAGCTCCTCCAGCACGAGGTGTTCGTCGAATCCATGGGCGGTGAAACGCTCGACGTGGAAGTGTCGGCCAAGAACCGCGTGAACCTGGACAAGCTGCTCGAGGCCGTTCTGCTGCAGGCTGAAATCCTTGACCTCAAGGCGAACCCGAACCGCACCGCGGAAGGTGTCGTCGTGGAAGCGCAGCTCGACCGCGGTCGCGGCGCCGTCGCCACCGTTCTCGTCCAGACGGGCACGCTGCGCCCTGGCCAGATCGTCGTTGCCGGCGATCAGTGGGGTCGTGTGCGCGCGCTCGTCAACGACAAGGGCGAACACGTCAAGGAAGCCGGCCCTGCCACGCCGGTCGAGGTGCTCGGCCTCTCCGGCACGCCGGCCGCCGGCGACAAGTTCGCCGTGGTCGAGAACGAAAGCCGCGCCCGCGAGATCTCGGAATACCGCCAGCGCCTCGCCCGCGAAAAGCAGGTGGCACGCCAGGCCGGTTCGCGCGGTTCGCTCGAGCAGATGATGAGCCAGCTGCAGAACACCGGCCTCAAGGAGTTCCCGCTGCTCATCAAGGGCGACGTGCAGGGTTCGATCGAAGCCATTGCCGGCGCGCTGGAAAAGCTCGGCACGGACGAAGTCCGCGCCCGTATCGTCCATTCCGGTGCCGGTGGCATCACGGAATCCGATATCTCGCTTGCCGAAGCCTCCAACGCCGCCATCATCGGCTTCAACGTCCGTGCCAATGCGCAGGCTCGCACGGCCGCCGAACGGGCCGGCCTCGAAATCCGCTACTACAACATCATCTACGATCTGGTGGATGACGTGAAGGCGGCCATGTCGGGCCTGCTCTCGCCGGAGCGTCGCGAGACCTTCCTCGGCAATGCCGAGATCCTCGAGGTGTTCAACATCACGAAGGTCGGCAAGGTCGCGGGTTGCCGCGTCATCGAAGGCAAGGTCGAGCGTGGTGCGGGCGTGCGCCTCGTGCGCGACAACGTCGTCATCCACGAAGGCAAGCTCAAGACGCTCAAGCGCTTCAAGGACGAAGTCGCCGAAGTGCCGATGGGCCAGGAATGCGGCATGGCCTTCGAGAACTACGAGGACATCCGCGCGGGCGACACGATCGAGTGCTTCCGCGTGGAGCACATCACCCGCACGCTGTAAGCGTCCGGCGGACAGACCCATCGTGCGAGCGCCGGACCGTTTCGGCGCTCGCATTTTTTTGAAGGTGACGACCATGACCAGAGCAACATCCTCGGCGCCGTCGCAACGCATGCTGCGCGTGGGCGAGCAGGTGCGCGCGGCGATCACCCAGGTCCTCCAGCGCGGCGAAGTGCGCGATCCTCTTCTCGAGAAGACCGTGATTTCCATTTCGGAAGTGCGCATGTCGCCGGACTTGAAGCACGCGACGGCCTATGTCACGCCGCTCGGCGTCAAGGACCACGAGGCGGTGATCGAGGCGCTCAACCGCAATTCGAAGTTCATCCGCGGCCGCCTCGGCCCGCAGCTTCGCCAGATGAAGTACATGCCGGACGTTCGCTTCCGCGACGATACGAGCTTCGACAACTACAAGAAGATCGACGAACTCCTGCGCTCGCCGGAAGTCGCCCGCGATCTTTCGCCCGAAGACGGCGACGACACGTAATCCAGGAAGATCATGTCCAGACCCCGCAAACCCAAGGGCCGGCCGGTTTCCGGCTGGCTTATCCTCGACAAGCCGTTCGATTTCGGCTCCACCGAGGCCGTCGCCAAGATCAAGTGGCTGTTCAAGGCGCAGAAGGCCGGCCATGCCGGCACGCTCGACCCGCTCGCCTCGGGCATGCTGCCGATCGCACTCGGCGATGCGACCAAGACCGTGCCCTACGTGATGGACGGCCGCAAGATCTACGAATTCACGGTGACCTGGGGCGAGGAACGCACGACGGACGACCTCGAGGGCGAGGTGACGCAGAGTTCCGAAAATCGCCCGGCCGTCGATGCGATCCAGGCGATCCTCGGCGACTATACCGGCGTCATCCAGCAGATCCCGCCGCAATTCTCCGCCATCAAGATCGCGGGGGAGCGCGCCTATGACCTCGCCCGCGAAGGCGAAACGGTGGAGATCCCCTCGCGCGAGGTGGAGATCCACCGCCTGACGCTGACCGGTTGCCCGGACGAGAACACGGCTCAGTTCGAGGTCGAATGCGGCAAGGGCACCTATGTGCGTGCGCTCGCCCGCGATTTCGGCCGCCAGCTCGGCTGTTTCGGTCATATCTCGGGGCTGCGGCGCACCTTCGTTGCGCCCTTCGGCGAGGACGACATGGTCCCGCTGGCGGACCTGACGGCGCTCGAGGCGATCGAGGACGAGGCCGAACGGCTTGCCGCGCTCGATGCCTTCCTGATCGATACGGGCGAAGCGCTCTCCAGCCTGCCGCAGATCGTCATCAACGACGACCAGGCGCACCGCCTGCGCATGGGCAATCCGATCATCCTGCGCGGCCGCGATGCACCGGTCTCCGCCGACGAGGCCTATGCCACGGCGCGCGGCAAGCTGGTGGCGATCGGCGAGGTCGGCGGCGGCGAGTTCCGGCCGAAGCGCGTCTTCGGCGGCTGAGGGAAGGTGGGGAACCCATCTCCGCCGACTTGATTTCACCACAAGCTATGGGCTTTATGGGCCGGCGAGGTTCGTTCGAGGGCGGGCCGGGCGGCGCTTTGCCGTCGCGGCCGCCGGCGGGCGAAGGTGAAAGGGCTGGCCGTTGACGATTGCGCCGACTGACCGAACGGTATCCGACGAGGATATGCACGGGGAAGCAGGACCTGCCGAAAGCCGCCGGCGCATGCATCACCCCGTCGTTTTCTATCTCGTCTGCCTCATCCTCGTTGTCGTCATTCCCGCCTTCCTGTTTTCCATCGTCGTGCTGAAGCGCACCACCGAGGCGCAGGACCGTATCTTCGAATCGCTGCTGCGGACCTCGACAAGCGCCGTGAACCGTGCCGTCGAGCGCGAGATCACGGCGATGTTCTCGACGCTCAACTTCCTGTCCACCTCGGAAAGCCTGCCGAAGGGCGACTATGCGACCCTTCACGCCCAGGCGACCAAGACGCTCGAGGGCACGGACATCTATTTCATCGTCATCGATCAGGCGATGAAGCAGCGCCTCAACACGCGCCTTCCCCTCGGCGCGCCGCTGAATCTGGCCTCCGAGCCCCTTTCGGCGCGCCTGGCGCTGTCGCGCGGCGAACGCATGGTTTCCGACCTCTTCTTCGGCCGCACGGCGCAGCAATGGGTGTTCAACGTCTACATGCCCGTGCGGCTCGCCAACGGCCAGCCCGTCCTGCTGACCTTGACGAAGAACGCCGAGGCGCTGCGGCGCGCGGTCAATCCGGACGTGCTCTCGCCGGGTTGGAACGCGGCCGTGCTCGATTCCAGCGGCACGGTCATCGCCTCGACCGACGAGAAGCAGAAGACCGGGCGGCCGTTCTTCCTGCGCGTCGTGCCTTCGCTGCGCCTCGGCGTCAGCAGCATGAAGCGCGACGGTGTCGACTACCAGGTCGTCACGGAATTCTCCTCGCTTGCCGGCTGGCGCATGATCGCCTGGGCAAAATCGTCGGATGTGCAGGCGCCGGCCGTCTCCTCCTTCCTCTGGCTGACCATCGGCGGCGCGGTCTTCGCCGCGCTCGCCGCCATCAGCGCCGTCGGCATCGCCCGCGTGCTGTCACGCGACGTCCGGCTCCTGGCGCATGACGCGCGCCGGCTTGGCGAGGGCGAACGGGTCGCCCCGCGCCCCTATGCCATTTCCGAGCTGGAGACGGTCTCCCGGGCCCTTGCCGAAGCGGCGGACGCGCGGGTGAAATCGGAAAACGAGGTGCGCTTCCTGATGCGCGAGGTGGCGCACCGCTCCAAGAACCAGCTCACGGTCATCCAGGCCATGCTCAACCAGTCGGCGGCGAGCGCGGAAAACGCCACCGATTTCGCCGAGACCTTCCGCCGGCGCGTGGCCGGCCTTGCCCGCTCGACGGACCTGATGATCGCCAATGCCACGCAGGGCGTGAACCTGATGGAGCTGGCCAAGAACCAGTTGAAGCCCTTCACGCCCGCCGATACGGAGCGCGTGCGCATAACCGGTCCCGCCGTGCTCCTCGATCCGCAGGCCTCGCAGACGCTGGGCATGGCGCTGCACGAACTGTCGACCAATGCCACGAAATACGGCGCGCTCGCCAACGAGACGGGGATCGTGTCGCTGAGCTGGGCGACGGCCGGCGAGGACCTGAACCTCGTCTGGCGCGAAAGCCGGGCGGTGATCGACAAGGAGGCGATCGCCGCAAGCCACAAGGGTTTCGGCAGCGTCGTCCTGGAGCGCATGCTCGGCATGGCGCTCGACGCGAAGCTGGATTTCGTCGTGCATGACGACGGTATCGAGTGGCGGGTGACGATCCCGCTCGCACGGCTGCGCGATGACGATGCCCATCATCACGGCGCAGCGCAATGAGGGCGCCGGTCCTTTCCCGATGCATCGACAACAGGTGTGCTTCATGACGTCATTGCTGCATGGGGCCGCTGTCTCCGCCTGCGTTGTCCTCTCGGCTTCCACCGCCTTCGCCGCCTATGGCCGGTGCTCGGTCGACGACCCGACCGGCACGCCGCTCAACGTGCGCTCGGCCCCGAACGGCGCGATCCTGACGACGCTTGCGAACGGGACTGAGGTCGAGATCGTCGACGAGATGCGGATCGGCGCGAAACACTGGCTTTTCGTCGCCCGGCAGGGCGAACGGCTCGGCTGGGTGTTCGGGGCTTATGTCGTGTGCGGGCAGCCGGGCGAAGCGCGTAAGGCCGCCCCCGGCCAGCCGGCCGAGCAGCGCTGAAGGGGCGTGACGACGGCTCTTTCCTTTCATCAGGGAATGGTTTATAGGCACCGCCAGCAATGCAGGGGCTTCCCTGCTTGCCTTCACGGCCATTGCTGGACGACATCCCGGCTTTTGGCGACCTTTGTTCCCGTTCATGAAAGGACATACGATGTCGATCACTGCTGAGCGCAAGGCTGCGCTGATCAAGGAATACGCAACCGTCGAAGGCGACACCGGTTCCCCGGAAGTCCAGGTCGCGATCCTGACCGAGCGTATCAACAACCTGACCGGTCACTTCAAGGACCACAAGAAGGACAACCACTCGCGTCGTGGTCTCCTGACGATGGTTTCCAGCCGCCGCTCGCTTCTTGACTACCTCAAGAAGAAGGACGAAACCCGTTACAGCAAGCTGATTGCTGCCCTGGGTATTCGCCGCTAAGCAATTCCGGCGGGCGCTCTTCGTGAGCGCCCGCCGCTTTCTTTTGCGGAAGCTGTTTCCGCCGTACCGTTCCGCCTGTGCCGGTCGAGACCGCCTCGCGAAACGGGATTTCTCCAGCAGGCCGGATGGGCCGGTCCTGCGGAACCAACCGATGACCTGTCATGGGGCAGGATTGCAGGATGCTTCAGGCGCGCGCCCGTCGTCGGCCGGGCTCACGGAGCCCTCGCCCGCAGGGCGCGAGCCGTCACCTGGAAGCCTCCCGTTGTCTTGCCCATGATGCGTCATGAAAGCGGATAGACCACCTGCGCCTTTCGGCGGCGGTGCGCGTATCTGCCAAGAAGGACAAGACATGTTCGATACCCATACGGTTGAAATCGAATGGGCGGGCCGTCCGCTCAAGCTGGAAACCGGCAAGATCGCCCGTCAGGCTGACGGCGCGGTTCTGGCGACCTACGGCGAAACCGTCGTTCTCGCCACCGTCGTTTCCGCCAAGGCGCCCAAGCCCGGCCAGGATTTCTTCCCGCTGACCGTCAACTACCAGGAAAAGACCTATGCCGCCGGCAAGATCCCGGGCGGCTACTTCAAGCGCGAAGGCCGTCCGTCGGAAAAGGAAACGCTGGTTTCCCGCCTGATCGACCGCCCGATCCGCCCGCTCTTCCCGGAAGGCTACAAGAACGACACGCAGGTCGTCGTCACGGTCGTCCAGCATGACCTCGAAAACGATCCCGACGTCCTGTCGATGGTTGCCGCTTCTGCAGCGCTCACGATCTCCGGCGTTCCCTTCATGGGCCCGGTCGGTGCGGCGCGCGTCGGCTACATCAACGGTGAATACGTCCTCAACCCGCATCTCGACGAGATGGACGAGTCCGTTCTCGACCTCGTCGTCGCCGGCACGCAGGACGCCGTCCTGATGGTCGAATCCGAAGCCAAGGAACTTGCCGAAGACGTCATGCTCGGCGCCGTCATGTTCGGCCACAAGGGCTTCCAGCCGGTCATCGACGCGATCATCAAGCTCGCTGAAGTGGCTGCCAAGGAACCCCGCGACTTCAACCCGGAAGATCATTCCGCGCTCGAAGCCGAAATGCTGGGCCTTGCCGAAACGGAACTGCGCGCCGCCTACAAGATCACCCAGAAGGCCGATCGCTACGCCGCCGTCGACGCCGCCAAGGCCAAGGTGAAGGCACACTTCTTCCCGGAAGGCGTCGAGCCGAAGTACACTGCCGAAGTCATCGGCGCCGTCTTCAAGCACCTCCAGGCCAAGATCGTCCGCTGGAACATCCTCGACACCAAGAGCCGCATCGACGGCCGCGATCTCGATACCGTTCGCGCCATCGTCTCGGAAGTCGGCATCCTGCCGCGCACCCACGGCTCGGCGCTCTTCACCCGCGGTGAGACCCAGGCCGTCGTCGTTGCGACGCTCGGCACCGGCGAAGACGAGCAGTATGTCGACAGCCTGACCGGCATGTACAAGGAACGTTTCCTGCTGCACTACAACTTCCCGCCCTACTCGGTCGGTGAAACGGGCCGCATGGGCTCCCCGGGCCGCCGCGAAATCGGCCACGGCAAGCTCGCCTGGCGCGCCATCCGCCCGATGCTGCCGACGGCGGAACAGTTCCCCTACACGCTGCGCGTCGTTTCCGAGATCACCGAATCGAACGGCTCGTCCTCGATGGCAACGGTTTGCGGCACCTCGCTCGCACTGATGGACGCCGGCGTTCCGCTGGCAAAGCCGGTTGCCGGCATCGCCATGGGCCTGATCCTGGAAGGCGACCGTTTCGCCGTTCTCTCCGACATCCTCGGTGACGAAGACCACCTCGGCGACATGGACTTCAAGGTCGCCGGCACCGCCGACGGCATCACCTCCCTGCAGATGGACATCAAGATCGCCGGTATCACCGAAGAGATCATGAAGGTCGCGCTCAGCCAGGCGCAGGGCGGCCGCAAGCACATCCTCGGCGAAATGGCCAATGCCATCTCCGAAGGCCGCTCGCAGCTCGGCGAATTCGCACCGCGCATCGAAGTCATGAACATCCCGGTCGACAAGATCCGTGAAGTCATCGGCACGGGCGGCAAGGTCATCCGCGAAATCGTCGAGAAGACCGGCGCCAAGATCAACATCGAGGACGACGGCACGATCAAGATCGCCTCGTCCTCCGGCAAGGAGATCGAAGCGGCCCGCAAGTGGATCCACTCGATCGTCGCGGAGCCGGAAGTCGGCCAGATCTACGAAGGCACGGTCGTCAAGACTGCCGACTTCGGCGCTTTCGTCAACTTCTTCGGCCCGCGCGACGGCCTCGTGCACATCTCGCAGCTCGCCCAGGAGCGCGTTGCCAAGACCTCGGACGTCGTCAAGGAAGGCGACAAGGTCTGGGTCAAGCTGATGGGCTTCGACGAGCGCGGCAAGGTGCGCCTGTCCATGAAGGTCGTCGACCAGGC
Source organism: Shinella sp. S4-D37 (assembly GCF_040812195.1). Lineage (NCBI taxonomy): Bacteria > Pseudomonadati > Pseudomonadota > Alphaproteobacteria > Hyphomicrobiales > Rhizobiaceae > Shinella > Shinella sp. S4-D37. The sequence goes on along the minus strand of NZ_JBFNXL010000005.1, from coordinate 3,178,695 downwards.
GACCGGCAAGGAAGTCGCTGCCGACAAGAAGGGCGACGGCGAAGCCGCCGAGTAATCGGACCCTCCATGTTCAGAAGGGGCGCGGAGCGGCACGTTCCGCGCCCCTTTCCTTTGATCGACCCCTTTGTCTCGCGGTTCCCGCCGGAACCGCTCGTCCGCCGAAAGCCCGCCATGACCCGCGAAGCCCTCAAGACCCTGTTCCATCCCTTTGCCGCCGGCACGCTCGCCATGCCGCAGGAGGGCGAACGCTACCTCTTCCTCGGCGCCGAGGCCGGCCAGCGCCCGCCGGAGGGCTTTGCCGCGACGCTGGAGGCCGTGCAGCCGCAGCGCGCGCTCCATCGCGGGCTGGAGGCCGTGCGCGTGCCGGTCAAGCCGGTGATCGAGGGCGAGGATTTCGACGGCGCGCTCATCCTGATCAACAAGCACAAGGGCGAGAACGAGAACCGCATTGCCGAGGCGCTGCGCCGGGTGCGCACGGGCGGCCTGATCGTCGTTGCCGGCAGCAAGGAAGACGGCGTGCAGTCGATGCGCAAGCGCCTCGACCAGCTTGGCCTTTCCGGCGACTACATGCCGAAATACCACGGCCTCGCCATCTGGTTCGCCCGGCCGGAAGACCCGGCCGACGCCATCGCCAGGCTGGCGGCAAAGCCGGTGCGCGTCGTCGGCCGCTTCACCGCCGCGCCGGGTATGTTCTCGCACGACCGGATCGATGAAGGCTCCGAACTGCTTGCAACGCGCATTCCCGAGGATTTCCACGGCCACGCCGCCGATTTCGGCGCGGGCTGGGGCTATCTCTCCGTCATGCTCGGCGGCCGCGCACCGCAGGTCAAGGGCATCGACCTCTTCGAGGCGCATTACGAGGCGCTGGAGGCCGCCAGGGAGAACATGGCGGAGAACTGCCCGAACATTCCGGCCCGCTATTTCTGGTTCGACCTGACGGCCGAGATGCCGCGCGACCACTATGACCTCATCGTCATGAACCCGCCCTTCCACGAAGGTCATGCCGCCGACCATTCGCTCGGCGCCGGCATGATCCGCATGGCGGCAAAATCGCTGAAGGCCGGCGGGCGCCTGCTGATGGTCGCCAATCGCGGCCTGCCCTACGAGCCGGTGCTGAAGGAAGCCTTCAAGGAGAGCGGCGAAGTCTGCCGCAATGCCCGCTTCAAGGTTCTGTGGGGGCGCCGCTGAGCCCGGCGATTTGATGGGCGTCAGCGCGTGCTGACGCCGATTGCCGCAGCCGATTGCCATTTTCCTGAAACGGGTCCACCATCATCGGACCGTTCCCGTTCAGGAGACCCGTCATGGCTTTTGGACCTGCCAGACCGCCGATCACGGAAGATGTGGCGGAAGTCATCGCGAAGGATATGAAGGAAGGGGAGGGGCATACGCCGACCTCCGAGGTGCCGCTCGCCTTTCTGCGGCGCGGCCCAGACGGCAAGCCATTGGAAATGAACAGCCGCGTGAAAACGGTGTTCCTCGGCATCCTGGCGGTGCTGATCCTGCTTGTCGTCGTCCTGATGGTGCGTTCGTAAAGAAAAACGGCGCGAAGTCCTGGAACTCCGCGCCGTCTTTTTATTCGCTGTCGGCCTTGGCCAGCCGCTCCAGCGTCGGCATCGACGTGATGTTGTAGCCGGAATCCACGTAGTGGATCTCGCCGGTCACGCCGCTCGACAGGTCGGAGAGCAGATACAGCGCGGAATTGCCGACATCCTCGATGGTGACCGTGCGGCGCAGCGGCGCGTTCTTCTGCTGCCAGGACAGCATGGCGCGGGCATCCGAAATGCCGGCGCCGGCGAGCGTGCGGATCGGGCCGGCCGAGATGGCGTTGACGCGGATGCCGCGCGGGCCGTAATCGCCGGCAAGGTAGCGCACGGATGCTTCCAGCGCGGCCTTCGCGACGCCCATGACGTTGTAGTTCGGCATGATGCGCGTGGAGCCGCCATAGGTCAGCGTCAGCATCGCGCCGCCCTCGTTCATCAGGTCGGCGGCCCGCTTGGCGATTTCCGTGAAGGAGAAGCAGGAAATCACCATGGTGCGCGAGAAATTGTCGCGCGAGGTGTCCGCGTAGAGGCCCTTCAGCTCGTTCTTGTCGGAAAAACCGATGGCGTGCACGACGAAGTCGAGCCTGCCCCATTTCTCCTTGATCGCCGCGATCGTCGCATCCACCGACGCGATGTCCTCGACGTCGCAGGGAATGACGAAGTCCGAGCCGAGTTCGGCGGCGAGCGGCTTCACCCGCTTGCCGAGCGCCTCGCCCTGGTAGGTGAAGGCGAGTTCCGCGCCCTGGCCGGCCAGCTTCTGCGCGATCCCCCACGCGATGGAATGGTTATTCGCGACCCCCATGACGAGGCCGCGCTTGCCGTTCATGATCCCCGTCATGCCTGTCATCCGTTGTGGCGCTGGAAGACCAGCGTGGCGTTCGTGCCGCCGAAGCCGAACGAGTTGGAAAGAACCGTGTCGATCTTGGCATCGTCGATGCGCTTGCGCACGATCGGCACGCCGGCAAATTCCGGATCGAGCTCGGTGATGTGCGCGCTTTCGCCGATGAAGCCGGCCTGCATCATCAGGAGGCCGTAGATCGATTCCTGCACGCCGGCAGCGCCCAGCGAATGGCCGGTCAGCGACTTGGTCGACTGGATATGCGGGATCCTGTCGCCGAAGACTTCGCGGATCGCGCCGATCTCCTTGCTGTCGCCGACGGGCGTCGAGGTGCCGTGCGTGTTGATGTAGTCGACGTCGCCCTTCACGGTGGAAAGCGCCTGGCGCATGCAGCGGATTGCGCCTTCGCCCGAGGGGGCCACCATGTCGTAGCCGTCGGAGGTTGCGCCGTAGCCGACGATCTCGGCATAGATCTTCGCGCCGCGCGCCTTGGCGTGCTCCAGTTCTTCCAGGACGAGGACGCCGGCGCCGCCGGCGATGACGAAGCCGTCGCGGCTGACGTCATAGGCGCGCGAGGCCGTCGCGGGCGTGTCGTTGTACTTGGAGGACATGGCGCCCATGGCATCGAACAGGTTCGACATGGTCCAGTCGAGATCCTCGTGGCCGCCGGCGAACATGATGTCCTGCTTGCCCCACTGGATCATTTCCGCGGCATTGCCGATGCAGTGCGCCGAGGTCGAGCAGGCGGACGAGATCGAGTAGTTGACGCCGTGGATCTTGAACCAGGTGGCGAGCGTTGCCGATGCCGTCGAGGACATCGCCTTCGGCACGGCGAACGGGCCGATGCGCTTGGGCGAATTGTTCTTGAGCGTGATCTCGGCCGCCTCGATCAGCGTGCGGGTGGAGGGGCCGCCCGAGCCCATGATGATGCCGGTGCGCTCGTTGGCGGCGTAGTCGGCCTCTTCGAGACCCGAATCGGCGATCGCCTGCTTCATGGCGACGTGGTTCCACGAGCCGCCCTGCGAGAGGAAGCGGGCGGCGCGGCGATCGACGAGTTCGCTCGTGTCGATGTTAGGCGCGCCCCAGACCTGGCACTTGAAGCCGTGGTCGGCAAAATCCTGGGAGAAGCTGATGCCCGAGCGCGCATCGCGCAGCGACGCGGTCACTTCGTCCGCATTGTTCCCGATGGAGGATACGATCCCCAGACCCGTGACGACTACCCGTCTCATGATACTGACCTTTTCTAGAACGTCTCGTTGTGAAGGCGGCGCCGGGCCGTCTTCAAGCTTCCTTGTCCTTCGACAGGCCGACGCGCAGGTCGCTCGCCTGGTAGATGGTCTCGCCATCGGCCTTCAGCCAGCCGTCCGCCGTGCCGAGAACGAGGCGGCCGCGCATGACGCGCTTGAAGTCGATGCCGTATTCGAGGAGCTTGGTATGCGGGCGGACCATGCCCTTGAACTTCACCTCGCCGGTGGAAAGCGCCATGCCGCGGCCGGGCTCGCCCAGCCAGCCGAGGAAGAAGCCGGTCAGTTGCCACATGCCGTCGAGGCCGAGGCAACCCGGCATGATCGGGTTGCCCTGGAAGTGACAGGGGAAGTACCAGTCGTCCGGCTTCACGTCGTATTCGGCGCGGATATAGCCCTTGTCGAAGGCGCCGCCGGTCTCGGAAATGTCGGTGATGCGGTGGACCATCAGCATGGGCGGCAGGGGAAGCTGGGCATTGCCGGGGCCGAACAGCTCGCCGCGGCCGCAGGCCAGGATTTCCTCGTAGTTGTAGCTGGATTGCCTCGTCGTCATCGAATGTCTCATCCCCGGTCTGAACAACGCTTGATCTGCGTTAGATTTAGAGAAGGTGCGGCACGATTTGAAGCACCCGGGCCTTCTCCTTTTTATCGCCCCGCCGTCTTCGGGCGGGACGTTCATTCAGCTGTCCGCATACATGATGCCAGCGGTGACAGCCAGCGCAAATTGCCGTGACGATAGTAAAGGCCCCGGTTTTTCCGCATGTTGAGCGCCTTGAGGCCGCCGTAATCCTATTGAATCCCGGCGCTCGTAAAGTTATATCGAATGTTCAAGATTGTTGTTCAAGGCCAGACAAGCGGATCCGTCGCCCATGACGCATGCACACGAGATGCCCATCGAAGAGCGCCTGCGCCATTGCGGCCTGCGCCCGACGCGCCAGCGCGTGGCACTCGGCGACCTGCTCTTCGCCAAGGGTGACCGCCACCTGACGGTGGAGGAACTGCACGAGGAGGCCGTCACCGCCGGCGTCCCGGTGTCGCTCGCGACCGTCTACAATACGCTGCATCAGTTCACCGAGGCCGGCCTCATCCGGGTGCTCGCGGTCGAAAGCTCGAAGACCTATTTCGACACCAACGTGTCGGACCACCACCATTTCTTCGTCGAGGGCGAGAACCACGTCCTCGACATTCCCGTGAGCAACATCGCCATCGGCAACCTGCCGGAGCCGCCCGAGGGCATGGAGATCGCGCACGTCGACGTGATCATCCGCCTGCGCCCGAAGAAGGGCTGATCGCGGCCACTCGCCTCACATCACGTCATCGGGATGCCGGCCCGGCCGCGGCTTGTAGACCGGGAAGCGCCAGCCGAATCGCAGCGCCCCGCCGCGCACGACGAAGGCCGCGCCGATGCCGATGGCGGACGCCGCCCAGAGCGGCGCACCCGCAACGCTCGCCGCCGTGAAGCCGGCCGCGCCGATGAGCGCCGCGGTGATGTAGACTTCCGGCCGCAGCAGCACGGAGGGCTCGCCCGCCAGCACATCACGCAGGATGCCGCCGAAGCTCGCGGTCAGCACGCCCGTGGTGATCGCCACGGTCGGCGAGCCGGTGGCGGCAAGGCCCTTCGCCGCGCCCATCACGCAATAGGCCGAGACGCCCATCGCATCGAGCCAGAGCAGCAGGCGGTAGCGTGACTCGATGCGGTGCGCCAGCACGAAGACGACGAGCGCCACCGTGATGCAGACGATGAGATAGGTCGGATTGACCACCCAGAAGACCGGGGTCGCCCCGAGGATGACGTCGCGGAATGTGCCGCCGCCGATGCCGGTCGCCGCGGCGAGGAAGAGGAAGCCGATGATGTCGAGTTGCTTTCGCGAGGCCGAGAGCGCGCCGGTCGCGGCAAAGACCGCAACGCCCGTATAATCCAGCAGTTCCAGGATCGACACGCATTCCTCCTTCGCCGCCCAAGCCTCGCGACAGCTTCCCCGCGCTAGAGTGCGCGCCCGTATGCCCGGGCAGAATCAGGCGCGGCGACGGCCCGTGCGCATATTGACCGAATCGCCCGCCATGGAAAGGTTTGACAGATGACCATCCGCATCCGTTTCTTCGCGCTTCTCGCCGCCGCACTCGTTTCGACCGTCCTGCCGGTCCGCGCGGCCGAAATCGTGCCGGATGCGCGGGCGGTCGTCGAGGCCGAGGTCGCCACGCGCTGCAAGGCAGCGATCTTCGGCGAGGACTTTGCCGACAATGTCGATTTCAACAATGACGGCATCGTCGATGCGATCTTCAATCTCGGCGCCGTCAATTGCGACGGCACGCCGGGCGGCCTGTGCGGCAATGTCGGCTGCCCCCATGAATTCTACATCCAGGTCGCCGAAGGTGGCTATTTCCTCGCCGCCAATGCCGATCTCTACGGCTACGAGATGAAGAAGCGCTACGGCAACATGGTGCTGGAGCTGAAGGCCAATGCCGCAAGCTGCGGGCGCGACGATCCCGAATACTGCATCATGACCATTCGCGTGCGCGGCGCCCAGTTCGATACGATCTCGAAGAAGTAGCCCCTATTGCGGGAAGAGCGCGTGGGTGCGGCCCGCGAAATAGTAGACGAGCAGCCCGATCCATTCCCTGAGCGCCGTCGTCGTCAGCTGGCTGTTGGTGGAAGGCTGCGTGAAATCGAGCGCAAGGCCGGCCCGGCCCGTCGTGCGGAAATCCGTCGGCCAGGGCAGGACGTCGAGGCCGAGTTTACGGAACAGGCCGACCGAGCGCGGCATGTGGAAGGCCGAGGTCACCAGCAGGCAGCGGTCCAGCCCGCTTACGGCGAGCAGGTCCTTCGTGTTCGCGACGTTCTCGAAGGTCGTGCGTGATTCGGTCTCGCGGATGAGCCGGTCTGCGGGCACGCCGAAGGCTTCGAAGAAGCGTGTCGCGACCGCCGCGTCGCCCTCGTAGCTGCCGCTCAGTGAGCCGTCGCCACCGGAAATGAGGATGCGCGCCGCCGGAAATTCCCGCGCCAGCCGCAGCGTCTCGACGAAGCGGTCACCCGCCTGGTTCATCTCGAAACCGCCGCGTGCCGAGATCACCTCCGCCTCCACGCCGCCGCCGAGCATGATGATGCAGGAAGGCCCGCCGGCGGGCAGTTCCGCCCGCGGGATGCGCTCTTCCAGCACCTGCAGCAGGACGGAGCCCGTCGTGGTGAACAACGTCAGGAAAAGCACGAGGGCGGCAAGCCCGCTCGCCGTCGCCCGAAGACGGTTCCACTTCAAAAGCCCGGCCACAAGGCCGAGGACGAGCAGCAGGAGCGTGAGCGACAGGGGCTGGGCCGCCAGCCAGAAGATCTTCGAGGCGTAATAGGTCACGCGTTACCCGCTTGTCCGTTGTCATGTCCGCGCCGGCCTCAGGCCCGTCCGAGGGCCGGCGCCACAGCCTTGCCCCGCCGCAGATAGAGGATGCCCGCCGCCAGCGCAACGCCTGCGGCAAGAACCGCGATGGCGATCAGCGGGCGGTAGGCGATCCAGGCGACGGCGATGACGGCCGGCCCGATCAGCAAGGTGAGGATGAGGGCGATCGCCGACGTGCCGAAGCGCACGATGGAGCCGACGAAGGGCACGATGTCGGCGATCACGCCGAGGATCGACAGGATGAAGGCGAAGCCGACGAAGATACCGATGAGCCCGCCGGCCCGCACCAGCCAGGTGATGATCGTGTTCTCGCTCTGCGCCGCGTCGAACATGGCGGCGGCATCGACGAGGCCGGCATCGCTGAGGAAGAGGTCGCGCCCGTTCGTCGTCTTGTAGGGCGTCAGGCCGCTGCCGCGCTGCGCGCCGACGAAACTCGCCTCGGCGATGTCGGAGCGCTCGAAGCGGATGCGGATGTCGCCGACCTGCGGATCCTCAGGATTGAACGAGAAGACGGCCTGGCCGGCGATCGTCGAGACGGGCTTGCCGAGCGTCACGGCCTCGCCCATCCGGTTCGCGTCGAGCGCGCTGAGCGGCACGGGGCGTTTCTCGCCGAGGCGCGCAACCGCGCCGCCATCGACGCTGACGGCGCCGATGGTCGCGGACTTCACCGGGAAATTCGCATCGTCGATCGGCTTTTGCGGATTGTCGTGGCCCGACTGGCGGAAGCTGCCGGAGCTGACTTCGTTGCGTTTCCATTCCTTGTGGTAGGAATAGGCGGTGACCGTCTCCTCGCTGCCGCCGAGCTGCTTGCGCGTTTCCGACTTCGAGGTCTCGACCCACTGGTACATCTCGACGATGCGCTCGATCCCGGCCGCCCCTTCGGCGGAAATGCCGAGCATAGTGTCCTCCGGCACGCCGACCGGCTTCACCGGCCCGGAAACATGCACCAGCTTGCCGTCGTTGGCCGGGTCCACGCTGCCGTTGTCGACGGAGACGACGAGGCCGGCGCCCTCGACGAGCGCCCGGTAGGTCTTCACCGACCGGCCCTCGTTCCAGAAGAGAAGCCAGATGCAGGCGATGAGCAGGATGAAGCCGACCACGATCTTGATCAGCGCCCCCTTCAGCCTGGAGAACCAGGACGTGGTCGTCGTTTCCGTGAAGCTCATGATTGTCCCCCGACAAGGCGTGCGTCATGCCTGAGACGCGCGGCAGGACATGCTTATTCGCGCTTCCTGAACTGTGCAAGCGGGGACATAATGACTTCAAGGCGACGGCGGGATGCCGGAACATCTCCAGCCTTGCGCCATTATCGCAGAAACGGAAGGGAGCCTATCCATGACCGACGATCGCGAAGACAAGATACGCCAGCGCGCCCATGAACTCTGGCAGCAGGAAGGCCGGCCGGACGGCAAGCCGGACGACCACTGGTATCAGGCCGAACGGGAAATCGACCAGGGCGACGGCGAGATCGAGGGCGACGACGTGCCGAACCTCGCCGCCATGCGCGAGGCGGCCCGCGAACACACGGACGCCTTTCTGGTCAAGACGGACCTTGAGGATGCCGAGCAGCGCGAAGTGCCGGGCACGCGCGAGCAACCGTAGATCAGGGCATCTGTCTTGGAAAAAAGTTTGGTGGAGCTAAGCGGGATCGAACCGCTGACCTCTTGCATGCCATGCAAGCGCTCTCCCAGCTGAGCTATAGCCCCATAACGGGTCCGGCAAGGCCGGTTTCCGGGAACCGAAGCAGCGTTGCCGTTCGGTTGGCGGCTTATTACTTCCGGGCTTCGGAGATGGCAAGCCGAAAAATGAAATTCGGCCGATTTTTTTGAAACCGGCCGGAAAATCAAACTCTTATGCTTCGTCTTCGTCGCCGGTCACGCTGATGAGGCCGGTCATGTCGTCATCGTCGTCGTCTTCGTCCTGTTCGAGGAACGTGTCGTCCTCGTCGCCGTCGATCTCCACGTCGTCATCGCCGAGATCCGGCAGGTCGTCGCCGCCCGCTGCGTCCTCGTCGGCATCCTCCAGCGAGACGAGTTCGACTTCCGTGTTCTCGGTATCGACTTCGTTGACGTCCTCGTCCTCATCCTTCTCCAGAACTGCAGCCGCCGACGTCTCCTCGAAGAAGGACAGCGGATAGGACTTGCCCGTGTAGGGGGAGACGATCGGATCGCGGTTCAGGTCGTAGAATTTCCGGCCGGTTTCCGGATCGATGCGTTTGGTTCCGAGTTCCGCTTTTGCCACAATCAAAGCCTTCTTTGTGCCGTATGTTTCCGGCGGGGCCGGGGGTTCCGGCGCGTTGAACGGTAAAATGATTAGCGGGTCCCCTTAATCGTCTTGGGCAGGCCTGTCAAAGCCTAACTTTAGGCCCAACTTCGGCCCCTGCTTTGAACGGCCCGCAGGGAAATACCGCGACGAATGTTTTTCGACGGGATGATGACGCTTCAAATCGTTTGTGATAGCAAGCCCGCGTTCTTCCCGGGCGATCCTCTCCGGGGAGCCGTGGATGTATATAAGGAAGACGACCATGTCGCACGGCGCAAGCAGCCGGCCCGCAACCGCCCGTAAATCCTCCGGCCTGTCCGGGACCGTCCGCATCCCCGGCGACAAGTCGATTTCCCACCGCTCCTTCATGTTCGGCGGCCTTGCCAGCGGCGAGACGCGCATCACCGGCCTGCTGGAAGGCGAGGACGTGATCAACACGGGCAAGGCCATGCAGGCCATGGGCGCGAAGATCCGGAAAGAGGGCGACGCCTGGATCATCAACGGCGTCGGCAACGGCGCGCTGCTCGCGCCCGAGGCGCCGCTCGACTTCGGCAATGCCGGCACCGGCTGCCGCCTGACCATGGGCCTTGTCGGTGTGTATGATTTCGACTCGACCTTCATCGGCGACGCCTCGCTCACCAAGCGCCCGATGGGCCGCGTGCTGAACCCGCTGCGCGAAATGGGCGTGCAGGTGACCTCGGCCGAGGGCGACCGCCTGCCGGTGACGCTGCGCGGCCCGAAAACGCCGACGCCGATCACCTACCGCGTGCCGATGGCCTCCGCGCAGGTGAAGTCCGCCGTGCTGCTTGCCGGGCTCAACACGCCCGGCATCACCACCGTCATCGAGCCGATCATGACGCGCGACCATACGGAAAAGATGCTGCAGGGTTTCGGTGCCAACCTCACCGTCGAGACGGATGCGGACGGCGTGCGCACGATCCGCCTCGAGGGCCGCGGAAAACTCACCGGCCAGGTCATCGACGTGCCGGGCGATCCGTCCTCGACGGCCTTCCCGCTGGTCGCCGCGCTGCTCGTGCCGGGCTCCGACATCACCATCCTCAACGTGCTGATGAACCCGACCCGCACCGGCCTCATCCTGACGTTGCAGGAGATGGGCGCCGATATCGAGGTGCTGAACCCTCGCCTTGCCGGCGGCGAGGACGTGGCGGACCTGCGCGTCCGTTCCTCCACGCTCAAGGGCGTGACAGTGCCTGAAGACCGCGCGCCGTCGATGATCGACGAATATCCGGTTCTCGCCGTCGCGGCGGCCTTCGCGGACGGCACGACGGTCATGAACGGCCTGGAAGAACTGCGCGTCAAGGAAAGCGACCGCCTCTCGGCCGTCGCGGTCGGCCTCAAGCTTAACGGCGTCGATTGCGACGAGGGCGAAGCCTCGCTCGTCGTGCGCGGCCGTCCGGACGGCAAGGGCCTCGGCAATGCCGCGGGCGCCGCCGTCGCCACCCATCTCGACCACCGCATCGCCATGAGCTTCCTCGTCATGGGGCTTGTCTCGGAAAACCCGGTCACGGTGGACGACGCGACGATGATCGCCACGAGCTTCCCCGAGTTCATGGACCTGATGGCGGGGTTGGGCGCGAGGATCGACCTTAGCGCGTGAGGTTGGAAGACGCCTTGCCGCTTGGCATCGCGCCTTGTCTTCCGGTAACAGCTTTTGTGAAAAGTTGGTGACGCATGGGTGCGAAATGAAGACGATCGCCATCGACGGCCCGGCTGCCGCGGGCAAGGGTACGCTGTCGCGCCGCATCGCGCAGGAATATGGCTTTCATCATCTCGATACGGGCCTGACCTACCGCGCGACCGCCAAGGCGCTCCTCGATCGCGGCCTGCCGCTCGACGACGAGGCGGTGGCGGCCGATGTGGCGCGCACCCTCGACCTCGGCGGGCTCGACCGGGCGGTGCTCTCGGCCCATGCGATCGGCGAGGCTGCCTCGAAGATCGCGGTCATGCCGTCTGTGCGCCGGGCGCTGGTCGAGGCGCAGCGCGGCTTTGCAGCGCGCGAGCCGGGCACGGTGCTCGACGGGCGCGACATCGGCACGGTGGTCTGCCCGGATGCGGCGGTCAAGCTCTACGTCACGGCATCGCCGGAGGTGCGCGCCAGGCGCCGCTACGATGAAATCCTCGGCAGCGGGGGTGTGGCCGATTTCGAGACGATTCTCGACGACATCCGCCGCCGCGACGAACGCGACATGGGCCGGGCGGACAGCCCGCTGAAGCCCGCCGACGATGCGCACTTGCTAGATACCTCCGAAATGGGTATAGAGGCGGCGTTTTCCGCGGCACGGTCGATCATCGACGCCGCGCTTAAGCACTAGAACAAGGCCTGTCCCCGCGCCGGATTTGCTGCCTCATGGGCAGCGGAGAGCGCCTCGTTCCTCATCAACGCTAACCCCCGGCGCCCGTGCCCATCGGCACACCAGGAGTTTCAATGTCTCAAGCAAACCCCACGCGCGAAGATTTCGCTGCCCTTCTGCAGGAATCCTTTGCCACCAACGATCTCGCCGAAGGCTATGTTGCCAAGGGTATCGTTACGGCCATCGAGAAGGACGTCGCCATCGTCGACGTCGGCCTCAAGGTCGAGGGTCGCGTTCCGCTGAAGGAATTCGGCGCGAAGTCGAAGGACGGCACGCTGAAGGTCGGCGATGAAGTCGAAGTCTATGTCGAGCGCATCGAAAACGCGCTTGGCGAAGCTGTTCTTTCGCGCGAAAAGGCTCGCCGCGAAGAGAGTTGGGCCAAGCTCGAAGTCAAGTTCGAAGCCGGCGAGCGCGTCGAAGGCGTCATCTTCAACCAGGTCAAGGGTGGCTTCACCGTCGATCTCGACGGCGCCGTCGCCTTCCTGCCGCGTTCGCAGGTCGACATCCGTCCGATCCGCGACGTCACCCCGCTCATGCACAACCCGCAGCCCTTCGAAATCCTCAAGATGGACAAGCGCCGCGGCAACATCGTCGTTTCGCGCCGCACGGTTCTTGAAGAGTCGCGCGCCGAGCAGCGTTCTGAAATCGTCCAGAACCTCGAAGAAGGCCAGGTCGTCGACGGCGTCGTCAAGAACATCACCGATTACGGTGCGTTCGTCGACCTCGGCGGTATCGACGGCCTGCTGCACGTCACCGACATGGCCTGGCGCCGCGTCAACCATCCGTCGGAAATCCTGTCCATCGGCCAGCAGGTCAAGGTACAGATCATCCGCATCAACCAAGAAACCCACCGTATCTCGCTCGGCATGAAGCAGCTCGAGTCGGATCCGTGGGATGGCATCGGCACCAAGTACCCGACCGGCAAGAAGATCTCCGGTACGGTCACGAACATCACCGACTACGGTGCGTTCGTCGAGCTGGAGCCGGGCATCGAAGGCCTGATCCACATCTCGGAAATGTCCTGGACGAAGAAGAACGTTCACCCCGGCAAGATCCTGTCCACGAGCCAGGAAGTCGACGTGGTCGTTCTCGAAGTCGACCCGACGAAGCGCCGCATCTCGCTCGGTCTCAAGCAGACCCTCGAGAACCCGTGGCAGGCCTTCGCGCACAGCCACCCGGCCGGCACGGAAGTCGAAGGCGAAGTCAAGAACAAGACCGAATTCGGCCTGTTCATCGGCCTCGACGGCGACGTGGACGGCATGGTGCACCTGTCCGATCTCGACTGGAACCGTCCGGGCGAGCAGGTCATCGAGGAGTTCAACAAGGGCGACGTCGTCAAGGCTGTCGTTCTGGATGTGGACGTCGACAAGGAGCGCATCTCGCTCGGCATCAAGCAGCTCGGCCGTGATTCGGTCGGCGACGCTGCCGCGTCCGGCGACCTGCGCAAGAACGCCGTCGTTTCGGCCGAAGTCATCGCGATCAACGATGGCGGCATCGAAGTGAAGCTCGTCAACCACGAGGACATCACGGCGTTCATCCGCCGCGGCGACCTGTCGCGCGACCGTGACGAGCAGCGTCCGGAGCGTTTCCAGGTCGGCCAGACGGTCGATGCCCGCGTCCTGAACTTCTTGAAGAAGGATCGCAAGATCCAGCTTTCGATCAAGGCTCTGGAAATCGCCGAAGAGAAGGAAGCCGTCGCACAGTTCGGTTCGTCCGACTCGGGCGCTTCGCTCGGCGACATCCTCGGCGCGGCTCTGAAGAACCGCAACAACGCCGAATAAGCTTGTCGCTTATCTCGACATGAAAAACCCGCGGAGAGCGATCTCCGCGGGTTTTTCTTTGGGGTCGGTCAGGTCCAGTAGTCGCCGAGCTTCTGATAGAAGGCGAGGCCCGGTTCGATGACGCCGACCATCTCGGCGGTCTTTTCGCGGCGCCTTTCCATGTCGGCCGCTTCGGGCTCTTCGCCGGGCGCTTCGAGGGGCGCGTCCTCGCCCGCCTCGCCGCCGGAGTCTTCCCCCTCGCCGCCGTCCTCGTGCGCCGTCTCGTCCTCGTCCTCCCGTTCGCGGCCATCCGCCCAGTCGAGGTCCTCCTCGGCCGGCAGGTAGGGCACGAAGGCGAGCGGTATGCCCTCGCGCAGGAGGGGCGTCGAAAGCAGCCTTTCCGGCGTCGCGTCGGCCAGCGCCGCCTGGAGGGCCTGCAGCGCCTCGCGGGCCTGCGGCATCGGCAGGATATCGTCCGGCTCCGCGGCCTGTACCGGCAAGGCGGATGTCGTCGGCGTCGTCGCGGCGCGGGCCCTGCCGGCCTCCGGCGCGCCCTCTGCCGGTTCGCCGTCGCCCACCGCAAGGTGGGCGGGACCGGCTTCGCCCGCGGGGTCGAACGGGCGTTCCAGCAGGGAGCGGATGAAATTCGCCTCTTCGGGCGTCAGGTTCGCCAGGAGCTGTGCGACGGCCGGCATCAGGAGGGCCGGGGCGAGGTCGCGGGCGACGGCCTGCAGCACGCTGCGGGCGAGCGCCTGTCCCGCCATATTGGCGAGCTGCGCCCTTACCGGAACGTCTTCCCGCTTCACGCCCGGCGTTGCGCTCTCGTTTTCCACGCCGCCGTCCGTGCGACGGATCGCGAGTTCCCCGGCCTCGAGGGGCTGCGGGTTGCCGGTCGCGGCGGCGGGAGCAGATACGGGCCGGCCGCTGGGCTGCGTGGCGTTTTCTGCGGCGGGCAGCCGGTTGGGCACGGCAAGCTCCAGCCGGGCGGTGACCGTTTCAGGCGCCCGGGCGGTCGCCGGATGCGGTCTGCCGCCGTCGAAATCGAAGATGCGCTTCAGCATGGTTTGCAGGGTGCGGGCATCGCCGGCAAGCTGGAGCGGCTGGTCGGCCTGCTGCGGGCTGTGGCGGCCGACGGCGGCGAGCTGCCGGGCATCGAGGCCGAGCGGCTTCGACTGGCCTTCCGGGCGCAGGGCGGCGGGCGTATCGGCCTTGAGGCTCGCCGAAAGAAAGGTGGCGAGCTTCTGCGCCTGCGGCCCGTTCGGATCGCGCACCACGGCGACGAGGCTGCGCGTCGGCATGGAGGACAGCACCGTACCGATCAGCTTTTCGACGCGTGGACGAAGCTCCGGCGGCAACCTGGCGAGTAGGTCGGCGAGCTTGCGGCCGCCCTCGCCCTCGCGGCCGGGCAGGGTCTTCAGCACGGCCAGCACCGTTTCCAGGAGGTCACGGCCCGGGTTTGCTTCGCCGGTGCGCGGCATGTGCTTGAGAAGGGTCTCGATGAGGCGCAGCAGCACCTCGGCCCTGAGGTTGGCAAGGGCGGCGGCGGAAAGCTGCGGCCTGGCTGCGGCCTCGATCGATGCGCCCGCCGGAACGGCGAGGGAGGGCTGCGCGGTATCGGTCGTCGTTGCCAAACGCGGCAGCATGCCTGCCTCCTGCTCTTTCCGCCGATGCCGTCCGCATCGCAAGGCCTGCCAATGTTCCATCGTTCGTCTGATGGCGCATCATGCGCGACGCTGCGAGTGGTTGCGCTTTCGGCCCGGGCGAACCGGGCAGGTACGAGGGAGGCGACGGGCAGTCCGGCAGGCACGGAACCACGCGACTGTGCCGGATGGGCGAGCCCGAAACGCCGAACAACTTTCCACGGATTACAATTGGCATTTTATGGTTAACGAGTTGTTAATGCGTGCGGGCGCGGCTTCGCAGCTTGTCCCGAACGGCGGCCCTTGCCCCTTATGCTCAGCTCGCGTAAATCTTCGCGGCACCGTTGCGCCGCCCTCGCTCACCGGCCGCGGATGCGGCGGAGATCCCCGATGAACCTCGACAACCTCATCCTCAACACCGACAGCTACAAGTTCAGCCACTACCTGCAATATCCGCCGCAAACCCGTGCCATCTCCTCCTATGTCGAGGCGCGCGGCCATTCGGAACAGGCGGAAGTGCTGTTCTTCGGCCTCCAGATGTTCCTCAAGCAATATCTGTCGAAACCGGTGACGATGGCGGATGTGGACGAGGCCGAAGGCATCGTCACGGCGCACGGCCTGCCGTTCAACCGTGCGGGCTGGACGCATGTCGTCAGGAAGCACGGCGGTTTCCTGCCGCTGCTTATCGAGGCGCTGCCCGAGGGCACGCTGGTGCGCCGCGGCGTGCCGGTCGCGCAGGTGGTCAACACCGATCCCGAATGCCACTGGCTGACCTCCTATATCGAGACCGCGTTGCTGCGCGCCATCTGGTATCCGTCGACGGTCGCCTCCAATTCGCGCAAGGTGAGAGAGATCATCAGGCCGATCCTGGAGAAGACCTGCGAGGACCCGGCCGCCGTTCTCCCCTTCCGCCTGCACGATTTCGGCGCGCGGGGGACGACGAGTTTCGAGCAGGCGGGCATCGGCGGGGCGGCGCATCTCGTCAATTTCATGGGCACGGACACGGTGAGCGGCGTGCTGTTCGCGCGCCGCTACTACGGCGCCGAGATGGCCGGCTTCTCCATACCCGCCTCCGAGCACTCGACCATGACCGCCTGGGGCCAGGAGCACGAGGCCGAGGCCTACGGCAACATGATCGACCGGTTCGGCGACAAGGGCCTCTATGCGGTCGTCTCCGACAGCTACGACATCAACAACGCCGTCACGGAGATCTGGGGCAAGCAACTGAAGGACCGGGTGCAGGCTGCCGGCGGCACGCTCGTCGTCAGGCCGGACAGCGGCGATCCGGTGGAAACGCCCGTCCAGGTCGTGCGCCAGCTCGCCTATGCCTTCGGCACGCACCTCAACGCCAAGGGCTACAAGGTGTTGGACGACAGCGTGCGCGTCATCCAGGGCGACGGCATCTCGCCCGCCGATATCGGGCTCATCCTCGGCCGACTGGAGGCCTTCGGCTTTTCCGCGGAGAACATCGCCTTCGGCATGGGGGCGGGGCTCCTGCAGAAGGTCAACCGCGACACCTATTCCTTCGCCATGAAGGCGAATGCCCGGCAGGATGCCGACGGCGCCTGGCACGACGTCTACAAGCGCCCGGCGACGATGAACCTCAAGGCCTCGAAGGCCGGACGCCAGGCCGTGGTGGCGGGCGCAGGCGGCCTAGAAGCCGCGCGCATCGACCAGCTCGCCGGCCGCGAAAACCTCATGCGGCCCGTCTGGCGCGATGGAAACCTCCTCGTCGACTGGACCTTCGACGCCGTGCGCGCCCGCGCCGCCTGAGGTCTTGCCGCAAGGCCCGCGCCGCGCCATCTTGTGTCCATGACTGGAGACGAAAGATGACGGTTCGCCCGCCGCAGGCGCTCGCCCCCTCCTTCAGCAGGGACACGGGGCTGAACATTCTCGAATACGAGCTGATGGCCGAGCGGGCGGATGCGCTCGGCCGGCACGGGCTGAAGGTGGAAAAGGCGCTGGCGCTTTTGGCCGGGCGCCTTGCCGCCGGTTGCGGCGAGGCGGAGCGCGAAGACCTTCTCAACGAGGCGGCCGACAAGGTCTGGGCCTTCTTCATCCAGCGGGAAATGTGCGGCCTGCGCAGCCAGAAGGACGCCATCCGCCGCTACGGCATTCCGCCGGAAGTCATCGCCCGGCTCGGCATCGTGCGGCGCAAGGCCTGAAACTAAAGGGCGACGAGCTGGCGCGTGATGAGATCGTAGATGCCGTTGTCGTCGACGCGCAGCGCGAAGACCTCCTTGCGCGCCGCTTCGCGCTCCTCCTGTTCTCGCACGCCGGCCGCATCGAGGTTGCGGACGGCTTCGCTCGTGGTTTCCGCCGGGATTTCGCCGGTGTCGCCCGCCCCGTCCGCCTTGGCCGGGTCCTTGTCGGCAAGCTCGGTCGTCTCGACGCCGGCGGCGAGCAACTGGATCGTGTCGAGCGCGGCGGCGGCCGGCTCGTCCTCCCGCCTGCCCTTGGCCGCCTCGGCATGGGCGTGGCCGACGGCCTCCTGGAGGTCCTGCACGTCCTCCAGCTTCTCGCCGGCTTCCAGCGAGCGGATCGTCTCCTCGCGCTCCTGGCGCGTTTCCGCATCCTCGATGCGGGTCGGGTCGCGCCGGGTCCGGTCGAGCTTCAGTTCCTCGATGGTCTTCGGATCCGCCGCGTCCTCCAGACGGGCGAGCACCTTGCGCATCTCGGGTGTCAGTGCCTTCTCGTCCGCGGCCTTTTCGGCAAGCGCGTCCTTCACCCGCGCGGCTTCCGTGCCGTAGGGATTGCGGATCGCCGCGACGAGGTCGGTCGCCTTGAGGCCGAGATCGGCAAGGCCGGACTTCTTCTCCAGCGTCGCCACGTCTTCCGGCAGTTCGCCGCGAAGGCGCGTCAGCATGCCGGAAAGGCGCTGCTCGAAGTCGCCATCCGCTTCGGCTTCGCCCTGCGTCACGCCGGCGGCAAGCGCAAGGCGGGCGACAAGGTTGGCCGTCGCATCGTCCGACGGACCGGCCATCGCCTGCCTGACGGCGGTGAGCGTGGTGCCGAGGCCCTCAAGAGTGACGCCGAGCGCGCTGCCCTTTGTGGGAAGGGTGGCCTGGCCGATGAGGGTCAGCCGGTCGGAAAGGCGCTGCGCGAAGGCGCGGGCGCCCTCGCCGTCCTGCTGCACGATGCCGAGCATGTCGCTGACGCGGGAGATCAGCTTGGCGAGCGTTTCCCCGCCGCGGGCATTGCTGCCGAAGAAATGCTCGTTGATACGCGCATTGGCCTGTCGCGCCGTGTCGTCCGAGCGCAGGGGCGCCTGTTTCCGGGCGTCGTCCTTCGGTCGTCCGCTGGCCTTCTCGGCCTCCTCGCGGCGGCGCTCCTCCAGCGTTTCGACGATCGACTGCATCGCCGAGACGGCGGCGGTGGACTGCGCGCTCTGCAGGGGTGTCAACATGGCAACCTCCGGTCTCGCCGGAGAGAATAGGCCGCAGGGGATTAACCGCGCGTTAAGCCTGCGCCTGCCGGATTTCGGGGGTATCGGGCGGCTGCGGCCGGCCTATGGAGCAGGTCCGGGCTGGATGAATGCCGCAAGGGACGGCTCAGCTGTGGGCGAAGATGTCGGTTTCCTCCCAGCCGAGAAGGTCGAGCTTGGCGCGCGTCGGCAGGAAGGTGAAGCAGGCTTCCGCATGCGCCAGCCGGCCGTCGCGCGTAAGGCGCGCCATCAGCTTGTCGCGCAGGGCATGGAGATGGAGCACGTCCGAGGCGGCATATTCGAGTTGCGCGGGCGAGAGCTTCTCGGCCGCCCAGTCGGAGGATTGCTGCTGCTTGGAAATGTCGACTTCCAGCATTTCCTTCAGGTTGTCCTTCAGGCCGTGCCGGTCGGTATAGGTCCGCGTCAGGCGCGAGGCGATCTTGGTGCAGAAGACGGGTTGCGTGGTGACGCCGAAGGTGTGGAACAGCACGGCGATGTCGAAGCGGCCGTAGTGGAAGATCTTCTGGCGGGCGGGATCTTCCAGCATGGCGACAAGGTTCGGCGCCTGCTTCTGCCCGGCGGCGATGCGGATGACGTCGGCGGTGCCGTCGCCCGGCGAAAGCTGCACGACGCAGAGCCGGTCGCGGCGCGGGATGAGGCCGAGCGTTTCGGTGTCGATGGCGATCGCGCCGGTGTAGCGGGCCGCATCTGGCGCCGGAATGTCACCTTCGTGATACCGGATTGCACTTGCCATGAAAAACCCCATCTAAGCTATCTCTGTCTCCGCTGGCCTATAGCGCATGTTTCCCGGCTGCGGTACTTCTTTATGGATTGCGAAGGACCGGCCCGGGGGCCGGGAGATAAAATGACGAAGCGATTGATCCTTGCCGCGCTTGCCGGCCTGCTGTTCGCGCCCGCCGCCGGCGCGCAGGTTTTTCACGACCTGCCGGGCGTCGTGACGACGCAGGAGCACGAAGCCGAAGACCCGGTGACGTGCGAGTCGCGCTATATCCCGCCACCGGAAAACAGCACGAAGCGGCAGTGGGGCCACACGGTCTACAGTTGCAGGCAGGGCGGGGTGACGTCGAGCGGCAGCTACCTGCCGCTGTCGCGCGAACGCAGCCTGCGCGGCTACGACTGGTAGCGCGCCGTTTCCTTCCCGGCCGTTCCGGCCGGGCCCTGCATCCGGAGGAGCCATGACCGACGAAAGCCTGCCGCTGGTGATCAGCGCGCCCGAACCGCGCACGCTGGACCTCATCTTCACCCCCGCGGCGGAGGCCGAACTGCGCCGGACCTATCGCCTCGTCGAGGCCGATCCGGAAAACATAGCGGGGCTCAGCGACGCGGTGCTCGGCGAGGCGCGCTACATCATCGGCCAGCCGCCGCTCTCCGCCGGGACGCTGGCGCGCATGGCGAACCTGCGGGCGATCCTCAATGTCGAGAGCAATCTCCTCGACAACATGCCCTACGAGGTGCTGTTCGAACGCGGCGTCCATGTCGTGACGACCGGCCAGGTCTTCGCCGAGCCGGTGGCCGAACTCGGCCTCGCCATGGCGCTGAACCTTGCCCGCGGCGTAATCGACGCCGACGTCGCCTTTCGCGAGGGGACGGAACTGTGGGGCGGGGAGGGCAACCGCTCCGCGCGCCTCCTCTCCGGCTCCGAGGTCGGCATCGTCGGTTTCGGCGATCTCGGGCGGGCGCTGAACCGCGTGCTCTCGGGTTTCCGCGCGAAAATCCGCGTCTTCGATCCCTGGCTGCCGCCCTCGATGCTGCGGGAGGCGGGCGTCGAGCCGGCCGCGCTGTCCGAAGTGCTGGGGATGAGCGACTTCGTCTTCGTCGTCGCCTCGGTGACGAGCGAGAACAGGGGCTTCCTCGGGGCCGAAGCTTTCGCCGCAATGCGCAAAGGCGCGGCTTTCATCCTGCTCAGCCGGGCGGATGTCGTCGATTTCCCCGCGCTGATGGCGGCGGTCGAGGCCGGCCACATCGTTGCGGCAAGCGATGTCTATCCTGAGGAGCCGTTGTCGGCGGACCATCCGGTGCGCCGGCTGAAAGGTTTCATCCGCTCGGCCCATCGCGCGGGCGCGCTCGACAGCGCCTTCAAGAAGATGGGCGATATGGTGCTGGAGGACATGGCGCTGATGGACCGCGGCCTGCCGCCGATGCGCTGCAAGCGGGCCGAGCGCGAGACGGTCTCGCGCATGCGCTCCAGGCCGGTCAGCGTCAACTGAAATGAAAAGGCCGTGGCGGGGAACCGCCACGGCCTTCAAGTTTCCAGGCGTGCGGTCAGGCGCGCTTGATGACCTTGATGAGCACGAGCAGGATCACCGCGCCGATCGTGGAATGGATGATCGCGGCGATGATGCCGCTGCCGAGGCTGATGCCGATGGCCGGAAAGAGGTAGCCGGCGATGAAGGCGCCGACGATGCCGACGACGATGTTGCCGATCAGGCCGAAGCCGAAGCCTGAAACGATCAGCCCGGCAAGCCAGCCCGCAACGGCGCCGACGATGAGGAAAACGAGAATGCTTTCAATGCCCATACGATGCTCCCTTCGACAGTCTCATTCTGTCATCGTCCAATCTGGCAGCCGTTTTCCGGAAAGCAAGAGGATTTGAAGAGTTCTCTTGTCCCGCGTCAGACGATGCCTCCGCCGCCGCTCGCCACCGCCGGGCGTTCCGCCGCCACCTTCGCCCGGTAGCCCGCCGTGCGGTAGGTCGCGACCGGATCGATCGCCCCGCCCGTCTCCAGCCGCGCCATGGCGAGGATCGGCTCGACATCGGTGCGGAAGCCGGCCTTCAAAGCCTCGGAAGCCATCAGCGCGTCGTTCGTCTCCTGATAGCCGGCAAGCGCCGTGCGATCGACGATCAGCCCCTGCGCATAGGCGCGGCAGACTTCCGTTGCGCTGCGCATCAGGCTCTCGATCGGGTCGGTGACGTTATGGCTCTGGTCGAGCATGTGCGCAGGGGCAAAACCCTCGGCCTTGCGCGTCTCGGCGTCCACCAGTTCGTTGAAGACGAGGAAGAGCCGGTAGGGGTCGATCGAGCCGGTGTCGAGGTCGTCGTCGCCATATTTCGAATCGTTGAAATGGAAGCCGCCGAGCTTCTTGAACTGGATGAGCCGGGCGACGATCATCTCGATATTGACGTTCGGCGCATGGTGGCCGAGATCGACGAGGCAATAGGCCTTTGGGCCGAGTTCCTGGGCGATCAGGTAATTGCTGCCCCAGTCCTGCACGACCGTCGAATAGAAGGCCGGCTCGTACATCTTGTGCTCGGTGAAGAGCCGCCAGTCCTCGGGCAATTCCTTGTAGATGGCCTTCATCGCGTCGAGGTAGCGCTCGAAGCTTTTCGTGAAGTTCGCCTGCCCCGGAAAGTTCGTGCCGTCGCCGATCCACACCGTCAGCGCCTTGGAGCCGAGCGCATCGCCGATGGCGATGCATTCCAGATTGTGCTCCACCGCCTGCTGGCGCGTCGCGGCATTCGCATGGGAGAGCGAGCCGTACCGGTAGGAATGCTCCTGCTGCGGCGCGTCGGAAAAGGTGTTGGAATTGATCGCGTCGAAGCCGAGGCCGAGGGCGGCGCCCCGTTCCTTCAGCTCTTTCAGGTCGGAGACCTTGTCCCAAGGGATATGCAGGGAGACGGTCGGCGTGGCGCGGGTCAGCTCCTGGATGACCGCGCAGTCCTCCAGCTTGTCGAAGATGTTGCGCGGCTCGCCCTCGCCGGGAAAGCGGGCGAAGCGCGTGCCGCCGGTGCCGACGCCCCAGGAGGGCACGGCCACCGCATAGGCGGCGACCTTCTTCTTCACCGCATCGATATCGACGCCGCGGCGGGCAAGCTGCGCGCCGAGATGGTTGTAGTCGCCTCTGAGGTCGGCGAGGCGCCTGTCGTTCTCGCGCGCGATCACATCCGTGGAAATCATCGTCATCGAACCCTCCTCAGCGCGTGAAGGACTGGGCGTTGCCCGCGTCGACATTGATGATGTTGCCGGTCGATTTCGCCGACATGTCGGAGGCGAGGAAGTAGATCGCCTCGGCGATGTCTTCCGGGAAGACGGAGAGCTTCAGCATGGAGCGCTCGCGGTAGAGCGCCTCCAGCCCTTTCGTGTCGGTCTTGTAGATGGCCGCGCGCTGTTCTTTCCACTCTCCGGTCCAGATCTTCGAGCCGCGCAGCACGGCGTCCGGGTTGACCACGTTGACGCGGATCTGTTCCGAGGCGCCCTCCAGCGCCAGGCATCGCGCGAGGTGGATTTCAGCGGCCTTCGCCGTGCAATAGGCCGAGGCGCCGGGGGAGGCGGCAAGGCCGTTCTTGGAGGCGACGAAGACGACGTTGCCGCCGGCCTTCTGCCGGCGGAAGAGGCGAAAGGCCTCGCGCGAGACGAGGAAATAGCCGGTCGCCAGGATGCCGATATTCTTGTTCCACAGTTCCAGCGACGTGTCCTCGATCACAGCCGAGGACGCAAGGCCCGCATTGGAGACGAGAATGTCGAGACCGCCGAATTCTACCAGCGTATCGGCAAAGCTTCTGGCCACCAGCGCCTCGTCGGTGACGTTCATGGCGACCGAGCGCACGACGTCCTTGCCGTGGCGGCCGGCAAGCTCGCTCTCGGCTTCGGCGAGCGCGGCCTCGTCGATATCGGCGAGCACGACGCAGGCGCCCTCCGCCATCAGCCGATCCGCCGTCGCCTTGCCGATGCCGCCGGCCCCGCCCGTGACGAGCGCGATGCGGCCGGCAAGGCTCTTGGGTTTCGGCATGCGCTGAAGCTTCGCCTCCTCCAGCAGCCAGTATTCGATGTCGAAGGCTTCCTGCTCCGGCAGGCCGACATAGTCGGAGACGCCCGAAGCGCCGCGCATCACATTGATGGCGTTGACATAGAACTCGCCGGAAATACGCGCCGTCGCCTTGTCCTTGGCGAAGGTGATCATGCCGACGCCGGGCACGAGATAGACGACCGCGTTCGGGTCGCGCATGGCCGGGCTGTTGTCCCGCTTGCAGCGCTCGTAATAGCCCGCATAGTCGGCTCGGTAGGCGGCCACGGCGTCTTCGAGGCCGGCAAGCGTCTTGTCGACGTCCGGATTGGCCGGATCGAAATCGACGACGAGCGGGCGGATCTTCGTGCGCAGGAAATGGTCGGGGCAACTGGTGCCGAGCGCCGCCAGCGGCGCGAGGTTCTTCGACGTCACGAAATCGAGCACGGCGCTGCCGTCGTCGAAATGGCCGACCTTCTTCTCATCCTTGCTGATCATGCCGCGGATGACCGGCATCAGTTTCTCGGCGACCGCGCGGCGCTCGGCAGCAGGCAGCACGGGCTTCACCGCGCCGCCGAAGGCGGGCGCCGTGTTGTTCTCCTCGAACCAGGCGATCGCCTTGTTGATGATCTCGATCGTCGTCTCGTAGCATTCCCGGGCGGTGTCCCCCCAGGTGAAGAGGCCGTGGCTTTCCAGAATGAGGCCGCGGGCGTTCGGGTTCTCCAGGCAGAACTTTTCCAGCCACAGGCCCAGTTCGTAGCCCGGCCGCTTCCAGGGCAGCCAGCCGATGTCGTCGCCGAAGATCTTCTGCGTCAGTTCGCGGGAGTTCTTCGCGGCGGCGATGGCGATGATCGCGTCGGGATGCATGTGGTCGACATGCTTCTTCGGGACATAGGCGTGCAGCGGCGTGTCGATGGAGGCCGCGCGCGGGTTGAGGTTGAAGGTGCAGTGAGGCAGGTAGCCCACCATCTCGTCCTCATGATCGAGGCCGCGATAGAGACCCTTCAGCGCGTTGAGCTTGTCCATGTAGAGCGTCGCGAAGCCGTCCATCCTGATGGTGCCGACATCGCCGCCCGAGCCCTTCACCCAGAGCACCTCCACCTCGCCCGCGCCGAGCGGGTCCGTCTCCATCACCTTTGCCGACGTGTTGCCGCCGCCGTAATTGGTGATGCGCTTGTCGGAGCCGAGCAGGTTGGAGCGATAAAGCAGCCGCTCCGCCTCGTTCATTGCCGACGCCCTGGCGTCATCCCAAAGGTTTGTCAGGCGCGCGCCCTGGTTCGTCTCCAGCATCGGCATTTCCTCCCGGTGTTTCTCATGCGCAAGGCTGTCGCCGCGCTTGAATGGCATGCTTCCAGATCACATGAGAGCGGCGAGCATGTCAATCATAAACGATCAAAAACGATCATATTGCGCTGCACAATGAAAAAATATGATTGATCATGATTGACATTGCGCGTTCCGGATGGAAGCATTGCACGCACTGGAGGAGCCATGCACGAGAAGGAAAGACATCGGATCATTCTGTCCGCCGTTCAGGAGAAGCCGGTCGTCACCGTGCCCGAGCTGGTGGACCTGACCGACAGTTCCGAGGCGACGATCCGGCGCGATATCGCCGCGTTGCATGTGCAGAAGAAGCTGCGCCGGGTGCGCGGCGGGGCGGAGGCGCTGCATCCGCCGCAATTCGTCGGCCTCGCAGGCCGGCCCTTCACGGTCAACGAGACGCTGAACACCCGCCAGAAGCAGGCGATCGCGAAGGAGGCGGTGGCGCTCTGCGAGGACGGCGACCCGATCATCATCAACGGCGGCACCACCACGTTCCAGATGGTGCATTTCCTGACCAACCGCCGCATGCAGGTCTTCACCAATTCGTTCAACATCGCCGAACACCTGCTGAAGCATTCGAAGAACACGATCATGCTGTCCGGCGGCACGATCTACCGCGAGCAGAACATCGTGCTCAGCCCCTTCGACAACGACGTGACGCGCAATTTCTATGCGCGCCGCATGTTCATCGGCGCGCAGGGCCTCGGGCCGCTCGGCCTGATGGAGGCCGATCCGCTGCTCATCCAGGCGGAGCAGAAGCTGATCGACCAGGCGGACGAACTCGTCGTGCTCGTCGATTCCACCAAATTCAGGAAGCGCTCCAGCCTCATCCTGTGCGGGCTGAAGCGCATCGCAACCGTCATCACGGATTCGGGCATCGGCGACAGGGATGCCGCGATGCTGGAGGAGGCCGGCGTCAACCTGATCGTCGCAAACGTTCAGATGGACGCCAAAACGCAGAACGCATCTTCGCCGGCATGAGGCCGGCGGGTTGATTTTCACTGGGAGGAAACAGTCGTGAAAATTCTGAAGACATTGCTTGTGACCGCGGCCGTCTCGGTCGCGATGATGGCCACCGCGCAGGCGGAAACCAAGAAGATCGCCCTCGTCGTCAAGGCGCTCGGCATCGGCTTCTTCGAGGCGGCCAACAAGGGCGCGCAGGAAGCCGCCAAGGAGCTGGGCGACGTCGAGGTCATCTATACCGGCCCGACGACGACCACCGCGGAAGGCCAGATCGAGGTGATCAACTCGCTGATCGCCCAGAAGGTCGACGCCATCGCCGTCTCCGCCAATGACACCAACGCCCTGGTGCCGGCCCTCAAGAAGGCCATGGACCGCGGCATCAAGGTCATCTCCTGGGATTCGGGCGTCGCGCCGGAAGGCCGCTCGATGCACCTCAACCCGTCGTCGAACCCGCTGATCGGCAACATGATCATCAAGCTCGCCGCCGACAACCTGCCGGACGGCGGCGACGTCGCCGTGCTGTCGGCAACCGCCACCTCGACCAACCAGAACGTCTGGATCGAGGAGATGAACAAGGTGCTCGGCAACTACAAGGGCATCAACGTGGTCGCCACCGTCTATGGCGACGACCTTGCCGACAAGTCCTACCGCGAGACGCAGGGCCTCATCCAGTCGCATCCGAACCTGAAGGCGATCATCGCGCCGACCTCCGTCGGCATCGTCGCCGCCGCGCAGGCCGTCACGGATGCCGGCAAGGTCGGCCAGATCAACGTCACCGGCCTCGGCCTGCCGTCCGAAATGGCCGGCCATGTGAAGTCGGGCGCCTCCAAGTCCTTCGCGATCTGGAACCCGATCGACCTCGGCTACTCCGCCACCATGATCGCCTACGACCTGATCGGCGGCGCGGAAGCCAAGCCCGGCGCGGAACTGAAGATGGGCCGCATGGGCACCGTCAAGCTCGACGACAACAACGAAGGTGCGATGGCCGACCCGTTCGTCTACGATGCCTCGAATGTCGAGGAATTCGCCAAGATCTTCTGATCCGGCGTTTGAACGGAATGTGCCCCTCATCCGGCCTGCCGGCCACCTTCTCCCCGTGAACGGGGAGAAGGGAATTTGCCGCAACGCCTCTGTTCCCTCTCCCCGCTTGCGGGGAGAGGGCCAAGGAGAGGGGCCCTTCCGCCCGCTTCGCTCGTAAGCGAGCACGACAAACCCAACCGGTGGACCGAGACTTGCTGCAGGACACGACCACATCGCGGATGAAGCCCGCCGTCGCACTTGAGGGGATCTCGAAATCCTTTCCCGGCGTGTGCGCGCTCGCCGAGGTCTCGCTCGCGCTCTATCCGGGCTCGGTGACGGCGCTCGTCGGCGAGAACGGGGCCGGCAAGTCGACGCTGGTGAAGATCCTCACCGGCATCTACCAGCCGGACGAGGGCACCATCCGCGTCGACGGCGTGGAGACCCATTTCCCGACCGCCAACGCGGCGGCGAAGGCCGGCGTCACCGCCATCCACCAGGAAACCGTGCTCTTCGATGAACTGTCGGTCGCCGAGAACATCTTCCTCGGCCATGCCCCGCGCACCGGCCTCGGCCTCATCGACTGGCGGGGGATGAACGCGGATGCCCGCGCGCTGCTCGCCCGCGTCGGGGCCGACCTCGATCCGTCGATCCGCCTGCGCGACCTCGGCATCGCCAGCAAGCACCTCGTCGCCATCGCCCGCGCGCTGTCCATCGACGCCCGCGTCGTCATCATGGACGAGCCGACGGCGGCGCTGTCGCACAAGGAAATCCACGAGCTCTACGACCTGGTCGACCGGCTGAAGGCGGACGGCAAGGCGATCCTCTTCATCTCGCACAAGTTCGACGAGATCTTCCGCATCGCCGACCGCTACACCGTCTTCCGCGACGGGCGCATGGTGGGCGAGGGGCTGATCGCCGAGACGACGCAGGACGATCTCGTGCGCCAGATGGTCGGCCGCGATGTCGGCCAGGTCTTCCCGAAGCAGGAGGCCGCGATCGGCGAGCCGGTGCTTACCGTCTCCGGCTATCGCCATCCGACGGAATTCGAGGATATCAATTTCGAGCTGCGCCGCGGCGAAATCCTCGGTTTCTACGGCCTCGTCGGCGCGGGCCGCTCGGAATTCATGCAGGCGCTGATCGGCGTCACGAAGCCGTCGGCCGGTGCCGTCAAGCTGCACGGCGCGGTCAAGGTCATCCGCTCGCCCGCCGAGGCGATCGCCGCCGGCATCGTCTATGTGCCGGAGGAGCGCGGCCGGCAGGGCGCGATCATCGGCCTTCCGATCTTCCAGAACGTCACGCTGCCCTCGCTCTCGCGCACTTCGCGCTCGGGCTTCCTGCGCATGGCCGAGGAATTCGCCCTGGCGCGCGAATACACCGCGCGCCTCGATCTGCGCGCCGCCTCGCTCGACCAGGACGTCGGCACGCTCTCGGGCGGCAACCAGCAGAAGGTCGTCATCGCCAAGTGGCTGGCCACAAGGCCCCAGGTCATCATCCTGGACGAGCCGACCAAGGGTATCGATATCGGCTCCAAGGCGGCCGTGCACGCCTTCATGAGCGAGCTTGCCGCCTCCGGCCTCAGCGTCATCATGGTCTCCTCGGAGATCCCCGAGATCATGGGCATGGCCGACCGGGTCATCGTCATGCGCGAGGGCCGCATCGCCGGCCGCTTCGAGCGAGCGGAGCTGACGGCCGAGAAACTGGTGCGCGCCGCCGCCGGCATCGAGGAGGCCGCCTGATGAAACGCCTGCTCAAGAACCGCGAAATGCTGCTGGTCGTGGCGATCATCGCGCTCGTGGCGCTGATCGCCCTGCGCTTCCCGCCCTTCGTGGCGCCCGGCAATCTTGCCAATGTCTACAACGACACGTCGATCCTGATCATCCTGGCGCTCGGCCAGATGGCCGTCATCCTGACGCGCTGCATCGACCTGTCGATGGCCGCCAACCTCGCGCTGTCGGGCATGGTCGCGGCCATGCTCAACGCGGCGATGCCCGACCTGCCCGTTCCGCTCCTCCTCCTCACGGTCATGGCGCTCGGTGCCGTTCTCGGCTCGATCAACGGCCTTCTCGTGTGGAAGCTGGATATCCCGCCGATCGTCGTCACGCTCGGCACGCTCACCATCTATCGCGGCCTGATCTTCCTGCTCTCCGGCGGCGCGTGGATCAACGCGCATCAGATGAGCGACGCCTTCAAGGCGCTGCCGCGCACCGTGTTCCTTGGTTTCCCGCTGCTCTCCTGGCTGTCGCTCGTCATCATCGCGCTGATGGTCGTGGTCATGCGCCGCACGCCGCTCGGCCGCGCCTTCTTCGCCGTCGGCGGCAATCCGCACGCGGCGGTCTATACCGGCATCGACGTCGGCCGCACGCGGTTCCTGGCCTATTGCCTGTCGGGCACGCTCGCCGGCCTTTCCGGCTATCTCTGGGTCTCGCGCTATGCGGTCGCCTATGTCGACATCGCGGCCGGCTTCGAGCTCGACATCATCGCGGCCTGCGTCATCGGCGGCATCTCGATCGCCGGCGGCATCGGCTCGGTCGGCGGCGCGGTGCTCGGCGCGCTCTTCCTCGGCGTCATCAAGAATGCGCTGCCCGTCATCAACATCTCGCCCTTCGCCCAGATGGCGATCTCGGGCACGGTGATCATCATCGCCGTCGCCGTGAACGCCAGAGCCGAAAAGCGCAAGGGCCGGGTGATCCTCAGGAAAGCGGAGGCGGCCCATGGCTGAGACCCAGACGCTCGCGCGCCACATCCCCGACAGGCTGGAAAGCCGCGGCACCCGGCTGGTGAAAAGCTGGGAGACGCTGCTCGTCGCCGTGGCGCTGGCGATCTTCCTCGTCAATTCCTTCGCCTCGCCCTATTTCCTCGATCCGTGGAACCTGTCGGACGCGACGTTCAACTTCACCGAGAAGGCGATGATCGCCTTTGCCATGGCGCTGGTCATCATCTCGGGCGAGATCGACCTCTCCGTCGCCTCGATCATCGCGCTGACGTCGACGGTGATGGGCTTTGCCGTGCAGCTCGGCTTCGATACGCCGGCGCTGGTCCTGATCGGGCTTTCCACCGGCCTTGCCTGCGGCGCGTTCAACGGCCTGCTCGTCACCGGCCTCGGCCTGCCGTCCATCGTCGTCACCATCGGTACGATGAGCCTCTTCCGCGGCCTCTCCTTCGTCATCCTCGGCGACCAGGCTTTTACGGGCTATCCCGCGAGTTTTTCGTGGTTCGGGCAGGGCTATGTCTGGTGGGTGTTCTCCTTCGAATTCTGCCTCTTCGCGGGCCTGGCGGTCGTCTACGGCGTCGTGCTGCACAAGACGAATTTCGGCCGCGCCGTCTACGCCATCGGCAACAACCAGACGGCCGCGCTCTTTTCCGGCGTCCGCGTCGGCCGGGTGAAATTCGTGCTGTTCCTGCTGACCGGCCTGATGGCTGCGATCGCCT
The DNA here is from genome assembly GCF_040812195.1 of Shinella sp. S4-D37. NCBI lineage: Bacteria > Pseudomonadati > Pseudomonadota > Alphaproteobacteria > Hyphomicrobiales > Rhizobiaceae > Shinella > Shinella sp. S4-D37. The sequence continues at coordinate 3,148,747 of NZ_JBFNXL010000005.1, read as the reverse complement.
CGATCTGCCTCACCGCCCGCCTCGGCTCGACACGCCCCTCCATTGCGCTCGGCTGGGAACTGGAAGTGGTGACGATGGTCGTGCTCGGCGGCGTCAACATTCTCGGCGGATCGGGCACCATCCCCGGCGTGGTGCTGGCCGCGCTCATCATGGGCATGGTCACCTTCGGCTTTGGCCTCCTGAACGTGCCCGGCATCGTCATGTCGATCTTCATCGGCCTGCTCCTGATTTCCGTCATCGCGCTGCCGATCCTCTACCGGCGTTTGCGCGGGAGCCGTTGAGCCATGGAGAAATACGCCTTCCGCATGCGGCTCAATCCCGGCATGGCAGCCGAATACACGGCGCGGCACGACGCGATCTGGCCGGAGCTTGCCGCGCTTTTGAAGGAGGCCGGCGTCTCCGACTATTCCATCCATCTCGACGAGGAGACGAACCTGCTCTTCGGCGTGCTCTGGCGGCGCGACGATCATACGATGGCGGACCTGCCGAACCATCCGGTCATGCAGCGCTGGTGGGCGCATATGGCCGATATCATGGAGACGAAGCCGGACAACGAGCCCGTCGCCGTGCCGCTCGTCACCGTCTTCCATATGGACTGAACCGATGAAGACCATCGCCGTCATCGATATCGGCAAGACGAATGCCAAGGTGGTGCTCGTCGACAGCGAGGATTTCCGCGAGGTCGCCGCCCGCACCATGCCGAACGGCGTGGTGAATGCCGCGCCCTATCCGCATTTCCATACGGAAAAGCTCTGGGCCTTCATCCTGGAAAGCCTTGCGGCGCTGAACCACGAGCGCACGATAGATGCCATCTCGATCACCACCCATGGCGCAACCGCCGCTCTGGTCGGCGAAGGCGGCGATCTCGTGCTGCCGGTGCTGGACTACGAGCATGACGGGCCGCAGGCGCTTGCGGAGGACTATCGCGCCCTCCGCCCGCGCTTCGAGGACAGCGGCACGCCCGTCCTGCCGGTGGGGCTCAATGCGGGGCTGCAGGTCTACTGGCAGTCGAAGCGCTTTCCGGATGCGTTCGGCAAGGCGCGCTTTCTGCTGATGTATGCGCAATACTGGTCCTTCCGCCTCACCGGCATCGCCGCCAGCGAGGTGACGTCGCTCGGCTGCCATGCCGACCTGTGGGAGCCGCGCGGCGGCCACTTCTCCAGCCTCGTCGAAAGCCAGGGCTGGACGCGCCTGATGCCGCCGGTGCGCAAGGCCGGCGATGTGCTCGGCCCTATCCTCCCGCAGGTCGCGGCTGCGACCGGGCTGCGGCCGGACGTGCCCGTCCACTGCGGCATCCACGATTCCAATGCCTCGCTGCTGCCCTATGTGCTGACGCGCTCTGCGCCCTATGCCGTCGTCTCCACCGGCACATGGGTCGTCGTCATGGCGATGGGCGGGCGACCGGTCCTGCTGGACGAGGCGCGCGACACGCTGGTCAACGTCAATGCGCTCGGCGATCCGGTACCGTCCGCCCGCTTCATGGGCGGGCGGGCCTTTTCCGTGCTCGGCGGCCGGTCCGGCGACCTGCCGGCCTCCGCTATTCCCGAGGTGTTTTCGCGCGGCGCCATGCTGCTGCCCTCGCTGCCGGAAGAATCGGGGCCGTTCCCGGGCCGCAAGGCGGCCTGGACCGTGCCGCGGGAGGATCTGGGCGAGGACGCGGCCCAGGCCGTCATCGCCTTCCACCTCGCCTTGATGACGGCGACCTGCCTCGATCTCATCGGCGCGGACGGACCCGTGATCGTCGAGGGACCGTTTGCCGCCAACCGGGCCTTCCTGGCGATGCTGCGGGTTGCGACAGGGCGGCCGGTGCTGGCCGGCGGCAGTGCCACGGGCACGAGCGTCGGCGCGGCGTGCCTTGCCGCCGGGCGCGCGCCGGAGCCGGCCCTGGTCTGGGTGGAAGAGGTCTTGCCCGAAGGTGCGGCGGACTATGCCGCACGCTGGCGAAAGCTGGTCGCGGCGGGTTAGAACACCCGGGCCTTGGCCGGAGTACGCCCCGCGTCGATGTCGAGAAGCAGATAGATGGCGGCCAGCGTCGCTGCCGCGATCACCGTTGCGCCCAGTGCAAGAACAATCATTGCCCGTTCCTCCTGGCATCATTGCCAGTCAATAGCCTTACCTTGCGCGCGCGAGCTTGCGCGAGGCTGACGCAACGTCGGGCTGTTTTAATTTTAGCAAAGGCATAAGCAGGCCATGAACCATTAACCTTCAGGCAAGGAATTAACCATAAACATTGGGACTACACGTCGGAATGGGAAATTCGCCGTTTCTCACCCAGGCATGATGCCGAACCGCCGTACCGGAGTTGAGCCGGTATTCGAGTTTCACCGAATTTGATCATGGATCGACGGCTGGCCGCGGCTTGCGCCACACCCTCCATGCGAGAATTCCGCGGCCAGCCCTTCCGGGCGGCCGGCATCATGGCTTTGGGAGCATGCGGGTGCAGGATATGCCGGCAGAACAGGCACGAACGGGACAGGCGACCAGCCTGCGCGACCGTTTGCGCTTTGCCGGCGTCGAAAGCGCCCAGGGCGACACGCTCCGCCGCCACCGCCAGACGCTCGAACGGCATGTCGAAACGGCGCTGCGCGACCTCTTCCAGCGTTTCCAGACCTTTCCCGACGCCGCGCGCCACTTCCAGAGCGAGCGCCAGATCGACCGCCTGCACGACCTCCAGAGCTCCCACTGGGGCGTGCTTACCGACGCGCGGTTCGACGGCCTCTATGCCGAGCGCGTCAAGGTCCTCGCCGACAGCGAAAGCCAGATGGGCCTCGATCCGCGCTGGCGCATCGCGGGCCATTCGGTCGTCCTGGAGACGGTCGTCACCGGCCTCATCGAGGAATACTGGCCGAAATCCATCCTGCCCGGCGCGGGAAAAGCCCGCCGCCAGGAGCTGACCGACCTCGTCTCCGCCTTCCTGCGCACGGCGATGGTCGACGCCGAGATCGGCGTCTCGCTGCGCTTCAACGAACTGCGCCATGCCCATGCCCGCGCGCTCGGCGAGCAGCGCCGCGAGGACCGCGCCGAACTCGACCGTGTCTTCGGCGAGACGATCCGCAGCCTGTCGCAGCTCGATTTCTCCACCCGCGTTTCCGGCGAGATGCCCGAGGCCTGGCGCGACATGGCCGAGACGCTGAACGGCGCGCTCGACGAGATCCAGTCCCGCCTCGCTTCCGCCGCCGACCGGGCGAGCGAGAGCGACCGCCTCGTCGGCACGCTCGCTTCCGGCGCCGGCGCGCTCTCGGCCCGCTCGGCCGAGCAGTCCGCCAACCTGATCGAGACGGCCAACGCGCTCGGCTCCATCGTCGAGCGTGTGCGCCAGACGCTCGGCGAGACGCGCAAGACGCAGTCCGCTGCCGCCGCCACGCAGGCCTCGGTCGCGCTTTCCGGCAACATCGTCGGCGAAGCGATGTCGGCCATGGCGGATATCGAGGCCTCGGCAGAGAAGATCGGCCAGATCATCGGCGTGATCGACGAGATCGCCTTCCAGACGAACCTTCTGGCGCTCAATGCCGGCATCGAGGCCGCCCGCGCCGGCGACAGCGGCCGTGGTTTTGCCGTCGTCGCGCAGGAAGTGCGCGCGCTCGCCCAGCGTTCGGCGGATGCGGCGCGCGAGATCAAGCAGCTCGTGACGGGCACCAAGGCGCAGGTCGAGGCCGGTGTCGAGCACGTCCACCGCACCCAGGACGCGATCGGCAATATCGTGCGCCAGGTCGAGGGCATCAACGATGCCATCACCGGCATCGTGCGCGAGAGTGCGGTCGATGCCGAAGGGCTCGACGGCGTGAGCGCCGACATAGGCCGCGCCGGCCGCGCGCTGGAAGCGGATGCCACGGATGCCGGCCGCATCGGCGAAGCCGGCGGCGACCTGCACACGGTCATTCTCGAACTCGGCCGCACGATCCGAGAGTTCCACGTTGCCGCGCAGCGTGATCTCCGCCGCCCGGCACGGACTGCTTCCGCGCAACCGCTCGCGGCGCCGGCGGGCAGCGGGGCCGAAGCCTTCCCCCTCGAACTCCTGACGGCCCGCGCCGTCGGTTTTGGGGGCTGAGATGGCGGCGAGACGGCCACGGCACTGGTTTTCGACGGCGCGCAGCCGGATTTCGGAAGGAAGTCATCCGCCCTCCACTCCCGGCGGCGGAGCGGCGATTTCGATGAGACGCAGAGACTGTTTCAAACAAGGAAAACGATAATGGCGAGCAAGAAAGCCGCTCAGAAAAGTTTAAGCCTTGCCCCCGTTCTCGACCTCAACGAGGCGACGGCGCTGCACCAGCAGCTCATGGGCCTCAAGGGCAATCCGCTCGTCATCGACGCTTCGGCGGTCGAGCGGGTGGGGGCGCTCTGTGCCCAGGTCCTGATGGCCGGCGCCAAGAGCTGGGAAGAGGAGAGGCAGCCCTTCACCTTCGGCAAGGTGTCCGACCCTTTCATGAAGACAATGCAGCTTATCGGCGTGAACATTGATCACTTGCTGGCACAGGAGGCTAGGCAATGAAGAAAAAAGTCCTGACCGTGGATGATTCCCGGACGATCCGGAACATGCTTCTGGTGACGCTCAACAATGCGGGCTTCGAGACCATCCAGGCCGAAGACGGCGTCGAGGGCCTGGAGGTTCTGGAGAACGCCAATCCCGACGTCATCGTCACGGACATCAACATGCCGCGCCTCGACGGCTTCGGCTTCATCGAGGGCGTGCGCCGCAACGAGAAGTACCGGGCGATCCCGATCCTCGTTCTGACGACCGAGAGCGATGCGGAAAAGAAGAACCGTGCCCGCCAGGCCGGTGCGACGGGCTGGATCGTCAAGCCCTTCGATCCGACCAAGCTGATCGATGCGATCGAGCGCGTAACCGCCTGAAATCACTAGTCCAGGATTACTCCCGATGGATATGAACGAAATCAAAGAGATCTTCTTCCAGGAGTGCGAGGAGCAGCTCGCGGAACTGGAATCCGGTCTCTTGAAGCTGAACGACGGGGATCGCGACCCGGAAACGGTCAATGCCGTGTTCCGCGCCGTGCATTCGATCAAGGGCGGTGCCGGTGCCTTCGGTCTCGACGATCTCGTCTCCTTCGCCCATGTGTTCGAGACGACACTGGATTGCGTTCGATCCAACAAGCTGGAGCCCACCCAGGACGTCCTGAAGGTCATGCTGAAGTCCGCCGACGTCCTGGCGGACCTGACCAACGCGGCGCGCGACGGCGGCAGCGTCGACGAGGCCCGCAGTCGCACCCTCATCCGCGAACTGGAAGCGCTCGCCCATGGCGAGGCCCCGGCCGCCGCCGAAGCGCCCGCGCCGAAACCGACCGCCGCCGCGCCCAAGCCGGCAGTGCCGGCTCCGGTCGTCGAGAAGCCGGCGGTCAACGACGAAGGCTTCCAGCCGATCCCCTTCTCCTTCGGCGATTTCGACGACGAGCCGGCCGATCGCTACGTGCCGATCTGCCAGGTCGTCTTCAAGCCGAAGAAGGACCTCTATGCCAAGGGCAACGAGGCTGTCCTTCTCCTGCGCGACGTCTCCCGCCTCGGCGAGATGAGCGTCTACTGCGACATGGACAGCCTGCCGCCGCTCGACAAGATGAACCCGGAAGAAGCCTATTTCTCCTGGAAGATCTCGGTGACGACCGACAAGGGCGAGGATGGCGTGCGCTCCGTCTTCGAATTCGCCGAGTGGGATTGCGACCTCGACATCCGCACCATCGAGGACGAGATCGTCGGCGAGGCTTCCGGCGACGAGGAACTGCCGATGCAGCCGGTGCCGTTCGACCTGTCGATCCTCGACGAGGGCGGCTCGGCCGCCGCGGAGGAAGAACCCGCCGCCATTGAAAGCGACGCGGCCGCAGCCGTCGCCGCCGCCGAAACCGCCACCAAGGTCTCCCAGGCTGCCAGCCGCGCCGCCGAGAACGCCAAGGCCGCCGCCTCGGCCGCCAGCGCCGCGCAGGCGAACCAGGCCGCCGGCCAGACGATCCGCGTCGATCTCGACCGCGTCGACCGCCTGATCAACCTCGTCGGCGAGCTCGTCATCAACCAGGCGATGCTCTCGCAGAGCGTCGTGGAGAACGACACCAACGGCACGTCCTCCATCAATATGGGCCTCGAGGAGCTGCAGCAGCTCACCCGCGAGATCCAGGATTCGGTGATGGCGATCCGCGCGCAGCCGGTCAAGCCCGTCTTCCAGCGCATGGCCCGCACCGTCCGCGAAATCGCCGACATCACCGGCAAGTCGGTTCGCCTCATCACGGAAGGCGAGAACACCGAAGTCGACAAGACCGTCATCGACAAGCTCGCCGAGCCGCTGACGCACATGATCCGCAACGCGGTCGACCACGGCCTCGAAATGCCGGAAAAGCGCGAAGCGCTCGGCAAGAACCCGGAAGGCACGGTCCGCCTCACGGCAAAGCACCGCTCGGGCCGCATCGTCATCGAGCTTGCCGACGACGGCGCCGGCATCAACCGCGAGAGGGTGCGCCAGAAGGCCATCGACAACGACCTGATCGCGGCCGACGCGAACCTGTCGGACGAGGAAATCGACAATCTGATCTTCCACGCCGGCTTCTCGACCGCCGAGAAGGTGTCGGACCTGTCCGGCCGCGGCGTCGGCATGGACGTCGTCAAGCGCTCCATCCAGGCGCTCGGCGGCCGCATCTCGATCTCCTCGAAGCCCGGCCAGGGCTCCGTCTTCACCATGAGCCTGCCGCTGACGCTCGCCGTCCTCGACGGCATGGTGGTCACGGTCGCCGGCCAGACGCTCGTCGTGCCGCTGACGGCCATCGTCGAGACGCTGCAGCCGGAAGCTGCGGCCATTCATTCCTTCGGCGCCTCGCAGCGGCTCATCTCGATCCGCAATTCGTTCTGCCCGCTGGTGGATGTCGGCCGGATCCTCAACTTCCGCTCCACCCAGGCCAATCCGATCGAGGGCGTCGCGCTGCTCGTCGAATCGGAAGGCGGCGGCCAGCGCGCCCTGATGGTCGATGCCATCCAGGGCCAGCGCCAGGTCGTCATCAAGAGCCTGGAGGCGAACTACACCCATGTTCCCGGCATCGCCGCCGCGACCATCCTCGGCGACGGCCGCGTCGCCCTCATCCTGGACGTCGATGCGGTGGTCGCCGCCTCGCGCGGCCAGTCCCTCAGACAAGACATCTCGCTTGCTGCCACCGGTTAAGACGCCATGACGACGACGTATGCGGTAAAGAATCTCACGCACGGCCGAGAGCTGATCGCCTTCAGGATCGGCGAGCAGGAGTTCTGTGTGAACATCATGTCGGTCCGGGAGATCCGTGGATGGACCCCGGCGACATCGATGCCGCACGCGCCCTCCTACGTGCTGGGCGTCATCAACCTGCGCGGTGCCGTGCTACCGATCGTCGACCTGTCGCTGCGCCTCGGCATGAAGCCGGCCGAACCGACCGTGCGCCATGTCATCATCGTCGCCCAGGTCGGGCCGAAGGTGGTGGGCCTCCTGGTGGATGCGGTCTCCGACATCCTGACCGTGACGGACGAGAACATCCAGCCGACGCCGGACATCGCCAACGAGGTGGAGAAGGCCTATGCCCGCGGTATCCTCGCCATCGAGGGCCGCATGATCTGCCTCATCGAACTCGACTCCCTGTTCCCGCATACCGAAAGCGAAGCCGCATGACCTATTCCTCGGCCATCGATACGCGGCAGTCTCCCGACGAGTGCCTGGCGAGCGGCGAATATCCGCTGACGCGCAAGGACCTGTCCGAGATTGCGGCGATGATCTATGCGGATGCCGGCATCTATCTCAACGAGACCAAGGCCTCGCTCGTCTATTCGCGCCTGTCGAAGCATATCCGCCAGCTCGGCCTGAAGGGGTTTCGCGAATATTGCGCGCTCGTTTCCTCCCCGGCCGGCGCGTCGGCGCGCAAGGAGATGCTGTCGCACCTGACGACGAACTTCACCCGCTTCTTCCGCGAGAACCACCATTTCGACCACCTGAAGGGCGAGGTCCTGCCGGAACTGCTTGCACGCGCCCGCAACGGCGGCCGCGTGCGCATCTGGTCGGCCGCCTGCTCGGACGGGCAGGAGCCCTATTCGATCGCGCTCACCGTGCTGTCGCTGATGCCGAACGCCGCGGACTACGACTTCCGCATCCTTGCGACGGACATCGACCCGAAGATTCTCGCCATCGCCCGCGCCGGCGCCTACGACGCCAATGCGCTCGAAACGGTCAACCCGGCCATGCGCAAGCAGTTCTTCCGCGAGGTGGATGCGGGCGGGCGGCAGAAGTGGCAGATCGACGACCGCGTCAAGCGGCTCATCACCTTCAACGAACTGAACCTGATGGCGCAATGGCCGTTCAGGGGGCCGTTCGACGTCATCTTCTGCCGCAACGTCGTCATCTATTTCGACGAGCCGACGCAGATGAAGATCTGGTCGCGCTTCGCCGGCATGCTGGGCGACAACGGTCACCTCTATATCGGCCATTCCGAGCGTGTCTCGGGCGAGGCCAAGAACCAGTTCGACAATATCGGCATCACAACCTACCGCTACACCGGCAAGCACAGGAGGAGCGCATGATGGCACCCGCCCGCGTACTCGTCGTCGATGATTCGCCGACCATGCGCGGCCTGATCACGGCCGTGCTGAATGCCGACCCGGAGGTCAACGTCATCGGCCAGGCCGGCGACGCCATGGAGGCCCGCAACGCGATCAAGCAGCTCAATCCGGACGTCGTGACGCTGGATATCGAGATGCCGAACATGAACGGGCTCGAATTCCTCGACAAGATCATGAAGCTGAGGCCCATGCCGGTCATCATGGTCTCGACGCTCACCCATCGCGGCGCCGAGGCCTCGCTGATGGCGCTGGAGATCGGCGCCTTCGATTGCGTCGGCAAGCCGCAGCCGGGCGACGCCCGCCCGTTCGGCGACCTTGCCGAAAAGGTCAAGGCCGCCGCCCGCGCGCAGCGCCGCCAGGTCCGCACGGACGCGCCGCCGCTGGCGCCGACCGCCGCCAACGTCAATTTGGCCGCCGCCTACAAGCCCGGCCGCCGGGTGATCGCCATCGGCGCCTCGACGGGCGGCGTGGAGGCGCTGATCGCGGTCCTGCAGAAATTCCCGGTCAACTGCCCGCCGACGGTGATCACGCAGCACATGCCGCCGACCTTCACCAAGAGCTTCGCGGACCGACTGAACCGGCTCTGTGCGCCCGTGGTGCAGGAGGCGACGGACGGCGCGCGGCTCGAGATCGGCAAGATCTACCTGGCGCCCGGCGGCGAGCGTCACCTTCAGATCGCCAACCCGCACGCGCCCTGCTGCCGGCTGGTGGAACGGGATCCGGTCAACGGCCATCGCCCCTCGGTGGATGTGCTGTTCGATTCGGTGGCCGAGCTTGCCGGCCGGAACGCCGTCGGCGTCATCCTCACCGGCATGGGCCGGGACGGGGCAAGCGGCCTGTTGAAAATGCGCCATGCAGGGGCGCGGACCATCGGCCAGAACGAAAAAACCTGCGTCGTATATGGAATGCCGAGAGTGGCTTTCGAGCTTGGCGCCGTAGAACACCAGTTTCCGCTCTCCTCCATCGGGGAGGAAATCTTGAAAATCACTGCGGCCCGTAGAGAAGGGAGCGAATAATGTCTATCGCTGAAAAAATCAAAGTCCTTATCGTTGACGACCAGGTGACGAGCCGCCTGCTTCTGGGCGATGCCCTGCAGCAGCTTGGCTTCAAGCAGATCACGGCGGCCGGCGACGGCGCGCAGGGCATGGCCATCATGTCCCAGCAGCCGCACCACCTCGTCATCTCCGACTTCAACATGCCCAAGATGGACGGGATCGAGTTCCTCCAGGCGGTGCGCTCGAACCCGAACACCAAGAAGGCGGCCTTCATCATCCTGACCGCGCAGGGCGACCGCGCCCTGGTGCAGAAGGCGGCGGCGCTGGGCGCGAACAACGTTCTGGCCAAGCCGTTCACCATCGAAAAGATGAAGGCGGCCATCGAAGCCGTATTCGGGGCATTGAAATGATGCCAGACGCCGGGACGCGCCGCGTCCATGTCATTCAGGGGGAATACAAGGTCCTCAACGACCCGAATGTGGTGCTCACCACCATTCTCGGGTCTTGCGTGGCCGCCTGCATGCGCGACCCGGTCGTTGGCGTCGGCGGCATGAATCACTTCCTGCTGCCGGGCTCCGCCGAGGCCATGGCCTCGGGCGGGGACGCCACGCGCTACGGCGTGCATCTGATGGAACTGCTTATCAACGGCCTCCTGAAGCAGGGCGCGCGGCGCGACCGGCTGGAGGCGAAGATCTTCGGCGGCGCCAGGACGATCGCGCGCTTCTCCAATGTCGGCGAGCAGAATGCACGCTTCGCCCGGCAGTTCCTGATGGACGAAGGCATCAAGGTCGTCGGCGAGAGCACCGGCGGCGAGCACGGCCGCAAGCTGGAATACTGGCCATCGAGCGGCCGGGCCCGGCAATATGCCCTGACGGGCGTCGAGACGCAGAAGACGGTGGCACTGGAGCAGCGGCCCGCACCCGTTGCCAAGCCCGTCGAAAGCTCGATCGAATTCTTCTGAACGGGCGTCTCGCCCCTAAGGAAGCTGAAGTAAAGGCGTATGTACGCTGCCGGTCGCGACCTGAGGTCCGCCGGCCCGTACGGGTAAAGAGGGTAACCCATGCAAGCCGAGTATCTGAGTGCAGCCACTGCCATGGAGGAAGCCCTTCCGGATGTCCTGATGCGGATCGTGTCGGAACTGCACGATGTCGCCTACCTGATCGAGCGCATCGAGCCGCAGCTCGCCGGCCTTCACGGCGATGCCGTGCTGGACGCGGCCGAGCGCATGATGGTGCTCCAGGGCATCGACCTCGCCGTGCAGAAGACGCGGGGGATCGCCGAGTTCATCGACACCATTACCGCAAGCATTCCCGACAGCTGGATCGTCGATGTCACGACGGCGCTCAATCTGGTGAAGCTTGCCGACATGCAGAAGGCGCTGAGCAACGGGATGCGCCACGGCCACTCCCAGCCGCTGGGCAAGGCGGCGGGCGATTTCGAGGCCTTCTAGCCGTTTCTTCAATATGATCAGTCTGTTGGGCGGCGCCTTCGGGGCGCCGTCTTGCGTTTTGCCGCATTTGCCGCGCGCGCGGCAACGAAATGCTCGCGCAAGTTTCACGGTCTAGTCTCCAGCCCGGATCAGTTAGGTCCGCGTATTCCATGGGGCAGGCCGGCGCGTGCGGAAATGTGCCGGGTCCGTCCCACGAGATTGAAAATGCGTCTGATCGCGCCGGCATGTTGGCCGGGGCTTGAGGCGACTAGTCCGTGCGGGAACAGAATGAATCTGTTGGAACAGTTGACGAAAGTCTACAAGAACCTGGCTTTGCTGGGGCAGGCTAAACTCGCGATGCTGGCGGGAGCCGCCGTCGTCTCGATCGGCCTCGTGCTTGCCGCGGGGATCATGGTCAACAAGCCCGCTTACGAGACGCTCTATGTCGGCCTGGAAAAGACCGATGTGAACCAGATCAGCCTGGCGCTCGCCGAAGCCAATATCGATTTCAACACAGGCACGGACGGATCGAGCATCGAGGTGCCGGTCGGGCAGACCGGCAAGGCGCGGCTCTATCTCGCCGAGCGCGGCCTGCCGAGCAGCGCCAATTCCGGCTACGAACTCTTCGACAAGGTCGGCTCCCTCGGCCTCACCTCCTTCATGCAGGAGGTGACGCGCGTTCGCGCCCTCGAAGGCGAGATCGCCCGCACCATCCAGCAGATCCGCGGCATTGCCGCCGCCCGCGTGCACATCGTCATGCCGGAGCGCGGCAATTTCCGCAAAGCCGAGCAGATGCCGACCGCTTCCGTCATGATCCGCGCGAGCGCGCAGGCCGGCCGCGAATCGGCCGCCGCGATCCGCCACCTCGTTGCCGCCTCCGTTCCGGGCCTTGAAGTCGACGGCGTCACCATCCTCGATTCCGCCGGCCAGTTGCTCGCCTCCGGCGACGATGCCGAGAACGGCGCGATCAACCGCTCGCTGACCGCCGTGCAGACCGTGCAGGGCGAGGTCGAGCACAATATCGAGAAGGCGCTCGCGCCGTTCCTCGGCATGGAAAATTTCCGCGCCAGCGTCACCGCGGCGCTCAACATGGATACCCAGCAGATCCAGGAGACGGTCTACGATCCGGAATCGCGCGTCGAGCGCTCCGTCCGCGTGACGCGCGAAAGCCAGAAGTCGCAGCAGCAGGCCGACAACAAGGCCGCCACCGTCGAGCAGAACATCCCGCAGGGCGGCCCCCAGGGCGACGCCGGCGGCGCGCAGTCGAGCGACGAGGCCGACAAGAAGGAAGAGCAGACCAACTACGAGATCAACAGCAGGACCGTTGCCACCATGCGCAACAGCTACACGTTGGAGAAGCTGTCGGTCGCCGTCGTGGTCAACCGCGCCCGGGTCGCGGCCATGGTGGGTGAGCCGGCCGACCAGGCGAAGCTCGACGCCTATATCGCGAAGGTGCAGCAGATCGTCGCCTCGGCGGCCGGCCTCAACACCGAGCGCGGCGACGTCGTCACCATCACCGCCATGGAGTTCCTCGATCACCAGCTTCTCGACGAGGCTGTGGCGGGACCGAGCGTGATGGAAGTCTTGACGCGCAACCTCGGCGGCATCATCAACGCACTCGCCTTCCTCGGCGTCGCCTTCGTGGTGGTCTGGTTCGGCCTTCGTCCGGCGGTTCGCTCGGTCACCGGCGGCGGCGCCTCCGCCAATGCGCTGGACAGCGACGTGGGCGGCCTCGAACTGCCCGACTTCTCGCCCGCTGCCGGCGTCGGCGGCCCCGGCGCCACCCTCATGGACGGCTTCGGCGCGGACTTCGGCTTCGACAGCACGGACGACCTGCTCAATGCCGGCGACGACGGCGACGGCGCCTTCAACCGCCGCGTCAAGGAAGGCCCGGAGCGTCGCCTCGGCCGCATGGTCGAGATCAGCGAGGAGCGCGCGGCGAAGATCCTGCGCAAGTGGTCCGCCGAACAGGAAGCTGCCTGATCCTGGCACACCGAGACGAACAGCGACGCGGCCGGAAACGGCCGCGTTTTCGTTGGGGCAGAAATATGGCGCTGTCCGTTTTTGACCCCCGCCTGTCGCTTTTCGGCAACGCTCGTTCCGCTCGGTTGCAGCAAATCTGTCGTATTCGCGCGCCCTCTTGCCTGCACACGCGTTCACGGGACCGTGATCGGTGAAAAAAATTTATCGCCGTTGCGGTCGAATGAGGATATCGCGAGCCGCACTCTCCCGCCCGATTGGCCGCGCCTTTTGCGGACGCGTCGATGGCGGTGCGCCAATACTTCATGGTTAACAATGGCTTAAGCTTCTGTCTCCGGCGGGTGGCCGACAAGCAAATCACCCTGCGCATGGCGACTCACAGAAGCCGGCAAAAGTAAATCCCGAGAAGATGACGATGGTTTTTAGCGAAGGTCGATGTACACTTTAGTCACTGATTCGCTTGGTGATTCTTGCCGATGCGGCCTGACCGGGAAGAGTTCGGACGGTTCCGGACTTTTGGCGGGAAGGAGGCATGGATCTCCGCTCGAAATCGGAACAGGGGGCTATCATGGAAACGATCCGGTCGGATGTCGCGGCCTGGGAATCCTATGGATTCTCTGCCGAGACGGGTGAGCGTAAGAGTGCGCGTGAACTTTTGGTTCAACACCTGGGACGCTGTGCGGATCGCGCAGGCCTGTCCTGCGGTCTGAGGGCGCTGACCGATTATGTCAGCGCGTCCCATTACCTTCTCGTCCGTCACGACATTTCACCCGAAGCGGGCATGGAGACGGTCGTCGCCTCGGACTGGCCTTTCGACATGGTGCGCACCATCGCCGGTGCCGTCGTCGCCAGCCAGTCCCGCATGAGCGAACTCGACAAGTGCCTCGGCCTCCTGAAGCCCTGCTTCCACCACATGGCCGACGATATCGCCATGCCGAAGGGCGTCAGCCGCGAATATTGCGTCATCGCCTTCCATGTCGGCCGGGCCCGCATGTCGCTGCTGCTGCTGTTTCCGGAGCATTTCATCCTCTCCCAGAGCAAGCTGCGCGACGTCGGCGTCATGACCGGCTATTTCGCCAGCGTCTGCTGCCAGAGCGTGATCCTGAGGCAGGACCGCGAGCTGGACCTGACCGAACGCGAGATCGAGTGCCTCTACTGGATCGCCGAAGGCAAGACGAGCGACGAGATCGCGGTCATCCTCGGTATCTCGCGCAACACGATCAACAACTATATCACCAGCGTGATGCGCAAGACCGCGACCAAGACGCGGTCGGAGGCGATCGCCTGGGCCGTTCGAAACAGCCTCGTCTAGAGCAATTGCAGCAAGGGGGCGCAGCGGTTCTGCGTCCCGAATGGCGCAGGATAAACAGACAGGATCACTGCCATGGACATCCAGCTTTCCTCCCCCGCTGCCCTGGAGACGGAAATCCGCCTGGCGCGTCCGCCCAAGGCGGCGCGGGCATCCGATTTCGTCTCCCGCCTGCAGGTGATGCAGACGATCCTCGGCGCCGAGCATTTCGCGGTGCTCCGCCTCAGCGGCCACGGCCTGCCGGCGGCGCGCAAGCTCACCCTGTCGCTGCACAACTGGGCGCAGGATGTCGGTAGCAATGCGCGCGCGCTCCTTGAAGCCCATGGCGCTGCCATGCTGGCCCATCTGGAAGCGTCCATGCTACCGCTGCTCTGGGAAGGGGCCGGCGACAACCAGTTCGCCGAATCGGGTGCCGAGCCCTTCACGACGCGCCTTCCCGCGCGGCTCCTGCCCTGGTCGGGCATCGCGTTTCCCGTTCGCCTCGGCGCGCACGGCAACGGCTACGTCCTCTTCATGGGCACCTTCATCGCCCCGTCCAGCGATCTCATCGTCGACATGCACATGAAGAGCTGCCAGGTGCTCATCGACATGCTGGCCGGCGAGGAGCGCAAGCTGGCGCCGTCCGAAGCGCTCAGCGAACGCGAGATCGCCTGCCTCCAGATGGCCGGCGACGGCTGCATCTCCGAGGCGATCGCCGAGAAGATGGGCCTTTCCGTGCACACGGTGAACGCCTATCTCGGCACGGCGACGACCAAGCTGGATGCGGTCAACCGCATCCAGGCGATCGCCAAGGCCATCCGGCTCGGATACATCACCTGACACGAGAATGGGGTCGCGAGCGCCACTGCGCTGCCGTCATCCTTGGGCCCGCCGTCGTCATGCCCGGGCTTGAACCCGAGCATGACGAAAGAGAGGTTTTCGCGGGTTTTTGGCGCCCTCAATGGGCGTGCTGCGACCCCGAATCGGACTTCACGTATTTCGCTTCCGCCAGGCTCCTGCGCAGGAAATCCGTATTGTCGTCGGGGTCGGCGGACGGGTCGTTGAAGGCCACATGGGTGACCTCCACGCCGGCCACGTCCTTCTGGAGCATCAGCTTGGCATAGACCGTCACGCCCTGCGGGCGCAGTTCCATGTCGAGCGTCACCTCCGGTTCGCTATCCCAGTCGAGACGGTAGTCGCCGCCGGCGCCGAAATTGACCGTGCCGGGCAGGAAATAGAGCTCCGCCGCCGAGGAGACCAGGTCGGCGAGGTTGCCGTAGCACTCGAAACGCAACAGCGAGACGAGATCGGCGGCATCGAGCAGGCGCAGCTCAGTGGCGACCGGGCAGATTGCTTCGGCAACAATCTTCTCGCGCTCGGCGGAGTAGGTGCATTTTCTCATCGGATCTAGTTTACCCGTTTGGTCTGGGGCGAAGCTGCATAAACCCGGTGAATCAGCTCCGCCACGGCTTTGTAGAACACCGGCGGAATGACACTATCCACCGAGACTTGCGCAAACATTGAGCGTGCGAGCGGCGGGTCTTCGAAAACCGGTATTCCGTTCTCCTCGGCGATCTCGCGGATCTTCAGCGCGACGAGGTCCTGGCCCTTGGCGACGACCACCGGCGCATCGCCCTCCTCGCGCACATAGCGCAGCGCGACGGCGAAGTGGGTCGGGTTGGCGATGACAAGCGTGGCGCGCGGCACGGCCGTGATCATGCGGCGGCGGGCGCGGTCGCGCTGGATCGAGCGCATGCGGGCCTTCACGATCGGGTCGCCCTGCGACTGCTTCATTTCCTCCTTCACTTCCTGCTTCGTCATCATCAGCTCGGAGAACCAGTGATGGCGCGTCCAGGCGAAGTCGATGCCGGCGATCAGCGCGGTCGCGAAGAGGATGATCAGCAGCACCTTGTTGATGTCCGCCGTCATCATGTGGACGAGCGTCGCCGGCTCGGAGAACATCGTGTCGAGCGAGGCGAAATAGTTGCCGCGCATGGCGAGGGCCACGACCAGCGAGACGATGAGGATCTTGATCAGCGACTTGCCGAACTCGACGAGGCCCTGCTTGCCGAAAAGGCGGCCGAGGCCCTTCATCGGGCTGAGGCGGGAAATCTGCGGGCGCACCCGCTCCATCACCGGGCTCGGCAGGTTCTGCAGGACCGAGGAGGCGATGCCGAACAGCATCATCATGGCGAGGATGGGTAGGAGCAGCGTGCCGGCCTCCCAGCCGAGATGGCGGAAGATGGCGATGACGTCGGTACCGGTCTTGAGGTTCCAGGCCTCCGGCTGCTCGAAGAAGTCGCGCAGCGTCTCGTTCATGCGCGCAATTCCCCCCGGCAGGAAGAAGACGAGGAAGAGATAGATCGCCAGCGTCGAGGCGAAGATGGTGGTTTCGCGCGAGAAGGGGGTGTTGCCCTTCTCCATCGCGTCGCGAATCTTCTTCTCGGTTGGAAGTTCTGTTTTGCTGTCCTTGTCGTCGTCCGACACGTCGCGCTCCCGGGCCGCGCAGGACGGCCAAAAACAAACGGCCCGAATCCCCTTTCCTGGAGATTCGGGCCGCAGATACGCTCCGCCTGTGGCGTTACCGTGTCAAGGAGGATCAGGCCGCCTGACGCTCCTCGTCCTTTTCCTTCAACTGGATTTGTCCGGCCGCGGCGAGGCGGATGGCTTCCTGCGTGATCGAGCGGCGGGCGATCGCCACCTCGCGCGGGTTGACGCCCTGGTCGCCGGCCGCAAGGTCGGATTCGATCATGCGGCGCTGGCGTGCGCCGATGGAGGAAAGGACCGATTCGCGCAGTTCGACCGAGGCGCCGCGCAGCGCCGCCGTGATGATGTCGCCGGACACGTCGTTGAACAGCGACACGCGGCTTCTCTGCGGCATGTAGAGCACGTCCTCGAAGAGGAAGATCTTCGGGCGGACCTTCTTGACCGCTTCGGTCGAGACCGTTTCGAGCGAGGCGAGCATCTCGTCGACCTGCGACTTCTCCAGCTCGTTCATGAGGTCGGCGACCTTGTTCGAACCGATCGAGTTGCGCTCGGCGTCCAGCGCGTTGATCATCTCGATGACGCGTGCCTCGACGATCGCGGTCGCCTTCGGGCTCGCGTCCTTGAGGTTGACGGTACGGTTGATGATGTCCGCGCGGTGATCGTCGGGGATCTCCAGCAGCACCTTGGCGCCGAAGGCCGAGGGCATCATGGACAGGATGTAGGCGATGGTCTGCGGGTGCTCGTTGAGAAGGAACTTCGCCACGAAGACCGGGTCGGCGTCCTGCAGGCGGTCCCAGATGGTCGTCTCGTAGGCCTGGAAGGCGGCGCGGCGGCCGAGCAGCCCGTCCACCTCGTCCGGCGTCAGGCCCTCTTCGAGAATGCCTTCCATCATCTTGGCGTTGTCCATCAGGCCCGCGCCTTCGGTGAAGAGGTCCTCGAATTCGTTGACGAGGTCGATCAGTTCATGCGGCGGGATGGCGCGGAGGTTCTGCGCGGCGGCGATGATCGCCTGGAGTTCGCTCTGGGTGAAATATTTTAGCAGCTTGCCGGCGACGCCCTTGCCCATGGCGAGAAGCACGGCTGCCGCCTTCTCGACCTGCGTCAGCGGTGCGCCGACCGCCGTGGAGGTGCCGAAATTTTCGAAATCCATCATGGATCCATCCCCCTGAGACCTCAACCGGTATCAGATCTTGCGTGTACTCTTCACTTCGATGAGCTTGACCCCGAAGCGGGTGTCGTCGTTCTCAAGAACCGTGATCTCGCCGCGGCCGATGACGCGGCCGTTGACCATGACCTCGACGGGCTCGCCGATGCGGCGGTCGAGCGCGATCGTGGCACCTTCGGAAAGGTTCATGAGGCTGGAGACCTGCATCTGCGAAGAGCCGAGCACGATCTGCAGATCGATCGGGATGTCCATGATGAGGTCGAGATTGGAGTGCAGCGCGCTGCCCGGCCGTGCGGCTTCGCCCGGCTCGGCGCCGAAGTCGCTGCCGCCGAAGTCCGTGCCGCCACCGAAATCCGATCCGCCGAAGCCGGTGTCGGCGCCAGCGCCGGCGCCGAAATCCGGCGCGGCCGCGGCGCCGCCGAAGTCGGACGTGCCGAAATCGCCGCCGAAGGCAGCGAGCGGGTCGTCATCGACGGTCGCCGGCAGGTCGGCGGCAAAGCCGCCGGTGGAATCCTTCTGAAGAACGCCGCGCAGGTCGTCGATGGCCTGCTCCAGTTCCTGGTCGCCCGCATTGAGGGAAGACGTCATGTCGTCAGCGATGGGTGTTTTCTTCGGTGCCATAAGACCACTATTCCATTCGAAACTTGCCCGAGGCGTGCCTGCGGGCCGGCATCATGCCCAAACTATCCGATGATATGCTGGAGGATGTCTTCCTCCGAACCGTATGTGTCCTTGACGCGAACCGTGTAGCGGGCGCCGGAGCGGCCGAATTCGCAGACATAGAGGTTGCGGCCGTTCGCATTGACCTCGACGCGCACGTCGCCGGCTTCGTTGAACGGAATGATGTCGCCCGCCTGCAGGCGGCTGATCGTGTCGAGCGTCTGGGCTTCCAGGCGGATGCGCGCCTCGAGCGAGACTTTCGATCGGCGGACCTGCTCGCCGAGCTGCTCGCTCCACTCGACGCGGGTCTTCGGCGCATTGGCGGGCTTCGGCGCGGCGATGGTCGATTTCAGAAGAACCGCCTGCGGCACGATGACATGGAAGGTCGAGAGCACCGGGCCGATGCCGACGGCCATGTTGACCATGGCGACGAAGGCCTCGTCCGAGCCGTCCTCGGCGGCCTTGCGGGTTTCCACATTGTGCGCCGGGCCGAGCACAGGCTCGAAGCCGTTGGCGCCCATGACGGCGGTCTTCAGCACGCCGGAAATCCGGTCGAACATCATGGCGGCAAGGTCGAGCTCGATCTTGGAGAGCGGGCGCGGCTCCGGATCGTCGATCGCGTCGCTGACGGCGCCGAGCATGTTCTCGACGAGCGTTATGATCATCGGGCTGTCGCAGATCAGCGTGAAGCGCTCGCACCAGTCGCGCAGCGACGCGTCGCAGCCCGCCATGGCGCCGCCGAGGCCTTCGACCAGCGAGCCGTACTTGCCCGTCGCGAACCCGGCATAGGAGACGGCGACCTCGAAGCCGAGTTCGCTTTCCAGCATGTCCGGCAGGAATTCGGCGAAGACCTCGCCGAGGCTGGCGCAGAGCCTGGAGATCGTCGCCTGGTCGCCGAGCCGGCCGGTGAGGCGGGCCAGCACGATCGGGTCCATGTCAAGGGCGGAAGGGGCTTCGGTCACGCGTGCTTCCTTCATCTCTTAGGCCGCCTTCGAACCGCCGCCGGGATTCATCATTTCCTGCTCGACCGCGTCGATCGACGGGCGCTCGTAGGAAGAGATGGTCTTGCGGCCGTATTCCAGCGCCACCTGCGGCACGGAGCCGTTCATATAGGCGAGCAGTGTCTGCTTGACGATGATGTAGAGGCGGTTCTGCTTCTCGCGCACGACCTTGATGTTGGTGGTGATCGGGGTCACGACCGAGTAGGACAGGAACACGCCGAGCAGCGTGCCGACGAGGGCGGCGGCGATCTTGCCGCCGAGGATCTCCGGGCTCTCGTTGATGGCGCCCATGGCCTTGATGACGCCGAGAACGGCCGCGACGATGCCGATGGCCGGGAAGGCGTCGCCCATCGTGTTGAGCGCGTTGTAGGGCTTCATCTTGTCGCGGGTGATCGTCTGGATCTCCTCGTCCATCAGCGCCTCGATCTCGTGGCTGCGGGCATTGCCGATGATGATGAGGCGGACGTAGTCGCAGATGAAGGCGGTCAGTTCCTTGTTGGCGAGCACCGTCGGGGCGGACTGGAAGATCGGCGATTCGGCCGGGTTGTCGATATGCGCCTCGATCTCGTTGCGCGACTTGGTGCGCAGGTCCCGCATCAGGCTGTAGAGCACGCCGAGCGTGTCGAGATAGTGACGCTCCTTGGGAACCTTGTGCTTGAAGGCTTCGCCGAGCGCCTTTCCGGTCTCCTTGATCACCTTCATCGTGTTGGCCACGATGAAGCCGCCGATGCCGGCGCCGCCGATGATCAGGAGCTCGAAGGGCTGGTTCAGCACTTCCAGATGACCACCCATGGCCATGTAGCCGCCAAGGACGCAGCCGAAGGTAACGATTAGACCGATAACGATGTTCATGAGCGCAGGTGTCCCGACACAATTCTGACCGTTCCGGAAATACGGCTCCAGCCTTGCGTGAAGCTGTACCTAACGGCAGGTTTACGGATCAGGTTCGCGCAAGCAAAAGCCGCGAGGATCATGGTTCAAAACGGGCAATCATGCCCTCGCGAACCTTGATCGGCGGCCCATCGTGACGACCACCTATACGAGCTACAAGCTGATTACCGCGGACCTCCAGACGTCGCTGAAGCGCGTTTCGGAGCAGCCGGACGTCAAGCGCGAGACGGAATACTATCTCGCCAGGATCGGCAGCGTGAAATCGGTCGACGACTTCTTCGCCGATGCCCGGCTCTACAACTACGCGATGAAGGCGCACGGGCTGGAGGACATGGCCTATGCCAAGGCCTTCATGCGCAAGGTGCTGACGGAGGGCGTCGACGACAAGGAGGCCTTCGCCAACCAGCTCTCCGACACGCGCTACAAGGAACTGGCACAGTCGCTGAACTTCGCCAGGGACGGCGAGCTTGCCACCACCTTCGAGCGCGCCCAGAAGGGCGTCGTCGAAAAATACACCCGCCAGACGCTGGAAGTCAGCGCCGGCGAGGACAATACCGGCGTGCGCCTGGCACTCTATTTCGAGCGCATGGCCTCCTCCATCACTTCGGGCTATTCGATCATCGCCGACGACGCGCTGGCGCAGGTCGTGCGAACGGCGCTGCAGCTTCCCGCGGAATTCGCCGCCACCGACATCGATCGCCAGGCGGAGTTCTACGAGCAGACGTTCGATCTCGCGGACTTCAAGGATACCGCGAAGGTCGGCAAGCTCCTCGAGCGCTTCACCTCGATGTGGGAGCTGGAGAACCCGTCCGGCAGCTACGATCCGCTGACCGCCTTCCAGCCGTCGAGCCTCACCGGCATTTCGACGGATCTGCTCATTTCCATCAACAACCTGAAACTCGGAGGTCGCTGACGTGCAGACCGGACTCTACGTATCGCTTTCGTCCCAGCTTGCGCTCGACCGCCGCCTGACGACGCTGGCCGACAACGTCGCGAACTCGACGACGGTCGGCTTCCGTGCCACGGAAGTGAAGTTCAACCAGGTCATCAGCGACCAGAAGACCGCCGACGTCGCCTTCGTGTCGCAGGGCAACGAGTTCCTGTCCATGCGCAGCGGCGGCATGACGGAGACCGGCGGCACGCTCGACTTCGCCATCAAGGGCGACGCCTGGTTCCAGGTGCAGACGCCGTCCGGCCCGACGCTGACGCGCGACGGGCGCTTCACGGTGACCGATGCCGGCGAACTCGTCACGCTCAACGGCTACGCCGTGCTCGACGCCGGCGGCGGTCCGATCCAGCTCGACCTCGCCAACGGGCCGATCCTGCTCAGCGCCGACGGCCAGCTCAACCAGAACGGCCAGCCCGTCGCCGCGCTCGGCCTGTTCCAGGCGGACCTTTCCGGCGGCTTCGTGCGCGCCGGCAACAGCGGCATCATCACCAGCATCGCGCCGGAACCGGTCGTCGACCGTCTCGATGCCGGCGTGGTGCAGGGTTACGTGGAGGAATCCAACGTCAACGCCATCGGCGAGATGACCCAGCTGATCCAGGTCACCCGCGCCTTCGAGAGCGTCGCCTCGCTGATGCGCGACACAGAGGAATCGCTGAAGGAAGCCATCCGCACCTTCGGCGGAAGCCGGTAAGCGCCCATGAGTTCGGCACAGGGCGGCACGAGCAGCGAAACGGGCAGGGCCGGCGGCAGGCTGAATGCGCTGGCGGGCCTCGTCAAACGATATTCCTCCCCGGAATTCTCCGTGGCGCACGGCGGCCACGTCCAGACCATCGCGGCCGGGAACTACACGGTCAGCGGCCTGTCGCGCCATGTGCGGCTCGGCGAATTCGTCGCCCATCGCAGCCCGACCGGCATCCATCTCGGCGAGGTCGTCCGCGTCGAGCCGGACACGGTCGTCGTCTGCCCGATCGAGCCGGGCGAGCCGATCGGCATCCACGACGTGGTCATCCGCAAGGGGGCCTTCCGCGTCGCGCCGACATCGGCCTGGTGCGGCCGCACGATCAACGCGCTCGGCGAGCCGATCGACGGGCTCGGCCCGCTCGTGCAGGGCGGCGTGCGGCGCTCGATCTCCAATTCCGCCCCGCCCTCGATGACGCGCAAGCGCGTCGAAACCGGTTTCGGCACCGGCGTGCGGGCGATCGATATCTTCGCCCCGCTCTGCCTCGGCCAGCGCCTCGGCATCTTCGCCGGCTCGGGCGTCGGCAAGTCGACCCTGCTCTCGATGCTCGCCCGCGCGGACGCCTTCGACAAGGTGGTCATCGCGCTGGTCGGCGAGCGCGGCCGCGAGGTGCGCGAATTCATCGAGGATACGCTCGGCGACAACCTCGCCAAGTCGGTCGCCGTCGTGGCGACCAGCGACGAGAGCCCGATGCTGCGCAAGATGGCGCCGCTGACCGCCGTGACGATCGCCGAGCACTACCGAGACCAGGGCGACAACGTGCTCCTGATCATCGACAGCGTGACGCGTTTCGCCCATGCGATCCGCGAGGTGGCGACGGCCTCCGGCGAGCCGCCGATCGCGCGCGGCTATCCCGCCTCCGTCTTCACCGAGCTGCCGCGCCTCCTGGAGCGCGCGGGGCCGGGCGCGGAAGGGGCGGGCACGATCACCGCCATCATCTCGATCCTCGTCGACGGCGACAACCACAACGACCCGATCGCCGATTCGACGCGCGGCATCCTCGACGGCCATATCGTGCTGGAACGCAGCCTTGCCGAAGAGGGGCGCTATCCGCCGATCAATCCGCTCGCCTCGATCTCGCGCCTTGCCCGCAAGGCGTGGACGCCGGACCAGGAGCGGCTGGTGGCGCGGCTGAAGGCGCTGATCCATCGCTTCGAGGAAACGCGGGACCTGCGCCTCATCGGCGGCTATCGCCCCGGCGCCGATCCCGATCTCGACATGGCGATCAAGCAGGTGCCGGTCATCTATGAGGTTCTGAAACAGACGCCGGGCGAACGGCCCGCGGGCGACGCGTTCTCCGATCTTGCCACGGCGCTGAAGAATGCGGCCGGGCAGGGCGGCGCGCCGGCAACGAGAAGGGGATGACAGTGACGGATTTCGATGCGGACCAGGCTATCCAGCCGGTGAAGCGTGCGGTCCAGGGGCGCTATTCGACGAGCGACAAGGTGCTGGTGGGGGCGGGTGTGCTGCTCGCCGCCATGGCCGCCTTCTTTCCTTGGTATGTCTTCCTGAACCCGGAGAAGTTCTCCGTGCCGGCGCTCTGGGAGGGCAAGACCCGAGACCTGCCGGAGACGGCGGCGAAGGAGGTGATGAGCGTTTCGCCCGCCGCCATGGTGGACAACGACAACGATCCGGGGCTGGAAAGCCTCGACCCCGTCTCGACCGCCACCGCGCCCAGCGTCGGCGAGAAGGACAAGAGCCTCGGCGCACCGGTCGAGACCGGCCTCGACCAGCCCCTGCCGGCCTCGTCCGGCTTCCGGCTGATGCATGTGGCGAACGGCCGGGCGCTGATCGAGGATGCCAGCGGCATGTATATCGTGCGCGTCGGCTCGATCCTGCCCGACAACAGCCGTCTTGCGACCCTCGAACAGCGCGACGGCGCCTGGGTCATCGTCACCTCGAACGGCGACATCATCAAGCGCAATTGACGCGCGAAAGTCCCCTCCCCACAGGGAGGGGGGAGGGGCTCAACGCGTCGCCCCCTTGGCGCGAGAATCACGGCAAGGAGCAAGCCTTTATCTTTCTCCCCTTGTGGAGGAGATGCCGGCAGGCAGAGGGATCTTTGCTGCCCAACACTTATTCCCCCGCAAATTCAGGCGGTTGCAAACAAACCGCCGTGCAGCAAGTCTGACGCAAGATTGGCTCCGTAGGTTCGCCGTGAACAAGGATGGAGCTTGTCATGCAACCGATACAACTGTTTGAACTGGCCTCGAAACAAGCCGAATGGCTATCCGTCCGCCAGAGTGTGGTTGCAGGCAACATCGCCAATGCCAACACACCAGGGTTCAGGGCGAAGGACGTCACGCCCTTTCAGGCGGTGCTCGAAACCACGGGCATCCGCATGGCGGCGACGCAGCCCGGCCATTTCACCGATGCGAACGAAATGGTCAGCCGCGTCGTGGAGACCAAGCCCAGTGACGAGATCGGTGTACAGGAATCCGGCAACACGGTCGGCCTTGCCGAGGAACTCATGAAAGAGGGCCAGGTCAAGCGCGAGTTCGATCTGAATGCCGGCCTCGTCAAGGCCTTTCATCGCATGATGCTGATGACAGTGAGAAGGTAAGAAATGGATCCGCTCGTAGCTTCAATGAAAGTCGCGGCCTCGGGACTTGAGGCGCAATCCACCCGTATCCGCATCGTCTCGGAGAACCTGGCGAACGCCCGTTCGACCGGCGACGTCCCCGGCGCGGATCCCTTCCGCCGCAAGACGGTGACCTTCGCGGCCGAGCTCGATCGGGCCTCCGGCGCCTCGCTCGTCGAGGTCGAACGCCTCGGCTTCGACGAAGGCGAGTTCTCGACGGAATACGATCCCGGCAACCCGGCGGCCAATGCCGAGGGCGTCGTCAAGATGCCGAACGTCAACATGCTGGTCGAAATGGCCGACATGCGGGAAGCCAACCGCTCCTATGAAGCCAACCTGCAGAGCATCAAGCAGTCGCGTGACCTGATCTCCGCGACCATCGACCTCCTGAGGGCCTCGCAATGATCGAAAGCGTAAAGGGCGTCGGTTCGCTCTTCTCCACCAACGTCCTGTCGGGCGTCACCACCGAGACGTCCAATCCGGTTTCCGCCTCCGCTGCCGCCGTGCAGGGGACCGGCACCCAGATGAGCTTCGCCCAGGTGATGGGCGATATGGCGACGGACATGGTCGACCGGCTGAAGCTCAGCGAGACCAAGTCCTTCGAAGCCATCCAGGGCAAGGCCTCGACCCGCGAAGTGGTCGACGCCGTCATGAACGCCGAGCAGACGCTGCAGACCGCCATCGCCATCCGCGACAAGGTCGTCACCGCCTATCTCGAAATCGCAAGAATGCAGATCTGAGGACCGGACATGAAAGCCCTTGCCATCGCCGCTACCGGCATGAACGCGCAGCAGACCAACCTTGAAGTCATCGCGAACAACATCGCGAACATCAACACCACCGGCTTCAAGCGCGCCCGCGCCGAATTCTCCGACCTTCTCTATCAGACCGAGCGCGCCGCCGGCGTGCCGAACCGCGCCAACCAGTCGGTCGTGCCGGAAGGCGCCATCGTCGGCCTCGGCGTCAAGACCGCCGCCGTGCGCAACCTGCATCTCCAGGGCGGCCTGACCAGCACGGGCAACTCCTTCGACCTCGCCCTGGTCGGCCGCGGCTGGTTCCAGATCGAGGCGGCCGACGGCTCGACCCTCTATACCCGCGCCGGCGCCTTCAACACCAATGCCGAAGGCCAGCTCGTGACGCTCGACGGCTATACGGTCGTACCCGGCATCAACGTTCCGGCTGACGCGACGGAAGTGACCGTCAGCAAGTCCGGCCAGGTCTATGCGACCGTCGCCGGCGAGCAGCAGGAACTCGGCCAGATCACGCTGGCGAACTTCGTCAACGAAGCCGGCCTCGAGCCGCTCGGCGAAAACCTCTTCCGCGAGACCGCGGCGTCGGGCCCGGCCAATGTCGGCGCGCCGGACGAAGCGGGTTTCGCCTATATCCAGCAGAACTACCTCGAAGCCTCCAACGTCGATCCCGTCAAGGAAATCACCGACCTGATCTCCGCCCAGCGCGCTTATGAGATGAACTCGAAGATCATCCAGGCCGCGGACGAAATGGCGGCCGTGGTCAGCAAGAACCTGAGATAACACCCAACACGCGGGGAACATGATGTTTCGCCTGAAAGCAGCTCTTCGGAGTGAAAAGACCCTGTCGGCCCGGTGGCGCGCGGCCCTCGTCGCGCCCGCCGCGCTCGTCGGTCTTCTCGTGGCCGACGCGGCTCTCGCCGATATGCGCACCGCCGTCGTGCCCAAGCGCGTCATCTATCCGGGCGAGGAGATCCAGGCGGGCCAGCTCGAAGTGGTGGAGGTGACCAACCCGAACATCGTCAAGGGGTTTGCCGAAAGCATTTCCGACGTCAACGGGCTCGTCACCAAGCGCACCCTGCTGCCCGGCCGCGTCATCCTCGTCTCGGCCCTGCGTGAACCCTTCCTCGTCAACCGCGGCTCGACCGTGCAGATGGTCTTCGACGACGGTTCGCTCGTCATCCGCGCCAACGGCACGCCCCTGCAGGATGCCGCCGTCGGCGAACTCATCCGGATCCGCAACAAGGATTCGGGCGTGATCGTCTCCGGCACGGTCATGGCCGACGGAACCGTGCATGTGGTGGCGAAATGAGGGGTCGCTTCTTCTCCCGCGTCCTTGCCGTCCTCGCCTGCCTCCTGCTGGCGGCCGGTCCGGCCCTGCCGGCAGCCCGCATCAAGGACGTCGCCTCGCTGCAGGCCGGCCGCGACAACCAGCTCATCGGCTACGGCCTCGTCGTCGGCCTTCAGGGCACGGGCGACAGCATGCGCTCCTCGCCCTTCACCGAGCAGTCCATGCGGGCGATGCTGCAGAATCTCGGCATCTCCATGGTGGGCACCCAGACGCGCGCCAAGAACATCGCGGCGGTGCTCGTCACCGCCAACCTGCCGCCCTTCGCCAGCCCCGGCAGCCGCATCGACGTGACCGTCGGTTCGCTCGGCGATGCCTCGTCGCTGCGCGGCGGAACGCTCGTCATGACGTCGCTCTCCGGCGCAGACGGCCAGATCTACGCGGTCGCGCAGGGCTCGATCGTCGTCACCGGCATCAGCGCGGGCGGCGAGGCGGCGAGCGTGCAGCAGGGCGTCACCACGGCCGGCCGCGTGCCGAACGGTGCGATCATCGAGCGCGAACTGCCCTCGCGCTTCAAGGACAGCTCCGACCTCGTGCTGCAATTGCGCAACCCCGATTTCTCCACCTCGGTCGGCATGGCCGATGCGATCAACCGCTATGCGGCCGCGCAATACGGCGCGCCGATCGCCGAATCGCGCGATTCCCAGTCGGTCTACATATCCAAGCCGAAGATGGCGGATCTTTCCCGCCTGATGGCCGATATCGAGAACCTCGTCATCGAGACCGATGCGCCCGCGCGCGTCGTCGTCAACGAACGCACGGGAACGATCGTCATCGGCCAGGACGTGCGCATCTCGCCCGTCGCCGTCAGCTACGGCACGCTCACCGTGCAGATCAACGAGATGCCGAAGGTCGTGCAGCCGGAGCCCTTCTCCCGGGGCGAGACGGCGGTGGAACCCAACACGGATATCCTCGTCCAGCAGGATGGCGGCACGGTCGCCCTGCTCGACGGTTCGAGCCTGCGCTCGCTGGTCACCGGTCTCAACAGCATCGGCGTCAAGCCGGATGGCATCATCTCCATCCTGCAGAGCATCAAGACCGCGGGCGCCCTCCAGGCAGAACTGGTGCTGCAATGACCACAGTCTCGACCCTCACCGCCGTGAAGACGCTGGCGCGCAAGCTCGCGCTGCCGATGGCCGGCTTCGTGCTCATGGCCATTCCCGGCGCCTTTGCCGAGGAGCGCCCGGTCATCATGACGACCAAGGCGACCGCCGACGAGATCCGTGAATTCTGCACCAACATCGCGGACGCGGCGCGCGACCAGCGCTACCTGCTGCAGAAGCAGGAGCTCGAAGGCCTGCAGAAGGACATCGACGCGCGCATCAAGACGCTGGAAACCCGCCGCGCCGAATATGAGGACTGGCTGAACCGCCGCAACGCTTTCCTCAAGACGGCCGAGGCGGGGCTGGTGGAGATCTACCGCAAGATGAAGCCCGACGCGGCGGCCGCGCAGCTCGCCGCGATCACGCCCGAGATCGCCTCGGCGATCGTGATGAAGCTGCCGCCGCGCCAGTCGAGCACCATCCTTGCGGAAATGCCGGCCGACAAGGCCGCGCTGCTCACCCGCCTCATCGCCATCGCGGGCGATCCGAATACGTCAAAGAAGGCAAAGGACCCGTCATGAAGAAGACCGCCTCCGCGCTCGCCGTGGCGCTCACGCTGTCGAGCTGCACGAGCCAGGCCATCGACGAGATCGGTCGGGCGCCCTCGATGAGCCCGATCGGCAGCGGCCTCAACTATGCCCAGACCCCGCAGATGGCGCTGTATCCCAAGCAGCCGCGCACGGCGGTTGCCGGCTATTCGATCTGGAGCGACCAGCAGTCGGCGCTCTTCAAGGATTCGCGCGCCTTCAAGGTGGGCGACATCCTGACCGTCAAGATCCGCGTCAACGACCGCGCCACCTTCGACAACAAAACCGATCGGTCGCGCACCAACAAGAGCGGCATGAATCTCGGCTTCGGCGGTTCGGGCAACAATTTCAAGGTCGATACGGAAGCCGACCTCACCTACGGCTCCTCGACCAGCAGCAAGGGCGACGGCTCGACGGAGCGTTCCGAGCGGTTGAACCTGCTCGTCGCTGCCGTGGTGACGGGCGTCATCGAGAACGGCAATCTCCTGATCAGCGGCTCGCAGGAAGTGCGCGTCAATCACGAGCTTCGCATCCTCAACGTCGCCGGCATCGTGCGCCCACAGGATGTCGATGCCGACAACCAGATAGCCTACGAGCGTATCGCGGAAGCCCGCATCTCCTATGGCGGCCGCGGCCGCCTGACCGAAGTGCAGCAGCCGCCGTGGGGCCAGCAGGCCGTCGACCTGCTTTCGCCGATCTGACCCAAGTCCTGACAATACGGGAAGACGAACATGGCGGACGAAGAAGAGGGCGTCGCGGAAACGAAGAAGCCGGCGCTGGTCATCACCCTCGCGGCTATCGCCGTGCTGACGCTGCTGGCGGCCGGCGGCGGCTGGCTGGTGGGCAACATGCTTGCCCCGCCGCCCGCCGAAACGCCGGCGGAAGAGCTGGCGGCGGCGGAAGCCGGCGGTGCGGAAGGCGAGGCGGCGCAGGAAGTGCCGCCTATCTCCACCGAGGCGAACGGCGTCGTGCTGCTCGACCCGATCACCAGCAACCTCGCCTATCCCTCCGACAACCGCATCCGGCTCGAAGTCGCGCTGATGTTCAAGGGCGTGCCGGACGTCAAGCTCGCCGAGGAAATCCACCAGGACATCCTCGCCTACATGCGCACGGTCTCGCTCCAGCAGGTGCAGGGCCCGCGCGGGTTCCAATATCTCCGGGACGACCTGCAGGAGCGGGTTGACCTCAGGTCCGAAGGACGCGTAACCAACGTCATGTTCCGGACCTTTGTGATCGAATGATTCGAGCCTTTCTGACCTTCGTCGCCATGATGGCGATGACCGGCGTTGCCTACGCCCAGCAGCAGTTGCAGCTGCCGGGCGATCTGCTCAATGCGCAGGTCGACGGGTCGGTCGCCTCCTGGATCATCCGCACCTTCGGGCTGCTCACCGTGCTGTCGGTGGCGCCCGGCATCCTCATCATGGTGACGAGCTTTCCGCGCTTCGTCATCGCCTTCTCGATCCTTCGCTCGGGCATGGGCCTCGCCACGACGCCCTCGAACATGATCCTCGTCTCGCTCGCGCTGTTCATGACTTTCTATGTCATGGCGCCGACCTTCGACCGGGCCTGGCAGAACGGCGTGGAGCCGCTCGTCGCCAACCAGATCGACGAGACCGAGGCCGCCAGGCGCATCGCCGAGCCCTTCCGCGAGTTCATGGTCGCCAATACCCGCGACAAGGACCTCGAACTCTTCATCTCGCTTGCGGAAGAGCGTGGACAGACGGTCGTGGAGAACAATATCGCGGACCTGCGCGTCGTCATCCCGGCCTTCATGATCTCGGAAATCCGCCGCGGCTTCGAGATCGGTTTCCTCGTCGTGCTGCCCTTCCTCGTCATCGACCTGATCGTCGCCACCATCACCATGGCCATGGGCATGATGATGCTGCCGCCGACCTCGATCTCGCTGCCCTTCAAGATCCTGTTCTTCGTGCTCATCGACGGCTGGAATCTCCTCGTCGGCAGCCTGGTCCGCTCCTTCAGCTGACGCGATTAACCATCCCGGTTTAGGTCCCGTTCACCATGCTCGTGCATGATCCGGACGTGTGGGTGCCGATTAAGGTGTTGGCAAGAAATGGCTGCGAGTTTTGCATCACACGACGGGTTTGGTATCCCTTCAGAACGCTGGAGGAGCCGAGTTGGCATGAGGCCGAACCGCCGTGACCGGTAGGTGATCCGACCCGGTATGTCCCCAATCAGTATTTCGTTCAAAGGGACAGGCAATGACCAGCATCCTCACCAACACCAACGCCATGGCGGCCCTCTCCACGCTGCGCTCCATTTCCAGCAGCATGGAAGACACCCAGAACCGGATTTCCTCGGGCCTGCGCGTCGGCTCGGCTTCCGACAATGCGGCCTACTGGTCGATCGCAACGACGATGCGTTCGGACAACGCGGCTCTGTCTTCCGTCCAGGACGCACTCGGCCTCGGCGCCGCAAAGGTCGACACGGCCTATGCCGGTATGGAATCGGCCATCGAAGTCGTCAAGGAAATCAAGAACAAGCTCGTTGCCGCCACAGAAGACGGTGTCGACAAGGGCAAGATCCAGGAAGAAATCACCCAGCTTCAGGACCAGCTCAAGAGCATTTCCGAAGCCGCATCCTTCTCCGGCGAGAACTGGCTGCAGACGGACCTTTCCAGCGGCACCGTGACGAAGAGCGTCGTCGGTTCCTTCGTCCGCGACGATGCCGGCAATGTCTCGGTCAAGAAGGTCGACTACGACCTCAGCACCTCCACGGTTCTGTTCGACACGGTCGGGAATACCGGTATCCTCGACAACCAGACCTCGATCGAGGACGACAGCATCACGCTGAACATCAACACCGACGGCGTCGTGACGGCCGTCACCGTGCAGGCCTACACGATCGACGACATCATCGCCGACACGGGCTCCGTCTTCACGGGCGACTCGGCAACGGGCGGCGGGAAGAGCTACGTCAAGGTTGCGGATAACGTCTGGGTCGAAGCTGTCGACCAGAGCACGGTGCCCACGCAGGAAGTCGCCTTCAACGACACCGTCAACAACATAATGTGGGCGGTCGACACGACTGCCGGGCCCGGCACCGCGCTCACCGCTTCGGTCTCCGACCTGACGATCACGTCGGCCACCACCTCGGGTCAGCTCGACCAGCTCATCACGCTGGTTGACGACGCCCTGACCTCGATGACCAGCGCGGCTGCATCGCTCGGCTCGATCTCCTCGCGCATCGACCTGCAGTCCGAGTTCGTCTCCAACCTGACCGACTCGATCGACAAGGGCATCGGCCGTCTCGTCGACGCCGACATGAACGAGGAATCGACCCGCCTGAAGGCCCTGCAGACGCAGCAGCAGCTCGCCATCCAGGCGCTCTCGATTGCCAACTCCGACTCGCAGAGCGTCCTGTCGCTCTTCCGCTAATCGGTACGAGTGGAGGTTGGCTGAGCCTCCGTTCTCTATCGGATGCCGCGCCCGGAAACGGGCGCGGCATTTTTTTGTCGGGCGAGGCGTTAATCTATCGTCAGGATTTAGGATTCGTTAACCATGCGGCGCTTACATGAGCGCATCGAAACGGCGAGTTAACCTTCTCTAAGAGTTCGTTAGCAGGCATGACGCTCCCCCGCTGTTCCCGGTGCTGCCCGGAATGTCCCTTTTCAAATAAGCCAATCAAGGGGCGCTTGTTATGACCAGCATTCTGACAAATATCGCAGCGATGGCTGCCCTCCAGACCCTCCGCTCGATCGACGGCAGCCTCGAAGAGACGCAGGCTCGTGTATCCTCCGGCCTGCGCGTCGGCGGTGCGGCCGACAACGCAGCCTACTGGTCGATCGCAACCACGATGCGTTCGGACAACATGGCACTTTCGGCCGTCCAGGACGCACTCGGCCTCGGCGCCGCCAAGGTCGACACGGCCTATGCCGGTATGGAATCGGCCATCGAGGTCGTCAAGGAAATCAAGGCCAAGCTCGTTGCCGCCACGGAAGACGGCGTCGACAAGTCGAAGATCCAGGAAGAAATCGCCCAGCTGCAGGACCAGCTCGCCAGCATTTCCGAGGCTGCGTCCTTCTCCGGCGAGAACTGGCTGCAGACGGACCTTTCGGGCGGCACCGTGACGAAGAGCGTCGTCGGCTCCTTCGTCCGTGACGAGGCCGGCAACGTCTCGGTCAAGAAGGTCGACTACGACCTCAGCACCTCCACGGTTCTGTTCGACACGGTGGGTGACGACGGCATCCTCGACTACCAGACCTCGATCGAGGACGACAGCATCACGCTGAACATCAACACCGGCGGCATCATTACGCCCGTCACCGTCGAGGCCTATACGATCGAAGACGTCATCGCCGACACCGGCTCGGTCTTCACGGGCAACTCCGCCACGGGCGGCTCGCTGAGCTATGTCAAGGTTTCGGACGACGTCTGGGTGGCTGCGGTCGACCAGTCCGGCGTTGCCACGCAGGAAGTCGCCTTCGACGACGGCACCACGATGTGGGCGGTCGACACCTCGGCCACGCCCGGCACCGTCACCACCGCTTCGGTCTCCGACCTGACGATCACGTCGGCCACCACGGCCGGCCAGCTCGACCAGCTCATCCAGATGGTCGACGACGCCCTCTCCGCGATGACCAGCGCGGCTGCCGACCTCGGCTCGATCGGTATGCGCATCGATCTGCAGGAAGAGTTCGTGAACGCTCTGACCGACTCGATCGACTCGGGCATCGGTCGACTCGTCGATGCCGACATGAACGAGGAATCGACCCGCCTGAAGGCCCTGCAGACGCAGCAGCAGCTCGCCGTCCAGTCGCTGTCGATCGCCAATTCCGCGTCGGAAAGCATCCTCACGCTGTTCCGTTAATAGATCGAGGAGCCGATCGGCGGCCTCGGCCGCCGGCAAGGTCTGTCCGACAAGAGAACCGCGCCGATACCGGCGCGGTTCTTTTTTTGTCTTCCTCGTTTTTTCTGTGCCCCGCCTTTGGCTTTCATTAACCATCTTGCGGTTAGATGTATCCATAGAAACGGCGGGTTAACCTTAATAATTATAAGGTTAGCAGGCATGAGGCTGCCCGTCGTTCCCGGTGCTTCCCGGAATGTCCCTTCCCTAATCAGCCAATCAAGGGGCACTTAGTAATGACGAGTATTCTGACCAACGTCGCAGCCATGGCTGCGCTCTCCACCCTGCGTTCGATCGGTAGCGGTCTCGAAGAGACGCAGGCGCGCGTATCCTCGGGCCAGCGCGTTGGCGAAGCCGCCGACAATGCGGCCTACTGGTCGATCGCAACCACGATGCGTTCGGACAACATGGCGCTTTCGGCCGTCCAGGACGCGCTCGGCCTCGGCGCCGCAAAGGTCGACACGGCCTATGCCGGTATGGAATCGGCCATCGAGGTCGTCAAGGAAATCAAGGCCAAG
This sequence comes from Shinella sp. S4-D37, assembly GCF_040812195.1. Lineage (NCBI taxonomy): Bacteria > Pseudomonadati > Pseudomonadota > Alphaproteobacteria > Hyphomicrobiales > Rhizobiaceae > Shinella > Shinella sp. S4-D37. The sequence goes on along the minus strand of NZ_JBFNXL010000005.1, from coordinate 3,114,906 downwards.
CTCGTTGCCGCCACGGAAGACGGTGTCGACAAGAACAAGGTCCAGGAGGAAATCACCCAGCTTCAGGATCAGCTCAAGAGCATTTCCGAAGCCGCGTCCTTCTCCGGCGAGAACTGGCTGCAGACGGACCTTTCCAGCGGCACCGTGACGAAGACCGTCGTCGGCTCCTTCGTTCGTGACGAGAACGGCAACGTTTCGGTCAAGAAAGTCGACTACGACCTCAGCACTTCGTCGGTTCTGTTCGATACCAGCGGTGACACCGGTATCCTCGACAACCAGACGGCGATCGAGGTGGACAGCATCACGCTGAACATCAACACGGACGGCGTCATTACGGCGCAAACCGTCGAGGCCTATACGATCGAAGACGTCATCGCCGACACCGGCTCCGTATTCACGGGCGACTCGGCAACGGGCGGCACGAGAAGCTACGTCAAGGTTGCGGACAACGTCTGGGTCGAAGCTGTCGACCAGAGCACGGTGCCCACGCAGGAAGTCGCCTTCAACGACACCACCAACGGCATAATGTGGGCGGTCGACACGACAGCTGTACCCGGCACCGTCACCAACGCTTCGGTCTCCAACCTGACGATCACGCCGACCACCACGGCCGGCCAGCTCGACCAGCTCATCCAGATGGTTGACGACGCCCTGACGCTGATGACCAGCGCGGCTGCCGACCTCGGCTCGATCGGCATGCGCATCGATCTGCAGTCCGAATTCGTCTCGGCCCTGACCGACTCGATCGACTCGGGCGTCGGCCGCCTGGTCGATGCCGACATGAACGAGGAATCGACCCGCCTGAAGGCCCTGCAGACGCAGCAGCAGCTCGCCGTCCAGGCCCTGTCGATCGCCAACTCCGCGTCGGAAAGCATCCTCACGCTCTTCCGTTAACAAGAAGATCGCCGAGCCTCACGAGGTTCATGGAAGGTCCCGGTTCGTCCGGGGCCTTTCTTTCGTCCGGGGTGCCTCAGAGCGGCGCGCGCAGGAAGGCCGTCATCGCGGCGTTCTCGGCCCGGCGGGAAAGATAGAGCCGCGCGGTGTCGAGCGCTTCGCGGATCGTCACGTCCATGTCGAGGTAACGGTAGGTGCCGAGGCGGCCGACGAAGGTGACGCTGGCCTCCTGCGCTGCGCGCGCGACATAGTCGGCGAGCTGCGCTTTCTCTTCCACGAGGCGGATCGGGTAGTAGGGGATGTCGTCCGGCTCGCAGGCGCGCGAGAATTCGCGGTAGCAGACCGAGCCCACCGGCTCCTCCCAGGGCGAAAAATGCTTGTGCTCGGTGATGCGGGTATAGGGGACGCAGACGTCGCCGTAGTTCATCACCGCGCAGCCCTGGTAGTCGCCCTCATAGGTGAAGCGTTCGAAATCGAGCGTGCGATAGCCCAGCCTACCGAGTTCGTAGTCGAAATAGCCGTCGAGCGGACCGGAATAGAAGAGATGGCTGTAGCCGGCCTTCGCGCCGCGCCGGAAGGCGGTATCGAGCGCCACCTCGATATTCGGATGGTCGAGGATGCGTTCGATCATCTCGGTATAGCCGGTCTCCGGCATGCCTTGGTACTTGTGGAAGAAGTAGTTGTCCTCGTAGTTGAAGCGCACTGGCAGGCGCTTCAGGATCGAGGCCGGCAGCTCGGTCGGCGAGCAGCCCCACTGCTTCTGCGTATAGCCCTTGAAGAAGGCCTCGTAGAGGTCGCGCCCGACGAAGCGCAGCGCCTGTTCCTCGAAGGTCTGCGGATCGGTGATCGTCTTGTCGGCCTGCTCTTCCAGGAAGGCGCGCGCCTCGTCCGGGCGAAAGCTCTTGCCGAAGAACTGGTTGATCGTGTGCAGGTTGATCGGCAGCGAATAGACCTGCCCGCCGCTCGTCGCCTTCACGCGGTTCTTGTAGGGCATGAAGGTCATGAAGCCGTTCACATAATCCCACACTTCCGTGTCGTCGGTGTGGAAGATGTGCGGGCCGTAGACATGCACCATCACGCCGGTCGCAGGATCGCGCTCGGTATGGCAGTTGCCCCCGATATGGCTGCGCGCGTCGACGATCTCGACCCGGTAGCCGGCCTCTGCGAGTTCGCGGCCGATGACGGCACCGGAAAGCCCCGCACCGACGATGAGAATGCGTTCGTCCTTCATGGCCTTCCTCCTGGCGGTCGTGGAGATGCTGCGGCAAGGGGTCTTCGGCCTTGCTAGTGGAGTTGCCTTGCGTCGGGCTTGCCGGGAAAGCGCGCACCGCCACCGAAAATCTCGGGTTTTCAAACATATAGGTGCGGCTTTCCGGCCGCGTTAACAAAAAATTAACACTCGCCGATTAATCCTTGACTTACTGGGGGTAGCTTGCCGAAAATCGGCTCGCCGAAGAGTAGCCGGCACGTTCAGTATCCATGGGGGCTTGTGGTCCCCTGCGCGGGAGTTCGAGGCCGCCGCCTGGCTTCGAAAACATGATGTCCTTCCGGCGCAAGGCTTGTCAGAGCCATGTTTTCTCAATTTTTTCCGACGTGTGTTCGTAGCATTGCCTGTCGAGGCGGCACACGGGAGGGAGCGAGCCGTCCCGGACCGGCGCATCCTCGGTTCTGGAAATGACGTCAAGATTTGGAAGGTAGTTCATGTCATCGACCATCCCCTCGCTTTCCATCAGCCAGATCCGAACTCTCTCGACGGCCGCGATCCAGGCATGGACGGCGGAGGATGTGGCTGCGCTCAGCAGCGAGCAGATCGGCGTCTTGAACGCGCGCCAGGTCGCTAGCATCGATGCAGGCTATGTCGGCTCGCTCACCACGCAGCAGATCAGCGCCGTGTCGTCGCGCGCCATCGGCGGGCTGACGATCGATCAGCTGGCTTACCTCTCCTCGCAGCATATCCAGGCGCTCACCACCGGACAGGCCAGCGCGCTCTATTCACAGCAGATCGACGCTCTCGATGCCGGCCAGATCGAAGCCTTCTCCAGCGCGCAGATCGGCGCCCTTTCCGCGCGGGGAATCCATGCGCTGTCGGCGGACGACATCGCGACCTTCACGACCGACGAGATCGCGGCGATCAGTGCCAAGGCGGTGCCGGCCCTCACTACGGACGCCATCGCCGGCCTTTCGGCCGGACAGGTCGCCGCGCTGACGTCGGCGCAGATCGCCGCGCTTTCGGTCGCCCAGTTCTCCGCCTTCACCCCCGATCAGGTGGAAGCGCTGAGCACCGCCCAGATGGCTGCTCTGACCGTGCGCCAGGCCTCGGGCTTCGACGTGACGGCACTTTCGACCGCCCAGACCGCAGCCCTGTCGACGGCCTTCATCGCGGGGCTGAAGACGCAACAGATCACGGCTCTCTCGTCCGAGCAGGCAGAGGCCCTGACGAGCGCCCAGATCGCGGCGCTCTCGGCCACTGCCGTTGCCGGCCTCGAAGCCGAGGATATCGAGACGTTTTCGACCGATGAGATCGCGAGCATCAAGACGCAAGTGCTCGCGCGCCTTTCCACCGATGTCATCGCCGCCCTTTCCGGCGCGCAGGTCGGCGCGCTGACGACGGTTCAGATCGCCGCGCTCAAGCCCGCCCAGTTGGCCGTTCTGACGTCCGATCAGGTCGGCGCGCTGACGTCGACACAGATCGGCGCGTTGAGCGCCCGCCAGGCCTCGGGTCTCGACGTGGCGACGCTTTCGACCCCTCAGGCCGCGGCGCTGTCGACGGGCTTCATCTCGGGGTTGAAGGGCGACCAGGTCGCCGCCCTGTCGTCCGAACAGGTGCAGGCCCTGACGAGCGGCCAGATCGCAGCGCTCTCGGCCGTCGCCGTTGCGGGCCTGGAAGCCGAGGATATCGAGACGTTCACGACCGGCGAGATCGCAAGCATCGGGACGCGGGTCCTTGCACGCCTTTCCACCGATGCCGTCGCCGCTCTTTCCACCGCGCAGGTCGCCGCGCTGACGACGGGGCAGGTCTCCGTGCTTTCGATCGCCCAGCTCGCCGCGCTTTCCTCCGAGCAGATGGGGGCGCTCTCCACGGCGCAGATCGGCGCGCTTGCCATACGCCAGGCGGCAGGCCTCGACGTGGCGGCCCTGTCGACCACCCAGACCACGGCCCTGTCGACCGCCTTCGTCGCCGCATTGAAGGGCAATCAGGTCGCCGCCCTTTCGAGCGGCCAGGTGTCCGCCCTCGGAACCGGGCAGGTCGCGGCGCTCTCGGCCGCCGGCATCACGGGCCTCGAAGCCGAGGATATCGAAACGTTCACGACCGATGAAGTCGCGCAGATCGCCACGCGGGTGCTGGGGTGGCTCTCCACCGATGCTGTCGCTGCGCTTTCCCCCGCGCAGGTCGCCGCCTTGACGACAGGGCAGGTCGCAGCGCTCAAGTCCACCCAGCTGGCTGTGCTCGGTTCCGACCAGCTCGGTGCACTGAGCGCGACGCAGATCGGCGCGCTGACCGCGCGTCAGTCCGCCAGCCTCGATGTGACGGCGCTTTCGACCGCCCAGACCGCGGCTCTGTCGACGGCCTTCATCGCCGCGTTGAAGGGCGACCAGGTCGCTGCCCTTTCGAGCGAGCAGACGGCGGCTTTCACGAGCAGCCAGGTCGCGGCGCTTTCCGCCGCCGCCGTTGCCGGCCTGGCATCGGAGGATATCCAGGCCTTCACGACGGATGAAATTGCGCAGATCGGTTCGCGGACGATTGCCAGCCTGTCCACCAGCGTCATCGCCGCACTGGGGAACGACCAGATCGCGGCCCTGACGACCGGCCAGGTGGCGTCGTTGTCGACGGACCAGATCGCTGCCCTGTCGTCGGACCAGATCGATCTCCTGAACTCTACTCAGATCGGCGCGCTGAGCAGCCGGCAGATCGCGGCGATGTTGCTGGAGGATATCCAGACTTTCACGACGGACGAGATCGCGGCCATCGGCACCCGGGCCATCAGGGGCTTGAGCACGCAGCATGTCTCGGGCCTCAGCGAGGAACAGCTCGACAGCCTCACGGCGGCACAGGCGCGGGCGATGAGCGTCGCGCAGGTGAACGCGGTGGTGGCGGCCTACGCCGAATACGAGGGTCTTTGACAAGACCGGGCAGGGCGCATAGCCCGGCCGAAAACCGCATCGGAACCCTTTCACGGGCGTCCGCCATTTCCGGCGGGCGCCCGTTAATCATTAATACTGGTTGCGTCGGGTCTATCTTCCGGCTGTGCTTGCGCTTTTCTGCCTATGCTGGCGCCGGGGCCGGAATGCGGCCAGTTCGGGACAGGGAATCGATGCGGCGTTAACCCAAAATTAAAGGCTGAAGGATAATCTCCGGTTGAACGCGAAAATCCCTCGCGAGCCCTGGGCCTGAAGATGCATTCAGGCCCCCGCCGGTAAGGCGGCTTCCGGGTGGGGGACGATTGCTTTCGAAGGCGTGGGGATCAGAGACATTCGTTGCTCTGGGTGCATGATGCCATTCCGCTGTGCTGGCTCGCGCGAGCCATGTTCCACCTAGCACCAACGCCGACCAAGGGCGGTGCCGGGCCTGCCAATGCCGATAACGGCATGCGCAGCGCCGATGGCCCCGCATCATGCGCAAGGATCTCGACATCCTCGCCGTGAAACCTCCTGGATGACCGGACGTGCGCAGGTGATTGCGTCTGCCAACTTCAATCTTGGGGTATATCCATGTCTCTCACTTCGTTTGTTTCCGGCCTGTCTGCAACGCAGGTCAAGGGCCTCACCAACGCGAACGTCGCGGCACTCGACACCGCTGCCGTAGGTGCGCTGAAGTCCGAAGCCGTCGCCGCACTTTCCTCCGGCCAGCTTGCGCAAATCGCCAACGATGAAATCGAAGCGCTGAAGCTGAGCAGCCTTTCCACCGGCGCCCTTGCCGGCCTGACCCTCGGCCAGTTCCAGCAGATCAACACGTCTGCGACCGCCTCCCTCACCGACGCCCAGGTTTCGGGCCTGTCGACCGGCCTGGTCAGCCAGCTCGTGACCGCCGACCTCGACGCGCTCGATGCAACTCAGATGAAGGCCCTGACGTCCAAGCAGCTCGCCGCACTGAACGCAACGCAGCTCAGCGCAACCTCCATCGTCAACCTTGACGCCGCGCAGGTCGGCAAGCTGAGCGGCGCTCAGGTCACGGCCCTCGATGCCGCCGCCGCTGCCGCCCTCACCGCCACCCAGCTCGAAGGCATGACCGCCGAGGGCGTGGCCGGCCTCGAAGCCGCTGACATCACCGCGCTCTTTACCGGTACGGGCTCGAAGATCGGCTCTCTTTCCACCAAGGCCATCTCGGGCCTGGATGTCAGCGATATCGCAGCACTTGACGCCGATGGCGGCAAAGCGCTGACGACGGACCAGATCAAGGCGCTCAGCGCAACGCAGATTGGTGCCCTGACCACCGACGAAGTCGGTGGCTGGACCGACGTTCAGGTTGCCGCGCTGGCCTCCAAGCAGATCCAGGCGCTGAACATGGCCGCGCTCGACGCAACGCAGCAGGGTTACCTGACCTCGTCGCAGATCGCCGCCCTGGACGCGACCCAGATCGGCGCTATCGATGATGCCACCCTCGATGCCTGGACGACCGCACAGCTCGGCGCCATCAGCTCCACCGGCGTTGCCGGCCTGTCCACCGACAACGTGGCCGGCCTCGACGCAACCCAGGTGAACGCCCTCAGTTCGAAGGCCTTCGCCGCGCTGGACGCCACCCAGATGGCCAAGCTCGACCCGACGGTCTTCAGCGGCCTGAGCTCCGACCTCGTCAAGGTTCTGACAGCCGACAAGATCGCCGCTCTGACGAATGATCAGGTCACCGCCCTGGGCGTGACCCAGATCGGCGCCATGTCGTCGGCCCAGATCGCCGCTCTCGATGACGGCGACCTGGCCCTCTTCTCCGCGACCGAGTTTGCCGCCATCTCCGACACGGCCCTCAAGGGCCTGCAGGAAGACGACCTGATGAACATGACCGATGCCCAGCTCGACGAACTGACGTCGGCCCGTGAATCGCTGTTCTCGCAGGACCAGACCAACTGGATCATCGCTGCCTATACGGAAACCACTCTCGCACAGTGATAGCCAAGGTGGTGGGCGCGGTGTCGACCGCGCTGCATCCTCTACCTCAACGCGAAACGGGCGGCGCTCTTGCGCCGCCCGTTTTCGTTTCCGGTCCTCCGCCAGCCAGCCACGCACAAGCCAGACGGGCAATAAGCGCAGGGTGTTTTACTGTGCCTGCAATCGCGCTTGCCTGGCCGCTCGCCGGAGGATGTCATGAACGTAAAGACCTCGTTGGTTCCCGATCCTGCCTCGCCCCTGGTCGCCGCATTCCAGCGGGCACGCAGCCAGAATATGTCGCTGCCCGACCTCATGCAGTCGGCCGAGACGCTGACCGGAGCGGGCCTGCTTGCCCAGGCGATCGATCTCTACAAGACCTGGATCGCCTTCAACGAGGACAATCCCTTCCGGCACATGGCCTGCTTCAACTATGCCGTCGCGCTGCGCCAGGCCGGTGATGTCGTCGGGGCGATCCATGCGTTGCAGGCCTGCCTGAAGCTGGAGCCGGCCTTCGGCCCCGCCTATATCAATCTCGGCCGTGCCTTCGAGGATAGCGGCCAGATCGACCAGGCCGTGCGGCAATGGCTGGCCTTTGCGGAGACGACAAAGGAAATCACACCCGAAAAGCTCGGGCACCGCCTGATGAGCCTCCAGCATACCGGGCGCGTGCTGGAAAATGCCGGCCGGCTGGAAGAGGCGGAAGCCGTCCTGTGGCAGGCGATCGAGCTGCAACCCATGAAGCCCGAGGCGGCCCAGCACTGGCTGTCGATCCGCCAGCACCAGTGCAAGTGGCCGATCATGACGCCGTCCACCCATGTCACCGCCCGCCAGTTGGTCGACGCGCAGTCGCCGCTGACACTCGGCTGCTATGCCGACGATCCGGTCTTCCAGCTTGCCAGGGCCTATCGCTACAACAACACGCTGGTCGGCCGGCCGGATACATCGGGCGTTCCGCGCAAGCCCGCCCGCAGCAAGTCGGGCAGCGGGAAGCGCCTGCGCATCGGCTATGTCTCGTCGGACCTTCGCCAGCACGCCGTGGGCTTCGCCCTCAGCGAGGTCCTCGAACTGCACGACAAGAAGAGCGTCGAGGTCTTCGCCTATTATTGCGGCGATCCCGCCCCCAACGACGCGACGCAGGCGCGCATCAAGGCCGCCGTGGATTGCTGGCGCGATATCGCGGCAATCAGCGACGTCGACGCGGCCACGTTGATCTCCAGCGACGAGATCGACATCCTTGTCGACGTCAACGGATATACCAAGCATGCGCGCACGGCGATCTTCGCCTATCGCCCGGCCCCGGTCATCGTCAATTTCTGCGGCTATCCGGGTTCCATGGCGAGCCCCTACCATCAATACCTGATCACCGACGACTACATCATCCCGCCCGAAAACGAGATCTACTACACGGAAAAGGTCCTGCGCATCGCCTGCGGCCAGCCTGTCGACCGCAAGCGCGAGATCGCTCCGCGGCCGACCCGGGCGGAGGCCGGCCTGCCGGAGGACGCTTTCGTCTATGCCTGCTTCAACGGCATGCAGAAGATCACCGAGGCATGCTTTGCGCGCTGGCTCGCCATCCTCGCGGCCACGCCCGGCAGCGTCCTCTGGCTGCTCGGCGAAAACGACATCGCCAGCCGGAACCTGCGCCAGAAGGCGCAGCAGGCGGGCGTCGCGCCCGAGCGCATCATCTTCGCGCCGAAAATCCCCAATCCACGGCATCTCGCCCGCATCGCGCTTGCCGACCTGTTCCTCGACACGTTCCCCTATGGCGCGCATTCGACGGGCGCCGATGCGATCACCATGGGCCTGCCGGTGCTGACGGTTCCCGGCAAGAGTTTCCCGGCCCGCTTCTGCGCCAGCATCGTCTCGGCCGCGGGCATCGGCGAACTGATCTGCGCCACGCCCGAGGAATATGTGCAGCGCGCGATCATGCTGGCCGGCGACCGCAAGGCACTTGCGGCGTTGCGCGAGAGGCTCGCACAGAGCCGCGAGACCTGCGCGCTGCGCGACATGCCCGGCCTTGCCCGCCGGCTCGAGGAATTGTTCTGGCACATGCAGGGCGAGGCCGAGCGCGGCGAAACGCCGGTGCCCGACCTTGTCAATCTCGACGTCTATTACGAGATCGGCGCCGAGCTCGTTCAGGAAATCCCTGAATTCGAAAGCGAGGATGCCTACCGCCGGCGCTACGCCGAAAGGCTCGCGCGATGGAACGACTTCTCGCCGCTCCCAGCCGATACGCGCCTGTGGCCGGCCTGAGGGCCGGTCGAGGGCCAGATCTGGCCATGAAGAATTTACGCTTTCTTCATTTCGGTTTATGAGGCGTCGGTGATGTTAACCATTTGTTAACCATTCGCCGTTAACCCTTTATTAAGAACGACGGACTGGCGCCCAGGGCAAACGAGCGGCGCCGGATGCATGAAGCCCCTTCGTCGTTACCGGTCCCCGCCTCACTCCGGCATGTCCCCGACAATTCCTTTCCAGGGCAAGTGCCAATGACCAGCATATTGACCAACTCCGCCGCCATGGCGGCGCTGCAGACCCTCCGTTCCATCGACAACGGCCTTGAAACCACCCAGGGCCGCGTCTCGTCCGGCATGCGCGTCGAGACCGCCGCCGACAACGCCGCCTACTGGTCGATCGCGACCACCATGCGTTCGGACAACCGCGCTCTCGCCACCGTCCAGGACGCGCTCGGCCTCGGCGCCGCCAAGGTCGACACGGCCTATGCCGGTCTGGAATCGGCCATCGAGGTCGTGACGGAGATCCGCGCGAAGCTCGTCGCCGCGACCGAAGAGGGCGTCGACAAGACGAAGATCCAGGAAGAGATCGCCCAGCTCCAGGAGCAACTCGTCAGCATCGCGGAAGGCGCCTCCTTCTCAGGCGAGAACTGGCTGCAGACCGACCTGACGGCCGCCGGCGGCTCGGTGAAGAAGAGCGTCGTCGCCTCGTTCGTCCGCAACGCCTCCGGCACCGTATCCGTCAAGACGGTCGACTACATGCTCGACGACACGACCGTTCTCTTCGACGAGGGCGGCAATCTCGGCATTCTCGACAAGACGGCGGTGATCGAAGGGGCGGCCGTCGCGCTCAATATCAATGACGGCGGCGTCATCAGCGAGTATACCGTCGCGGCCTTCACGACAGATGAGGTCATTGCGGCGGGTGCCGGCGCCTCCACTTTCGACGGCAGCCATGCCACCGATGGCGCGAACCACTATGTGAAGGTCGCCACGGACACCTGGGTCATCGCGGTGGACCAGACGACCGTTCCCAGCCAGGAGGTTGCCTTCGAAGACGCGCTCGGCGGCCTTTGGGCCGTCGATACGACCAATCTCGCCGTGGCGACGACATCGACCGTCGATACCCTCGTCATCGGCAATTCGACCACGACCGCCCAGCTCGACGGCCTGCTGAAGATGGTGGACGCGGCCCTGGAGGCGATGACCAGCGCGGCGGCCGACCTCGGCGCAATCTCCACCCGCATCGAGATGCAGGAGAGCTTCGTCGCCAGCCTCAACGACGTGATCGACAAGGGCATCGGCCGTCTTGTCGATGCGGACATGAACGAGGAATCGACCCGCCTGAAGGCGCTGCAGACCCAGCAGCAGCTCGGCATCCAGTCCCTGTCGATCGCCAATTCGAGCGCCGAGAACATCCTCCAGCTCTTCCGCCAGTAAGAGCGGACAGGTCCTCTTCCGCCCGGCCGTGGTCATCGGCCGAGGCGGGCGGTTGGGCCGCGCTATTTGCCCTGGCGTGGCCCAACACCCTTCATCTTCATCCTCGCACAAGTTTGAACCCCTAGGTTCGTCGGCACGATCAGGAAGATTGTGTGCCTTTCGCCTGGCGGAAGGTGCGGTGTCCGAGGAGACAGGTCAGCGGTGGTGTCAGGTTCCAGTGTTTTCGAGAGCGAGCGTTGCAGCGGTCCACGGGGTTCCCGCCGGGCCGTCGTGGCGTTCGTCCGACACGCGGCAGGTGGGGAGGATGCGCGATGAGCGTGCAGCTTGCCCGTTACCTCAAGGATTTCGGTGCCCCCCCGCGTCCCAAGGCGCCCGCCTTCCAGCCGCCGTCCTTCGGCGCCGGCGCCGGTGAGGTCGCGGCCCAGACCTTTGCCATGCCGCTGGCCGAGCCGCCGGTGGACCTTGCCGCCGAGCGCGCCGAGGCCTTTGCCGAGGGCAGGGCGGAGGCCGAGACGGAGCTTCGCGCAAGGCACGAAGCCGAGATCGCGGCCCTGAAGGAGGCGCACCAGGCCGAACTCGACAGCGTGAAGGCGCGCTACGAGAGGGATTATGCCAGCGCCCTTGCCGAACGGTTCTCGACGCTGACCGGCGAGGTGGCCGAGCGCGTCGCCGCCGACACGGCCGAGGTCCTGGCGCCGGTGATGAACGACGTGCTGACGCAAGGCGCGGTTGCCGATCTCGCCCGCATGATCAGCGAGGGCCTGCAGGCCGACGAAGGCATGACGATTACCGTGAAGGGGCCGGCAAACCTCTTCCAGCAACTGGAAACGCATTTCGACGAACCCGCGCCGGTTTTCCGGCATGTCGAGATGCAGGATGTCGATTTGACGGTGGAGTTCGGCGAAACCGTCCTGGTAACGCGGATGGCGGCCTGGGCTGACACCGTGCGCAAGGTGCTTGGATGAGCGAAGGCGAAAATCACCACCACGGCAAGAACGAGATCATCATCGTCAAGCGCCATAGCGATCACGAGGGCGACCACCATTCGGCCGCCTGGAAGATCGCCTATGCCGACTTCATGACCGCCATGATGGCCTTCTTCCTCGTGATGTGGCTCGTCAATGCCGCCAACGAGAAGACCCAGGCCTCGGTCGCCTCCTATTTCAACCCGATCAAGCTGACCGACGACAAGCCGGCCGACAAGTCGGTGAAGAAGCCGGCCAACAGCGCCGAAGGCGAGGCGACGCAGGACAAGTCCAAGGAGCAGGGCCAGCAGCAGGCGAGCGGCAACGGCGCGGAAAGCGGCAAGGACGAGAAGACGACGGCCGGCGAGGAAGCGAAATATTCCGAGGCCAACTTCTTCGAGAACCCCTATTCCGTGCTGTCGGAGATCGCGCAGGAAGTCGGCCAGCAGGCGAATGTCAGCGCCAAGGGCGAGGGCGGCGCGGCGACCTCGGGCCCTGCGACCGGCGCCAATGGGGGCGAAGCCTATCGCGATCCGTTCGATCCCGATTTCTGGACGCAGCAGGTGGAGATCTCGCAGGCGACGGACGCCGGCCGCGAGGGCAAGGCCGGCCAGCAGATGGCGGCCGCCAGCGACGACACCGTGAAAGAGGCCCTCGCCAAGGAAGAGGCCGAGAAGGCCGCGGCCGCGAAGGCCGAAGCGGAAAAGGCCGTCGCCAATGCCACCAGGGCCAAGGAAGACGCGAAGAAATCCGCCGTGGAGAAGAAGGCGGACGAGTTGAAGAAGCAGCTGACCGAACAGCTCGGCTCGCTCGGCAAGCTGGCCGAGGGGCTCAGCGTGACGCCGGCCGAGGGCGGCCTGCTCGTCAGCCTCACCGACCAGCTCGACACGCCGATGTTCAATGTCGGCTCGGCCGTGCCCAAGCGCGAGATGGTGCTGGCCATGGAGAAGATCGGCAAGGTGCTGGAAGGCCGGCCGGGGGCTATCGCCATCCGCGGCCATACCGACGCCCGGCCCTTCGCCGGCGGCAGGAACGACAACTGGAAGCTTTCCACCGACCGTGCGCAGAGCGCCTACTACATGCTGGTGCGCGGCGGGCTGGAGGAGAAGCGCGTGAGCCAGGTAAGCGGCTTTGCCGATCGTCGCCTGAAGGTTCCGGCCGACCCGATGGCCGACGCCAACCGCCGTATCGAAATCCTCATCCAGGCCGAGGGTGGCTGACGCCATGGGCTTCTTGCGGCGCTTCCTCCTGACGGGAACGGTCTTGTACACGGCGCTTTGCGCCGTGGCGCCGGCGCAGGCCGAGGACCTCGACGACCTTGCGCCCTACAAGATGATCCGTTCGCTGCAATATGTGCAGGACACGGTGGCGCTCGGCGACCACTCGGCGATGGAGATGCAGCGCTTCCTCTTGAGCACCATCGACGAGCGGCTGCGCACGGGCGGTTCCTCGCTCTTCGACGATCCGCGCAACGTGGACGCCGCGCTCGTCTATGCGATGAGCGGCGGCAATCCCGAGACGCTGGAAGTGCTGATCAAGAAGGACGTCGACGGGCATTTCGATTCCCGCCTGACCGATGCCCTGCGCAGCTATCTCAGCGGCCGCGGCACGCAGAGCGTCCGCTCGCTCGCGGAAATCTTCCCGGAATACAAGCGTTCGCGCGTCGGTCCCTATCTGGCGCTCGTGGCGGCCAATTCGGTCATGCGCAAGGACCCGGCGCTGGCGCTCAACTATTTCGACTGGGCGCGCCTCGTCGCCCCCGGCACGATCGTCGAGGAGGCGGCGCTGCGCCGCTCGATCTATGTCGCCAGCGAAGCGGGCTGGATCGACAAGAGCATGACCTATGCCAACCGCTATGCGCGGCGCTACCTGCGCTCGCCCTATGCCAGCCAGTTCGCCGATCTCTTCGTCAAGCTTACGGTCGATCATTTCGAGGCGATCAAGGAAGACGACATTCTCGAACTCCTGTCCTTCATGGACGTGCCGCGCCAGCGCGAGGTCTATCTGCGCATGGCGCGCCTTGCGGCGATCTCGGGCAAGAACAAGCTCGCCTCGCTTGCCGCCGAGCGCGCCCAGGCGCTGTCCGGCGACGGGGAGAGCGTGCCGAAGGTGCTGGCGGACCTCTATTCGGGGCTGGCCTCGGTTCCCTCCGGCGACGTGGCGGCGGCGATGGAATCGATCATCGCCATCCCCGACGAGAAGCTCTCGGCCAAGGACCGCGCCCTGAAGGCGGCCGCCCGGGCGGTCGCCGAGGAGGTGCTGCGCGAGCCGTCGGCGGCCGTGGCAACGGCGGAGGCGGAGACGGGGGCGGTCCTCGCCGAGCCCGTGCCGCAGGCCGAGGACGCGTCCTATGAAGGATTGAGCGCGGCCGAACTGGCGGACCGGGCGATGGATCCGCGGGCAGGCGGCGAAGAAACGCAGGCCGCCGCCGTCGAACCTGAAGAAGAAAAGAAAGAGCGGCCGGAAAGGGCGGGCATCGACCCGGCCTTCGATACATTCGTTTCGGGCGGGCGGTCCAAGCTCGACGAAATCGACGCGCTCTTGAAAGGAGAAGGCAGTTGAGCACCATCGGTAGCGGGGTTTTGGGCGTCGCGCAGGGGCAGGCGCCGGGGAAGGGCAAGGTCGGCCACGGCCAGGCCGCCGGCACGTCGGAGGAGGGCGGCTTCGCCAGTGCCGTCGCCAGCCTTTCGGGACGCGAGAGCGATGGCGGGCGCAAGGGCGCGCGACTGTCGATTTCCACGGAGGTCGGTGACGGCCCGCAGGAGGGCGCGCATGGCGACGAGGCGCGCGTGAAGGTCGCGCGCCGCGACGTTGCGGCGCTGGCCCAGGCCGCCGGCAAGGCCGGCGCGGATGCCGCCGAAGAGGACAGCCGGCCCTTTGACGAGAAGGCGGCCGCCTTGCTGGAGGTGGCAAGCCGGCCGGGACGCAAGGTGCAGGGCGGCGGCAAGGCCGGCGCGCAGGACGCCGACGAGACGGCGGCAGGCGACGAGGCCGCCGCGGCGGACGGCGCGCAGGACGCCGGGTCGGATGTCGGCAATCTGCTTGAAATGCTGGCGGCGCCGAATGCCATGCCGATCGACGCCGCGGTGAAGGCCGCCGCGCAGGGCGTCGTGGCGGACGGCAAGGCGCAGGCCGGCGGCAAGGCATCCGCCAAGGTGGATGCGCGCGGCGAGGCCGCGGCCAAGGCTGACGGCACCCCTGTGGCCGACGCCGCGGATGCCGGCGACATGCCCCGGTCGGATACCGACCGGCTCTTCCGGCTAATCCGCGCCGACGGCAAGGGACGGGACCTCGACATGAGCCTTTCGGACAGGGGCAAGCGTGCTAGTTTCCGCGATGCCAGCCCGACCGGCCCGAAGGGCGAGACGGTCACCGTGGTCGACGCGCGTCGCTATATCGGCCTTGCGCAGACCGGCAATGCGGCGGCCGTGACGACGGCGATCTCGCAGGATCGGCAATGGGCGGCCTCGCTGAGCGCCACCGGCGGGCTCAACCATGCTGAGGCCGCGGCCACCGGCAAGGTCGTCAACACGCTGAAGATCCAGATGCACCCGGTCGAGCTTGGCCTCGTGACGGCAACGCTGCGCCTGCATGGCGACGATCTCGTCGTCTCGCTGCAGGTGGAGACGGGCGAGGCCTATCGCCAGCTCACCGACAGTCAGGACACGATCGTTCGCGCGCTGCGCGGGCAGGGCTTTGCCGTCGACCAGGTCACCGTCCAGCTCGCGCCTGTCGACAGGAGCGCGAACGCGCAGCAGCAGGGCGACAGCCAGAGCCAGCAGCAACAGCAGTTCTCCAACCAGCCGCAGGCCCGCGAAGGCGGCAACGGCCGTCAGGGCGGCAATGGAGAGGGCACAGGCCATTTCGCACGCGAGGGAGCATCCCATGAAGGCAGCACGTCGGACAACGCTCCTGGCCTTGCTGGCGGCCAGTCTCAGCGCTCTGGCGGCGTCTACCTCTGACGCGCAGGCAGCCGTCGGGGCCTGCGAGCGGGAAATCCTCGCTGCCGCCGCGAAATACGACATCCCCGCCGGCATCCTCTATTCCGTCGGTCTTACCGAGACCGGCCGGAAGGGATCGCTGCAGCCCTATGCCATGAACATCGAGGGCAAGGCCTTCTTCGGCCGCGACCGGCGGGATGCCCTCAAGGCATTCGAGGCGGCGCGGGCGCGCGGCGCCAAGCTGATCGACCTCGGCTGCATGCAGATCAACCATTACTTCCACGGCGACCAGTTCTCCTCGCCGGCGGAAATGTTCGACCCACGCAGGAATGTCGAATATGCGGCGTCGTTCCTGGCGCGGCTGCATGCCCGGCACGAGACCTGGACGATGGCCGTCGCCCGCTATCACGCTGGCCCGAACAACGACCCCGCCCAGAAGCGCTATGTCTGCCGGGTGATCGCGAACCTGGTCGCGACGGGCTATGGAAGCTGGACGGCAAACGCGAAACAGTTCTGTCGATAATTCTATTAAAAGTTGATATTTGGCCTTGCGGCGAACTGTGCCGCAATGTGGCAGGAATGCGCCCCGTTTTGGGATGGCAAGGCAGAGCGTTAACCTTTGTTAACTTTTCCACCGTAAAATTGTGGCTCAATCCGATTAAGCATACTATATATAGACCAAATCGGCACGCAAATCTTAATCAACTGTTAATTCGACCCAGTCAATTCCTCTAGTTGCCGGTGATTCGCCCGATTCGTACCACTGCCTGAACGAAACACCACACTGATTCGGAGGCGGACGAATGATCGTAGTGGTTGATGAGCGCGAGCTCGTTAAGGACGGCTATACTTCTCTTTTTGGTCGCGAGGGCGTGCCCTCGACGGGGTTCGATCCCCGTGAATTCGGCGAGTGGGTGAACACCGCCGCCGATTCCGACATCGACGCGGTCGAGGCATTCCTGATCGGCCAGGGCCAGCTCTCCATGGACCTGCCGCGCGCGATCCGTGATCGCTCGCAGGCGCCGGTGATCGCGGTCAGCGACACGCCCTCTCTCGAAACTACCCTCGCGCTCTTCGACAGCGGCGTCGATGACGTCGTGCGCAAGCCGGTGCATCCCCGTGAGATCCTGGCCCGTGCGGCGGCCATCCGGCGGCGCCTGAAGGCACTGTCCAACTACACCGATATCGGCCAGATCCGGGTCTTCTCCGACGGCCGCGATCTCGAGATCGCCGGCGACGTCTTCCCCCTGCCGCGCCGCGAGCGCCGCATCCTGGAATATTTGGTCGCCAACCGCGGCCGCCGGCTCTCCAAGAGCCAGATCTTCAACGCGATCTACGGCATCTTCGACGAGGACGTCGAGGAGAACGTGGTCGAAAGCCACATCAGCAAGCTGCGCAAGAAACTGCGCAAGAAGCTCGGTTTCGACCCGATCGATTCCAAGCGCTTCCTCGGCTACTGCATCGACTGGCAGAGCTGAGATGACATTGCCGGCTGGCGGGGAAGGCGGACCCCGGCAGCCAGCTTCACGCAAGGCCCGTCCCATAGGGTCCAGGTGACGAGACGAACGGGGAAATGACATGAGCCTCTACGGTACGATGAGAACGGGTGTTTCCGGCATGAATGCGCAGGCGAACCGCCTGAGCACGGTTGCCGACAACATCGCCAACGCGAACACGACGGGCTACAAGAAGGCCTCGACCCAGTTCTCCTCCCTTATCCTGCCTTCCACCGGCGGCGCCTACAATTCCGGCGGCGTCAACACGGACGTGCGCTATTCCATCTCCGCGCAGGGCACCTTCACCTACACGACCTCGGCGACCGACCTTGCCATCAACGGCAAGGGCTTCTTCATCGTCCAGGGTTCCGACGGCGTCGAATACATGACGCGTGCCGGCGCCTTCACACCGATGAGCGACGGCACGCTGCGGAACTCCTCCGGCTTCACGCTGATGGGCTATCCCTATTCCTCGACCGAAGACCCGACGATCGTCATCAACGGCTTTGCCGGCCTGGAACAGATCAACCTCGCATCTGGCGAACTGAACGTGAAGGCGTCCGAAACCGGCTACCTGCACACCAACCTGCCGTCGAACGAGGACATTGGCTTTACGAAGTCGACCTCCCTTGTGGCCTATGACAGCCTCGGCAACACCCGCAAGCTCGATTTCACCTATACGAAGGTGGACACGGCGACCAACGAGTGGACCGTCGCCGTGACGTATACGGATCCGGATACCGGCGACATCTACGACATGTCGGCTGCTCCTCCGGCAACCGTCGCTTCCGCTGCGGCTGCGTTGCAGACGACGCTAAACTTCGATTCTGACGGCAAGCTCGATCCCTCGAGCCCGACCGAGCTGATCATCAACGAACTGGCCATCAGCGGTGGGGTCCTGAAGGATATGAAGATCTCCATCGGCGGCGAGGGCGGCGGCAGCACGCAGCTTGCCGCGGACTTCGCGGCCAAGGGCGATATCGACGGCATCGGCCCGAGCGGCGTTGCCGGCTACGAGATCAGCGACGCCGGCATCGTCTATCTCAAATACGAGAACGGCGACCTTGCGCCGAAGTACCGTATCGCCATGGCGAACGTGCAGAGCCCCGACAATCTCAAGCCGCTGCCGGGCAATGTCTACGCGCAGAGCAGCGATTCGGGCGTCGTCGTCATGGGTTACGCCGGCAACGGCGGCTACGGCACGATCATCTCCGGCGCGCTGGAAGACTCCAACGTCGACATCGCCGAGGAGCTGACGAGCATGATCGAATCGCAGCGCAACTATACGGCCAACTCGAAGGTCTTCCAGACCGGTTCCGAGCTGATGGAAGTCCTCGTCAATCTGAAGAGATAAGCCGGCATGACGCCGCGCGAGCATTCGAGAGTTAGGTAGATCCGATGTCGCTTTCAGCAGCAATGAAGACTGCTCAGTCCAGCTTCTCCAACGTGGGCCTGCAATCGGCCGTCGCGTCGAAGAACATTGCCAATGCAAGCAACCCGAACTACGCGCGCCGTGCGGCGATCCTCGCCACGGCGTCCTCCGGTGCCACCGTGGTGGATACCCAGCGCGCCCAGAACGAGGCGCTGCTGAAGCAGAACCTGCTCTCGATCTCCAAGTCGAGCGGCCAGGACATACTGCTGTCGGGCCTCACGCAGATGAAGATGATGCTGGGCGGCGAGGACTACGAACTCGCCCCCTCCACCTACCTGGCGAAGCTGCGCGACGATCTCCAGACCTTCGCCGACAAGCCGAGCGAAGTCTCGCTCGCCGAGACGGTTGTCGCGGATGCCATCGACGTCGCCAATTCGCTGAACAACACGTCGAACGCCTTGCAGAAGCTCCGGGCCGAGGCGGATGCGGACATCAATACGGCGGTGGTGGAACTCAACCGCCTGCTCAAGGAGTTCACGACCTATAACGACAGGGTCCGCCAGGGCACGGCCGCCGGCACCGACGTCAACGACGCGCTCGACCAGCGTGACAAGCTGCTGACGGAGATTTCGGCCATCGTCGGCGTCACCGCCGTCAACCGCACGAACAACGACCTCGCGCTCTATACCAGCGACGGTACGGTGTTGTTCGAGACGGTGCCGCGCACCGTGAGCTTCCAGTCGACGACTACCTTCACCGCGGCCGTCGACGGCAACCAGGTTCTCATCGACGGCGTCCCGGTCCAGGCGGGCGACGGCGGCAATACCAGCGCGCAAGGGTCGATCGCGGCCCTCCTGCAGGTCCGCGACTATGTCGCGCCGACTTTCCAGAAGCAGCTCGACGAGATCGCGCGCGGCGTGATCGAGGTGTTTTCCGAAGGGGCGGGTATCGAGGGGCTCTTCAGCAGCAACGGCCTGCCCGCCGTGACGGATCCCGGCCTCGCCGCCGTCATCAAGGTCGATTCGCGGGTCATCTCCAGCGCGGGCGGCGACCCGTCGCTGCTGCGCGACGGCATCAATTCCATCGTCAATCCCGGCTCGCCTCCGCTCGCGAGTTTTTCAGAGCTGCTGAACGGCTACGCGACCAAGCTGGAAGAGCCGATGGCCTTCGATGCGGCTGCGGCGATCGAAACCGACGCGACGCTGCTGTCCTTCTCGACCAGTTCGGTCGGCTGGCTGGAACAGATCCGCAGCGCCGCGACGACGGCGGGGGACGACAAGTCCGCGCTGCTCGGGCGCACCCAGGAAGCCCTTCTCAATGTGACGGCCGTCAGCCTCGACGAGGAGCTGGCGCTGCTTCTCGACCTCGAGCAGTCCTACAAGGCGTCGGCCAAACTCGTGGCAGCGGTGGATGAGATGATCACCGCCCTCCTTCAGGCGGCGGGGTAAGTTATGAAGGCTTCTTTCGTTTCCAACATGTCCCTGCAAAATGCGATGCGGCTCACCGTGGCCAGCGCGCAGAAGGAAATGTTGCAGCTCCAGGAAGAGACGGTCACCGGCCGTTATGCCGATGTCGGCGCCGAGCTCGGTGCCAAGACCGCACGCACGCTGAACCTGCACCGCGATCTCCAGCGCATGGAATCGCTGAAGAGCACCAACGCGCTGACGACGCAGCGCCTGGCCGCCTCGCAGGAAGCGCTCGGCCAGATGTCGACGGCGGCGAACAATGCGATGGGCGTGCTGATCGCGCTGTCCGGTATCACCTCGCAGGACCAGCTCGACCTTGCCAAGGAAAACCTCGGCAACGCGCTTTCCACCTTTACCGCGGCCGCCAACACCTCGTTCAGCGGCGAATATCTCTTCGCGGGCATCAACACCGATGTAACGCCGCTGAAGGATTATCTGGAAACGCCGGCCTCGGATGCGAAGACCGCCTTCGACACCCTCTACGCAGTCCATTTCAGCGCGACCGCCGAAGAGGACATCACGCCGGCGCAGATGCAGGCGTTCATAGACGACCTCGAAACCAGTTTCATGGGGGTCGACTGGAATACGGATTGGTCGGAGGCCTCCGACGAGAACATGCAGAGCCGCATCAGCGCCGCAGAAACCGTCCAGAGCTCGACCAACACCAATGTCGACGGCATGCGCTACATGGCGCTCGGCCTGGTGATCGGACAGGAACTGCTGGCGCGCGGCATCAGCGAGGATGCCCGCAAGACCGTCAGCGACGCGGCGATCGACTATATGGGCCGGGCGATTTCCGGCATCGACGGCGAACGCTCGAAACTCGGCATCTCCGAATCGCGCGTCAGCCAGGCCAATACGTCGCTCGATGCGCAGATCACCATCCTGACCACAAGCATCAACGACATGGAAGGCATCGATACCTACGAGGCGGCGACCCGCGTCACCACGCTCGAATCGCAGCTTTCGCTCGCCTACACGCTCACGTCGAGGATCCAGAACCTGAGCCTATTGAACTACCTCTGATGAACCAGAGGGTACGGACACACATGAAGGATGTCTGAATGTACCAGTTTTCATACGCCGAGATCATGGAGGAAGGCGTCGCCGTCTCGAAAGATCGGGAACGGCAGGTCCTCGAACGGTCGATTGCGCTCCTGAAAGCGGCAATGACCAGCAATGGCGGCAACCAGAGCCGGCAGGCCATCGAGGCGATCTACTTCACCCGCCGGGTGTGGCTCCGCTTCATCGAAGATCTTGGAGACCCCGAAAACCAACTCGAAGCCGAGCTGCGGGCCAACCTCATCTCCATCGCCATCTGGATACTCAAGGAGGTCGAGAAGATCCGCAAACGCGAATCCTCGAACTTCCAGGGCATCATCGACATCACCACCATCATCAAGGATGGCATCAAATG
Source organism: Shinella sp. S4-D37 (assembly GCF_040812195.1). Taxonomy (NCBI): domain Bacteria; kingdom Pseudomonadati; phylum Pseudomonadota; class Alphaproteobacteria; order Hyphomicrobiales; family Rhizobiaceae; genus Shinella; species Shinella sp. S4-D37. Next base: position 3,093,600 of record NZ_JBFNXL010000005.1, on the reverse strand, counting down.
AAAAGTACACTGCGTATATCGCTGAAATCCGGTGAGCGCATCTTCGTCAACGGCGCAGTCCTGAGGGTCGACCGCAAGGTGGCGATCGAGTTCCTCAACGATGTCACGTTCCTCCTGGAAAACCACGTCCTGCAGCCCGAACAGGCGACCACGCCGCTTCGCCAGCTCTATTTCATCGCGCAGATGTCGCTGATCAACCCGGAAGGCGCAGAGCAGTCGATCGCCATGTTCCGCAAGTCGGTCATCATGCTGCTGTCCTGCTTCAAGAACGAGGAAGTGCTCGCCGAACTCAAGCGCGTCGACGCGCTGGTCACGCAGGGCCGCGCCTTCGAAGCGCTGAAGGCGATCCGCGCGCTCTACCCGATCGAGGACCGCATCCTCAACAACCAGGAAATGGCACCGGCCACGATCGAACAGATCCGCAGGGAGATTGCACCATGGTAACGCCCGTCGCCGCCGCATCGACGACCTCCACGTCCTACACGCCGACCGTCACCGGCGCCGAATCCGGCACGGACGAGAAGTCGGCGACCATCAACTACGAGAGCTTCCTGAAGCTGCTCGTGGCGCAGATGAAGAACCAGGACCCGACCGAACCGATGGACGCGACCCAGCAGATGGCGCAGCTTGCGACCTTCTCCCAGGTCGAGCAGACCATCAAGACCAACAAGAACCTGGAAAGCCTGCTCCAGCGCACGTCGCTGCAGGAAGCCAACTCCGTCATCGGCCGCACCGTCACCAGCGAGGACGGCACGATTTCTGGTGTGGTCACGGAAGTCACTCTGTATAATGACGGCATCGTCGCGACACTTGATTCGGGCAAGACGCTCATCATCGGTCCCGGCGTGAAGGTCAGCGAAACCGTGGCGAATACGCCTGAAACGAGTGATCCCGAAACGTGAATGAGGCAGACGCCCTCGACATAGCGCAAGCCGCCATCTGGACGGTGATCGTGGCCTCCGGCCCGGCCGTGCTTGCCGCCATGATCGTGGGCGTCACCATCGCCTTCGTGCAGGCGCTGACCCAGGTGCAGGAAATGACCCTCACCTTCGTGCCGAAAATCCTGGCGATCTTCGTGACGATCGCCATCTCCGCCCCCTTCATCGGCGCGCAGATCTCCATCTTCACGAACATCGTATTCTCCCGAATAGAAAGCGGCTTCTAGGTCGCCGGAAGGCGCCTGTGCCACCCTCGCGCAAGCTTCGCCCTGTAGGTCATGGGGTGAAATGGGCGACGCGTGTGACGCGCCGCTGCCTCTCATGACGAGACGGGACTCATCCAGATGGCGCAAGTACCGGCAATAAACCTTCCGAAGGTCAGCCCCAGCGGGCGCGATATCGCGTTCGCCATCGGCATCCTGACGATCCTGTCGATCCTCTTCCTCCCGATCCCGGTCTTCATGATCGACATCGGCCTGGCGTTTTCCATCGCCTTCTCGGTGCTGATCCTGATGGTGGCGCTGTGGATCCAGCGCCCGCTCGACTTCTCGTCCTTCCCGACGGTCCTCCTCATCGCGACCATGGTGCGCCTCGCGCTCAACATCGCCACGACCCGCGTCATCCTCTCGCACGGCAACGAGGGGCACGACGCGGCGGGCGGGGTGATCGCAGGCTTTGCCAGCCTCGTCATGTCCGGCGACTTCGTCATCGGTATCATCGTCTTCATGATTCTCATCGTGGTGAACTTCATCGTCATCACAAAGGGCGCGACGCGTATCGCCGAAGTCGGCGCGCGCTTCACCCTCGACGCCATCCCCGGCAAGCAGATGTCGATCGACGCGGACCTTTCCGCCGGCCTGATCGACGAGAAGCAGGCGCAGCTGCGCCGCCGCGAGCTGGAGGAGGAAAGCTCCTTCTTCGGCTCGATGGACGGTGCCTCGAAATTCGTGCGCGGCGATGCCATCGCGGGCCTGCTCATCACCGCCATCAACGTCTTCGGCGGCATCATCATCGGCTATTTCCGCCACGGCATGGAACTGGGGGAAGCCGCCGACGTCTTCGTCAAGCTGTCGGTCGGCGACGGCCTTGTCTCGCAGATCCCGGCCCTCATCGTCTCGCTCGCCGCCGGCCTTATCGTCTCGCGCGGCGGCACGGCGGGCTCCACCGACCAGGCCGTCATCAACCAGCTCTCCGGCTATCCACGTGCGCTCTTCGTCGCCTCCGGCCTGATGATCCTGCTTGCGCTCATACCGGGCCTGCCCTTCCTTCCCTTCATGGCGCTGGGCGGGCTGATGGCCTTCGGCGCCTGGATGATCCCGCGCCGCATCGCCGAGGAGAACCGCGTCAAGCGCGAGCAGGAGGCCCAGCAGGTCCAGCAGAGCCGCGACCAGGAGAAGGATTCGGTCAAGTCGGTGCTGAAGACCGCCGAAATCGAGCTCCTGCTCGGCAAGCAGGTCTCCACGCGCCTTCTCGGCGCCCATCAGGAGCTTGCCTTCCGCGTCGGCAAGATGCGCAAGAAATTCGCCGGGCAATACGGTTTCGTCGTGCCGGAGATCAAGGTGTCGGACGACATCTCTATTCCCGACAAGTCCTATCAGATCCGCATCCACGGCACGACGATCGCGTCCAACATCGTGCGCGTCGGCGAAGTGCTCGTCGTCACCGGCGGGGGGCGCAAGCCGAGCGTTCCGGGCGACGATATCCGCGAGCCCGCCTTCGGCATGCCGGCCGTCTCGATCCTCGAGACCTTCGCCGACGACCTGCGCCGCGAAGGCTTCCATCCGATCGACAACGTCTCGGTGGTGCTGACGCACCTGTCCGAAGTCATCCGCAACAACCTTCCGCAGCTTCTGTCCTACAAGGACGTCAAGGTGCTCATCGAGCGCCTCGATCCGGAATACCGCAAGCTGGCCGACGAGATCTGCTCGTCGCACATGTCCTATTCCGGCCTCCAGGCCGTGTTGAAGCTGCTGCTCGCCGAGCGCGTCTCGATCCGCAACCTGCACCTCATCCTCGAAGCGGTCGCCGAGCTTGCCCCGCATGTGCGCAAGACCGAGCAGATCGTCGAGCATGTGCGCATCCGCATGTCGCAGCAGATCTGCGGCGACCTTGCGGAGAACGGCGTGCTGCCGGTGCTGCGCCTCGGCAACAAGTGGGACATGGTGTTCCATCAGGCGCTCAAGCGCGATACCAAGGGCGAGATCGTCGAATTCGACATCGATCCGCGCCAGCTCGAGGAGTTCTCCGAGCAGGCGACCCGGGTTATCCGCGAGTTTCTCGATCGCGGCACGCCCTTTGTGCTGGTCACGTCGCCCGAATCGCGCACTTATGTGCGCATGATCATCGAGCGCCTCTTCGCCACATTGCCGGTTCTCTCGCATGTCGAGCTCGCCAAGGGCATCGAGATCAAGATCCTCGGCTCCATCTCATGATCACGGACCCGCAGGGCACGGTGCTGGCGCTCTTCGCCGCCTTCTGCCGTGTCGGCGGGTGCTTCATGCTGCTGCCCGGCTTTTCCTCCGCGCGTCTTACCGTGCAGGTCCGCCTGTTCCTGGCGGTGGCGGTGTCCATGGCGGTGCTGCCGATCCTGTGGGACACGATCTATCCGCGCACCTCGGGTTCGCTCGACAGCTATTTCACATTGATCGTCTTCGAGACCCTGACCGGCGCCGTCATCGGCCTCATCGCCCGTTACTACGTGCTCGGCCTGCAATTCGCCGGTACGGCGTTGACGATGATGATGGGCTTCAACGCGCCGCCGACGCCCGACGTGCTGGAGGACACGGCGGAGAACCAGCTGACGAACCTCGTCTCCTTCGCCGGCCTGATGGTGCTCTTCATGCTGGATTTCCACCATGTCGTCATGCGGGCGCTGGTGGAATCCTACAATGTCATGCCGATCGGCGCGGGCTTCAATCCGCAGGGCGCGCTGATCACGCTCACCGACACGCTGAGCCAGACCTTCATGATCATGCTGCGGCTCGCCAGCCCCTTCATCCTCTACGGCCTGGTCTTCAACGTCGCCGTCGGCCTCATCAACAAGCTGGCGCCGCAGATCCCGATCTATTTCGTCTCGCTGCCGTTCATCATCATGGGCGGGCTGCTGCTCATGTATTTCGGCATTTCCTCGCTGCTCGAGATTTTCGCGGCCGGTTTCACTCCGGTCTTCCGGGGAGAATAGCGATGGCGCAGAGCCGTTCGGATAAATTGAAGCGTCTCGTCGGCGTGCAGCGCCATCTGGAGAAGATGGCGGAGATCGACCTGGCCAACACCACGCGCCAGCGCGAGGAGGTCGCCGAGACGATGGAGGTGGTCGCCGACGCGATCAACTCGCTCGATCCGGTCCACCGCAACTTCTCGCGGCATTATTCCGGCCGGTACGGCAAACTGCAGCAGCAGGACCAGATGCTGGCCAACGTGCAGCAGATGCACGAGATGCGCGTGGTGCGCGAGCGCACCAAGGGCGATCGCATGGAAGAGCACCGGAAGGAAGCCCGCAACGCCGAGGATCGCGAGGCGGACGACAATTCGATCTACGACCTGATCGACCAGCATATCGCCTACAAGACCGGCGACGAATAGGTGCCGGCGGAATAAGTCGCTGTAACGAAAGGCGATTTGCCGCGGCCTTGTCAAACTTGCGTCAAAATGGATTTGCCGCGCCTTCCCGTCACGACTTCATCATCCGCCACCAGCCTCCCGTAAGGTTGAGCAGCGATAGTCGCCCCAGGACGATGACGAGGTTTGTCGAAGCGGCCGCTAGTGCGGCGCGGATGGATCCGAAGTCCTGAACGGTCAGAGGCCGGCGAACCGCCATGAGGACGGGTTCGGCTTACGAGGATCACCTGAAAGGCTCAAGGACGTGGCAATTTCTCCCCCCAGCGACCTGGTGCTCGATGTCGTGCGCGCCGCCGACCCGACCCAGGTTCAGGAAGCGCAGGCCAGGCTGAAATCGAACAAGGCCGCCTTCGAGGCGACGAGCCTTGCCGAGGCCGGCGCCGGCTTCCAGGCCACCGTCGGCAGCATTCTCAACCGCGATTCCGTCAGCGCCCAGTCGGCGCAGGGCGTTTCCGCCGTCGGCGGCAGGGCCGTGCCGGAACATCTGCGCAAGTTCGAATCGATGGTGTTGCAGAATTTCGTCAAATCCATGCTGCCGACCGACAGCGAGGAAATGTACGGCAAGGGCACGGCCGGCGAGATGTGGCGCGGCATGATGGCCGACCAGCTCGGTGAGGCGCTCGCCAAGGGCGGCGGCATCGGCATTGCCGAAAGCCTTGCCAAGAGCAGCGGCATCGGCGCGGCCTCGCCCGAGAAGGACAAGAACACCGACCGTGTCGCAGCCGGCATGGTACAGGCCCTGCAGCGGCAAGCCTTTGCCGACCTGACGCCGGGCATCAAGGAACACGAGACGAAGATCTAGGCGGAGAACAACAAAATGGAACAGGCAACCAACGAATTGCGCATCCGCACCGTCCTCGGCCGGCTCGAGACGATCATCGACAACGAGAACGACAATATCGGTCGAGATCCCGATTTCGACCTGCCGACCTCGAACGCCCACAAGAGCCGTTGCCTCTACGAACTGGCGATGCTGTCGCGCGACGTGCGGCCGGACGAGATGCCGCAGACGTTCTCCGGCCAGCTCGGCCGCGTGCGCGACAAGCTCGCCGTCAACGCCCAGCGCGTCTCCGCCCATCTGGAGGCCGTGCGGGAGGTCGTCACCATCCTGAAGAATGCCGTGCAGGACCTTGAGGCCGACGGCACCTATTCGCAGGAACAGTTCCGGCTGGGTTACGGCACATGATCAAGCTCATCGGCACGGGCGTCTGGATTCTCCTCATCACGCTCGGCTCGGTCTATTTCTCGCTGAAGATGGCATCGGCCCCCAAGGTCGACACGGAAGCGGCCGAGCGCGAGGCGGCGCTGGAATTCGTCAGCGGATACACGACGACGGTGCCCGTGATCGGGGAGGGCGGCGTCAACGGCTACCTGCTCACCAAGCTCGCCTACAAGGCGAACAAGGAACTGGCGGCCAAGCAGACCGTTCCCCTGCCGCAGATGATCACCGACGAACTCTATACGCTGCTCGTCGGCAAGAAGATGATCGACGTTGCGACGGTCGGCAGCTTCGACGTGGAAGCCTTCCGCGGCATCGTCAAGGAAGGCCTGAACCGCCGCTTCGGGGCAGAGGTCATCGCCGAGGTCTATGTCGAGCAGATCGACTACATCACCACCGCATCGGTACAGGATCCCGCGCCCAAGCGCGGCCAGACGCTCGTCAAGGGCGAGGTCCCGGCCGTCAAGCCGGCGGAGGCGAGCGGCGGGCACTAACGTATGTCGCGCAAAAGTGTGTAGCGGTTTTGCGACAACGACATGCGAAAGCCAAAGAGCTGACGCGCTTTAGCGGAACCGCTCGGCGCGCTCCGGGTGAAGCAGCTTCTTCGTGTGAGGTCGGCCGGCCGCGTCAGAGCGAGCCGGCTTTTGCCGCATGGCCGTCGCCACGCGCCGTCATGGATCCGGACAGCCTGTAGCGCAGCCGATGGTATGCAAGGGCGATGCGGGCCTTGTGCCGGTGCATCCGCGACGGGTCCCGCATCAGCCGGTAGATCCCGTCGAGCCGGAGCCGGCGGACGGCCTGCGGCACCGGCGGCGTGTCGCCGGCGAGCGTCTCGAACAGCGGGCCGAGGCTGAGCACCAGCCGGGCATGGCCGGGGCCGACATGCCGGTCGATCCATTTCTCCTGCGCCGGGCTGCCCGTGGAAACGAGCAGGATATCGACATTCGCCGCACGCACCCGTTCCATGATTGCGTCCGACTGGTCCCGGTCGAAATGGCCGTCGGCGATGGGCAGGAATGCGTGCCAGGGCGTATGCCGGCGAAGATTGTCGACGGCGCGCGCCAGCGTTTCGGGCTCTGCGCCGATCAGTGCGACGCGCATCGGCCGCGCGATATAGGTGAGAAGGGCAGGAACGAAGGCGGCGCCGGTGAGGGTCGCCATTCCGGAGGCGATGGCGACGCCGTCGCCGTCCGGCAGCACGACCTGCCGCTCCAGGACGGCGCGGTATTCGGGATCGCGCGTCATCAGGACGGCATTGCCGGCATCGATGAAGGCGATGACGCTCTGGCCGAACGGCATGGTCGCCACCTCCTCGGCGAAGGCGAAGGCGTCCGCCCAGCCGAGATCGCAGACCGGCAGGCCGAGGATATCGCGCTGCGAGGCGGCGATGGTGCCGGACACGAGGTTCATGGCAGGGATCCTTTTTGAAACGGTCGCAGGCGGACGAGGACCGTCCCGAAGGGTCGTCATGACCTCCCGGACGGCATGTTCGGCACGACCCGTGGGAAAAGGCGTCATGCTGCTCCCGCAAGGCTGCTGGTGGTGCCTGCCGATTTAGCAAGTTCCCCTCAAGGGCCGTTTAAGGATTTCCGGAAAAGGCGGCGGACCGTGTTCATCCCTTGCCAACCATGATGATTTCCCTGATAATAATCTTTGAAAAACAATGGATTGATGGTTGTCATCTCAACCTTCCCGCTTCGGTTCTGCGTCAAAAAAGGACTTTCCGCCCGGTAATGCGCGGTTCCGGCATGCCGTCGCCCGCTCTTTCAACGCTGACAGGAAACGGCACGGATGGACGCTTTCCTGCAGGAGACGCTTGAAATTATGCGTTTTGGACAGCATAGGGCGTTACGAGGCCATCCCGCCGCGCGGGCGTCCCGCTAGACTGGGCGCACTTCATTCAGGGAGAGAAATGTGACCACCATTATCGATGGGAAGCAGGTTGCCGCTTCCGTGATTGACGCCGTGAAGTCCGCTGCCGCCGCCCTGGAGAAGGATGCCGGCGTGCGGCCCGGCCTTGCCGTCATCATCGTCGGCGACGATCCGGCAAGCCACGCCTATGTCTCCTCCAAGAGCCGCATGGCCAAGGAATGCGGCTTCACCTCCATCCAGCACACGCTGCCGGAGGAGACGACGCAGGACGAGCTTGCCCGCCTCGTCGAGACGCTGAACGGCGACGAGACCATCCACGGCATCCTCGTCCAGCTGCCGCTGCCGAAGCATCTCAACTCCGAGCGGATCATCCAGTCGATCAGGCCGGATAAGGATGTCGACGGCCTGCATGTCGTCAATGCCGGCAAGGTAGCGACGGGCGATCTCGACGGCGGCCTCGTGTCCTGCACACCGGCCGGCGCCATGGTCTTCGTGCGCCGCACCCATGGCGAGGACCTGTCCGGCCTCAACGCCGTGGTGATCGGCCGCTCCAACCTCTTCGGCAAGCCGATGTCGGCCCTGCTGCTCGCCGCCAACGCGACGGTGACGACCGCCCATTCGCGCACCAAGGACCTCGCCGGCGTCTGCCGCAACGCCGATATCCTCGTCGCCGCCGTCGGCCGCCCGGAAATGGTCAAGGCCGACTGGGTGAAGCCCGGCGCGACCGTCATCGACGTCGGCATCAACCGCATCGCCGCGCCGGAAAAGGGCGAGGGCAAGTCCCGCCTCGTCGGGGACGTCGCCTTCGAGGACTGCGCCAAGGTCGCCGGTGTCATCACCCCGGTTCCCGGCGGCGTCGGGCCGATGACCATCGCCATGCTGATGGCCAATACCGTCATCGCCGCCTATCGCAAGGCCGGGCGTGTGCCGCCGAAGTTCTGAGCGGAAACGCCGTCAGTTTAGGGGCAGCCCCTCATCCGCCTGCCGGACACCTTCCCCCGCAGGCGGGGAGAGGGTGAGGGGCAACCCCCGGCCCGGCTTCCTGAGCCAGCCTATTTCCCCGCCGGCGCCGGTCCCGTCGAGGCGCGCACGATGAGGTCCGCCTTCCAGAGTTCCTGCTGCGGCAGGGTCTCGAGCCCCAGGATGTCGGAGATGAGGCGGCGGGCGATGCGCTGGCCGGCGGCGCGCAGCGACGAGCGCGTCGTCGTCAGCGGAACCATGAAATTCTCCGGCTTCAGCATCGGCAGCACGTCGTCATGGGCGATGAGGGAGATGTCCGCGCCGAGCTTCAGCCCCGCCTGGTTGATCGCCCGCACGGCCCCGAGCGCCATCACCGTGCTGGAACACAGCACCGCCGTCGGCGGCGTTTCGAGCCGGAGGAAGCGCTCCATGGCGCGGAAGCCATGTTCGTCCGTCATCTGTGAATGCTGCACGCAATCTTCGCGCAGCGTGAGGCCGTGTTCGGCAAGCGCCCGTACGGTGCCCTTCTTACGGCGGATCGAGTAGGCAAGGTGGGCCGGCCCGTTGATCAGCGCGAAATGCCGGTGGCCGAGCTGCGCGAGCAGGCGCGCGGCCTCGTAGAAGGCGCCGGTATTGTCGATGTCGAGATAGGGATAGTCCGTCGGCACGCCGATCGACCGGCCGTGCACGACGAAGGGTGTCTTCAGCGTCTTCATCATGGCGATGCGCGGGTCCTTCTCGCGCATATAGGCAAGGAACAGCGCGTCCACATTGCCGCTCGCCACCAGCCGCCGGCAGGTCGCGACCTCTTCCTCCGGATGGCTCGGATTGATGACGAAGTGGAAATCGTGCTTGACTGCCTCGTCGCCGAGGCCGGCGAGGAACTCGCCGAAATGCACGTCGGATTCGATGCCGTCGGCCGTCGGCATGACGAGGCCGATCGAGCCGGCCCGGCCCGTCGCCAGCCGCTGCGCCGCCCGGTTCGGCCGGTATCCGGTCTCCCGGACAGCATCGAGCACGCGCTGGCGGGTCTCGGCATTGACCTCCGGATAGCCGTTCAGCGCTCTGCTCACGGTTGTCTGGGAAAGCCCCAGCAACTGCGATAATTGCTTGAGATTCACATGCTTAGCTTTCTTGAAGCGCCCGAAGCGCTTTGGATGTCGTCTCTCATCTTTCCCTGATCCCTTGCCAAAGCGTCCCGGCATCTAACATCAGCAAATCATTTAGGAAAAGCGGATTTGACCTTTTTGCGCCGCAAAACTACGCTGCACTGCGTTCATTCCGGCGTTTTTGTCCGCAAATCCTTGAGGGGTACTTGACGAGGCTCAGGGGGAAATGGGATGAAAGGAAATCCAAAGCGCTTTGAATTTTGGGGTATTTTAGAGAATGCCTGCCCCGGGAGAGGGCGGGTTTGCTATGGGAGGCAAATCTCGTGAAAAAGACATTGCTGATGACGGCCGCGCTCGCTCTTTTGATGGCGGGCGGCGCTGCCGCGGCCGACTTGAAATTCCAGCCGGGTGAGGATTCCAAGTTCAACTGGCAGAGTTTCGAGGATTTCAAGAAGGCCAACGACCTCAAGGGCCAGACGCTGACCATCTTCGGTCCCTGGCGCGGGGAGGACGAGGCGCTGTTCAAGGTCGTCTACGCCTATTTCACCGAGGCGACTGGCGTCGAGATCAAATATTCCTCTTCCGAGAACTATGAGCAGCAGATCGTCATCGATACCCAGGCCGGCAGCCCGCCGGACGTCGCCATCCTGCCGCAGCCGGGCCTGATCGCCGACCTCGCCTCCAAGGGCTACCTCACCCCGCTCGGCGACGAGACGAAGCAATGGCTGCTCGACAATTATGCCGCAGGCCAGTCCTGGGTCGACCTTTCGACCTACAAGGGCAAGGACGGCAATGCCGCGCTCTTCGCCTTCCCCTACAAGATCGATGTGAAGTCGCTCGTCTGGTACGTGCCGGAGAACTTCGAGGACGCCGGCTACGAAGTGCCGAAGACCATGGAGGACCTGAAGGCGCTGACCGAGCAGATCGTCGCCGACGGCGGCACGCCCTGGTGCATCGGTCTCGGCTCGGGCGGCGCCACCGGCTGGCCGGCGACCGACTGGGTCGAGGACCTGATGCTGCGCACGGCTTCGCCCGAGACCTACGACAAGTGGGTGACGAACGAGATCCCCTTCACCGACGCCTCGGTGGTCGGCGCGCTCGATGAGTTCGGCTGGTTCGCCAAGAACGACAAGTTCGTCGATGGCGGCGCGGCGGCGGTCGCCTCCACCGACTTCCGCGACAGCCCGAAGGGCCTCTTCGCCTCGCCGCCGAAGTGCTACCTGCATCACCAGGCGTCGTTCATCCCGTCCTTCTTCCCGGAAGGCACGGTCGTCGGCGAGGATGCGGACTTCTTCTACATGCCGCCCTATGCCAGCAAGCCGGAACTCGGCAATCCCGTCCTCGGCGCCGGCACGCTCGCCATGATCACCCGGGACACCCCGGCCGCGCGCGCCTTCATCGAGTTCTTGAAGACGCCGATCGCCCATGAGGTCTGGATGGCGCAGACCAGCTTCCTGACGCCCTACAAGAGCGCCAACAAGGAAGCCTATGCCAATGCGCCGATGAAGAAGCAGGGCGAGATCCTGCTCAACTCGACCACCTTCCGCTTCGACGGTTCGGACCTGATGCCGGGCAAGATCGGCGCGGGGGCGTTCTGGACCGGCATGGTCGATTTCGTCGGCGGCAAGTCCGCGGCTGACGTCGCCGGCGGCGTCCAGAAGGCGTGGGACGCCATCAAGTAACATCCCGGCAAACCGGCCGGCAGCCGCCGGCCGGTTTTCCTGAAGCATGCCGAAGTGCAGCCGGACCATGCGGGCGCTCCGCGTGAGCGCTCGATGTGACCGTTTCAAGGGGGAGGGGTCGCCATGCAGCAATTGTTATTTGCCGTCTTCACGATGGTGGGGGGCGTTCTCGCCTGCGCCGCCTATTTCTTCGGAACGAACTTCCTGCTCGACCGGCTGTTCCCGTCGAAGGGGCTGACGGGCGCGCAGGCCTCGAAGAACCTGCGCATCACCAATGCGGTCCGGCCCTGGCTGTTCATGGCGCCCGCGCTCTTCGCGCTCGCCGTCTATCTTGTCTATCCCGTCTTCGAATCCGTGCGGCTCGCCTTCCATGACCGCACCGGCCAGCAGTTCATCGGCTTCAGCAACTTTGCCTGGATGATCAATGACGGCGAATTCCGCCAGTCGATCTTCAACAATTTCCTCTGGCTCCTGGTGGTGCCGGCGCTCTCCACCTTCTTCGGCCTCATCGTCGCCGCGCTGACCGACCGCATCTGGTGGGGCAATATCGCCAAGACGCTGATCTTCATGCCGATGGCGATCTCCTTCGTCGGCGCCGCCGTTATCTGGAAGTTCGTCTACGACTATCGCGCGGAAGGCTCCGAGCAGATCGGCATCCTGAACGCCATCGTCGTGGCCATGGGCGGTTCGCCCGAGGCCTGGATGACCATTCCCTTCTGGAACAATTTCTTCCTGATGGTCATCCTGATCTGGATCCAGACGGGGTTCGCCATGGTCATCCTCTCGGCGGCGCTGCGCGGCATTCCGGAAGAGACGATCGAGGCGGCGGTCATCGACGGGGCCAACGGCTTCCAGATCTTCTTCAAGATCATGGTGCCGCAGATCTGGGGCACGATCGCCGTGGTCTGGACGACGATTACCATCCTCGTCCTGAAGGTCTTCGACATCGTGCTGGCCATGACCAATGGGCAGTGGCAGACGCAGGTCCTGGCGAACCTGATGTTCGACTGGATGTTCCGCGGCGGCGGCGATTTCGGGCGCGGCGCGTCCATCGCGGTCGTCATCATGATCCTCGTCATCCCGATCATGATCTGGAACATCCGCAACGCCACCAGGGAAATGGAGGGCCACTGAGATGATCGCCTCGTCCCGTTCGCCGCTCGTCTTCGCCGTCCACCTCGCCGTCCTGCTGCTCGTCGCGCTCTGGACCCTGCCGACCGCCGGCCTCTTGATCTCCTCGCTGCGCGACAAGGACCAGCTCGCCGTCTCCGGCTGGTGGACCGCGCTTTCCACCTCTTCGCAGAACCTCACCGGCCGCGCCGCCGCGCCGGAAACGCAGGTTGAGCGCGACGGCAAATTCGTCATAGCGGGCAAGCTGATTGAGGAGGGCGAGGCGAAGGTCTCCGCCTTCGGCTTCCGCCCCATGCAGCCGACCGTCTTCGAGGCCGGCGCGACCGCCGCTATCGGCGACGGACAGTCGCTGACCGTCAAGGAGGACGGCAGCTACGAGATCGTCTCGCCGACGAGGATGGAAGGCACGCGCGGCCAGCGCATCTTCTACACCGCCTCCGTGCCGCCGCGCTTCACGCTCGACAACTACCGCGAGGTACTGAATGCCGAGGGCATCGGCGCCTCCTTCATCAATTCGCTGACGGTGGCGATCCCCGCTACAATCATTCCCATCCTCGTCGCCGCCTTCTGCGCCTATGCGCTGGCCTGGATGCCGTTCCCCGGCCGGGCGATCCTGATCGCCGTCATCGTCGGCCTGCTCGTGGTGCCGCTGCAGATGTCGCTGATCCCGCTGCTCCGGCTCTATAACGGCGTCGGCGCCTTCTTGGGCGTGCCGGCGAAGACCTATGTCGGCATCTGGCTCGCCCATATGGGCTTCGGCCTGCCGCTTGCGGTCTATCTCCTGCGCAACTACATGGCCGGCCTGCCGCGCGAGATCATGGAATCGGCCCGCGTCGACGGCGCGTCGGATTTCGATATCTTCGTGAAGATCATCCTGCCGCTGTCCTTCCCCGCGCTCGCCTCCTTCGCCATCTTCCAGTTCCTGTGGACCTGGAACGACCTGCTCGTCGCCATGGTCTTCCTCGGCGCGGGCAATGACGAACTGGTGCTGACCGGCCGCCTCGTGAACCTGCTCGGCTCGCGCGGCGGCAACTGGGAAATCCTCACGGCCTCCGCCTTCATCACCATCATCGTTCCCCTGATCGTCTTCTTCAGCCTGCAGCGCTATCTCGTGCGCGGCCTGCTGGCAGGCTCGGTCAAGGGCGGCTGACGAAGGCGATCGAAGCGGTGTTGCATAGAACACGACGCACAGGACAAGCAGCATGACGATGTCGGATTCCACCCTCCTCGTGCCCGACAAGGACTGGTGGCGCGGGGCGGTGATCTACCAGATCTATCCGCGCTCCTACCAGGACACCAACGGCGACGGGATCGGCGATTTGCGCGGCATCACCGAGCGCCTTGCCCATGTCGCCTCCCTCGGTGTGGATGCGATCTGGATCTCGCCCTTCTTCACCTCGCCGATGAAGGATTTCGGCTACGACGTCTCGGACTACCAGGACGTCGACCCGATCTTCGGCGTGCTCGCCGATTTCGACGCGCTGATCGCCGAGGCGCACCGCCTCAACATCCGCGTGATGATCGACCTCGTCCTGTCGCATACGTCCGACAAGCACCCGTGGTTCATCGAAAGCCGTTCCCGGCGCACCAATCCGCGGGCGGACTGGTATGTCTGGGCCGATTCCAAGCCGGACGGCACGCCGCCCAACAACTGGCTGTCCATCTTCGGCGGTTCGGCCTGGCAGTGGGACCCGACGCGCCTGCAATATTACATGCACAATTTCCTGACCTCGCAGCCGGACCTCAACCTGCACAATCCCGACGTGCAGGACGCGCTGCTCTCGGTCGCCCGCTTCTGGCTGGAGCGCGGCGTCGACGGTTTTCGCCTCGACACGATCAATTTCTACTTCCACGACAAGGAGCTGCGCGACAATCCGTCGCTCGCCCCCGAGCGCCGCAACGCCCAGACCGCGCCGGCCGTGAACCCCTACAACTACCAGGAGCATCTCTACGACAAGAACCAGCCGGAGAACCTGGAATTCCTGAAGCGCTTCCGCGCGCTGATGGAGGAGTTCCCGGCGATTGCCGCCGTCGGTGAGGTGGGCGACAGCCAGCGCGGCCTTGAAATTGCAGGCGAATATACGTCCGGTGGCGACAAGATGCACATGTGCTACGCCTTCGAGTTCCTGGCGCCCGATCCGCTGACGCCGGCCTTCGTCGCCGAGACGCAGCATGCGCTGGAGAAGGCCGCGCCCGAAGGCTGGGTCTGCTGGGCCTTCTCCAACCACGACGTCATGCGCCATATCAGCCGCTGGGGCGGCGCCGTCACCGATCACGAGGCCCATGCCAAGCTGCTGGCGAGCCTCCTGATGTCGCTGCGCGGGTCGGTCTGCATCTATCAGGGCGAGGAACTGGCGCTGCCGGAGGCGGAGCTTGCCTATGAGGACCTGCAGGATCCCTACGGCATCCAGTTCTGGCCGGATTTCAAGGGTCGCGACGGCTGCCGCACGCCGATGGTCTGGGACAGCGGCCAGCCGTCCGGCGGCTTCAGCGACGGAAAGCCCTGGCTGCCGGTCTCGCCCGCCCATCTGGAGCGCGCCGTCGACGTGCAGGAGGACGACGTGGCCTCGGTGCTTGCGCACTACCGGCGCTTCCTTGCCTTCCGCAAGCAGCACACGGCCTTGGTGAAGGGCGAGATCGCGTTCCAGTCGGCCGAGGGCGCGATCCTTTCCTTCGTGCGCACGAACGGCAACGAGAAGGTCTTCTGCGCCTTCAACATGAGCCCGATCGCGCGTCTGGCGGATTTGCCGGACGGCACGCTGGAGGTGCTGGAAGGCCACGGGTTCGACAGCATGATGCACGCGCAAAACATCGAACTTCCGGCATGGAGCGGGTTCTTCGCCCGTTTCGTCTGAAGAACTAGAGGGGAGAGAGACATGACAGGGCTGGTACTCAAGGATATCCGCAAGTCCTACGGCGCGGTGGACGTGATCCACGGCATCGATCTCGATATCAAGCAGGGCGAGTTCATCGTCTTCGTCGGCCCGTCCGGCTGCGGCAAGTCGACTCTGCTGCGCATGATCGCTGGCCTGGAGGAGATCACCGGCGGCGAGATGACGATCGACGGCGAGCGCGTCAACGACGTGCCGCCTTCCAAGCGCGGCATCGCCATGGTGTTCCAGTCCTACGCGCTCTACCCCCACATGACCGTCTACGACAACATGGCCTTCGGCATGCGCATCGCCGGCGAGAGCAAGGACGAGATCGACCGGCGCGTGCGGTCGGCTGCCGATATCCTGCAGCTCACCACCTATCTCGACCGTCTGCCCAAGGCGCTTTCCGGCGGCCAGCGCCAGCGCGTCGCCATCGGCCGCGCCATCTGCCGCGACCCGAAGGTCTTCCTGTTCGACGAGCCGCTGTCCAACCTCGACGCGGCGCTGCGTGTCGCCACCCGCATCGAGATCGCCAAGCTCAACGAGCAGATGGCCGACACGACGATGATCTACGTGACGCACGACCAGGTGGAGGCGATGACGCTCGCCGACCGCATCGTCGTGCTCTCGGCCGGCCATATCGAGCAGGTCGGCGCGCCGCTGGAGCTCTATGAGCGCCCGGCCAACCTCTTCGTCGCCCGCTTCATCGGCTCGCCCGCCATGAACGTCATCCCCGCGAAGATCACGTCGGCGGGCGCTTCGACCGGTCTGGAGCTGACGGGCGGGCGCCATTCCAGCGTCGATATCCCGACGGCGGCCGGCGAGCTCGGCAAGACGGCGAGCTTCGGCGTGCGGCCGGAAGACCTCCAGATCACCACGGGCGAGGATTTCCTCTTCGAGGGCACGGTATCGATCGTCGAGGCGCTCGGCGAGGTGACGCTGCTCTATATCGACGGCCTCGTCGAGGGCGAGCCGATCATCGCGAAGATCCCGGGCATCCTCGGCGTCAAGCGCGGCGACCGGGTGCGCCTCACCGCGGACAGGGCGAAGCTGCACCTCTTCGACGCCGCCGGAAAGAGCTATCGCGCGTCCTGAAAGCGGGAAGCGGCAGGATTTAGCCCTGCCGCTCAACCCGATGTTAAGCGTTGTTCCCTTAGGCTTTTTCGGAAAGCAGACAGTGCCGGGGGGCAACAGGCCGATGGGTATTCAGGGATCCGTACCGCGTAACAATTATCTGAGCAAGGAAGAGTCCTTCATGTACGATCGGGAGAAGAGTTTCCCGATGGAGGATACGTGCAACGAGGCGCGCATCGAGTTCACGGAGAATGGCGGCCTCGTCAATCTCGTCTCCCGCCGCTGCCTGATCACCAAATTGTCGCGCAGCGGCGCCGTCATCACCATGACGACGAAGTTCCAGTTGCCGCGCAACTTCTACCTCGACATCGTCAGCGCCCGCCTGCCGATGATTGGCTGCCTGACGCAGCGCGTCTATACCAACGACGTCGTCGAGGCCCGCTTCCTTCGCCTGCTCTCCGACAAGGACCTCCAGCGCATCTTCGTCTATTCGACGCACCGCAACCACCAGGGCCGGACGCTGGATATCTATAGCTGAGACAAGCAGAAGAAGGCCGGCCCGCCCGGCCTCTCGACAATTGCCAGCGCCTACTTTCGTCATCCTCGGGCTCGACCCGAGGATCCACGCGGCACCTGCGGCTGTGGATGGTCGGGTCAAGCCCGACCATGACGGAGGAGAGGTTTGCGGGCTTCAGGAACCGAAAGGCGCCGGTCTCCCCACCTCAGGCGAACAGCACGCTCGCCCCATGATCGGCCGGTCCCGCGATGGCGCGGAAGGGGGCGAAAAGCTCGCGGCCCATGCCGAATTCGTTGCCCGAGAGATCGGCCGCCGCCTGCGGGCGGGCGGAGAATTCCGCGGCGTTCACCAGGACCTCGATCGTGCCGTGCGCGGCGTCGAGGCGGATCATGTCGCCATTGCGGATGCGGCCGATCGGGCCGTTGTCGACCGCCTCGGGCGTGATATGGATGGCGGCGGGCACCTTGCCCGACGCGCCGGACATGCGCCCGTCGGTGAGAAGGGCGACGCGCTGGCCGCGGTCCTGCAAAATGCCGAGCACGGTGGTCAGCTTGTGCAGTTCCGGCATGCCGTTCGCCTTCGGGCCCTGGAAGCGCACGACGGCGATGAAATCGCCCGTCAGTTCGCCGGCCTTGAAGGCGGCGTTGAGCTCGAGCTGGTCGTGGAACACTTTTGCCGGCGCCTCGATGAGGTGGCGCTCGGGCTTGACCGCCGAGATCTTGATGACGGCGCTGCCGATATTGCCGGTCAGCATCTTCAGGCCGCCGGTCGGCTGGAAGGGGGTCTCGATGCTGGCGAGCACCTTCGGGTCGTGGCTGACCTTCGGCGCGGGCTCGCGCACGACCGTGCCGTCCGCGCCGAGCTTCGGATCGATCGTATAGGCTTTGAGGCCCTGGCCGTAGACGGTGCGCACGTCGTCATGCAGCATGCCGGTCTTCAGGAGTTCCTGGATGAGGAAGCCCATGCCGCCTGCGGCGTGGAAATGGTTCACGTCGGCAAGGCCGTTCGGATAGACGCGGGCAAGCAGCGGCACGACGTCGGAGAGTTCCGAAATATCCTGCCAGGTCAGCACGATGCCGGCGGCGCGCGCCATGGCGAGAAGGTGCAGCGTGTGGTTGGTCGAGCCGCCCGTGGCGTGCAGGCCGACGACGCCGTTGACGATCGAGCGTTCGTCGATCATCTCGCCGGCCGGGGTGAATTCGTTGCCCTGCGCGGTGATGGCGAGCGCGCGCTTCGCCGCCTCCTTGGTCAACGCGTCGCGCAGCGGCGTGCCGGGATTGATGAAGGAGGCGCCGGGCATGTGGAAGCCCATGATCTCCATCAGCATCTGGTTGGAATTGGCGGTGCCGTAGAAGGTGCAGGTGCCCGGGCCGTGATAGGACTTGGATTCGGCCTCCAGAAGTTCGGCCCTACCGGCCTTGCCTTCCGCAAAGAGCTGGCGCACGCGGGCCTTCTCGTCGTTCGGCAGGCCCGAGGTCATGGGGCCTGCGGGAATGAAGATAGCGGGCAGGTGCCCGAAGGTGAGGGCCGCGATGGTGAGGCCCGGTACGATCTTGTCGCAGACGCCGAGATAGACGACCGAATCGAACATGTTGTGCGACAGGCCGATGCCCGCCGCCATGGCGATGAGGTCGCGCGAGAAGAGCGACAGTTCCATGCCCGGCTGGCCCTGCGTGACGCCGTCGCACATGGCCGGAACGCCGCCGGCCACCTGCGCCACGCCGCCCGCCTCCCGCGCGGCCTCGCGGATCAGCGCCGGATAGGTCTCGAAGGGCTGGTGGGCCGAGAGCATGTCGTTGTAGGAGGTGATGATGCCGAGGTTCGGGATACGGTCGCCGGCGAGCGCGTCCTTCTCGGCGGGGGAACAGACGGCGAAGCCGTGCGCGAGGTTGCCGCAGGAGAGTACCGAGCGATGCACGCCCTTGGAGATGGCGGCGCGCACGCGCTCGAGATAGGGCAGGCGATGCGGCTTGGAGCGCTCGACGATGCGGGCGGTAATGGCTTCGATGCGTTTGTCGGCGGACATGGGAGCTATCCTTACCTTTCTCGATGGCATTTTCGCATGGAACGGCGCGCGGGAAAGCTGCGCTGTCCGCTTCGATCATCGGCGTTACGCGCCGGGTGGAACCGGTGTTACCCGGCAGGGTGCTTCAGGGCGCCCAATAGATATCGACCGGCGTCGCCGCGCGGCGCAGGACGGCGCGGATCGGCATGTCGGTTTCCGGTCCGTCCGCCTCCGCCGCGGCCAGCACGTCCTTCTTGCCCTGGCCTTCGATATGCAGCACCAGGAGGCGGGCATCCTGGAGGCTGGCGAAGGTGAAGGTGAGACGGGTCTCGCCGGCGCCTTCCGCCTCCATGGTGATCACGCCGCGCGGCGTGCCGGGCGAGATCGCCTCGGCAAGCCGGCTGCCGCCGGGGAAGAACGAGGCCGTATGGCCATCCGTTCCCATGCCGAGGATGACGACGTCGAAGGGATGGCCGAGTGCGCCGGCATCCGCCGAGACGATCTTCGCGGCCTCTTCCGCGCTGCCGGCGTCGCGATAGAGCGGCAGGAAACCCGCGGCCTTCGCCTTGTCCTGCAGCAGGTTGTCCGCGACGAGCAGGTGGTTCGAGCGCGGATTGTCGGCCGGCACGAAACGCTCGTCGACGAGGGTGATCGTCACCTTGTCCCAGTCGATGTCGCGGCGCGACAAGGCCTTGAAGAAGGCTTTCGGCGTCGAGCCGCCGGAGACCGCGATGCTGGCACGGCCGCGCGTGGCGAGGGCGTCGGCCAACGCGCCGGAAACCCGCTCCGCCAGCCCTTCGGCAAGCGCCGCGCCATCCTTGAATTCATGCAGTCTCGCGCTCATCGGGCTTCCTTACGATTCGTGCCAGGTGCGACCGTCGCGCTCGATGAGGGCGATGGCCTGGCTCGGGCCCCAGGTGCCGGCGGTGTAGCCCTGCGCCTGCTGGCCGGTCGCTTCCCAGGCTTTCAGGATCGGGTCGATCCAGCGCCATGCGGCTTCCACTTCGTCGCGGCGCATGAACAGCGTCTGGTTGTTCCGGATGACGTCGAGCAGCAGCCGCTCGTAGGCGTCGGCATTGCGGGCGTCGAAGGCCTCGGCGAAGCTCATGTCGAGCGAGACGTTGCGAAGGCGCATGCCGCCCGGGCCGGGGTCCTTGATCATCAGCGACTGCTTGACACCTTCATCCGGCTGCAGGCGGATGATCAGCTGGTTGGCCTCGATGCGGCCGGCCGTGGGGTCGAAGATCGAATGGGGGATCGGCTTGAAGGTGATGACGATTTCCGACATGCGCGCGGCAAGCCGCTTGCCCGTGCGGATGTAGAAGGGCACGCCCGCCCAGCGCCAGTTGCCGATCTCCGCCTTGATGCCGACGAAGGTCTCGGTGTTGGAGACGCCGCCTTCGAGTTCTTCGAGATAGCCCTTGACCGGGCCGCCGGCCGAGGCGCCCGCGCGGTACTGGCCGCGCACCGTCAGGCGCTCGACATTGTACTGGTCGATCGGCTTCAGGGCGCGCAGAACTTTAAGCTTCTCGTCGCGCACGGCTTCCGCGTCCATGGAGGAGGGCACTTCCATGGCGACGAGGCAGAGAAGCTGGAGGATGTGATTCTGCACCATGTCGCGCAGCGCGCCGGCCTTGTCGTAGTAGCCCGCGCGGCTTTCGAGGCCGACGGCTTCGGCGACGGTGATCTGCACATGGTCGATATGGGCGGAGTTCCACAGCGGCTCGTAGAGCGCGTTGGCGAAACGCAGCGCCATCAGGTTCTGCACCGTCTCCTTGCCGAGATAGTGGTCGATGCGGAAGATCTGCTCTTCGCGGAACACCTTGCCGATCGTGTTGTTGAGCTCGTTGGCCGAGGCAAGGTCCCGGCCGATCGGCTTTTCGACGACGATGCGGGTCTGCTTTGTGATGAGCTTGTGGTCGCGGATCTTCTCCGAGATGTCGCCGAAGATGGCAGGCGCGACGGCGAGGTAGAAGGCGCGCACGCGCTCCTTGCCTTCGTCGAGAAGCTCCTTCAGCTTGTCCCAGCCCTGGTCGGACTTGGCGTCGACGGCGACGTAGAACAGCCGGTCGCAGAAGGTCTTGACCTCGGTCTCGTCGAATTCCGCGGGCTTCAGGTGCTCCTTCAGCGCATCGACGGCGAACTTGCGGTATTCCGCATCCGTATAGGCGGTGCGCGACGCGCCGATGATGCGCGTCGGGTCGGAAAGCTGGCCGGCGAGCTGCCGGTGGTAGAGGGCCGGAAGGAGCTTGCGTTCCGCAAGATCGCCGGTTCCGCCGAAGACGACATAGTCGAAGGGTTCAACGGGAATGATCTGGCTGCTCATCGGATGTCTCGATCTCGTTCTGTTGCCGGGTGTTATAATCTAATCGATTTAAAAACACCAGCGTGCAACGCAACAAAATCGGTGCTTTCGACTCGATCAGAGCTTGTCGCGTAGCGCGTACCACGTCATGGCGAGGAACAGAAGCGGCGAGCGGAACCGGGCGCCGCCGGGAAAGGCCGGGATTTTCAGGGCTTTCAACTGGTCCAGTTCCCTGGCTCCGCCGGTTACCCCCTCGGCGTAGAGCTTGCCGCAATAGTTCGACAGCATCACGCCGTGGCCGGAATAGCCGCCGATCGTGGTGATGCCGGGCATGACTTCGCGCACATAGGGCTTGCGCGGCATGGTGATGCCGACCGAGCCGCCCCAGGCATGGGTGAGTTCGATGCCCTTCAGTTCCGGATAGACCTCCTCGATCTGCCGGCGGATGGGCGGCGCCATGTCGTCGAGGTTTTCCGAATAGGCCTCGCGCCCGCCGAAAAGCAGGCGGCCATCGCGCGTCTTGCGGAAATAGCGCACGACGAAGCGCGTGTCGGCGATCGCCTCGCCGCCGGGAATGATCGACGGGAACCTGTCGAGCGGCACGGTCGCACCGATGAAGGAGCGAATGGGCATGACATGCGCGGCCGTCTTCGGTTCCAGATCGCCGATATAGGCGTTGCAGCAGATCAGCGCCTTGTCGGCGCGGATCGTGCCCCGCGCGGTGGTGATGACGGCCTTGCCGCCCGCCCGTTCGATCTTCAGGGCAGGGGTCTTCTCGTGCAGGCCGGCGCCGGCGGTCCTGGCCGCCCGGGCGATGCCGACGAGGAGTTTCATCGGGTGGATATGGCCGGTGCCGGTGTCGCGCAGGCCGAAGAAGAAGCGCTTCGAACCGACGCGCTCCTCGGTCTCCGCCCGGTCCATGTAGCTCATGTGCGTGTAGCCGAAGCGCGTCGCCGCGATCTCGACATGGTCGCGGAATTCCTTCTCGTAGCTCGCCTTGTGGCTGACATTGAGCTGGCCCGGCACATAGTCGATATCGAGGTTCTGGCTTGCGGCGAAATCGTGGATATGGCGCTTGGCGTTCTCCGCAAGGTCGAACAGCGCCTTGGCGCGCTCGAAGCCGAGTTCGGCCTCCAGCGTTTCCGCCTCGGCGCGCTGGCCGGTGCCGAGCTGGCCGCCGTTGCGGCCCGACGCGCCGTCGCCGAAGCGGTGCGCCTCGATCAGGACGACATTGACGCCCTTCTTCGCGAGGTTGTAGGCGGCCTGCAGGCCGGTGAAGCCGCCCCCGACAATGGCGACGTCGGTGTCGAGGGAACCGTCGAGGGGGGCATATTCAGGGCGTTCGCCGACGCTGGCCTCATACCAGGAGATGCCGGGGGAAATCGGGCTTTGCCAGGGCATTGGACACACTCATGTTCAGGAGGGTGCGGCGGCGCACCGGGCGCCGGCCGCTCTCGGGCTCTGATCGTTTCGGGCGGTCCGGGCCGCCGAGGCCGCTCAGACGTTGAGCAGCAGGAACTCGCGCTCCCAGGGACTGATCACCTGCATGAAGGTCTCGAACTCGCCGCGCTTGACGCCGGCATAAAGGCCGATGAACTCCGCGCTCAGGACGTCGGCCAGCGCCGGGTCGGATTCGAGCAGCGACACGGCTTCGAGAAGCCCGCGCGGCAGGTCGATCGACCCCTCGTTGGCGGTGTCCTCGGTCGGTGCCGTCGGCTCCAGCTCGTTCATGATGCCGAGCAGGCCGCAGCCGAGCGAGGCCGCCAGCGCCAGATACGGATTGGCGTCCGATCCCGGCAGACGGTTCTCGATGCGCCGCGCGGCCGCGTCCGACACCGGCACGCGGAAGGCCGTCGTGCGGTTGTCGTAGCCCCAGGCATTGTTGACCGGCGCCGACATGTCCGGCGTCAGGCGCCGGTAGGAGTTCACATAGGGCGCCATCATGACGAGCGTCTTCGGCACATAGGCCTGCATGCCGCCGATGAAGTGGAAGAACTCCTTCGAGGCCGAGCCGTCCGGGTTGGAGAAGACGTTCTTGCCTGTCTCGATCTCCACCACCGACTGGTGGATGTGCATGGCGGACCCTGCCTGGCCCTGCATGGGCTTGGCCATGAAGGTGGCGTAGATGCCGTGCTTCAGCGCCGCCTCGCGGATCGTGCGCTTGAACAGGAACACCTGGTCGGCAAGCTCGATCGGATCGCCGTGGCGCAGGTTGATCTCGAGCTGCGCCGGCCCCTCCTCGTGGATCAGGGTGTCGATCTCGAGCCCCTGTTTCTCGGAGAAGTGGTAGATGTCGTCGATCAACTCGTCGAACTCGTTGATGCCGGCGATGGAATAGCCCTGGCCGCCCTGTATGGCGCGGCCGGACCGGCCCTTCGGCGGATGCAGCGGATAGTCCGGGTCGTCGTTGACGGCGACGAGATAGAACTCGATCTCGGGCGCAACGACGGGCTTCCAGCCGCGGTCGCGATACATCTGCACGACGTTCTTCAGGACGTTGCGCGGCGTATAGGGCACGTTCTCGCCGGTCGAGCCGACGATGTCGCAGATGACCTGCGCGGTCGGATCGGTCTCCCACGGCACGACGGACAGCGTCGAAAGGTCGGGCAGCAGCTTCAGGTCGCTGTCGCGCGGCTCATAGCGGAAATTGCCCGTTTCCTCGGGATAGTCGCCGGAAATCGTGTGGCGATAGAGGGCGGAGGGCAGTGCGAGCGACGTGTTGGAGGTGAACTTCGACGACGGCATCATTTTTCCGCGCGGCACCCCTGCAAGGTCCGGCGTGATGCATTCGATGTCTTCGATGCCGCGGGCGCGAAGCCAGTCTGCGGCGTCCTTCCAGGTCTTTACCCCGCGCGGCACGCTGATGGCGGGAGGGATTTTGGCAGAGCGTGCGGCTTTCTCGATGGTAGGGATAACGACTTTCTTTTTGGACGGCATGAGACACCGGGTTTGATTGATGATGACGCCATCATAGACGGAGTTTATGCCTTGGCTAGCTCCCCCCGGGGGGTAGAAACCGCGAATTCTTCAAGAATATCCGTTTTGCCGCCCCGATTGACTTTCGGCCGCGATGGCGGAAAGGAGGGGCAAACAAGGATATCAGACGTGGCAGAGCGGCGGGACGTCGTCATCATCGGGGCAGGCGCGGCGGGCATGATGTGCGCCATCGAGGCGGGCCGGCGCGGTCGCCGCGTGCTCGTCCTCGACCATGCCCGCGCGCCGGGCGAGAAGATCCGCATTTCCGGCGGCGGGCGCTGCAACTTCACCAATATCCATGCCGGGCCGAAGAATTTCCTCTCGGCCAATCCGCATTTCTGCAAGTCGGCGCTTGCCCGCTACACGCCGCGCGATTTCCTCGATCTCGTCGAGCGCCACCGCATCCCCTGGCACGAGAAGACGCTGGGCCAGCTCTTCTGCGACAATTCGGCGAAGGACATCATCGCCATGCTGCTTGCCGAGATGAAGGCGGCGGGCGCGGAACTGCGGCTCTCCACGCCGGTCGGCGCCGTCGAGCACGACGGCCAGTCTTTCCGCGTGGCGACAGAGCATGGAACGATCGAAGCGGACTCGCTGGTCATCGCCACGGGCGGCAAGTCGATCCCCAAGATGGGGGCGACCGGTTTCGCCTATCGCATCGCTGAACAATTCGGCCTTCCCGTCACCGAAACCCGGGCCGGCCTCGTGCCGCTGACGCTCGATCCCGCGACGCTCGCCGCCCATGAGGGGCTGCCGGGCGTCGCGGTCGATGTCGTCGCCCGCCATGGCAGGACGGAGTTCCGCGAGGCGGCGCTCTTCACCCATCGCGGCCTCAGCGGCCCGGCCATCCTGCAGATCTCGTCCTACTGGCGGGAAGGGGAGGAGATCGCGCTCACCCTCTGCCCCGACGTCGATTTCGCCGCGGCCATCGCGGCGGCGCGGCGGGAGAACGGCCGGCAGGCGGTGCAGACCGTGCTTGCCGAGCACATGCCGAAGAAGCTCGCCCAGCTTCTCGTCACCGAGCTTGGCATCGACGGGCCGCTCGCCGAGCAGCCGGGCCGCCGCGTCGAGGCGCTTGTCCAGCGCCTCAGGGTCTGGCGCCTGCGCCCGCCGGGCTCCGAAGGCTACCGGACCGCGGAGGTCACGCTCGGCGGCGTCGATACGGCCGCGCTCGATTCCCGCAGCATGGCGGCCAAGGCGGTGCCGGGGCTTTATTTCATCGGCGAGGCGGTGGACGTGACGGGCTGGCTCGGCGGCTACAATTTCCAATGGGCCTGGGCGTCGGGCCATGCCGCGGGCGGCCACGCCTGACTTGGCGAGGTGCTCTTTACCGTCTTTTAAGACCTCGGGGCGGATGCTTCCGTAATGTCGGCGTTTCCGGCCTCCCCGCAGGGAGGCGGAGGCAACATGATGTGGGCCGGCTGGCCGGATCATCCGGGTGTCTGTATCCGCGTAACGGAGTATCGCCGCATGCCTGCAAGACGCCGCCCCGCCCGTGCCATCGCGATTGCCGCCACCGCCGAGGAGGGCCGCCGCCGCCTCGTGGCGATCGGCATCCACTGCGCGCTCGCCGCAAGCCTTGTCCTCGCCCTTGCTCTTGCCGCGTTCTGACAGGCGACTGTCATAAATCGGTTTAGATGGTGATGGAATTTTAAAGATTGCCCCCGATCATCCGCCCCATAGGGTTCCGGATGCCGCGTCCCCATGATGGATGTCGACACGGCTGGCAATGATTGCTCCCCCGGATGCGCGGCATTGCGGCCGCATGAAGTCGGCAATCCGGCGTCCGAATCCTGGGGAGGCCCGAAAAGGGCAGGGGTGGCGTACGCCGACAACGGATATTCCGCCATGTTCATTGACAAGGTTCTCGCGCGCTTCAAGATCCAGACAAAGGTCCTGGTCTTCATCCTGCCCTTCGTGCTCAGCATCTGCGCCGTGGGCTTCACCGGGCTCTATGCCTCCGGCCTGTTGCAGGGCCGCATGGAGATTTCCAACAGCGTCCTCCAGTCGCTGAGCGGCTTCAAGGACGTCTATGCCGGCATGAACCGGTTCCTGCAGAACACCAGCGAGGAGAACCGTGACGCGGTGGACCAGCGCCTGACCGCGCAGGATGCGGTTCTCCAGGCGACGATCGATGGCCTTGCGCCCGATGCCGACAAGTCCAAGCTGGTGGATGCGCAGGCCCAGACCAAGGATATCGAGGCCCGCATGGACGGTCTCTGGTCGCTCTATGTCAGCGAGAACGGCCTGCACGATGCGATGACCAAGAACCTCAACTATCTCTCCAGCGAGCAGGTGAAGATCCTCGACGAGGCGACGAAGCTCCAGCGCACCGTCCGCCAGAACGAGAATGCCGCAAAGAGCATGCTGCGCGAGGCCGAACGCCTGACCAGCGCCAGCAAGTTCTTCGGCGATTTACTGTCCCAGTTCAGCCGCGGTGCGACGCCCGACGAGCAGTTGAAGCTCGCCAAGGAGCGCTACCCGCTCATCTCGAAGACCGAGCGGTCGATCGCGACGATCCTGCCGAAGAACCAGAAGGTCGTCTCCGTCACCATCCGCAACACGATCGACGAATTGAGCGGTCTCCTTTCCTCGTCGGATCCGGCGAGCGTCACGGTGCCGGAAATCGCCCGCCGGGTGAACCGCTTCCGCCAGGTCACCATCCAGCTCCAGGGCGCCGCATCGGAAAAGATGCGCGAGGCGACCCGCATCTTCAGCGAACTCGACGAGCCGATCATCCGGTCCGAGGCGGTGCTGTCGGCCACGCGCAAGCTGGTGGCCTCGATCGACGACATCGAAGTCGCCGCCGCCCGTTTCCTCGGCCAGACGTCGGAGCAGAACCGCGTCAAGCTGCTCGGCAACCTGTCCATCCTGCGCATCGACATGAAGGCGCTGGTCGGCAGCGCGAGCGGCCTTTCCTTCTTCGACACGGTCGACGGCGCGCTCCAGCCGGTGCTCGAGCGGATCGATGCGGACAGCGCCGCGCTGGTGAAGATCAGCACGGAGCGGTCCGCCGATTTCGAGGCCGCGGGCCAGTCCATCGATACGATCTGGAACCTTCTCAGCCAGTTCGCCGAGGAGCAGAAGACCAGCGCCGGCACCGAGCGTGAAAAGGCCAACCAGGTCTCGATCCTCGCGACCGTCGCGGGCGCGGCCATCGCCGTCCTCGCCGGCATCGCGCTCGTGTTGACGCTGAAGGGGCCGATCGGCCAGATCACCGGCGCCATGCGTCGCCTCGCGGACGGCTTCCTCGACACCGGCATTTCCGGCGAGGGCCGCGCCGACGAGATCGGCGACATGGCCCGCGCCCTCGGCGTCTTCAAGGAGAACGCCCTGTCGAAGATCCGCGTGGAGGCCGAAAGCGAAGAGCAGCGCAATGCCGCGGAAGCCGAGCGCGCCCGCAACGATGCCGAAAAGCAGGCCTTCGACCGCGAGATCGACTTCGCCGTCAATGCGCTGGCCGCCGGCCTCGGGCGCCTGGCGCAGGGCGACCTGTCGCGCCAGATCGACACGCCCTTCTCCGGCCGCCTGGAACAGCTTCGCCAGGACTTCAACGTCTCGCTGACGCGCCTGCAGGACACGCTCGGCCAGATCCGCAACAACGCGCTGTCGATCCAGCGCAGCGGCGCGGACATGCTGCAATCGGGCGATGCGCTGGCCAAGCGCACCGAATCGCAGGCCTCCTCGCTGGAGGAGACGGCTGCCGCCGTGGAAGAGATCACCGCCACGGTGCGCTCCTCCGCCGAGCGGGCGCACGAGGCCAACCTCGTCGTCGGCACGACCAAGCGCAGCGCCGACGATTCCGCCGCGGTCGTCAGCAATGCGATCGCCGCCATGGGCCGCATCGAGGGCGCCTCGCGCCAGATCGAGCAGATCATCGAGGTGATCGACGACATCGCCTTCCAGACCAACCTGCTCGCCCTCAATGCCGGCATTGAGGCCGCCCGCGCGGGCGAGGCCGGCAAGGGTTTCGCGGTCGTCGCCCAGGAGGTGCGCGAGCTTGCCCAGCGTTCGGCGAGCGCCGCCCGCGAGATCAAGGGTCTCATCGAGAAGTCGACGAGCGAGGTCAGCGCCGGCTCGCATCTGGTGCAGGAGACGGGCGCCGTGCTCGCTTCGATCAGCCAGCAGATCGTCACCGTCAGCCAGCATGTGGACATGATGGCGACGGCGAGCCGCGACCAGGCGGCAGCGCTTCAGGAGGTCAACGGCTCCGTCAACCAGATGGACCAGATGACCCAGCAGAACGCCTCCATGGTGGATCTCACCACCGCCGCCAGCCGCAAGCTCGCCGGCGATGCCGACACGCTGATGATGCTGGTCGAGCAGTTCCGCCTGGAACCGGAGGAGACGGCGGTTTATCGCGCGGCGTGAGGCTGCAAACCAGCGAAGGCAAGACAAAGGCCCGGCTTGCCCCCGGGCCTTTGTCTTGTCAGGCCCCCTCATCCGGCCTGCCGGCCACCTTCTCCCTGTAAACGGGGCGAAGGGGATATGCCGCGACGGCTTCCCCAAACAACCCCGGTTCGTGGGGCACGTCCCCTCTCCCCGCAGGCGGGGAGAGCGTTAGGGTGAGGGGCAAATCCCACCCGCCCAAACGCGAAACCCCCGGCGCAGGGACCGCCGGGGGTTTTGCTTCGACCGGATTGCTTTGCCGTGTCAGCCGCGGCCCTGGGTTACGATCACGGGGATCAGCAGGTCGCCCCAGTTGCCCTCTCCGCCGTGGTGGCGGGCGGAGCGGACGAGCTCCACCGAGACCCCGGCCTCGACCGCCTTCATGACGGACTGGTTGAGGCGGTGCAGGTCGTTGGCGACCATGCGGATCATGGCCTGCTGGTCGGGGCTCATGGCGGAGGACTGCTCTTCCGCGCGTTCCTTGACCCGGGTCTGGACTGTCATGGCATTTCTCCTCTTTTGAGCATTTGCAGGCAGGCGGTAAGCCTGCCGTCGCAGGAATGCGGCTCTGTTGGGGTTCTTGAAGGGTGACGGTGGGCTTTACTCTGCGGCCGGGCGGAACTGCTCGTGCTCGGTCGATTCATGCATGGCGGTCGTGGAGGACTGGCCGCCTGTGATGGCCATCGAGACGGCGTCGAAGTAGCCGGTGCCGACTTCGCGCTGGTGCTTGGTGGCGGTGTAGCCGTTGATCTCGGCGGCGAATTCGGCTTCCTGCAACTCGGAATAGGCGGCCATCTGGCGGTCCTTGTAGCCGCGGGCAAGCTCGAACATGCCGTAGTTCAACTGGTGGAAGCCGGCGAGCGTGATGAACTGGAACTTGTAGCCCATCGCACCCAGTTCGCGCTGGAACCTGGCGATCGTCGCGTCGTCCAGGTTCTTCTTCCAGTTGAACGAGGGCGAGCAATTGTAGGCGAGCAGCTTGCCGGGATGCGCCTTGTGCACGGCCTCGGCGAATTTTCTCGCCTGTTCGAGGTCCGGCTTGCCGGTCTCCATCCAGATCAGGTCGCAATGGGGCGCATAGGCGATGGCGCGGGCGATGCACGGCTCGATGCCGTTCCTGACCTGGTAGAAGCCCTCGACCGTGCGGCCCTTGTCCCGATCGACGAAGGGCTGGTCGCGCTCGTCGATATCGGAGGTGAGCAGCTTGGCGGCCTCGGCGTCGGTGCGGGCGACGACCAGCGTCGACGTGCCCATGACGTCGGCGGCAAGGCGCGCGGCGTCAAGGTTGCGGATATGGGCCGCGGTCGGGATCAGGACCTTGCCGCCGAGATGGCCGCACTTCTTCTCGGACGCGAGCTGGTCCTCGAAGTGAACGCCGGCGACACCCGCCTCGATGAAGGCCTTCATGATCTCGAAGGCATTGAGCGGGCCGCCGAAGCCGGCTTCCGCGTCGGCGACGATCGGCGCGAACCAGGTGTCGACCGAAAGGCCGTTGCCTTCCGCCGTCTCGATCTGGTCGGCGCGCTGCAGCGTGCGGTTGATGCGTTTCGCCAGTTCCGGCGCGGCGTTGGCCGGATAGAGCGACTGGTCGGGATACATGGCGGATGCCGTGTTGGCGTCGGCGGCGACCTGCCAGCCCGAGAGATAGATCGCCTTCAGGCCGGCGCGGACCATCTGCATGGCCTGGTTGCCCGAGAGCGCGCCGAGCGCGTTGACGAAGTCCTCCTCGTGGATGAGCTTCCACAGGCGGTTTGCGCCGTTCTCGGCCAGCGTGTGGCGGATCTGGACCGAACCGCGCAGTTTCTCGACCGTCTCGGCCGTATAGGGACGCTCGATGCCGTCGAACCGGCCCTTCGGCGCGCTCGGAACGAGATTGTAAAAATCAGTCATAGTATCCTCCGGTACGGTCTTTCGCGATCGGGCTTGATATCGTTTGTTGCCCGATTTCGTGTGACAGTATTTACATCGCAGCGCACAATCGGGCGAGAGAAAACCGTAAAATCAGCGAGGCAATCGGGTAATGATGTCTTGCCTTTGACAGATCGGGTCTGTAAAAAAGTAAATATTGTAAAACTCCTGATCGCGGCGGCGATGTAAAGGATTTGACACGATGGCGGAGAACAAGATCTTTGCCGGCCCGAAGGTCCGGCGCATCCGCAATGCGCTCGGCCTCACCCAGACCGCGATGGCCGAGGGCCTGTCGATCTCGCCGTCCTATCTCAACCTCATCGAGCGCAACCAGCGGCCACTGACGGTGCAGCTCCTCCTGCGCCTCGCCTCCGTCTACAAGGTGGACCTCGACGAGCTGCAGGGCGAAAGCGCCGGCAATGCCCGGCAGCTGCGCGAGGTCTTCGCCGATCCGCTGCTTTCGGGCGAGCTCCCGGGCGAGCACGAGCTGATGGAACTCGCCGACGCCGCGCCGAACGTGGCGAGCGGCATCGTCAAGCTCTACCGCGCCTATCGCGAGCAGGCCGCGCGGCTCACCGACCTTGCCGACCTGCTCGCCCGCGAGGGGCATGCGACGACGCTGTCGGGCACGCTGCTGCCGATGGACGAGGTGCGCGACAGGCTGGAGGGCCGTCCCAACTATTTCGGCGCCATAGACGAGGCGGCGGAGCGGTTTCATGCGGCGCTGGCGCCGGGCGACGATCTGGCGAGCGCGCTGAAGGGCTGGCTGCGCAAGGAGCACGGCGTCGTCGTGCGCCTGCTGCCCGTCCACACCATGCCGAACCTGCGCCGCCGCTTCGACCGTCATTCCATGCGGCTCTTCCTGTCGGAGCGCCTGTCGCCCTTCGATCAGCTGCGCGAGATCGCCATGGAGACGGTGCAGCTCGCCCTGCAGGAGGAGATCTTCGCCGAGCTCGACGCGCTCGCCTTCTCGACGGCGGAGGCGAAGCGCATCGCCCGCTTCGAGCTGGCGCGCTACGCCGCCCATGCGCTGATGATGCCCTACGAGGCCTTCCAGTCGACGGCCCAGCGCGTGCGCTACGACATCGATGTGCTGCGCTCGCGCTTCGGCGTCTCCTACGAGCAGGCGGCGAACCGGCTGACCATGCTGCAGCGGCCGGGAAGGGCTGGCGTGCCCTTCTTCATGCTGGAGATCGACAATGCCGGCAACCGTTTTCGACGGGCGGGGGCGCAAGGCTTTCCGCAGGCGCGCTTCGGCGGCGGCTGTCCCAAGCTCGGCGTGCACTCCGCCTTCTCGCAGCCGGGGCAGATCCTCGTCGACCGCGTGGAAATGCCGGACGGCGCCGCGTTCCTGGCGGTCTCGCGCACGCTGGAGGGGCCGCAGGGCGTCTTTGCCGAGCGGGTGCGCCGCACCGCGCTGCTCATCGGCTGTGACGCGGCCCATGCGCAGGAGACGGTCTACGGCGAGGCGGTACGCCGGGACGGGGCGGTGGCGGTGGGAACAGCCTGCCGGCTCTGCGAGCGGCAGGGCTGTCTTGCCCGCGCCGAACCGCCCGTCACGCGGCCCCTCGGGCTCGACGAAATGGTTGCGGGCCTCAGCCTTTTCGACTTCCAGTGACTTTTCGCTTGATTTCCAGCCCCGTTAAGGCTTCAAATCTGATAGGAATGGGAGCAATGTGATATCAAAATTCACCCTCTGTTTGCGTAGAATGCCGCTTGTCGCCTCTTGAAAAACATCCATAATCGGTGACTGTCTTCATACGAACGCATAGGTCCGAAAGAAAAACTGGGAGAAAAATCAATGGTAAAACGTAGTCTTTTGGCGACAGCCGCCACGCTTGCGCTGTTCGGCGCCGGCGGCGCGCTCGCGCAGGAAAAGGTCGTTAACGTCTACAACTGGTCGGACTATATCGACAGTTCGATCATCGACGATTTCACCAAGGAAACCGGCATCAAGGTCGTCTACGACGTCTATGACTCCAACGAGATCCTGGAAACCAAGCTGCTTGCCGGCGGCACGGGCTACGATGTCGTCGTTCCCACCAACACCTTCCTCCAGCGCCAGATCACGGCGGGCGTCTACCAGAAGCTCGACAAGTCCAAACTGCCGAACCTGAAGAACATGTGGGACATGGTCGCCAGCCGCATGGAGCCGTTCGATCCCGGCAACGAATATTCGATCAACTACATGTGGGGCACGATCGGCATCGGCTACAACAAGGCCAAGATCAAGGAAGCCCTCGGCACGGACGCGATCGATAGCTGGAGCGCCATCCTCGATCCGGCCAACGCCGAGAAGCTGAAGGATTGCGGCATCAACATGCTGGATTCGCCGACGGATATCATTCCGGTCGTGCTTGCCTATCTCGGCCTCAATCCCGACAGCCATGAGCCGGCCGACATCGCCAAGGCCGAAGAAGCCCTCATGAAGGTGCGCCCCTTCGTGCGCAAGTTCCACTCCTCCGAGTTCATCAACGGCCTTGCCAACGGCGACATCTGCATCGCCATCGGCTGGTCGGGCGATATCTTCCAGGGCCGCGACCGCGCGGAAGAGGCCGGCAACGGCGTCGAGGTCGGCTACGTGATCCCGAAGGAAGGCACGCAGATGTGGTTCGACCAAATGGCGATCCCCAATGACGCGCCGCATGTCGAAGAGGCGCACGCCTTCCTCGACTACATCATGCGTCCGGAGGTGATCGCGAAAGCCTCGACCTATATCCACTATGCCAACGGCAACAAGGCGGCGCAGGCCGTCATGCCGAAGGAGATCCTGGAAGACACCACGATCTATCCGGACGAGGCGACGCTGGCCAAGCTCTTCACCAACACGACGCTGGACGCCAAGACGCAGCGCCTGTTCACACGGACCTGGACCAAGATCGTGACCGGTCAGTAACCGGTCCGGAACGAATTGCCCGGAAGCCTCTTCCGGGCAATTTCATTTATGCCGTCAGAAAATAAGAGATGGGGACAGGCAATGAAATCTCTCGGCAATATCCGTCGTTCCTTCGCGCCGTGGACGGATCCGGACGCAAAGCCATTCATCACGTTCCGCAATGTCACGAAGAGGTTCGGCGATTTCACTGCCGTCGACGATCTCACCCTCAACATCTATCACCGCGAATTCTTCGCCCTGCTCGGCGCGTCCGGCTGCGGCAAGTCCACGCTCCTGCGCATGCTCGCCGGCTTCGAGCGGCCGACCTCGGGCGAGATCATCCTCGACGGCCAGGACATTGCCGGCATCCCGCCCTACAAGCGGCCGGTCAACATGATGTTCCAGTCCTACGCGCTCTTCCCGCACATGACGGTGGAGAGCAATATCGGCTTCGGCCTCAGGCAGGACGGCATGCCGAAGAACGAGATCGCCGAGCGCGTCACCCAGATGCTGAAGCTGGTGAAGCTCGAGAAATTCGCCAAGCGCAAGCCGCACCAGCTTTCCGGCGGTCAGCGCCAGCGCGTGGCGCTGGCCCGTTCGCTCGCCAAGCGCCCGAAGGTGCTTTTGCTCGACGAGCCGCTCGGCGCGCTCGACAAGAAGCTGCGCGAGGAAACCCAGTTCGAATTGATGGACCTCCAGCAGGAACTCGGCCTCACCTTCGTCGTCGTCACGCACGACCAGGAAGAGGCGATGACCATGGCGGACCGCATCGCCGTCATGAGCCACGGCAAGGTCATCCAGGTGGCGACGCCCGCGGAGATCTACGAGGCGCCGAATTCCCGCTTCGTGGCGGATTTCATCGGCGACGTGAACATCCTCGACGGCAAGGTCTCGGCCAATGGCAGCGGCAAGATCGAGCTTGCCGTCAACGAGGGCTTCACCATCCGCACCGTGACCGGAAACGGCCCGGCGCCGGGCGCTGCCGCGGGCTTCGCCATCCGGCCGGAAAAGATGAAGGTGACGCGGGCCGCCCCCGCCGACGCCTCGGTCAATGCCGCGCCGGGCGAGATCTGGGATATCGGCTATCTCGGCGACATGACCGTCTTCTACGTCAAGCTCGACGGCGGCAAGGTCGTGAAGGCCTCCATGCTGAACGCCCAGCGCGAGGTGGAGGATCCGATCTCCTACGACGAGAAGGTCTGGGTCTCCTTCGGAGAAACGGCCGGCGTCGTGTTGAAGGATTGACCCGATGACCAAGCTCGGCTCCGCCATCTTCAGCCGCCTTGTCATCCTCATCCCCTATGCCTGGCTGCTGTTCTTCTTCCTCATCCCCTTCTTCATCGTCTTCCGCATCTCGCTGTCCACCACCGCGATCGCCCAGCCGCCCTACGAGCCCGCCTTCGCGCTGGCGGACGGGCTTTCCGGCATCGTCGCGAAGATCGGCCAGTTCAGCTTTGACAACTATCTCTGGCTCACCGAGGATGCGCTCTATCTCAACGCCTATCTGTCGAGCCTCTGGATCGCCGGCGTCTCCACCTTCATCACGCTCCTGATCGGCTATCCGATCGCCTACGGCATGGCGCAGGCGCCGCGCACGCTGCGCCCCACCTTGCTGATGCTCGTCATCCTGCCGTTCTGGACGAGCTTCCTGATCCGCGTCTATGCCTGGATCGCCATCCTGAAGCCGGAGGGCCTGCTCAACCAGTTCCTGATCGGCATCGGCATCATCGACGAGCCGCTGATCATCATCGGCACCAACTGGGCGATCTATATCGGCATCGTCTATTCCTACCTGCCCTTCATGGTGCTGCCGCTCTATTCGGCGCTGGAGAAGATGGACAACACGCTGATCGAGGCGGCGCAGGATCTCGGCTGCCCGCAGATATCGGCCTTCTGGAAGATCACCTTCCCGCTCTCCATTCCGGGCGTGGTGGCGGGCTGCATGCTCGTCTTCATCCCGGCGGTCGGCGAGTTCGTCATTCCGGACCTGCTCGGCGGGTCGCAGACGCTGATGATCGGCAAGACGCTGTGGAACGAGTTCAACGCGAACCGCGACTGGCCCGTCTCGGCCGCCGTCGCCACCATCCTGCTCCTCATCCTGGTCGTGCCCATCGTGTTCTTCCAGAATGCGCAGGCCAAGGCCGAAGAGCAGGAGAAGTAAGCCCATGAACACCTGGTCCCGTTTCAACATCGCCTCGGTCGTTCTCGGCTTCTCCTTCCTCTACCTGCCGATCGTGCTGCTGGTGATCTTCTCGTTCAACGAATCGAAGCTGGTCACCGTCTGGGCCGGTTTTTCGACCAAGTGGTACGTCTCGCTCTTCAACAACCAGGGCCTGATGGACGCCGCCTGGGTGACGATCCGCGTGGCGCTGCTGTCGGCGACCGTCGCGACGGTCCTCGGCACCATGGCGGCGCTGGCGCTGACGCGCTACACGCGCTTCCGCGGTCGGCTGCTCTTTTCCGGCATGGTCTATGCGCCGCTCGTCATGCCCGAGGTCATCACGGGCCTGTCGCTGCTCCTGCTCTTCGTCGCCATCGGCTTCGACCGTGGCTTCGTCACGGTGACGCTGGCGCACATCACCTTCTCGATGTGCTTCGTCACCGTCGTGGTGCAGTCGCGCCTGCTCTCCTTCGACCGTTCCGTCGAGGAGGCGGCGATGGACCTCGGCGCGACGCCGGTGAAGACCTTCTTCGAGGTGACGCTGCCGATCATCGCGCCGGCCGTGCTCTCCGGCTGGATGCTGGCGCTGACGCTCTCGCTCGACGACCTCGTCATCGCGAGCTTCACCTCCGGCCCGGGCGCCACGACCTTGCCGATGAAGATCTACAGCCAGGTGCGCCTCGGCGTGACGCCGGAGATCAACGCGGCCTGCACGCTGCTCATCGGCCTCGTCGCCGTCGGCGTCGTCATCGCCTCGATCATGACGAAGCGCCGCGAGGTGCAGCGCCTGCGCGACGAGCAGGCGGCCTTCGCCGGCCGTTGAGGCTGGGCAAGGACCCTACTGGCGGGGCTGCTGCCCCGTCAGGATGGAGATCGGCGAGATCACCGGTTCCGGCCACGAGCCGCCGACGAAGAAGCTGATCGCCGGCCTGACGACGGCGCCGGCATCGGCCTGCGGCCGGTCAGCGAGCGTGCCGGCCAGCGCCACGCTGCCGCTGCGATAGGGGATCATGCCGGACAGCGTCAGCAGCTTCTCGTTGCCCTCGATCTCTGCCTTGGTCAGTTCGGCAAGGCCCCGGTCGAGCTTGGCCTGCACATCGGCGCGCACGAAATCGAACGATCCGTCCGAGGCTTCGGAGAAGTTGAAGAAGGCGTTCTTCGCCGCCCGCTCCTCGAAGGCCCGCCGGTCGAAATGGGTGAGCGTGCCCGGCCCCATGGCCAGCCGGAACTGGCCGGACATGTCGGAGGCCGTCGTCGCCCAGAGCGGCCGGTCGGTCGACAGTTCGAAATCCGCCGAGCCGCGGCCCGCCGGCAGCGGCCCGGGCAGGGCGAGCGTGTTGACGATCGCGCCGATATCCACGTTGTTCAGCGACATCTGCAGGCGCCCGCCGCCGCTAAAACCCTGCTCGGTGAGCGCGATCCGCCCCGTCATGCGGCCGTCCAAAAACTGGCTGTCGCCGATATCGAAGGAGGCGCGGCCGTTTTCGATGCGTATGCCGGCGGCAAGGTCTTGCAGGGAGAAGGGGGAGAAATCCGCGCTCTTGGCGGAAAGCCTCAGGTCCATGCCGAACTGATGGATGAAGGCGGTGTCGATGCCGGTCGTCGCCTGGTCGTCGCCGGGAAGCGGCGAGAAGGCGGTGAGGAAGGCGCGAAGATCGATCCGGTCGAAGGCCAGCGTGCCGCCGACCTGCGGCAGGCCGTCCGGCGGCATGGTGAGGTCGAGCACGCCGGTCGCCTGCGCATCGTCGAGGGTCAGCTTGAGGTTTTCAAGCTTCGCCGTGTAGCCCGCCGTCGTCACCTTCGCCTCGGCATTGATATGGCCGAGATTGCCGACGGAGGGGATCTCCTTGCCCTGCCAGGCGAGGAGATGGCCGAGCGAGGGCGTCGACAGCGTCATGTTGCCGGCGATGAAGGCGTTCGTCGAAAGGTTGGCGATCCCCTCGAAGTTCATCGTCGTCGGATCGGCGGAAAGGTTG
This sequence comes from Shinella sp. S4-D37, assembly GCF_040812195.1. NCBI lineage: Bacteria > Pseudomonadati > Pseudomonadota > Alphaproteobacteria > Hyphomicrobiales > Rhizobiaceae > Shinella > Shinella sp. S4-D37. Next base: position 3,056,012 of record NZ_JBFNXL010000005.1, on the reverse strand, counting down.
GTGCGCACGGTGGCATTGTGCCCGGCGAGCAGGGCGAGCGGCTGGTCGCAGTCGAGGGTCCAGCGGCTCATCTCGCCGTTGAGGATGCCCGAAAGCGTGAGGTCGAGCGGCCGCCTGAGGGCGGGCCAGTCGATGCTGCCGTTGATGTCCGAGATGCGGAAGGGCGCGCTGCCGTCGTCCTGCGCGACCTCGATGACCCCGTCGAACACGTTGATCGTGCCGATGCGCTCTTCCGGCAGTTCCGGTATCGCCTGGCCTTCCGGCACCGATTTGGCCGCGTCGATCGCCTGCATCAGCCAGCCGCTGTGGCGCCAGTTGAAGACGCCCTCGGCATCCCAGCCCACTCGGATCGTCGGCCGCATCAGGTCGAAATCGCCGAAGACGGGCTTGCCGCGCACCGCGCCGAACAGGTCGAAGCTGGCCGAGATGGTTTCGATATGGGCAAGCTCGCTCCTGTCGGCCGAAGCGACGATCCGCACATTGCCGAGCGTCACCCGCGGATAGGGCCAGAAGGCGAATTCCGCCGCATGGCCGATCTCGACATCGGCGCCCGTCCAGGCTTCGAGTGTGCGTTCGATCTCCTGGCCCACCGTGTCTGTCTGGACGAGGAAGGGAAAGCCGATACGCACGGCGGCAAACAGCAGCAGAACGACGAGAATTCCCCGCACGAGATGCCGTGACCGGATGAAAGGGGGAAGGGTCATTCGGGTGCGCGTCCTCTACCGGCGGCGTTCACATCGTTTCACGCGAACGGGGATAGGCGCTTGGGGCGAAGAAATCAAATGGCGCCACGGCGGAATTGCGCCCGGCAACGGCGCGAACCGGCGTTCGCCACTTTATACTGCGGCGCAACATGCTATACGAAAGCCATGGAGTGGAGGAAAGCATGACGTCAGAAATGCCCTTGTGGAAACCTTCGGCGGACATCCTGGCAACGAGCCCGATGGCCCTGTTCATGAAGGTCGGCAGCCGCATCGCCGGACGCGACCTGAAATCCTACGACGATCTGCACGCCTGGTCGGTGGAGGACCGAGCGGCGTTCTGGACCGCGATCTGGGAAGACGGCACGGTGATCGGCGAAAAGGGCGGCGTGGCGCTGGAGAACGGCGAGCGCATGCTGGAGGCCCGCTTCTTCCCCAAGGGCCGGCTGAATTTCGCGGAGAACCTCCTGAAGAAGACCGGCGAGGGCGATGCCATCGTCTTCCGCGGCGAGGACAAGGTCTCCTATCGCTGGTCGTGGGACGATCTTCGCGGCCGGGTCTCGAAGCTCCAGCAGGCCTTTGCGGCACTGGGCATACGCGAGGGCGACCGCGTCGCCGCCATGATGCCGAACATGCCGGAGACCATCGCCCTGATGCTCGCCGCCGCCTCGCTCGGCGCCATCTGGTCCTCCTGTTCGCCCGATTTCGGCGAGCAGGGCGTGCTCGACCGTTTCGGCCAGATCGAGCCGAAACTGTTCATCGCCTGCGACGCCTACTGGTATGCCGGCAAGCTGCAGGACGTTTCCGCCAAGGTGAAGGCCGTGGCCGAAAAGCTGGGTGCCCCCGTCGTGGTGGTGCATTATGCCGGCGAAGCCGAGGCGCTTGCGAGCGCCCTGCCGGACGGCCGCACGCTCGATGCGCTGATGGCGCCCTATGAGGCAAAGCCGCTCGCCTTCGCGCAACTGCCGTTCCGCCATCCGCTCTACATCCTGTTCTCGTCGGGCACGACGGGCGTGCCGAAATGCATCGTGCATTCGGCCGGCGGCACGCTGCTGCAGCACATCAAGGAACACCGCCTGCATTGCGGCCTCGTCGAAGGCGAGCGGCTGTTCTACTTCACCACCTGCGGCTGGATGATGTGGAACTGGCTGGTCTCCGGCCTTGCGGTCGGCGCCACGCTCTGCCTCTTCGACGGCTCGCCCTTCCATCCGGACGGCAACGTGCTGTTCGACTATGCCCGGGACGAGAAGTTCGCCGTCTTCGGCACTTCCGCCAAATATATCGACGCGGTGCGCAAGGGCGGCTTCACGCCGCGCACGACGCACGACCTTTCCAGCCTGCGGCTCCTCACCTCCACCGGTTCGCCGCTCTCGCCGGAAGGCTTCTCCTTCGTCTACGAGGGCATCAAGCCCGACGTGCAGCTTGCCTCCATTTCCGGCGGCACGGATATCGTCTCCTGCTTCGTGCTCGGCGTTCCGCTGCGGCCCGTCTGGCGCGGCGAGATCCAGGGGGCGGGCCTCGGCCTTGCCATGGATGTCTGGGACGAGGACGGCCGTCCGGTGCGCGGGGAAAAGGGCGAGCTGGTCTGCACCAGGGCCTTCCCCTCCATGCCGGTCATGTTCTGGAATGATCCGGACGGCGCGAAATATCGCGCCGCCTATTTCGAGCGCTTCGACAATGTCTGGTGCCATGGCGATTTCGCCGAATGGACCAGCCATGACGGCATCGTCATCCACGGCCGATCGGACGCGACGCTGAACCCCGGCGGCGTGCGCATCGGCACGGCGGAGATCTACAACCAGGTCGAACAGCTCGAAGAGGTCGCCGAAGCGCTGTGCATCGGCCAGGACTGGGACGACGACGTGCGCGTCGTGCTCTTCGTGCGTCTCGCCCCCGGCAAGGTGCTGGACGAGGCGCTGGAAAAGACGATCCGCACGAAGATCCGCACCGGCGCCTCGCCGCGCCATGTGCCGGCGAAGATCATCGCGGTCACGGACATCCCCCGCACCAAGTCGGGCAAGATCGTCGAGCTTGCCGTGCGCGAGGTGGTGCACGGCCGGCCGGTCAAGAACAAGGAGGCGCTCGCCAATCCGGAAGCGCTGGAGCTCTTCGCCGACCTTGCGGCGCTGAAATCGTGAGCGCCGCCAGCGTTAACGATTTCCGGCCTCGGCATTAACCAAGTTTTCGAAGTTGTGAACGAAAGGTTTGTGCCGGAACCGGCCAGGTAAGGATTTGTTAAGCCGGAATGGCGCAAGGTCGTGTCAACTTGAGCGCGCCCGATGACGGGCGTTCCGGTCGCACCCGACCCCGATGGCATGAAGCCGTTCACCACGCTTTTGTTGGACAGCATTCAACTATCGGGGCGGCATATGCCGCCCTCTTTTTTATCCGCCCTTCCGGTCGAGCGATCGCGAGACGAGGAAGACGGGAATGAGCCCGACCGCGACGATTATGACGGCCGGCACGCCGGCATCCTCCACCTTCGCCCGCGAGGCATCCTCGTAGACCAGCGTAGCCAGCGTGTTGAAGTTGAACGGGCGCAGCATGATCGTCGCCGACAGTTCCTTCATGGTCTCGATGAAGACGAGCAGCGCCGCCGTCAGCGTCGCCGGCCGCATCATCGGCAACAGCACGCTCCACAGCGTCTGGCTGCTGGTGCGCCCCAGCGTGCGTGCCGCCATGTCGAGGTGGGGCGAGAGCTTGTGGAAGCCCGCGTCGATCGTGCCTTCCGCCATGGTGAGGAAACGCACCGTGCAGGCATAGATGATGGCAAAGCCGGTGCCGGAGAGTAGGAGGCCGGTCGATATGCCGAACTGTGCGCGCAGGAACGCGTCGACCGCATTGTCGAAATTGGCGAGCGGGATGAGTACGCCCATGGCCAGCACCGTACCCGGCACGCCGTAGCCGAAGGAGGCGAAGCGCCCGGCGGCGGCATTCAGCCGCGAGCGCGTGGTGCGCGCGGCATAGGCCAGCAGGAAGGCGAGCAGCACGGCGACGAGCGCCGTCGAGCCCGAGACGAGGACGCTGTGCCAGAGCGCGGAGAGAAGGCGCGTGGAGGCGAACTGCTCCAGCCGGCGCGCCGCATAGCCGCCGAGCACGAAGACCGGAATGGCAAAGCCGATGACCGGCGGCAGGAGGCAGGCAAGGCTGGCCGCCCATTTCTTCCAGCCGGCAAGCTTCAGCCGCACGGAATCATGCACGGCCGCCGTCGTCTTCTGGCTGGAAAAGCGCTGCCGGCGGCGCGCAGCGCGCTCCACCATCATCAGGCAGATGACGAAGACCAGCATGACGCAGGCGATCTGCGCTGCCCCGGCAAGGCTGCCGCGGTTGAGCCAGGTATCGAAGATCGAGAAGGTGAGCGTCTGCACACCGAGATATTCCACCGCGCCGATATCGTTCAGCGTCTCCATGGCGACGAGCGTCAGCCCCACCATGATCGCCGGCCGCGCCATGGGGATCTGGATCCTCGCGAAGACTTTCAGCGGGCTCGCGCCGAGCGTGCGTGCGACGTCGGCCGCCGCCCGGCCCTGCATCAGGAACATCGAGCGGGCGGAGAGGTAGATATAGGGATAGAGCACGCTGGACAGGACCAGCATCGCCCCGCCCGTGGTGCGGACCTCGGGAAACCAGTAGTCGCGGCTCGACTGGAAGCCGAAGAGCGCGCGATAGGCCGTCTGCACCGGGCCGGTGAAGGAGAAGAACTCCGCGAACGCATAGGCGCCGAGATAGGCGGGAATGGCGAGCGGCAGCACCAGAAGGCCGGAGAACACGCGCCGCCCCGGAAACTCGCAGCTCGCCACCAGCCAGGCCGTGACGACGCCGACGATCGCCGTGATCGTGCTGACGCCGGCAAGCAGGATCAGCGTGCGCAGCGTGGCGCGCGGGATCACGTTGTTGAGGAGGTGCGGCCAGTTGTCGGTGCCGCCGGTCGCGGCGATGACGACGATGGCGATTGCCGGCATCAGAACGATGGCGGCTGCCAGTACGGCCGAGGCCGACAGGATCGGATGACGCCAGACGCCCGTCCTGCGGCCGAGGGGTTGTCCTGCCATGGTTTCGGAAGATGCCTGCAAGGCGTTCACCTCGGGATGACGGGTCTTCGGCGGGCAGCCTTCCGGCGCGCCTGCGTTCCCCCGCTCTAATCCAATCGGCTCAATCTGCCAACACGCGCGGCGAGGGAAAGATCACTTCGACCAACGTGCCCTCGTTCGGCGTGGAACTGATGGTGAAGTTCGCCCGGTTGGCATCGACCATCGCCTTGGTCAGCGGCAGGCCGAGGCCGGTGCCGTCGCCGCGTTTGCGCGCGCCCGTCGTCACCTGCCGGAAGGGCTTCATCGCCTGCTCCAGTTCGCTGCGCGTCATGCCGACGCCGGTGTCGCGGATGCGCAGCACGACGCTGCCGTTCGCCTCATAGGCCGTCGACACGACGATCTGCCCGCCCGAGGGGGTGAAGCGGATGGCGTTCGACAGGATGTTGAGCGCGATCTGCTTGATCGAGCGCAGGTCGGCGACGATCTGCGGCACGGTGGCCGAAAGCGAGGTGCGGATGATGACGCGCTGGGCGTTCGCCTGCGGCTGCACCAGCGAGACCGCCTCGGCGATCGTCTCGTTGAGGCCGACGGCGGTGAAGTCCAGCTCCATCTCGCCCGCCTCGATCTTGGAAATGTCGAGCAGGTCGTTGACGATATCGAGCACATGGCGGCCGGAGCGGCCGATGTCGTTGGCATATTCGATATAGCGCGGATGGCCGATCGGCCCGAAGCGCTCCGTCGCCATCATGTCGGAAAAGCCGATGATGGCATTGAGCGGGGTGCGGATCTCGTGGCTGACGCGGGCGAGGAAATCGCTCTTGTGGGCATTCGCCGTCTCGGCGGCGCGCTTGGCGTTGCGCAGTTCCTCTTCCGTGCGCTTCCACTGGGTGATGTCGCGGATGACGGCGCAATAGCCGGCCGAGGAGGAGAGGCGGCCCATGGTCATGAAGAGCGGGATGAAGCCGCCGGCCGCCTCGCGGCCGATGACCTCGCGCCCATCGTTGAGCACGCTCGCCACCCCGTGGCCGGCAAGCCCGGCGAGATAATCGAGCACCGCCTTCTGGCTTTCATGGGCGAAGAGCATGGCGAAGGGCCGCCCGCGCGTCTCGTCCTCGTCATAGTTGAAGAGGGCGCTGGCCGAGCGGTTCATCGAGCGGATGTCGCCCTCCTGCCCGACGACCACGACGCCGTCGGTCGCCGTTTCGAGGATGGAGCGCAATTCGCTGACCTCGACGCGCAGCGCCGCTGTCGCCTGGTCGGCATTGCGCTCCTCGGCTTCCGCCGTCGGTGCAGGTCCGGTCTCGACGAGCGAAAGGGCGGGCCGGGCGTGCAGCGGCGTCAGCGCCAGCATCAGCGCCGTGCCGTCTTCCCAGCGGATGGACTGGAGGCGGGCGTGCACCGGGCTGGTGCTTTCGCCGTCGGCATGGCGCAGCAGCATCGTGCCGTCGCCGTCCACCGCGGCCTCGTCGGGGCCGGCCAGGAGGATATCGAGCCCGCCCGAGGCTTCGAGGTCCTCAAGGCCCGCATAGCCGGTCAGGCGGAAGAATTCCGGATTGGCATGGATGAGCCGGTCGCCGACATGCACCAGCAGAGCGACGGGCAGCACGTCGACGACGGTGGCGGTGAGGCCGTAGTCCATCTGCCGGCGGGGCGGGGCGATGGCCGTGCGCGCCTCGGCCTGCGTCTCGCTGAGGAGATCGTCGGCATGCGGGCCGACTTCGAGGCCGGGCACTTCCGCATCGGCTTCGCCGGCTGTGGGCAGGACGGCGGCCGTTTCGTCCGCCGGGCTTTCCGGCCGGGCGTCGGGGATTGTCTCGTCCGGGCGGTCCTCCGGCTTGCGCTTGCCGAAGGTCTCGCCGAGCTGGCGGGCGATCTCGCGGAAAGCGGCCTGCTCGCCGGTGGAAAGGCCGTCGAAGAGGCCGCTGCGATTGCGCCGGGTCTCAAGCTGCACGATCTTGTCGGACTGGCGGCGGGCCGGGGTCTCGACAAGGCGCAGCGCCGGGCGTTCGCCGCGGAAGGCATCCTGTTCGTCCTCGACGGGTGTCGCTTGCGTATCCTCACGATCAGCAGAGGCTGCTTCCGCCGCATCTTCCGTTTCGGCGGTTTCCTGCGTTGCGCGGACTTCCTCGTCTACCGCGTCCGCGACCGGCTCCGCCGTCACGTCCAGCGCCTCCGCCGCGCTCTCCAGCAGCGTGCCGGTTTCTTCGGCGAAGACCTCCTCCACCTCGGCGTCCTGATCGTCCGCGCTCATGCCGAGCGCCAGGCCGCGGGCGTGCGGATCCTGGGCCGCATCGGCGATGCGCACGATGCCGAAGCCGCGGAAACCGTCGAATTCCCGGTTGCGCGAATAGGTCGGCAGGGCGGCAAGGTCGACCGGCACGACAAGGGCGGTGCCCTCGGCCGGCCACAGGATCGTCTTGCCGGACCAGGTGTCGCGGCGGCGCAGCAGGTCGCCGATCTTGCCCTCGGGGTCGAGGTCGAACCGCGCGGCGACGTCGGCAAAGCGCTCGCCGGCGATCGCGGCGGCGCGCGGGCCGAGGGCGGCGGCGAACTCGTCCGAAATCTCGCTGAACCGGCCCTCTGCGTCGATCTTCCAGACGAACCGGATCGGCCGGCCCTGCGGGTTGAAGCTGAAGCCGGTTATTGCCCTGTCCGCCTCGCCATGATTCACGGCCGACCCGTCCGCCTGCGCCTCCTGCCCGGCGTCGTCGTCCGGCGCGCTTTCGGCTGGCGTCTCGGCCTGCGCCAGACCGTCATCGGAGGCCTGTGCGTCGCCGGCGTCCTCGATGAGGATGGCTTCGGGTTCGCAGGCCGGCTCCACCGCCTCGACGACCTGCTCTTCCTCCACCGGCGCCTCCAGGGCGGGCGGCGGGAGCTCGGTGTCCACGGCCGCTTCGGCCGGCGTCCCGGCGACGGGCTCCGCGCTGTCCTCGTCCGGATCGAGATGGCCGAGGATCGTTTCGACGGCGAAGAGCAGGTGGAGCGGCGGATCGGCGGCGATGCGTCCGATGGCGGCGGGAAGGTGGCCGCGGCCGGTGGCGATCGGCCGCTTGACGAGGCGCTCGGTGCTGCGTCCGGCGGCCTCGACGAGGGCGCGGCGCGTCTCCGGGCTGATGGAGAGGCCGTCGAACCCGCCCGACGCGGCGACGATTGCGCCGGTGCCGTCGAGCACGGCCATGTGCGTGTCCGGGTCGTCGAAGCCGGTCAGCATCGCGGCGGCCGCCTCTTGCGGGCTCTGCCGGCCGTCGCCGACGGGCGCGCTGAACAGGATCGCGTCGTCGCCGGGGCGGATCGTCACGCCCTCGACGGCGGCCGTCACCGGCACGCTGCGAAAGCCGCTGCCGATGCGCATGAGAAAGGTGCGGCGATCGCCCGGCGCCTGCACCTGGCGGGCGGTCGAAGCCAGCTGGCGAAAGGCGACGTCGGCGCGGTCCGCCCCGGCATCGAGGAAATCGTAGATATTGTCATGGCCGAAGAGGGCGGCGCCCCGGCCGTTCGACCAGAGCACGCGGGCCATGTCCCTGGAAAACAGCACGACCGCCTCGCCTCTTGCGAAAGGCAGGCGCACCCGTTCATGGACGGCGACGTCGATAAAGGGATACTGCTTTGCGGACATGTTCGGGCCTGTGTCTCAATCCGGCGTCCCGGCTTTCGATTAACGCTTTATTAATAGCGGCGCACAGGCGGAGGGTCCAGCGCCCGGCCCGCAAAGGCCCGGGCTTTCGGGCGGAAGGGTTAACGGCCTCATGATTTATTGTGCACCGCACAATTTTGTTGCAATGCGAAATAGGATCGACTATATAGAGGCCATCCAAGAACACGGCGCCTCTGGAGAGGGCCAAACCAAGGAGCGCAGACATGGCTACCAAGAAGATCGACGACGTATTCTCCATCGCATCCATCGACCCGAGCAAGTTTTCCGAGAGCTTCCGCGAATTCGCCGAAAAGGGCGCCGCGCAGACCAAGGAAGCCTATGCCAAGATGAAGGAAGCGGCCGAGGACGCCAGCAAGACCGTCGAGGCGACATTCGAAAGCGCCCAGGCCGGCTCCGTAGAACTCGGCCTCAAGGCCATCGAGGCGCTGCGCACCAATGCCGAGAACTCGCTTTCGCACATGGAAGCCCTGCTCGGCGTGAAGTCCGTTTCCGAACTCTTCGAACTGCAGACTGCCTTCCTGCGCAAGCAGGCCGAAGTCGCCGTCGAGCAGGCCAAGACCCTGCAGGAAACCTCCAAGAAGGTTGCCGAGAAGGTTTCGGCCCCCGGCAAGTCTGCCGCCGAGAAGGCCATGAAGTCCTTCAAGGCCGTCTGATCCGGGCGATGGCGCGGTTTTCCGCGATGTGATAGAATGGCCGGGCGATCGTCCGGCCGTTTTCGTTTGTGCAAAGCCTTTAAAAAAAGGCTTGAAAAATGGTGCGGCTGCCCGTATGTGACGCACCAAGCGCGGTCGACGCGCCCTTGTGCGGTTGTAGCTCAGTTGGTTAGAGCGCAGGTTTGTGGCACCTGAGGTCGTAGGTTCGATTCCCACCAACCGTACCATTCCCCTCTCCCAGAAAGTCCAATAGTCACGAGGACTTACCGGGAGAGGGGAAGTTCCTCTCGGCAAACGATGCCACTCCGCTGCAAATCGATAGCGCTTGTGGAACACATCTGGAACATCTTCCTTGTTTCGCCGATCAGTCTGCCGGTGATTTCGTGGTGCCCGTGGGCTAGTCTAAAATCTTGCAAATGCCCTTTAGAACGAAACGCAATAACCGTTCTAGGCTCACGACGTGAGGCGTTTGGTCGTCATGCAAGCAAATTCCACCACGAGCGTGAGAGTAGGAAGGATTTGCGTGACATCAGGCCGGGGCCATGCAGCCTAGCTTGGCCAAATGGTCATTGAGTGCGGCATTGAACTCGCGCGGTACGTCCACAGATTTTTCAGCCGCCAAGCCCGGACGAATCCTTCAATTTCTGTCAAAGTGCCCAAGTATCGAGGATTCTGAATACGGACACCCCAATGAAGCAACGCGCCAAGCTCACAAGGTTCGCCGAGAAGCGGAGCGATGACCTGAACAAATTCTACACGCGGTCAGCAGTAGGGCAATTGTTGTGCGATCATCTTGATATAACGCAGCCCCGATCAGTGATTGATTTAGGTGCTGGCGAAGGCTCGCTCTCCGTCGCGGTGGCGGAGCGGTGGCCTGACGCATCTTTTGTGGCGGTCGATATCGACCCGTCGTCCGCTCCTAGCCTGAAGGAAAGACTGAACGCGCTGGGCGTAGAGCGTCATGAGCATTTCCTTAGCGACGTGTTATCGACGAAACTGGAATCGGTGGGGGGGCACGGTGAATTTGATCTGGCGGTTTGTAATCCTCCTTTTTTCCGTCCTGGCTGGAGGCGTGAGTTTACTGATTTTTTGGATGCTGCCAATCTTGGACAAGCGGTTCCGAACCAAGAGGTTAATGCTGAGGAAGTTTTCCTCGCGCAAAACATACTCGCGCTGCGAGATGGTGGCACATTGGCGGTCATTGTCCCTGATGGTATGATGACCGCTAGGCGCAGCCAGCGTCTGCGTCGCGCTCTGCTACTACAGCATTCCGTAGAGACAGTTATTCAACTACCGAACAACGCCTTTCAAGATACCGACGCTTATTGCTTCATCATGATCCTGAAAAAGGGTGCCGGACCATCAAAGGAAGTGAAGCTTCTCCAATACCATAAGAAGACAGGTCTTTCGGAGGCAATTATTGTCTCTGCCGCCGCGGCTGAATCCAGAATGGATTTTGACTATCACGTCACCCATCGGTCCTCCCCCAACGATGCTCTCACGCTGAGGATGCTGGGAGCCGACATTCGAAGGGGATCGCTGAATTCGGTCGAGCTAAGAGCTGCTGACTATTCAACCTTTCACACCAATGGATATGACAGGCCCATCCTAAACCTTGAGGGAGAAATCCCTGAGGAAATTGCGAAAAAGGTCGTTGTCGCGGAGCCGGGGGACATACTTGTCGCGCGGATCGACCGAAACTTTCACAAAAAGGTTGCGATTGTCGAAGCTGGGCGGGCTGCCATTACCGACTGCGTATATCGCGTTCGTATTCCAGAGGCATTTCAACAGGCAGTCTTTACGGCCTTGCGTTCTCCTGAGGGGGAAGCAGTGCTAAAGGCATCCTCGAAGGGTGTCAGCGCAAGACTTCTGGGCAAAAGCGACTTTCTTGACCTTCCGTTGCCTGTCGAGGGCAATGAGTTAAGGCTTCTTGCCAAAGAACTGGGTGAGAAACGAGAAAGCTTCCCGCTTTTGCTCTAATCCGGCGGCCTGAAGGATGGCGATCACATTGACCTTTCCTGTCGCTCCATCCCAGAAATTCTTCTTCATCACCTGATGACGTCCGCATAGAGCCTGCCATTGCTCAGGATTATTGGGATCGGAATTCGGATCGACTGAATGTGGGGTGACGTGATCGGGGGTGAGCTTAACGGTTCCGCCGCCGATCGGATCGATCGCGCCTTCTTCACGTTTGCACGGGAGTCCGTCTTCCTTCCATTCACAGGCGTGGCCGGCTCGCTCAAGGACGGTATTCCATGTCGCCTTGCTTGGCCTCACGCGTTTGGCCGCGGTTGCCCTTTGCTCGATGCTTGCAAGGCAGTATTCTTGCGGTGTCAGAGCGCTCCAGTCTCGATTGGACAGAATGGTGTATCCAGCGTCGGTACGAAGTTCGGACAGACGCTGATGCCAATTCTCAGGTTCTTTGCCAGTCACGGGATCACGAGCAACCCGAATGATTTGCTCCCGCGTGACGACGAGACCAACATTCGCGACGAAGAAGGCCTCAAGTCGCTTCCGAACAGAGCTTTGCGTGTATACCGTTTCGTCCGAACTGTAGATTTTCTCTAATGGAATCACGATGCGCTCCCCGACATAGCCGCGGAGTGTCGAATGGTATGGTTAACCGACAGTTAATTGTGTGGTTCGAATTGAGCGCAGAAATTGTCTTACGGAGCGCGGCCCCGCCAGACCCTCGGAGAGCCGACACTATGACCGAAGGGAATAGTGGTAGTCGGTCACTACAGTCATTTTTTCCCTTTTAGCCGGCAGGTTTTGGGGGCACGCTTGGGTCATTCCTTCGAGTGCCTGCCATGGCTTATCAGTTCGTTCATCTCGAATCCTGGAGCCGCAAAGCCGACGACAAGGGCCGCTCCACGGATTTCATTTTCGATGAGGCCTCCCGAAAGCCTATCGCGTCTGTCCACGTCGCCGAGCCGAGACCGCCGACCGTAATTTACGGCGTCGGCGTGGATGAAGTCCGTCAGATGCACGACACGGCGGCCGCTGCGGCGATGACACCTGGCGCGCGCGGCAAATTGCGAAAGATCGCCTCCACGCAAAAAACGCTGCACACGGTCGTAGCCTCGCATCCATACACCGTTGAAGAGGTCTGCGCCGATCCGAGGAAGGCGGCGGAAGTCCGGGACTGGGAGCGGCGCACGGTTGCCTGGCTCAAGCGGCAGTACGGCCCTGCGCTCAAATCCGTCATTCGCCACACTGACGAACAGCAATGGCATATCCATGCTTATGTGCTGCCGACCCATGATCCCGAAATGCGTGCGGGGGCATATCATCCCGGCGCTGTTGCGAAGCGGGCGATAAAGGCGGCCGGTGCCCGTCCCGACGAAGACGGCAAGGCGCTCAATAAAAGAGCCGATGCCGCATACAAAGCCGCTATGAGGGACTGGCAAGACTCGTATCACGAGGCGGTTGCCATGCCCTGTGGCCTCACACGGCTCGGCCCTGCCCGCCGTCGGCTCACACGCGAGGAATGGAAGGCCGAGCAAGCCCAGGCGAAGGCGCTCAGGGTCGCCGTTGACCGGGCGGAAGCGGTGAAGCGGCAAGGGCAAGCGTACATCGACCGTACGAGGGCGGAGGCTCAGGCGATCAAGGTGGATGCCGCGCAGGTCAAAGCCTCTGCTGACCGCCTTACAGGTTTCGGCGGGGCCGTGCGCGCTGTCGTAGACGGTATTCAAGAGTCTCGCATCCGTGCCGAAATCCGCCGTGACTTCGCCCACGATCTCGCCACCGCGAGAGCCGCGGCGGCGAAGGCGAAGTCCGAAGTGGAGAGGGAACGAGCTTCACGTCGCGAGGTCGAGAAAACAGCCGCCAATGCCCGCTACACAGCACGCCAGTCCGCCGCGCGCCTCGCCGCGGCCCAGCAAGAAATTCGGCGCCTTTCTTCGGCACTGGCGGCCGCTTTGAACGAACCCACACCAACACCAGGAGGGATGACGCTATGACAACGGGACAAAGAATTTTCCGGAAGAACGCATTCGCTACTCTCCGCGACATGGGAATGCCTCACCTCGATCCAGCGCACGGCGCCGCGGTTGAGGCCGTTCGTTGGTGTCTCACTGTGCGCGGGCGGCCGACGCATCATCGGCAGACGTTTCTTGAGCGCGAATCTCCTGCGTTGCTCGCTTACTTAGAAAGGCTCGCCACGTCGGCAGACTCTGCGACCTGGCGGACGCTAGAGGAACGCATTCGCCTGCATGCGGAAGTGCTCGCGAAGATGGATATGCCGCCGTGTCGGCGGCCTTGGCTCGCGGCGATCTGGCACACTCTCCCCGAGTTGGCGGCCCTCGGACAGTACCTACTCGATCGACAAGCCGAAAAGGACGCGCCCGCTCCAGACGCCTCGCCGGTCCCCGCCGACAATCCGGGAGGGGACGACGGCAAGGGAAGCGGTGACAAGACGGGCTCGGCGGGGACGAAGGCAAAGCCCCAGCCATCGTCGCGGCTGGCTCTTCCCGCCGTGCCGGTCACGTTGACGGTGGCCGAAAAGAAGGCCCTCGACCTTGCTGAGGATACCGAGCCCGCCGACACGAAGGAAGAAACGCCCGATGGTCCTAGCGGCGCTGATGGCGACGGCGGTCCCGGAGGCATGGGTGGCCCAGGTGGCAAGGGAGGCAAGAAATGATCGACATTCTTGCTGAACCGTCCTCGACAAATCTGGCGTGGCAATGGGTTTCGGCCGTCCTGCCCGGGGACGGGGCATCGCCGTGGGGTCGCACGTTTCAGGTCGGCACATCGGTCCTGTTCTTTTTAGGCGGGCTGGGCCTTGCGTATAGCGTCGTAGCCGGAATTGTTTCGAGTGCATACACGGGCAAAGTGCTGGGCGACAGATGGCATCAGATATGGTCGCCGTTGCGTATCGTCCTCGGCCTCGGTCTGTTGTGTCCGATGCCCTCGACGGGTTTTTCCCCAGTGCATTATCTCTTGCGAGATGTCGTGGCGCGGGGTGGCATTAACGTCGCAGATGCGACGTGGAATACTTTCGTCGGTGTCGTTGCCAAGGATGCCGTTCCGATCGTTCCGGTTTCGGCGAACGGTTCGATGGTCGCCATGGCGATATTGCGGCATGAGGTTTGTGCTGCCGTGTACAATCAGGCGGGATCGTCGTGGGGGTGGACGGCCTCGGTTCCTGCCACCCCGGGTCTCGACGTGGCAGGTGTAACGGTCTGGAACTATGGCGCGACCTGCGGCCGCTTTTCTTACTCGATTCCTGAAGGGCGGGCCGATTTCGTGAACGCTCGACGGGCGGCGGTGGCGGAAATTATTTCCGCTGTCCGATCGGAAGCCGAGCGGTATGCAAAGCTTGCCGCTGAAACGTCTGGGCTCTCTTCCGCTGACGGTGCCAAGAATGCGGTTTCGTCGGGCATCCTATCGCCGAGGCTGGTGCAGGACATTCGCGCCGCTGGCGCTAGGTTCGATGCCGCGATTGTCGCCGCGGCGAAAGCCGAAGTCACAGCGATGGACACTTCTTCGCGGTCGAAACTTGTTGAAGCGGCAAAACAGGACGGATTCCTCACCGCGGGCATGTATTGGCGAGGTCTGGCGCAAATATCCGAACTCACGACGAGCCTCACGAACGAGCGTCTAGACGACACGCTGCCGCGAATCGATGGGGATTTCGGGGGAGCCTTGGATAGGGCGTTTTCCGCGCTCGCGCTCCAGGTGTCGGGCGAGGCAGAGCGCGAGAATCTGACAGCAAATGACTTCGCAGCCGCGGGCGATGAAACTGCGGACTTTCTGACTAAGTTGCTCGGCGGTGTTGCTCGTGACATGGCCGAGTGGTCGGGCTCATCGGGCTCCGAGGGGAGCGCTATGGCGGGATTGATATCTTCGGGTCACGCCATGATTGCCGCGGGTTGGGGTGTCATTGCGGCAGGAGCGGGCGCGGCGGCGCTTGCGGGCAACGCTATCACGCGATTCTTCGGGGCGGCCGGTGTGGATTGGCTCTTGGATTGGTCAAAATACGTTGTGGGTGCGCTGATGGTCATTGGCAGCCTTCGCGCTTATGTGATTCCGCTGATGCCGTTCATTTTCATGTTCATGGCGGGCATGGCGGTTCTTTCAGCTCTCATAGAAGCCATGATCGCGCTGCCGTTGTGGGCGCTGAAGTGGCTAAGGATGGACAACGGCGGCGACTTCGCGGGCGAAAGCGTCCGCATGGGCCTGCTCTTGATCGTCAACATCGCGCTCCGCCCAGCGTTGGCGGTGTTCGCACTTTGCGCGGCGTATCCGGTTTTTGACGCAACTTTGGGAACGCTCGATCAACTCTTCGCGACCGCGTTTTTGGGGCAGACGGGCGGGCACGTCGTCGGCCTCGTCGGCATTCTCGTTATGACGGGCATGCACATGTACCTCGTCTGGTTCGCCTGCATGAAAGGGTTCGGGCAAATCTGGAGCCTTCCGGATCGCGTGCTTGCATGGACAGGGCAACCAGGATCGGGCGGCGAGGCTAGCCTGACCTCAGGCGCTTTCGGCGGAATGCTTGCGCTTGCCGGACGCGGAGGATTGCCGAAGACTGGTCTAAGGGCGCTGTCCGCCGCGGGAGGAAAAACGAAATGAAGAAACTGGCACTCTGGACGGCTGGCGGGCTCGGGCTAGCGACGGTTTGCGGCATCGCGGGGCTGGCGCATCTCTCTGCCACGGTCGTCACGTTGACCGTGTTTTGCACGTTGCCCGGGCTCCTTAGCATTGCACTCGACGCGTTGCCGAACATCTGGAAAGCGCGCGAATGAGAAGCCTTTTAGCAATGGCCGCGTTGGCACTGGCGGCATCGATCGTGGGGGGCGGTTACGCGCTGGCCGATCCCGTCTATGTCTGGCGGCCGTCTGAGGGCCAGAAAGCTGGCCAAATCCTTCCGGCTACTGCCTTCGCTCCGCCGCCAGAGACGGGCGACGGCGTGGACTTCCGAAGTGCGGATTACGGGTCGATCCCGAGCTACGAAACGCGCTCGGTCGCTCTAGCGATAGGTGATTTTCTGTCCGTACCGGTTCCCGCCGCCTTCGGCTTCAATGGGTGTCGGGTATTGAACGACACCGCGAACCGCGCCCCCAGCAATTGGGTTTCTGTGTCGATTGCGGGCGTGGCCGGAAAATACAATGTCGCCATCCAGGCGGTCGCTTCGGGCCGTCTGCAATTGACGGTCATGTGCGCCACAAAAACAGGCGCCGACGTGGAAACCTTGCTCCACGAATACTTAGATTTGACCATTTCATGAGGCTAAAAATGAAATTTCTTCTGACCGCTCTTTTCTTCTCCACGGCGACAGTGCCGGCATTCGCCGGCACTGAGACGATCCCGTCCACAGGCACGCCGCGGGTGAAATTCGCATACAATAAGGAAATTATTTCCGCTGACGACGACGTGCCCTTGCGTATCGCGGGCGGGTTATTCCTGGTCGATGTCGAAGTGTCGGAGGGCTCCGGAGACTATTACGTCATCGCCAAAGGCAAGCCTGACTGGCTGACCTTTGATCCAGTGCGCCGCCAATTTTGGGGCCGGATGGCACCTGGTGGTGAGCTCTCGGAAATCTCCGTGACGGTCTATGACCGCCAGACGCGGAAGCTCGTGCGCGGCATTCTCGATCTCATGAACAGAGGGGAACAATGAGAGACCGCCTTGTAGGAGGAGAGAGGGCGGCAGAAATGCCGCCCTTCCCGTTTCCATCGCCTGTCGCCGAAACGTCATGCCTGCTCCCTCACATTTTCAACGATCTCGCGAATCTTATTATGCAACTCGCCGAGAGTGACACGCGCGACCGAAGCCTTTTCAAGTGCAACTCTAAAGAGCTGATCCATCTCGTCGCCATCGTCGATTTTGTCGAGATAAAAACTGTCAAGCTCTTCACGTAGGTCGCCCGCGATCAGAAAAGTGTGCCGCGCCCGCATCGCGAATTCGATTAGCTTATCTTTAGCCTCGTGCTTCATGCCAACACCTCGTCAAAAGCAATCATCGCCCGCGCCATCGACGAGGCAGCGTTTTCTAGCGCGTCTACTAGCCGCTCCAGCGATTCAAACTCGTCATCAGATAGCGCGGCGCCATCTTTGATCACATCGGCAATTTCATCCCGGATTTCCTCAATCTGGCCTTCCGAAGGCAGCTTATAGAGCAAATCCTGGAGGGTGTTTTTTGTCGATTCATTCATGCCTGTTCTCCTTCGCATTTCAGGTGATTTCCAACCGCTTCAATCACGATTTCACGCACGGTTGTTTGTCGTCTTGCGGCATAGACTTTGAGCGCCGTAAGCGTTTCTGCTGGCATCTCGACCGTCATTTTTCGGGCAAAGCTTCTCCCTCCGCGCCCCTGCGCGGTATTCTCTGTTTTTACTTTCATGTGTTTGATTTTCCTCTGGCTACAGCAACTCGTATTTCCGTGTTGCTGTATTAATGGTCAGGTCAATTCTTGGCGACGTCAAGTATAAATTTGGTCGATATTGAATATTCCTACGTCGCGATCTTCGGGCCTGTCGCCAGCCGCCGAATTGCTTGCTCCGCCGCTCTTTTTGCTTTCGTCCGCGTATTGGTAAGGCCGTTCGCTACGGAACGGGCACCACCACCACCACCGCCGGACGGAACGTCTATAGAATAAAGCCAGCGCGGGCCCTCTGGATCGTCTACGCGTGAGATGAACGGGCAATAGAACCTCCGTTCCGCGCCGACAAGAATTTCAATCTCCGCCGCCTCCCATTCATCGGTTGCCGCTGCCGACCACTTATCTATCCATCGTATCCGCGTTGTCATTTGCACTCTCCTTTTGGTTGATGTTGTCGCCGCTTTCGAGCAACAGAAGAGTGTCACATATCGACCGATCCGTCAAAAAGTTTAAGTCTTAAATTACTGAAAAATATAAAGAATTTAATGAAAGACTTCGAGTCTTCAATTGCTGGCCAGATGCCCAAAAATAAAAGACCCCGATCTGCATCGGAGTCTTCAAATACAACTTAAAAGAGAAACTGAAGGTTTCGAGTCTTTATCTACAGACGGCCTTCCGGATGCCTTCGCCGATGAGCAGAAGCGCGAGGGTCGGCCAGATTAGAAGGCTGCCGACTTCCACCGCGGTAGGGGCCTTGATGGCGACGACGTAGAGCGTTGCAAAGGCTGCCATGGCAATCGGCAAAGTCATGATGCGGAGGAAGAGCATGTGCGTAGTCCTTTCGTTCCGGATTTTAGGCGGCAAGGCGGCGGAGAGCTTGAAGCCCGTCACGCTCGTATTGGCGGCGCATCTCGTCGGCGGCTCCAGGAAGCCGAGAACGGCGGATCAATTGCTTTGCACCAGTCCCTTTTTCGACTCGGTAAACCGATGCCATGTAGCAAATCAGCCCGCCCGCCGAGGTGCGCTCGTTAACCTCCTCAATGAGAAGATCGAAGGCCAAACCCTTGATGGTTGTTCTCTTGATGACCATTGGAAGCCCTTGATTTCTCGTTGTTTTCTATGGTTCCTTTATAGCATGCTGGTCGACCGGTTACTAGAAGTATACGCGTTCCGGTTGAATCATTACGCGGGTAGGTTTAATTGGGTGTCGTCAATTTTAATGATTGCTATGTTCCCTGTTCGATCCTGCCGGAGGCGAGGGCGAACCCGCGCGTAGCGCGGCCTTGATGTTCCCCGTCCCGATGCCTTCACGACGGCCGACACGCGCAACGGCAGTCACCCGGAGGGCCGAAGCAACGCGGCGGATGTCCGCAGGACATTGACAGAGCGAGCATGTTGGCAGGCTTAACGGTGAGGATGGGGAATGGATTTCCCTGGGTATCAAACCCTAGCCGAGGTATATATTAGCGTCCTACGAGGCTCCTAGCCCCTCGTTTTTGAGCGGATGCCGTCGAAAATCGTGGAATCCCGCGTTCCGGCGCGAAAAGCCGGGACCTGAGAGAAATGAGCGTATCGGAGCGGCGAGCATAGCGGCCCGAAGGGGCGGCGCGGGAATTCGCGCACACCGAGAGCGGATATAGGGTTGCCGCAGGAGCGTCAGCATAGCGCCGCCGGCGCGGCGGGACGCGGGACCGACCACCCCCGCGAAGGGGTTCCGTTTGTCAATGTGCCGCGATCACACCAGACAGAAGCCCGCCCGTATCATGGCGTAAGCTCTTACCTCTGCATCACTCGCGATATGATCCGTCTTCCGCTTCCAATCCCTTGCAATGTCCTGCTTCATAATGGCAAGGGCGCGCTCGGCGCGAAGCCGTTGATATTCGGCTTCCAGCGGTTCGACCTCTCGGTCAGTGTCGAGAACAGCAGCGGCAAAGCCCTCTTCGCCGCCGAACTCAATGCGAGATAGGAACGTGGCAGCCAGACCATGCCGCATCCACTTGCGCCAAGTTTGCGCCTCGACGCGGCCCACGACCTCGTCGGCATCATGCAAGACCTGCTCGCCTGCTTCCTCGGCATCGCCGCCTGCGGTGATACCGAGCTTCTTCGCGAGCGATGCGCTGACAATACAAGAGCGTGTTCCGGGCATCGTCTCCATGTATTCCCGCCAGCGAGCATACATTGCCTTGTCGCCGTCTGCGGCGGCGCTGGCGATGTCCCAGGGGGACAGCGATGTGGCCGCTTTCGTCTGGTCCTTGTGTCCGCCGGAGATTTCCCACGCCATGGAGCCCTTGGCCGTGTAATCGCTAGCATCCGCCGCATCGCGGGCAACGCGAACGTGCCAGCCGTACCTGTCAGAGATGGTCCCGCCTCTAGCGCGGACCTGCGCCGCATAGGCGGCGGCAATCCAAGCTCCCGCCGCTTCGGCGCGGTCGTAGGCATCATCATTTGGGCCGTCTACCATCACTGATAAGTGCTGGTGATAGTGCCACCCGTTGACCGTGCTGAACGTGACTTCCTGACCGACGACAACCCCAAGGATGCCATATTCTTCGACGGCATTCATCCATGCGCGGCCCTTCCTGGCGGCGCTGGAAGAGGTGGCGACGAGGCTTTTGATCTCGGCGAGCGACATGTCGCGCGAGTGAGAAGCTGTCAGTACGACGAGCGCGGCGCGCCCGCCACGCTGGAACGTTGCGTTTGCCGCGGACTGGACGCGCTCGGCGCGGTCGTGGGCCTTGGCGACAGCGCAGGTTGGGCAAAGCCATGGTGAGCCGCATCGGTAGATGCCACTCACCCCCGCGCGTATCTCGCCCGTCGTCTCTGACGTGCGGAGATGGATGTTGACTGCGGTTGCGTCGTGGCCGGGCATGCCGCAACCGCAGACGGCGGGGCCGCGAGCGTCTGGATCGGCGGGGCGACTGATCTTCTGAATCTTATGCAATAGAGCCCAGCGACTGACGGAGGATGAGCCTGTGAGTGCGTTAGAGTTTTCAGCTTGACGGGGGAGTGGAGGAACTCCGATCCCACTGCGTGGAACCGTAGCTCCTCCACTCCCGAGACGGCCCTTTCTGGGCCTTATCTGCGCGCCTTCGGCTTGCTCATCGCCTTCGGCGATACGGGCGCGGGCCCGCGCCACCGAGGCCGCGATCATGTCCTGAACAAGCTGGGAGGGTTGCGGGACGGCAGCGCGCACGCGCGCCTCCGCCTCGCCGTACGGATCGATGGAAATACCCTTCTTAGCGAAGAGCTTGTCAACAAATTTGAATCTGAGGGTTGGAGGTGACGTCGGCTTGGCTGGGGTATGTCCCAGCCCGGCGCTCACTCAGCCGTCAACGGCTGCTTTACAATGTCAAAAATGTCGTTCATCATTATTGAACATTCCGTGATAAAACCGCCGGAGGGGGCCAACCCGTTGATGGCGGTTTTTTTCATGGTCGGGCGGGATTACGCGTGCGTCAACTCGCCGATGAACTATTCCGCATCCGAAACGATTCTTTGTTGTCATCATGTACAAGTACATGATGGTCCCCCACCCCGCCCTTCGGTCGGCTGCACCCCTCCCCCGGGGGAGGGGTTCACGCCCCTTCGCAGGGGCGACCTGGTTTCATCGCCGTCGCGCAAGCGCTCGGGCGATGCCGATTATTTTTCCACGGGCTGCCATGCTGATTTCAGCGTGGCGTACTCGTCCAATACGGCATCCGTCCAGATCGCCATAGCCTTGCGTTTCAGATGGAGGTGCTGCGCGCCGCCGTAGGCGAGACGAGTGATCCGGGCGATCCGTTGTTCTCGCGAGTCATCGTTCTCGGCATCCAGTTTGTCGGTGCGCCTCACCTCGTGCGCGAGGACCACGGATGCGCCGCCCGGAATTCCGGCATCGTCAAGAACTTTGGTTATGGTTCGGCGAAGGTCATGTGGAGTCCACCACTTGATACCGTTGACGGCCAAGAGATTGACCGCCGTCGCGCGCTTCTTCGTGAGGGTGTCGCGCGCGCCGAGGCGCTGGACAACGGCGAGTGTGGACGATCGATGAACATGAATGTCGTCCTGCCCTCGTTCCGAGGGTAGTAGCCACTGGCTTTCCGTCCTGTTCACCAGTTCGAGCTTCTCGGCCATATGCTGGACCAGTCGGGGCGGGATCGGGAGGACGTGGGCGATACCTGCTTTCATAATGCCTTCGCCCCACGCGGCCAGATACCAGCCTTCGTTTTCGGGGTCGGGAATATAGTCGGTTTTTTGGATGGCGAGCGCCGCGCCCTGTCTTTGCGCCGTGAGGCATACCCAGTGAAAGGCGGCCGCCACGCCGTCTCGGATGCCGTACTTGTGGTCATGCTTTGCTTCCATACGTCCCGGCAGGCGCTTGGCGGTGTAGATGTCCGCAAGAATGAGGGTCTTCGCGAGGCCTTCCAATCCAGGGCTTCTGGTGCGCGGCTTTACCGTTCGCCCGACTGTCAGAAGCCGCCACCAAGGTTCCACGCGGTCCAAACCAGACTGGCCGCCATGAACGGATTGGCAATGGGTAAGAATGGTGCTGACGTTCGACACGGCTTTCCCAGCAGGGGAGGGCGACGCATGTTTCTTCAGCATGACGTCGCGAATGCTCTCGATGTCTGCGCGCTTGATGTTTGCGGCCGGCATGTCGAGTAGATCGGCGAATTCTGGTTTGGCGAATGTCGATTTCAAAGTGGAGACAGTTGTGTCTCTCCACGGCTTCGTTGCCGTCTCCGCTGTCTTGTCCTCGATCGCTTTGTCGATGCACTGCTGTAAGGTCCATGTCCCGATCTTGGGCCGCATTTCCCGCACGATATCGTCGTGCGAGAGGTCAAGGTTGTTTTCGGCCGCATGATGGTGCTGCCGTAAAAACTCCTCGGCGTACGGTTCGCCGCCGAAGTCGATTTGACGCTTGACCTTCTCGGCGAGCTCGCGCGCGGCCTTGATCGAAGGGATAAACCAGCCCTCTCCCTCGTGCGCCCAGCCGAGGGTTTTGCTGATGCCCTTGTACCGAAGGAAGAAGGCGACCTTCTCGCCTTTAAGGCGGAGGGATAGGCCAGTGCATTTCAGATCGGTGAGGTAGTGGCTGCCTCTATGCCCGGGACGCGCTGCCTTCAGGAAGTCGGCGAGGTGCGAAGGTCGAAGGTCCGCCTTCTCGGATATTGTGGTCATTGGAGTCTTCAATTCGTTTTCTGGAACACGTCTGGAACATTTGCCGTCAACATTTGGAGTCTTTTATTAGGTGTGACGGGTTGGTGCTGGCGTCTTGAATTAAGGCTACTTGTCAGGAAAAACATCGATATGTCAACGATTTATCAGAAAAATAAAAGACCCCGATTTTCATCGGAGTCTTGCATTAACGTCAGGCTTTAGGTTTGTGGCACCTGAGGTCGGTGGTTCGACCCCACTCAACCGTACCATTCCCCTCTCCTGATAAGTTGTCTCCGATAGGACTTATCGGGAGAGGGGAAGTCGTCTTTCCCTTCGATCGTCCGGCCACCTGTCCCCTTCCGCAAGCCCGGCGCGCTCACAGAAAGATGTGGTGCTCCTGCTGCACGAGTTCCTGCACGAACTCGGCGACGGTGCGCACGCGCGTGAGATCCCGGGCGCTCTCGTGCCAGGTCGTCCAGTAGGCGCGGCGGATGGCGGTGGCGGGCAGCAGGCGGACGAGCTCGTCATATTGCCGGGCGATGTAGTCGTGCAGGATGCCGATGCCGGCGCCCGAGCGCACGGCCTCCGTCTGGCCGGTGGCGCTGGAAATCTCGAAGCCGGCGTCCCAGCTTCGCATGATCTCGCCGGTGAAATTGAGCGAGGCGGTGAAGATCAGGTCTTCCACATAGCCGACCCGCCGGTGGGCCTTCAGGTCCTCGACGCCTTGCGGCGTGCCGTTCTCCGCAAGGTAGCTGCGCGAAGCATAGAGGCCGAGCGTATAATCCGTCAGCTTGGAGGAGACGAGGCGCCCCTGTTCGGGCCGCTCCAGCGTGATGGCGATGTCGGCCTCGCGCTGGGAGAGCGAGAAGGAGCGCGGCACCGGCACGAGCTGGATCTTCAATTCGGGATGGCGCGCGGTCAGCCGGCCGAGGCGGGGTGCGAGGAACGAGACGCCGAAGCCGTCGGGCGCCCCGACGCGCACCGTTCCGGCGACGGCCGTGTCGATGCGGCCGATGCTCGCCTGCACCGCCAGCATCTCCGTCTCCATCCGCTCGGCCGCCCGCAGGAAGGCCTCACCCTCGGCGGTGAGCTCGCAGCCATTGGTGCGGCGGATGAGGAGCCGCGTCTTCAAGGCCTCCTCCAGCGCGCTGACCCGGCGGCTGAGCGTGGCATGGTTCACCCCGAGGCGGCGGGAGGCGGCAAGGATCTGACCCGTGCGGGCCACCGCCAGGAACATGCGGGCATCGTCCCAGTTCATTTCCGCCTCCGACTTTAATTTCTGCACAACGGTTCCTTATCCAAGGTGATTGAGTTGTGCAAATTGAAGTGCGATGATCCCTTCACACCAACGGAGGACTCCCCATGTACGAGATCGGACATTTCATCAACGGCGAGAAGGTCGCCGGCACGAGCGGCCGCACGGCCAATGTCTACAACCCGGCGACCGGCGAGGTCCAGGCGACGGTCGCGCTCGCCAGCGACGCGGATCTGCAGGCCGCCGTCGACAGCGCCAAGGCCGCGCAGCCGAAGTGGGCCGCCACCAACCCGCAGCGCCGCGCCCGCGTTTTCATGCGGTTCGTCGAGCTTTTGAACCGGAACATGGATGAACTGGCCCTGCTGATCTCGCGCGAGCACGGCAAGACCCTCGATGATTCGAAGGGCGACGTCGTGCGCGGCCTCGAAGTCTGCGAATTCGTCATCGGCATTCCGCACCTGTCCAAGAGCGAGTTCACCGAAGGCGCCGGCCCGAACATCGACATGTACTCGATCCGCCAGCCGGTCGGCATCGGCGCGGGCATCACGCCGTTCAACTTCCCGGGCATGATCCCGATGTGGATGTTCGCCCCGGCCATCGCCTGCGGCAACGCCTTCATCCTGAAGCCGTCCGAGCGCGATCCGTCGCTGCCGATCCGCCTTGCCGAACTGATGATCGAGGCCGGCCTGCCGGCGGGCATCCTCAACGTCGTCAACGGCGACAAGGGTGCGGTCGACGGCATCCTGGCCCATCCCGACATCGCCGCCGTCTCCTTCGTCGGCTCCACGCCGATCGCCCGCTACGTCTACGGCACGGCCGCCGCCAACGGCAAGCGCGCCCAGTGCTTCGGCGGCGCGAAGAACCACATGATCATCATGCCCGACGCCGACCTCGACCAGGCCGCCAACGCCCTGATGGGCGCCGGCTACGGCTCGGCCGGCGAGCGCTGCATGGCGATCTCCGTCGCCGTGCCGGTCGGCGAGGAAACCGCCAACCGCCTCATCGAGAAGCTGACGCCGATGATCGAGAGCCTGCGCATCGGCCCCTATACCGACGAGAAGGCCGACATGGGCCCGGTCGTCACCAAGGAAGCCCAGGCGCGCGTCCTCGGACTCATCGACAAGGGTGTCGAGGAAGGCGCCAAGCTCGTCGTCGACGGCCGCGGCTTCAAGCTGCAGGGTTACGAGGACGGCTATTTCGTCGGCGGCTGCCTGTTCGACAACGTCACGCCCGATATGGAGATCTACAAGACCGAGATCTTCGGCCCCGTCCTCTCCGTCGTTCGCGCCAAGAACTACGAGGAAGCCCTCGACCTGCCGATGAAGCACGAATACGGCAACGGCGTCGCGATCTACACCCGCGACGGCGACGCGGCCCGCGACTTCGCCAGCCGCATCAACATCGGCATGGTCGGCGTCAACGTTCCGATCCCGGTTCCGCTCGCCTACCACTCCTTCGGCGGCTGGAAGTCCTCGTCCTTCGGCGACCTCAACCAGCACGGCACCGATTCGATCAAGTTCTGGACCCGCACCAAGACGGTCACCAGCCGCTGGCCGTCGGGCATCAAGGACGGTGCCGAATTCGTCATGCCGACGATGAAGTGATCCGCCCCGTCGGACAGGATCGAAAGGGCTCCCGCACGGGGGCCCTTTTGCGTTGCGGGTTTTTTGTGCCCTGCGAAGAATAGCCGTCGAGCCCGGCCCGTTAAGCCCTCGTGTTCTATTCATCGGGAAGGGGCGAACGATATGGCATTTGCAGCATCTGCTGCGCCCGCGGGACAGGCGGGTGGCTTCCACCGCATCACGTTTACCGGCAAGGCGTCGGAATATTTCGGCATCTGGATCGTCAATGTGCTGCTGACCATCCTGACGCTCGGCATCTATTCGGCCTGGGCCAAGGTCCGGCGCAACCGTTACTTCTACGGCAATACCGTGCTGCTCGGCCGGTCCTTCGAATATCATGCCAGGGGCCTGCAGATCCTCATCGGCCGCCTCATCGTGCTTGGCGCCTTCATCGCGCTCAACGTCATCGCGACGCTGATGCCGATCCTCGTCCTGCTGCCGACGCTGGTCGTGCTGATCGCGCTGCCCTGGCTCGTCGCCAAGGGCCTGCGCTTTTCCGCGCGCGTCACGAGCTATCGCAATGTCCGCTTCGATTTCGTCGGTGGCGCGGGCGGGGCGTTCAAGGCCTTCATCCTCGGCAGCCTGCTCGCCGTCATCACCGTCGGCATCCTGACGCCGCTCGCCAGCCGCTGGGTCTCGCGCTATGTCGGCTCGAACCTGCGCTACGGCGGCAAGGCCTTCGACACGGACCCCGGGCTCGGCCCGCTCTACAAGTCCTGGCTCCTGTCGTTCCTCATCGCGCTGGTCGGCCTCGGCATCATCGCGCTCATCGTCTTCATGAACCTGTCGCTGATCCTGCCGATGATCGAGACGCCCGGTGCGCTGACGCCGGAACAGCAGATCCCGCTCGTGATCAGCGCGGTGATCGGCTATATCGTGCTTTTCGCCACTTTCGGCATTGCGGGCCTCTTCTATCGCGCGGGCGTGCGCAACATCGCGTGGTCGGCCACCACTTTCGACGGCCAGCACCGCATGCTGAGCGACATCTCGCGCACCCGCTACACCTGGATCGCCATTTCCAACGTCATCGTCACGCTGCTGACCTTCGGCCTGATGCGCCCCTGGGCGGCGGTGCGGATGGCGCGCTATACCTGGGAGCATACCGGCATCCATTTTGCGGGCGACGTCGGCGAGCTGTTCAGCCGCATCGAGGCGCAGGGCTCGGCCGTCGGCTCGGAGTTCATGGACTTTGAAGGTTTCGATTTTGGCTTCTGACAATGCCACCATCGCCGGTGGGGATTGGCACCCCGCCGGCTCCAGCCGCTCGGTCGAGGCCCGCCTCGTCGAGCGGGCCGGGGAGATTACGGCCATGCCGGTCGGCGGCGAGAAGCCGCTCGCCGGCGCGGGCCTCTCCTGGGTCGAGATCTCCGGCCGTGTCGGGGCCATCCCCCGCCGGGTGACCTTTCCGGACGGCTCGGTCTTCGAGACCTGGGACAATGACGGGATCGACCGCTACCTCGCCGCGCGCGGCAAGGGCGGTGCAGGCCTCGTGCACTGGCTGGAACAGTTCCGGCTCCGCCTCGTCGTCATCGTGCTCGCCGCCTTCGTGCTGGGCGGCGCGGTCTATCGCTGGGGCGTGCCGGCGCTGGTCGAGGTCGCCATCCTCACCACGCCGCCGATCGTGCCGCAGCTGATGGCGCGGGGCACGCTGGAGGCGCTCGACCGGACGACCTTCTCGCAGACGACGCTGCCGGACGGCCGTCGCAAGGAGATCGCCGACGGCTTTGCCCGCATATCTGCCCAGTCGCCGCGCGGGGCCGGGGCCTATACCCTCAATTTCCGCGATGGCGGCCTGATCGGGCCGAATGCCTTCGCGCTGCCGGACGGCACGCTCGTCCTCACCGACCAGCTCGTCGAACTGGCGGGCGGCGATACGGAGATGATCGTCGGTGTGCTCGCGCACGAGATCGGCCATGTCGAGCTGGAGCACAGCCTGCGCCAGTTCTACCGCGCCGCCGGCATGACCGGCCTGATCATGCTGATCGCCGGCGATGTCGGCTCGGCAGTGGAGGACGTGCTGGTGCAGGGCGGCGGCTTGCTGGCGCTGTCCTATTCGCGCAGCGCGGAGGCCGAGGCCGACCGGCGCTCGGTGGAGCTGATGGCGAAGGCCGGCTACGACCCCACCGCGATCGCCCGCTTTTTCGGACTGCTGGAGGAAAAGCTCGGCGACAGGGGGGACACGAACATCCTCTCCACCCATCCGGGCACGCCGCAGCGCAAGAAGGATATCCTCGACTACAGCCGGAGCATCACCGGCCAGTCGGATCCGGACCTGCAATGAACGAAAACGGCGGCCCGAGAGCCGCCGTTTCCTGGTTTGGCCTTGATAGGCGTCCTGTTACTGCGACGGGCCGTCGTTGTAGCCGACCTTGTCCACCAGTTCCGAAGCCGTCTTGCGGTTCGCCGCGATATCGGCGAGCGGCAGGGCATCCGGGTTCAGCGGTCCGAAGGACTTGACGACGTCGGAGGGCTCGGCGCCCGGCAGCACGGGGTATTCGTAGACCTGCTCGGCATAGATCTGCTGCGCGGTGCCGGCCGACAGGAATTCCATCAGCTTCAGCGCATTGTCCTTGTTCGGGGCGTTCTTGGCGAGCGCCATGCCGGAGACGTTGACATGCGAGCCGCGATCGCCGGCATTGGGGAACAGCACCTTGATGGCGGCTGCCCAGTCCTTCTGCTCCGGCTCCTTCTCGTTGGTCATCATCAGACCGACATAGTAGGAGTTGCCGAGCGCGATGTCGCACTCGCCGGCGAGGATCGCCTTGGCCTGGTCGCGGTCGCCGCCGTCGGGCTTGCGGGCGAGGTTGTCCTTCAGGCCCGTCAGCCACTTTTCGGCTTCGGCCTCGCCATGATGGGCGATCATCGAGGCGATGAGGCCGATATTGTAGGAGTGCTGGCCGTCACGGGTGCAGATCTTGCCCTTCCACTTCGGGTCGGCGAGCTCCTCGTAGGTGATCTCGTTCTGCGCGACGCGGTCCTTGGAGGCGTAGACGACGCGCGAACGCGTGGTCAGGCCGAACCAGTCGCCGTCCGGATCGCGATACTGCGCGGGAATGTCCTTGTTGATGACGTCGTTCTGGACCGGCTGCGTGACGCCGCCTTCCTTGGCTTCCGTCAGGCGGGCGATATCGACCGTCAGGATGACGTCGGCTGGCGAGTTTGCGCCTTCCGCCTGGATGCGCTCCACCAGGCCCTTGTCGAGGAAGAGCACGTTGGTGGTGATGCCGGTTTCCTTGGTGAACTCGTCGAGCAGCGGCTTGATCAGGTCCGGCTGACGGTAGGAGTAGATGTTGACTTCGCCTTCTGCAAGAGCGGGTGCGGCAAGGGCCAGACCGGCTGTCGAGAGGGCAAGGGCGGCGAGCGACGTCTTAAGCAGTTGCATCGGATCCTCCTGGTGCATTTATTCTTAACTGCTAAAGTCGTGTTTAACGGCTTGCCCCTCGCAGTCAACCGTGCGATCCCTGCCATAACATGAATGTGATTTTCCGCTTTTTGGAATTGTTCTAAACAGCGAAGTGCCCTATATGTGTTCGGACTGAAAACCGGATTCGGAGTTCCCGATGCGTCTGACGAAACAAACCAACTATGCGGTGCGCATGTTGATGTACTGCGCGGCGAATGGTGACAAACTCAGCCGCATCCCGGAGATCGCCAGGGCCTACGGCGTGTCCGAGCTGTTCCTGTTCAAGATCCTCCAGCCGCTGACGCGCGCCGGGATCATCGAGACCGTGCGTGGCCGCAACGGCGGCGTGCGCCTGCCGAGGTCGGCGACGGAGATCACCCTGTTCGACGTCGTGCGCGTGACGGAGGATTCCTTCGCCATGGCCGAATGTTTCGAGGCGGGCGAGATCGAGTGCCCGCTGGTCGACAGCTGCGGCCTCAACTCGGCGCTGCGCAAGGCGCTGAACGCCTTCTTCGAAGTGCTCCAGCAATATACGATCGACGATCTGGTCAAGGCCCGCCCGCAGATCGGCATGCTGCTCGGCCTGGAAAACGCCGCCGTGCGTCAGCCCGCCGCCTGAGGCGCCGCAAGACCGAACGCGCGCCGGCGCTCACGCGTCGGCGTCGCGCTTTACATATTCCTGCAGGATGAATTCGATGGCCGTCGGGTCGAGTTCGGCCTTGTCGATGCGGAAGTCGACGCCGTAGTCGTCGATCTTCTGGAAATAGGCATCGCTGATCGACGAGGAAATGACGCCGATCGGCCCGATATAGCCGTTGCGCCGGAGTTCCGGCACGGTCTCGCGGAAATCCGCCTGAGGCTGCAGCCGGTTGTCCATCAGGATCATGTCGAGCTGCACGCCGGACGCGCGGATGAAATCCAGCGCCGCCTCCACCGTCTCCGCATAGTCGAGTTTGATCTCATAGGTCGTGACCCTGCGCATCAACGCGCGAAGGATGACGTCTTCCGCAGGGTCGTCATCGACAAGCAGGATATGCACGGTTGCGGTCATGGCGGTGGGTGAACCTGATTGCATCGAATGGTTGGCCGACGGTCGCGGCTACTCTCATCCAGGCCGCGGTCATTAACAAGTCCCTAACTTTGTTATCGATCATGCCGCGGACCTGTTTTGCGACATTATTGGATGATCTGCTCGCGGATCGCCTTCGCCACCATCTGCGTGCGGTTGACGACGTCGAGTTTCTTGAGGATCGTTGCCGTGTGCGAGTTCACCGTATGCTCGGAGACCGAGACGATGAGGGCGATCTCGCTCGCCGTCTTGCCGTAGGAGATCCAGCGCAGGATTTCCGTCTCGCGCGGCGTCAGGCCCATGCCGGCCTTGTTGGAGAGCACCTTGCGATAGAAATAGTCGAAGGCGCAGTTGGCCTCGTAGCAGATCTCGTAATGGGCGTTGCGGCCGATATCCTCGCCATCGCCGAGGAAGAGCACCACGTAGCGCGCGCCGGCGATGGAGTGGACCGGCAGGGCGAGCGCCATGTCGAAGCCGATCTGCTCCAGGAAATCGCTGCTGCCGGCCGTGCCGTTCTCGGCCGGGTCGTCGCTCAGCCACACGGTCGGGATCGTCGACTTGTAGAAGCTCTTGAAGATGGCGGATTCGTTGAGGCGATGGCGCTTGTCGTAGGCCTCGGCAAGGCCGGCCGGCAGGTCGTGCAGCACGAGGCGGCCCGCAAGGTGGCTGGACTCGTGCTCGTTGGCCAGTTGCAGGATGCCGAAATGCTCGAAACCGTAGCGCAGCGCCAGGGTATGGAAGATGCGAAAGAAATCGACGCGATTGAGAGCCTTCTCAAGATCGCTTTCGAAATCATAGCACCGGTAGTGTTTGTTCAAGACGGGCACGTGGTCTCTATCCCCAGGATTCCACGCGTTCAAATCTAGCGCCACAATTTCTGGCGGCAAAGGGTTTTGCGGGACAATTTTACGAGGATGGGCCACTTTTTTCGTGGGCCACCAGGCAAGTATCTGAAATGAATGGAAAAATATAAGCGGGACTGCCCTTCGTCCTTTTGCTCCGCCCTGCCGCCACAGGGCGGGAGCGCGAAGGGCAGTCCCTCTTGCCTCGATGTCCCCTTATGGCACGCCGGCCGTGCCGCCGCTATCCATTCAGGTCGGGATTGACACGGTGGGGGGAGGGTGATTCGCGCACTTTTGAAGCCGTTTCTAATGCTGTGGAGAATAATGTTCTGCAGGTTTTTCCGTTTGGACAAATTTGTTCGCGGACTTATTGCAATCCTGCGGCAAATGTCGTTCCATCCCCGGCAAGGTCCGGGCCGGAAGCGCACCCGAGCCTGACAAGAGAACAAAAAACCAAACCTGGGAAGCTCACTATGAAAAAGCTGACTACTCTCCTCGCGGCGACGGCGCTTGCCTCGCTGATGGGTACGGCCGCCTGGTCGAAGACCTTCGTCTACTGCTCGGAAGCGTCGCCGGAAGGCTTCGACCCCGGTCTCTACACCGGCGGCCAGACCTTCGACGCAGCGGCGCACACGGTCTACAACCGGCTGGTGGAGTTCAAGCGCGGCACGACCGAGATCGAGCCTGCGCTGGCCGAGAGCTGGGAAATCTCCGCCGACGGCAAGGAGTATACCTTCAAGCTCCGCAAGGGCGTGAAGTTCCAGACGACCGAGTATTTCACCCCGTCGCGTGAGCTGAACGCAGACGACGTGATCTTCTCCTTCGAGCGCCAGTACAAGGAAGACAACGCCTGGAACAAGTACGTGCCGGGCGCGTCCTGGGAATACTTCTCCGGCATGGGCCTGCCCGATGTGCTCGACAAGATCGAGAAGGTCGACGACCTGACGGTCAAGATCACGCTGAAGCGCCCGGAAGCGCCGCTGCTCGCCAACCTCGGCATGCCCTTCATCTCCATCGTCTCCAAGGAATATGCCGACAAGCTGCAGGCTGACGGCAAGATGGAGCTGATGAACCAGCAGCCGCTCGGCACCGGTCCGTTCACCTTCGTCGCCTACCAGCCGGATGCCGCGATCCGCTACAAGGCCAACCCGGACTACTGGGGCGGCAAGCAGAAGATCGACGATCTCGTCTTCGCGATCACCACGGACGCCGCCGTTCGCGCCCAGAAGCTGAAGGCCGGCGAATGCCACCTGATGTCCTATCCGAACGCGGCCGACGTCGCCGAGCTGAAGGCCGATCCGAACCTGCACGTCTCCGAGCAGGCCGGCCTCAACGTCGCTTACCTCGCCTACAACACGCTGGTGGCGCCGTTCGACAAGGTCGAGGTCCGCAAGGCCCTCAACATGGCGATCAACCGCCAGGCCATCGTCGATGCCGTCTTCCAGGGCGCGGCAACCGTCGCCAAGAACCCGATTCCGCCGACCATGTGGTCGTATAACGACGCCGTCGTCGACGATGCGTTCGATCCGGAAGCCGCCAAGAAGATGCTTGAAGAAGCAGGCGTCAAGGATCTCAAGATGAAGATCTGGGCGATGCCGGTTGCCCGTCCGTACATGCTGAACGCCCGCCGTGCGGCGGAACTGATGCAGGCCGACCTTGCCAAGATCGGCGTCACGGCCGAGATCGTCTCCTACGAATGGGCCGAATACCTGAAGCTCTCCTCCGCCAAGGACCGCGACGGCGCGGCCATCCTCGGCTGGACGGGCGACAACGGCGACCCGGACAACTTCCTCGACACTCTGCTCGGCTGCGACGCCGTCGGCGGCAACAACCGTGCGCAGTGGTGCAACAAGGAATTCGACGACCTGATGACGAAGGCGAAGGAAACCGCCGACGTTGCAGAGCGCACGAAGCTCTACGAAGAGGCCCAGGTCGTCTTCAAGCGCGAAGCCCCCTGGAACACGCTCGACCACTCGCTCGCCGTCGTTCCGATGAGCAAGAAGGTCTCCGGCTTCATCCAGTCGCCGCTCGGTGACTTCATCTTCGACGGCGTGGACATCGCCGAGTAAGATCGCTACGAGAAAGGCACGCCGCAAAGAGCGTGCATTGGCCGGCGGCTCGAAGACATTCGGGCCGCCGGTTTTTCACAAAAAGAAGGGATTGGCTCCCATGTTTCGTTTTATCTTCGGGCGGCTCGCCGTCCTGATACCCACGTTCCTCGGGGTATCGCTCATCGCGTTCTCCTTCATTCGACTTCTGCCGGGCGATCCGGTCATGCTGATGTCGGGCGAGCGCGTCATGTCGCCGGAACGGCACGCCGAGCTCATGCACCAGCTCGGGCTCGACCGGCCGATGTACATCCAGTATTTCGACTACCTCGCCGGCCTGCTCACGGGCGACTTCGGCTCGTCCATCGTGACCAAGCGGCCGGTGCTCGATGATTTCATGCTGCTCTTCCCGGCAACGCTGGAGCTTTCGCTCTGCGCCATCATCGTCGCCGTCGTGCTCGGCATTCCGGCCGGCATGCTCGCCGCGGTGAAGCGGGGGACCTGGCTCGACCAGTCGCTGATGGGCGTCGCGCTCATCGGCTATTCGATGCCGATCTTCTGGTGGGGCCTGCTGCTCATCATCTTCTTCTCCGGCTATCTCGGCTGGACGCCGGTCTCGGGACGCATCTCGCTGATGTACTTCTTCCCGCAGGTCACCGGCTTCATGCTGATCGACAGCCTGATCTCGGGCCAGGCGGGGGCGTTCAAATCGGCGCTGACCTACCTGATCCTGCCGACGATCGTGCTTGCGACGATCCCGCTCGCCGTCATCGCGCGCCAGACGCGCTCGGCCATGCTCGAAGTGCTCGGCGAGGACTATGTCCGCACCGCCCGCGCCAAGGGCCTCTCGCCGTTCCGCGTCATCGGCATCCATGCCCTGCGCAATGCGATGATCCCCGTCATCACCACGATCGGCCTGCAGGTCGGCGTGCTGCTGGCGGGCGCCATCCTCACAGAGACGATCTTCTCCTGGCCGGGCATCGGCAAGTGGATGGTCGACAGCGTCTTCAAGCGCGACTATGCCGTGGTGCAGGGTGGCCTGATGCTGATCGCCGCCGTCATCATGATCGTCAACCTCGTGGTCGACCTGCTTTACGGCTGGGTCAACCCGCGTATCCGGCACTAGGAGACGATCCATGAGCACGGTTCAAAACACGGCCGACACCAAGACGGGTGGCACGCCGCCCTCGGGCCTTTCCGAATTCTGGTTCTATTTCTCGCGCAACAAGGGCGCCGTCATCGGCCTCGCGTTCTTCCTGGTCATCCTGTTCGTGGCGGTCTTCGCGCCGATCGTTTCGCCGCACAGCCCGAGCAGCCAGAACCGCGAGCTGCTTCTCCTGCCGCCGGTCTTCCAGGACGGCGGCATGTGGGGGCATGTTCTCGGCACCGACGCCGTCGGCCGCGACATCCTCTCGCGCCTCATCTACGGCGCACGCTTCTCGCTCTTCATCGGTCTCGTCGTCGTGACGCTGTCGGTGGTCTCGGGCGTCCTGATCGGTCTTGTCGCGGGCTATTTCCGCGGCAAGGTCGATACGTTCATCATGCGCATCATGGACATCATCCTGGCGTTTCCCTCGCTGCTGCTCGCCCTCGTGCTGGTCGCGGTCCTGGGCCCGGGCCTCTTGAACGCCATGATCGCCATCTCGCTCGTCAACCAGCCGCATTTCGTGCGCCTGACGCGCGCGGCGGTGATGACCGAGAAGTCCAAGGACTATGTCGTCGGCTCGAAGGTCGCGGGCGCCGGCACGCTGCGCCTGATGTTCCTGACGATCCTGCCGAACTGCCTCGCCCCGCTCATCGTCCAGGCGACGCTCGCCTTCTCGGCGGCGATCCTCGATGCGGCGGCCCTCGGCTTCCTCGGCATGGGCGCCCAGCCGCCGACGCCGGAATGGGGCACGATGCTCGCCGAAGCGCGCGAATTCATCCAGCGCGCCTGGTGGGTCGTCACCTTCCCCGGCCTTGCCATCCTCATCACCGTGCTTGCCATCAACCTCATGGGTGACGGCCTGCGCGACGCCCTCGATCCCAAGCTGAAGAGGTCGTGATGTCGCTTCTCGAAGTCAAAAACCTCACCGTCGAATTCCAGACGGCCTCCGGTCCCTTCCGCGCCGTGGACGGCGTCTCGCTCAAGGTCGACGAGGGCGAAGTGCTCGCCATCGTCGGCGAATCCGGCTCGGGCAAGTCGGTCTCCATGCTCGCGGCCATGGGTCTTCTCCCGTGGACGGCGAAGGTGACGGCGGACGTCCTCACTTTCAACGGCCGCAACATGCAGGCCATGTCCGACGGCGACCGGCGCAGGATCATCGGCAAGGATATCGCCATGATCTTCCAGGAGCCGATCGCCAGCCTCAATCCGTGCTTCACGGTCGGCTACCAGATCGAGGAAGTGCTGCGCATCCACACGGATCTTTCCCGCAAGGCGCGGCGCGACCGGGCGATCGAACTGTTCCAGTCGGTCGGCATTCCGAACCCGGAAGAGCGCCTCGGCCACTTCCCGCACCAGATGTCGGGCGGCCAGTGCCAGCGCGTGATGATCGCGACCGCCCTTGCCTGCAATCCGAAGCTCCTGATCGCCGACGAGCCGACCACCGCGCTCGACGTGACGATCCAGAAGCAGATCCTCGACCTCCTGATGAAGCTCCAGGCCGAACACGGCATGGGCCTCATCATCATCACCCATGACATGGGCGTCGTCGCCGAAACCGCCGATCGCGTCATCGTGCAGTACAAGGGCCGCCAGATCGAGGAGGCCGACGTCCTGTCGCTCTTCTCGGCCCCGAAGAGCGTCTATACCAGGGCGCTGCTTTCGGCCCTGCCGGAAAACGCCACCGGCGGCCGCCTGCCGACGATCACGGAGAAGCTGACCGACGCCGAGATTTTTGCAGGAGCAGCCCGATGACCCCTGTTCTCGAAGCAAAGAACCTGAAGCGCGACTACCACATCCCCGGCGGCCTGTTCAAACCGGCCAAGACCGTCCACGCCGTCAAGGGCGTGAGCTTTACGGTCGAGCAGGGCAAGACGCTCGCCATCGTCGGCGAAAGCGGCTGCGGCAAGTCCACCCTTGCCCGCATGGTCACGATGATCGACCCGGTCACCGAGGGCGACATGCTGATCGACGGCCGCAAGGTCGATATCGCGCACGAGCCGCTGACCGCGGAAATGCGCAGCAAGGTGCAGATCGTCTTCCAGAATCCCTACGGTTCGCTCAACCCGCGCAAGAAGATCGGCGACATCCTGACGGAGCCGCTGGTCATCAACACGAGGGTGCCGGCGGGCGAGCGGCGCGACCGCGCCATGGCCATGCTGAAGAAGGTGGGCCTGGAGGAGAAGCACTACGGGCGCTACCCGCACATGTTCTCCGGCGGCCAGCGCCAGCGCGTGGCGATCGCCCGCGCGCTGATGCTCAATCCGCGCCTTCTGGTGCTCGACGAGCCCGTCTCGGCGCTCGACCTCTCGGTGCAGGCCCAGGTCTTGAACCTGCTCGCCGACCTGCAGGACGAGTTCAAGCTGACCTATGTCTTCATCAGCCACGACCTGTCGGTCGTGCGCCACATCGCGGACGATGTGATGGTGATGTATTTCGGCGAGGCCGTCGAATACG
This sequence comes from Shinella sp. S4-D37, assembly GCF_040812195.1. NCBI lineage: Bacteria > Pseudomonadati > Pseudomonadota > Alphaproteobacteria > Hyphomicrobiales > Rhizobiaceae > Shinella > Shinella sp. S4-D37. Next base: position 3,019,668 of record NZ_JBFNXL010000005.1, on the reverse strand, counting down.
GCAGCCGCGACCAGGTGTTCGAGAACCCGCAGCACAGCTACACCAAGACCCTCTTCGCCGCGACGCCGCGGGTCGACGTGGACGCCATCCGCGCCCGCATCGAGCGCCGCAAGCGCGTGGCGTAAGGACGACCGGCCCGCGGCGGGCCAGCGATTTTCGCGCCCCGCCACTGGCGCCCGTGCGCCGGGCCTCGTATAGACGGCCCGCCGCCGGGCTTTGTCGGCCTGCGGTCTTTGCCGCGAATTCTCAAGACCTGACAGGAACGAGACATGGATATCAAACGCTTTGAAACCGGCCCGCGCATGAGCCAGGCCGTCGTGCACAACGGCACCGTCTATCTGGCCGGGCAGGTCGGCGAGGCCGGCTCCGACGTCACCGAACAGACGAAGCAGGCGCTTGCCGAGGTCGATCGCCTGCTGGCGCTTGCCGGCACGGACAAGACCCGCATCCTCTCCACCCAGATCTGGCTTGCCGATATGGCCGATTTCTCCAAGATGAACGCCGTGTGGGACGGCTGGGCGCCGCAGGGCCACACCCCGGCCCGCGCCACCGGCGAATCCAAGCTGGCGACGCCCGACTATCTCGTCGAGGTCATCGTCGTCGCTGCGCTCTGAGCCGGCTTCGGACAAGACGCAAAAAGGCCGCGGTTTTTCCGCGGCCTTTTTGCGAGAACCGGTGAGGTTCAGGCGACGTTTCTCAGCCTCTCCGCCGCGGTCGGGCGCAGCGCGGCGGGAATCTGCTGGAGCACTTCGAGCGCCAGTGCCCGGGCGTTCTCCTGCGCCTTGTCGAGATTGCTGACACGTCGCGCATCCATCGAATAGAGCGTGCCGCCGCAGCCGAAGATGTCGCGGAAGGCCGCGCGCTCGATGATCGGCGTCTGCAGAAGATGGACGCGGCGGGCGGCCAGCAGGTCCTTGACCGCATGCATCGCGCGCGTCGTCACCATGGAATTGACGCGGGTGAGCACGACGGAATGGCGGATACGGATATCGGCCTTGTCTTCCAGATATTGCAGGAGCTCGATGACATTGGCGCCACCCTGTGCGTCCATGGCGGAGCCCTGCACGGGGATGAGGACATAGTCGGAATAGCCCACGGCCTTGGCGAGCAGGGAACTGCGTGAGCCCGGCAGGTCGATCAGCACGAAATCGGCGCGCGCCTTCTCCTCGGCGAGCTGCCGGTCGATCGTTCCCATCGTGACATAGGGCACAACGCAGAGGCGGTTGCCGAGCAGGCCTTCGGAATTCTCATGCCAGCGGGTGATCCAGTGCTGCGGGTCGGCGTCGAGCACCGAGACGCGGAAGCCGAGGCGGGCAAGCTCGGTCGCAAGCAGCAGGACCGCGGTGGTCTTGCCGGCGCCACCCTTGGTGTTGGCGAAGGTGATGACGGGCATGAGGCTCCCCGGAACGGTTCTTGAGCCTGTCATCGCTCGCAAAGCACCCTCGCATGGTGCTTCGCCATCCTCGCCAATCATGGTTAACAGCCGGTGAAAACGCGCCGGGGCGCGATGCTTTATCGCCGGCGGTCGGCGGCGAGGATCTCGCGGGCGATCTGGTCGAGCGGCAGGATCCTGTCGACGCCGCCATGGGCGATCGCCTCCTTCGGCATGCCGAAGACGATGGAACTCGCCTCGTCCTGCGCCACCGTATAGGCGCCGGCCTGGTGCATCTCGTTCATGCCGCGCGCGCCGTCGTCGCCCATCCCGGTGAGGATGACGCCCATGGCGTTCGCCCCGGCCGCGCGCGCGGCGGAGCGGAAGAGCACGTCGACGGACGGCCGGTGGCGCGAGACGAGGGGTCCCTCGCGCACGGCGACATGGTAGCGCGCGCCCTGCCGCTCCAGCATCATGTGCCGGTCGCCGGGGGCGATCAGCACATGGCCGCGCAGGACCGGATCGCCATGCACGGCTTCCTTCACCGCCACCTCGCACAGGCTGTCGAGGCGCCTGGCGAAGGCGGCCGTGAATTTCTCCGGCATGTGCTGCACGATGACGATGCCGGGGGAATTGGCCGGCAACTGTTCCAGGAGCACGCGTAGCGCTTCCGTCCCGCCCGTCGAGGCGCCGACGCAGGCGACCATCTCGGTCGTCTTCGCCATGGCGCGGCCGGAGGGCGGGGGCAGCACCGCATCGGCGGTGAGTTTTGCGGTCGGCCCGCTCGCCGCGGCCGCGCGCCGGTTCTGGCCGAGGCGGGCGACGGCGGCACCCTTGACGGCTTCGCGGATGCGAGTGCCGGATTCGGCGAGATGGTCGGCCGCCCCGATCTTCGGCTTCAGGATGATGTCGACGGCGCCGGCCTCCAGCGCCTGCATCAGCGTCTCCGAGCCCTCCTCGGTGAGCGAGGAGCACATGACGACGGGGATCGGCTTCTGCGACATGATCTTGCGCAGGAAGGTGATGCCGTCCATGCGCGGCATCTCCACGTCGAGCGTGATGACGTCGGGGACCTGCTCCTGGATCTTCCTTGCCGCCATGAAGGGATCGGAGGCCGCGCCCATCACCTCGATCTCCGGATCCTGCTCGAGGACGTGGGTCAGCGCCTGGCGCACGCTCGCCGAGTCGTCGATGATGAGGACGCGGATCTTCTTGCCGGGAGGGGTCATCAGATCTTCTTGAAAACCGTGTTGGCGACCTGGCGCATCGGCAGGGAAATGCCGGTAACCGTCTCTGAATGGCCCACATAGAGGAAGCCGCCGGGCACCAGGCAGTCGCAGAGCCGCGACAGGACCTTGGCCTGCGTCGGCTTGTCGAAATAGATCAGCACGTTGCGGCAGAAGATCATGTGCATCGGCTCGCCCACCCTGTAGGTGCTGTCCATGAGGTTCATGCGGGCAAAGCCGATCGTCGAGCGCAGACGCGGATGGATGCGCACCTCGCCGCGCCTGGCATCGCGCGAGACCATCACATAGCGGCGCTGCGTCTCGGCGGGCACGGGCTGGATCATGTCGCGCGGATAGACGGCGCGGCGGGCGGCTGCGAGCACGTCGGTGGAAAGGTCGGTGGCGAGGATGCGATAGTCGAGGCCGGAATTCGCGTCGACGAAATCCTGCATCACCATCGCCATCGTATAGGGCTCGGCGCCGATGGAGCAGGCGGCGCTCCACAGCCGCAGCCGCTTGTGGCCGGCCGCCGCCAGTTCCGGCAGGCCGGTCGCGGCCATGTAGTCGAAGTGCTTCGGCTCGCGGAAGAAATCGGTCTTGTTCGTCGTCACGGCGTCGATCAGGAAGATAGCCTCCTTCTCGATGCCGCCGCGCTTGAAGAGATAGTCGCAATAGTCGTTGAAGCTGGCGATGCCGGTGGCCCGAAGGCGCCGGCGCAGGCGGCCCTCCAGCATGGTCATCTTCGTGATCGGCATCTTGATGCCGCTGTAGTCGTAGATATAGCGCGCCAGGGCTTCGAAGTTCCGGCTGCTCAGCCCCTCTTCGGCCCCTTGTATCCGCAATGCTGCTCCCACGCCCGTCCTCCCGAAACTATGCCGTTGCGGCGAGGCGGCCCGCCGAGCCCATCATCGCCATCTCGGCGCCGGAGAACAGGCGCGCCAGATCGACGATGACGACGAAACCGCCATTGCGGCGCACGACGCCGGCAATGTAGTCGGACGGCCAGCGCACGCCGATGTCCGGCGCGCCCTCGATTTCGTCGCTGCGGAAGGGAATGACCTCGAAGACCCGGTCGGCGACGAGGCCGAGGGTGAGGATCTTCTCGCCGATCGGCACGTCAAGCACCAGGGCGCGCGTGTGTGGCGTCTTCTCGGTCCTCGTCATGCCGAGACGAAGACGCAGGTCGATGACCGGCACACCCTGGCCTCGCACGTCCCTGAGACCGAGCAGGTATTCCGGCCCGTGCGGGATCTTGAAGGCATCCTCGTGGTCGAGGATCTCCCGGACGACCGAGACCGGCACCGCGAAGACCTCGTTGTCGAGACTGAAGGTGACGAATTGCGATTCGGAGGATGTGCCGGCCATGATCAGGCGCTTTCCTTGAAGTCGGCGTCGTCGGCATCCGGGCCGCCCATCGACATGTCGAGGGCAAAGCCGCGGGCGCGGGCCTGCTGGGCGTTGACGCTGTTGTCGGACTTGCGGGCCGGGGCGGCGACAGGCTTGGCGGCCGGGCGCGAGGCTGCGGGAGCCGAGCGGCGCTGCTGGGTGACCTGGACGCCGGAGGCACGGTCGACGCGGAAGAAGGCGATCGAGGTCTGCAGCTCCTCGGCCTGGGCGGCAAGCTCTTCCGAGGTGCCGGACATTTCCTCCGAGGCGCCGGCATTCTGCTGGGTCACCTTGTCGAGCTGCTGGATCGCCTCGTTGATCTGCGAGGCACCGATATCCTGCTCGCGGCAGGCTGCCGAGATTTCCGAGACGAGTTCGGCGGTCTTGCGGATATCGGGCACCAGCCGGTTCAGCATCTCGCCGGCTTCCGTGGCGACGGACACCGTCTGGCCGGACAGCGTGCTGATCTCGGCGGCGGCCGCCTGGCTGCGCTCGGCGAGCTTGCGCACCTCCGAGGCGACGACGGCAAAGCCCTTGCCGTGCTCGCCGGCGCGTGCCGCCTCGACGGCCGCGTTGAGGGCAAGCAGGTCGGTCTGGCGGGCGATCTCCTGGACGATGGAGATCTTCTCCGCGATGGTGCGCATGGCGCCGACGGCGCGGCCGACGGCCTCGCCGGAGGCTTCTGCATCCTTGGCGGACTGGCGGGCGATCTTTTCCGTCTGGGCGGCGTTGTCGGCGTTCTGCTTGATGTTGGACGCCATCTCCTCCATCGAGGCGGAGGCCTCTTCGGCCGACGATGCCTGTTCCGTCGCGCCCTGCGAAAGCTGCTCGGAGCTGGCCGACAGTTCCTGGCTGCCGGACGAGACGTTGTTGGCGGCCGACAGCGCGTCGGCGACGACGCCGCGCAGGCGCTCGACCATGCTTTCCAGCGCAAGGCCGAGCGTGTCCTTGTCGGACAGCGGCTTCGGTGTCACCGTGAGGTCGCCGTTGGCGATCTGGTCGGCGATGTTGGCGGTATTGCGCAGGTTGCCGGTCATCGTGTTGAGGGAGTCTATGAGGTCCTTGATCTCGTCATTGGAATTGACGGAGGCCGTCGCCGCCACATCGCCCTGTGCGACCGCGTCTGCCAGACCCGTCGCGGTGGAGAGATTGCGCTTGATGGTGTTGGTTACCACCACGACGACGCCGATTGCCGCCGCCGTGATCAGAAGGCTCATGATCGACATGAGCTGGATCAGGGAGCGGAACAGTTCTATGCCCTGTTCGCGCAATTCCCTGGCGGCTTCAAGCTGATATTCGGTGAGTTTGCCGATGCCTTCGGTTATGGGATCGATGGCCGGGTAGAGGTCGTTCTTGGCGAATGTGTCGAGTTTGGTGAAGTCGCGCAGCCGAAGGATGCCCCTCAGCTCTTCCACTTTCGTGTTGGACTTCGCCATGTCGGTCTTCGCCGTCTCGACGATAACGCTTTCGTCGGGCGTAAGGTCGGTCGACAGATAGGTTGACCATTGATCGGCAATGGTTTGCGTGGCGCTGTCGAGGTTGGTTGCCGCCTGTTGCCAGTCGATGCTGCCGGCGTGCAGCTTATGCGTGGTGTCAACGATGTTGACCGCATAGGCGTCCGAAACCAGTTTAAGCTGCTGAAGGGGCACGACGCGATCGTCGTAAATCGACTTCATCGAGTCCGTCATGGTGCTGATGCCGTAATAGGCACCGCCACCGATGACGCCGGCAATCGCCAGGCTGGAGCCGATCTGGATCGCCAGAATCTTGGCGCCGATTGAACGAAAAATTCCCATGCGACGACGGTTGATGGTCATTTGCTAGACCCTTTCGTGAGTGCGGTTTGTCGATGCAGCGGCAGTTGCTTCCCAATTGTCTGTAAATTTCCGGTCGTCGCTGAAGCGTGTCAGCGACGACTGCCATCCGGTTCAATCGATGTCAGACGCTTTCGCGGAAGTCGGCGTCGTCGGCGTCAGGACCGCCCATCGACATGTCGAGGGCAAAGCCGTTGTTGTGTGCCGCCTTGCCGGTCGCCGGGCGGTGGGCCGGGGAGGCGGCCGGGCGCCTGGTGGTGATGGGGGCGGCCATCTTCGCCGCGGTCGCCCGCAGCTTGTCGGCGTGGTTCGGCTCCTTGCGGGCCGCGCTCTCGACGCGGAAGAAGGCGATGGAGGCCTGCAACTCCTCGGCCTGGGCGGCAAGCTCTTCCGAGGTGCCGGACATTTCCTCCGAGGCGCCGGCATTCTGCTGGGTCACCTTGTCGAGCTGCTGGATCGCCTCGTTGATCTGCGAGGCGCCGATATCCTGCTCGCGGCAGGCTGCCGAAATTTCCGAGACGAGTTCGGCGGTCTTGCGGATATCGGGCACCAGCCGGTTCAGCATCTCGCCGGCTTCCGTGGCGACGGACACCGTCTGGCCGGACAGCGTGCTGATCTCGGCGGCGGCCGCCTGACTGCGTTCGGCAAGCTTGCGCACCTCCGAGGCGACGACCGCAAAACCCTTGCCGTGCTCGCCGGCGCGTGCCGCCTCGACGGCCGCGTTGAGGGCGAGCAGGTCGGTCTGGCGGGCGATCTCCTGGACGATGGAAATCTTCTCCGCGATGGTGCGCATGGCGCCGACCGCACGGCCGACGGCCTCGCCGGAGGCTTCTGCATCCTTGGCGGACTGGCGGGCGATCTTTTCCGTCTGGGCGGCGTTGTCGGCGTTCTGCTTGATGTTGGACGCCATCTCCTCCATCGAGGCGGAGGCCTCTTCGGCCGACGACGCCTGTTCCGTCGCGCCCTGCGAGAGGGTTTCGGAGCTGGCCGACAGCTCCTGGCTGCCCGAGGACACGTTGTCGGAGGCTGAAAGGGCGTCCGCCACCACGCCGCGCAGGCGCTCGATCATCGTGTTGACGTGGCCGAGCAGCTCGCCGATCTCGTCCTTGGTGGAAATTTCGGCAAAGCGGGTGAGATCGCCGTCCGCCACGTTCTGTACCACGCCGACGGCGCGGGAGATGCCGCGATTGATCGACAGGACGATCCAGACGGCGGCAAGGCCGGCAATCAGGAAGGCGGCGGTGGCGGCGGCGATCATGATCGTGCGCGTGCCGGCATATTGCGCTTCGGCATTGTCGTCCGCTTCCTGAAGGCGGGCCTGTTCGAGCGTGACCACCTCGTCGAGCAGGACGTCGATCTCGTTCGTCACCGTGCGGGCATCCGCCGTGGAGACGCGAAGCGCGCCTGCGCTGTCGCCGGCGAGCATCAGGCTGCGCACCCGGTCGTCCTCGCGGCGGAACTCGGTGGAAAGGCCCTGGAGCTTGGACCACAGCACCTTGCCCTGTTCCGTGGCTTTCGCCAGCACCTGCTCGAAGGCCGCGTCGAAATCCGTGCGGGCCTTGTCGCTGAGGGCGATATACTTGTTCGTCTCGGCGCTGCTGGTCGCCGAAAGCATGTTCTTCTGCTGGCGGATCTGCTGGAGCTGCAGGACATTGAGTTCCTGGGCGAGGCGCAGGCGCGTCGCCGGCCCGGTGAGCACGTCGCCGAGCGTCGCGTTGAGGCCGCCGAGGCTGACGATGCCGTAGCCGGCAGTGCCGGCCAGCATGAGCATGATGAAACCGAAGGCCAGGAACAACTTGAGTTTGATGGTGAAGCGCATGGGTCTCTCCTGGTGTTCCTAGTTCGGCGCCTGGGCCGTGCTGGCGCGATCACGCTTTGCGGAAAAGATCGCGCGCAGGTTCGGGACGATGATGAATTCGCCGCCCCGCTTGACGACGCAGTTGATGTAGTCCGCCCGCCAGCGCATGCCGACGCTCGGCGGCGGCTCGCTGGCGACCTTGGGAAGGGTTGTGACTTCGTTGACCTTGTCGGTACGGATGCCGATCAGCGTCGCCTCGTTGTCGAGGTCGAGCTCGATCACGACGATGCGGCTGTCGATGGTGGTTTCCGTCGCGTCCATGCCGAAGGCAAGGCGGATATCGGCAAGCGGGATCACCTTGCCGCGGAAGTTGATGACGCTGGAAACGAAGGGCTTGCTGCCGGGAACATGGGTCTCCGGCAGGAGATCGAGGATCTCCTGCACGACGATCGCCTCGATCGCGAAGGTCTCGCCGTTCAGGTTGAAGGTGAGCACGGAGAGATCCTCCTCCACGCCCCAGATTGCGCCGTAGTCGAGTTTTCGTGCCGCTTCGTTCATCCTGCCGCCCGCAATTGCGCCTCCTGCTGCTGTCCGGCCGCGACAAGGTGGGTGACGTCGAGGATCAGCGCCACGCTGCCATCGCCGAGGATGGTCGCGCCGGAGAACGTGTCGACGTCATGGTGCAGCTTGGACATGGATTTGATGACCGTCTGGTGGTCGCCGATGATCTGGTCGACGACGAGGCCGACGCGTTCCGACCCGGTCGAGATGACGACGACCTTCTGGTGCGGATCGGGCTCGGTGCGCGTCTGGAAGAGTTCGCGCAGGCGCAGGAACGGCACGAGGCTGTCGCGCAGCGAGATGAAGCTGCGTCCGCGCGAGCGCAGGTCGTCCTCGAGCGACAGCTCCAGGCACTCCTCCACCGCCGAGAGCGGGATGACGTAGCAACCCTGGCCGACGCGTACCAGCAGGCCCTCGATGATGGCGAGCGTCAGCGGAATGCGCAGCGACACCTCCGAGCCTTCGCCCGGCTTGCTGGTGATGTCGATCGTGCCGCGCAGCGCCTCCACCGTCTTCTTGACCACGTCCATGCCGACGCCGCGGCCGGAAAGGTTCGTCACGGCCTGTGCGGTCGAGAAGCCCGGCTGGAAGATGAGCTGCAGCAGGTCCTGGTCGGTCAGCGTCGCGCCCGGCTGGACGATGCCCGAGGCTTCAGCCTTGGCGCGCACCCGCTCGCGGTTGATGCCACGCCCGTCGTCCTTGATGGTGATGATGACCTCGCCGCCCGTCTGGTGTGCGGAGAGGATGACCCGGCCCTTCGCCTCCTTGCCGGCGGCGACGCGCTCGTCGGGCTTTTCGAGGCCGTGGTCGATGGAATTGCGCACGAGATGGACGAGCGGATCGGCGAGCCGGTCGATGACCGTCTTGTCGACCTCCGTGCTTTCGCCTTCGGTGATGAGCTCGATCTCCTTGCCCGTCTCGCGCGACAGATCGTGCACGAGGCGGCGGAAGCGGCTGAAGAGGCTGGCGACCGGCATCATGCGCAGCACCATCATCGTGTCGCGCAGTTCGCCGGAAAGGCGTTCGATTTCTTCCGAGACCGAGCGCAGCCCGAGATCCGCCGCCGTGCCGGCAAGCTGGGTGAGGCGCGACTGGGCGATGACGAGCTCGCCGACGCGGTCCATCATTTCGTCCAGCCGTTCGGCCGGCACGCGGACGTTCTCGGCGGATTTCGCCTGCTTGGGATCGTTGGCCGCCTGGATGGCCGTGGCCTCCCGCTCGGTGACGACGACAGCCCTGGCGATCGGTGCCTGCGCCGGGCTCGCCGTCGCGGCAGGCCGCTCGGCGGCGACCTCGGCGATCTCGAGCTCCATGTCGTCCATGACGAAGATGAAGACGTCCTCGATATCGGCGCGCGGCCGCTCGGTCTTCAGCGTGACGTCCCAGCTTATATGGATATCGCGCGGTTCCAGCGCGGAAAGCTCCGGCACCTTCGACGTGTCGGCGACGATCCGGCAATCGCCGAGGTCGCGCATCTCGTCGAGCAGGCCGAGCGGATTGGTGCCGTTCGCCATGGCATTGGCTGGCAGGCTGAAGCGGATGCGCCATTCGCGCAGGCCGCCGGCCTCTTCGGCGACCGGCGCGGCCGAGGCGACCGCCGGGGCGGGGTAGCCTCCGCCGTTGACCGCCCGGTGCAGATTGTCGAGCAGCGCGGCGCTCATTCCCTCATGGTCGCCGTTCGGCGTTTCGAGCAGCGCGCGCATGTGGTCCTGCGCCGACAGCACCGCCGAGACCAGCTCGTGCGTGGCGGGCACGTCGCCCTTGCGCACCCGGTCGAAGGCGGTCTCGCAATGGTGGGTGAAGGCGGCTAGCGCGTCGAAGCCGAACATCGCGCCCGAGCCCTTCAGCGTGTGCAGACCCCGGAAGACCGCGTCGATCTGGTCGCGGTCGTCGAGGCTGCGGGTGAGGTCGAGGAGGCCGGACTCGATCTGTTCCAGCAGTTCGGCCGCTTCTGTCCGGAAGACTGAGATCGGGTCCGGGTTCGTCATCTTCCGAGGACCTTCTTGGTGATCTTGACGAGGCTTTCGGGATCGAAGGGCTTGGTGAGCCAGCCGGTGGCACCGGCCGCTTTCGCCTGCGCCTTCAGCTCGCCGTCGGATTCGGTGGTGAGGAAGATGACCGGCACGCCGGTATGCGCGGGCAGCTTGCGCAGCTCGCGGATCATGGTGAGGCCATCCATGTTGGGCATGTTCAGGTCGGTCACGACGAGGTCGTATTCGCCGGCCTTCAGCTTGTTGAGGCCGTCGAGGCCGTCGACGGCCTCCGTCACGGCATAGCCGGCATTGCTGAGGGTGACGCGCGTCGTCAGCCGGATGCTGGCGGAATCGTCAACGGTCAAGATCTTCGCGGTCATCAATTCTTCTCCTGATGCAGCCAGAAATGCGCGGCGTCGGGCGTCATCCCGTCGAGAAAGCCGCCGCGTTTCAGCACGTCGTAAAGGTCGCCGGAGGCGGGCCGGGCAAGTAGAACGCGCCCCGCCTTGGCCTCGGCCTGCTTGCGGGCCGCCGTGACGAGCTGGACAAAGCTGAGATCGACCTGCGCCGCCTCGTCTATATCAAGTACGGTGGTGGAATTATTGTTCAGGAAATCCAAGATCAGCTCTTGAACGGACAACATAGTCTTTATGGTGAGTGTCGTCGGTAAGGTTAACGACGCGTCACCCGGCAGGGTCGATGACATGCAGGCCTCGATAATCGTTTCGAGAGAGAGTATTTCCCGCGCCAGAATCCCAAGTCAGGCTTAATGAACGGTAAAGCGCGGTTGATAATTTCATCCACTGGTGGTCCGGCCATCGCCGATACACCGCTTCACCTTACGGTAGGAAAATTGACTAAATAATTGAATATATGGAATAATATACACAATTAGATGTAAGTGATATTATTTCTAAATCCCTAATTCTAGGGATGCATGCATCCACGGGTGGTGTTGGCGGAACGCCCCGGCGAAGCGGGATTCCATTACATGAGGAAAGGCGAATTTACTGTGCGTTACATTGTTGCTCCTAGGGTTCGCCCACGGGTTCTTGCAAATGGGGTATGGCGTGTCAGGAATAGCGAGCGCAATGCGTGTGGAGCGGCAGACGGACGAGGTGGAACTCGTCTCCCGCCTCGAAGGGGCGCGTTCCCGCATCGAACAGCGGTTCCTCGATGGCGGTGTCGTGCTGCTCTCGGTGCTGGACGTGCTCAACCGGCTGGTCGCCTCTCTGGAGAACCTGTCGGGTTCGCTCGGCGACGAGGCGGCGGAGGCGACCATCGGCCGGCTCGTCGCCACCGTCGACCAGTTGACCGCGCTGCCCGGCATCGAGGAGCAGCGCCAGCAGCGCCTCGCCAATATCGCCGTCACGGAAAAATCGCTCGGCACCCATATCGCCGACATGCAGGAGACGCTGCGCTACCTGCGCACCTTCGCCACGACCGCCAAGATCACCGGCGCCGCCATTCCCGATTTTGCCGGCTTCGCGGAGGAGATCCTCGAGCGCATCCAGTTCGGCGCGGGCGAGGTCAACGCGCTCGGCGCCAGGATCGGCACGCTCGGCGCGGTCATCGACACCGCCGCGGCCGGGGGCGGGCAGGCGCTGGAGCGGTTTCGCCGCTCCGTGCCGGACATTGCCGGCAACCTCTCGCGCAATGCCGCGGACCTGACCGCCCAGCGGCGCCATCTCTCCCAGCTTGCCGCCAAGGTGGGCGCGGCGGCGCGCGGCGTGCAGGGCAAGGTCGCAACCACGCTGTCGGCCATGCAGATCGGCGACATAACCCGCCAGCGTATCGAACATTGCCAGGCCGCCTTCACGTTCCTCGATGAATATCTTGCGGCGGGGACGCTGGATGCGGAGGCTGGCGGCCGCCTGGCGGCGCTGATCCACCATCTCGTGCACGACCAGCTTGTCGAGATCGCCAGCGATTTCGCGCGCGAATGCAAGACGGTGGTCGGCACGATCCGCAGCTTCGGCACCGATATCGACGGCCTGATGGCGCTCTACGGCGACATGGATGCGGCCGATGGCCACTCCGCCGACCGGGCCATGCGCATCCTGGAGGCCGATATCGCCGCCGCCCGCGCCGTGGTGCGCGATATCGGGCAGGCGGCCGGCAAGGCCAATGAGCTGGGCGCGAGCACGGTCGAGACCGTGCAGGGCCTCCTGAAAGGGGTGAAGACGATCCAGCTCGTGCGCACGGATATCCACTACATGGCGCTCAACACCAACCTGCGCTGCGGCAAGCTCGGCGAAGAGGGGCGGGCGATCAATGTGGTGACGGCGGAACTGCGGCTCTTCTCCAGTCAGCTCGACGAGACGGCCGAGCGCATCCTCGTCGCCCTGCAGTCGCTCGAAGGCGACGCCGGCAAGCTGCGCGAGGCCGGCACGGCCACCGGCGGCTCGCTCGACGCCCATCTCGACGAGGCGCTGGAGCATATCCGCCAGGCGGGCGACCGGATGGAGGAGGACATGACGGCCCTGCGCGCCTGCGGCGCGGACGTCTCCGCCAAGGCGGGCCGCACGATCGCCGACCTCGATTTCAATGCCGAACTCGGCGACGTGCTGGCCGATTGCTCCGCCCGCGCCGGCGAACTCCTCGGCGACGGCCTGCCGGACAGGTCGGGCCTCGAAGAGGCGATGGCCGATCTCGGCGGCCGGATCGCGCGCACCTATACGATGGTCTCCGAGCGCGAGGTGCATGCCCGCGTGTTCGGCACCGTCCTCGAAGCGACCGCAGCCCCCGCCGCCGCCCAAAGCGACGAGGATCTCTTCGACGACGCGCTGTTCTAGATTCTTGTTTTTGCCGCATTATCCGACGTCGAAGCGATTTCGCTTCGGCTGGAAATGCTCCAGGACGATCCCGACCGTCCGGTCTCCTCCAGGTCAGGTCTTCGTCCGTTTCCCTGTATTTTTGAGAATATAGCGCTGGCAAAGCTGCGCGCAGCGATATATTCAAAGAGATATCACGCTGCCTTCAGGCAGGAAAAGGGAGAACAGGAATGAACCGTCGTCTGCTTCTGAAACTCGTCGTCGCCGCTTTCGCGTCGCTGCCGCTCGCCCTGCCGGCAGCCGCCGCGGAAAAGGTCACCGTCTTTGCGGCCGCCAGTCTCAAGAACGCGCTGGATGCGGCCAATGCCGCCTGGTCCAAGGAGACCGGCAACGAGACGACGGTCTCCTATGCGGCAAGCTCGGCGCTCGCCAAGCAGATCGAGGCGGCGGCGCCTGCCGACCTCTTCATCTCGGCCGACCTTGCCTGGATGGACTATGTTGCCGAAAAGAAGCTGATCAAGGACGACACCCGCGTGAACCTTCTCGGCAACCGCATCGTGCTTGTCGCGCCGAAGGACAAGGCCGCGACCGTCGAGATCGGGCAGGGTTTCGACCTCGCCGGTCTTCTCGGCGACGGCAGGCTCGCCATGGGCGCGGTCGACAGCGTGCCGGCCGGCAAATACGGCAAGGCGGCGCTTGAAAAGCTCGGCATCTGGTCGTCGGTGGAAGGTAAGGTCGCCGGCGCCGAAAGCGTGCGCGCCGCGCTCGCCCTCGTCTCGCGCGGCGAGGCGCCCTACGGCATCGTCTACCAGACGGATGCCGCGGCCGATCCGGGCGTCGCCGTCGTCGGCACCTTCCCGGAGGACAGTCACCCGCCGATCATCTATCCGGTGGCCATCCTCGCGGAATCTGAGAGCGCCGCGGCGGCCGCCTATCTCGACTTCCTGAAGTCCGACAAGGCCGCGCCCTTCTTTACCGAGCAGGGTTTCTCGATCCTGAAGTAAGACGAGCTTCTCCCCACTCTCCACGTTATCCTCGGGCTTGACCCGAGGATCCACCGCGGCGCATGTGGCATGGATGGTCGGGTCAAGCCCGGCCATGACGGAGGAGAAGCGGGTGGGCTTGTCGGCCCCGGCCTCGATGCCGGGGTTTTTACCTTTCGAAGGAACATGCGTGGACTGGCTTGCCCTGAGCGACGAGGAATGGACGGCGATCCGGCTCAGCCTTCGGGTTTCGGCGGTGGCGGTCCTCGTCAGCCTGCCGCTCGGCATCCTCGCCGCCCTGGCGCTGGCGCGCGGCCGCTTCTGGGGCAAGTCGCTGCTGAACGGGCTGGTGCACCTGCCATTGATCTTGCCGCCCGTCGTCACCGGCTTCCTGCTGCTCATCCTGTTCGGCCGGCGCGGGCCTGTCGGCTCCGTGCTGGACGAATGGTTCGGCATCGTGCTCTCCTTCCGCTGGACCGGCGCGGCGCTCGCCTGCGGCGTCATGGGCTTTCCGCTGATGGTGCGCTCGATCCGCCTTTCCATCGAGGCCGTCGACCGCAAGCTGGAGGAGGCGGCCGGCACGCTGGGCGCAAGCCCCCTCTGGGTCTTCCTCACCGTCACCCTGCCGCTCATCCTGCCCGGGGTCATCGCCGGCATGATCCTCGCCTTTGCGAAAGCGATGGGCGAGTTCGGCGCCACCATCACCTTCGTCTCCAATATTCCCGGCGAGACGCAGACGCTGTCGGCCGCCATCTATACCTTCACCCAGGTGCCTGGCGGCGATGCCGGCGCCATGCGCCTCACCCTCGTCGCCATCGCCATCTCCATGGTCGCGCTCGTCGCCTCCGAGGTGCTTGCCCAGCGCATCGGCCGCAAGGTGAACCTCGAATGAGCCTCGTCGTGGATGTCCGCCACCGGCTCGGCGATTTTTCGCTGGGGGCCGCCTTCACCTCCGACGGGGGCGTCACCGCCCTGTTCGGCCGGTCCGGCTCGGGAAAGACATCGCTGGTCCGCATCATCGCCGGCCTCACGCGCCCGGCGGAAGGCCGGGTCCTGCTCGGCGACGAGGTGCTGGTCGATACCGCCCGCCGCGTCTTCGTGCCGGCCCATCGCCGGCGCTTCGGCTATGTCTTCCAGGAGGCGCGGCTCTTCCCGCATCTCACCGTGCGGCAGAACCTCAACTATGGCCGCTGGTTCTCGCCGAAGGGCGCGCGCACGGAGAATCCGGACCGTGTGGTCGACCTGCTCGGCATTGCCGGCCTGCTCGACCGCCAGCCGGCCAACCTTTCCGGCGGTGAGAAGCAGCGTGTCGCCATCGGCCGCGCGCTGCTGGCCTCGCCGCGCCTGCTCTTGATGGACGAGCCGCTCGCCGCACTCGACGAGGAGCGAAAGGCGGAAATCCTGCCCTATCTGGAGCGCCTGCGCGACGGGGTCGGCATTCCCATCGTCTATGTCAGTCATTCGGTGGCCGAAGTGGCGCGCCTTGCCGACCGGGTGGTGCTGATGGCGGACGGGCGCATCACCGCGATCGGCGCGGCATCGGACGTGCTGGGCGGCCCGCGCCTTTCCTCCGCCGCCGAGCGCCGCGAGGCGGGCAGCATCCTTGCCGGCCGCGTCGAGGCGCGCGATGCCGCGCACGGCCTCGCCACCATCCGCCTCGACGGCGGGGCGACGATCCTCGTGCCGGGCGCCGCGGTCTCGCCGGGCGACACGGTGCGGCTGCGCATCCCCGCCCGCGACGTCATGATCGCGACGGTGCGTCCGGAAGGCCTCAGCGCCCTCAATATCCTGGACGGTGCCGTCGAGGCGATCGAGCCGGACGGCGAGGGCATGGCGAGCCTGCGCATAACCTGCGGCGGCGATGTCGTGCGCGCCCGCATCACCGCGCTTTCCGTCGAGCGCCTGGGCCTCGCCCCCGGCCTGCCGGTACATGCGGTCGTCAAGACGGTGGCGCTGGAATAGGCGTCAGTCCGCAAGGTTCCCGACGATCCAGCCGATATCCTCGGCCAGCGCTGCGCGCGCCTTGTCCTCCATGGCGTGGTAACGGGCGATCAGCGCTTCGCCGAAAGGGGTCACGACGGCGCCGCCGCCCTGTTTGCCGCCGCGCTGCGATTCCACCACCGGCGTGCGGAACAGCCGGTTCATCTCGTCGACCAGCAGCCAGGCCCGGCGATAGGACATGTCCATCGCCCGCCCGCCGGCCGAGATCGAGCCGGTCTCCCTTATGTGCGCGAGAAGCTGGATCTTGCCGCGCCCGATCCGCCCTTCTGGCTCGAACTGCAGGCGGAAGATGAGTTTCGGTTCGGTCTTGGCGGATGCTGACATGAAACTGGGCCCGTATGGATACGGGCCCAGATATAACAGCGTTTCCCGCCGAAGAAAGCTTATGCTGCCCGCTTCAGGGCATCGCCGAGGATCGAGACGATATCCTCGAAATGCGCCTTCTCGGCGATCAGCGGCGGCGAGAAGGCGATGATGTCGCCGGTGACGCGGATCAGGAGGCCCTTCTCGAAGCAGTCGACAAAGACGTCATAGGCCCGGGCGCCCGGTGCGCCGTCGCGCGAGGCAAGCTCGATGCCGGCGATGAGGCCGATCGTGCGGATGTCGATGATGTGCGGCAGGCCCTTCAGCGAATGCATCGCCGCATGCCAGTCGTCCTGCATCGCCGCGCCGCGCGTGAACAGGCCCTCGTCGCGATAGATGTCGAGCGTCGCGATGCCGGCGGCGCAGGCCACCGGATGGCCGGAATAGGTGTAGCCGTGGAAGAGCTCGATGGCGTTTTCCGGCCCGTGCATCAGCGCGTCGTGCACCTTGCGGCTGGCGAAGACCGCACCCATCGGGATGGCGCCGTTGGTGAGGCCCTTGGCGGTCGTCACGATGTCGGGCGTCACGCCGAAATAGTCGGTGGCGAAGGCGGCGCCGAGGCGGCCGAAGCCGGTGATCACCTCGTCGAAGATCAGCAGGATGCCGTGCTTGTCGCAGGTCGCGCGCAGCTTTTCCAGATAGCCCTTCGGCGGGATCAGCACGCCGGTGGAGCCGGCGACCGGCTCGACGATGCAGGCGGCGATGGTTTCCGCGCCATGCAGCGCCACCAGCCGTTCGAGGTCATCGGCAAGCTCGGCGCCGTGCTCCGGCTGGCCCTTCACATAGGCGTTCCTCGCAAGGTCATGGGTGTGGCGCAGGTGGTCGGAGCCGGGAAGCTGCGGGAAGACGCGGCGGTTGTTGAGAATGCCGCCAACCGAAATGCCGCCGAAGCCGACGCCGTGATAGCCGCGCTCGCGGCCGATGAGGCGGGTGCGCGTGCCCTGGCCGATGGCGCGCTGGTAGGCGATGGCGATCTTCAGCGCGGTATCGACCGATTCCGAGCCGGAGCCGGTATAGAAGATGCGGTCGAGCTTGGCGCCGTCAGGGCCGGGGGCGATCTCGGCCAGCCGCTCGGCGAAATCGAAGGCGACCGCATGGCCCATCTGGAAGGAGGGCGCGAAATCCATTTCGGTGAGCTGGCGCTCGACCGCGGCGGCGATCTGCCGGCGGCCATGGCCGGCATTGACGCACCACAGGCCCGCAGTGCCGTCGAGCACCCGGCGGCCGTCGGCGCTAGTGTAATACATGCCTTCGGCGGCGGCGAGCAGGCGCGGCGCGGCCTTGAACTGGCGATTGGCGGTAAACGGCATCCAGTAGCTGTCGAGCACCGGTGCATTGGGCTTGTTGTGAACGTTCATGGCAGATCTCCTCTGGCTGACGGGATTGACGCCATGATTTGCGATGCCGAACAAGTCCTTTTCTTCTTGACGTCAACCGATTGAAAATAAAGGATATGGGTTAATCGATTTTCGATATTCCGAACATCTAGAACAGGTAGTGGCCATGTCGGTCGATATCGGGCGCAGGCTGCGCCATCTGCGCATGGCCCACAATCTCTCCCAGCGCGAGCTCGCCAAGCGCGCCGGCGTCACCAATTCGACGATTTCGCTGATCGAATCGAACGCCTCCAACCCGTCCGTCGGTGCGCTGAAGCGCATCCTCGACGGCATCCCGATCGGGCTGGCGGAATTCTTCGCCTTCGAGCCTGACCGTCCGAAGAAGGCCTTCTACCGGGCGGACGAACTGACGGAGATCGGCAAGGGCGGGATTTCCTACCGGCAGGTCGGCGACAATCTTTTCGGCCGCAGCCTGCAGATCCTGAAGGAGTGCTACCAGCCCGGCGCGGACACGGGGAAGGTGCCGCTGGTGCACGAAGGCGAGGAGGGCGGCATCGTGCTGTCGGGCCGGCTGGAAGTGACCGTCGACGACGAGCGTCGCATCCTCGGCCCGGGGGATGCCTATTATTTCGAGAGCCGCCGTCCGCATCGCTTCCGCTGCGTCGGCCCGGTGCCCTGCGAGGTCATCAGCGCCTGCACCCCGCCGACCTTCTAAGCGAAGGGGACGACGGCGCCCGATCGTTCACGCCATCGCCTTTTTTCGTTCCCGCTCAGGCCGATTTCGCCAGCCGCGCCTGCTCGTCGAAGAACAGCGCCTGGCTGATCAGCGCCTTCACCATGTCCGGGTTGAACGGCTTGGTGACGAGGAAGGCGGGTTCCGGCTTCTCGCCGGTCAGGAGCCGCTCCGGGAAGGCGGTGATGAAGATGACGGGGATCGTGCTGTTCTTCAGGATGTCGTTGACGGCATCGATGCCCGAGCTGCCGTCTGCGAGCTGGATATCGGCGAGCACCATGCGCGGTGAGGTGCGGTGATAGAGCTCGACCGCCTCCGAATGGGTGCGCGCGATGCCCGTCACATTGTGGCCGAGGCCCTTCACCATGTCCTCGATGTCCATGGCGATCAGCGGCTCGTCCTCGATGATCATGATATCGGTCGCGACCTGCCGCGAGATGTCGCGCGAGGCTTCGTCGAGCAGGGCGCCGAAGCGTTCTTCCGACACGTCGAGAATGTCCGCGCCCTCGGCAAGGTCGAAGCCTTCGACGGCGACCAGCAGGAAGGCCTTGCGTTCCGCCGGCGGCAGGTTGGCAAGGTTGGCGGCCGCCTGGCGCTCCCAGCCGAAGGGGGAGGTGTTGTCCGGCAGCGTCACGTCGAGGTTCTCGAAGAGCGTGCAATAGAGTCGGTAAAGTGCGATCCGGTCGCTCCGGCCCTCCGGATAGAGCGAGATATCGGCGACCAGCGCTTCAAGCATGGCCGCGACATAGGCGTCGCCCGAGGTCTGGGAGCCCGTCACTGCACGGGAAAACCGCCTCAGATAGGCGAGATGCGGTGCGATACGGGTGGAAAGTGACATTTAGTTCTCCCTGAATATGTTCCGCATCGGAACCGTTTCCGCTAGAGTTCATCATACGGAAACCTATTGGTAGCATTCTAAGTCTGACTTGCTATTGGGAATCTTGGGCAAAAGGAAGATAGCGAGTGGCATCGGATGGAAACAAGACCATGATCGAGCCCGGTAAAGAAAAGAAGCGCGCGGGACGGGGTTCGCCCGCCAAGGCGGCGTTCGACCCGAACGGTCCGGTCGGCCGCAAGCTCAAATCCTTCTATGAGGTCATCGAGACGGAGCCCGTGCCCGACCGCCTTCTCGATCTTCTGGAAAAGCTCGACGAAGCCGAGGCCAGGGGCAAGAGCGGTTCCTGAAAACATTCCGTCCTTCCAGTTTCTGACCAGGTTCCAGACATCAAGAAACGGGCCCGAGGGCCCGTTTCCCGTTTGAGATCGTCGTCGTGTCAGCGGCAGCGCGCTTCGTAGCGGCGGCCGTAGCGGTCGCGATAGATGCAGTAGCCGCTGCGGTCGGAGCGGGCGATGAGATAGCCCGCCGCGCCGCCGATGGCGGCCCCCGCGAGCGCGCCGCCAGCGCGGCCCGTGACGACGCCGCCGATGACGGCGCCCGTACCCGCGCCGATCGCGGTGCCGCGTTCGGTCTGGGTGCAGGCGGTGAGCGTCACCGTGGAGGCGACGAGGGCAAGCGCGATGATGATGTTCTTCATGGTTCCGGCTCCTGGCTCGGTTCGGGGATCAGATACGTCCCATGAGGACGAGGATGAGAAGGATGAGCACGATCAGGCCAAGGCCGCCGGACGGACCGTAGCCCCAACTCCGGCTATATCCCCAGTTCGGCAGGGCGCCGATCAGAAGCAGGATGAGAATGACGAGGAGAATGGTGCTGAGCATCGGCGCTTCCTTTCACGTCCGGTTCGCTTTCGAGCGATGGGCCGACAACGAGCCGCAACGGCTTTTGTTCCCATAAATGTGACGGGGCCGTCATCGCTCCGGGCCGGAACTTTCGCGACCCCCTTCCGTTTCCTGCCCGATCCGAATGGCCCTCACGGGTGCACGATGGGTGATGGAGAGTGAAATGGAACACATAGCCGCAATCATGCTTCTGGTCGGCTGCAGCCATGGCGGCCTCACCTGCGAAGAACTGCCGGTGCCCCAGGTGGCGTTCGAGACCATGGAGGAATGCGTCGGGGCGCTACCCGCCGCACTCGGCGGGGCAGGGACCGGCAAGCGCATCGTGCACGGGCGCTGCGCGGTCGTCGATCCGGCCTGGGTCGAGGAGGACGTCGAGATCGACTGGCGCCTCACCCGGCAGAACGGCCTTGAGGTCCACGTCCGGCAGGTCCAGCCGCCGGCAGGCGACGTCATCGTCGCCGACAACGCCTATCCGGTCGAAACGGCGGCGCGGATGCACTGACAGATGCGGGAACCTTTCCGGCGCCTGCCGGTTTCCCTCTCATCAACATCATGCGTTCAACGCAATAGAAAGGACAGCGTCATGAACTGGGACATCATCGAAGGCAAGTGGAACGAGTACAAGGGCAAGGCCCAGACCCAGTGGGGCAAGCTTACCGACGACGACCTCGATGTCATCAACGGCCGCCGGGTCGAACTCTCGGGCAAGATCCAGCAGCGTTACGGCCTCGCCAAGGAAGAGGCCGAGCGGCAGATCGACGACTGGGCGCGCCGTGACTAGACGGTCGCCGGCCGCATCGCTCACCACTCCTGCCGCCGCAGCCGGAAGGCCGCGGCGGTATTGCGTTTGAAGCGAAGGCATCGTCCCAAAAGCGTTCTCTCCGGCCTTGTTTCGCGGAACCTTTTTCAACCCCCCTCGTTTCTCCAGCGATACAAAGAAGGAGTTCGAAAATGCTCTATTATGCTGTGGTCTTTCTCGTGATCGCCCTTGTTGCCGGCCTGCTCGGCTTCGGCGGTATCGCCGGCGCATCGGCCGGCATCGCGCAGGTCCTGTTCTTCGTCTTCCTGGCCCTCCTGGTCCTCTCGCTGATCGCGGGCCTGTTCCGAAGGGCATGAGGACGAAGCATGCCGGAAAAGGGCGGCGTTCGCGGACGCCGCCCTTTTTGCGTCCGCGAACGACCCTTGCGGGGCTTCGCCTCCTTGGTTAACAACGGGTGAATTTGCCGAATCCCGCTGGAGCCTGCCCGATGAAATCCCTCGAACTCCTGGTCGAACGCATCATCCTGTCGAGCCGGTGGATCCTGGTGGTCTTTTATCTCGGCCTCGTCGCGGCGCTCGCCGTCTATGCCGTCTCCTTCCTCTATAAATTCGCCAAGGTGGCGATGAACGTCTTCGTCTTCGACGATGCGGAGATGATCCTCGCCATGCTCGGCCTGATCGACGCGGCGCTGGTCGCCAGCCTCATCCTCATGGTCATGATCGCCGGCTACGAGAATTTCGTCAGCCGCTTCGACGAGGCGGAGACCGACGTTTCCTTCCTCGGAAAGCTCGATTCCGGCAGCCTGAAGATCAAGGTCGCCTCCTCGATCGTCGCGATCTCCTCGATCCACCTGCTGCAGGTCTTCCTCAACGTGCAGCAATATACCGATGCCAAGCTGATGTGGCTGACCCTCATGCACCTCGCCTTCGTCGTCTCCGCCGTGCTGCTCGGTTTCCTCGAGCAGATCATGGGCAAGCTGAAGGGCTGACGCCTTGCCGGAACCGACAGGGGAGGGGCGCCGCGGGTATCCGCCGGCGCCTTTTTCTTTTGTGGCAAGTCAAGCGAAAGCTCCACCTTTTCCCCGACATTCCACCTATGCACCGGGCGATTTGGTCTGCCGCCGGTCCGATGGGGGCGGGAATTCCCGGTTTTGATCGTTTGGACAAGATTTTGGCGGCTGCTGTGTGTCTGTGGAGGGTTGTTTTGTGTCTTTCGGGGTGTCGTTTGCGGATAAAGTTGAGCACTACCAATGGCTTGTCGATTTCTGGCATTTTCTTGAAATTGGTTGTTGACGCGGGGGCAGGGGTAGGCCTATAACCCGGCCATCGAACGAGAGCGGCGGCGCTT